>NZ_CP054212.1:1200000-2400000 GCF_013285385.1 Paramixta manurensis | reverse complement strand
TTTGCCGATAAAGAGTCAGATTTCCTGACCTTCGTGAATCTGTGGAACTATGTACAGGAGCAGCAAAAAGCGCTGTCCGGCAACCAGTTTCGCCGTCAGTGCAAAAGCGATTACCTTAACTACCTGCGAGTACGCGAATGGCAGGATATTTATACCCAATTGCGTCAGGTGGTGCGTGAGTTAGGGATGCCGGTGAACAGTGAACCCGCGCCATACCGGGAAATACATACCGCCTTATTAACCGGTTTGTTGTCGCATATCGGCCAGAAAGATGCCGAGAAGCAGGAGTTTACCGGCGCGCGCAATGCGCGGTTCGCCATTTTTCCCGGTTCCGGTCTGTTTAAAAAGCCGCCCAAATGGACGATGGTTGCAGAACTGGTGGAAACCAGTCGGTTGTGGGGGCGCATTGCCGCGCGTATCGATCCGGAGTGGATCGAGCCGGTCGCTCAGCATTTATTAAAACGTAGTTACAGCGAGCCGCATTGGGAAAAAGCGCAGGGCGCAGTGATGGCGGCGGAGAAAGTGACGCTGTATGGCCTGCCGATCGTGGCGGCGCGAAAGGTGAATTACGGTAAAATCGACCCGCAGTTGTCACGTGAGTTATTTATTCGCCATGCGTTGGTTGAGGGTGACTGGCAGACGCGACACGCGTTCTTCCAGGCAAACCAGAGATTGCGTAACGAAGTTGAAGATCTGGAACACAAGACGCGTCGACGCGATATTTTAGTTGATGATGAAACGCTGTTTACCTTCTACGACAGCCGCATTGGGCATGATGTGGTCTCGGCGCGTCATTTTGATAGCTGGTGGAAAACCGCCGGACGCGAAACGCCCGAATTGCTTAACTTTGATAAGCAAATGTTGATTAAAGAGGGCGCCGAAGCGGTAAGTAAACTGGATTACCCGAATTTTTGGTATCAGGGTAATTTAAAACTGCGCCTGAGCTACCAGTTTGAACCGGGCGCTGATGCGGATGGCGTGACGGTTCATATTCCGCTGCCGTTACTCAACCAGGTTGATGCCGCCGGGTTTGAGTGGCAAATCCCTGGCGTCCGGCGCGAACTGGTCATCGCGTTAATTAAATCGCTACCAAAGCCAATACGTCGCAACTTTGTTCCGGCGCCAAATTACGCAGAAGCCTTTTTAGGGCGGGCCACGCCGCTGGAAACGCCGTTACTGGATGCGCTGGAGCGTGAATTTCGGCGTATGAGCGGTGTTACCATTGAGCGCGAGGCGTGGCAGTGGGAACAGGTGCCCGATCATCTTAAAATCACCTTTCGGGTGGTGGATGATAAAAACCGCAAACTGAAAGAGGGCAAAGACCTTACTGAACTGAAAGCGCAACTTAAAGAGAAAGTGCAGGAAACGCTTTCGAATGTGGCGGACGAGGGGCTAGAACAGAGTGGGTTGCATATCTGGAGCTTCGGTGATTTGCCCGACCATTTTGAACAAAAACGCGGCAATTACAGCGTCAAGGCATGGCCTGCGTTGGTGGATGAGAAAGAGAGCGTGGCGATCCGCCTGTTCGATAGCCAGCATGAGCAACAAAAGCGCATGTGGCAGGGGCAACGGCGCTTGCTGCTACTCAATATTCCTTCGCCGATTAAATATCTGCACGAAAAATTACCGAATAAAGCCAAGTTGGGGCTCTATTTTAACCCTTACGGTAAGGTGCTCGATCTGATCGATGATTGCATTGCGTGTGGCGTAGATAAGTTAATCGCCGGGTTTGGCGGGCCAACGTGGAAACGGGATGAATTTACGCGTTTACATGACAAGGTTCGCGCGGAACTCAATGATACGGTGGTTGAAATTGCGCAAAGCGTGGAGCAAATTTTAACCGCAGTCTTCACTATCAATAAACGCCTAAAGGGGCGTGTCGATATGAGTATGGCGCTGGCGTTATCGGATATTAAAGCGCAAATGGCTGGGTTGGTGTATCGCGGTTTTGTCACGCAAAACGGCTGGAAACGTTTGCCGGATACGCTGCGTTATCTACAGGCCATTGAACGGCGCCTGGAAAAGCTGCCGGTTGATCCCCATAGCGATCGCGCGCGGATGTTAAAAGTTGAGCAGGTACAACAAGCCTGGCAAAGCTGGCTCAATAAGCTTCCGCCTTTGCGCCGTGATGATGAGGATGTGCAAGAGATCCGTTGGATGATTGAGGAGCTGCGGGTCAGTTATTTTGCCCAACAGTTGGGGACGCCATTCCCGATTTCCGATAAGCGTATTATTCAGGCAATGGAGCAAATTGTCGCTTAACCGAACCAGGCGGCGTTAGTGCCGCCTGGCTGGCGAGGATATCAGCTATTTCGCCAGCGTTTCCAGTTGCTCACGAAAAGCGGTTACCGCAATCGCCCGGTTATCGGCCCGGTAACGATCTTTCGCAGCAGGCGCCGAACTTTGTACCGCAATCAGTTGCCAGCCCGCCTGGTTTTTCAATAACAAAGGTGAACCGCTATCGCCCGGCAAGGTATCGCACTGGTGCGAGAGAACGGTACGTTGAGCCCAACCGGTAATTAAACAATCCTGATGGGAGTAGAGCGTATCCAGATGATCCTCCGGGTAACCGGCCTGCGTCACTTTGCGCCCGGTAGCTTTTAGCGCAGCGGTTAGTTCGCTCCGCGATCCCTCGAACAACGGAACCGGCGTAATGCCCGACGGCGGGTTACGCAAGATAATCAAACCATAATCATCCGGGGCGGCCGATGCCGGAACAATCCAGCCATCGCCGTCTGGTTTGAGCTTTTTGCCCAGAGCCGGATTGACCCGCGCGATAATATCGTGAATTTCATAGCGCCAGCCTTTTTCACCGGCGATAAAGCGCAACGCGACCGGCTTATCCAGCGAACCATCCGGCGGGTTGACCAGACAGTGTCCGGCAGTGAGCGCTAAATGGGCGGAAATTAACGTCGCGCTACAGAGGTTGCCACTTTCCGTCTCTAACTGACCAATGGCTTCCCAGGGAATGCTGGTGGTGTCTGCAACCGGTTTACGATCATCTTTGCCAAAAAACAGCGTCCGGGTATCGTCTTCGCTGGTCGCATCGTCATCCGCATGGGTATAAAACGATAAGGATAAAAAACCCACTAAAAACACAGCCGTTATGCGCATATCACTCTCATGAGGGGCGAGAATTATAGGTATTAGTCGTTATCACGCGTGATGGGGTTAACTATAGTCGGTGAGAAGCAAAAAAGGGAGTTTAATTCGGAATATCAGCGCACTACGTCACTCAGATGTAGAAGCAAGCGGCGACTACTCCGCAAATGATCATCACAATCAAGATAATTTCGAATCGGTAGCGACGCACCATTTCCGCGACTCCGGGAAAGAAACACCCGGAATATCCGGGTGTTTGTTATCGATAAATTCACTGAGGAGCGCGCTCCTGCGATTATTTCGCTGCCGCTTTTTTCACAACTTTCTTGTGGTGAACTTTTTTCGCTGCCTGTGCTTTCTGCGCTACCGGTTTTTTAGCCACTTTTTTGTGGTGAACTTTTTTCGCTGCTTGTGCTTTCTGCGCTACTGGCTTTTTGGCCACTTTTTTGTGGTGCGCTTTTTTCGCTGCCTGTGCTTTCTGTGCAGCAGATTTTTTAGCGGCTTTTTTGTGTTTTTTATGATGCGTGGTTTTGTGCGTTGCTGCTTTAGCCGGAGCCGCAGTTGTTGAAGCCTGAGTAGTCGTGGTGGCTGGCGCAGCGGTAGTATCAGCAGCGAAAGCAACTGAAGACAGACCCATAGCAGCGGCTACAACCAGAGCAAATAACTTTTTCATTGTAAAACCCTCGAATGTTTCTTCATGTATTAGCCCACTGCGGGGCCGGTGAAGCCACTATAAGTAAAGCGGGGTTGGGTTTCCGTGAGTGTTTGGTATCGGCGTGTAACCGAATGTACAACGGTTAACTGGATGAAAAATAAAGGCGGCGTTGGGGGGCGCCGCCAGGGTGTGATTATAAATAACGTTGCTCTAAATGGCGACGAAAATACTCCGGGTTTAGATCTTCGCCGGTGGCGTTTTCAATCAACTGACGGGTGCTAAAGCGGCTACCGTGCTGCCAGATATTCTGCTCCAGCCAGCTAAATATTGGCTGCAAATCGCCGGTTGCAATCAGTTGCGTCAAATCCGGCAATGCGCGTTTTACCGCCTGGAATAACTGTGCGGCGTACATTGCGCCGAGCGTATAGGTCGGAAAGTAGCCAAACGCCCCATCGGTCCAGTGAATATCTTGCATACAACCGTCACGATAGTTACCACGCGTATCAATGCCGAGATAACGCTGCATTTTCTCATCCCATAATGCCGGAATATCCTCAACCTCAATATCACCGGCAATCAAGGCGCGTTCAATTTCATAGCGCAAAATGACGTGGGTAGGATAGCTGACTTCATCGGCATCGACGCGAATAAAACCCGGTTTAACCCGCTGGTTAAGGCGAACAAAGTTATTCGCATTCAGCGCTGTGCCTTCGCCGATATGGCGGATGACTTGCGGCAGGATCAACTGAAGACACTCGGCGCTGCGGGCCAACTGCATCTCCATAAACAGACTTTGTGACTCATGGATGGCGGTCGAACGCGCCAGCGCGACCGGTTGGCCCGGCCAGCTTTTTGGCAGATTTTGCTCATAACGCGCGTGACCGGTTTCATGGATCACGCCCATCATCGCGCTGAGAAACTCTTTTTCATTATAACGCGTGGTAATCCGCACATCTTCCGGTACGCCGCCGCAGAAAGGATGCGCGCTCACGTCAAGGCGACCGGCGTTAAAGTCAAAGCCAAGCACCTGCATAATGCTCAGGCCAAGCTGGCGCTGTGACTCAATGGCAAAGGGACCAACGGGCTGCTCGACCGACTCCTGACGCTGTTTTTCCACAATACGTTGTAGTAATGGCGGAAGCCACTGTTTCAGTGCGCCAAACAGTTCATCTAGCCGGGCGCTGGTCATCCCCGGCTCAAACACATCCAACAGCGCATCATAACGTGAACATCCGTTGGCCTGAGCGCGGATTTCGGCTTCCTGACGGCTAAGTTTAACCACTTCTTTTAAGTTGGTAGCGAACCCCTGCCAATCGTTGGCCGGACGCTGCTGCCGCCAGGCATGCTCGCAACGCGAGCCCGCGATAGATTTTGCTTCTACTAATGATGCGGGCAGGATAGCCGCCTGTTGCCAGGCGCGGCGCATTTCATGCAGGTTAGCGCGCTGCACATCATCCAGCGACTCTTGCTCCGCCGCGTCCAGCCACGGTTTAATTGCGGCATCGGTCAGAATGCTGTGCTGCAAAACGCTCAATTCCGCCAACGCCTCGCCGCGAGCCTGGCTGCCCGCTGGCGGCATCATGGTTTGCATATCCCAACCGGCAATGGCGGAAAGGTGGCTAAAGCGCGCCAGGCGCTGAAAAGTATGGGTCAGTTGTTGATAAGCTGAAGTCATCTTCATCTCTCTGCGGCACAAATGATGGTAGGGCAATCACCGCCGGTATCAGGCGGTTTTGGTTACCCGCAAGGGTAAATCAACCGGCCAGCAAAAGCGAACACTGGCGCCGCCGAGCGGGCTACTATCAATCATCACATAACCTCCCAGCGCCTGGGCGATAGAGTGGACAATGGCCAGACCGAGGCCACAGCCGCCAGTCGCGCGGTCACGGCTAGGATCGAGCCGAACAAACGGCTCAAAAACCCGCTCGCGCTCATTTAAAGGAATCCCCGGCCCATCATCTTCCACCTGTAAACAGGCGATATTGCCATCGAACCATAGCCCAACGCGTAGCCGCTGGTTGGCATAACGCAGCGCGTTATTAACCAGATTATCCAGCACGCGCTCCATTAGACGGTTATCCGACATGCCGATATTTTCGCGTTGTGGCATGTCCAGCGCGATTTCGTGCTGCGGGTTAATGTCACGCATATCTTCAACGCGCTCTTGTAACCAGACCGCCAGATCGACACGTTGCAAATTCAGATCGACGCGGGGACGATCAAGGCGGGCATAGGTTAATAGCTCTTCGATTAACGCTTCAAGTTGACCAATATCGCGATTGAGCGCGCCAGACTCCGCCTCGCTCAAGTTATCGCTCATTTCCAGACGGTAACGCAGACGTACCAATGGGGTGCGTAATTCGTGCGCAATGCCGTCGATAAGCTGTTTTTTACTGGCGACCAGCGTATTGATGTTGTCCGCCATCTGGTTAAAGGCAACGCCAAGACGAATCAGACTGGAGGTGTTATCAAAATGAATGCGCTCATCCAAATGTCCCTGGCCTAAACGTTGCGCCGCCGTTTCCAGTTTCAGCATGTCTTTCCAATGTGGGCGCATCCAGATAAACACTGGCAATGCCAACGACATACCGATAAACGCCAGCAGGGCAATATCCAGAATCCGCATTTCGTGCAGGTAAAACAGATAGGGGATGGGGCCGACGGCTAACACATAGTGGCTGCGTGGAATATGTTGGAGGAAGGTATATTCGTCGTCGAGCGCCACAATCTCCCCAGCGCGCAGGCGGCGCATACTTCCCGGCTCCAGCTTATATTTGCCGATCGGTTCAATATGTAATTTAAATGACAGGTTAAGATCGAGATTATCGATGGTTTTATTCCAGTCGCGCGGTGGGATTTCGCGCAGTTCGCTACGCATCAGATAGAGCGAACTTTTCATCAAATCATCCATTGATTGCCGACCCGCGCGCTCGGCGGTGAATTTATACACCAGCCCAACCAGCATCGTCATCACCAGGAAGCAGACAAACAGCAAGAGGTAAAACTGAACAAAGAGCTTTCTCATTCCGGGCGCGTTTCCCAGGCATGTGGCGCGAACAGATAGCCTTTATTGCGGATAGTTTTAATGCGATAAGGCTCGGTCGCGCTGTCATGAAGTTTTTTGCGCAGCCGGGAGATAGCGACATCAATACTCCGGTCAAGACCGTCATAGCTGACGCCACGCAGTGTTTTGAGCAGGGCGTCACGGTTCAGCGTTTGTCCGGCATGGGTAGCCAACTCCCACAAGAGATCAAAATCGGCGGTAGAGAGGGCAATGACTTCATTCGATAAGGTGACCTGGCGATTCACCGGATCGATAAACAGGCTACCGAAACGCAAGGCTTTATGCCCGGCGAGGGTTGGCGCTATCTCTTCGGTGGTGGTACCGGTCGCGCTGGCCTGCCGCAAATGCAGCCGAAGCCGAGCCAGCAATACCGCCGGCGGCGTGGTTTTTAAAATGTAATCATTAGCGCCCATTTCGAGCGACAGAATATGGTTCATATCGCTGTCCAGCGAGGTCAGCAACACAATCGGGCCCGCCCAGATAGCGCGCAAGTCGCGGCACAACGTCATGCCATCTTTGCCAGGTAGCATAATATCCAGCAACACCAAATCGGGATTAATGTCGGCAATCACCGCTTCTGCCCGATCGCCCCGATTTTCAACAACCACATCAATGCCGTGACGGCCTAAATAGGCGGCGATAAGTTCGCCGACATCCTGATCATCTTCAACAAATACGATTTTATTCATGGTGCCGCGTGTGAGTTTACAAGAATGAGCAGCATAGCCTTTCTTTAGCAGAACGACTATCAACCTCGGTTAAATAACGCGAGATGTATAGTATAATTATCGTAAATCGTGCCATTATATTCACCGTCTTACGCGCCGGGTCGCAATCTGTTTTGGCTGTCAGGAGGAGGGCGAGGGTGCCTGAAAAAGAGATGAGCTTTGCCGGATATAATGATCGCATCTGTTTCAATTATATTGATTTTCTCGCCGCGTCCTGTAAAAAGCGCTGGCGTTTTGTGGATGCCATTTATGGCGTGATTCCCTTCTTCGGAATGGTGACGCGTAAAAGCGCGGTTAGTGAGCGCGCCTCCTCGGAACGCCTGAAAGAATTAGCGTTGCAAATCATTTCCACTCAAGTTAGTGATGAAATTAACATTGCCCGCCTGATCACGCTGGCGGAGCAACAGCATATCAATCAGTTTGATATTTTACTGCCGTATGCGCTTTCCGGTCAGCAGCTTAGCGCTATCCAGCAGGAGTATCGTAAGCCGCTAGACCTTTCTCAGCATGACGATTTATTAAGTATTTTGATCCCGGCTACCGCGCACTAATTTATTTTGCCAGCGCCCACAGCGCCGGGAAGGCGCCAAGGATCAAAGCCAGTACCGCGACGCGCTCATAGCGACTCAGACGCTGTTCACCACGCCCGCCACGGCGCGCGAAGAGGAACAGCAATACGCCCGGTGCATACAGCACGATTGATAGCAGTAAATGTAATGGACCAGAGGCGTAGAGTAACCATATCCCATAGAGGCTGGCACCCACCGCAATAAACGTTGCCCATGGTTTTTGCTGCCAACGCGCAACTTTAAACAGATAGGCACCGACCAGTAGATACGGCACCAGCACCATTTCAGAAGCGATGGTCAGTAAGGTGCCATAATCTGAATTGGTTAACCAAATCAATAATAAACACACCTGTACGCTGCCATTGGTTAACCACAGTGACGCCGAAGGCGCGCCATGGCGGTTCTGTTTGTTGAGCGTGCGCGGGAAGGCGCTTTGTTGCGCGGCCAGAAACGGCACTTCGGCGGCCATAATTGTCCAACTCAGATAAGCGCCACAGACCGAAACCACCAAACCGGTGGCGATAAGGGCATTCCCCCACTGGCCAATTAAGTGCGTCATCAATCCGGCCATGGATGGATTACGCATTTCCGCTAACTCAGCGCGCGGCACAATGCCCAGTGAAAGCAGGGTGACCAGCAGGTACACACCGAGTGCCGCGATCACCGCCATTAATGTGGCCTTGCCGACATCGCGTTTATGGCGCGCCCGCGCTGAAACCACCACCGCGCCTTCTACGCCAATAAACACCCACAACGTAATTAACATGGTGCTTTTGACCTGTTCCCACACCGGTTGGCCGAGTTGTACTCCGCTGAAATCAACGGTGAAGCGGTCAAAATTAAACGCGGCGATAGCCAGCAGGATAAAGACGCCAAGCGGCAGCAGTTTGCCGAGTGTGGCAACCAGGTTAATACTGGCGGCAGTTTGCACACCACGCAGTACCAACCCGTGAACCAGCCAGAGCAGTAGTGAAGCGCCCAACACCGCTTGCCAGGTGTTGCCTTCGCCAAACACCACATGCCCGGGCGTGTCGGTAAAAAAACCGAGGGCGGAAAACACAATTACCAGGTAGGAAACATTCGCAATAACCGCGCACAACCAGTAACCCCATGCGGAGCAAAAACCGACCAGTTCGCCAAACCCTGCGCGCGCATAGGTAAAAATGCCGCCATCCAACTCTGGCTTTAAGCGGGTCAACAACAGTAATGCTAACGCCAGGAAAATAATTCCTACGCCGGTAATGGCCCAGCCAATCAGCAAAGCGGCAGGACTGGCAACGGCTGCCATATTTTGCGGCAGGCTAAAGACGCCAGCGCCCAACATCGAACTCAGCACCAACGCAGTGAGCGCAGTAAGACCCAATTTTTTATCCAAAGAAACATCCTGGCAATAGCATAAATGACCAACAAAAAGGCCGGCGCTCGAATTTGGCACAACGAAAAATGCCTGACGGTCGAACGAAACCCCAAATAGCGGCTGATTTTACGGAGAGGTTATACAGAGCGCAATGACTGACTATGCAAAAACGGTTAGAGGTTATTCAAATGAGAGCGGGGCGATACTGACTATCGCCCCGTTAGAGGATTATTTAAACAGGTCGGCGGTGACGGTCAGGTTGCCGCCGCTTTGGTTTTGCCATTGACGTGTGACGTGGTAGTACTTGGCGCCTTTATCTGCCGCACGCTTGGCAACTGCTTCGGAAACCTCAGTCGGCGTGCCAAAGTGGCCGGTGAAAGTCACGCTGTCGAACGGCTGCATTTGCGCGGCGGTAATGGCACTCACTTCCTGTACCGATTTACCGTTCGGCAATTTCACCGTGTAACGCTGCCCGGTAGACGATTGCGTTTCGAAGAAACGACCGACGCTCGTGGTTGGCGTTTCGGAAGAGGCGACGCCTGGGATTTCAACATTTTTAGCTGCCGCGCCGCCAGCGGCGAGAGCCGCTTTCCCGGCTTCGGAATCACGCGGAATGGCATCCGGACTCTGTACCTGGCGTTTTTTCGCGTCAGCTTTATAGATATAGGCCGTTACAAACTGGTTGCCGCCGCTGTTGGCATCGATCTGACGAATAATAAAGAAGGAGGCGGCGCCTTTCTCTTTCGCGGCTTTTGAAATCGCATCGTTAACATCGGGCTGTGAACGGAAAAAGCCGTTAACCGAGACGGTATCATAGGGTTGCAGCGTGTAGGCTTCCGCTTTAGGTAACTCTTTCACGCCGTTGAAGGTGCGGTAGTGATGCCCTTGCGAAGCGGCTGGCGCATCCGCATGGTAAAGATCGGCAGTAACACGCCAGTTGCCGCCGTTACCATTATAATCATTGATGCTCTGAATATAGTAAGCGGCAGCCCCTTTTTCGTCAGCGCGTTTAGAAACCGCGTCGGCTGCATCGCCGATCGCGTTGAAGCGGCCGTTAATATTAATTCGTTCGAATGGTTTTAACGCGGCTGCTTTTTCTGGCGTCAGTTCCTGCGCCGCATGAGCGGTTAATGTCAGCAGGGACAGTAGGGTAGACGCCAGAATGGTATTCTTCAGCTTCATAAAAATAATCCTTCGCCTTACGCAAAAAATGAGTACGAAAACGTGCTGGACTCTTGATGTGTAACAGATTAGCTGCCGATTATTGCATGTAATAATGGCTGCTGTCTCAGGCAATTTATGGCATTTCTGCCTCTCACCTCCGGTTATTGCCGGCACCATGGGTATAAAGTCATAAAACGCGCCAATGAACCGCTTTTACCGCTTATAGTGGTTAATAATATGAATTTTTTAGTTAACGCATTGTTAATATTTACTTTTTACCATTGATATATTTGCCATGACACGATTTTGCACAGCAGATTATTTGCAAAAACGGGCAAATTTCAGCGCCAAAATAGCGTCATTTAGCGGTGTTACTGAATTTTTATGTGAAACTCGCGACTAATTCGTCACCTGTGTGGATCGCAAGATACATTTTCAGTAGGTTATAAATAGTTTGATACATGTTTGTTTCGGTCATAAGACTGGAACGGGTTTGTTTGGTTCAAACCATCATCACTCACCGATGAAAGGGAATATTATGTTGATTGGAGTACCGAAAGAGCGGTTTCCCAATGAGTCTCGCGTGGCAGCGACGCCAAAAACCGTCGAACAGCTACTAAAACTCGGGTTTCGCGTCGCTGTTGAGAGCGGGGCGGGGAAACGGGCCAGTTTTGAGGATGCCGCGTTTGTTGAGGCGGGCGCGACAATTACAGATGCAGCCGCTATCTGGCAAGCCGATATTGTGCTGAAGGTTAACGCGCCGGGTAACGACGAAATCGCTTTAATGCGTGAAGGAAGCACTCTAATTAGCTTTATCTGGCCAGCGCAAAACCCGCAACTGATGGAAAAACTGGCGGCGCGTAAGGTTAGCGTAATGTCGATGGATGCGGTACCGCGTATTTCGCGCGCGCAGTCGCTGGATGCGCTGAGTTCGATGGCAAACATTGCCGGTTACCGGGCTATTGTTGAAGCGGCGCATGAGTTTGGCCGTTTCTTCACCGGCCAGATTACGGCGGCAGGGAAGGTTCCGCCGGCGAAAGTGATGGTGATCGGCGCAGGTGTGGCTGGGTTGGCGGCGATTGGCGCTGCCGGTAGCCTTGGTGCGATTGTGCGGGCATTTGATACGCGTCCGGAAGTGAAGGAGCAGGTGCAAAGTATGGGCGCCGAGTTCCTTGAGCTGGATTTCGAGGAAGAAGCCGGTAGCGGCGACGGCTACGCGAAAGTCATGTCGGAAGCCTTTATTAAAGCCGAGATGGCATTGTTCGCCGCGCAGGCGCAAGAAGTCGACATTATCGTCACCACGGCGTTAATTCCGGGTAAACCGGCACCGAAGCTGATCACTCGTGAAATGGTGGCGGCGATGAAGCCGGGCAGCGTGATTGTTGACCTGGCGGCGCAAACCGGTGGTAACTGCGAACTGACGGTGGCAGATACCGTTACCACAACCGAAAATGGCGTCAAGATCATCGGGTATACCGATTTGCCGAGTCGTTTACCGACACAATCCTCACAACTGTACGGCACTAATCTGGTTAACCTGCTGAAACTGCTGTGTAAAGAGAAAAACGGTGAGATCGTCGTTGATTTTGACGATGTGGTGATCCGTGGTGTGACTGTGGTGCGCGACGGCGAAATTACCTGGCCCGCGCCGCCGATTCAGGTTTCCGCCGCGCCGAAAGCCGCGCAAGCTGAAGTGAAAACTGCGCCTGCGGTCGCGGAAAAAACCGTCTCACCGTGGCGTAAATATGCGTTGTTTGCGCTGGCGATAGTGTTGTTTGCCTGCCTGGCAAATGTCGCGCCGCCGGATTTTCTCTCTCACTTTACGGTGTTTGCGCTCTCCTGCGTGGTGGGATACTACGTGGTGTGGAACGTAAGCCATGCACTGCATACCCCATTAATGTCGGTCACTAACGCCATTTCAGGCATCATTGTGGTCGGCGCGGTACTGCAAATCGCCCATGGCGGATGGGTCACCTTTTTCGCCTTCGTTGCGGTGCTGATCGCCAGCATCAATATCTTCGGTGGCTTCACCGTGACTCAGCGCATGCTGAAAATGTTTCGTAAGAACTGAGGGGTAACAGGATGTCTGGCGGATTAGTGACTGCGGCATATATTGTTGCGGCAATTCTTTTTATCTTCAGCCTTGCCGGCCTCTCAAAGCATGAGACCTCAAAGCAGGGTAATATTTTTGGCATGACCGGGATGGCGATTGCGCTCATCGCCACCATTTTCGGGCCGCAAAGCGGGTTGATTGGCTGGCTGCTGCTGGCAATGGTTATCGGCGGCGCCATCGGGATTTATCTGGCAAAAAAAGTCGAAATGACCGAAATGCCGGAATTGGTGGCGGTACTGCATAGCTTTGTAGGCTTGGCGGCGGTGCTGGTTGGGTTCAATAGTTATATTGACCACGCGCCCGGTATGCTGCCGGTGATGGAGAACATCCATCTGACGGAGGTATTCCTCGGCATCTTTATCGGTGCGGTAACCTTTACCGGTTCGATCGTGGCGTTTGGCAAATTACGCGGCAAAATTTCCTCTCGTCCGCTGATGTTGCCGCATCGCCACAAACTGAACCTGCTGGCGTTGGTGGTTTCTTTTATCTTGCTGCTGATTTTTGTACGCACTGACAGCGTTGGCGCACAGGTTTTCGCACTGCTGATTATGACCCTGATTGCGTTGGCGTTTGGCTGGCACTTGGTGGCATCGATTGGCGGCGCGGATATGCCGGTAGTGGTTTCTATGCTGAACTCCTACTCCGGTTGGGCCGCTGCTGCCGCCGGTTTTATGCTCAGCAACGATCTGTTAATTGTGACTGGCGCGTTGGTCGGTTCGTCAGGGGCGATCCTGTCGTACATTATGTGTAAAGCGATGAATCGTTCCTTTATCAGCGTGATTGCCGGTGGCTTCGGGACCGATGGCGTTTCTTCCTCAGAAGACGAGGAAGTGGGGGAACATCGTGAAATTACCGCTGAGGACACGGCAGAAATGCTGAAAGCCTCCAACTCGGTGATTATCACGCCTGGCTATGGTATGGCGGTGGCGCAGGCGCAGTATCCGGTTGCGGAAATTACCGAAAAATTACGCGCGCGCGGTATCAAAGTGCGTTTTGGTATTCATCCGGTTGCCGGGCGTTTACCGGGCCATATGAACGTGCTGTTGGCGGAGGCGAAAGTCCCGTATGACGTGGTGCTGGAGATGGATGAGATCAACGAGGATTTTGCCGACACCGATACGGTGCTGGTGATTGGCGCGAATGATACCGTCAACCCGGCCGCACAAGAGGATCCACGCAGTCCGATTGCCGGTATGCCGGTACTGGAAGTGTGGAAAGCGCAAAATGTGGTGGTGTTTAAACGTTCGATGAACACGGGCTATGCGGGGGTACAAAACCCTTTATTCTTTAAAGAGAATACGCAAATGCTGTTCGGCGACGCGAAAGCCAGCGTGGAAGCGATATTAAAAGCGCTATAAAATCAGGGGCGACATTGGTCGCCCCTGGACGTAGGAAAGGCGGCAGTAATGCCGCCTGTGTTATTCATCATCATCCTCTTCTTCATCTTCATCCAGTTCAATCGGCGAGATAAAACCGTCAGGTTTGATGACCAGCAAGTCACAACGTAAATGGTCGATAACTTGTTCAGCAGTGTTACCGAGAAACGCGGCGGAAAGCCCGGTGCGGCCAATGGTGCCCAACACCACAATCCCGGCATCCAGATGTTCCGCCAGATCGGGAATGACCTCTTCAGGCAACCCCTTGTCGACATGAGTGAATTTCTCATCTATGCCAAATTTTTGACGCAGCGCTTTCATCGCCACCAGGTGCTGGCCGCGAATGGCATCGTTATAGACGCTGGGATCAAAATCAGGCAATTCGATGGCGATATTAATTGGCGTAATCGGATAGGCGCCGACAAGGTGAACTTCGGTATGGTTGACCATCTCCGCCAGTTCGGTGGTTTCTCGAATCAGTTTTTGATTGAGCTCATCATGGTGCGGCTCTTCACTGGCAAGGTTAACCGCGACCACCGCTTTACCGCCTTCCGGCCACGGTTGATCTTTCACCATCCACACCGGACAAGGACATTTGCGCAGCAGATGCCAGTCAGTGGGTGTAAAAATAACCGCTTCCAGCCGATCGTGTTGATGGGTCATTTTGAGGACTAAATCGTGCTTTTCCGCCAACACTTCCTGAATGATGGCTTCATAAGGGCGATTGTGCCAGATAACCTTAATCTCAATCTCAACGCCTGCTTCCAGATAGGCGTGCGCCTGTTCGCGAATCCACTCGGTGCGCTGGCTGATCACGCCTTTACGCATAGTCGTGCGCTCATCCGGCGAGAGCAGGGTGGTCATTTCATAGGAGAAATCATAAATAGGCAGGAAGGCTTTGATCTTACCGCCAATCCGTTGATTGAGATAAACGGCACGACGTAAAGCCGGTTGGTCATCCTGTTGGGGATCGATCGCAACAAGAACGTTTTGATACTTAACCATAACGGGTTCTCCTTACACCAGAGCGTGTCAGGTTTAAAGATAGCCCATTAGCGGTTCAGGAAGAAGCGAAAAAGTTGTTGCCGGATCAATAAAATAACAAAAATTGACCCGGCAATTTGTCAGGCTGCGCCGCGACTCTGCCCGGCAAGGTCGGAAAGGACCTGGTGATCTTCAATAGTGATATATTTACCTTTTACTGCCAGCATCCCGCTTTTCTGGAAGCGCCCCAGTAACCGGCTGATGGTTTCCACCGTCAGACCAAGATAATTACCAATATCACCACGGGTCATTGTCAGGCGGAACTCACGCTGTGAAAAACCACGCTGACCAAAACGGCGCGACAGGTTCCAGATAAAGGCCGCCAGACGTTCTTCGGCGTTCTTTTTCGACAACAACAGAATCATATCCTGGTCGCCTTTAATCTCGCCGCTCATCAAGCGCATCATTTGCTGGCGCAGCGCCGGCATCTTACCTGACAAATCGTCAAGCGTCTCAAACGGGATTTCACACACCATGGCGGTTTCCAACGCTTGGGCGAAGCTAGGATGATGTGCGCTACCGATGGCGTCAAAACCAACCAAATCACCGGCAAGGTGGAAGCCAGTAATCTGCTCATCGCCCTGTTCAGTAATGGTATAGCTCTTAATTGTCCCGGAACGAATCGCATACAGCGATTTCAGTTCATCAC
Source organism: Paramixta manurensis (assembly GCF_013285385.1). Taxonomy (NCBI): domain Bacteria; kingdom Pseudomonadati; phylum Pseudomonadota; class Gammaproteobacteria; order Enterobacterales; family Erwiniaceae; genus Paramixta; species Paramixta manurensis. The sequence continues at coordinate 2,384,179 of NZ_CP054212.1, read as the reverse complement.
CGGCTTTGAATAGCGTTTGCCCCTTCTGAATCGGCTTCTTACGCTCGATGATGTTGTCTAACTGATCCAACTCATGTTCGTTCAGGGTGAAAGGAATACAAAGCTGACTGATACTGCAATCCTGACAGTGAATTGCACAACCGCCAGATTGAATGCGTCGAATAGTTCGCTTTTCCGGGATCATAATGCACGCTCAGACCATAATTGACTGAGGTCAATTTTAACATTTTTTTGTTTAAGAATGAAACTCATCCAGGCAGGTTTAGGCACATAAAGATTAGGGATGTGGCGATTATAGCCACATCCCTATGAAAAATCTTATTTTTCTTATTGCTAAGATTTATTGTTTGCTGTTGCAACAGATGTCCAGCGCTTCGTCTGGCTTTTTTGCGTTACCCGAGCAGGTTGTTCTACCCGGATAATCAGCGTGAGTACGCCAGCGAACAGGTAAAGCGCAGTATAGGTCCAGACCACGCCCTTAATATCAAAGAACGGCAGCACCATTGAGGCAATGGCGGGCGCGAGAAAGTTACTCAGACCTGCGGAGAGATTATAGATAGAGATGGCAGCCCCTTTATGCTTCGGCTCCAGTACCGGAAAGACGGCGGTCATGGGAACAAACGCTGCCACCGTAATACCCAACATCACTGCCGGGATCATCGCGACCCAATAGTTATGACCGAAGGTAACCGGTAAATAATAAAATGCCAGGCTTGAGAGGGCGCAGCCCAGGCAACCAAACCACCGTACCTGACGGATCCAGCCAATGTATTCGCCGAGAATGCCCCACATGACGTTGGTGAAAATGGTGACAAAGAAGAATACTGCCCAGATTTGCAGCCATTCCGACATGGTGAAACCCAGGCGACCCACAAATAGCATTGGCATAATCACCGCAAAACCAAACAGCGAGAGTGTATTAATGATACGGATCAGGCAGGCAAGAAAAATGTTGCGGTTGGTGAACAGAATGGTGACCGCGCGTGACAGTTCAGTCATTTTTTCGCGCGTTGAGAGATGGGCTTTCTCACTCGGTTGGCCGACCTTGCGTAGTAGCAACATCGCCATTAATCCCCCGGCGACGACCCAGGCGATAGCAAACCACAGCGTGCCGGTTTCGCCCATGAACGGAATGGTAAAGCTGGGTAAATAGCTGCCAATACAGCCAATGCCGATCGAGTACATTGCCCAGAACCAGCCCATCGCCGAAGAGAGTTGATGTTTCGGAACGGTTTGCACCACCAACATCACAAACGAGTAAATAAACAGTGGGTAAGCCAAACCGCGAATGCCGTAAAACAGCAACATCAGCGGATAGTTTTTCATACCCAGTCCCATGGTCAGAAACAGGATGTGCATGCTAACCCATAGCAAAAAACCGATGCGCATTGCGCGTTGCGGCGTGATAATTTCTGCCACCACGCCAGAACTCCAGGCTGCCAGTGCCGCCGCGCCGCCATACAAGGTGAACACCAGCGCGGATTCAGCCGGAGAGAAACCCAGGTCGGTAATATGTTTTGATAAAAATGCCATTTCAAAGCCATCGCCACTCATAAAAATGGCGACTGCTACATAACCCCAAAATAACGATTTGGGCAGGCCGAACCAGTTTTTATCTGATTGCATAACACTATCCTCTATCCTTAATCGGAATGGGCGACCAGGCGCCCACGAAAAGTTAACGGTGACGTAATTCGCGCTGCTGTTGATAAAGTTGACGGAATTGTCGCAGGCGCGGCTGTAATTGTTGGTGGCGCGCGGCATCGGGTAGATAACGATGCAGCACCGCCGGTTTTCGGCACACGGTTTGCACATCGCCGCCCACCGCCAGCCACCCGAGACGAGCAGCGCCTAATGCTCCGCCTGCTTCGCCACCGCGATGGGTGACCACCGGCAAATTCAATACATCCGCCAGTAGCTGCGCCCACCAGGGGCTACGGGCGCCGCCGCCAATCAGCGAGCAGCAATCAAGCTGCGTGCCAGCCTCACTTAACACGTTCAATCCATCGGCAAGGCCGAAACTCACGCCTTCTAGTACCGCATACGCTAGCGCTGCCCGGTTGGAGGCATGCGTGAGGCCGTGGAATGCGCCGCAAGCATGGGGATCGTTGTGCGGCGTGCGTTCGCCGGAAAGATAGGGCAAGAACAGCGGCGCACGGCGCTGTTCCACATGGCTTAAGCTCGCAACCTCAGCCATTAGCGCGGTTTCGGTGGTACCCAGCAACTCACACAGCCAGCGCAGGCTGCTGGCGGCAGACAACATCACACTCATTTGATGCCAACAGTCTGGTAAGGCATGGCAAAAGGCGTGTACCGCCGAGTGTGGATTAGGGCGGAATCGATCGTTGACGGCGAATAACACGCCTGAGGTACCGAGGGAAATAAACGCATCGCCGGGATTAACCGCGCCGATACCCACCGCGCTGGCAGCGTTATCGCCACCGCCACCGGCGATAACCACCTGTTCGCTTAATCCCCACTGCCGGGCAATTTCCGCCCGCAGCTTGCCAGCCGGCTGCGATCCTTCCACCAGGCGCGGCATTTGCTCTCGGCTTAAACCGCAGGCGTTGAGCAGGCTGTCTGACCAATCGCGTCGTGCAACATCCAGCCAGAGCGTTCCGGCGGCGTCCGACATATCGCCGATCATTTCACCGCTCATCAGCCACCGGAGATAATCCTTCGGTAGAAGGACGGTGGCGATACGCTCAAAAATTTCCGGCTCGTGGTGCGCAACCCACAGGAGTTTAGGCGCGGTAAAACCTGGCATCGCCAGGTTACCGGTCACGGCATGTAATTCGGGGACGTTGGCGGTGAGCTGTTCACATTCGGCGGCGCTGCGCGTGTCGTTCCATAAAATGCAGGGGCGCAACACGGCGTTATCCCTATCCAGCAATACTGCGCCATGCATTTGCCCGGAAAGACCAATGGCGCGAATTTCCGGCCACAGCGCGCCGACCTGGTGCCGCAACGCATGGATAACCTGTTGCGTTGCTTGCCACCACTGGGCGGGATCCTGTTCAGACCATAACGGGTGAGGGCGCTGTACGCTTAACATCGCGCCCGCGCTGGCAATAATTTCTCCCTCACCATCAATGACCAGCGCTTTAATTTCCGATGTCCCGGCATCAATACCCAGAAACATGATCGCTCCTTACTCACTCACCGGCAGCGGCTGTTGTGCCCACTGCGCCAGGCGCGCGACCGTTTCTTGCAACAAAGCAGCGAACTCGGCGTCTTGCGCGAGTGGCCCGAATAGCGACGTATCAGCAGCGAAGCGTGCCAGCGCATCTTCAGCGCCGAGTAGCCTATGCAGCGCGTCGGCATCCAGCATGCCGTCCTGCCAGCTATAAGGCAGGCTGCCGTGGTGCCAGCGTTGCAAGAATAAATAAAACAGCGCCGGGATTACCGCGGTGGCGCGTGGCGTGGCGCCACGTTGATAGCACTCAATCAGGGTCGGGGTAATAAAACCGGGGATCTTTGACAAACCATCGGCGGCAACACGTTGGTTAGTGTCTTGAATATACGGATTGGAGAAGCGCGCCAAAACCACGTCGCGATAAGCTTCCAGATCTAACGGGCTCGGCGTCAGCGAAGGGATCACATCCTGGGTGATATATTCCCACGCCATCTCTTTAATGGCGGGCGTGCGGGTACTTTCATCGATCCATGTTTGCCCAATTAGCGTACCGGCCCAGGCAATACAACTGTGGCTGGCATTCAGAATCCGTATTTTGGCCTCTTCCCATGGTAGTACCGACGCGACCAGTTCGACGCCGACATTTTCCAGTGCCGGACGACCAGCGGCAAAATCATCTTCTATTACCCACTGTATAAAGGCTTCGCCCATCACCGGCGCACGGTCGTTAAAACCGGTTTCCGCCAACACGCGCGGGGCAATATCGGCACTGGGACGCGGCGTGATACGATCGACCATGGTATTGGGCGAGGTAGTGTGATTTTTTACCCACTCCAAGAGCGCCGGTTCGCCGCGCAGCGCGAGGAAAGTGAGAAAACCGGCGCGGAAACGTTCGCCGTTATGGCGCAAATTATCGCAGTTTAATAAGGTTAGCGGTTCGCCATGCTGCGCCATGCGCGCTTTCAGGATACGGGTCAACGCGCCATATAACGTGCGCGCATCGCCGCTGAGATCGGCCTGAATATCCGCGTGGTGTGGGTCGAGTTGATGATTAGTATCAAGGTAATAGCCGCCTTCGGTCACGGTAAAAGCAATAACTTTGGTGGCCGGGTCACAGCCTTGGTCAATCAGAGCGCTGAGCTGCGGATCCCACGGTAAGATAGTTTTTATCGAGGTGATTTTCTCGTAACGCCGTGTACCTTCCGGCGTGACGGTTTCCAGCGTATATTCACCCTTTTGCGCAGTAAGGTTATCCAACAATGTGCGCGCATCATCGCGGATATTACCCAGCGCGATATGCCAGCGATCATCACCTTGTTGAAGTAGACGATGCAGATACCAGGCTTGGTGAGCGCGATGGAATGATCCGGCGCCAATATGCATCCAGACATTAGCGGTTGAGTGGTTCATGGCTGTCTCCTGATAATTTGAGCAATTGCCCTTTAGTTGGGCTTATGCTTTAAGTTGCGATAAGCCTGAGCAAAATCATCGCCTTCGTCTGCGCGTCAGATCACAAAATATGATATTTGCCCATCTGGAGGGCAAATATTCGGATTAAACTGTATCAGGCTGAATAGAACGGATAGCACCATGAGTAAGCACAATAAAAAGCTGGACCAGGCCGCACGCGCCGCCTGGATGTACTACGTCGCGGGTGAGACGCAGCATGATATTGCCGACAAACTTGGCGTTTCGCGCCAGGTGGCGCAAAGGTTGGTTGCGTTGGCGACCGAGCAAGGACTGGTGAGCGTCAATATCAGTCATCCGGTCGCGGAGTGTATGACGCTGGCTGAGCAACTCAAAACACGCTTCGGCTTGTCGATTTGCCAGGTGGTGCCGTCGGTCGGTCTGGATAGCGCCGCTATTCATGCCATGATCGCGGTTGCTGGCGCAGAAGTGATGGCGCAAACGCTGAAGCAAACCGACCCGCAAATTATTGCGGTGGGCTCGGGGCGCACGCTACGCGCTACAATTGACGAACTGCCGGAATTTGATCGCCCGCAACACAGTTGTGTTTCGCTAATCGGGGCGATAGCCAGCGATGGTTCCTGTACCCGTTATGATGTGCCGCTGTGGATGGCGGAAAAAACGCAAGGGCGTTACTTTATCCTGCCCGCGCCGCTCTATGCGGATAGCGCGGATGACCGCGCTTTATGGTGCAATCATCGTATTTACCGCACCGTGACTGAGAAGGCCGCGCAAGCCGATGTCATGTTTCTTGGCGTCGGGCATGTCGATAAAGGTTGCCCGCTTAACGTAGATGGGTTTATCACCAACCAGCAGGTGGAAGAGCTGAAAGCGCAGCAGGTGGTGGGGGAAATGTTGGGGCATTTTATCGGCGCACAGGGGGAACGTGTACCCAGTGAACTGGATAGCCGTTTGACCAGCGTAAACATTACGCCGCAAAATGAGCGGCGCAATATCATCGCCTTTAGCGGCGGCAAAGAGAAACACCGCGCGATTACCGCTGCCTTGAAAGGGGGCTGGATCAAAGGGTTGGTCACCGATGAAGAGAGTGCGATAGCGGCGCTGGCCTCAGCATAGTAAATCGGCTGGATGTCGTAGCGGAGTTTTGCTAAACCAGGTTAGGCACACTCATCAGTATGATGATTTTTGGGTGCCATCGGGCACCGGTAACCAGGCGAGAGTAATGACAATGAGCTTTGACGATAAATCACTCTTTCGCGATGCCATGGAAGATGTCACGCCGCTTAAAAATTGCGCAAACACCCACTGGCTGAAACCAACCCCGACTAAAATGCCGCGCTCCCGGCCTGCGGAAGAGGCGGCAGAAAACTTCCTGATTCGCGGCTTCCTTGAGGTCATTCCGCTGGCGACGCCGTTAGAATATAAGGCCGAGGGGATCCAGCAAGGGGTGTTGGATAAATTACGGCAGGGGAAATATAGCCTTGATGCCAGCCTTAATTTGCTGCGTCAACCGGTTGAAAGTTGCCGCCAGGCGCTGTTTGCTTTCATGCTACAGGCACGAAAAGAAAACTTTCGTAATTTGCTGATTATTCACGGTAAAGGGCGTAGCGACGAAGCGCATGCCAATATTGTACGCAGCTATCTGGATCGTTGGCTGCGGCAGTTTGACGATGTACAAACCTTTTGTGTCGCACAACCACAGCATGGCGGCAGCGGGGCGTTGTATGTCGGAATGCGTAAAACCGAGCAGGCGCGTCTGGATAACCGTGAACGCCATGCGAAACGTAGCCGCTAAATCCGCCGCCAGCCATAGCGACGGCGTTTTTAGCGTGGCATTTACCCCGAATGGCACTTACGAATCGTCGCCAGTAAAACTTCCGCGCTGAGGCAAAGCTGGCTATCGGAACGGGTAATGATCCCCACCGGTTCGCCTGGGCCGTGGGAGGCAACCGGTAGCGCCGCCAGCGAATGATGCAGTAAATCTTCTTTAATCGCGCCGGAAGGAACAAACCACACATAGTCATAACGCTGCGTGAGTTGGCGTGCGAGCGAGGTGGATGAGGTTTCTACGCAACGGGTAGGTAATGAACAACCTTGTTCTGCCATCATGGCCTGGGCAATGCGGCGCGGCGCGGTGCCTTCGGGCGAAATCACCACCGGCCATTGCAGCGCCTTCGATAAGGTCACATTGTCGTTTAGTAACGGATGTTGCGGGCGAACCACCAGACGCAGAGATTCAAGAAACAACAGTTCATAAGTCAGGCCGGTCATCATCTCAGCGTCAGCCATGCGACCAATGCCAATATCAAATTCACCGGCTTTCAGGCCGGCAATCAGCACATTATTATGCAGCGTGGCCACTTGTACCGTGGTTTGCGGCTGCTGTTGATGAAAACGATCAAGTATCTGCGGCAGCATCCCCATTGCCGCGGTGGTCAATGCACCCAGCCGAATCACAACCGGGCTATCGGTGCCCGGCGCGCTAAATGACTGCCCGGCATGGTTCAGCGCATCCAAAACCTTTACCGCGTGGGTCAGAAACTGTTCACCCATGGTGGTTAACTGCGCGCCAAGCCGCCCGCGTTCAAACAGTCGCGTTCCGGCTAACTCTTCCAGCTCATTCAGCGTTTTGGATAACGCAGGTTGGCTCAGGCTGAGCGTTTCCGCCGCGCGTCCCAGCGTACCTTGCTGTGCAACCGCGACAAATGTATGTAGATGGCGCAGACGAATGCGCTGATTAAAAACGTAATTTTTGTCCATGCCACAAGGTAGGGATCTCCGGTCAATCTGTGCAAGTAGTGCGATTTGATTCTGTTAACTTTATTGCAAAATTTATTTAACATTTATCGCCGTAGCATAAAAATTCATCGCCTTTTCAGCCGTCAGAGGTAATGGTAAACAGCGTGACCATAACTTTTGTTTCTGGAATATCGCACGCCTATGTATGCGGCACGGCGATGTAAACTATTTGGTACGAACAACGTTACGGTGCTTTCTCGTGTCCGATCACAAAATCGGCATAATTTTTCCTGCCGCCTGCGCAATCCTCTACATTTGCAACAAATTCATCACAAAGGGCGACACAATGGAAACGCAGGTGAGTGCGGACAGCATCCGGGAAGCCTTCTCTCAGGCGATGTCGGCGATGTATCAACAGGAAGTGCCGCAATATGGCACGCTGATGTCGCTGGTTACCACGGTCAATCAACAAGTGTTGCATGACGACCCGTCGTTTGAACAACGTCTGCGCGATGCGGATGAGCTGGCGCGGTTGGGGGTTGAGCGTCATGGTGCGATCCGCGTAGGAACCGCTGCGGAACTGGCCATGTTACGGCAGGTTTTCGCGATTATGGGCATGTATCCGGTTGGTTATTACGATTTGTCGCAGGCAGGCGTGCCGGTTCACTCCACGGCGTTTCGCCCGATTGAGGCGTCTGCGCTGCGCCGAAATCCGTTTCGCCTGTTTACCTCGTTATTGCGCCTGGAGTTGATTGATGATGCAGCATTGCGAGAAAAAGCCGCCGCAATATTGGCCGAACGGGATATTTTCACGCCGCGTTGTCGGGCATTGGTGGCGCTCCATCAGCAACAGCAGGGGTTTAACGCCGCGCAAGCCACCGAGTTTGTTCAGGAAGCGTTGGAAACTTTCCGCTGGCATCAACAGACCACCGTCGACAGCGCGACTTATCAAGCATTGCATCAGCAACATCGCTTAATTGCCGATGTAGTTTGCTTCCCCGGCTGCCACATTAACCATTTAACGCCGCGCACGCTGGATATTGACCGGGTTCAGTCACTGATGCCGCAGCATGGCATTACCCCGAAGGCGATCATTGAAGGGCCGCCGCGGCGTAACGTGCCTATTTTGCTGCGCCAAACCAGTTTTAAAGCACTGGATGAGCCGGTACATTTTCGTGATAGCTTGTCCGGAACGCACACCGCGCGCTTTGGTGAAATTGAGCAGCGCGGAATTGCGCTAACGCATAAAGGCAGAGCGCTGTATGACCGGTTACTGGCTCAGGCAGGCAGCGGGACAGATAACCAACAACATCAGCAACATCTCTCGGCGGTTTTTGCTGCGTTCCCGGATGACGAAACCAGCCTGCGGCGTGAAAAGCTGGCCTGGTTTGATTACCATCTCACCGAGAAAGGGAAGGCGGCGTTCATCGCGGCAGACAGCGATCCAGAGCGGTTAATTGAGCAGGGGTTATTGCGTGCGACGCCGATTATTTATGAAGATTTTCTGCCGGTAAGCGCCGCCGGAATTTTTCAGTCCAACCTTGGCGGTGAGCAAACGGCGCGGACGCAAGGGCAGGCAAGCCGCGCGGCATTTGAAGCCGCTTTAGGCACTGCGGTTGAGGATGAAATCGCGTTATATGCCGCGCGTGAAAAAGCCAGTTTGGCGCGCTGTGGTTTAGCGTAGATAAGCAAGGGCCGTTGATGATGCGGCCCTTTTTTAATCCGGCGTTATTGCAAACGTGGGTTACGAATCAGAGTATATTTGCCGGCGCCCAAAAACATAATCACCAGGCCGCCGAAGAAGTAGAGCGCTTCGGTTTCCAGCGCCCAGGCTCCGACATCGGTACGCGACCAGATGGCACCGGTTTTCACCAACAGCGTGGCGACCGCAAGATTAACCGCAATAATAAACGCCGCAGGCCGCGTCAGCAGGCCAATGATAATCATCGCTGGCGCCACCACTTCGCCAATGTAGGCACCCCAGGCAATAAACGTGGGAAACCCGTGCGCGGTCAGTAACCTGGCTATCCAGCCCACGCCATGTTCAATTTTCGCCGCGCCATGGAACAGCAATAAAATACCAAATGTCAGACGTAACACCAGCTTGCCGAAATCGGGATGATCGGTAAGCCGCGCAAATCCATTATTAATCGCACTGAGCATAATCGCTTCCTGAAAAAAGGAGAGTAATTGTCACTGTAAGAAAAACGCGTAGCGGATAACACTCAATTTCATTGATGAAGTTATTCAGTAAATTACGCGCTGCAATCAAGTTACCATTAAAGCTAAAAAATAAAGTGCGGTGAAGGATTAATGTCTTTCCCTCATCTGGCCGATAAATCCTTTGCAACCGTACGCTATCAGAACGTCGGGCACACAATGGATGATGGAGCCGTTATGAATCTTTTTAAACATTTTTCAATACGCACAACGCTGCTGGCCATGTTAGGGCTATTTTGCCTACTGTGGGCTGCGGTTGGCGCGTTTGCGATTTACTCTCTAAACCAGGTTAGCGCGGCGAATCAGATGAGCCGCCATTTGATGGCACAAATTAATGCAGTCAATAGCGGTAATGATCAGTATTTTCGTACCTCAACGCGGCTTACCCGTTTGGTGGGTAAATTACAGGCGGGCGACACTTCTGCGGCAGGCGATTTGACGCTGGCGCAAGAAGCATTGGATAAGTCACTGACACAATTGCAGAACTTTAAACAGCAAGCGCCGGGACCACTGGGGAGTGCCTTACCGCAGCAGGTTATCGCCAACTGGCAGGTGCTGTTTGATAACGGCATTTTACCGATGATGGCTGCGGCAAAAGCAGGTCACTATGATCAATTCCGCCAGATAGCCAATACCGTTACGCCGCCATTGAGCCGGGCTTTTGGAAAATCGATAGATGAATTTAATGCGACAGCCAGTTCCCGGCTTGAGCAAACCAGTAATACTGTCAGCATGAAAGCGCAAATTACCCGGGTGGTCATTTGCCTGTCGATTGCCATCGGCGTGCTATTACTGCTGTTAATTACCCGCTATTTACAGGTGATCTTAGTTCGTCCGCTACAGCAGGTGCGCCAGCAGTTTAGTTTGATCGCCGACGGCGATTTAAGTCAGCCGATATTGCTTAGCGGGAAAAATGAAGTCGGACGCCTGGGGCCATTACTCAGTGCGATGCAAGATAGCCTGCGTGAAGCCGTCAGCGCTATCCGTAGCGGTACCGAGAATATTTGGCGCGGCGCGGCGGAGATCTCCAGCGGTAATAACGATCTCTCCTCGCGTACTGAAGAGCAAGCTGCCGCCTTAGAACAGACCGCCGCCAGTATGGAGCAGCTTACCGCGACGGTGAAACTCAATGCTGATAACGCGCGTGAAGCCAGTTTACTGGCCGACAATGCCTCTATTACTGCCGATAAAGGCGGAAAATTAGTGGATGACGTGGTTCATACCATGAGCGGAATTGCCGGTAGTTCGAAGAAAATTGCCGAAATTACCAGCGTGATTAATAGCATCGCTTTCCAAACTAATATTCTGGCGTTAAACGCCGCGGTAGAAGCCGCGCGGGCCGGTGAACAGGGGCGTGGTTTTGCGGTGGTGGCAAGCGAAGTTCGTAACCTTGCTCAACGTAGCGCCGGAGCGGCAAAAGAGATTGAGACGCTGATCAATGATTCGGTACAACGTGTGAACGAGGGTTCGCGACTGGTTAACGAAGCCGGTAGTACCATGAGCGAGATTTTGAAAGCGGTTACCGATGTGACTGAGATCATGAAGCATATCGCGGCAGCGTCGGAAGAACAGAGTAAAGGCATTGCGCAAGTCGGTACCGCAGTGTCTGAAATGGACAGCGTCACGCAGCAGAACGCCTCATTGGTAGAACAAGTCTCGGCGGCGGCCAGCGCACTGGAGCGACAAACGGAAGAGTTGCAACGCTCAGTTGCGAAATTCCGTTTATCGCAGGAATCAACGGTGAAAGCCGTGAAAAATCCGCCGCTACGACCGGTGTTATCCCCATCAGGCCGGGAGCCGGTGCGAAAAGCCGCCGCCTCTGGCGATGAGTGGGTGGCGTTCTAAACCTGGCACAGCCATGCCGCCAGCGCTGCGAGGCCTGTCGGCATGGTTTTCTCTTCACGCTGTAGCCAACTGTATACCGCGCCGGTATTCACACTGGCGGCAAACGGCGCAATCAGACGCCTGCTCGCCAGGTCGGACTGTATTAGCGTGACATCGGCAATTGTCACGCCAAACCCCTGAATTGCTGCGCTAATGGCTAAATCCATGGTGGCGAAATGTTGGTTACGCGCCAGCGGCAACCTAATCTGTTGTGCATCAAGCCACAGCCTCCAATCGCTATTATCTGCGGTCGGGTGCAAAAAAGTCAGGCCCGTAAGATCATCTACTGTCTGGGGTTGCGGTGTGAGCAGGTCGCTTGCTAATACCGGCGTTAATGCTTCAGCAAATAGCGTGGTGCCACGCTCTTGCGGTGCGCCGTAAACAATCGCCGCATCATAATTTTCCAACTGTGTACCGTGATCGAGCGTGGTAGTGAGGGCTACCTGAATATCAGGATACCGCTGCTCGAAGGCCACCAGTTTGGGTACCAGCCAGCGCATCGCGCAGGTGGGGGCGCGTAAGCGGATTGCCCGTGGGCGACGGCTGGCATTTTCCAGCGTGGTATTCATCCGTTCGAATGCATGATTTAGCTCCGGCAACAGGTCCGCTCCCTGCGGCGTGAGCCATAGACCGCGAGCATGACGGTCAAATAAAGCGAACCCCAGCCAGTTTTCCAACGCGGAAATTTTCCGGCTCACCGCGCCTTGAGTGATGCAGAGCTCCTGCGCCGCATGCGTGAGGTTTAGGTGTTTGGCGGTTACCAGAAAAGCGTGGATCGCATTAAGAGGCAGTGCGCGTTGCGTCATGATCACCCTTCGAGCTATGAGTTTTATGCATGGCTATTATGACAACATATCGCTTGTCGGCTCAAGTCACAGTGCGTTGAATAGAAATCTACTCATTTTACTTGGTTATGCAGATTGAAGGATGGCGTTTTTATGGCACTCACTTCCGCGGTTGCGCACCGCTCGAAACTCCCCGACGTCGGCACCACGATTTTTAGCGTAATCGGCCAGCTTTCCGCGCAGCATAACGCGATTAACTTATCGCAAGGCGCGCCGAACTTTCCCTGCGACCCGGCGCTGGTGAACGGCGTTACGCGCGCCATGCAACAAGGGCATAATCAATATGCGCCAATGACCGGTCTACCCGCGCTGAAAGAAGCGGTGGCTGAGAAAGTAGCGACTTTATATCGGCAAACTTACGATGTGGCGAGCGAGATTTTAATTGCCGCCAGTGCCAGCGAAGCCATCTACTCGGCAATTGCCGGGCTGGTGCATCCCGGCGATGAAGTGATCTTTTTCGAACCGGCATTCGACAGTTATGCGCCGGTAGTGCGTTTACAGGGGGCTACACCCGTCGGGCTAAAGTTGCAGGCGCCGCAATTCACTATTGATTGGCAGCAGGTGCGGGCGGCCATTACACCGCGCACGCGGATGCTGATCATTAATACGCCGCATAACCCCAGTTCACAGGTGTTAAGCGCGGAAGATCTCGACCAACTGGCGGCCATACTACGCAATACTGATATTGTGGTGCTCTCGGATGAAGTGTATGAGCATATTTTATTCGATGAGCGTAAGCATCACGGTATGGCGACGCATCCTGAGTTGGCGCAGCGCAGTGTGATTGTTTCTTCGTTTGGCAAAACGTTCCACGTTACCGGTTGGCGCGTAGGCTATTGTCTGGCGCCAGCCGAACTGATGACCGAAGTGGTGAAAGTGCATCAGTTTATGATGTTTTCCGCCGATACGCCGATGCAAGTGGCCTTGGCAGACTACTTGCGCCATGCGGAACACTATCTGTCGCTGGGCGCCTTTTACCAACAAAAACGTGACCGATTGGTTGAAGCGTTACGCGAGTCACCGTTTCGGTTGTTGCCGGCGGCCGGTTCGTTTTTTATGTTAGCCAGTTACGGTCATTTCAGTGATGAACCGGATAGTGAAATGGTCAAAAGATTGATCGTAGATTATGGCGTGGCGACGATTCCACTTTCCGCGTTTTATACCGACGGTACCGACAATAAATTAATCCGTCTCTCTTTTGCCAAAGATGATGCCACTCTGCAAGCCGGCGCTCAGGCGTTGTGCCGGGTGAAGGCACGCTAATTTTCTACCTAAGGGGAAATTGATGAAAAAACTACATGCTTTATTAATTGCCGCTGGATTGTTCTCTTCACTTTCCGCTGCCGCGCAGGAGACGCTGCGTTATGGTCTGGAATCTCAATATCCTCCATTTGAAAGCCGCAATGCGCATGGCGATTTAGAGGGGTTTGATATTGAGCTGGGTAAAGCCATTTGTAAGGCGGGTAATTTTCAGTGTCGCTGGGTAGAAAGCAGTTTTGATGCCTTAATCCCGGCGCTGGCGGCAAAGAAATTTGATGCAATTAACTCGGCGATGAATATTACCGACGCAAGAGAGAAAAGCATTGATTTCACCAAGCCGATTTACCGGATCCCCAGTATGTTGGTAGGGAGAGCCGGGGCCGGTTTACAGCCAACGGTAGCCGGGCTGAAGGGCAAAAATATTGGGGTGCTGCAAGGATCGATTCAGGAGACTTACGCTAAGCAACATTGGGAGCCAAATGGCGTAACGGTGACCTCCTATCAAGATCAAAACCAAGTGTATAACGATATGGTTGCCGGTCGGCTTGATGGCACGTTGGTGATGTCTGCTGCCGGGCAATCGGGCTTTTTAGATAAGCCGCAAGGGAAGGGCTTCGCCTTTATTGGCAAGCCGGTAGAAGATGACAAAATTCTGGGGTCGGGGATTGGTTTCGGGCTGCGTAAAGGCGATAGCAAGCTGAAAAGCGAGCTGGATGCGGCAGTGACCAAGGTACAGCAGGATGGGACGGTCACGCGGCTGGCGAAGACGTTCTTTCCAGGTATTGATGTGAGTGTGAAATAAGCAGAGTAGGTTGGCGATACAGGTTGTTCCCATCAGGTCGACTGAGCGATCTGATGGGAATGACAATACGGCATTCATGCCGCTCTGTCCTGTTATCGGAAGCGGCTATTTCGCCGCTAACAGACACAATTTCTCCGCTACCTGATATGACTTCACAAACGAAGGGATAGGCAAGAACTCAAACCTTGAATGGAAATTATGCGCGCCGGTGAAAAAATTAGGCGTTAATAATCCCTTAGCGGAAAGTGCCGCACCATCAGTACCGCCACGCATTGGGATCACTTTCGCTTCAATATCTAACTCGCGCAACGCGGTAAAAATCAGATCGATAGCACGTCGATCTTCTCCAATTGCGTTACTGATGTTGCTATAAATATCGTTAATTGTGCAGGTCACGCTGCCACCAGGATAATACGCGGCAATCTTTTCTGCGGCCTGGTTAATTAACTGCTTGCGTTGCTCAAAACCATCCCTATCAAAATCGCGAATGGATACCTTCAGACGCGCCTCATTAGCATTAGCGTTGAGATCGTTAAACCAAATATATCCCTCACGTCCTTCGGTATGTTCTGGCGTTTGCAGACGGTCAAATTCACTAATAAAGTCATGGGCCATCAATAACGGATTTACTAAAACGTTTTTCGCTGACATTGGATGCGCCGTTACGCCGGTAAACCGAATTTCCGCCCCGGCGGCGTTAAAGTTCTCATAGACCACTTCCCCCAGTTCACAGCAGTCAATGGTATAGGCGAAATCGACGTTAAACCGCGTCGCCAAATCCAGCGCTTTAGCACCGCGCAGGCCAATTTCTTCATCGGGTACGAATGCCACCACAATATCGCCATGCGCGCCGGAAAGATTTTCCATTAACGTCATCACCACCGTTACCGCCGCTTTATTGTCCGCGCCAAGTACGCTAGTACCGTCACTAAAAATAATCTCTTGCCCATGATAGGCGAGAATTTCCGGGTGTTCATTCACACGTAGCCAAATATCCTGTTGTGGATTAAGACACAAATCCTTTCCTTCAAAGCGCAGCGTTTGCGGATGAATATGCGGCGAAAGGCCAACGTCGACGGTATCAATATGGGTAATGAAGCCGATACGCGGCGCATCTGGACAGTTGCCGGGTTTAACCGCCGTCACCGTGGCGAATTCGTCAATGACGATTGACTGCAACCCAAGCGTGCGCAGTTCATCTGCCAGTAGCTGGGCCATTTGATGTTGTTCCGGCGTACTGGGCAACACGCTTGCCGCGGCATCGCTCTGGCTGCTTACCGCAAGATAGCGATAAAAACGAGAGGTGAGCTGATTTGCCAGTGCTTGTGTCATAACGCTTCCTTTTTACTTGATGCAATGAGATGTTCTGTGTGGTGCTAAATCATGTTATTTATTAAACAGATGTTAATTTGTTTTACTTATCACCATGGGTGGAAGTCAATAAAAAGCGAGGACGGAAATGAAAAAATCGGTTACACGATTTGCCCTGGCGGCAATCACACTAGCGCTGACCACCACAGTATCGGCAAAAACGCTGGTGTTTTGTTCGGAAGGATCGCCAGAAAATTTTAACCCACAACTCTACACGGCTGGCACCAGCGTTGATGCCAGCGCAGTGCCGGTTTTCAACCGTCTGGTTGATTTTAAACCAGGTACTACCGAATTAGTACCAAGCCTGGCGGAGAGTTGGGAGATTAGCCCGGATGGCACCGTATATACTTTCCATCTGCGCAAAGGGGTGAAATTCCAAAGCAATAAGCTTTTTAAACCCACGCGTGAGTTTAATGCCGATGATGTGATTTTTTCCTTTATGCGGCAGAAAGACGAAAAAAATCCCTATCACAATGTTTCAAATGGCACCTACACCAATTTTGATAGCCTGGAATTCGGCACGCTAATTAAACGCATTGAGAAGGTGGATGAGCATACCGTCCGCTTTACGTTATCGCATGCGGAAGCGCCTTTCCTCGCCGACCTCGGTTGGTATTTTGCATCGATTCATTCCGCCGAATACGCCGATGCGATGTTGAAAGCCGGGACGCCGGAAAAGGTCGATATGAACCCAATCGGCACTGGCCCGTTTGAGCTGGTGCAGTACCAGAAAGATTCGCGCATTCTGTACCGGGCCTTTCCGGATTACTGGCAGGGTAAAGCAAAGCTTGATCGTATCGTGTTCTCCATAACGCCAGATGCCTCGGTTCGTTACGCTAAGCTTGAGAAAAATGAGTGTCAGGTGATGCCGTTTCCTAATCCGGCCGACCTGAAACGGATGCGAGAAAATAAAGATATTACGTTGATGCAAAAAGCCGGGCTAAACACGGGATTTCTCTCTTTTAATACGCAAAAAGCGCCGTTGGATAATGTGAAAGTTCGCCAGGCGCTGACGATGGCGATCAATAAACCGGCGATTGTCGCGGCGGTGTTTCAGGGCACCGGCACGGTAGCGAAAAATATATTACCGCCGGGCGTTTGGAGCGCGGATGAAAAATTAAAAGATTATGATTATGATCCGGAAAAAGCGCGGGCGCTGTTGCAGGAGGCCGGTATCAAACCGGGTACCACGATTGACCTGTGGGCGATGCCGGTTCAGCGGCCTTATAATCCAAATGCCCGCCGTATGGCAGAGATGATCCAGGCGGATTGGGCCAAGGTGGGGATAAAAGCCAATATTGTCAGCTATGAATGGGGTGAATATCTTAAGCGGCTCAAAGAGGGAGAGCATCAGGCCGCCTTGATGGGGTGGACCACGGCGACCGGCGATCCGGATAACTTTTTCGGCCCGCTATACAGTTGTACCTCGGCGAATGGCGGCTCCAATTCATCAAAATGGTGCTATCAGCCATTTGAGAAATTAATTGTTGCGGCTCGCGCTGAGCAGGACCATGCCAAACGGGTGGCCCTGTACCAGCAGGCGCAACAAATCATGCATGATCAGGCACCGGCGGTGATGATTGCGCATTCCACTATTTTTGAGCCGGTACGAAAATCGGTCACGGGTTATGAAGTCGACCCGTTTGGAAAACACATTTTTTATCAGGTTGATATTAAACAGTAATCGCTCCGGCCCTTTCTTTCCGGAAAGGGCCATTTCGCCGCACGCTTCGCATTTTTTCCTTTTCTGCCGTCAGGTTTATTGACGTTCCGCGGGTTAGCTTCAACACTTAATTGGCTTTATTTCTCAATCTTTTTTGCAAAGCCTCTTGGCAGGAGCAAGTAAATGAGTGCGAAATACGAAATATTCAGTGGTAAAAACGGGCAATATTATTTTCGGTTGAAGGCCGGTAACGGTGAAGTCATATTGTCCGGGGAAGGTTACGTCAGTAAATCGGGTTGCCAGAACGGTATTGAGTCCGTGAAGAAAAACGCCGGAGATGAGAAGAATTACGAACATCTTACCGCCAAAAATGGTGCGCCGTATTTTACGCTTAAAGCGGCAAACCATCAGGTGATTGGCCAAAGCGAGATGTATAGCTCGGTACAAGCGCGAGATAAAGGCATTGCGTCGGTGGTTAAGAATGGGCCAACCGCAGACGTTGTCGACCTGACGGAGTAAGGGCAAAAAGGGCCGGCATCCGGCGCCAGCCCTTTATTATCGGTGACTTAAGACTCGGCCAACTGTGGCGTTCTGGCGGCAGTTGTTTGGCAAACGCCCGACAGCATGGGCCATAACTGCATCATGGTATCAATAATCCCATCCAGCTCTTCGCGTGTGGAACCTTCTCGTGCGCGAACTGACATGCCCTGTAAAACACAGGTAAGATATTTAGCTAGCGCCCGTGTATCTGTCGAGGCGCTCAATTCGCCCTTAACCTGCCGCTCCTGCAAAAACGTCTCTAGCGAATTTTCCTGTGAGTGGTGTTTTGCCCGTAGCATATCGGCAACCTCGGAAGAGGAGGCGGAGAGTGCGGTAGAGGTGCAGATAAAGAAGCACCCGGCCGGTTTATCGCGATCGGTAAAACACTCGGCGGTGGCACGAAAATAATTTTCAATGCCTTTCGAAACGCAACTCTCTTCACAGCGTAAGGTCGCGTTGCGCTGTGCAGTAAACTTCTCAATATAGCGATGCATGACAGCGCGAAACAGCCCCTCTTTATTTTCAAACTCCGCATACAGCGTTGGCGCTTTCGCACCCGTAGCCGTCACTAAATCTGACATAGAGGTCGCTTCATAACCGTGCGCCCAGAATAATTCCAGCGCTTTATCAAGAGCGGTTTCACGATCGAAAAGTTTCGGCCTTCCGCGACCTTTCTTCACACAGACGTCCTGATTGATAGTCATATGCCCTCGCTTAACCTCAACTGCACAACAAAATAAATTACCGATCATTATAAAAATAATCAAGCCTGCATGTCGAGTCAGCTTTTGTGAAGTGCGTCACAATTTAACCTTTTGTGCGATCGGGTGAAGAGCAGGGCATTTTAGCCGCCAAAAACAGCCCGCCTTTTTAACTTTAAATCGTTTTTATTCATTAGGTTATATTTTAAATTAACGATCATTATAAAATAGGGTTGACGCCCATAGGGCAACAGGTTTAGCATTTACCTATCGATCGTTAATTAAATAACGACGCAGAAAACCAGATAACCCAATTTAAGAGAGAAGACATTATGAAAAACGCAAAAATTGCTATCGCCGCTATCGTATTTTCCACTCTGTCATTTGGCGCAACTGCCGCTGATTTGGTTAATAGCGCACCAGAAGGGCAACAAAAAGTGGGTGTGATTTCTGCGACTGGGGGCCATGACCTGACTTCGCTGGAAACACAATTGAACGCTAAAGCGAATGCCGCAGGTGCTAAATCATTCCGCATCACTTCGACCACCGGTCAGGATGTTATGCACGGTACCGCCGTTATTTATCAGTAAGTTCAACACTCACTCACGCATTGATTACAGATTAAGGGTATCGTCATGAAAAGTATTAAATACGCGGTTGCCGCGCTGGTGTTAAGCACCGTTTCTTTTGCCGGTTTCGCTGCTCAGGAAGTGAACTTTGCGCCCGCCGATCAACAGAAAATCGGTGTGATTAGCGCGACCGGGAGCACCAACTTAACCTCACTGGAAAACCAGTTAGCGGAAAAGGCCGAAGCGGCAGGCGCAAAGTCCTACCGCATCACTTCGACCTCTGGCAACAACAACCTGCATGGCACCGCAGTGATCTATAACTAATCGGCAATGGCGGAGGACTCTCTCCGCCAGCACACGATCAAGCTTCAAATCGGGTTTATTGTTATGTTATAACATATCAATAAATCCATCATTTGAGGCTTTTTTTATGTTCGTAAACTCACTTCCCACCTTTCAACGCCTACCGGTTACCGTCCTTTCCGGCTTTCTTGGCGCGGGCAAAACAACCTTGCTTAATCATATTCTTAATAATCGCGAAAACCGCCGGGTCGCGGTAATCGTCAATGATATGTCGGAAGTCAATATTGATGCTGCGCTAGTACGTGATGGCGGCGCGGAACTCTCCCGTACCGATGAAAGATTGGTTGAGATGAGTAACGGTTGTATCTGCTGCACATTACGTGAAGACCTTTTACTGGAAGTCAATCGGCTGGCAAAAGAGGGGCGATTTGATCATTTGGTGATTGAGTCAACCGGCATCTCTGAGCCTTTACCGGTCGCTGAAACATTCACCTTTATCGGCGATGATGGTCTCAGTCTGGGCGATGTCGCTCGCCTTGACACGATGGTCACGGTGGTTGATGCGTGGAATTTCTTGCGCGATTATGCCTCAAATGAAAGTTTACAGACGCGCGGTGAATCACTGGGTGAAGAGGATGAACGTACCGTGGTTGATTTGTTGATCGAGCAAATTGAGTTTTGCGATGTACTGGTGGTCAACAAAATTGATTTGGTAAGCGACAGCGAACGCGAAAGGTTGATCGCAATGTTACATAGCCTCAATCCACGCGCAAAAATTGAGTTAGCGCAGTTTGGCCAGGTTCCTTTAAATCGTGTATTGGATACCGGGTTATTTGATTTTACCGCCGCATCGCAGGCGCCGGGTTGGTTGCAAGAGTTGCGGGGCGAGCATACGCCTGAAACGGAAGAATATGGCATCACACATTTCGTTTTCCAGGCGCGGCGTCCCTTTCATCCGCAGCGTTTTTGGCAGGTTGTCAGTGCGGATTTGCCCGGCGTGATCCGTTCAAAAGGGTATTTTTGGCTGGCCAGCCGTGCCCAATATGCCGGCAACTGGTCGCAAGCCGGTGGTGTAGCGCGTCAGGGATTAGCGGGATCGTGGTGGGCTAGTGTACCGCATGATCGCTGGCCGCAAGACAGCGAAACACTCTCAATGATTATGGAAAAGTGGGTGGATGGATTTGGTGATGCGCGGCAGGAACTGGTCTTCATCGGCATTGGAATGGATGCCGATGCGCTGCGAGCACGGTTAGATGCCGCTCTACTCACGGATGATGAATTGCTCATCGGGCCGGAAGGATGGCAAAACTTTCCCGACCCGGTACCACGCTGGTTTGACTGAATGCAAAAGTCGGGCAGGCCCGACCGGTTTTCATCAGTGTCTGCGCAATTGCGGATAGCGTTGGAAGATAAACCCGCACCAGGCTAATCCCAGTACGCCAATTAATGCGCCGATATAGCCAATATCGGCCATTTCCAGATGTAAGCTGACTTGGTTACCCAACAGCGCGCCGGCACCAATCCCAATATTGTAAATCCCGGAAAGCAGCGACATAGCAACATCGGTCGCGTCGGGTGCCAGAGTTAACACGCGTACTTGCATGGCGAGGCCAATGATCATCATCGCCATTCCCCAGACAATACATAATATTGAAACCGTTACCGGTCGGGTCGCGGAAAACAGTAACAGCCCCATGCAGACGGTAATTAACCCAATCGCGCTTAATAATAGCGTGGATGGAAACCGATTCCCCAGCAGGCTGAAAATGAGGCTCCCCAGAATCCCGGCAGAACCAAAGATCAGCAACAGAAAGGTGGTGAAGTTCTTGCCCTGTGCGGCGATAACCTGCATAAAGGGTTCGATATAGCTGTAAGCCGTGTAGTGCGCGGTTACCACTAAAATAGTCAATAAATAGAGGCCGACCAGCGGCGGCCGTCTGAACAGCATAGGGACACTGCTCAGTGAACCACTGTGCTCGCTTGGGAGCTTAGGTAGCAAACGTATTAACATCAGCATCAGCACCAAGGCGGAAAGGGCAATCGCGCCGAAGGTAATGCGCCAGCCAAGGTATTGACCAATAATACGACCAATGGGTACGCCCAATACCATCGCCAGCGCGGTACCGGTCGCCAACATGCTTAACGCTTGCGTCTTCTTACCCGCCGGGGCGACGCGAATTGCCAGTGAGGCGGTAATTGACCAAAAAATCGCATGCGCCAGCGCAATCCCAATCCGGGAAATCACTAGCGATGAAAAACTCCAGGCAAATACCGACAAAAGATGGCTGGCGATGAACAGCAAAAAAATAGCCGATAGCAGCAGGCGACGCTCTACCTGACGCGTCGCCAGCATTAACGGCAGAGACATCAGCGCCACTACCCAAGCATAGATAGTTAACATCACGCCGACTTCCGCAGTTTTCATTGAAAACGACGCGGCAATATCCGAGAGCAACCCAACCGGTACAAATTCGGTGGTATTAAAGACAAAGGCGGCTATAGCGAGTAACACTACGCGCAGCCATGCGGTTTTACGCGAAACAGTTGTGGTAGACATTACAGATTACTTTTCTCGTTTTCCGGGCATCATGCGCAGCAGTGTGCTGTCTTTGATCACATAGTGGTGAAATAACGCCGCCGCCGCGTGCAGGCCAATCAGCCAATAGCCAAGCGGTGCCAGTGTCTTATGCCAGTCGATCACCTCATAAGCGAAATCTTCATCCGACGGGTCGGCGACCGGCATCGACAAACCGAACAACACCCAATGTTGCCCATCATAATAGCGTGATATCAGGCCAAGAATTGGTAAGCCGATAAACAGAAGATAGATAAGGGCATGCATTATTTTCGCCAGCGCGACCTGCCATAACGGCGGCGGTGGCTCAATCGCCGGGGAAGGGTGCCGATGTCGCAAGAACAGGCGCGCCAGCATCAGGAGCAGAATGGTAAAGCCACAGCTAAAGTGAGTGGCGATCATTATCGCGCGTAATGGGGTGCCGCGCCCGGCGAAGCCGCGTAACTCAATCATTGCATAAGCAATCACCACCAGAATAAATACCAGCCAGTGCAGGGTAATTTGTGACGGTGCAAATTTCTTCATTTATTCCTCAGCCTGTCGCGAAAAGGGTCAACCTAAATAGTTAACCATAATCTAAACCGGGCGCATGAGATAAAGAAGAAGAAACCACCTGGCGGTTAAAACAAAAAGGTTGCCGCCAGGCAACCCTTAACATCAGAAACCGCGATTAAATCTCGGCAACCTTGTGTTGCTCCACCGTCGCGCGTCGGTGTCGAACTCTTCCCGGCGGCAGCGGGCAACATAACGCGCAACCGCTCGCCGAAGGGTAATATTTCTGCGCCTGCTGTACCGCTGCGGCGGGTGTATAAAACGTGCCGAGAAACAACCGTTGGTCAAGAGTAGGTAAATGCTGACATCCGGCAGCATGGACCGTGTAAGGCTGTTTGAGGCTGTGCGTATTATTAACGTAATAGTATGTACCCATCCTGAATCCTTAGCGCTGTGTGACCAATTAAGGCGTAACAATGAAAAACGCCATTAACTATAGCGGATAGCGGCTAAACGACAGGGGGCAACGGTCAAATCAGGGTAAGAAAATCCCTAAAAGCAGGTTATTGCGATCCTGACCGTTATTAGGCTTGCTGCACATCGTAACGTTTTTGCGCGGCGATTATCTCTTCAATATTGCTCTCGGCCCAAAACGCCAGGCGTTCAAAGGTTTCAACCAGCGTGCAACCTAAACCGGTAAGGGAATACTCCACCGTCACCGGCACGGTCGCAAACACCTGTCGTGCAATGAGTCCATCGCGCTCAAGCTTTTTTAAGGTTTGCGACAGGACTTTTTGCGTAATCCCATCAACGCTGCGGCGCAGTTGATTAAAGCGCACCGGGCCATGGCGCAGTTGACCAATGATTAATAGCGTCCACTTATCGGCCAGACGCTCGAAAAATTGGCGTGCCGGACAGTGGCTATCAAACACGCTGTAGGGTTGGTCAGGTTGCTGCATAGGTTTCTCCGAGGTAACCAAGTATCGAAAAGGTGCCTTCTTGTCCGTGTGAGTATACTAAAGATACTATGGCGCGGAAAGAAACCGAGAAGTTCCATTTTTTGTTTGCCTCCGTCACACAAGGAAAATGCCATGACTAAAGCAGTTGTTATCTATTACTCCGGCTACGGCCACACCCAGCATGTTGCGCAATATGTTGCAGAGGGAGCGCACGCACAGCTTATCGCTATTGATAATAACGGTGAAATTAGCGAGCAAGAGTGGGAAGCGCTTAACGCCGCTGATGCGATTATATTCGGTTCGCCAACCTATATGGGGAGCGTAGCGTGGCAGTTTAAGAAGTTTCAGGATGCCACTTCAAAGGTTTGGTTTACGCGCGGCTGGCAAGACAAGGTCTTTGGCGGTTTTACCAATAGCGCCAGTTTAAACGGTGATAAACAAGTCACGCTAATTACGTTGCAAACGCTGGCCTCACAGCACGGGGGAATCTGGGTAAGTCTGGGGTTGCTGCCCGCCAATACCCTAGCTTCAACCCGGAATGATGTTAACAACCTCGGCGGCTCGGTCGGCGCGTTAATTCAATCGCCTTCCGACGCCGCGGCGGACAATATTGCGGCGGGCGATTTGGAAACCGCCAAATTATACGGCGCGCGAGTGGCGGACATCGCCCGGCGTTTGCGTGGCTAATAATAAGACGCCGGGGCTGATAACAGCCCCGGCTTGATTACTCGCCGCACACCGGCGGGATGATAGTGGCACGGTGTGACTGAAAGGAGCGGCGAGAAAACGCGGTGCGGGCTATTAACAACAGCATAATGACGCCTTCCACCGCCAGCGTCGCGAGGATTGCAGCACGATAATCATGGCGTAATAACACCTGACTAAATACCGAACCGAGCAACATTGGCCCCAGTCCCAGGGAAGCCTGCTGTACCGTTGATAACATCGCACTTCCCGATCCGGCATGATGAGCCGGTACATCAGCAAGGCCAATCCGATAGAAGGTGCTGACAATAAACGATTGGCCGAAACCGATCAGGATAGTTGCGGGCGCCAGGGTTAGAATCCCGATTGCCGGCCAGCTACGGTAAAACGTCGCCATTAGCACGGCCAAACCCACCATCTGAATCCCACAGCCCCACAGCAAGGTCGCGCGCTTACCAAAACGTTCAACCATTCGGGTCGAAAGCTGCGCGCCAATAAAATACGAAGCACCCAGCGCGATAAAAGCATTTCCCGACTGAAACGAATTTAATCCCAGGCCGGATTGCAAGGTGAGCGCCACGGCAAACATAAAACCGCTCCAGCAGGAAAAAAACAATACTGCCAGACTAATGGCAAAACGCACGCTTGGCAGCCGTAATAAACTCGGCGGCAGTAGCGGGGCGCCATGCTGCATTTCCAGCTTTAATTCGACCTGGCGCAGCCGATGCAGCAGCAACGGAAACAACGCCAGTAACAGAATGCATGGCCATGACCAATGGAGAATCGGGCCCAGCGCCAACGCCAGCATCATGCAACCGACCGCGCCGCCCAGTAATAACGTGCCCTGCAGGTCAATCGCCACCGGTCTTTCATTGCGTGTGTTTGGTACAAACCGATGGGCGGTAAGTAAAATAATCAGGCACACCGGGAGATTAATCAAAAACACGCTACGCCAGCCGTAGCCGCCTATATCGGCACCGACTAAAAAACCGCCTAACACCTGGCCAATGATAAAAGCGAGTCCACCGATACCGCCATATAAACCAATCGCCCGCGCATGTCGCTGCCCGCTTAAGGTGACGTGTAAGGTGGCAAGAATCTGCGGTACGATCAGCGCCGCTCCCGCGCCTTGTAGCATACGGGCAACCAATAATACCCATACCGACCCGGCAATACCGCACAACAGCGAGGCGAGGGCAAATAACCATACTCCGGCAAGAAATACCCGACGGCGACCAAAGTTATCGCCGAAGCGCCCACCCATGGCCAGACATACCGCAAAAGCGATACCATAAATCGCCACGATTAATTCCAACTGAATCGGCGAAGCGTTAAAGGTTTGTGCCATGGCGTCGAGCGCCACATTAACGATAGAAAAGTCAATTAGCGGCAGCAACTGCCCGGATAACAAAACCAGCAGACCCGCGCGCCCAAGCGTGGAGGTATTCATCATGCTAAACCCTTGTGTTTAATCATCACCGGGCATAGCATCGGTGATCGTTAAAACGGGTACCAGTTCTTGCTTATCATGGTATCAATACTACCTGTCTGATGGCGTAGCGGAGTCAAAACCATGTCAACGCACAATGATTTCCCGGCAGCAGAAAACCCTAATCGTCGCTTATTGGGCGCTTTCCTGCGTAGCCGCCGTGAGAGTCTTGATCCGAACCGCTTAGGGTTACCGCGCATGCGTAATCGTCGCACGCCCGGCTTGCGGCGTGAAGAAGTGGCGCAACTGGCGGATGTCGGCGTAACTTGGTACACCTGGCTGGAGCAAGGGCGCGATATTAATGCCTCCACAAAAACCTTAATTGCGATTGCGAATGCGTTACAGTGTAACGAAGCCGAAACCCAGCACCTGTTTCGGCTGGCCGGGCAACCGCATCCTGCCACCCGTGCGGCCAAGGTTTGCGCGAAAATATCGGCGCAAACCCAGGCGCTATTGGATGCTATCCGCCCTTATCCGGCGATGGTACAAAGCCCGCGCTTTGATATTTATGGTTATAACGAGGCCTGGTGTCGCCTGATGCGTATTGACCTCGATACGCTGCCGCAGGAGGAGCGTAACTGTATCTGGCTGGGGTTTAATCATCCGGCCTGGCGGAGTGCGATGGCCGATCGCGACGAAGTGTTGCCGCATATGGTGGGGATGTTTCGCGCCCAAATGGGTGAGCATTTAGGCGAGCCGGAGTGGGAGGATTTGCTGGCGCGTTTAATGAACAGTTCTGAAGAGTTTTGCCGGTTGTGGGAGCGCTATGAGCTGCGCAGTATTGAAAACCGGGTGAAATATTTTACGCATCCGCAAGTGGGGCAAATGGCGCTGCGACAAAATAATTGGTGGTCTGCGCCGCGTAATGGCGATCGGATGCTGGTTTATATTCCCGATGATGAGCATAGCGCCGCCGCGCTGGCATTGTTAACCGCCACTCATTAACCGCAAGGAACAGGCAGTGCAGCCACCTAATCCAAAACCTGCTACATCCGGCATTATCCTGTTGGGCTTGGTACAAATTTTATCATGGGGCGGATCTTTCTACATTATGGCGGTGCTGGCCGCGCCGGTGATCCGCGAAACCGGCTGGTCACAGCAATGGGTCTATGGCGCGCTGTCGCTCGGCATTCTTATTTCCGGCCTGTTAGCGCCATTGAGTGGGCGTATCATCGCCAGTACCGGTGGGCGCGGTATGCTAGCCGCCAGTGGAGTCGTGATGGCACTGGGGCTGGTGATGGTGGGCAATGCGCATCAATTGTGGCTGTTCCTCTGCGCCTGGCTGATTATCGGCGTTGGCATGGCGATGGGATTGTACGATGCGCTGTTCGCCACGCTTGGCACGCTATATGGCGGATTTGCGCGCGGCGCGATTACCGGTATCACGCTGATTTCCGGTTTTTGTACCTCGCTGGTATGGCCTGGTATTGCGTTTCTGATTGAATGGCTGGGTTGGCGACATGCATGCTTTGCCTACGCCGGGATGTTGGTGGTCACCGTATGGCCGATGTACTACTTTGCGATTCCACATCGGTTGCCGCCGGGCTATCAGCCGGTGTCACGCACGCAGGGCAACAGCGCAATTGCGCCGCTGCTATTCTGGCTGTTGTGCAGTATTTTTACCCTCGCGTCGGTGATTATGACGGCGATTTCAGTGCAACTGATTACGCTGCTGCAAGCCAGCGGTTATTCACTGGCGGCCGCGTTGGCGGTTAGCGCTATCCTCGGCCCTTGCCAGGTGGCCTCGCGCATTGTTGACATGGCGTTTAAACGCGGTCATCCGATCTGGACCACTTTTTTCTCGGTAGGATTAGTGGCGGTTGGTCTGTTAACGCTCACGCTCTTTCCGCATCTGGCGGTTTTCAGCATGCTGTTATATGGCGCGGGCAACGGGCTGCGGGCGATTGTACGTGGCACGTTACCTCTGGCGATGGTGAAAAGTGAAGAGTACGCGATTGTGGTCGGGCGCATGGCGCGTCCGGCGCTGATTGGTCAGGCAGCTACGCCATTGATTGGCGGTTATGTGTATCAGACCATGGGTTCGCAGGCGACGTTGTGGTTACTGTGCGCGTTAGCGCTCATCAACGTGGCATTGGTTGTGATTCTGAAAGGTATGCTGCCACGCCCGGCGGAGAGTGTGTAACTGTTACAATAATGTGTGCTCATGGTGGGCATTTTTGTATGGATGTAGCAGAGTAAATCGCCACGTCTGGCAGAATAAATCGTTTCTTTGTCCTGGAACAATGACGTTAAAATCACGCGCTGGTTACGATGGAACGTTATTTACACATAGGAATGTGAAGGGAATCGGCATGGAAATTATTGGCGACAATACCTGTGTCACCAGCCTCAGGCCCAAAGGGAAGGTCGTTTACTGTCGCGGTGAGCCGCATAAATACTGGCTTGAACTTCAGTTCGTGGATGAGAACAATAATCCGGTAGCCGGGCTGAACGTGCAACTGGAATACCATCCGCTGGCCTCTGCGAGGGAGGTGACCATCGCTCACAGTCGCGGCTACGACTACAACCCCACGCCTCCGCCTAATCCGCCCGTCGGAGTGACCGACAGCCAGGGGCTGGTCCGTTTCGATGACCTCTACTGGATCACGGTTAATGTGAGGGTTGACGGTCAGCAACTGGCCGATGAAATGGAACAGCGGCCGCTGGGCGTTCGCCGCAACCCGAACAGCCAGCCGGTGACTAATAATCTATTCAGACCGGAAACCCGCGTCCCGTCATGGTGCACTGATGTGCAGGAGAAAGCAGAGGCCAGCGGGCATATGCATCATTATGTCACTATTGGCGAACTCTGTGACCGGCTGCCGCATATTGAGGGCTGGGATGCGCCTGAGCCGCCGAAATTCCATTTCCCGCCGGGAAAATCGCTGAAAGGGACGGAGATTGCGCGGGAGGCGCTGGAAAAACGGCATGTGATTGAGATCTGCCCGTTCCGGGCGTGGGTGCTGGCATTGCACGACACGAAAGAGTACGACCTTGCCAACGGATATAACCTCGGCATTATGGCCGATCTCGCCTATACCGCAGAAGCGGCAAACCCGGCCATCGGTTATTTTTTCCGTCAGAAGTGCCAGGATCTGTCCTGTATCCCGCAATTTGCGGAGTTCCCTTCTTATTTTCACGCGTTGGCGGTAGATGTACCGTTCCGTGACCACTATCAGGCTCCGGTCTACCTGAACACCGGAGAGGGTCTGGACGGGGAAGGCGATACCCGTTTGTTCACGGTGGAATGTGGTACGCATGTTCTGGTTGCCTGGTGTGGCACCGACAGTTTGCTGAATATTCTGACCGATTTGTCCTTTGCGCCGAAGCGCTGCCTGCCGGCGCTGGCGGCGGCGGGCAGTGTTCACCGCGGCTTTCTCGACGCCTGGCAACTGGCGAAGCGGAAGTTTGGGGATAAGCTGGATGCAGTTAATAAATCTCTTGATGAGAGTGGAGGAGCGAAAAAACTATTTATCTGCGGCCACAGTCTGGGCGGGGCGCTGGCGCTGCTGTATGCCGCTGAGATGAAAAGAGCTGAGCCGGTACTGTACACCTACGGGATGCCGCGCACCTTCACGCGTAAGGCGATAGCCTCACTGAGCGCCATCACGCATTACCGGCACGTCAACGATAACGACACGATTACGCAGATCCCCCCGGATGCCGATCTTGATAATGCGTTCTACGAGGTGTGGGGCCCACTGGGGGACAAGCTGGGGTTCGACTGGTCGCTGACCACGGCCGCCGGGCTCAGTGTGACGGTACGGGATCTGACGTATCAGTCGGCGGGACTGATGGAGAAAAAAGATCCGTACTGGCACCACGGCAGTACGGTAATATTTTTCCGGGCGCAGCAGTGCGCGATACGGGCCGCCAGTCGATACCAGAAAAGCCTGATCGACGGCCAGGCATACACCCGGCATTTTGTGGCTGTGAAGCTGTTCCTGGTGCCGTCCCTGAATGAGGAGTGCCTGAAATCCACCGGCGAGCATCAGGCAGCGTTTATCCAGTGTCTGGATCCGGCCAGCCTGAAAAAGACCTTTCCGCAGAACACCAATCCGGTGCTGAATGGCATCGGAACCGATCCCCGCAGTCACTCAATGGCGCACCGCTATCTGCCGTATCTCCATAATCAGGTGCTGGAGCTGGCCGATCCGGCGCGGGATATGAGCAGAAAAGCGATGCGGGAGCGATTCCGGGGCGAGGTTGAGAAGGAGGCATCCGGCAGCAATCCGGATGAGGTTGAGCGCAACCGCGGGTTCCTGGCGCTTCAGGAGATGCTGGCGGTGACGCTGAGCCGGACACAGGCTGAGGAAACCGGAAAAAATGCCCTGATCCGCTTTGCGGAGGTAACGGATGAAGACGTTGAATTTTCTCAGTAGAGCCGCTGTTATTGGGTCCGCTTTCGGGCTGCTTTGCGGGTGTGATAACCGGCCTGACCGGACGCTTTCACCTCCTGAAGATGCCAGATGGGTGACGGTGACTTTTCGCGTGCCGGAAGGGATAGCGCTACAGCCTGCAGAGCTACTGTACCGTTCGGCGCAGTGCAAATCTGTACGCTATAACTCGAGTAATGAGCCTCATGATATTCCGGGCTATAACGACATTAAGCGGCTATTCAGTGCGCAGGAGAACAGTAATATCCGCCATCTGCGCGTTGCCGTGGATGGCGGCGGCCAGTGTCACTGGCAACTGAACTCGCTGAGGGTGAGCTTCAGGATTGCGGGAGATAATCCGCTGGTGAAGGGAAAGGAGGTTATCGATACCAGCTATATCTTTGATTTCGGGGACTACGGACTCAGCGACGGTTACGGAACCGGGCGGGCTAAAGCGTTCAGCGGGGAGCGGCTGGATCTGAAAACAGACTTTTTCCCTATGTCATACATTAGTCATATGTTTAACAAGACAACGCTGAAACTTTTTGGAGGGGATACGGACTCTGGAAGGTGGAGCCGACGTTATCAGCTAAAAGACACGAGATTCATTACTATAGAGCCGATCATTCATATGGAAAAAAATGTTTCACTTGAGGCAGATAAACAACGAGGTTTTGGGATGGTCATAACTTACCCAGATGGAGATGAAGAACATATTCGCAAGGTTAATCCAGATTACGACAAGTTACTGTCGATAAATAATCAAAGCATGCATTAAGTAAAAGGATCTTCCTGAGGTCCTTCTATGCCTTCAACCTCCGAACTCGCTTGTTTTGTAAAATGTCGTATTCTGTTGCTTCACTTCAAATGCGGCAGAGCGCTGCTTTGTTCAAAAAACAGGTTTAGCGTAGGATATTTTTCGTTTTCCAAGCGGATCCGAAATACGTTCTCGCTCGGTATGAATGCAAAAATGGAGCTTGATCGCATATTTGCCAGCCAAACAGGTATTTTGGCCTGTCGTGTCTCGCAGAAGGCATTTCCATGCTACAAAGTTCGCATTATTCTGCAATTTGAGAACTGGAACGGTAAACCGTACTTTGTGCTTACACAAGGGCGCCGCTGGAAGCAGAGAAATAGTGGCAGTTTCATTATATCATCACCCAATGCTGCTCACTGACTTCACGGTATTCGCGCGGCGGGTGCTGGTAATCCAGGCCACGCACCGGGCTTTTCAATTCTTCCGCCGCCAGGTTGCGTTTCAGTAGCCGGCGAGCGGGATCGGGCACCGGTACTGAAGCCATCAGCTTACGGGTATAAGGGTGCTGAGGGTTTTCAAATACCGCATCGCGCGGGCCGATCTCGACAATTTCCCCCAAATACATCACCGCCACGCGGTGGCTAATACGTTCAACCACCGCCATATCGTGCGAAATAAAGACATAGGCAAGGTTCATGGTTTGCTGTAAATCCATCAGCAGATTGACCACTTGCGCTTTAACCGAAACGTCGAGAGCGGAAACCGACTCATCGGCGACAATAACTTTGGGATCAAGCGTCAGGGCGCGAGCAATGCAGATACGCTGCCGCTGACCACCGGAAAATTCATGCGGATAACGATTCAACATTTCCGGCGATAGCCCAACACGTTCAATCAACGAGGCCGCTTTCGCACGCGCCTGTTTTTTATCCGCCAGCCGATGTTGCAGCATCGGTTCGGTCAGCGTTTGCAAAATAGTCAGGCGTGGATTCAGGCTGGCAAACGGATCCTGAAAAATCATCTGTATATCGCGCCGCATTCGGCGCAAATCACCGCCCGACAGGCGACGGACGTCATAACCGTTGAGCGTAATATCGCCGCCTAATGCCGGGACCAGACGCGTAATAGAGCGCCCGGTGGTGGATTTACCACAACCCGATTCACCAACCAGAGAAAGCGTTTCGCCGGGAAAAAGATCAAAGCTAATATTTTCAACCGCGTAAACATGGCCGCGTGGGCGATTCAATACGCCGCCACGCACCGGGAAACGCGTGGTCAGATTTTTCACCGATAAAATCGGCGTCGCCTGGCGATCGGGTTGGTGGACGCCTGTCTCAAACGAGGTGATCGCGCCGGTTGCGGAGTCGACGCGCGGAAACTTGAGGGGATGGGGTTGATTACGCATGGCGCCAAGGCTCGGCACCGCCGCCAGCAATGCTTTGGTATAAGGTTGTTGCGGTTGACTGAAAATCGCCTCTGTGCGGCCACTCTCAATACACTCACCACGATACATTACCAACGTACGGTCGGCAGTCTCTGCCACGACGCCCATATCATGGGTGATAAACAGCACCGCGGTGCCTTCCTCCTCCTGCAGCGTCTTGATCAGGTCAAGGATTTGTCCCTGAATGGTGACATCCAGCGCGGTGGTCGGTTCATCCGCAATCAGTAAGGCGGGGCGCAACGCTAATGCCATTGCAATCATCACACGTTGCCGCATCCCGCCGGAAAACTGATGTGGATATTCGTTATAGCGCTCTTTGGCGTTGGGAATACGCACTTTATCCAGCAAGCGTAAGGTTTCCATTTTTGCCTCACGCGCAGAGATGCGGCGATGGGTGATCAACGCTTCAGCAATCTGACGACCGATAGTAAATGCCGGGTTCAGGCTGGTCATCGGCTCCTGGAAAATCATCGCCATCTGATTGCCGCGAATATCACGCATGGCCTTATCAGAAAGCGTCAACAGCTCACGCTGGTTCAGCCGTACCGAACCGCGAATACGGCTTTGACGTGATGATAACAGACGCATGATCGAGAGTGATGTAACGCTCTTGCCGGAGCCAGATTCACCCACAATCGCCAGCGTTTCACCCGGCCAAATCGCAAAGTTGACGTTATCAATCACCGTCTGCCACCGGTCATTTACCCAAAACGCGGCGGACAAGTTCTCCACTTCCAGCACTGGCGTGCGGCTCTCATGTTGCATAACGGCTTCTCCGAACTAAAAACGCGCGCGGGCCGAAGAAAACGTCTGCGGCGTAAAGGTAAAATCTTTGTCAAATGGCCAGGTTGGGCGTTGTTTACGCTGGCGTGGTACCCGCTCCACATCTTGATCGACCACCCCTTCAGAAAGCGCCATCAGATTAGGGCGGGCGATGGGAGCCAGTTCTGGCGATAAATAACCTGACTTTACCACCACGATCTTGGCCTGATGCGGATCGAGGCCCAGCGCGGTAAAGTCGGCGATATTGTGATAAGGACGACGCCGGTCGGCGACCACCAACGTAATACCGCCACTGCGTAGCACTGCCTGACGTGCGGGCGACGCTTCGCTGGCGGCGACCAACTTAATCACCTCAGCCTGCAACGCCACTGGCTGGCTACTGGTATCAAGCGTCGCGCCAATTTTAAGTGACAACGTCACTCCAGCGCCAGCTTCAAAGGCAGCAGACGTGGCGGGCGCATCGGTGATACCGGCGACGATAACCCCCTCAGCTTGTTGACGAACTAATTCCGCTAACACATCGGCGCGATCGCCAACCCCGCCGCCGGTGGGGTTATCGCCAGAGTCAGCCAGCACCACCGGCTGTGTGGTTGAGGCAATGGCTTGGGCGACGCATTCGCTTACCGTTCCGGTCTGGCAACCGAACACGAACTGTTCACGGGCATCCCAGTAAGCCTGCGCCAGTTTTTTCGCCTCGGTCTCCAGTAGTGCTTTATCGGTTCCGGTGAAAATAGCGGCGGCGGTTGCGCGTGGCTCATCGGCCCATACGTAACCCACCATCAAAGAGCTGTCCCACACGCCATCCAGCACATCGGTGCCGGGTAACCGTGCATAGAGACTTTTGGCCGGTTCATCTTCGGTACTGGTCCGTTCGCCGGGCAACACCACCGGGATCGGCGCCCACACCACGCCAGGGCGCACGCCGCTTTGCAGGCTTTTCACCAACATGCTGACCGAGCGGCGCATAGTTTGCTCAACGTCAATATGCGGCGCGGTGCGATAGGTGGAGTACATATCAATGGCAT
Source organism: Paramixta manurensis (assembly GCF_013285385.1). Taxonomy (NCBI): domain Bacteria; kingdom Pseudomonadati; phylum Pseudomonadota; class Gammaproteobacteria; order Enterobacterales; family Erwiniaceae; genus Paramixta; species Paramixta manurensis. Next base: position 2,350,113 of record NZ_CP054212.1, on the reverse strand, counting down.
CAATAATGCGTTGCGTGACATTGCCGTGCAAATCATAGCTGACGCTGATGGGGCAATCGGCGCCGACGACCTCGCGCGCGGCCGTAATCCAGTCGCCCTCGGCGTCTTCCATCCCTTCAACGTACATTGCGCCGTGCATCGCCAGATAGAGCCCATCAATCGGCTTTTGCGCTTCCAGGCGCTGCAGGAATTCCGCTTTCAGTTGTTGATAGGTTTCGTGCGCCACCGGGCCGCCGGGGAGCGCCCGTGCGTGCAGCGTCGGCAAAAATTGCGCTGGATAATCGCCTAAGAAGGCAAAATAGGGCGCAGCGATCAATGCCTCACCGCGCAGTACGCGAAAGTCCGCGTCGCGACTCAATACCGGATTAAAAGTACTGCACTCTGTATGGATACCACCGACAGCAATACGCATAGTGACCTCGGTTTTAGCGTGGGGTGAGAAAACGGTGAGCGGCGACGCTGGCAGCGGCGTGCGCCCAGGTATCGGGTTCAATGGTGAAGCGAATAAGCGGCGTCTTTCCGGCAAACGCTGGCAGAACATGCGCCTCCAGCGATTGCCTAACCACGGTATTTAATAACCCGTCGAAGGTGGCGGGCTGATGCGCGAGCAACAGCGTTTCAGGATCTTGTAGCTGTATTAGATTCGCCATCGCCAGACCAAGCGCATTACCGGCACGATGTAATAGCGCGATGGCTTGCGCAGAGCCATTCATTGCCAGCGTTTCCAACTGCGAGAGATCCTCGACGGCAAGTTGTTCTGCTTTGGCCTGTTCCTGAATGGCGATTAACGAAGCAATGGTATCAAGGCAGCCGCGCTTCCCACAGCGGCAGGGCGTACCGCCGGGTTCAATGGTGCAATGCGCGATTTCACCGGCGCCGCCGTGTGCGCCGCGATATAGCTGGCCGTGGATAAAACTGGCGCTGCCGATGCCGTCGCCGTGGGTGACCAGGATAAAGTTGTTCAGGCTGCGAGCATGACCATACAGCTTCTCGCTCACCGCCAGCGCTTTGGCGTCATTCTCAATAAATACGTCAATGCCAATCGCCTGATAAAGCAATTTCGCCAGCGGAACCTGACGCCAGCCGAGCAGGGTAGATTGCACACAGGTTGCCTGATTTTCATCAATAAACCCGGAAAGCGTGACGCCAATACCTAATACCTGATCGGCGGTAATCTTCCCGTCCTGGAATAATTTCGGCAGCGCCTGCTGAATGTGTTCGACTAATATTTCGGGATTGTTCACTAATGGAAAGTCATGGCGGCAAATTATTTCACCCCATAAATTAATTAACACCATACGAACCGCAGAGGCGTTAAGTGAAATACCGACGAAATAGGCCGCTTCGGCGCGCATTACCAGTTTCACCGACGGGCGCCCCTGACCGCTGCCCGCCATGGTATCACTCTCGATAATCAGCCCGGCACCGAGCATATCGCGCACGATGGCGCTCATGGCCGCCTTACTTAAACCGGTGCGTAGCGCCAGCTCTGTACGACTTAGGCCTTCGCTGGCGCTGATTAGCTGCAATAGCTCTCTTTGAATTGCACTCAGCATCTTGCTCTGTTCACTCCACCCTTGGGTCCCTTTTTTGACAGTAAGGCCTGATGAGAAATTGTGCAATCCAATTTAGTTCACAAAAATAACAAATTCTCGAAATATAAGTTTAACGTATAAATAAAATATGGCTTTTTAGAGTTAGTATTTTCTGCAACGTGATGCAGAGCGTTATTTTTGGTGCCAGAACGGCGACGCGATGTTAATGCCCGCTGGCGCATACTCTTCGAAGGCCAACTATCAGCGAGGGTTCTATGAAGGCGATCGGCAAATTAAAAACAACGCGTCGCGTGGCGCTGGCGGGATGCCTGGCGCTCAGCGCGTTAAGTAGCCAGATTCAGGCCGCGACCTTAAATGTGATGCAAAGTGAAGCGCCGCGCAGTATGGATCCGGGCGACCAAACTGCAACCTACACCGCCAGTGTGTTGGACCCGATGTATGAAGGATTAGTCCGTTTCACGCCGGATTTAAAAATTGAGCCCGCGCTGGCCACTGCCTGGAAAAGCGATGCTTCCGGCAAAGTGTGGACCTTTACCCTGCGTCAGGGCGTAAAATTTCATGACGGCACGCCATTCAATGCCGATGCGGTGGTTGCAAATTTTGATCGTCATCTGGATGTGAAACGCGGTCTTGCCGCCAGCGGGCGTATCCGCGCATTCCTCGCGTCGGTGAATAAAGTAGATGACCATACCGTCGAGTTTCATCTGAAAAAAGTTTATCCGGCTTTCCTCAATTTACTGACCTCCGGCGCAGCGTTGATGGTTAGCCCAACGGCAGATAAGGCCGGTACGCTGGGGAATAAGGCGGACGGGACCGGCCCGTATCAGCTTGAGCAGTATAAAAACGGCGAGTTTGTGCTGGAAAAGAAAAACCCGAACTATTGGGGGAAATCCAGCGGTACCGATGAAATTAAATGGACATGGTCGAGTGAAACATCGGTCATGAATATGGCGCTGCAGGCGAATCAGGCCGATGTGATTAACCCGGTACCGCCGCAGTTCGCCAATATGTTAAAAAATAATCCGCAAATTAAGCTTGAACAAGGGAAGGGCGCGGCGGTTTTTTGGGTGGCGCTGAATACCAAACTCAAGCCGTTAGATGATGTGCGGGTGCGGCAGGCGCTCAATTTCGCCACCGATAAAGCCGGTATCGTGCGGGCAATTATGTATGGCTATGCTTCTCCGGCTAACTCCCCGCTGGCGCCAGTCACGCCTGGCTATGATAAGACGCTGAATGACTACCCATTGAATCTCGATAAAGCGAAAAGTCTGCTGAAAGAGGCCGGTTACCCACAAGGCTTTAGCATGAATATCGCAGTGCAGGCGCCAGAGGCGCGGATTGCCCAGGTACTGCAAGGCATGTGGGCGAAAGTTGGCGTTAAACTCAACGTACAGCAAATGGAAAGCGGCGTCTGGAGCAAGGCCGCGTTTGCCGATGCGCAAGAAAAAGCCGCCGCGAAAACTGGTGCGGTGCTGGCGTCATGGTCCTCCGGCGTTAATGGTGCCGATCTACAGTTACGTCCGCTATACCATACGCAGAGCTTTGCGCCAGCAAGCGCCAACTTAGGTTTCTTTAGCGATCCGAAGGTCGATAAGTTAATTGATGATGCCGCCTCCACTCAGGATGATGCGGCGCGTAACGCGCTGTACGTTCAGGCGCAACAAGCCATCATGCAGGATGCGCCACAGGTGATGCTTTACTTCCAGGATGATCTCTATGCGACACGTAAAAATATTAGCGGCGTCACTATGCAGCCGGGCGGTAGCGTAATAGTGCGTGATGCGCACAAAAGCTAACGACTAAAACCCGCCGCCGGAGAAGACGATGAAAGTCTACGTCATCAAGAAAATACTCTCGCTGCCGCTGATCTTACTCGGTGTCTCGATGATTATTTTTATCGCCATCCGTGCGTTACCCGGCGATCCGGCGCGTTTAATGGCCGGGCCGGAAGCGCCGCAGGAGGCGGTAGAACATATGCGGGTTCGGCTTGGGTTAGATCGCCCGCTACCGCTGCAATATCTGCATTTCGTCGGCGGCATGTTACACGGTGATTTAGGCATGTCGCTCAAATCACAAGAGCCGGTGATGAAGGAGATTAGCGACCGTTTGCCCTACACATTAGCGCTGGCGGTATTGTCGTGGTTATTGGCGCTACTGTTCGGTATTCCCGCCGGGATGATCGGCGCGGTATACCGTAATCGCACACCTGACCATCTGGTGATGTTGTTGGCTATCGCCGGTGCTTCGGTGGCGAACTTCTGGTTAGCGCTGATGGCAATGAATACCTTTTCGGTTCAACTGGGTTGGTTACCCTTGTTGGGTGCCGATAGCTGGAAAAGCTACATCATGCCGACTATCTCCCTGGCCATTTTGCCAATGGCGGTGATGGCGCGTATGACACGTTCCAGCGTGATCGATGTGCTATCCGAAGATTATATTCGTACTGCCCGCGCCAAAGGGCTGGCGCCCGGGCAAGTTTACTGGCGCCATGCGTTACGTAATGCATTGATTCCCATCGTCACTATTATTGCGCTGAATTTCGGTAGCCTGATTGGCGGCGCGGTGGTAACCGAGTCGGTCTTTAACTGGCCGGGCATCGGGCGACTGTTGGTCGATTCAGTCCGTTATCGTGATTATCCGGTCATTCAGGGTGTCACCATGATTGCCGTCGCAGGAGTAGTGGTAATGAACCTGTTGGGGGAAATCGCCATTGCGTTACTTAATCCAAAAATAAGGTTCGACTAATGAATCTCAGCAACGTGGATCACGCCCCTTCAGTGCGTAGATTTCGCACACTGCGCTGGTTATGGCGACATCCAGCCATTACGCTAGGGTCGCTATTAGTCGGCATTATTCTCTTAATGGCGCTGCTCGCGCCACTTATCGCCAGCCATGACCCCTACACGCAGGATTTGCTTAACACGCTGGTGCCGCCCTCGGCTGAACATTGGTTCGGTACCGATGATTACGGACGCGATATTTTCTCCCGCATTGTTTACGGGGCGCGGATTTCGGTCTTCGAGGTGGTGATGAGCGTGGGGATTTCCCTGGCGATTGGTGTGCCGCTCGGTATCGTCGCTGGCCTGAGCGGGCGTTTGCCTGACCAGGCGATCATGTGGCTGATGGATGTGATTTTCGCCTTTCCCGGTATTGTGCTGGCGATCCTGATCGTGAGTGTATTAGGAGAGGGGCTGCTCAATATGCTGATCGCCATCGCACTCTTCTCAGTACCGGTCTATGCGCGTTTAAGCCGCAATCTTACGCTTAGCCTGAAGAGCATGGAGTATGTTGAGGCCGCGCAGGCGTTGGGTATTGGCTATTACCGCATTGTTGTACACTACATTCTGCGGAATGCGATGGGGCCGATTATTGTACAATCGACGCTGACTGCCGGTACCGTGGTGTTGGCTGCCGCCAGTCTCTCTTTCCTTGGGCTGGGCGTACAACCGCCAACCCCGGAGTGGGGAACCATGATGAGCGATGGGCGCAATTTCCTGGGTGTGAATATTGGCGTTTCTCTGTTTCCTGGCTTGGCGATTGTGTTGTCAGTACTTGGTTTTAATGTGTTAGGCGATGGCCTGCGTGATTTAATGGATAAACGTTCATGACAAAAGCGGTAGTCTGCCTTGATATTGGCGGCTCATTCATCAAAAGCGGTCTTTCGGTGCGTCCTGGCGAAATTGCAGCGGTGAAACGTGTTCCGATGCCGGTGAATGACTGGACCGCATTCTGTGATGCCGTCCAAACGCTGCTTAATGAGTACCGTGCGTTGTCCGGTGATGATGCGCCGCTGGCGATTTCGACTGCCGGATTGGTGGATGCCGATAGTGGTGAGGTGTATGCCAGTAATATACCGGCGTTTCACTATCGGCGCGTGGCGGAGACATTACAGCGCCATCTGGCGCGTCCGGTGGTGGTTGCCAACGATGCCGACTGTTTTGTGTTGGCGGAAGCGGTGGCGGGTAAAGGGCAGGGAGAGCGTATTGTGTTTGGCGCGATCCTCGGTAGCGGCGTCGGCGGCGGGTTGGTGATTGATGGCAATATCATTCAGGGCACTGCCGGTATCTGCGGCGAATGGGGGCATGGGCCGATTATGCGTACCGCGCTGCAATTGGCTGATGAATCTGAACCGCTACAACTACCCCGTCTTCCTTGCGCTTGCGGGCAGCAGGGGTGTCTGGATACGGTTGGCGGCGCACGCGGTATTGAACGTCTGTATCAGCAACTCTATGGCGAAGCGCTCAGCAGCCAACAGATTGTCACGGCCTGGCATGCCGGGCAGGCGAGGGCCCAGCGTACTTTAGTGGTATGGTGCGAGCTGGTTAGCGAGCCGCTGGCCTGGGTGCTTAACGTCACTGGCGCGGCCCGCGTCGTGGTGGGCGGCGGGATGGCGTCAGAACCGGCGTTGATCGCCTTACTTGATCGCCGGGTCAAACAGCTTATATTGCGGCGGACCGAGCAACCGTTGGTGGTGGTTGGGCAGTTTGCCGAAAATGGCGGCCTGATAGGCGCCTCGGTATTAGGGCACCGTCACCACCCAAGGTAACCGCAAAATGGTTATTATGTGCCCTGTAAACCGAGGGTTACTTCTAAAAAGGCACTGCGTTTGTTATATTGCTGCTCATTGATTATTCACAGCCGCGGTGCCAAAAAGTAGAAGATTCACCGCAACCCAGGAAGATGAAATGTTAGATTACCGCTTCCCGACAGCTTTGCAGATGGTTCTCAGCGTAGCGATGGCGGAGCAGTTGGGTAAACGTTCGACCAGTGCGATTCTGGCTTATGGCCTGGAAGCGAACCCGAGTTTTATCCGTAAATTAATGGTTCCGCTCACGCGTGACGGTATTATCGTTTCAACGCTGGGGCGTACCGGTTCTATTCATCTTGGTCGCCCGGCTGAACAAATTACCCTACGCGATATTTACGTTTCGGTCATTGAAGATAAAAAACTGTGGGCGTCGCGCCCGGATGTTCCCGCCCGCTGCGTGGTCAGCGCTAATGCCTGCTGGTATTTTAAGTCAATCGCTGATGAAGCCGAACAAGCCTCTCTGGATGTTCTGGCGCGCCATACTGTCGCCAGTGCGCTCGAAGAAGTGAAAAAAGGTGACATCAGCGGCTGCGTTTCAGTACCCGATATTGATGCGCTGTGCTCAAAAGGGCGTTAAGCCCGCTGGCGGTGTTATGCATCATCAAAGGTAACATCCAGCGTCATTGAGTCAGTGTGGCGCATCGGGTTTTGCCCCTGCGGCAACTTGTCATCATCCGGGTGCATATAGGTCATACCGGTGCCCAGTTGGTCAGTCATAAACTCCCCACCTTCCTTCATCTTATCGGTTGAACCATCATAGAAACCGGCAATGGTTTTGTTTCCGGCCGAATCACGGGAAACGATGTCATCCGGCGCGCTATCGGCAATGCTTTTCGTATCGCCAATTTCAAAGCCTTTATGATCGGTGGCGTAAATCGCCGCGTTGCGCCCATCAATATCGCTGGTATTCACATAACCGTCGAAAAACTCCAGTCTGCTGGCGTCGTCTTTATACTTCCCGTCGGCATCCGATTGTTTTAACAGACCGGTAAAATCATTCTGATAATGCATCTGCCCACTTTGGCCGGGTTGTAAGGTCATTTCCGCCACCAGTTTATTATCTTTATCAAACTGGCCGACTTTGATCGGATGATCTTCCTGATTGGTTATATTAAAGGTACGCGGGCCACTCCCGGCATTGGGCCCATCGCCTGCGGCGGCAGGTGTGGATGACTGACCGGACGGTTTTTGCGTCCCATCCGAAGAAAGCGGCGGCGTGGACTGCGTGGGCGGCGGAGAGACGGCCTGGGGTTTTTCATTCTGCGGCGGCGTCACGCTATTATCCTGCGGCACCGCCGGGCGTGAAGAAACCGGCGGTGGTGAACTGGCACTATTATCACCGCCGGATGCTGAGTCATTAGACGGTTGGTTACCTTGCATAAATTTTGAAAGCGCCATCATTATCTGGCTAATCAGCTCGCGTAATAACTGCCCAAGATCATCGCCGCCGTTATTCGGCGCCGATTTCGCCAGATTATTAACTGGAGGATGTGCGGAAGTGTTACCAAAATTGATGGCATTATTCGGCGACTGGAGGTAGCTAACGGCGCCATTAGTGGGTAATGACGATTTATCCTGCGGCTGGAGGCTGGTTTCATCCAGTGGCGGCGTATAACTATCTACCCCGCGTAACCAGGCATTTGAGGTTGATGAAGTGAGCATATCCACGGGCATAATCCGGCACCTCTAAAGTAAGGCTGACGGAGTTAAGTGGAATATTGAATGCAAGAGTTCCCACACACAAAAAATTGGGTTACGGGCGGCAATCACCTCCCGCAACCCATCTGGCTTATGCTTCGTGCTGCACCACCATGGTGGTTTTATTACGCGTCACCAACTTACGCAGCGTGACGTAAAACACGGGCGTCAGGAACAGACCAAATAACGTCACCCCTAACATACCAGAGAATACGGTAATGCCGGTGACGCCGCGTACTTCCGCACCGGCACCGTGGCCGAGGATCAGCGGAATGGTTCCGGCGATAAAAGCAATCGAGGTCATAACAATAGGGCGCAAACGCAAGCGGCACGCTTCTAACGCCGCCTCCATAATGCCTTTACCCTGCATCTCCAGTTCACGAGCGAACTCAACGATCAGGATCGCATTCTTACAGGCCAGCCCCATCAATACCACCAAACCGACCTGCACAAACACGTTGTTATCGCCACCGGTTAACCAAACACCGAATAGCGCGGAAAGCATGGTCATTGGGACAATCAGGATCACCGCCAGCGGCAACGTCCAGCTTTCATACAGCGCCGCCAGTACCAGGAAAGCCAACAACACCGCTACCGGGAACACAATAATCGCGGTATTCCCTTGTGTCGCCTGCTGATAGCTCAGATCGGTCCATTCGATATTCATACCGTTCGGTAGCAACTGTTGAGACATCGCTTCCAGCTTGGTCATGGCTTGGGTAGAGGAGAGCACGCGTGGATCGGCATCGCCAATCAGGTCCGCCGCCGGGTAGCCGTTATAACGGATCACCGGGTCCGGGCCATAGGTGGTGCCAATGTGTACCATGCTGCCAATCGGTACCATGTCGCCCTGGTTATTACGGGTGCGCAGGTTAGCGATATCTTCGACGCTCTCACGGTAAGGGCCATCGGCTTGCGCCATTACGCGCCAGGTACGTCCAAACTGGTTAAAGTCATTGATATAAGACGATCCCAGATACGTTTGCAGCGTACCAAACAACTCCGTCAGCGATACGCCTTGCGCCTTGGCTTTATCGCGGTCAACCTGAACATCTAACTGCGGTACGTTAGCCTGATAGGTCGAGATCGGGAAATGCATCCCTGGCGTCTGCATAATCGCGCCTGACAGGGTATTAATCGCGTTTTGCAGCGCGCCATAGCCTAAACCGGCCCGGTCCTGCACGTAGAGCGAATAACCGGAACCCTGACCGAGCCCCAAAATGGGCGGCGGTAGAATCGAGAAGCCAAAACCTTGCTGGATCTGCGCAATTTTGGCATTGATTTCCGCGTTAATCTGCGCAGCGGAGTGTTTACGCTGGTCAAACGGTTTCAGGCCGAAGAACACTGTCCCGGTATTCGGTGTATTGGTAAATTGCAACGCATTCAGGCCTGGAAACGCAACCGAATAATCCACGCCTTCGGTATTCATACCGATTTCACTCATTTTACGAATGACCTCATCGGTACGCGCCAGCGACGATCCTTCCGGCATTTTTACGCCACCAATCAGATAAAGTTTATCTTGAGTGGGGATAAAGCCGCCCGGCACCGCTTTAAACATCACTCCGGCGGCGCCTAATAACAGCACATAGACCACAAATACCGCGCCGCGACGTCCCAGAGTCTTCGCGACAAGGCCTTGATAGCCGTCCGAACCGCGATGAAACAAGCGGTTAAACGGGCGGAACAGCCAACCGAACAAGCGGTCGATCAAGCGTGTCGGCATATCTTTCGGCGCGCCATGCGGTTTAAGCAGCAGGGCGGCTAGCGCCGGAGAGAGCGTCAGCGAGTTGATGGCGGAAATGACCGTTGAAATGGCGATGGTGACCGCAAACTGCTTATAGAACTGGCCGGTCACACCGGAAAGGAAGGCCATTGGCACAAATACAGCGCACAACACTAATGCGATAGCGATAATCGGCCCGGACACTTCCCGCATTGCCTGATGCGCCGCCTGCAGCGGGGCTAGCCCCTCTTCAATATTGCGCTCAACGTTCTCCACCACCACGATGGCGTCATCCACCACGATGCCGATAGCCAACACCAGGCCGAACAAACTCAGGGTGTTGAGCGAGAAACCGAGCAAATAGAGAATGCTAAAGGTTCCCACCACCGACACTGGCACCGCGATTAACGGGATGATAGAAGCGCGCCAGGTTTGCAGGAACAGGATAACCACCAGTACCACCAGCACCACCGCTTCCAGCAGGGTTTGCACCACCGCATGGATCGAGTCACGCACGAAAACCGTAGGATCATACGGCGCCGCCCACTGCACATCGTCCGGGAAACGCGTGGCCAACTCACGCATTTTGGCGCGTACTTCGTTAGAGAGGTCAATAGCATTTGCGCCGGGCGACTGGAAGATACCAATCCCGACCGCATCTTTATTATTCAACTGCGAGCGCAGAGCATAACTGCCGGAACCCATTTCAATGCGCGCCACATCACGCAAACGCACCAGCGATCCATCCTCCGCCGTTTTCAGAATGATGTTGCCAAACTCTTCTTCACTCTGCAGGCGGCCCTGGGCGTTAATCGAAATCAGGAAGTCACTCTCTTTCGGCAACGGTTCGGCACCCAATTGCCCGGCGGAAACCTGCACGTTTTGCTCCTGCATCGCCGCCACAACGTCGGAAGCGGTGAGGCCGCGCGCCGCCACTTTATTCGGATCCAGCCAGATACGCATCGCATATTCACCGGCACCGAAAATCTGAATCTGACCGACGCCCGGCAGGCGCGCCAGTTCATCTTTTACTTTTAAGGTGGCGTAATTGCGCAGATAGAGCGAATCATATTTACCTTTCGGTGAGAACAGGTGCACCACCAGGGTCAGCGTCGGCGACTGTTTCTGAGTGGTAATACCCAATCGGCGCACATCTTCCGGTAAGCGTGCTTCAGCTTGCGAGACGCGGTTTTGTACTTGAACCTGTGCCTGATCGGGATCGGTGCCCGGACGGAAGGTTACCGTCGTCACCAGCACGCCATCAGAACCGGCAACCGATTTCATGTACATCATATTTTCAACGCCGTTGATCGCTTCTTCCAGCGGCGTCGCCACGGTTTCGGCAATCACTTTCGGGTTGGCCCCCGGATACTCCGCGCGTACCTGCACGCTTGGCGGTACCACATCAGGATATTCACTGACCGGCAACAGCGGGATCGCGATTACTCCTGTCACAAAAATCAGGATCGACAGCACCGCGGCGAAGATCGGCCGGTCGATAAAAAAGCGGGAAAAGTCCATGCGTCAGATTCTCAGGTCAAGGGATCAGTTAAGGGTGGAGCTGGTGGTCATGGCAACGGTTTTGGCGTTAACCGGCATACCCGGCATAAACACTTTTTGTAAACCATCAATAATGACTTTATCGCCAGGATTCAGACCCTGTTGCACGATACGTAGACCTGATGCAAGGCGGCCAGGCGTGATATCGCGCCGCTGCGCTTTACCTTCTTTATCAACGATATAGACGTATTTACGATCCTGATCGGTTAATACCGCTTTATCGTCAATCAGCATGGCGCTAAATTCGGCGCTGCCAGGCAGACGTACGCGGGCAAATAACCCCGGGGTAAACTGGCGTTGAGCGTTATCCAGTACGGCGCGCATACGAATGGTGCCGGTGCCTGGCGTTAACTGGTTATCGAGAAAATCTACCTTACCCGGATGCGGGTAACCCTCTTCGCCGACCAGCCCAATTTCAACCGGCAAAGACGTGTGGTTTGTCGAGGGGCCCTGACCGCTACGGGCAAGACTTTGGTAATGAAGATAGGTTGCTTCATCAACATCAAAATAGACGTAAACGGTATTCTGCGACACCAGCGTGGTTAACACGCTCGCGCTATCGCCGGCAGTGACCAGGTTACCGGTGGTGATTAACGCCCGGCTGGCACGTCCATCGATTGGCGCCGTCACTTTGGTGAAATCAAGGTTCAGTTGCGCGGCATCGACCGCCGCCTGCGCCGCCAGCATATCAGCCTGTGCCTGTGTAGCCGAAGAACGACGTTGCTCCCACTCCTCACGGGATACCACGTTAGTGTTTACTAACTTATCGGTGCGACTGGCCTCGCTACGCGCCAGGCTGGCTTGCGTTTTTGCGCGCGCCAGTTCCGCCTGGGCCTGCTCCAGCGCGGCGCGGTAGGTGCGGTCATCAATGGTAAACAGCACCTGGCCTTTTTTCACTTCCTGACCATCGGTATAGTTAACCCGATCGATGTAACCCGAAACGCGCGGTCGGAGCTGAACACTTTCTACCGCCTCAATCCGTCCATTAAAACTATCCCACTGGCTAATCGGTTTGACCACCACATCAGCCGCGCTGACCGCAGGCGCTGGCGGCGCGGCGTTTTGCGCCACGCCATTATCACACCCGGCGAGCAGGGCAATAAGTAACGCTGTCCCTAACAGACGCTGACTCTGACTAACCCAAGATTTGTGCAGGCTCATTATTTTTATTCCAGTTGTATTAGCCGCCAAACAAGACGTTGCGGAGGACGCAGCGTCACATCCTTTGCCAGGCTGGCTTAAGGCTATTTGTGACGTTCATCGCCACAAAATTTGTAACAATTGCAAATACACTATCGCGGCGATTGTAGGTAGGCGCTAAATTTAGTGCAAGAATAACTGATACACTTTATGTGCTGTTTTGCTGGCGGCAAGAAAGCCACATTTCGGGCAGGGAATTAAATGTAATAATAAAACTTGCAATTAAGGGAAAAGTCAGTCACCGTTAAAGTGTAACTGATAAAGATACTCTTGCAGTAACCCACCGCGACGGGAGAGATAAGATGAGAAGTGATGCATTCATTCACGATTTGTTGGACTGGATAGATAACAATATTGAGGGGCGTTTGGACCTCGACACCGTTTCTGAGCGGGCAGGGTATTCAAAATGGCATCTTCAACGGATGTTTAAAGAGCATACCGGGTATCCACTCGGTGAATATATCCGTGCGCAAAAACTGAAAAAGTCGGCTGACCGCTTAACCACCAGCGATGAGCCGATTCTGAATGTGGCGATTTCGCTCGGTTTTGATTCACAACAATCGTTTAACCGCAGCTTCAAACGTCAATATGGCCAGGCACCCGGCGCATGGCGTCGCAGTCTTGGACATCAGCCCGCCAAATGCTTGCACAGTTGAGTTGAGCGCCAGGGCCGGGGTCTCCCGGCCCGCGTGATTTCCTGCCCGGTTACTCCCGACTAATTTTCCCCGGCCTGACAAACTGCTATATTCGTCGACCTGATCCTGACTCAGGTAATACATCTTTATGTTTAAACTACGCTGGATTGCGCTGATAGTAGTGTTCGGCGCTGCGGTGGTTGGTCTAAAACCCCATTTCTCTCAATGGTACCAGACCGGTAGCACGCCGCATCAGGCGGACAACGGGCACGACATTAGCGACCTGACTCAAGACCGGCGAGTGGTTGAATATTTACGCCAGCATCAACGGTTACCCGCTTACTATGTCACCAAACGTGAAGCACGGCGTCAGGGCTGGCAACCCGGTCAGGGCGATTTATGCGCAACCTTACCGGGCAAAGCGATTGGCGGCGATCGTTTTGCCAACCGCGAAGGGCGGCTGCCGAGCCAGCGCGGTCGTCAGTGGTATGAAGCCGATGTAAACTATCGGTGTGGCTACCGGAATACCGATCGGTTGCTGTACTCAGATGATGGGTTGATTTTTCTTACCCGCGATCACTATCGTAGCTTTACCCGGATGCAGTAACCCATGCTCAACATTACTTTAGATTTTCGGCATATTGCCAACGTCGATGACTTTTATCGTCAGTTAGCCGAACAGGCGCGATGGCGTGCCGGTTTTGGCGCGAATCTTGATGCTCTCTGGGATGCGCTGACCGGCGATCTGGCGTTACCGGCGCGGATTCGCCTTAAGCACTGGCGTCAGCATCCCCACCCGGAACAATTTACGGCTTTAGTTGGGGTGCTTCGTGAAGCGGAAGAGGAACTGGATGGCGCGCTAACGATCCGTATCGATCATTAGCGCGTGGGGTTACTCTGCGAACAGCGCAAGCGCGTCCGCTAGCGATTGACGTTGGGCATCAGGTAATGCCTCAGCCGCACTATAACTGCCGTTTTGCGTGATCAACGCATCCAGTCCAACCAGCCAGTCATAAATATAAAATGCCGTCGTATTGGCGGGCTGGGCGGAAAGACGTGTGAGCCGCTGCCCCGGTTGTAAAGTAGGAACCGGCGGACGAGCAAAGATTTTTTCACCGCGATTCACCCGGCTGTCGGGGCGTTGCGCGGCAGGTTGCCCGGCAAACCCAAGCCAGGCGATAAAATCACCTAATACCGTTAATGCGCGGGTGACCTGGCGGTCGACTTTCTCTTCTCGCGAAGTGGCAGTGTCCTGCCCGACTAACGCCAGGCGTAATTTTTCAACTATTCCAAGACGGAAACTGGCGGTGATCAACTCTTCGGTTAACCGTATCAGGGTGGTTTTATCCACCTCCAGCAATTGACGCACTTCCTCCTCTTCCGCCAGCCCGCGCAGATGACTAATCCAATCACGATGTACCTGGTCGGCAAACGCGTCATCGCCATTTACATGGGTTGCGCGAGAGTCGCTAACCGGCACGGGCGGCGGCGTATCGGCAAATAAATCGAAATCAAACCCAATACCAAAATGGGCCGCCGCCGGGGTGGTCTCACCGGACAAGGTATCGGCTTCCGGCGTCAGATAGCGTTGACGTAACGCATCACGCGAGGGTTGCAGACGTTCCAACAATTCGCCATGCAGGCCAGTACGCGTTTGTAATACCTTCAGCAAGCTATCGGCGATCTGCTGCTTCGCAGCGGGCGGCGTGGGAGCCCAACTCGCCAGTAAACCGGTACGCCACTCGTGCCGTAGCGCATTCAACTGACCGCTGAGATAGGTCAGTTTATCTTGCGGGTGCATCTCCGCTTGTAGCCAGTTGGCCATACGCTGAACGCTAGCCTGATCCTGGGCCAACAGCGTTCCCCACTGTTCACCCGGCGCGCCAACGTGACGTTGCACTGCTTCATCGGCATTGTGTTGCTGACGGTGACCGGCATCGAAAGGCGTAATCGCCCAAACCAGTGCCGGTTTGCGAGAGGGGGCCGGGTGCGCTGTTGGCGTAAGACGACTCATCGCCCACTGATGAAGTTGCCGACCAACTGCTTTCGCTTCGTTGCGTTGTCCGGCGGCGGCGCAAACCACCAAGCGATCAATGGCCTGGCGATCGCGATAATATTCCAGTAATAAATTGCGCTTGGCGCTAATCAGGCGGGCCGCCAGCGGGTTTTGCTGCTCGAGACGCCGCCGGTCATGTCGCGCATCCTCCTCCAGCGGCACGCCATAACCCGGTATCTCCAGCACCTCTACCCGATCAAACAGTGCCTGACGCGGCGGCGTGCTCAGCGGTATATGCAGCTCCAGCGCTAACAAACTTAACTCACCTAACGCGACCGTGACCGGCGGTAACTGCCGGTTGGCGGGCTGTAAGGTGATAGCGCGATCTCTGTCGGTGCCGAGGCCAATAGCCGCCAGCGGGCTGATTAAACTTTCCGCTGGCAGACGCGCGTTATCGACCAATAAATCAGACGCGGCATAGACGCGCGGCGCATTATCCAGCGCCTGTAAGGTATGCGCCATCCGTCGCCAGGTTTCACTGAGCGTGGCATCGTCA
Source organism: Paramixta manurensis (assembly GCF_013285385.1). Taxonomy (NCBI): domain Bacteria; kingdom Pseudomonadati; phylum Pseudomonadota; class Gammaproteobacteria; order Enterobacterales; family Erwiniaceae; genus Paramixta; species Paramixta manurensis. The sequence continues at coordinate 2,334,598 of NZ_CP054212.1, read as the reverse complement.
CTCCACAACAACGAAAACAGACGTGCGCGATCGTCAACCGCCAAATAAGGCGCCAGCGCTATTACCTCTGGCCAATAATGGCGTGCCAGAACCGGTTGCCGCGCATCGTCATGACGGTCGGCGAAGTCGCGCAGCACAACCATTTCATCGGCGCTGATGCCGGGTTGTGGCTGGGGATGGCGGAGAGGGCGCAACATCTCCAGCCGGGCGGCGATCCGCTGCCGATCGGGCCACACGCCGCCGGATTGCAGAAACGTTTTCAACACCAGTTGGGTTAACTCAGTTTGCGTAAGCAGCGTCAGCTCAACGGGCCACGCATCCGCAACCGCCAACGGACGATGGCTAAACCGGGTGACCAGCGCGCAATCCTGGTTGCCGGGATTAATATGCGTGAAATAATCCAGGCTGCCGCCGGATTGGGTACTAAGCTGGCCTTGCGCATCGGCCACCAGTTGCCTGAGCAACCAGGCTTTCCCCGCCTGCGAAACGCCATACAAGGCGAGGGTGCTTTCCTGCGCCAGCGCGCCGGTTAACTGCCGCACCTGATGACGGCTGCGACGTAGTTTAATCGTCAAACCATCGGCTTCTTGCGCCAGCCGCGCCGAGTGATCGCGCGTTTCGGCTATCCACGTCAACATGCGGGTAATACCGTCGCTGAGGTTATGTAGACCCTTGGTCAGACGGAGCGTGGGTTGTTTTACTGTGGCGCTCATGCGTTGAAGACACTCCCGCTATCAATCCAGTACCAGGCGCTGGCATTGCCCTGGTCGGATAAGGTATTCAGTTTCAGGCTTAATTGATGCAAAGGAACACGGCTACCGTCATCCAGCCGCGCATCGGCTAAAGCAAAATGTTCCGGGCCGCCGTCCGCGCCCGCCGTCAGCATCAGTTTGATACGTAACACGCTATCGCCCGCGACTTTACGCGCCAATTGCGGGTCAACAATGCTCAGGCTATACAAGGGCGACGCCAGCCAGCGCTGATTTTCTAATTGCCGGAAGCCGAGGCAAACATTGCCACGAATGCGGAAACTGGTTTTACTTTCCAGCATAAATTGCGGCGTATCGAGATCAATCTCGCGGTAGCAAAGGTTGTCGTCGGTAAGGATACGGTTATCATCCAACACGCCTAAATAGCGGATGGTAGAGTAAGGCTGGAAATCTCCCGCCTTGAACCAGAAACTAGCCAGGCGCAGGTCGAGCGCCAGCAGGCATAGCATGGCGCCTACCGCCGCGGTGGATTTCGGATTATCGATACGCCCGCGTTTATTAAACGGATACCAATCACTGGTGTGGTAACCCTCTAGCGACAAAATCCGGCTGCCGGGTAGGGGTTGCAGATGACGGAACAATGCTTGTACGCCGGGAAAACGCGCAGGGCGGCCGGTAAGCAACAGCACATCACAATCATATAATGACACCACTTCCGCCATCGCGCGGAGCGGGGAAATGATGGCCATCCGTTGCGCCAGAAATTCGTTATGTAGCGCATTGAGACTCAGCACCAGCGGCACCTGTAAAATATCTGGCGCACGCTCCGCGCCTAATTCACGCTGAAATGCCTGATTAATAAAGGTTAAAACTTGCTCCGTCGGTGGTTGCGTGAGCAACTCACCGAAACGTGCCTCGATCTCCGCGCGGCTATCAAGCGGGTCAAAACGTTCATACTGTTCCAGCACCGCCTGCGCCAGTGGAATAAACAGTTGCAGCGTCGCTTGCTGGCGCAACGCGCTGTCGCCGTCAATGCGCCCGTCCTGACCAAATAGCCGGGTTAATAACGCATCTGGCTGCGCTAATCCGGCCTTTACCAGCGCGGCATGCAGCGCCGGCAGCAGGTAAAGCTGAATAATATCCAGCAGGATGTCATCGCCCGCAACTTTGAAACCTTCGCGAAACAGTAAGCGTGGATTGATTTTGACATTATTGCCCTGACCATCATCCAGCGTGTATTGGGTAATGGCTAAATCGGTGGTTCCGCCGCCAATATCAATCGACGCGATACGTAAGGTTTTGCCCGGCGCTTCTGTGTCGTGCCGCTGCCGGTCAGGGCGTGCCATGCTGCTGAAGAAAGCCCCGGCATGGCCGGCAAAATTAACCTGCGTCTCGTTATACAGCCAAACCATTTGTCCACAGGTAGCTTCATCCCACTCCATTTGTACATCCGGAAGCGTGGCAGGTTCGTCTTCAGGCGTTAGCCAGTTCATCGCCTGCCAGACCAGGCGGATCGCTTCCTGCATGCGACGGCGAAATATTTCCCGCTCCGGTTTCGGCATCGCTGACGGGAGCGTCAGGATAATGTGCCGTAACTGACGTGGCAGGTTGCTAAGCGGCATTTTTTGACGTTGTGCAACGCTATTCATTTGCGTCAATGCCTGGGCAAGCAACTCGCTTAACATCAGTGTCATTACTGCGCTGCGGCTATATTGTGCGGCAAAGGTCGGTAAGCGTTCCTCGGCGGGTAACGCGCTAAGCAGTTGCCCTTCATCATTAAGCAAGGTCATCAGCGGCGTGGCGATGGCCGCTGGTTCTGTCGTGCTGCCATGGCGCTGATTAAACCGCCAGCCCGCCAGGTAGGGCTCTTCATCCCATAGATAGCGGCGTGGGCTGGAGAGGCCGGTTGCGCCTTCGCGCCCGCGACGCGTTAGCGCCATGCGGTTCGCTTCGCGACCCACGCGCGTCAACGATGGCCAGATAAAGGCATTATCGCGCCCGCTTTGCACCGAGAAATTCTCTTTACCAAAGCGGGCAGCGGCAAACTCGACGCGGCTGGCGAACATCTCGTTATACACATAATGCGGCTGCGCCAAATCCCGCAATTGCAGTTCGTAGCTCTGTTTCAGGCCATTGCTCTCTTCCGGGTTATCCTCCACCAAAATACCGCAGGTGTGCGAGTTGCCAACGTCGAGAATCAGATCGACATTGATCGGCGGATGTTGTGGGGTGGCAGCATGAATTTTAATTTCGCTCAGCGCCGGGTGCGCGCCAAGCAACTCCAGCAGATTAAGATAGTGCGCCTGATACTCAAACTCACGTAGCGCCAGCCGCAGGTCGGCATCGTGGCGCTGTTCTTGCTCAACCGCGCGTTGGCTAAACGCCTCGCGTAACCAACCATCTACCCAAGTGAGATCGAGAAAATCCCCCAACTCGTAGTTTTGCCAGGCAAGGGCGAAATTGACGCCGTTTTCCGCATCGCTCTGGCTTAGCGCCAGTTGCGCTTCGGCGCTATCCGCCGCCACGGTCGCGGTATCAAAAGCGAGACAAACCCGATGGGTGTGACCTTCGGCATCCGGATGTTCCAGCGCGAGGAACTGCACGCGCGCCCAGTTCTCCGGGCCACCCATAAAACGGCGCGGTGGCGCATAACGTAATATTGGCAGGGGCAGCCATAGCTGATCCAGCAGGGTTAATGAGTGTTGTAATGTAACGCTGGATTCGGGTTTGACCACTTCCGGCGTGCCGCCATCTTGCGGCAGCAACAGGTAACGGCCCGCGCCCTGATCTGGCGCAACGCGCAGCAGTGGACCATTGGCGGTTTGCCGGACAAATTTACGCGCCCGTTCCCGATCATCCGCGCGTAACGCCAAATCCAGAAACTGAATGCCGCTCTCTTCGATCAAGGTAATTTTTTGTTTCAAGTCGGTGATGGTCGCCAGCATCGTTATTTATTCTCACGCTTAATCGTCATCGGAAAGGCGGCATCAGTGCCATATTGTGCCGTACAGTCGGCGGCGGAGCCGGCCTGTTTGCAAACCAGTTGCGGCATTTTGTAGCGCGACCCGTCCCGGCAACGGGCGGTATAACGGCTGTTGATCACTAAATTGCCTGATCCCATCAAACCGGCGGCGACATCAGCCTGGCAACGGTTACCGTCTCCTTGAGTGACCACCGCCGTGCCTTTACCGTTTTTAAATTGATAATGGAGGGTGGGCGGCGTCGGTAAGTTTTTGAGTTGTAGTGTGACGCGCCAGCGCCCGTTGAGAAATTTGGTCGAGCCGATTTTTATCGCATCTGTCGGCATCACTAACGCATCTTTAGGCGCACGGCTTTCTGGTGTCGCTACCGTTGGCGGTTCGCTTGCCGACTGAATCGCTGGCGTTGTCTCGGGCTGCACGGCAGCTTGGGTCAACGGGAGGGTCTGCGGCAGCGCGGTCGTTTTTGCTATCATGGCGGCAGGAAGCAGTGGCCCACCTGCGGGCGTAGTAACGCGAGGAGCCGTAACAATCGGCGGCGTGGGCGCGTCATGATTTGCATAAAACGTTACCGCGCCTGCCGCCGCTATTGCGGCCGGGATTAACGCCCACCACAGACGCGATTTATGAACGGTTTTGCCGTGGCGAGATGAACCAATGGGCGCCTGTTCCGGTTCTCTTTCTGGCGGCGAAAGTTCCGACGGCGGCTCCGATACTACGGAGATTGGCGCAGGCGCTTGGCGTATGTCAGGTAAGGCTTGCGATGGCGGTGGCGCTTTATCCGGCTCTGGCACCACCGGCTTACTTTCACGCAGGAAATCCAACGCATTGGCTGGCGGCTTGTTATCCAGAGAGACAAACCCCCAGAAGGTTAATACCGGTTGGTTATCAACCAGATAAACATATTGACGGTCAGGGAAGTGAAATGCTTTCGCCAGTAGCGCGCCAAAGCGACGTAACGCTGGTTTATCCGCGTTCAGGGCTTGCTGACTAATATCGTTAAGGCGCTGTTGATAGCTCTCCAGCAAGGTAAGCGCATGCTGGCGTTCGCTCTCATTGGCGGCCGCCCACGACTTAACTTTACCGGTGCCAGAGGCATACCAGTCGAGACGATCGCCCGACTCGCTGATATAGGGAATGGCCAGGCAATCGGCGATCGCTAACCATTTTTTCAACCGCAGCGTTTCGCGCAGTTGTCGTGCGGAGGCGTACACCGGCTGACCATTTTCTCCCAGTGCCAGAACCGCATCGAGATTTCCGCTGCGTAAAAAAGTTTTTGCCACGTTCAGAGCCCTTGTGTGACGAAGTGTGAGGCAGAAAATCGTGTGTTATCGGCGATTTTGGTCATTTTACGGCGGGTAGGGGCAAATCAAACGCGTGAAAAGAGGGGCATATTGCGTGGTATTTCACGGCAAAAACTATACTTTCAGCATCGCGGAGTGATGAGGGCAACGATCATGCGTTATGTGGAAGGTTATCTGTTGGCGGTACCGGTCGCCGGTAAAGAGGCGTATCGGCAAGCGGCCATTGAAGCCGCGTCGCTGTTTAAAAAGTTCGGCGCAACACGGGTGGTGGAGTGTTGGGGCGATGAGGTGCCGCATGGCGAACATACCGATTTTTGGCGGGCGGTGAAGGCCGAAGCGGGCGAGACCGTGGTGTTTAGCTGGATTGAGTATCCGTCGAAAGAGGTGCGCGACGCGGTAAATGCAAAAATGATGGAGAGCCCGCGTATGCAAGCGTTAGGCAAGAATATGCCGTTTGACGGTAAGCGTCTGGTGTTTGGCGGTTTTTTGCCGCTGGTTGATGAGTGATAAAGTGCAGTTATTCTGTTAATTGTTGTTATAACGCGTTGATTTATAATGACTAAAAGGTGAGTTGGTGCTTTTTTTGTTCGTAAAAAGAGCGTAGGCTATAGTCATGGTCCGCAGCGATCAGGGTTTCACCCTGTGCCTGGAAATGATCCAGGGCTACCTCGTGTTCCATAATATGACGGCGTGAGTAACCAGCCCTGGCGCTCCCAGTTGATCTTCCTGGCCATTGGGAACCGTACAATATTGTACGATTAGTTTTTTTTGTCTTTTTGTTATCACATCTGTATGACGTCATCACGATGACGCCACTCAACCCGGAACAAGGATGATATTTATGACGACGAGCCTGTTTATGCGCGTCAGTGGGATCACCGGCGAATCGCAGGATGCGTCTCACAAGGGATGGACGGACATACTTTCCATTGAATGGGGCGCGTCACAGCCAGCCAGTGCACATACAGGCGGCGGTGCAGGCGCTGGAAAGGTCAGCTTTACGGATCTTACCGTTATTGCCTTTACCGACAGCGCAACCCCCGCGCTACTGAAATACTGCGCTAGCGGTAAGCACCTGAGCAGACTGGAAATATCTGCCTGTAAAGCAGGCGGTTCACAAATGGAATACAACCTGATTACCCTTGAGGATGTGCTGATTACCCGTGTGAGTTACAGCGGCGTCAGCGGAGGCCTGGTGATTGCCATGCGATACGGATTTCAGGCGGCATCCGTTCGCCTGGCCTACAGGGAACAAACCGCCAGCGGCGGAAAAGGACCGGAATCGCTGACCGGATGGAACATTAAAGAGAACCGCGAAATCTGAAAAGGAAATCGGTATGACCGTGAGTATCACCTATGGACTGCTGAAAAGCATTGCAAATCGCTACATATCCGACCACCAGAAACACGATATTCAGGAAGCCAACTTCAGGGCGCTGCCTCCGGCCATGAACTTATGGTTCCCGCATTACGGCATCACAACAAAGCTCCGGGTAGCGCATTTTCTGGCGCAGTCCTGTGTTGAAACACAGGACTTCCTGTATATGACAGAAAACCCTGCACATGGCGGCAAGGAGTACGAACCTGATACAAGGGCGGGTCATAATGTAGGAAACAAATTTCCTGGTGATGGCCCCAAATACATTGGCAGAGGATTACTGCATCTTACCGGACGGGAAAATTATCAGAGATATGGTGATAAATTCAATGAAGACTTAGTAAACCATCCTGAGAGAGTGGCAGAAGAGTATTCTCTTGCCGTAAGAACCGCCTGTGCATTCTGGAGTTCAAAAGGATTAAATAGATTAGCCGACGATGACAACTTTATGCAAATAACCTACATCATAAATGGGGGATATAACGGAAAACCCCGAAGAGAAGAAGCGCTAAAGAAAATTAAACTGGCTCTTCACATAAAGTAAAAAACAGGGGGGCACCCCCTGTGCATGTTACCTCGAAGAGAAATCTTCCGTATGTCCATATATAGAATCAGATATAATATATATATTCTCAATGTCATTGCCACAGGATTCCCCTGTTTTAGAACCGACAGGGTAATCACCAGGAAGGTAAGATGAGTAAAACTCAGCAATTGCTTTGAATTTTTTGTTTGATTCAATCAGATAATATTGCCTATATAAATCTTCACCCAAGTATTGTTCTACAATCCCTCTATCTTTTATTTCAGATTGTTTTATTCCATCTTTCTTTGCTCTTCGGTACATCAGACGCTCGGCTTCTTTTTTACTTATTTTTTCAGAAGAAAGGCGAGTTATTTTTAAAATAGTGTCTTTTTTTGCAAGAATATCAACATATTTTTTATATTTTGAAGTATTGGGTAAGACACTATCCCATAAACCACCGAAGATTCGCCCGTCCGTATCTTTAGAACAGTCAGGCCCCGTATACACGGCTTCTGTTTTCCCTGCCGCATGCACCCCACCCGACAGCGCCAGCAATACACACAACATCATCCCTTTCTTCACGTTATCGCTCCTTTAACCGGAAACAGGCCAGCTATAGTGGACCCCCTGTCTGTTTATCCAATTTACCATAACAGGGGCCTGAAGCCTAACCGTACAGGAATGTGCCGTTTTTCGATTGTGCAAGAAAAAAATAAAAACCTTAATAAATGAGATGCCTGTTACACATTTCCGGGCGTCCAAATCACATCACGCACATTGACCGCGCGCGGGATCAACCCCAAGGCAAAAAAACGGTCGGCGATGGTTTGCTGATGCCGAATGGTTGGCATATCCATATCGTGCATTTGATGGCTGCGCCGTGCCAACGCCTGTTCCAGCGAACCGGCATCCATCGCTAATTCTGCCGCCAGACACTGCACCGCATCGTGACGCTGTGAATCAATATAGCGCCCGGTCTGACGCAACGCCTCCAGCAAATGCTGCATAATGTCCTCATGCTGATGAGCGAAGTCACGCCGCGCTAAATAAAACTGCTGGTTCAACACGCGCTGACGGCCATCGGCAATCACCCGCATCGTCCCACTCCGCTCCGCATCGCTTAACAACGGATCCCACATCATCCAGGCATCAACCGCATGATAATCGCTCGGCGTCAGTGGATATTTTGGTGGTGCGTAGACCACTTTTACCTCATCTGAACTCAACCCGGCCTCATCCAGCATTTGTACCAACAGATAATGCACGTTCGACCCTTTATTCACCGCGATACGCTTGCCGCGTAAGTCAGCAAGCGTGTGGATAGGGCTGTCGATTGCAGCGACCAACGCCACGCTTTGCGGCGCGGGCGGTTCCCAGCCGACATACACCAGCGGGCTACCGCTGGCCTGAGCGAAGATCGGCGGCACTTCGCCAGTATTACAAAAATCGATCTCATCATTATGCAATGCATGCAGTAACTGCGGCCCGGCCGGAAACTCACTCCACAACACGCTCACGCCTTGCTGTGCAAACAGCGTTTCAAGGCTTTGGCGCGCCTTTAATACCGCCAAATTACCGAACTTTTGATAACCAATGCGTAATTCACGCTCATGAGAACCGCCAAATGCGGCAGCGCGGCGCTTACTTACGCCATTGCTTGTTCGGCGGCCTTTAATCATGCCTAAATTGGCTAAATGCGTACGCAAGCTATGGCGGCTGATCCCTAATAGGGTTGCCGCCTGCAACTGGTTTCCTTCACTCACTTCCACGGCATTACGTACCAGCGACGTGACCATACGTTGATAAAGATTATCGGGCGCGTCGCGTAGCTGCTGGCGAATAAAATGCTCCAGTGAATCATCAACCGGCAAGGGCGCGTGGATCACTTGCTCAAGGCGAAGTTGAGCAGGCTGAATGAGATTTTCACGGCTCAGCAACACGGCATTATGCAGCGTATTTTCCAGCTCACGTACGTTTCCCGGCCAGGCATACTCCACTAACATCTGCATCGCCTCCGCCGTCAGCCTTAACTGCGGGCGCCCGAGGCGGCGCGAATAGAGCGCCAGAAAATGTTCCGCCAGTACCGGTATATCTTCACGCCGTTGCCGCAAAGGCGGCAACTTCACCGCCGCGACATTCAGACGATAGTAGAGATCTTCACGAAAACGTTTCTCCCGAATCGCTTGCGTTAAATCGACATGCGTCGCGGCAATCACCCGAACGTTAATGCCAATGGCCCGCCGTGACCCAACGCGGGTAATTTCCCGCTCCTGCAATACCCGTAGCAGTTTGACCTGCAAGGGCAGACTTAACTCGCCAATTTCATCTAGCAATAAGGTGCCGCCTTCGGCTGCTTCAAACCAGCCCTGATGGGTTTGCGTTGCGCCGGTAAACGCGCCTTTTTCATGGCCGAATAACTCGGCTTCAGCCAGGCTTTCGGTGAGCGCGCCACAGTTAACCGCCACGAAAGGTTGCTGGCGACGCAAGCTGTGATGATGCAGATAACGTGCAACCACCTCTTTACCGGTGCCGGTTTCGCCCACGATTAATACCGTGGCATCGGTTGGTGCCAGTCGGTCCAACACACTTTGAAACGCCCGTGAGGCGGGATCGATCAATACCGGGCTGTCGGCGGTGAAAAGCGGCGGGTTCTGCATAACAATAACTCCGAATCGGCGGCGAAAAAAAATCTTATCCTGCCCGGCACGCCGAAGCGAGAGGGGGAAGGCGGCGAAAGTTGCAAATGCGGCAGCCAGACACGCGTCACTGTTGCATTTGCAACAGTGAATCGAAAATTAGCCTTAGTCAATTCATTGAAAAATAGCGGTTTTATTTCTTTTCGAGTTGGCACGCTTTTCGCTTAATGAGTTATAACCAAAGTGAAACATTGCTTCGATAAATAACAGATATGGTTATATAGGAAATGCATAATGGCTGAGACGGCGAACGACAAAATCAACGTATTCTGGTTCCTTCCGACCCACGGCGATGGGCGTTATTTGGGGACCACTAAAGGCGGTCGCGCGGTAGATTTACCTTATTTACAGCAGGTTGCGCTGGCGGCTGACAATCTCGGCTACTACGGGGTGTTAATTCCTACCGGCAAAAGCTGTGAAGACTCCTGGCTGGTTGCCGCTGCGCTGGCGCCCATCACCCGTCATTTACGCTACCTGGTGGCGGTACGTCCTGGGCTTCAGCCGCCATCACTCGCCGCACGGATGGCCGCAACGCTTGATCGTTTGTCAGAAGGTCGGTTGCTGATCAATGTGGTTACCGGCGGCGATCCGGTTGAAAACAAAGGCGATGGTATTTTCCTTGGTCACAGCGAACGTTATGAAGTGACCGACGAATTCCTGCAGGTCTATTCACGCTTACTGAAAGGCGAGAAGGTGGATTTCCACGGTAAGCATCTTCGGGTTGAAGGCGCGGAAGTGTTATTCCCACCGGTTCAGGAACAGGGGCCGCCGCTGTTTTTTGGCGGCTCTTCCCCTGAAGCGATTGACGTTGCCGCCAATCAAATTGACACCTATCTAACATGGGGTGAGCCGGTTGAGCAGGTGGCGGAGAAAATTGCCGTGGTGCGCGAGCGGGCAACGGCGCGCGGACGCGAACTGGATTACGGTATTCGTCTACATGTCATCGTCCGTGAAACCGAAGAAGAGGCGTGGGCCGCCGCCGATCGGCTGATCGCCCATTTGGATGAGGAAACCATTGCGGCGGCGCAGAAAATTTTTGCCCGTATGGATTCCACCGGTCAGGCGCGGATGAGCGCACTGCACAAGGGTTCCCGCGAGAGTTTACGCATTGGGCCGAATTTATGGGCGGGCGTCGGGCTGGTACGCGGCGGCGCCGGTACGGCGCTGGTTGGCAATCCACAACAGGTCGCGGATCGCATCCGTGAATACCAGGCGTTAGGGATCAAAAACTTTATCCTTTCCGGCTACCCGCACCTTGAAGAAGCACACCGTTTTGCCGAACTGGTCATGCCATTGTTGCCACTGTCACAGTCATCACAACGGGCTGAACGGACGATTAACACCGGGCCGTTTGGCGAAACTATTGGCGGCGATAAGCGTCCGCAAGCCAGCGCAAGCTAACGGTAGATGCATACCGCAATGCGTTGCCAAAGAAATGAGGTATTGGCATGACGAAACGGGTGGTGATTATCGGCGGGGGATTTAGCGGGACGGCGCTGGCGATTCATCTGGCGCGTCAAACGTCATCGCCGCTGGCTATTACGGTGGTTGAACCCCGTGCTGCATTGGCGCAGGGCGTGGCCTACTCCACGTCTGATCCCGCCCATCGGATTAACGTCCCGGCGGAAAAAATGCAGCTTTCTGCGGCGGAACAGGGAGATTTTGACCGCTGGTATCGTCAACAAACCGCCTATACACAAGATACGGCGGCACGCTGGACGGATGGGAGCGTCTATCCGCAGCGTGGGGCGTTTGCGCGTTATATCGCCGAAAAGTTCGTTGAAGCCCAGCGTTATTCACCTGCCACGCTGAGCCATCTGCGCGACGAGGCGATAGCGTTACGCGACAACCACGTATTAACCCGTCAGGGCCAGTTAATCGCGGCGGATGCCGTGGTACTGGCGGTCAGTCATCCGCCGCCAGCATTACCCGGCATGATTGCCCGCTCGCTGGCCGGACATCCGGGGTTAATTGCCGATCCGTGGCGCCCGGATGCGCTTGAGGCGGTAAAACCAAGTGATCGGATTGCCATTATCGGGAGCGGCCTAACCATGGCAGATAACGTCGCTTCGTTACAGTTGCGCGGTCATGCCGGGCCGATCATCGCCTTCTCGCGCCATGGGCTATTGCCTCGCCCGAATGCCAATGGCGCTATTACACCGTGGCCGCTGGCGGCACTGGATGACCTGACGCTGTCACTTAATGACTGGACAGCATACATCCGCAGTGAAATTGCGCGTGCGGCAGAGCAAGGCACACCATGGCAGGCGGTGTTGGATACAGTACGCGCCAACGGGCAACGGATTTGGTCAGGTTTCTCTCTGGCAGAGCAGCGGCGTTTTCTGCGCCATCTACGCGCCTGGTGGGATGTACACCGTTATCGTATTGCACCGCAAGTCAGTCAGTTGTTAGAGCAAAAACAACAACAAGGAGCGTTGCAGGTGTTGGCGGCACGTTTACGTCAGGCCGCGTCAGAAGGCGATGCCATCAGGTTGCGCCTGTCACCGCGCCACGGTGCGCCGCGTGACATCAGGGTAGATAAGCTGATTGTTACCACCGGCCCGGCGCATGGCGGACTGTTGGAGAGCCAGCCGCTATTGCGTGAATTAGCCGCCAACGGCGAACTGCAGGCCGATCCGCTGCAACTCGGTATTCTGGTTAATGCGCACTCCCAAACTATTAATCAGGCAGGAGAGGCGAACCCGCGATTACTGGTCGTCGGCCCGGCGGCGCGTGGACGTTTTGGCGAGTTAATGGGGTTGCCGCAGGTTGCTGAACATGCCGAAGCGGTCGCGCAGCAACTGCTGGCAACAGTGCTGGCGCCGCAGCAGGAAGGACGATGTCTGGCTTAAGACTGGCACCTTAATTCTTATCGGGGCGATGCACTCGTCCCATCCTCAGATTTAACCATGATAACTACGAACCGGTCGGCTTAAGCCAGACCAGGATTCGCTGTGGAGAGCGCTATGTCATCGCAACGTGAAATTCGTTTGAACGCTTTTGATATGAATTGTGTTGGACACCAGTCACCGGGATTATGGGCGCACCCGCGCGATCGTTCCTGGCAGTACAAAGACCTGGAGTATTGGACCGATCTGGCGCGTTTACTGGAACGCGGCAAATTTGACGGCCTGTTTATTGCCGACGTCCTTGGGGTTTATGACGTGTTAAACGGCAACGGCGATGCCGCCATCCGCCAGGCAACGCAAGTGCCGGTTAACGATCCGCTGGCCTTAGTGACGCCGATGGCGCTGGTTACCGAACACCTTGGGTTTGGCCTGACCGCCTCGCTGTCGTTTGAACATCCATATCCGTTCGCTCGCCGCCTTTCCACGCTCGATCACCTGACGAAAGGGCGCGTCGGCTGGAATATTGTGACCTCTTATCTGGAGAGCGGCGCACGGAATATTGGCCACCAGGCGCAAACCGATCACGACGCACGCTATGACTATGCGGATGAATATTTGCAGGTGGTCTATAAGCTGCTGGAAGGCAGTTGGGAAGAGGGCGCGGTGCTGCGTGACCGCCAGCGGCGCATCTTTAGCGACCCGACAAAAATTCATCCGATCAATCACCGGGGGCATTTTTTCAACGTGCCGGGCATTCACCTGTGTGAGCCCTCACCGCAACGTACTCCGGTGTTGTATCAGGCTGGCGCTTCCAGCCGGGGTAAACAATTTGCCGCCGAACATGCCGAATGCGTATTTGTCGCCGCGCCGTCCAAAATCTTACTGAAAAAAGTGGTCAGCGACATTCGCCGTCGGGCGCAGGAGGTTGGGCGCGATCCGTACAGCATCAAAATTTTTAACCTGCAAACGGTGATTGTCGGTGAGACCGACAAGCAGGCGCAGGAGAAATGGCAAGAGTATAAATCCTGGGTCAGTTATGAGGGCGCGCTGGCGCTGATTTCAGGCTGGACCGGTATCGACTTTGGGCAGTATCAACCCGATCAGGTCCTGAAGCACTTGCATACCAACGCCATTCAGTCGGCGGTGGAGACTTTTTCCACCGCCGATCCAACGCGCCAGTGGACGGTGCAAGGATTAGCCGATTGGGTGGGGATTGGCGGGTTTGGCCCTTTGTTGGTCGGCAGCGCGCAAACCGTGGCCGATGAATTACAAGCATGGATTGAGGAAACCGATGTCGATGGTTTTAATCTGGCGTATGCCGTCACGCACGAGACGTTCCGCGACGTGGTTGAACTGTTAGTTCCCGAACTGCAAAAGCGCGGCGTCTATAAGCAAGAGTACGCGCCGGGCACGCTACGTGAAAAATTGTTCGGGCAAGGGCCACGTCTGAGCGCGCCGCATCCGGGCGTTAACTACCGGCAACCGGCCGATCGTCCGGAGAAAGCAGCGCTGAGCGGCGCGGGGGCGGTATGATCGAAATCGATAATTTGCATAAGCATTATCGTGCGCCCGGCGGCGGCGAGGTGGCGGTGTTAAAAGGCATCACGCTGCGGGTACCCGCCGGTTCGATTACCGCCGTTGTGGGGCCAAGCGGCGCCGGTAAATCTACGCTGGCGAAATGCATTAGCCTGCTGGAGAAGCCTGATAGCGGCAGCATCCGCGTCAACGGTAACGATCTCTCGTTGCTCTCCGGCGAAGCGCTGCGCCGTGAACGGCGGGCGATAGGCACTGTGTTCCAGTCCTCGGCGTTGTTGCAACGGAAAACCGCCTGGCAAAATATTGCTTTACCGCTGGAGTACCTTGGCGTGGTGCCACGCGATATTAACAAACGCGTCGCGACCTTGCTGGAAGCGGTCGGGTTAGCACACAAGGCAGATTTTTATCCTACGCAGCTTTCCGGCGGACAACGCCAGCGTATTGGTATTGCGCGCGCGCTGGCGCTGCAACCCTCGGTGCTGCTTGCCGATGAGGCCACTTCCGGGCTGGATCCGGATGCCACCGCCACGGTGTTGCAACTCCTGAAACAGTTACGCGATGAGTTTGGACTCTCGATCATCTTAATCACCCACGAAATGGATGCGGTACGTCGTGCGGCGGATGCGGTCGCAGAAATTCGCGACGGGCAGATTATTCAGCAAGGCGGCGTGGCGGAACTGTTAGCGCAGCCGGATTCGCTGCTCGGTCAACAGTTGTTCCCGGTCAATTCGCTGCCATCACACAGCGCATTACAACTGCGCATCACTTACAGCACCAGCAAACCGGTTTCAACCGATTGGATCAGCCGCCTTAGCCTCGCGCATAACCTGCACATTGAGTTGCTTGGCGGCCATGTCGAACGGCTCGACCGTGCATTAGCCGGTCGGTTGCAGGTGGCGGTGCGCTTTAACGACCGCCCGACGCCAACCGCACAATTGTTACAACATTTACAGCAGCTTGGCATCCATGCGGACGTGATCGAACAACCGCCACAGTTACGGGAGGCTGTATGAAGCAACCGGCGGATGTGATGAGTCAGGATACGCCCTGGAACCAAATTCATACCTTAATGCTGCCCGCCTACGGCGAAACCTGGCTAATGGTCGGTATTGTGATGCTGTTTGTGGTGGTGTTGGGCGGCGCGCTCGGCGTGGTGTTATTTAATACCTCTTCACGCGGATTGTTTCCCCATGCATCGTTGAATCGGGGGTTAGGCTGGCTGGTCAACATGGGGCGATCGCTACCGTTTCTGGTGTTAATGGCGGCGATTATTCCGTTCACCTTCTGGCTGACCGGCACCACGGTTGGTATTCCGGCAGCGGTGATCCCGATGATTGTGGCCGGGATCCCTTTTTTCGGCCGCCTGGTCGAGAACGCCTTACGTGAACTGCCGTCGGAAGTTACCGCGGTAGGGCTGGTTTCCGGCGGGTCGACGCTACAAATTATTACCCGCGCGCAACTTAGCGAAGCGCTCCCGGCGATTGTAGCGGCGATCACGCTGAATGTTATTTCGATGATCGAATACTCCGCCATCGCAGGCACCATCGGCGCGGGCGGCATTGGTTATCTGGCGGTGGTCTACGGCTATCAGCGCTTCGATAACCACATCATGATTGCCACTATCGTGGTGCTGATCGCCACTATTCAGGTGATTCAGTTTATTGGCGACCGTCTGGTTGCCGCCTTACGTCCTCATCAGGGAGCACAGTAATTATGTCTCATCAGGAATTTGAAATTAGAAAAAAAAGGCGTTGGCCGTGGGCGGTTGGCGCGGTGGTGGTGGTAGTCGCCGCTGGGGTGGGCTGGAAACTGACAGCGGGTCAGCAGCAGCAGTCCACCTTTGGCACCACGCTGAAAGTGCATTTTGAACCGGCCATGGCGGGTGAAGAACATCTAATCCAATACATTGGTCAGCATATCGCGCCCGATTATGGCATTAAGCTTACGGCGGTGGGGCTACAAGATCCGGTGCAGGCCGACCGGGCGGTGGCACAGGGCGAATATGCCGGCACCATTTATCAACATCAGTGGTGGCTCAAACAGGTGGTCGATGCCAATAACTTTAAACTGACCTCCACCTTGCCGGTTTTCCAGTGGGCATTTGGTATTTACTCCGATCGGTATCCTTCGATTGCGGCATTGCCGCAGGGCGCGGAAATCGTAGTACCCAACGATGGCGCGAATCAGGGGCAGGCGCTGTGGTTGCTGCAGCGCATTGGCTTAATTGGTCTGGATCCGGCGGTTGAACCGCGCACCGCGAAATTAAAAGATATTCAGCGCAATCCGCATCAATTTAAATTTAAAGAGTTGGATCTGTTAACCATGCCGCGAGCATTAAATTCGGTAGACGCGGCGATTGGTTATGTCTCGCAATTTGATGCCGGTAAAGTCCCGCGTGAAAAAGGGATCTTATTTCCGCCTGCGCCGAAAACGTTCGCTTCGCAATTAGTGATTGGCACGCCGTATTTAGATCAGGAGAATATTATTAAACTGAAAAAAGCGTTTGCCGATCCGCGTGTGCAAACCTGGCTGAAAGAGACCGATGACCCGTTAGTGAAAGGCGTATTGGTACCCGTTTCTCAACAATAGTTAATCGAGTGAAAACGCCCCGAATTAATTCCGGTTAATTCGGGGTTTTGTGCTGGATTAAAAATGAATGAACTTATTGAAAAAAAACAAAATAGTATGATTTTTTGATATTTGTTATCGCGCCGTATTCCTCTTATAACCATGGCTTCACCTGCAAAAAAGACAGAGGAAATGATGAGTATATTATCCGGGGATCCTGTATTTCCCACACCGAGGGCGGAATCAATGCCGGTGGGGTCGGTTAGCGATGTTGCACACTTAATTAATACCCGCAGTAAGAAAAATACTTATGCGCGCATGATAGTGTTCCTTGCCCTCGGCGGGGTATTTCTTGATGCTTACGATCTCACCACGCTTTCCTACGGTATTGACGATGTGGTGCGTGAATTTAACCTTACGCCGACCATCACCGGTCTGGTTACCTCGTCAATTATGCTCGGTACTATTCTCGGTAATTTAATCGGTGGCTGGCTAACGGATAAATATGGCCGTTATTCGGTGTTTATGGCCGATATGCTGTTTTTTGTGGTTTCTGCCATTGTCGCCGGGCTGGCGCCCAATGTGTGGGTGTTGATTGGCGCGCGGTTTCTGATGGGGATCGGCGTGGGAATCGATCTACCGGTTGCGATGTCCTACCTTGCTGAGTTTTCAAAATTCACCGGTAAAGGTAACAAGGCCGCGCGCCTCGCCGCCTGGTGCCCGATGTGGTATGCCGCTTCTTCGGTATGTTTCTTGATCGTTTTTGGGCTTTATTTCCTGCTGCCGCAACAACATTTGGCCTGGTTGTGGCGCGCCTCTTTATTATTCGGTGCGGTGCCCGCGCTACTGATTATTGTGGTGCGCAGTAAGTTTATGAATGAGTCGCCATTATGGGCAGCCAATCAGGGCGATCTGGCCGGAGCCGTACGCATTTTACGCGACTCATACGGTATTAACGCGCATGAAGCACCTGCGGAAGGCAACCCACCGCCCGGTAAAGCCCCCAAAGTCAGTTTTCGTATTTTGTTCCAAAAACCGTACCGCGAACGCACCCTTGTCGCCGGGGTGATGAACCTGTGTATTTCATTTGAATATACCGCTATCGCTTTCTTTTTGCCGTCGATCCTTGCGCAGTTCCTTGGTGCCGGGGTGTTTGAAACCATCTCGGCATCGCTCGGCTTAAACGCGCTGTTTGCCTTTACCGGCGGCCTGCTCGGTATGCGCCTGGCATGGAAATATCCCTCTCGCCACGTGGCGATTGCCGGTTTCGCTCTGCAATTTATCGCCCTGATTTCGCTGGCCTTAATCGGCCACCCGCAGGCGCTAACCGGAGTGGTGATTGCCATTTTGATGTTGGGCTTGTGGTTATTTGCTGAAGGTTTTGGTCCCGGCGCACAGCTAATGATCTATCCGGCACTCTCTTATCCCACTTCAATTCGCGCCACCGGCGTTGGTTTTAGCCGCTCGTTATCCGGCATTGGTAGCGCGTTAGCACTGTTTATTTTACCGATTCTGCAGGCGGCATGGGGCACCGATATGTTCTGGATTGTGTCGATTAGCGCAATTATCCCGATCCTTTTCCTGCTGGCAGTACGTTATGAACCCACGCATCAGGATATTGACGACCTTAACGATTCACGGAGCACTTTATGACTACGACATTTTTCTCGACCGGCACGGATTACGCTACCTTAATTGCGCGTTTCCGCCCGGTATTCGCCCGTATCGCCGAAGGTGCGCGTGAGCGCGAGCAACAACGCATTCTGCCGCTGGAGCTAATTCGTTGGCTAAAAGAGGCGGGCTTCGCCGCGCTACGTGTGCCGAAAGAGAAGGGTGGCGATGGCGTATCGTTACCTCAATTGTTCCAGTTATTAATTGAGTTGGCGGAGGCTGATTCCAATCTGCCGCAGGCGCTACGCGCGCATGTGGCCTTTGTTGAAGACCGACTTAACGCGCCGGAGGGGCCGGAGCGCGACCGCTGGTTTCGCCGTTTTCTGGACGGTGAAATTGTTGGTAGCGGCTGGACGGAGGTTGGCGAGGTGAAGCTCGGCAAGCTGAACACCCGTGTAACCGCAGATGGCAACGCCTGGCGGCTGGAGGGGGAGAAATTTTATAGTACCGGCGCGCTGTTTGCCGACTGGATTGACGTGCTGGCTGAGCGCAGTGATGGCGGCGGCACGGTGATTGCGCTGGTGAGTACCCGTCAACCGGAGGTGGAACGTCTGGATGATTGGGATGGCTTCGGGCAACGTCTGACCGGTAGCGGTACCACCCGTTTCTACCAGGCGCGGGTTGAAGGTGAACATCTGTATGATTTCGCCAACCGTTTTCGCTATCAGACGGCTTTTTATCAGCATGTCTTATTAGCGACTCTTGCCGGGATAGGGCGGGCGGTGGTCCGCGATGTTACTGACAGCGTGCGCAAACGTAAGCGGGTATACAGCCATGGTAACGCCGGGCAGGTGAAAAACGATGCGCAGGTGCTGCAAGTGGTGGGCAATATCGCCAGCCAAGTCTGGGCGACCGAGGCGACGGTATTGCGGGCAGCGCAGTCATTACAAGTGGCCTATGAAACGCACCTGAGCGACGATGAAGTACGGCTGCGTGAGGTAAATATTCTCGCTGAAGTTGAGGCGGCAAAAGCCCAGACCATTGCCAGTGAACTGGTGCCACGTGCGGCGACGGAGTTGTTTAACGCGCTTGGCGCATCGGATACGCGTCTTAGCAAAGCGCTGGATCGCCACTGGCGTAACGCGCGTACCGTGGCTTCGCATAACCCGGTAATTTATAAAACGCGCAACGTAGGGGATTGGTTAGTGAATGGTACCGAGCCCACGTTTATTTGGCAGATTGGGCAGGGGGAATAAATCTGGGGCGGCAAATAAGCCGCCCCAGGCATTTTTGGTACAGAATTTGGAAAAGATTTAGACAGATGGATATAACGGTTGCGCCTGCTTTCGCTACCACATAATATTCTGACGTAGGGACGCATAGGGATGGACAAACACAAGGAGTGTATTATCATGGCTGCGTTACGTTTCCCCTGTACGATATTCAAAACGCAAAAGTGGATGGATGATTACGGCGCTAAAGATATGCGCTGCGGCGATTTAACCGAAACAGAGTTAAAAAGGCGTTATCATCTGGTGGATGTTTCTACCAGAGTAGATCCTTATTCATTGACGAAAATCACCCCATTTAGGCAGCCTCAATCAATGTTTTATGGCGCACGTGGCGAGGGTGAAAAAATGACCCGGCGGGAGTGTGCCAGAGTTCTCTTTGATGAATTTCGTCACCTCTCGCAATCGTTCACCCTGTATGGCCCATACAAGTTTCTGATCGAAAAGATGATTACCCACATGCAGAACAGTAATGGTACCGCTTTTCGAGATATGGCGCTGGATAGGGCTTTGAAGGAGCATATTGTTAGAGATAGTACTAAAAACAGTACTCGGCTTTTACTAAAGGATAGCTTTGACAGAAACATTGACTGGGTAAATAATATCTATCCAGCCGAGAAAAAAGGCCAGTTAAGAGATGCGATACTTAGTGGTAGGCTACCGAAATTTGACAGATTAAAAGATCATTTTAACGGAATGGGGATCACCGTTCATGATATATGGTCCATGCATATCACCATAAAGTCACTGCATATTGCAGATAATCGCTACCGTGCTGTCATTCATTACAAGGTTCAGGATCACTTTGGGTTGGACAGTGATGATATTTCGAATTTTAAATTCTATCAGTTCCGTTTTTTTCGTATCTGGTTTGTACTACAGCGTTATAATCAGTTTGGTTTTAAACCTTTTATGGTCAATATGGACGTTAGTATAGAAATTACCGGAGAGCGCAATGAAAATAAAAAGTAAGATAATGCGTTATATATTCACTTTAGTAGGCTGTGTATTACTCGGCTACTTACTCTGGTTATCACTGCGCCCGGTTGAGATTATCGCGGTTCATCAGCGGAATAATTACAGTGATGTTCTGGTAAAAAATTTCCCGCTAACCGATAAAGGAAGAATAGAGTGGTGGCTGAAAAATAAGGATAGATTAAACCATCGTTATGATATTCCAAAGCCCGCATCCTATGGAGACTTTACTATTAATTTCTGGCTGTTTGGTAAGGGATATCAGAAAGAGGGAAAGGATGACAGACTCTGTTTCAGTGATATAAAAACAGAGGCTAATTGTATTGATAAAAATCTACTATTTGCTATAAATAAAAGTCAGAATTTTGGAGTCCGGTTTATTTCGTATGATGGTGATGATTACCAATTAGGAAAAAACGGCGAAATAATTAAAATTAATCGAAAATAAAGAGTAATACATACGCTTAAAAATCCTCTGGATTTTAATGGGGAATTTAAGCGTTTTAAAATGGACAAGTTTAAAAGAAGGAAAGAAGGATTGAGTTCTATGAAAAAAATTAATAACATTTTAATTATTTGCATGCTGTCTCTTAATGCTAGCGCTGCATTCACTGAACCAGAAATGAGTCAGTTAGAAGAAATAAACAATAAGGCAATAAAAAAAACGGAAGACTCCAGACGTATACTGGATAGCACCATAAAAAAACAATATCAAATCTGCCAGAACAAAAAAAACAGATAATAAAATTAGAAAGAACATGGGATATCACAATCAGGGAAAAATGCAAGCTTTTGACATCCGAATCCAGGAGCACAGATGCCGAAATTGCGATGGAAAACGCATGTTTATCCGATGAATACAAATCTGCAGCAGAGTTTTTCGAAAAACTAAATTATTAAGTACACAACCGTTCCTTGTTCATTTTTCCTTGCGAAAAGTATCCGGTAAATTCTGTCATAGATATGTTACTGCATAAATTACGGATGGCGTAACGAAAATAAAAAGTAAGATAACACGTTATACATTTATCTTAGTAGGTTGCGTATTACTCGGTTACCACACCCTCTTTTATCTCAAAATCCCACTCTTAACCCCTAATCTGACTACCTCTAAAATTGATTATAGTTTGATCTGCTTAAATTTTGAGTTATATTAGACGGCTCTCAAGGAAAGAAACCTCTGTGAATAAAAAGGAACTTAGATATGTATTACAGTAGACAGGTGGCTGATAAACTTCAAGCGGATAGGATTCTCGCCTTACAACTGGAAAAAGCGTTATCTGGTGTAAAGGACGGTGTAGTAGACAATCTTAAACGGATGGAAGGGGGTGTGACCAGAGCCTCTTGGTATCTCTCCTGTTTTACTGAGAACTATCAGGATGTCTGCTCCAGATTAAAAAGGGAGGACTATCGATTTGGCAAAGCTATAGTCAGGCTGTTGAAAGGAGATAAAGTCATTTATCTCATGATCCTGTTGTTTGTTAATCTCATGCTGGCTGGTCGAAGCGTCCAAGATCTAAGAATCATTCAGACAAAACTACTATCCCTCGGTGTAAACATATCTAACTCTTTCTTAACCAGCCAAGCTTTATCCGCAGCCCTAACCACCTCTATTTCTTTTAGTCTAAACTTTAGAACCAAATTTATCGGTAATTTAAATAGAGTCTCATCCTTTGGGGTCTTCTTATCCAGCACCTACGGATATATCCAAAAGGCCTCCGAAAGTGCTCGTCGCTTGAGCCACACTAATCCTGAGTATTACCGCGTCCTGTATCAGAATGATGTGGAGATGCTGTATTTCATCATCGAACCTGCCATAGTCCCAAAACTTTTACTGAATAAGGTATTTCATCCCAAGCAGCTAAGCCCGGAAGAGATCGCTCAAGCCTTTGCCGAATTAGCCAGGTAGTAAAACAGGATAGGTAGGGGTTCTTATTCAGCGTACCTCTATCTACCTATTTTTTATTTACGCATACACGTATTCCATATATTCTAAAGGCACACTTATCTCAAAGGCGTCAACATGCTGAACTATATTAAGAAATGGCTTAAATACCAATGCTCCTATGTAGCGTGGACAGTTTTTCCCGTGGCCTTGGTCGCTTTATTTTTCATCATGGCTGTCTCTTACTTCCCATCACATGCTCATATCGCTACCCTTGTTTTCATTCTGTGTGTGGCCATTTTTATTGGCGTCTACCCAGGCAATAAATAAAAAGGAATTTTAAAATATGTCTACCCCGTCTCACCTCTGGCTTGAAGATGAAACGGGTGTGCTTACAAAACGACCCAAATCAAAGAAGAGGGCATTATTTATCTGCTTTCCACTTCGCCGTATTGACATCGACCTTCACCGGCAACATACCAATGCGGGTAAACGTATCGGCCAGCGTTTGTTGCTGACTAAAAATCGCTGGCGTCATCCGCGCGGCGCCGTAGGGCTGGCGCGCCAGGGTTTTTGCCCAAATAGGCTGTGGCAAGCCGGTTGAGGTCGATAAAATTTTTGCCGCATCATCCGGATGTTTATTGGCCCAGTCACTGAGTGAGGAAAGTTCATCCACCACTTTTTTCGCCGTAGCCGGGTAGCCATCAGCAAACTTCCGGCTGGCGAGATAGAAGGTGTAGTGCGGCACCAGACCTTCAGCATTTTTAATCTGCCGCGCGCCTTCATTCGTCTCAACCTCTGCGAGGTACGGATCCCAAATCACCCACGCATCAATCGCGCCACGCTGAAAAGCGGCGCGGGCATCGCTCGGTGGTAAGTAGACCGGGGTAATCGAGGAGTATTTCAACCCGGCCTGTTCCAGCGCGGTGACCAACAGGTAGTTAACGTCAGAGCCCTTGTTCAGCCCCACGCGCTTTCCTTTCAGATCGGCAACGGTTTTTATCGGGGAATCTTTTGGCACCACAATCGCTTCGGTCTGCGGGTTCGCAGGTGAGTGCGCCAGATAGACCAGATCGGCCTGGGCCGCTTGCGCAAAAGCGGGCGGCACATCGCCGGTTGCGGCGAGGTCAATACTGCCAACATTTAACCCCTCCAGCATTTGCGGCCCGGCGGGAAACTCGACCCAACTGACATCAATCCCCTGACGTTTGAAATCTGCCTCCAGCGTCCCGCGGTATTTCAACAGGGCGAAAATATTCGCTTTTTGATAGCCAATGGTAATTTTTTTCGGCAGCTCTGCTGCCCATGCCGAACCGCTAAGTCCGGCTAACAAAATTGCCGTAACGAAGGCGTTCTGTCGTCTATGCTGTTTCATTTGCGATTTACCTTACCTGTTGTCCGTTATACGCAGCCGAATGGATAAAGCCTTAATAATCAGCAACTATCCTGCCGACAGAGAACAAAAAGCGAAAAGTGTTTATTTGAATAAGTTATGATGAATCGCTAAATGCTTTTTTAAATTTTTGATTGCTGAATAATGCATTAGGTTGGTTTGCGCGTTGCGGCGCGTCGTATCATCGCCGTCATTCAGTATTCGCACAGGAGCCAACATGACCGGTCATCCCCGGGAAGAAGAGGAAATCTCCGCTGTCACCATGCCGTTGCGGTGGGTTGGGTTGATCGCGCTTTCAATCCTATTTATCGCCGCGCTGGAAAGTTTGCATTTACCGGCCGCGCTGTTACTGGGGCCGATGGCGGCAGCGGTCGTGTTTGCCGCCAGCGATCGTATGTTAGCAATACCCCGGCCACTGTTCTGGCTCGCTCAAGGCGTGGTTGGGGCGATGATCGCCCGCGCGATCCCGGCCTCTATTTTTATTGAAATCACCAAGCAGTGGCCGATATTTGTCGGCTGCGTATTGTCAGTGATCGCTGCCAGTACATTGTTAGGTTGGTTGCTCACACGTTGGCAGGTGTTCCCCGGCTCGACGGCGATTTGGGGTTCATCGCCGGGCGCCGCAACCGCCATGACGCTGATGGCCGAGAGTTTTGGCGCGGATGTCCGCTTAGTGGCATTTATGCAGTATCTGCGCGTGGTGATTGTTGCGGTAGTCGCCACTCTGGTTACCCGGCTTTGGGTTTCACCGGGCGGCACCCATGCGCCAGCACTGGTGCTATTCGCGCCGGTTGCCTGGGGAGGGCTTGCCGTCACTCTAATTATGATTGCGGCCAGCGTAGCGGTGGCGCGTTGGTTACGCATCCCGGCCGGGCCGTTACTGGTTAGCCTAATTGTCGCGGCAATCTTGCAAGACACCCACAGCCTGACGATCGAACTTCCACAGCTGTTACTGATGTGCGCTTATGCGCTGGTTGGCTGGACGATTGGCCTACGCTTCAACCGCGCGATCTTACGTTATGCGGCAAAAGCCACGCCGCGCATTTTGTTGTCGATTCTGAGTTTAGTGGGGCTGTGCGGGCTGTTCGCCGTGGTATTGGTACGGGTTGCCGGTATCGATCCGCTCACCGCTTATTTAGCAACCAGCCCCGGCGGCGCGGATTCAGTGGCCATTATTGCCGCCTCCAGCAACGTGGACATGCCTTTTGTGATGGCAATGCAGACCGGACGCTTTATTTTGGTATTGTTGATTGGCCCTGCGCTGTCGCGTTTTATGGCGCGAAAATTCGCGCCCGACAGCGCACCAAAAACCGCCCGGTAAACAGGGCGGCAGGGCGTTATTCAAAGGCGTAGCTGATGGAGACGCCCACACCATAATTGCGGCCGGGCGCCGGTTCGAAATAGCGTCCGTTGCCTTCATTAACAATCACTGAGCCAACATAGTGGCGGTCAAACAGATTATCGACGCGCCCAAACACATCCAGTAGCCAGTTTTCATGACGGAATTTATAACCGCTATTTAATGCCGTCACGCTATAGGCCGGTGCTTGCGCACTATTTTGATCATTAGCCTGAATATCGCTCATATAGCGAATTTCCGCCCCGGCGTACCATCCTTCCTCCGGAACCCAACCGAGCGACGCATACCCCATATTGCATGCAATACCGGGCAGGCGGCTACCGCGTGAAATAGTGGCATCTTCTGAACAAGCCGCGTCACCGCATACCGGGTTGCGATATGTCGCATCAAGCAACGTCCAGGCCATACGCAGCCGCCAGTTCTCACCAAATTGCTGGTCTAGCGATAACTCCGCGCCGCGCCGACGGGTTTGTCCGGCATTTTTATAGCTGGTACGTCCGTTCAGGCTCTCATCCACCACTAACTCGTTTTTGGTGTCGGTCTGGAACAAGGCAGCGGTAATCAAACCGTTGCCGACTCGGGTTTTGCTGCCGACTTCAATCGTATCGCTAGTGGAAGGTTTAAGATCGAAGTTAAGCCCGCTACGGTTATCCGAGCGATAAGACAGCTCATTAATGGTTGGCGTTTCAAAGCCACGTCCGGCGGAGAGATACAGATTCCAGGCATTGGTTAATGCATAGTTGAGCGAGGCGGCCGGTAACCAACGGTGATAACGCGCATCACCGCTATCATCGCCGTTACCGGCGGTAATAAAGTGATCGTTAGAATCGAAATTCACGGTACTAAAACGCACGCCGGCATCAAAACGCAGTTTTGACGTGAGCTGCCATGAGGTTTGCAGATAGGGATCGACATTCCACATCAAATTGCGTTCATTACGGCGCAAAGCGCCTTTGGTACCAAGCTGGGTTTCGCCATTTTCAATGACGAAGTTCTCATACCCTTTGCGCTGTTCGGACAGCGTTTCGTAATCAAGGCCACCGGTTAAGGTGACCGGCACGCCTGCCAGGCTATCGCGGTGAGTCCAGCGTGTATCAATCCCCTGATAGTGGCGCGTAAGATCGATGACTCCGCCAGGGTGCTGTGGGCTCCGTTGCTGAACAAACACCGGGATAGACTGATATTGCACCGTCTCGCGCTCCCCGGCATACATCATGACGCTGAGGTCATCATTTTCGCCCATCTGCCGTTGATAGCGCAGACCGGCCTGCGTTTGTCGGGTGGTTTTACGGGTATTAAATTGTTCTGCGCGCGGCGATTGCGTCGGGTTACTGTGCCACTCTTCATCGGTCAACCCACCGGGATCTTGCGCATCAATATCGACGCTATTGAACAGCAAGGTGAGGGTGCTGACATCATTAATCCGTACGCCGAGTTTGGCATTGGCGAGGTTTTTTTGTGCGCTGCTGCGGTCGCGATAGCCATGGGTGGTAAAACGCGTCGTCGAGACGGCGTAATTTACATCGCCAGCCTGGCTGCCATCACCGACGGCGCCGGTCGCTTTCAAACCGTAACGCCAGCTACCGTAACTGCCGTAATAGCTGCTGGCTTCAACGGTAGTGGGCTGTGAGCCGGTGACCGTTTCAACGTTCACCACCCCGCCAGAGGCATTGCCGTAGAGTGCGGAAAAGGGGCCGCGTAATACTTCCACTCGATCCACCGAGTTCAGATCGATATTCGAGGTTTGCCCCTGACCGTCTGGCATCGTCGCCGGAATGCCATCAACATAAATTCGCACGCCCCGCACGCCATACATTGAGCGCGAACCAAAACCGCGCACCGACAACTGTAGGTCTTGCGCATAGTTTTGGCGGTTTTGAATTTGTAACCCCGGCACGTTACCCAAGCTTTCTGAGAGATTTATGCGCGGCGTGGCTTGCCGTATATCATCGCCGTTATCCACGCTAACCGCCGCTGGCGTGTCCAGTTCGGAGAGCCCGTCAGAGGAGGCGGTCACCACCATGGTTTGCGCGCTATCGCTGGCGTCAGTATTCTGCGCCGCCGAGGCGCTCCATGGCAATAATGCCGATAAGATAAGCAAAGGTGCGGTGTGTTTTATGCTGATAACCTTCATTTTTTTCACTTAGTTCTGTCATTAAACATCAATCATTATACGTTGTTACATTGTGAAATGCGGAAAATGACGCAATTAACCGACGAATTTTTCCAGACGTGGGTTTATCAACCGCGGCTCAATCTTAGGCGGCTAATTTTTCTGCCGGGTTAAATCCGTTTTTCAGTGGTTAACACTGCCGATTTAAGTGGGCGCTATTATTCTGCGGTTCGATTTGTAAAAAGCAGAGATGTTATGCTTTTTTAGTTCATTATTAATAAGTTACCTTAACTCTGACCGCTATTGTGCGCACTTTAATGGCGCGGTACTCTGCCTCTCTTATTATCCAGGCACCCACTTCACTACTGGAGTAAACAATGACAAGCAGGCCAGCGGGCGAGGCGTTGCCACTCGCGCCGGTTACGGATGAGTACCGCCTGACGGCGAAACGCTCCCTGCTGTGGCGGCTGATCGTTCCGGCTTTTGTTGCCGTTGGGTTGCTGGTCTGCGCGACGGCCTTTTTTGTTCCGCGCGCTGTGGTTAGCGATGCCATTGACCACGCGGTGGATAAAAGTGTGCTGACGGCAAATGAAATGAAAACGTTGCGGGCGTTTTACTCCGATAATGTCGCGGCGCGTGCGCTGAAGGACAACATTCCGGTCAGCGCCAATTATCATCAGCAGCCGGGGGCGATCCCGGTTCCCACGACGTTTATTTTGGATGTCACCAAAGCCATCAGTAATGAAAATCAGCAGGTGGCGCTGGTTAGCCCCTATCCGTGGCCAATGCGCCACACGCGTCGCCTCGATAACTATCAGCAACAGGCGTGGGATTATCTTACTCAGCATCCGAATGGCCGATTTATTCAGCGGCAAAAAGTGGACGGGCGCGAATGGTTGCATGTCGCAATTGCCGATCGCATGGAGCAGAGTTGCGTCGATTGTCATAACCACAGTCCGCAGTCGCCAAAGCGTGACTGGAAGCTGGGTGATGTCCGCGGCATTATTGAAGTTAGTACGCCACTCACCGCTATTCATACGTCAGCCGTGTTGTTGTCATCCAAACTCACCGCCGGAACCGTCGCTGCCGGTCTGTTGTTGCTGGTTCTGCTCCTGCTACTGGGCGCTAACCTGGCCCGGCCGCTGCAAACCCTGATCCTCACCATGAACCGCATCGGCAAAGGTACTAAATCGGTTGCCATTCCCCATTTACAACGTTCCGATGAGTTGGGTGCGTTAGCCCGGGCGCTGGCGCTACTTCAGCAACAGATTAGCGAGCGTGCGCAAGCCGAAGCGCGGATTAGTCATCTGGCGCATCACGATGTTCTGACCGGGCTGCTCAATCGCCATACCTTCGAGCAGTTATTAAATAAACATCTGCAAGCATCGCCGCCTAGCGCGCTGCTGCTGATCAATCTGGATCGTTTCAAAACCGTCAATGACACGCTCGGTCACCCGATCGGCGATGCACTATTGATTGCCGTTGCAGATCGGTTGCAAAAGCTCACGCAAAGCGGGGATTTGCTTGGGCGGCTGGGCGCCGATGAGTTCGCCTTACTGCTGCCGGTAGATGACGGTTCCGATGCGGCAACGCCGTTTGCGGCACAAATTATTAAATCCCTGGCGCAGCCGTGGTTAATTGACGGGCACAGCCTGGATATGGAAGCCAGCATTGGTATTGCGTTGGCGCCCGGCGATGGTGACAGCGCGGAAATGTTGATTAAAAACGCCGACATGGCGCTTTATCGGGCCAAGAATGAAGGGAAAGGGCTGTACCGTTTCTTTGAAACCGCTGCCGATACCCGCATGCAGGCGCGCCGGGCGCTGGAAATTGATCTCCGTGGCGCGCTCTCCCGTCAGGAGTTTGAAGTTTATTACCAGCCACTGATGAAGCTTGATACACAGCGGCTCTGTGGCTGCGAGGCCTTGATCCGTTGGCGTCACCCCGAGCGGGGGATGATCTCGCCGGCGGAGTTTATTCCGCTGGCGGAAGAGATTGGCGTGATCACCGCCATCGGGCGCTGGGTGTTGGAAACCGCCTGTCAGGAGGCGCGTAACTGGCCAGTGGCGATGAGCGTTTCGGTTAACCTTTCGCCGCATCAGTTTCACAGTGAAACGCTGGTGGATGATGTTCAACATGCGCTGAAGATTTCTGGCCTTGCCGGACATCGCCTCGACCTGGAAATTACCGAGGGAGCCATGATGAATGACACCAATGCGAATCTTGATACCTTACATCGGTTACGCGCGTTAGGCATTCGAATTTCAATGGATGATTTCGGCACCGGTTACTCTTCTCTCAGCTATCTACAAAAATTCCCGTTCGATAAAATTAAGATCGATCAGTCGTTTATCCGTGATATGGACCATACCCGCGAGTCAATGGCGATCATTCGGGCGATAGCCGGTTTAGGTGCGAGCCTCGGTATGATAATCACCGCCGAGGGCATTGAAACCGCCGGGCAACTGCGCAAGGTACAGGCCGAAGGCTGCGATGAAATTCAGGGGTATTATTTAAGTCGCCCATTACCGGCCGATAAATTAGGGGAGTTATTGGCACTCTTTGTGGCTGGCAGGCATCCGCTACAGCAGGGGAGCGTTTCCTAAATTTCGATAAGAGCCATTTGCTTTTTATCGCTAAGCTTTTCAACTTTGGTTAGTTTTCCCGCCAAGGCTGCCCGGTGATAATCAGGCCAGCTTATTACGGGAAGCCTACCAATGTCATCACACAGTCATTATCTACATGCGGCGCAACGCGCCTGGATTAAACAGCTTTCCCGGCGCTGGTATTGGCGTCTGGAGTTACCGACTTGGGGGCTGATAGCGGTGATATATGGCGGATGGGGATGCGGCACCTTGTTTTGGCACGCTATTGGGCCGTGGCTCGGTACGCCACTGTTACTGCTACTGACTTGCTGGTATATGTCACTACAGCATGAGTTAATTCACGGGCATCCGACCCGCCATGCAGGGTTCAACCAGTTATTTGGCCTCGCGCCGTTGGCGGTGTTCTATCCGTATGGTCTGTATCGTGATTCGCATATTCAGCATCATCGTAATGACCATCTCACTACGCCGCACGAAGATCCGGAAACCTACTATTTTAGCCCTGAACAATGGCAACGCTACCCACGCCTGTTGCCGCTGTTGGCGCGGGTGCGTAATACGTTTAGTGGACGTGTGCTGATGGGGCCGTGGCTGGATATCGCCTTAACCTTACGCAGCGCGGTAAGTGCGTTATTCGCCGTCAATCTGCGGGCGATTGGCATGTGGCTGGTGCATGGCATTTTGCTACTGGTCATGTTTTACTGGCTGCGGCAGCAGGGCATTTCAGCACTCTGGTATGTGCTGACCATTGCCTTACCGGCGCTGAGCCTGACTAAGGTGCGTTCCTTTTATGAACACCGCGCGGAAGAAGCGCCGGAGACACGTTCAGTCATCAATGAAGCCGCCTGGCCGTGGCGCTTGCTGTTTTTGAATCTGAACTATCATTTAGTGCATCACGATCTGCCGGGCTTGCCCTGGTATGGATTACCGCAGGTGTATCATGCAGAACGTCAGGCTTATCATAAGCGTAGCGGCGGGTATGTGGTGCAAGGTTATGGCGTGTGGCTGCGGCAATACGCGGTGAAACCGATTGACGTAACGGTTCACCCTTTATCGCCAGCAGCGCCAGGTACAGAGTTACAAGGAGCAGAATGCAGGTCTCCCTTCCCATGTACGGCCTCAATCGAGACGCCGTAAACCTTTTTTGGCAGTCGCTACGGGCGCGGTTGCTGGCTGATGAGATTGAAGCGCCTGCGGCGTTAGTTTGGCCGCAGGATTTGTTGCCGCACTGGCGTCAGCCAGATCTGTTACTTAGCCAAACCTGTGGCTATCCGTTAGTCCATCTCTTGCCACAGGTGCGGGTACTCGGCGCCTTTCACTACGCCGCCGACGGTTGTGAAGGGCCAAATTATCGTAGCTGGATAGTGGTGCGTGCCGACGATAACCGTCAATCCCTCACTGCATTTCGCGGTGCTACCGTCGCCTGGAACAGCGAAGATTCTCAGTCCGGCTACCATGCCTTGCGGGCGTTAATTGCGCCATTGGCTGATCAAGGGCGCTTTTTTGGTGATTCCCGCGCCAGCGGCGCGCACGTTAATAGCATGGCGATGGTGCGCCGCGGCGAAGCGGATATTGCAGCGATTGATTGCGTTACCTGGGCATTACTGAAACAAGAGCAGCCTGCTGCGCTCGAAGGGTTGCGCGTTATTGCGCAAACTGACGCCACGCCGGGGTTACCGCTAATTACACATAGCAATGCCTCTGATCGGCAATGCCTTGCCTTACAGCAGGCGTTGGCGGCAAGCGTTGCCGGGACTGCCGCCGACGCGCTATTGATTACCGGCTTTTCACCTTTGCCGCGCAAAGCGTGGGAGGTAATCGGTCAACGTGCCTTGGCGGCAGGTAGCGGCCGGTTATAGCGCACCAGAAAGCACATGATGTGATGAGATTGAGCTATACCCATCTCATCTGATTATTGCTGGAGCAGCTCATGAGCTTTGACCTCGGTGCTTGGTTTACGCGTATTGGCTATCACGGTTCGCGTCAGCCGACGCTAGAAACGCTGACGCAACTACACTTACTTCATCCATGCGCCATTCCGTTTGAAAACCTGGATGTGTTGCTCTCACGTCCAATATTGCTCGATCAGCAGGCGATTTTCGCGAAACTGATTGAGGCAGGGCGCGGCGGCTACTGCTATGAACAGAACGCGCTGTTCGCCGCAGGCCTACAGGCGTTGGGCTTTCAGGTTGAGGGTCTGGCGGCGCGGGTATTGATTGCCGCGCCGCCAACCTTACCGCCGCGCACGCATAAGTTGTTATTGATAACGCTTGCCGGAGAGCGCTGGATTGCCGATGTTGGTTTTGGCGGAAAGACGCTGACCGCGCCGCTACGTTTGCGCACCGATGTTACGCAGCACACGCCGCACGGCACTTATCAATTACAGCGTATAGAACACGATTACCTGTTGGTTTGTCGGCAAGCGGCTGACTGGCAACCGCTGTATCGTTTTACGCTAGAAACGCAATATCCGGCCGATTATGAGATGGCCAACTACTACGTATCCCACTGGCCTGATTCGCACTTTCGTCACCATTTACTGCTGTCCCGGCAACTTACCGAGGGCGGGGCGCTGGCAGTAAATAATCATCAATTAAGCCGTTATGATGCACAAGGCAATCTACAGCGCGAGAGCGTCGATGATGAAACGCTGTATCGCCAGTGGCTGCCACGCTTTGGTTTACGCCTTGATGATCCGCATTATGGCGTTTCTATCGAACAATTCAGCGCAATGATGGCCAGCTTGCGCCAGCCGGAAACGCCGCGGGAGTGACATTGTCACTTAATGACGCCGCTACGACTGTTTTTTCCAGGCGTCGGCTACCGCCGATTCACAACCTGCCGGATTGAACAGGGTTCTCTTTTTGACCTCATCGCTTAGCGTCATCCATGCGGTGGCGACTTTATGGGCTTCATCGCGATCAAACGTCGGTTTACTGATCGCGGAAGGCGATTGACCACGTACCTGCGCGCGTTCAATCTGCGCCACATAATCATCGGCGGAGGTAGGCGCATTTTCTTGTGAAGCGACAGCGCATAGGCTGGCAATATAACTGCCGGTTTGCGCGTCAATATCCTCAGCGGCATGGGCGACGCCAATGCCAATGCCAATGATACCGGCAAGCAAGGAAGTAAACAGTCTCATCGCATCTCCTTCTGACAACGGGCGGTGTACCGCCGCAAATGGCTTCGGGTGTGTTACAAGCGTAGAAGACATTGTGGCAGGACACCAAACGCAAGCGGTCAGGAAAGCATCCTCTGTTCTCATCGGCCTTATTACATGGCGTTATGGCTTATAGCAAAAGCATTACGCTGTTATGCCCTGATTGGCGCGGACTGTTGCTGTTTAAACCACGACGACCATGTTTCACTGCCGTTGACGATAAAAGCAGATGAGGTGTGGCCGTGAGTAATGACAAATTATCCGATAATGAACGTCTAAAAAGCGAAAGTAACTTGCTAAGAGGCACGATTCGCGACGATTTAGCGGATGCGCTAACCGGTGGCTTTACCGGTGATAATTTTCAGTTAATCCGTTTCCATGGGATGTATCAGCAAGATGATCGCGATATTCGACAAGAGCGCGTCGCGCAAAAGCTGGAGCCGTTACATACCGTGATGCTGCGCGTCCGGCTACCGGGTGGCATCATTACGCCACAACAATGGCTGGGGATCGATCAGTTTGCGCGTGAGCATACCCAATATGGCAGTATCCGGATTACTAACCGGCAGACGGTGCAGTTTCATGGCGTGTTGAAACAGAACATCAAACCGGTTCATCAACTTCTGCATCGGCTGGGGCTGGATTCTCGCGCCACGGCCGGCGACGTGAACCGTAACGTACTCTGTACCGCCAACCCGGTAGAATCGGCGCTTCATCAGCAAGCGTATGAGTGGGCGAAAAAAATCTCCGAGCACCTGTTGCCACGTACCAATGCGTATGCCGAAGTCTGGCTGGATAAAGAGAAGGTCATGCAGCCGGAAGAGGAACCGATATTGGGAAACAGCTATCTGCCGCGTAAATTTAAAACCGCCGTGGTTATTCCTCCGCAAAATGATGTTGACCTGCATGCCAACGATCTCAGTTTCGTGGCGATAGGCGAGCAGGGCAAACTGATTGGATTTAACGTGCTGGTCGGCGGTGGTTTGGCAATGACGCAAGGCGATAATTCAACCTGGCCTCGGTTAGCCAGTGAGTTTGGTTTTATTGCGCCAGAAGCCACGCTGGCGGTGGCAGAAGCGGTGGTGTCAACGCAGCGTGACTGGGGCAACCGAACCAATCGTCGCAATGCGAAAACAAAATATACGCTTGAGCGTGTTGGCGTTGAGGTGTTCAAGGCTGAAGTAGAACGCCGTTCCGGGCATACCTTTGCACCGGCGCAAGCGTATGCGTTCACCGGTCGCGGCGATCGCATTGGTTGGGTCGCGGGCGTCGATGGCAAATATCATCTGACGTTATTTATTCCTTCCGGGCGTTTAGTGGATAAGGCGGATTCGCCCCTGAAAAGTGGTGTCGCAGAAATTGCCCGCATTCATCGCGGCGATTTTCGTCTGACGGCGAACCAAAACCTGATTATTGCCGGCGTAGACGAAACTAATCGGGAACAGATTGATGGGTTGGCTCGCCGCTACGGCCTGGTGCGTGACGAGTTGTCGCCCCAGCGTAAAAGCGCCATGGCCTGCGTTTCCTTTCCGACTTGCCCTTTAGCCATGGCGGAAGCTGAACGGGTGTTGCCTGACTTTATTCAGGCGCTGGAAACGCTTTTACAACGGCATGGTATACCCGACGAGGCGCTGATTTTCCGTATTACTGGCTGCCCAAATGGCTGTGGGCGCGCAATGTTGGCCGAAATGGGGCTGGTTGGCCGCGCGCCGGGACGCTATAGCTTGTATATCGGCGGAAATCGCGAAGGAACGCGCATCCCGCGCCTGTATCGCGACAATATCGACGTCAATACTATTCTAAACGAAGTTGATGATTTGATTGGACGTTGGGCGAGTGGGCGCACCGCCGGAGAAGGGTTTGGCGATTATGTGGTGCGTAGTGGTGTGGTGATCCCGGTGGTGGATTCGGCAAAGGATTTCCATCTCTCCTGAGCCGCAAAAGAGGCCTTTTTCAGGCGAAGATAAAACTTTCCAGGTATGTTCACCTGCTTCATTTTCGTTATATAATGGATTATATAACGAAGGGGTGGGCCTGATATGCAAAATCATTTCGGTAAAGGGTTAATGGCCGGTTTGAGAGCGGATAACGCCAAACCGGCAGAGGCACTGTCAAAATTTTGTTCGGATTACAAACGGGGTTTTATTCTCGGCTATGCGCACCATTTAGCCGAGAGTTCCGGCGACGAGAACCAGGCAGCGTTTAAAGCGGGTCTGCTTTGCCGTGCTTACGGCCTGAGCGGGGAGTTGATGGAGGAGTTTTTTTCCGACAGCGCCAACACCTTGCCGCGTAAATTCTTTAGCGTCGGTTACAACCAAACGCTTCAGCGCTAGTGTTCAACGGCTCGTTATTGCGCCTGACGCTCTCACGGCGAATCAGCTCACCGCAGATCAGCACGTTAATACTGGCACGGGCCGGGGGCGCGCTGAGGCGCTTGAGTAGTACCTCAATGGCTGCTGCGCCTATTTTGCTGTTAAATACCTGAATAGTGGTCAGCGGCGGATCCATCACCGCCGAAATAGGTAGATCGTCAAAGCCAATAAAAGATACCCGTTCCGGCACCGCAATATGGTGTGCCTTCAACGCCTTAATACAGCCGCTGGCGATAATGTCATTAACACAAAAATACCCCTCCGCTAATGGATGGTTATCCTGTAATAATTGCGTCATTGTTCGACAGGCATCGTCTCGCGTTGAGTTGACGCGAATGATGTCATGCGGTTGAAATAATAAATTAGTTTGCGAAATTAACTCTATAAATGCCTGTTCACGTTGCTTGAAATTAGGGGTATGAGCATCACTGGTAATTAAGCCAATGTGCGTTAATCCGCGTCGCTGAAAATGCTGTAATATTTTATATACCGCACTACGGTTATTCATGTTAATGAAATCATACGGCAAAAAGTCATTAACATTATCGATAATAACAAAAGGAGTGGTTAAGCGACGTAACGGCTGAAAATCATGTTGTTCAAACTCGGTACCCAAAATCACTAAGCCGCTAACCGGCGGCATGCGACTTTCGCGGCTAACCATATCCTCTACGCTAATCCCCTGATAACTGACCACTTCTAGCGTAAACCCGGCCTGACTGGCTTGTTCTAACATACCGTCGATATAGCCACTAATAAATAGCTGGTGCGCATCATTTACCGTATTGCCATGCAGCGCGATTTTTAAAAACCGTAACGTACCTTTGTGCGTTTTCTTACTGGCTGATTGATAATTTAACTCATGCGCCAGCGTCAAAATACGCTCACGCGTGGCAACGCTTAATCCCGGTTTGCCATTTAATGCAATCGAAACCGCACTTAATGAAACTCCGGCGCGTTGCGCAATATCTTTTATTTTCGCCATTCAGTTTTCCCTAACAGCAATAAAGCACTACCAAAGGATTTAATTTGTCTTGTGCAGTGTAGGCAGTGAAACGGAAAGCGGCCTGTGATGTGACTCACAAATTAAAATCTGAGGTTAAATTTTAGTAAAATTTTAGTTTACCGCTGAAATGCTTGCCTCCCATTATTTATCGCACGCCAGGTTAGTCGATGGTTCAACGGGAGCGGGCATGAAAAAATTTATCAATCAGCCAAGTGATTACGTCACCGAGATGCTTGAAGGCATTTATCTGGCTCATCCACGGCAGTTACGCTACGTCAATGATGATGTTCACTGCCTTGTCGCCGCACGTCAGGTTAGTGGCAAAGTGGCGATAGTGACCGGCGGAGGCTCCGGCCATCTACCGCTGTTCCTTGGTTATGTCGGCGAAGGCATGTTGGATGGCTGCGCGGTTGGCGATGTTTTTCAGTCGCCCTCTGCCGAGCAGATTCTGAACGTCACCAAGGCTGTCGATCGGGGCGCCGGGGTGCTCTATCTTTTCGGCAATTATACCGGCGATCTTATTAATTTCGGCATGGCTGCGGAGTTGGCCGAGTTTGACGATATTACGACCCGCACGGTTGTTGGGGCTGATGATGTCGGATCGGCCCCGGCTGAGCGGCATGATAAACGACGCGGCGTTGCGGGAATTTTTTTTCAATACAAAGTCGCCGGAGCAGCGGCGGCGCAAGGGCTTGCACTCGATGAAGTGGTTCGCCTCGCGGAAAAAACCGGCGCGGCCACCAAAAGCCTCGGCGTTGCGTTGACGCCCTGCATTATTCCTGAAGTGGGTAAACCGGCCTTTAGCGTAGCAGAAGGAGTGATGGAGGTTGGCATGGGGATCCATGGCGAACCCGGTATTGCACAAGAAGCGCAAGCCGATGCCAACATTGTGGTCGATCGTTTGCTGCCTATCTTGCTGGCTGAATTGACCTTTGCACCTGGCGATAGCGTAGCGGTACTCATCAACGGCCTCGGCGCCACGCCGCAGGATGAACTCTATATTCTCTATCGCCATATTCATCGACGATTAGCCGAACAGGGGATTCAGGTTTTCCATGTCTGGTGCGGCGAATTCGCGACTGCGATGGAGATGACTGGCTTTTCACTCTCTCTCTGTCGGGTTGACGCTGAGTTACGGGGTTATCTGGCCCAACCGGCTCATACGCCCTTTTTTACACAATTCGCCATTACGGAGGGGGAACATGGTAACCCATCTTGATGCTACCGCTTGTCGGGCGCTAATGGCGGTTTGGGCAGCAGAGATTGAGCGGCAGAAGTCTAGCCTAATTGAGTTAGATCAACAGGTGGGCGATGGCGACCTTGGTTTAACCATGAGTAAAGCGTTCCGCGCGGCGGCGGCGTTGCCTTTGTCGGAAACGCATACCCCGGCGCAATGCCTGGTTCAATGGGGAATGGCGATGGCCAAAGCGGCGCCGTCAACCATGGGAACGCTGATGGCGACCGGTTTTTTGCGCGGCGGCAAAGCGCTGGATGAGCAACTATTGCGGCTCGATGTTCCGGCGCTGGCGCAGCTATTTAGCGCTTTCGCCGCGGGGATTCAGGCCCGAGGCGGAGCGCAACCCGGCGATAAAACGGTGGTTGACGTGCTATTGCCGGCAGTTGAAGCATTGCGAGAAAGCGCTCGCCAGCAGGACAGCCTGGCCCACGCAGTCGTGGCGGCGGAACAGGCCGCACGGCAAGGACTTCAGGCGACACGCACCATGTTACCGCAGCACGGTAAAGCGGCAGTGTTTGGTGAAAAAAGTCTGGGGCTGCCCGATGCGGGCGGTAGTGTGGCGTTATTGCTTTTTGAACAGTTGCGGCAATTTGTTGACAACCTTCAACAGGGGGAAAAATGAAAAAGCTAACAGGCATTACGACCGCGATGGTGACACCGTTCGCCGCCGATGGCGCCGTTGATCTGGCGGCCATCGCGCAGCTTACCGATTTTTTAGTGACGAAAGGCGTGCACTGCCTTTATCCGTTGGGCACCACTGGCGAGATGTTGCGGCTGAGCGAGCAGGAGCGTAAGCAGGTAGCGGAAACCGTCATCAAACAGAATGATCGACGAGCGACGGTGTATATCCACGTCGGTGCCATGACGCAGCGTGAAACATTGGCGCTGGCGCAACATGCCTGGCACAGCGGCGCGGATGGGATCGGTGTGGTAACCCCGGCGTTTTTCGGCGCCACGGATGAAGAACTGGCGCATTACTTTATCAACGTAGCCCAATCGGTGCCGGAAGACTTCCCTGTGTATCTCTACAATATTCCGCAGTGCGCCGCCAACAACCTGAGCGCGGAAGTGGCACAACGTGTTGCCGATCGTTGCCCGAATGTGGTTGGTATCAAATACAGTTATCCCGACTATCTGACAGTTAATCACTATCTCACGCTGAATCAGGAAACTTTTTCCGTGGTGGTGGGAGCCGACCGGCTATTCTTGCCTGCGCTAGCGATGGGATGTGATGGCGTGGTATCTGGCGTTTCTTGCGTGTACCCCGAGCCTTTTATCGCGGTTTGGAAAGCCTGGCAAGATGGTGATATTGATGCCGCGCGCCGGGCGCAGCGGCGCGCCAACCGCTTCTGTGAAACGCTACGCAATGGCAGCAATATGGCCTTTTTTAAAGCGGGTCTGGCGCATCGTGGGATCGCCGCCGGCTCAATGCGCGCGCCACAGCGTGATTTAAGCCCTGAGGCCGCCGCCGACCTGATCAATCAGTTAACCATCCTGGAGCAGGAGGCGGGATTAGTCTGACCATATTGTTGCGCACGTTGGGCTGTCGTGCCGGAAACCTTCTCTTTTGATTGAGCGGCATGGTGCCGCTGTGGATGACCATAATGAGAAAATCTTATCCTGCCGCGCCCGCGCGGATTCAGTCCCCGGCTCGTCCGCATATTGCGGGGAGCCGGTTGCGTTGGTATCTGGTGTTAATTATTTTGCTGGCGGCGGTGACCAACTATCTTGACCGCGCGAATCTCAGCATCGCCAACTCCACTATCGCCGCAGAGTTTGGGTTATCTTCATTCCAAATGGGATTATTGCTTTCGGCTTTCCTCTGGCCTTACGCGCTGGCTAATCTTCCTGCAGGCTGGCTGGTTGATCGTTTCGGCCCGAAAAAGATGTTCGCCTGGGCCGCAGGCGGTTGGTCGTTGGTGACCATTATCAGTTCTTTGGCTAGCGGCTTTGGTTTGCTGTATGCGATGCGGGTTTTGTTGGGAGTGGCGGAATCCCCGTTTTTTACCTCGGGTATTAAAGTGACTAACGCCTGGTTCGCAAAAGAAGAACGTGGCCTGCCGACGGCGGTATTTAACACCGGTTCACAAATCGCTAATGCCATTGCGCCACCTATTTTAACCATTCTGTTGGTCACCCTTGGCTGGCGTAGCATGTTTGTGGTGATTGGTATTGTAGGCTTAGTGGTGTTGCTGGTTTGGCTGAAAATGTACCGCGAACCCGAAGCGCACGAGCAACAGGATCTTAAAACGCAGGGCGAAATGGCGACGGGTGATACGCCTGGCATCTCGCGCTCGTGGCGTTCGTTATTTAAAGAGCGCTCAACCTGGGGGATGATTGTCGGCTGTTTTGGCATTTACTTTACCGTGTGGATCTACCTTTCCTGGTTACCGCGTTACCTGGAACAGGAACGCCATCTCAGCTTAATGAATACCGGCTGGATTGCCGCCATACCGTATCTTGCAGGCATCATTGGCGTACTGGTCGGCGGCTGGATTTCCGATGCCTTGATACGCAAAGGAGTAGCAACCATTCGGGCGCGCAAAACGGTTATCGTGGGCGGAGCATTATTAGCGGCTTGTGCGGTTGCGCCAGTGCCCTTTATCCATAGTACGTTTTTATCCGTACTGTTGTTAACCCTTGGTTATTTTGGCGCTCAACTGCCGTCCGGCGTTATTTGGGTGTTAGCAACCGATGTAGCGCCACCAGGATCGGTGGGATCATTAGGGTCAATTCAGAACTTTGGCGGTTTTATCGGCGCGGCGCTGGCGCCGGTATTAGCCGGGTTGATTCTCGATCGTACCGGGAGTTTTACGCTGGTGTTCCTTTCCGGCGCGGTAATGTTGCTGGTTGGGGCAATCGCGTACGGTTTAATTTTAAAAGATCCCATACCGGAAATGGCCGGACAGAGGAACGAGTAATCGAACGCGGAGGGGCATGGCCGGTTCCACCGGCCATGCAACGTATTACGCCTGTTCAGACTCTTTTTCGCCTAAAAACCAATACCACAGTGGGATCGACAACAACCCGGTAAACACGCAGGAATACACCAGTATCATCAACCCTTGCGTCACATACATTTCTGCCGTCCAGTCACTGAACGGTATGTGGTATTCATCCATCGCTCCGCCAATCATCACGCGGGTCATCACCACCAGGGCGGTTAGTAGGACGATCACTATGGCAGAGATAAAACGGCGTGTTTCTTTTCGCATATCGAAAAACCTTGTTTGGGGTACAAAACCGGCGGCAGAGCGGCGCTGATGCTGCTGCCCGCGTAGAGTGTCAATCAACAGAAAAGCCAGCAGGCTTACGCCCATGGTTGGCAGCAGGTAACCTAACGTCAACGCCAGCAGAAGGCTGACGATTTTACCGCTCAATGCTAACCTTTGCCAGGCGGTAATCAGTGTTTGTAGCGAACGCGCAGGCGCGGCGGCAGGGCGGCGTAACCACCACAGGCGGTATCCCAACACAATCATCGCGCACAGGCCTACGCCAAACAGCGCTAACAGAAGCTGATTCGGCCAACCGAACAGGATCCCCATATGGGCATCAACGCCCCAGCGCGTGAGTTTCGCTACCAAAGGAAAGTTAGCGAACCGAACCTGGTCCATTACGTTAAAGTTGTGTGGGTTCACCGAGACTGCATCGACACGGGTTGGCCAACTGCGATCCACCTCGGTCACCGTCCAGGCCTGGTTTGCTGATGCCGGACGTAATTCAACTTTTGCCGCGCGAATACCCGCCTGACGTGCTACCTGTAATACGCGGTCCCAGTCGCCATTGGCCGGATTATCCGACCGTAGACTGGGGGCTGACATATCCATCCCCGGCATCATCGCGGCGTGATGTTCCGCATGAGGCCCGGCTGACGCAACCGGCGAGCTGCTGACCAGCGCGGTCTTGACTTGGGGCGTCAGCCAGCCCAGTTCGCTGCGCAATTTATCAATATTTCCGCCCGCCCACTGTGACCAGGTTAAGCCGGTGGCAGAGAAAAATAGCAGCCCGCCTAACAGCAATAGCCCCAGCGTCATATGTTGATAACGGGTGGCGGCAGCGCCTCCCGGACGCATTTTAACCCGACGACGCGGGCGGTTTTCCCACCACAACAAGACGCCGCCTAATGCGGCAACCCATAACCATGAAGCGGCCAGTTCGCTGTAATTGCGCCCGATGTCGCCCAATAATAGCCCACGGTGCAGTTGGTCCAGCCAGGTCCGTAATGGCAGAATGCCCGAGGTGCCATAGACCGTCATATCGCCTTTTATTGCCAGACTGTAGGGATCGATAAAAATGGCGCGCGACTCGGACGGGCCTAACGCCGGGTCGGCAAATTGCACGCGGGTGGTTTCAGCCGTATTTGGCGCCGGACGTACGGCATAGATCGCGGTTTGCTGACCAGCATAACGCCGCGCGACGGCGATCTGTTCGGCAAGCGAGTGCGCGGTCCCTTGCGGTTGCGCAGTTAACGCCTCGGCATAGAGCAGGTTTTCTATTTGCGGCGTCAGGACATACAACGTCCCGGTGAGCGCGGCGATAAAAATAAATGGCGCAATGAACAGCCCGATATAAAAATGCAAACGTCGTAGCAAATTCAGTACCGCGCCACGCGGTGCTGAAGTGGCATAGGTTGAAGAGGACATCATCCATTCACCTTTTTCAGGATAAAAGCGTACGCCACTTTCCGCTGTACCTGACGGCGAAAAATGACCTTATTAATCAATCATGCTGAAAAAGCCAATGGGGGGGCGCGGGGATGGTGAAAACTATCGTTACGACGGACTTCGTTGCCAACGACGGCGGGTACCGGCGGGGCGTGGGAAATGCGCAGAATTAACCAAATGAACGGGATAAAAATCCAGACCATTAGCGGGACGTGGACTAACAGCTCGCAGTAACCGCAGGCGAAACCGTCATCGCCCGGCATACTGTGGTCCATCGCGGCATGATGAACGCCGTGCATGCTGTCGGTTGATGGCATCGTGTGCATCATCGGCATGTTAACCATCGTCATGCTGCTCATCGCGTCGGGCTGCTGCTGAGCCAGCGTTTTTGATATTACCGGTGCCACAAACAACAACAATACCGCCGCGATGGCTAACCAAGCGGTAAAGGATTGTTGTGTTAAGCGCGATGATTTCATTGACGGGGCGATTACCGGTCCACTATTTCGGGCCTCAGTGTAACGCGAATGCAACAGATAATTAACTGCTTTTAGCCAGCGTAGAGTCGACACTTATAATTTAAAATGCTGACTAATCGCGGTTGCCAGTGCATCCACCGCCGGAAGCGCATCGGTTGAAGCGGCGCGCGCAATCAGCACCTCATGCGCTCCGATGGGGGGCAGGCCGCTGACTTGACGCATTCTGGCGGTAATGCGTGAGCGATCGATCA
Source organism: Paramixta manurensis (assembly GCF_013285385.1). NCBI lineage: Bacteria > Pseudomonadati > Pseudomonadota > Gammaproteobacteria > Enterobacterales > Erwiniaceae > Paramixta > Paramixta manurensis. The sequence continues at coordinate 2,291,649 of NZ_CP054212.1, read as the reverse complement.
GGCTAACCGCTAACCCGGCTTCAACACAGGCTTCGACCGCCCGGGCCGATGGGCTGCTGAGGATGGTTTTCCAGCGGCGGCCCGCCGCCGTCAAAGCGGTGGTCATGGCATCCCGGTAGGGGCAGTGTGAAGCATGCAATGCCAGCGGGACTGGCTCATCCGGCTCAAGATCTACCTCGCTGCCGCTGACCCATACCGGCAGCGTGATCGCAATTGGCGAGGTGGCAGGGTGGTCATGGCGCACCGGCTGTACCGTTAAGGCCAAATGGAGGCGATTACGTTCGACTTGCTGTTTTAGCTTTAAGCTTGGCGCGGTGGAAACTTCCAGTTCGACGCCGGGGCATAAGGCGGAAAATACCGGCAGAATGTCACCAATCACATGCGCTGCATATTCGTCCGGCACGCCAAGTTTTATATGCCCGGTCAGCGCATCCGCTTGCAGGTCACCCAATATTTTATCGTGGGTTTTAAGCAACACCGCGGTCGACGCCAACAACTTTTGCCCTAATGGCGTTAACTCCACCGCTTGATTATCCCGCTCAAATAGCTTGCCGCCGACCACGGTTTCTAGCCGCTGTATATGAACGCTGACCGCTGCCGGACTGCGGTTTATCTGCGTGGCCGCCGCCCGAAACTGTCCAAGGCGAACCACAGCATGGAAAGTGCGTAATAAATCAATATCGAGAGTCATAGGCATAGTTTAGTTTTATTAGATTACTTGGTAAGAATATATCGTTTTATTGAATTACATCCCTTGGTTAAGATCAATCCTTAACGGAGGGAATAATGTCGAAAATTGATTTATTGCAGGCTGAAAAAACCTCATCAATCCAGCGTGTGCGCGGGTGTCTTGCGCATTGCTTACCTGAAGCATTACTGGTGCTGGCGTGGAGTTCTGGTTTTGTTGGGATACGTTTATCGTCAGATTATGCGCCCGTTTTTTTGGTGCTGTTCTGGCGCTGTGCGTTGGTCGTGGCGTTGATGTTACCGTTGGTGTGGCGGGAGCTAATACGGACGCCGATCAACGTGTTGCTGACCCAGGGCAGCATTGGCCTATTGGCCATGTCCGGCTATTTAGCCGGTGTTGGTAAGGGGATTGAATACGGCGTACCAGCCGGCTTAGCGGCATTAATGGCGGATTTGCTGCCCGTCGGCTCGGCGCTGCTCGGCGTTCTGTTCTTGCATTCGCGCCCTTCGGTGAGTACCTGGCTGGGGCTGGTATTGGGCGTTGCGGGAGTGGTGATTGTGACCTGGGGCGTGTTGTCGTGGGGGAATGCTGCACCCTGGGCCTATGGGTTGCCGCTGTTGGGAATGTTTTCGCTGGCGTGTGCCACGCTGTTGCAGAAGAAAATAAACACCTCCGCCGCCATCAGCCTGCCGGGCGTGCTGTGGTTACAGTGTGCGGTTTCCCTGGTCGCGTTCGGCGGGGCAATCGTACCGACAGGCTCACTGACGCCGATATTCTCATCGGGCTTTATCATCAGCGTGTTATGGACCGCGCTCTTTTCGACGCTTGGTGGGTATGGCCTGTATTGGTTTTGCCTGAAGCGCACTTCGCCGGTTCGCGTCGGTAGTGTGTTGTATTTAAGTCCGGCGGTTACCTTACTGTGGTCCTGGTTTATGTTCGGCGAGCCGCTGTCATGGTCAATGCTGGCGGGGGTGTTAGTCTCTGGAGGCGGTCTCTGGTTAGTGATCCGCGCGCAATAGTCGCGTCTCATCCTTAACGAAACTTGCTGTGGCTATCTATCCCGTGTTGAATGGGAGAAAACACATTGTATCAACCGGTACCCCTCCATGACTTTGCAACAGTTGCACTATTTTTTGACGGCGATAGAGTTTGGCACGCTGTCTAAGGCTGCCGAACATTTGCATATTTCCCAGCCCTCCTTGTCGGAGCAAATTTTAAAGTTGGAGCACGAACTCGGGACGCATCTGTTTATCCGCACTAATCGGCGGTTGATTCTGACGGAAGCGGGCGTTCGTCTGGCACCTTATGCGCGAGCCGCCACCACGGAGGCGCAGCGCGGTTATGAAGCGGTGCAATCGGTACGCGAACTGAAGGGCGGTGTGGCTTCTTTCGGCACCTTTGGGACCGCGTATCAATACTTTTTGGCCGATTTAATCGCTGAATTTCGCATGACTTATCCGGAGGTTCGCCTACGGCTGGTTGGGTTGAATTCGTCAGAAGTGGCGCAGGCCGTTACTGAGGGAGAGATCGAAGCCGGATTGGTCATGCTGCCGGTGGATGCCAAGAATTTGGTGGTCAGCGAACCGGTTTGGTCAACGCAAATCGGCTATATTTCCGCCAGCGAAACGCGGCTGGTGGGTAGTAAGGATATTCACGCGTTACTCTCCGCGCCCCTGATCCTTAGCGAAGCCTCTTGGCATAATCGCGATCCCATTCGCCGGTTACTTAAAGAGCGGGCAAGACAGGTTGGTGCCAATCTGGAGCCACTGATTGAAGTTGAACATCAGAGTACGGCCTTTGAATTAGCGTCACGTGGATTAGGTGATCTTATTGCTACGCGTCCGATGCTTTATCATCTTGGCTATCACGATCGCCTGATGTGGGTACCGGTCGAGCCGCCAGCATTTGAGGTGTTTTCCTTTATTCATCGGGCAGATACGGCAATTTCTTCCGCGACGCGAGAATTAATGCGCCTGATGCGGCGCTATCTGGATGAGGTACAACGTAAGTACAGCCATATCGAACGCTAATAACTGCGAACGCCTATAGGTAAAACCTATACCAATCACCTGATTAAGGTTATTCATTTCGCGCAAATAGCAGCTTAAAACTATGTCATACAGGTTACATAGATGTTGCAAAAACTTTGCGGGAGATGCGTATGACTGGCGATGCTCGTTATTGTGTGATTGGTGCCGGCGCTGCCGGGCTTGCCGCCCTTAGGACCTTGCAAGAGCAGGGGATCGACGCGGATTGTTATGAAAAGAGCCCACGTTCGGGGGGGCACTGGCATCATGATTATGACGCGCTCCATTTAATTACCCCGAAGAACAGCTCTTGCTTTGACGGTTTTCCGATGCCGGATGACTGGCCGGTTTATCCCAGCCGGGATCAGGTACGGCAGTATATTGAACGTTATGCTGAACATTTTCATCTCAACGAGCATATTGCTTTTAATCACACCGTAGAGAACATCACACCGCTTGGTGAACGAGGAAACGGCGGATGGGCGGTGACGGTCAATGGACACACCCGCAATTATCAAGGAGTGATTGTGGCTAATGGGCATTTATGGGACCCGGCATTGCCCAATGAAGCGAAAAATTTTTCCGGCCTTTCGCTTCACTCTTGCCAATATCGCAACAGCGGACAATTAACCGGTAAAGTGCTGGTAGTCGGTTGTGGCAACTCAGGGTGTGATTTGGCGGCAGACGCTGCTCAACATCGTTTTGAAACCGATATTGTGATTCGTCGCGGGCAGGTGTTTCAACCCAAAGCACTGTTAGGCATGCCGCGCGCTGAAATTCCCTTTCTTAATCAACTTCCCCCTGAATTACAAAATGCAATTACACAGGTTCTGACCTTAATTTCACTTGGCCGCTGGGAAAACTACCCCGGTATGCCGGAACCGGAAAGCTGGGATTTAGAACAGCAACCGCCGGTGGTTAATAGCTTATTACCTTACTGGATCCAGCACGGCCGCATCAAAGTGCGTCCGGCCATTGAGTCGATTGCCGGACGTATCGTGCGCTTTGCCGATGGCAACGCGGCGGAATATGACGTGATTCTGTGGGCCACCGGCTTTCATGTCCGCCTGCCTTTTTTGGACCAAACTCTCCTCGAATGGCAAGAGGGCGTGCCGCTTCGCACCGCGGCGATGACCTTGCCCACGACGCTGGAGAACCTTTACTTTGTCGGATTATCGGCGCCACGCGGCCCGCAATGGCCCACCTATTGCCAACAAACCCGGTTGATCGCGCGTTTTATTGCTCTGCAGGAACAGGGGCTACAAGGCATCGCCGCGCTGTTCGCCGCCCAGCAATCGCACGATAAGCGTATTGATGTGGTGCGCCGCCTCTGGCTGCAAAATTTTGATGAAACCTGGCGAACGCTGGATTTACTGGAAAAAGTCCGGGCGTCTACCTCACTCAATCCTTCTTTAACTGCGTAATTCGAGGTGATTATGACAGCAGGACAGTTACCGGTCGCGATAGTGACTGGCGCGGCATCCGGGATGGGCAAAGCCGTGGTGAATAAATTTCTGCAACAGCACTGGGAAGTGATTGCCATTGATGTGGCGGAAATGTCGCCACAACCCGCGATGACGACGGTGATTGCCGATATTACTGATTATGCAGCGCTGAGGGAGTCCGTTGTGACCGCATTGAATGGGCGAACCGTTAATACGCTGGTGAACGCGGCAGGGATTTTTCCGCTGTCCACGTTGGCGACCGGGAGCGAATCGCTGTATCGGCGCATTTTCGATGTCAATGTATTGGGCACTATTAACATCGCCAAAGTCGCGGCGGATTGTATTAGCGAACAAGGCGGCGCGTTTCTCTTTTTCGCCTCGGTAGATGCTTTTGCCGTTTCGCCCGGGCAGCTTTTTTACAGTGCGTCAAAAGCTGCGGTAGTGTCGTTGACCAAATCCCTGGCGGTGGAATTAGTGACCAAAGGCATTGTGGTTAATGCCGTCGCGCCGGGCTGGGTCGAAACCGAAGGGACGCTGGCTTCCGGGCGTATTCAGGAAGGGGTGAAAACGGTGCCGATGAAAAGAGCGGCAACGGTTCATGAAATTGCAGACTGGGTGTGGACGTTTAGCGCCGCGCCCGGCTACATCACCGGTGAGACCGTGGTTATTTCCGGAGGCAGCTATATGCGGTGAAAACCGTACGTTCGTCGTACTCCCACTCAATCTGACAGGGTAAGACAATGAAACAGACAACAATAAATCCAGCCATGAATGGAGCGGTAAATTATGTAAAGGAGAATACCCGGCCTGTACCAGAGGAAAAAAACAGCGGGTTATCGAAAATCGTCACCGGCGTTACCTTAGGCAATATGGTGGAGTGGTTCGACTTCGCCATCTACTCCTCCATGTCGTTAATTATGGCCAAGGTTTTTTTTCCGGAGGCCAACCGTTACAACGAACTGATTGCTGTGTATGCCGCTTTCGCCGCCGGTTTTGTTATTCGTCCGTTGGGTGGTTTCCTGTTCGGCCCACTAGGCGATAAATATGGTCGTCGCACCGCGCTAGTCACCAGCATTAGCTTAATGTCGTTGGCAACATTAGCGATTGCCTGCATTCCTGCTTATCACAGCATTGGCATTGCCGCCCCCATTCTGTTGGTGGTAATGCGTATGTTGCAGGGGTTGTCGACCGGCGGCGAATACGGTGGTTCCTGTATTTTCATCGCCGAACACAGCCCGGATAAGAAGCGTACCTTTTTTACCAGTTGGCTCGAATTCGGCAATATTGCCGGTTTCTTGGTTGGCGGTGTGATCGTCAATGTCATCGAGCGCTATGTGGGCCAGGACGCGATGGTTGCCTGGGGTTGGCGTATTCCATTCCTGATTGCCGGACTGATGGGGATTATCGCGCTATTTATTCGGCTGAAAGTCGATGAAACCCCGGTTTTCCGGGAGATGCAGGCCAACAAGTCGCGATTGAATCAGCCATCTCGTTCACTGTGGTCGCTGATTTTGCGCGAATGGCCACAATTACTTAGAAGTGCCGGTTTGGTTGCAACCTTTAATATCAACTATTACATTGTGCTGGGTTATATCCCCGGTTATTTAGTTACGTTCCTTGGTCGTTCGCAGACATTCAGCGCTAATCTTTCATTGATCGCGACACTTTTGCTGTTAGTGTTTATCCCGATATTTGGCATGATGGGCGATAGAATAGGGCGCAAGAGGATGCTATTGGTCGGCTGTGTTCTGATGGTGCTCTGCGCCGTGCCGGTTTTTTGGGCGCTGCAAACTCACGGCTTACCGGCGATTATCATCGGCATGGGCGTTTTAATCCTCGCGATGCTGTTTTTTGAAGGCACGGTTCCCGCCACGTTGACCTCCATGTTTGGAACCACCGTCCGTTATAGCTGCTTTGCGATTAGCTATAATCTCTCGGTTTCGCTGTTGGGCGGTACGGCACCGTTGATCAATACCTGGTTAATTGAAAAAACCGGTATGACGCTGATCCCGGCGTTTTATCTGATGAGCGGCGCTATCCTCGGCATGGCGGCATTATGGCGGCTACAGGACCGAACCGGCCAGCCGATGCCATCCTGACCTACTGCCGCAGGCAGGTGAGATAGTGTTGCGCGGAGGCCAGCACGTTCTGTTTGGCCTGCTGTAGCATGTTCTGGCCCTCAAAGGCGCCGTATAGCCGTTCGAAACTGAGCGGCTTGATACGGGCGGCGATGGTACTGACTGCCGTAGCGGAGAGCGGCAGCATATTCGGATAGCTCCACATAAACGAGACGCGATCGGCACCCGGCGTCACCTGCAAAATATCGCCAGCCAGCAATACGCCACCGGCGTGGTTCCAGTGCAATACGCTGCCACCGGCAAAATGCCCGCCCAGCCGGACAATTTGAACATCCTGAGTCAGCGCCTGCGTTTCGCCATTCCACAATGTGATCGCCGGGCTGTCACGCATAATCCACGCGCTGTCATCAGCATGAAGATAGATGGGCGCATTGAAGGCGGCGGCCCAATCCTGCATGGTGGAATAGTAGTGCGGATGTGAAATCGCAATCGCTTTCAGGCCGCCCAGTGCTTCAATCAGCGTTTTGGTGGCATCATCCAGATTGGCAATGCAATCCCAAAGGATATTACCTTCGGCGGTACGCAGCAAAAGGGCACGCTGACCAATGGCAAATGTCGGCACGGTATTCAAACTTAATAGCCCTTTTTCCAATAACTGCCATTTATTGGTATGGGTAGCCTGTAGCTGCTTGTCAGAAAGCCACTGCTGCCCGGCGGCCGGTACATATTGCCGGTCATCCTCACAGATTTTACAGTGTTCGACCGGCGCAGCGTAAGACGTACCGCAGGTTTTGCATAGCTGGATCATCACTCCTCCCTGTCGCGTTGAGGCACGACGTTTGCTTAATGATGTCAGTATGGATGAAGTTTCCAGCTAGCATGTTGATAAAAGAGCCTTACTCAATCAGGAATACGGTGCGTTTTTTGCTGTCATCCTTATCCCATGCCTCCTTCACATCGCGGAGCGGAACCGGCGTGTAGTCAATGGTTAATTGGCCTGGTAATGCGGCGGCAAACATTTGCTGGGTTGCGGCAATCAGTTGTGACAACGGTAAACTACCAATGCCGCTGCCCATCAGTTGGATCGGCGCTGAACGCAACAGAGAGGAGGGCAGCGCAAGGGTATCACCGGTTAACGAGCCGGTCTGCACGTAGCGCATGGGATAATCACCGGCACGGGATTTCGCCAGTGCGGTTAAGATCATTAAGGCGCTGTCGCCCCAGAGATAATCTACCACCACATCAATGCGCTCAGCGGCGAGGGTAGCGAACTGTTGTTTGAGCGCCCCGGGATCTTCACTGAGCTGTACCGTGGCGTCGACATCCAGACTTTGCAGTACCGCTATGTTGCGCCCGGTCGCAATAATTTTTTTGGCACCGAGGTAGCGGGCGATTTGAACCGCCAGTTTGCCTGCGCTGCCGGTTGCACCGTTAATTAGTACCCTTTCACCTGGCTGTAGCCCGGCGCGGAAAACCAGCGAGGCCCAGGCCGACATGCCGGGGTTAGCCATGGCAGCGGCGCGTGCCGGGTCGAGGTTTTCCGGCAATAAAATGATGTTAGCGTTATCCACCACGGTAAATTGCGCCATCGCACCGAGCGGCGACGGCGGAAAAGCAAACCAAACCGCTCGTCCATCGGTCAGTGTTCCAACTCCGTCAATACCCACTACAAAAGGATAGACACCATCAAAACTATAATGATTACCAGAGGCACGGCTCTTTACGACATGGCTGATCGCCGCCGCGCTGACCTTTATCTGTTGTTGATTTTCCCCCGCCGAAGGTAACGCGAAGTCACCGTAGAATGGAGTTTCCCCGGGAGTGGCAACAATGGCGGCTTTCATAGAATTATTCCTCTTGTATGAGATATGTGTAAAATGCACATGGTTGATGCACTATAACTGAACGAGAAATATATGCAAGATGCACATATAAAGTATGATATTCGTACATTCCATGGCGCACTACTCGATATTCTCAGCGTCATGAATCATCCGCTACGCGATATTCAGTTACTGCGCGCGGCTGATGTCACCCTTGATCAGATTCTCTTTCCGCTACTGGTCAGTATTGAGCGCTTTGGGCCGATTGGCGTGGTGGAATTGGCCGACCGTATGGGGCGCGACTACACCACCGTCAGTCGGCAAATTAAAAAGCTGCAGGTACAAGAGTTGGTGGGGAGGCAAAGTAATCCTCATGATAAGCGCATGAGTGAGGTCGTGATTACTGAGAAAGGGAAAGCGATGACTGACCAAATCGACCAAGCGCGGCAGCAGTTAATGAACCGTTTATTTACCGACTGGCCGCCGGAAGAGGTACATCACTTGTTTCGCCTGGTTCGCCAGTATGCCGATAGCCTGATCGCAGCACGCGAGTGAGGGGGCAGGCTATCGGCTTTCTCAATGGAGGTTACCAGGGAACGACACGCCCCAGATAATCAAGATAGTGTAGTCCGCCACGACCCTGGTTAGCCGCGATGGTGTCGAGTAGCGCCGGGATACTTTCCTCAATGCTTAAGCGAGCCTCAGGGCCACCCATATCGGTACGGACCCAACCGGGCGCCATTAACAACAGGGTTCGTTGATCCGTTTCGTGGCGAGCGGCGAAACTACGCATAAACATATTGAGCGCCGCTTTGCTGCCGCGATACACCTCGTAATGGCCGTTAGTGTTGTTGGTCAGGCTGCCTTGTCCGGAAGACATAACGGCCAAGGTTCCTGTTGGCAGAACCCGATCTTGAAAACGCTCAATCACCCGCATTGGACTCAGTGCGTTAGTCACCATGACGCGGGTAAACTCCTCAGTGGAAACGTCAGCAATGGTTTCCCTATCATCGTTTTTCACGCCAGCGTTGACGAAAAGCATATCTAGCTGTCGCTCACGAAGTCGATCATACAGTGCATTCACTTGGTCTGGCTGGGTAATATCGACGGTTTCAACCGTGAGTTGTTGCGGATAGCGGGCGGCAAGTTGAACCAATTTGTCAGTAGAGGTCGCGCGACCGGTGGCGATCACGTTATCGCCTCGTTTGAGATACTCTTCTGCCATGGCAAAGCCCAAACCACGGGAAGCGCCAATCAACAGAACAGTGAGTTGCGAAGAGGAGGTTGGCATTATTGATGTCCTTTTACGGGGGTGATGACGCAACTATAGTTCGTTGTGAGATAAGGCGGAAGGCGCAGCATTTGCAGTTATAAACTGCACTAAACGCCTTCCCTGATATTACGCCGCAGGCTACTATAAGTGATGACTGAACCTGACCTTAATTTACTGATTGCACTGGATGCGCTGCTTACTGAAGGCAGTGTGATTGGTGCCGCGCGTCGTCTGGGATTAAGCGCTTCGGCAATGAGCCGGACACTCGGTAGGTTACGCGCGGTCACTGGCGATCCGCTGCTAGTGCGGGCAGGGCGTCAGATGGTATTGACGCCGCACGCCGAACAGATGCGTCAAGATGCGCAAAATGCGTTATCGGCGGCGCGGCGTGTGTTACGTCCGCCCGTATCAATCCTGAATTTATCAACGTTGGTACGCATCTTCACGCTGCGCACCAACGAGGGATTCGTTGCCGCATTTGGCGCAGCGCTAATTGCGGCAGCAGCAGCGGTCGCGCCTGGCGTGTGTTTGTGTTTTGCACCCAAACCAGAAAAGAGCGCCATGCCATTGCGTGAAGGCATCATTGATCTTGAGATTGGCGTTTTAGAGGAAATGGGACCGGAGATTCGGTTGCAGGCGCTGTTTCGGGATCGCTTTATTGGCGTAGTACGAAAAGGGCATCCGCTGGAAGCGGAGTCCAGGGTGAGCGCCGCGAGATATGCGGATTTCGGCCATGTTATTGCCTCACGTCGGGGGCGGGTGAAAGGGCCGGTAGACGATGCATTGGCGGCATTAGGCTTGAGTTGGCGCGTGGCGGCGGTGGTGCCGAATTTTCCCGCTGCATTGACGGTGGCGCAATCATCCGATTTGGTTGCGCTGGTGCCTGCTTCGCTGATGATGGCGTTGCCGGATGGGAAGGGCGTTTTTCATACTTTTGAGCTACCGGTCAAAACTAACCAGATTACGATATCGCAAATGTGGCATCCGCGAGTAGAGGCCGATCCGGCACATCGCTGGTTACGTCAGTTGGTGCTGCACGTTTGCCAGCAACAGGTGGCCCGTGAACGGTAATCGGTTTTCTGGTGCCAATAAAAAAGGATCTTTAACCGATCCTTTTATGCATGATTGACGATCAATGGCGAGTTAACGGCAACAGGTACCATTTAGTTTGCACAACAGGTCACAGGCAGGCCCGGAGATACCACCGTTACCGCTGTTGCCAACGCCATTTCCGGTGCTCGGGCCGCTATTACCTACGCCATTACCCGTTGCATCCGCTATAGCGTATAAGGGTGATGCACATAGCAGGCCAGCAATAAAAGTAGTGAGTACAAAACGCTTCATCATTATGTTTCCTTTGCTTTGGTATTTGCCAGATTTCCGACTGTTAAGTGGAAAACCGCTGGTACAAGTTCCCGTTTTTTTCTGACAATACCCACGCTCTGGATGATAAAACGCCTCCCAATTAGCTTCCCCAGCGGCTTTTAAGATAACTGACGGCTTCCTGGGTCTGTGGCTGGTTAAGATAGTTCTCTCTGAACAGAATCGTGCCATTGATTTGTGGCACAGACTCGTTGAGATCGAGCTGTTTCTTTAGCTCTGGCACGCCGCCATTTATCGTCCAGTCTGGCTCGTTTTTCGAAGGTTGGCCGACTTTGTACAATGCGATACCGATATACAGATGAGTGTGGGTCGGTTTTACTACCTCCGCCCACCATTTTGCCAACACATCATAACGCGCCGCATCGCGTGCGAAGGGCCAATATATCTGTGGAGCAATATAATCCAGTAGCCCTTGTTGTACCCAGCGGCGGGTATCGGCAAACGATTCATCATAAGCCGCCGCGCCACGGGTATCGGAACCTAACGGATCGTGCGAACGATTGCGCCATACGCCTGCGGGGCTAACACCGAACTCCACATTGGGTTTCAGTTGCTTGATGGTGCGCGAAACCTGTTCAATTAACTGCTGGGTGTTGTGCCGTCGCCAATCCGCTTTTGAAGCAAATCCCTGACCATATTTTTGGTAAGTTTGGCTGTCATTCAGCGCGGAACCCGCGGTTTCAGTATAGAAATAATCATCAAATTGCACGCCATCCACCGGGTAACGCGCAACGACTTCGGCGACAATGCTGGTGATCCAGTCCCGAACTTGTGGAATACCCGGATCAAGCACAAAACGATCGCCCGCGGTGCGTATCCACTCGCGATGCAGGACAAATATGCTGGATGGATGTAGCGCCAGGGTACGGTTCAGTTGCGCCACGGTTGAAGGTTTAGTATTAACCGCAACACGATAAGGATTAAACCAGGCATGCACTTTCATCCCGCGCTTATGCGCTTCATCAAGAATAAATTGCAGCGGGTCGTAACCCGGATCCTGACCAATATTGCCGGTTAACATATCAGACCATGGCAATATTTTCGAAGGCCAGAGCGCGGTGCCATCCGGTTTAACCTGAAAGAATACGGTATTAATGCCAAGGCTTTTCAGTTTATCCAGCTTGTTTTTCAATGCTTCCTGCTGCTGGCTAATACGTAACGCAGGGCTACTGGCATAAACGGAGGCTATCGGCGGCCAATCGAGGCGAGAAACTGTCGCGAGCCAAACACCACGTAGCGGAGTCTGAGGCTGTTGAGGCTTTGCCGGAAGTGGTTTAGTAACAGAAGGAAACGGCGTAACCAGAGAACGCGGCGGCTCTGAAGAGCAGCTCGCCAGTAAAAGCACGCAGCCGACCAGTGCGCCGACGCGTTTAACTTTAGTGGCGGACTGAAAGTGACGAGAACGGATGATGATAGGCTTCCTTTTTCTGGCAACTTCCTGGGAAAGATCATTCTCTTATTATTCGGACGTAAGTCAATGATTTAGACGCCAGATAAAGTAAGCGCAGTAAGCCGGTAAGTTAGTTAGCGCTGAAACGTGATATGGATAGTCCCGCTTTCAGCCGTCTCTGAAGTGACCTTATAACCGGCTTCCAGGCCGCGCAGATCATCCCATAGGCGTACACCTCCGCCCAGAAGAATGGGAGTGACGGCCACGTGAAGGTAATCAACGAGCCTGGCCTTAAGATAGTCGCGAACCATAGTCGGCCCGCCACCTATGCGAACATCTTTGCCATTGGCGGCTTCGACAGCCAGCTTTAGTGCCTCGACCGGATTTGCCGTAATGAAGTGGAAGGTGGTGCCGCCAGACATTTCGAGGGAAGGGCGCGGCGTGTTCGTCAAGACGAAAACGGGGCAGTGAAATGGAGGCTCGTCACCCCACCATCCTTTCCAGTTCGGATCGTCTGGGTAGTTATGCAGCCCAAACTTGCCGGCCCCCATGATCTCCGCGCCGATGTTCTCGAAATAATCCTTCGCATAAGCATCGTCCAGGCCTGTGGTGCCTTGGCCGCTGGTGTCATGCAGCACGCGCTCCTGGAACGTCTTTGTGGCAACATAGGCACCGACCAGGCGCGACCAATCCTCGCCAAATGGATTATCTGGAGTTTGGTCCGTCGTAGTTGCGAAACCATCGAGCGAGACAATAAGGTCAACACGTACCAACATTGAAATCCTCCAGGACACCACAAGGTTGTATGGGATAGGGTAGCGTAGCCCAATAATTAGGCAAGTGCCATTGCCGCGCCTAAACCTCTTACATCAAAAAATGCCGGGCTGACACTGGCAAAGCTTGGTTCTGATTGCCGGTGCCATGGCACAGTCTTATGGAGAAGATCTGTATCGGGAGGTCTTTAGCGGCTGACGGGAAAACAGCGCTCTGATGATTGACGAAGGGTAACGAATACGTTACCTTTTTTATGTCAATATTCAGGGGAAATAACCGTAGTGACAGCATTATTTAACCGCGATGCGTGGGTGACACTTATTGGTGAAGAGCCCGGCACCAAAGACGTTATGTTAAAAGAAGTGCGCAGACTGATTATTGCCGGAGATGTGGAAACGGCTAAAGTTATGCTAAGAACACTGATTACAGCAACCTGCGGTTTCCCGGTTATTTCGGGAGACGTAGGCAGGAACCCCAAATCAATCATGCGCATGTTAACACCGGATACCGACCCCGGAATTAAGGCATTTATGGCGGTAGTTAATGCCACCGAGCGTCAACTTACCATTAACCAGATGCCGGACACTGAGAGGTAAACGCAATGCAAAATAAATTATATAAAACCGATTTTTATGGCTGGACGCAGGAGCAGGCAGGCTTACTGCGAGACGGCAGGCTTTCCGAGATTGACGCTAAAAACCTGATGGAGGAAATAGAGAGCATGGGAGGAAGCGAACGCAGGGAACTTGAATCACGTCTTGAAGTGCTCTTTATGCATTTGCTCAAGTGGAAGTATCAGCCAGGCTATCGTGGTAAAAGTTGGACGCTGACCATTAAAGAGCAACGCCGGAAAATAAGCCGTCACCTTGAGAAAAATCCGTCACTGAAAAACAAGGCCGATGAGATGGCACAGGAATCCTACGGCGACGCCATATTATCCGCCGCGCGTGAGACCGGCCTTGAAGAAAACCTGTTTCCGGCCCATATGCCGTGGACGCTTGCGCAGGCGCTCGACCCGGATTTTCTGCCGGCGTAATCTGGCCGTCAGCATCCGGCGCGAAGCCCGGCATTGTCCGGGCTTTTTTGTACCCGTTGCGCTGAGATAAAAATGACGGGCTCAGGTGCAGATTTTCTCTCAGATTTCACGTAGCGACGCCGGTACAGTACGCAGCAGCCAGGCCGGAAGCGGGGTAGTAAAAATTTTATTTGTCGTACGGTATTGGTCGTTGAAACAGAAACGCGTAAAGCTAATCAATGGGGACAGGTGCAGGAGGAGAAAAGTATCTTGCCACGCCGGATTCGGCTCTTAGTTATCTAATTTAACATAATATACATTATGCGCATCAACATACATATAGAAGGAATCTAACGTGAATCGTTGACACTGGCCGTCAACTGTCTACTCTCGATGATGATTCAAAATCATCCGTTTACTCCGCACGAACCCGAATCAAGCGTCATTGACTTTGCGCCAACCAAACGGTACGTCCCTGACAATCTGGATCTTCTGCCACCATCTTTACAACATGAAACCCTTGTTCTGCTAAACGTTGCCGGTATTCTGCCGGTGCCAGGCTGGCATGATAAAGCGCTTCACCTTCAAACGTGCCGATTGCCTCACCACTATCGGGGCCACTGGTAAACATCAACGCTGCCCTGGCACTGGCGTACTGTCGAAATACCGTGAACATCTCGCGTTGATCTTCAGGCGTTAAGTGAAAAAAACTATCCCAGGCAATTACCCCATCAAACTTATCTGACAGGATTGGCTCTCTCATATCTGCGTGTATCCAGCGATGCTGCGGAAAATGTTGTTGGCAGCGTTCAATCATCGGCTTTGAACTATCGATACCGGTAACCTGAAATCCCTGACGGATAAAGTAATCTGCTATTGGCATCCCACTGCCGCAGCCGATATCCAGAATTTTTCCGTTGGTAGGTATCAGCCTCAAAAAGTCATCCAGCCAGGGCTGTTCAAACAGATTGGTTGGCCGTCGTTGCCAAAACGCTTTGGCGTGGCGTTGATAGATACCAATGATGTTCTTTGCCAGTGGATTGGTCATCGAATTACGCACTCTTATATGGCAATAGACTGTTTATTTATTTGAAAAATATCACTATTCCCAATTAATCATTTCATCCAAACCAGAAAGTAGCGCCGGAAAGTAGCGCCGGAAAGTAGCTCTGATCTATGCCAAAAGAATCTTTTATGATAACGCTTTCCGCAGGATTTTCAGGCCTGAGTGTTAATTTCACTGCAATAGTATTATTAGTCATGGGAATAAAACGAAGATTTAGCTGATTTTCTGTGCTGTCGAAGACTACTTCATGTGCTTTGTGCCCGCTGGAAACCTCTTGATAAAGAGAATAAATATCTTCTTTAAAATCAATAATTTCACCAACGCTGAATGATGTTTGATATTGCGCCTTTAACTCTGGAAGAGAGTATTCAACATATGTCCTTATCCAGTCATATGCTGGTGCTTCTGGGGTCTTTTGTCTTTCAAATGGCGAAATACGCAATGACCTTGAACCACTTACGATGTCAATCATGATAATTTCTCGTCATTTGTATAAAAAGTGAGTGATCGTCCAATCTTTTTCGCGGACCACCACTTCAAGTGTAAAGCGTTTATAGCAGTAATATCCTTTGCGAGATCTATCCTCTACCAGGCGATACATCTCTGTTTCAGTTCCTACGGCTACTCCTAAAAGTATTGAAAGTAACTACTCAAATTGCCCTCCTCAATTATCTATCACATTTCTCTTCTTCATTTTTACCATGTAGAAGCTGGATTATACATAAGGTTTATTTCTTCAACTCTCCTTTTATTCATATTAATTGTGCAAGAAATATAACCAACAAATGCGCTATCGCCTGTAATATTACCGGAAACGATATTTTTGCAGTAACTTTCTCTGTAGATTATCCATGTCTTTTGTTCATTTTTATATGACGCTTCAATTTTAGGCCTTAGGCTTTTTCTGTCAGAGTTGATGCTGTCATAAAAATCATAATCTTTTGAGTAAGTTATCTCTTTAAGTTTTTCTTCATATTTTTCAGTGAGCTTTTTATTAGATTTACTTAACGCATTATTAAGGCAATCATGATAATGACTCATACCGCCGTCCGTCTGGGATGCTTTAATGCAAAAATCATCTTCTTTGCTGTCAAGAATGGATGCGGGGCTACCTGCTTCCACTTCAGAAGCAAAGCTTTTAGATGGTGCTGAAAAAGTCAAAGCTATATATGACACAATCAAAAAAAATTTCATTTTCCCAAGACCCTTATTCTCCAAGAGCCCATTAATACTTCTCGCCAACAACGCTTATGGTTTGGAGCGCTCAATCTATAAAATATCACTATTCCCAATTAATCATTTCATCCAAACCAGAAAGTAGCGCCGGAAAGTAGCTCTGATCGAGGTAAAAGGTATCAGTAATTTTAACACTATCTGCGCTGTCCTCTGGTTTCATCATAATGTTTACCTCGGCAACATCAAGGTGACCAACCTGCTTAACCTGTAAGCTGAAGTGCCGTTCAACGCTGTCAAAATAAAAACCAGGATGAGGTTTTTGAGTGATTAGGCTTTCATAGAGAGAATGAAACTCACTCTTTAAATCAATAAGTTCTGATATGGAAAAAGCTGTACTGTATTGAATAGACAATTCTGGTAGTTCGTATTCCACAAACGTCTTGATCCAGTCTTCTGAAAGCTCCTCTTGTGAGGACTCTCTTTCATAAGGCGATAACTGAAATTTTAACGTTCCGACGGCTATATCAATCATTACTACTCCTAAAAGTATTGAAAGTGAGTGATTGTCCAGTCTTTTTCACGGACAAGGACCTCAAGAGTATATTTTTTATAATGATATATTCCTTTGGCTTGCTTGTTCTCAACGAGTCGATACATTTCAGTTTCATAACGAAAAAGTCCCGGCCTTTTTTTGGGATCAGACATTCTCCGTCCGTAACGGATCGCTTTCTCTTGAAGCTGCAAAGGTACATAGCGACCAGGGTTATACATATGCTTTGCAGCGGACTCTGTCATTTTTAGATTTCTGACAGACAAGCCAACTTTAAGTCGGCTACGCAGAAAACTGACAGTGGCTTGACTCAATTTAACGGTTATTGCTGTTTTCGCGCTGGTTTCTAACAGCGCCCTTCCCGCCCGAAACAGACGAAAAGCGCCAAATGCCAATAAAGCGAGATCTGTTGGGTCAATCAGCGGAGTTTCAAGTGGCGCTTCTTCAAGACGAACAGCAATGCCATCAATATCATAAATACGCCATAAGCCTGGAGCTTGTAAAACTGAATAACCAATACACATGCCGCTTTCATCATCGACAATCGGTTTTGAGTTATGTGGGAAAAAACGTGGGCGGATTTCGAAAAACTCTCCCGGCGGGAGTCTGGACTGAAAAGTGTAATAGCGACCGGGTTCTTCAATTCCTGCAAACCGTATTGTCATTATGGTAGTTTCCTTTTAACCGTTGATTCGTTCCTTTGATACTCGGGAACTACACTAAAAGAAAAGCTGATTACACTCAATCATTAACCGTTTTTTGTCTTAGGCCACAACCAGGACCGCCATGCCCACACCACATCAGCCGCTACACCTGTTCACCACAGCCACTCAGCGCTGGTTCGCCTCGGCTTTTGCCGGTGCGACAGCGGTTCAGCAACAAGCCTGGCAGGCAATCGACTCTGGCCAACATTGCCTGGTTATTGCACCGACCGGCTCGGGTAAAACGCTGGCGGCCTTCCTGCACGCGATTGATGCGTTGTTTACCGAACGGGCACAACAGACCGATAAGCATCGAAAGGCATCAGCGACCCGCATCCTCTATATTTCACCGGTCAAAGCGCTGGCAGCAGATGTACAACGTAACCTGCGCCTACCGTTGGAAGGCGTCTATGTCGAGCGCAAAAAACTGGGTGAACCTGAGATCGAAATTCGCGTGGGCATGCGCTCCGGCGACACCACGCCCTCGGAGCGCGGGAAACTATTGCGACGCCCTCCGGATATTTTGATCACTACCCCGGAATCCTTGTTCTTAATGCTGACGTCCAAAGCACGCACAACGCTATCCGGCGTGACAACCGTTATTATTGATGAAGTTCATGCGGTTGCAGGCGGCAAACGCGGTTCGCATTTGGCATTAAGCCTCGAACGCCTTGACCGTCTGTTACCTCAACCCGCCCAACGTATTGGGCTCTCGGCGACCGTGCGCCCGGTAGAACGCGTGGCGAACTTTCTGGGCGGCGTCCAGCCCACGCAAGTGGTGAATCCGCCCTCGGAACGCAAATTACAGCTTAAGGTGGCGGTACCGGTAGAGGATATGACTGATTTGTCAGGGCGTTTCGATCAGCCCGACAGTAAAACCGCCAGCAGCACCGGCTCGATCTGGCCCTCAATTGAGGCCGACATTTTGGCGCAAGTATTAGCACGCCGGGCGACGATTATTTTCGCCAATTCGCGCGGATTGGCGGAAAAACTGACCGCCCGGCTGAATGAGCGCTATGCACAGCAGCAAAACGACACGCCTGGTCCGGCAACGCCACAGGTTCACTACCTCTCCTCCAATGGCAGTACCGAGAAACGCAGCGAAGGTTTGCCCGCCGAGCTTGCCCGTTCGCATCACGGCTCGGTTTCCAAAGAGCAACGTTTGCAGATTGAATCAGCGCTCAAAAACGGTGAGCTGCGATGTGTAGTGGCAACGTCCAGCCTGGAGCTAGGCATCGATATGGGCTTGGTTGATTTAGTGATCCAGGTTGGCGCACCGCCGTCGGTCGCCAGTGCGCTGCAACGGGTGGGTCGCGCCGGTCACCAGGTCGGCGGTATCTCCAGCGGGATAGTCTATCCGCGTACTCGCCGCGATTTAGTTGATGCCTGCGTAACCGTACACAGCATGCGAACCGGCGATTTGGAAGCCATAGAGCCACCGCATAATCCGCTGGATATTCTGGCGCAGCAAACGGTAGCCGCCGTTTCAATCGAGCCGCTGCAGATTGAAGACTGGTTCGCTACCGTACGGCGTTCAGATCCCTTCCGTTCCCTGCCACGCAGCGTTTTTGACGCCACCTTAGATATGCTTTCCGGCAAATACCCTTCGGATGATTTTGCCTCCTTTCGGCCCCGCCTGGTGTGGGACAGAAACAGCGGCATGTTAACCGCCCGTCCCGGCGCGCAACATCTGGCGGTCACCAGCGGCGGAACCATTCCCGATCGAGGCTTATTTAGCGTGATGCTACCGGAAGGTGAAGAGCAATCGGGCTCACGGCGCGTCGGCGAACTGGATGAGGAGATGGTGTATGAGTCACGCGTGAATGACATTATCACGCTCGGTGCCAGTTCATGGCGGATACAGCAAATCACCCACGACCAGGTGATTGTCATTCCGGCGCCCGGGCGCTCTGCCCGGCTACCTTTCTGGCATGGTGAAGGGCCGGGGCGTGCAGCCAGCTTAGGTGAAACCATCGGCGCATTTTTACGTGAAACCGAAGCCGCCCTCGAAGATAGCCTCGCACGGGAAAAACAGATAACCCAATGGCAACAAGATGGATTGGATCGCGCTGCGGTGAACAATTTGTTGACGTTGGTGAAGGAACAACGTGAATCTACCGGCCTACTGCCGACTGATCGCACCTTGCTGATTGAACGTTGCCGCGACGAGAGCGGCGATTGGCGAGTTATTCTTCACTCTCCGTATGGGCAGCGAGTACATGCGCCGTGGGCATTAGCGGTCGCAGAACGCATTCGGCGCCACATGGGGCTCGACCCGGCCGTCGTGTCCAGTGATGATGGGATTGTTGCACGTTTTCCCGATAGCGAAAGGCAGGTACCTGGCGCGGAGCTTTTTTTATTTGAACCGGAACCGTTACAACAAACCGTGGCAGATGCGGTAGGGGGTTCAGCGCTGTTTGCCGCTCGGTTTCGAGAATGCGCCGCCCGTGCGCTGTTATTGCCACGGCGTAATCCCGGCAAACGATCGCCGCTTTGGCAACAACGGCTCCGGGCCGGACAGCTGCTGGAGGTGGCACGCGAATACCAGGATTTCCCGATCCTGCTCGAAACCGCTCGCGAATGTTTGCAGGATGTTTACGATTTACCAGCGCTTCATCATCTCATGTCGCGCATTCAACGTGATGAGGTGCAGTTTGCCGAAGTGACGACCGAAACGCCCTCGCCTTTTGCCGCACCGCTATTATTTGGCTACGTAGCGGAATTTATGTACGCCAGCGATGCGCCATTAGCCGAACGTCGCGCTTCCTTATTGGCGCTGGACAGTAAATTACTGAGTGACCTGGTTGGTCAGGTCGATATGGCCGGGCTGCTGGATGAAACCGTCATTGAACGCGTAGGTCAGGAACTCCAGCGCACCGCACCCAATTATCGCGTCAGCACGATTGAGAACGTGGTCGATCTGCTGCGTGAGTTGGGGCCACTCTCATCGGAACAGATTGCGGCGCGTTTGGATGCGGAGCAACCTCATTTGATCAACGAGCTGACTACGCTCGAAAACGCGCAGCGGATTTTTCAATTAAACCTTAGCGGTGAAGTGCGTTGGGCGGTGATCGAAGATGCGGCACGCCTGCGGGATGCATTAGGTATTCGCCTGCCGAAAAAGGTACCGGACGCTTTTCTTGTCCCGGTCGCGCATCCATTACGCGACTTGGTTAGCCGCTATGCTCGCACACATACGCCCTTCTCAACGCTGCAATTGGCGCGCCATCTCGGATTAGGTAGCCATCTGGTGGAACAGGAACTGGAGCGCTTACGTGAACAGGGAAAAGTGTTGCACGGTGATTTTGGTCTGCCGCCGACCTTGGTTGAAACAGACGGCGAACATCCGTCGCCGGAAGGAAAACAGTGGGTCGCCGAAGAGGTGTTTCGCCGCTTGCGCGTGCGTTCATTGCAGGCTGCCCGCAATGCTACCCGTCCGGTGGCGCAAACCGCCTATGTCACGCTGTTGTTGGAACGTCATGGCGTGCTCAATGAAACCGCACATCGCGATAGCCCAACCATCGGCGCTTACCAGGGCGTCAACGGCGTCGCGCGTGTCATTGAGCAATTAGCCGGTGTCCCGCTACCGGCTTCCCTTTGGGAGGCACAGATCTTACCCGCGCGCGTGCGGGATTATCAGCCCGCGATGTTGGATGAGTTACTGTCCTCCGGTGAAGCTATCTGGACCGGGCACAAAGCATCGGGTCATCGCGATGGTCTGATCTCACTGCATCTGAGTGAATTTGCCGCTGAGACACTGCCGCTTCGTTTAGATAATCCATCGGCGGAACTGTCGGTCCTGCAGCAGGCTATTCTGTCTCAACTGGCGTCAGGCGGCGGCTGGTTTATCCGGCAACTGTATGCGCAATCCAACCCGCAGGGTGAACCGGGAGAACTGACCGCCGCACTGTGGGATCTGGTTTGGGACGGTTATGTTACTAGCGATACATGGGCCGCAGTGCGCATGCTGACCAGCAGCACGCCACAACGTGCGCGAGCCGCACGTCCGCTACGCACCCGCCGTGGGCGTTATAGCCCAACCGGCTATCATCGTCCGGCGTCAACCGTGGCTACCGGTCCGGGTATGCATGCCATGCCCGGGCGCTGGTCATTAGTCCCTCACGACCCTGCCGATCCGGCGCCACGGGCCTTAGCGTGGGTGGAAAATATGCTCGACCGCTATGGCGTTATCACCCGCGGCGCTGCGGTTAATGAACAAGTTCCCGGCGGATTCCCGGCGTTGCAGCCGGTGCTGAGGAGCATGGAAGATGCGGGGAAATTGTTGCGCGGGCGCTTTGTTGATGGGCTGGGCGCAGCGCAATTTGCGGATAATCTCACCATTGATCGGTTGCGGATAGTCGCGGATAAACCCGCCAAACAGCCGGCGTTCGTCGCTCTGGCGGCACTGGACCCGGCCAATCCTTTTGGAACCATTCTTAACTGGCCGAACAGTCTTGCGGGCAACCGCCCGACACGGCGCCATGGCGCATGGGTAGTGATTGGTCAGGGAAGTCTTTTGCTTTATCTGGCCCAGGGCGGAAAAGATCTATTGAGTTTTAAGGCGATGGATGAAACATGGCTACCCGAGGCCTGCCGCGCTTTAGGCGATGCGTTGAAGCGCGAAAAACACCTCTCTTTTACGTTAGAAACGGTGGATGGCCAGCCGGTCGGATCATCAGCGCTGGTTTACGCGCTGCGGGAAGCTGGTTTCTCACGCGTACCAAAAGGTTATAGCTGGTACGGCTAGCAAAAAGGGCATCGCTGCCCTTTTCATTGCCACTTATTGTTCTTCCAGCCCGCGATTAATCAACATCGGTTCAATTTCGGGATCATGCCCGCGCCAGTCGTGATAGAGCTGTTTCAGATCGCTACTGTTTCCGCGTGACAAGATCATATCGCGAAAACGCTGCCCGTTTTCTCGGGTTAGCCCACCATGCTCGGTAAACCATGCAAAACCATCATCGGCGAGCATTTGTGTCCAAAGATAGGCGTAATAACCGGCGGCATAACCATTGCCCCAAATATGCTGGAAGTAGCTTGAGCGGTAGCGTGGTGGGACTGCTGGCAGATTGAGATTATCCGCCGCCAACGCCTGCTGCTCAAAACGGTCGGCATCTTGCAACGGCGCAGTGGCCGGTAAGCTATGCCAGTGCATATCCAGTAACGCTGCGGCTAACAGCTCGGTCATGTCATACCCTTTATTAAACTTATCCGCCTTGATGATTTTATCGTGAAGCGCCTGTGGCATTTCGGCGCCGGTTTGGTAGTGACGGGCGAAATGTTTAAATACCTGCGGATCACTTGCCCAATGCTCGTTGAACTGTGAAGGGAACTCAACAAAATCACGCGGCGTTTCGGTACCGGAAATGCTCGGGTAGCGTTGCGCGGCAAACATGCCGTGGAGAGCATGACCAAACTCATGAAACAGGGTAATGACATCATCCCACGAGAGCAGCGCTGGCTGGCCTGCCACAGGCTTGTTAAAGTTAGCGACATTGTAAATCACCGGCTTGCTGTGCAGCAGTGTGGATTGCTCGACAAAATTACTCATCCACGCCCCGCCGCCTTTATTATCTCGCTTAAAGTAGTCGGTATAGAATAACGCCAGTGATTTGCCGTCTTTATCAAACACTTCGTAAACCCGTACATCCGGCTGATAGACTGGAATATCCTTACGTAGTTTGAATGTAATGCCATACAGTTGGTTAGCTGCGTAAAACACGCCGTTTTCTAATACATTATTTAGCTCAAAATAGGGTTTAATCTGCGCAGCATCCAGCGCGTATTTCTCACGCCGCACCTGCTCTGCATAAAAACTCCAGTCCCAAGCTGCCAGTGTGAAGCCACCTTTTTGGCGATCGATAACCGCTTGAATATCAGCCGCTTCACGTTTCGCGCGGGCGGTCGCGGCAGGTACAATCTTGCGCATAAATGCCAACGCGGTGTCCGGCGTTTTCGCCATTTGATCCTGTAACTTCCATTCGGCGTAACTGTTAAAGCCTAACAATTTAGCCTGTTGAGCGCGTACTTGTGCTAAACGGGTAATCAGTTGACGAGTATCGTTACTATCGCCTTTTTCGGCCCGGTTCCAGGACGCGTTGAACAGCGCCTCACGCGTGGCGCGGTCGTGCAGGCTTTGCAGGTCGGGTTGCTGGGTCGTATTTTGCAACACCAATAGCCAGCGGTCATGTAATCCACGTGCGTTTGCCGCCTCACTGGCGGCGGCGATTTCACTTTCGCTTAAGCCAGATAGTTTTGACCGTTCATCAATATTAAGAGCACCCTGTTTGGTGGCTGCCAACAAGCGATTGGTAAATTGGGTGCTGAGCGTTGCCGCTTCCTGATTCAGCGTTTTTAACGCGCTTTTATCCTTATCACTCAGGCTGGCGCCAGCCAGTTGAAAGGCTTGCCAGGTCACCTCAATTAAGCGCCGGGATTCCGAATCTAGTGACAACGTCACTCGTTGCTGATACACCTTATCAAGGCGTGCAAACAATTTGCCGTTGAGTTTAATCTCATCGTCCAACGCAGCGAGGCGTGGCGAGGTTTCTTCGTCGATTTTTTGTAGCGTCTGGTTGGTATTTGCCGAGGTCATCGCGCTAAATACATTTAATACGCGCTTTAGCATTTGCCCGCTTTTTTCCAACGCCAGGTAGGTATTTTCAAAGGTTGGCGGTGCCGGATCATCGGCTATCGCCGCCACCTCCTCTCTTTTCTCAGCCATACCGGCCTTGATCGCCGGTAGATAGTCGGCATCATGAATGCGGTCAAACGGCGGAGCCTGAAAAGGCAAATCGCTCGGTTGGCTAAAAGGGTTTTGTTGTTCACCAGACATCATCGTCTCCCGATCGTTTTTTTCCGCCGCCTGACTGGCGAACGTACTGCTACATAGCGCCAGACTGCTGGCAAGAAACCAGATTGATAATCGCATATCCTTACACTCCTTTTCCGTGCTAAAAAGCGATAACAGGGTTAATCTCCGCTGTTTAACCCGCTTAAAAGTGACAATGTCACATTAATATAGAAGCGTATTTCACGCCTTTTATAATCGTAGAAGAGATCTCTCTTTTCGTGAGGATGCGGCTTCACGTCATCAAGAACCGTAACGTAAAAAAGGTAACCCGTTTTTCAATCAGGTGCTAAGGTAATTACACTCTAAAAGCCGTTAAGGAACAGCGAGATGATTATTTTTGTTACTGGCGCGACCGCCGGTTTTGGTCAAAGTATCACCCGACGTTTCGTTGCTGCGGGCCACAACGTTATCGCCACCGGTCGCCGTACTGAGCGCTTACAGGCGCTAAAAGAGGCGCTGGGCGAAAACGTCTATCCTCTGCAACTTGATGTACGCAACCGTGCCGCCATTGAGGAAGCGGTCGCCAGCTTGCCGCCAGAATGGCGCAATATCGATGTGTTGGTTAACAATGCCGGGCTGGCGTTGGGAATTGAACCCGCTCACAAGGCCAGCGTGGAAGATTGGGAGAATATGATCGACACCAATACCAAAGGGTTGGTGTATATGACCCGCGCGTTGCTGCCAGCCATGGTGGAGCGTAACGTGGGGCATATTATCAATATTGGTTCCACCGCCGGTAACTGGCCGTATGCGGGCGGAAACGTTTATGGCGCGACCAAAGCCTTTGTGCGCCAGTTTAGCCTCAATCTACGTACCGATTTACACGGTACCGCGCTACGCGTGACCAATATTGAGCCGGGATTGGTTGGCGGAACGGAGTTCTCCAATGTGCGTTTTAAAGGCGATGACGATAGAGCCGGTAAAGTGTACCAAGGCACTGAAGCGTTAACCGCCGACGATGTTACCGAAGCGGTGTGGTGGGTGGCGACCTTGCCAAAGCATGTCAATATCAACACGTTAGAAATGATGCCAGTCAGCCAGGCAACGGCCGGGCTGAACGTGTATAAACCGTAATAACGATGCGGGTGCGGCCTCTGCCGCGCCCGCTAACCTCTCCCCCTTCAGGCTTTGCCCCAGCCTGCGACAATAATCAGCATCCCGCAAAATGCAACCAGCGCGCCCAGCCAGTCCCAATGGGATAATCTGACCCCGTCAACGACTCGTAGCCACAGCAGCGCTGTCATCACATAGACGCCTCCATAAGCTGCGTAAACGCGGCCGCTGGCAGCGGGATGTAAGGTTAATAGCCAGACAAATGCCATCAGGCTCAATGCCGCCGGGATTAACACCCAAATGGTTACCCCTTTCTTCAGCCAGAGCCAGGGTAAAAAACATCCGACGATTTCTGCTATCGCGGTGAGAAAAAATAACAGCGCCGTTTTGACCATCATGCAAGCCGCCTCTCAGAAAGTTAAACAAACCATGCTGTCGGCTGGTGAGTAAATAAGCGCCGATGATATAATAAAAAAGGTTGTCACGGCATCCGTGGTTCGAATGTCGGCTTTAAACTTAAGGAATTGATGATGAAAACTCTGCAAAAACGCCTGTTATCCGCCCTGCTGCCGCTGGCGTTATTGGGCGGAATATTGGCTGTGCCGCCAGCAACGGCCAGAACCGACCGGCTGGTGATTGAAAATGGCAATAATGCGATGAGTAATGAAGAGGCGCGTCAGAGCAAGGAACAGTGGGACGATACGCGTTCGCTGCGTAAAAAAGTGAATACACGTGTCGAAAAAGAGTTTGATAAAGCCGATCACGCGTTCGATACCCGCGACGCGTGTGAAAAAAGCTATAACGTTAATGCCTATTGGGAACCCAACACCTTGCGTTGTTTGGACCGTTCTACCGGTCGCCCGGTTACCCCTTGATTGAGTGGGAACTGCTATAGTTATCGCAGGTTTTTAGCAAAAGGATGATGTGATGAAAGCGACGAAGTGGATGTTAACTGCCCTGCTGTTCACGGTACCGATTGCGGTTCAGGCCTCTTGTGAATCGGTAAAGGCGGATATCAGTAAAAAAATCATTGGCAACGGCGTGCCGGAATCCGGCTTTTCTCTTGATATTGTCCCTAACGACCAGGCCGATCAGGCTGGCGGGCAGGTCGTTGGCCATTGTGAGAATGACACGCAGAAAATTGTCTACAAACGCACTGGCGGCGACAGCGATACCGGCGTACCGGCTGACGCTGGCACCACCCAGGATGCGCCTTCACAGTAACACGCGCCTTCGAGGTGCCGCTTTGCGACACCTCGGTTTTCTCTTCCTGCACACTACTCCGGCCTTCTTTTAGGCAAGCCACGCGCGACAAACCAACTCAGTAATGCAATTAGCACCGACACGGCAAACACCCAGTGTAGCGAAGCCGCAATTTGCGTGATCATCTGATCGAGTGCATGGTCAGCAATCTCTGCCCGTTGTCCCGGCGACATAATACGTTGCACCGGGTCTTGCTGGCCTGGCAACCGTTGCAACAGATTATAATTCAGTACCGCACCCATGATCGCAGTACCCAATGCAGAGCCCAGCATGCGGCTAAACATAATTGACGCCGTACAGATCCCACGGATATGAAAATCGGCGCTGTTTTGTACCGAAACCAAAAAGGTAGTGCTGGTTAACCCCATA
This sequence comes from Paramixta manurensis, assembly GCF_013285385.1. NCBI lineage: Bacteria > Pseudomonadati > Pseudomonadota > Gammaproteobacteria > Enterobacterales > Erwiniaceae > Paramixta > Paramixta manurensis. The sequence goes on along the minus strand of NZ_CP054212.1, from coordinate 2,264,722 downwards.
CCGGTACCAATAACAAACGCAAAGCACCCGGCGCTAAGCACCGAACTGTCGGCCCGTAAGGTGAGTAATAATGCGGTACCAACAATCAGCATAAATGCCCCTAGCTGACCGGTAAAACGGTAGGAGGTGCGTAGCATTAAATGGCCGCTGAGCGTGCTGGCAAGCGGCCAGCCAATCGACATCATCGCCAGCGTGCTCCCTGCCTGCAGAGGAGAACCGCCGTTAATTCCCTGGATCCAGGTAGGAAGGAAAGCGCTGATCCCCATCATCGCGGCACCAATGATCAGGTTACCGGCATTGCCAGCGACAATGACTTTACTGCGCCAGATAGCCAGCGGAAATAATGGCGCATCCGCGCGCTGCTCGTGCCGCAGCAGAATATAGCCGGTGACGGCGGCCAGCACGAGAAATGCCAGCGACCAGTAGCCAAGCGCTTCGGCCTGGAGTAGTGCGACCAAGAGTGCGGAGACACAAATCATTAACCAGGCGCTACCGGCAATATTCAGCCGTTGCGGATGTTCGGTGTGGTGCGGAGGAAGCCAGCGCGCCAGCATTAACATAGAGATAATACCAATCGGTACATTGACCCAAAAAATCAGCGCCCAATTAAAATGCTGCACAATCCAGGCGCCGGTCAGCGGCCCGATAATGGCAGAAACGCCCCACACGCTGGAGAGCCATCCCTGAATACTGGCGCGTTCTTTCGGTGAATACACATCGGCGACAATAGTGGACGTGAGCGGCATAATCGCGCCGGCGCCAAGCCCTTGAAACGCGCGAAATAAGATTAGCCAGCCCATACTATTCGCGAAGCCGCACAGTACCGAGCCCAGCAAAAACAGCGCGGTTCCGATAAAGAACACCCGCTTTCTCCCCCACAAATCCGCCAGACGACCATAGACGGGTACACAGACCGCCTGCGTCAGCAGATAAATGGAGAACACCCAGCCAAACTGCGAGAAACCGCCGAGTTCGGCGATAATCGTCGGCATTGCGGTTGCGACAATTGTGACTTCAATGGCAGCCATAAACATGGCCAGCATGCAGGCAATTAAAATCCAGTGACGATGCTCAACTCGTTGTTGCACGTTTTCAGACATAGGGTTCCTTTTCTTTTTTGTTAGTCTGGCCGAAAGTCGTGTAATCCAATTGCCTCTGCGTGCGCTGCTTCGTTCTTTCGTGACATTGTCACTAAAACCTCGCAATTTTTATCGAATTTACGCTTAGACCAGTTATTACGCAGCTTGCCCGCGCTTTTTCCGGAAAGTATCTTCCTGATTTTACCCATAAAAGTTGGCAGTTAGGCGTTTACGCTGCTATAGCTTTAAAAGCACTAACCAGATTTATCGGTTAAGTGTGTAAAAAGTAGCATTTTTTACTGCTCGACGCGGGCGCAGCCGGTTTTGGAAATTGTGTGCAGGATTATTTTGCAATTTCTGTCGATGCGCCACCTTCATGGCATAACAAGGGTTTCCTTCCGACTCCCGGTGGAAGTGAAATCCAATGTGGTATCAGGGAGAACCTTACCCATGCAAAACTCAACGCTGGCTAAGCGTGCAGCACTGGCCGTGCTGTTCATTATTGTGGTGCTCGGTCTGCTGATTTATGGTTTGGGCATTAACACCATTAAGGCTCGTCAGGTCGATTTGGTGTATCTCGGTCAACAGCATCTCTTCCTGGTGTTTTGGTCGATGTTCTTCGCCCTCTTAATCGGCATCCCCAGCGGCATTATTCTTAGCCGTCCCTTCGCCCGCCACTGGGCGGAATATGTGATGCAAATTTTCAACGTCGGTAACACTCTGCCGCCATTGGCGGTATTGGCGCTCGCCATGGTGGTTATTGGCATTGGGGATACGCCTGCGGTGATCGCCCTATTCCTGGCTTCTCTTTTGCCGATTGTTCGTAACACCTACACCGGTCTTATCAGCGTTCAGCCTGCTTTAATTGAAGCGGCTAACGGGATTGGCATGACCAAAATGCAGCGTCTACGTCAGGTAGAACTGCCTAATGCCTGGCCGGTGATGTTGTCCGGTATCCGTGTCGCTACCGCGATCAATGTCGGTACTGCGCCGCTGGCCTTCTTAATTGGCGCCAGTAGTTACGGTGAGCTGATCTTCCCCGGTATCTATTTGAACGATTTTCCGACGTTAATTTTAGGCGCTGCCGCCACTGCGCTGTTTGCCTTGATTCTCGATATGTTGCTGGCCGGGCTGGGGCGTTGGTTAAGCCCGCATACTGCCAGCTAAAACAATAATAAGGAGCTTTGCTATGGCAAACGCCAACACATTATTACGCCGGGTTCGTCATACTGCCCTCGCGCTGGTGGCTTCGCTGGCCCTCAGTAGCGCTGCCAGCGCCGCGCCGCTGGTCTTCGCAACCAAGAGTTTTACCGAGCAACATATCCTGTCGGCGATGACCGTGATGTGGCTACAGAAGAAAGGTTTTCAGGTGGAACCGAAAACCAATATCGCCACCACCATTGGCCGCAACGCGATGCTGAATAAGCAGATCGATTTGACGTGGGAGTATACCGGTACTTCGTTGATAATTTTTAACCATATCACCAAGCCGATGTCCTCTAAAGAGGCGTATGACACGGTGAAAAAACTGGATGCCAAAGTCGGCCTCGTGTGGCTTGATCCGGCGCCGATGAATAACACCTACGCTTTCGCCATGACGCGGGCGCGGGCGGAAAAAGAGCATATCAACACCATGTCGCAGTTGGTGGCGAAAGTGGAATCGGTACGTAAGAATGATCCGGACCACAATTGGATGCTGGGCCTGGACTTAGAATTTTCCGGGCGTTCTGATGGGCTAAAACCATTACAGAAGGCCTACAACATGCCGCTTGATCGTCCGCAAATTCGTCAGATGGATCCCGGTTTGGTGTACAACGCGGTACGTGATGGTTTTGTCGATGCTGGCTTGATCTATACCACTGATGGACGGGTTAAAGGGTTCGATCTCAAGGTGCTGGAGGATGATAAACACTTCTTCCCCAGCTATAACGTAACGCCGGTAGTACGTAAAGATGTGCTGGATTCTCACCCAGGCTTGGCCGCTGCGCTTAACCAGCTCTCCCCGCTGCTGACCAATGAGGCGATTACCGAATTAAACAAACGCGTTGATATTGATCATCAATCTCCCGAGCGGGTTGCCCGCGATTTCCTGAAATCTAAAGGCATGCTGTAAGGAGGCGTTATGGATACTATTCACTACATTATTGATAACTGGGCTTATTTATTAACGCTGACCGGGCAACATCTCTGGTTGGTGGCGCTAGCGGTGGGGTTCGCCATTATTATTGGCGTCCCGCTGGGGATCTTAATCGTGCGTTTTAAATGGCTGGCAACGCCGGTGTTAGGCCTTGCCACCATTGTGCTCACCATTCCCTCCATCGCGCTGTTTGGCTTAATGATCCCGCTCTTCTCGATGATTGGTCAGGGGATTGGCGTGGTTCCCGCCGTAACAGCGGTATTTCTCTATTCGCTGCTGCCAATTGTACGTAATACCCATACCGCTCTGGAAAACATTCCGGGTGGCTTGCGCGAGGCAGGACGCGGAATTGGCATGACATTTTGGCAGCGCCTGCGCTGGGTGGAAATTCCGATGGCGTTACCGGTTATTTTTGGCGGCATACGCACCGCCGTGGTCATGAATGTCGGCGTAATGGCTATCGCGGCGGTTATTGGTGCCGGAGGCTTGGGGCTGTTGCTGCTGGATGGTATTAGCGGAAGTGATATCCGCATGTTGATCGCTGGCGCGTTAATGATTTGTTTGCTGGCCATTATTCTTGACTGGCTGCTGCATCGTCTGCAGTTGGCGTTGACTCCTAAGGGGATTCGATAATGATAAAACTGGAAAACCTGACGAAAACCTTTACGCAAAAAAACGGTACCGCCTTTAACGCGGTCGATAACGTGAGTTTGAATGTCCCTGAAGGTGAAATGTGCGTGCTGCTTGGCCCTTCCGGTTGCGGGAAGACCACCACGCTAAAAATGATTAACCGCCTGATTCCGGCAACCAGCGGCAAGGTCTTGATCAATGGCGAAGATACCAGCGGTCAGGACACCGTAACCTTACGTCGTAATATTGGTTATGTGATTCAACAGATTGGTCTGTTCCCTAATATGACCATTGAAGAAAACATTACCGTAGTACCGCGGATGCTGGGCTGGGATAAAAAACGCTGTACCGAACGTGCCAGCGAACTGATGAGTATGGTAGCGCTGGACCCGAAAAAATTCCTTAACCGTTATCCAAAAGAGATGTCCGGCGGGCAGCAGCAACGTATTGGCGTGATTCGCGCGCTGGCGGCAGATCCGCCGGTGTTGCTGATGGATGAACCCTTTGGCGCCGTTGACCCGATTAACCGAGAAGTGATTCAAAATGAGTTTCTCGATATGCAACGCCAGTTGAAGAAAACCGTCATGCTGGTGAGCCACGATATTGATGAAGCACTAAAGCTCGGCGATCGTATTGCGGTATTTGGTCAAGGGAAAATCGTGCAGTGCGCCAGTGCCGATGAGCTGTTAGCGAAACCGGCAAATGAATTTGTTGGCTCTTTCGTCGGTCAAGACCGCACGCTGAAACGCCTATTGTTGGTGCAGGCAGGCGATGTGACCGATCAGCAACCTACAATTACCGTCCATCGCTCTACCCCGCTGTCGGAAGCCTTTGGCACCATGGATGACAACGATATGCGTTCAATAACCGTGGTGGATGAAGACGGTAAGCCGTTAGGTTTTGTGAAGCGTCGCGAAGCGCGCGGTGCCAGTGGACGGTGTGAAGAGATGCTACATAAGTTTTCGGTAACCGGCAAAGCAGAAGAGAACCTGCGCGTGGTGCTTTCAAAACTGTATGAGCACAACTTGGTTTGGATGCCGATCGTCGATGAAGAGGGCCGCTATAGCGGCGAAATTTCACAGGATTATATTGCAGATTACCTCAGCTCCGGCCGTACACGCCGCGCGCTTAATCCGTAATCCACTGTCAGACGGGCGAGAAAACCTCGCCCGTTTTTTTTATGACTTACTTCACCGCAGATAAATCTAAATATCCCGACAGATCACGCTGTTCTGCCCGTGGCAGATAGGGCAACTGCCCCAACAACGGTGCCGGGATCTTTTCGCTAAGCACGTTAATGATTTCAGCATAATGCGCCAAACCGGGATTAATCCGGTTCGCTACCCAGCCTAGCAGCGGTAACCCATCATTAATAATCGCCTGCGCGGTGAGTAATGCGTGGCTGATGCAGCCCAATTTAATTCCAACCACCATCACTACCGGCAACTGCTCCTGCACCGCCCATTCAGACAGCGGACGCATATCGTTCATCAGACTACGCCAACCGCCGGTTCCCTCAATCACCACCACATCCGCCTGGGCGTTGAGCGCTTGTAAACCGGTGCTGAGATGCGTGTAGTTAATCACCTCAGGATGTACGCAGATTTCATCTTCCTGCAGCGTAATAGGATTGATGGCCTCATACGGTAACGAAAGGGTCGAAGTGGCTTGTAGTATCAGCGCATCCTTATTTCGCAACCCATCATCGGTTTGATGACTACCTTTGGCGACGGGTTTATAGCCCACTGCACGGGGATAATCGACCGCCAGTTTTTGCAACAATGCACGCGCGACAACGGTTTTGCCAACCGCAGTATCCGTACCGGTGACAAATATACGACTCAACATGAGGAAAACTCCGGCAGGCTAACAACCTGAAATAGATAATCTTTAATCAATGGTTTTAGCCAGGAATTTTATGAGATTGCAGGTGACTACGGCTTGCGCTAACGCAATCTTTTGCTAATAAAGAAAAAACATTAGCCCTGTAAAAGTTTGACCAGCAACTCACCGCTATACATCGCATCCTTGACCAGGGCGGCGCCTGGCATGGTTCCGACATTAAGAAACTGGGTGGGCTCAACGTCAATTTCGGCGCTGTAGTCTGGCAAAGCCTGCTGACGAATGCAGGCGGTGATGACCGGATAGAAAACTTCCGCCGCGCGATTGAGTGGCGATCCGATAAGAATTTTTTGTGGATTAAACAGGTTCACCATCATCGCCAGGATGCGGCCAATACTATTGCCGACGCCGGTAATAATATCTTTCGCCAATTGGTCGCCCGCCAACGCGGCATCACACAGGGATTCAACCGTTAACGGCTGGTGTTGCAGCGTGGAGTGTGGGGAGGCGTGCAGACGCTGTTCCGCCAATTCAAGCATACTTCCAATACTGGCGACGGTTTCCAGACAGCCATGGTTTCCGCAATAGCACTGCCTGCCATAAGGGTCCACCTGAGTATGGCCAATCTCAACCAGTGAACTGCGGCTGTTATGCAGCAAACGCCCGCCGGTGATCACGCCCGCGCCGACGTTATGGTCGATAACCACCTGAATAACATCATCCGCGCCACGAGAAGCGCCAAACAGCGACTCGGCAATGGTCCAGGCACAAATATCATGCTGAATATAGACCGGTAACCCGGTGCGCCTTTCGAGTTCAGCACCGAGCGGCATATCCTCCACCTGATAAAAAGGCATACGGTGAACGATCCCTTTTTTGGTATTAATAATGCCGGGTAATGTGATAGCAATAGCCGTTAAGCGTTCTAGCTTGTTTTGCTGGCGGATAAAAAAGCGATCGATTTCGCCAATGATCCGGGTCAGCAGCGGTTCGGTGGCTTGAGAAGGGAGCGGAACGCCCTCTTCAACCACCAGTTTGCTGCTTAAGTCACGTAGCGCCAGCGTCATTTCCCCGCTGCCGATACGCACCGAGAGATAATGCCAGGCATCGGTGTCCAGAATAAGCCCCACCGCCGGGCGCCCGCGACTCCCAACCTCTTGAAACTCGGTTTCTTGTACTAAATGGGCTTCCAGCATTTCACGCACAATCTTAGTGATACTGGCCGGGGCAAGTTGGGCTCGTTTGGAAAGTTCGATGCGCGAAATTGGGCCAAATCGATCTATCAGGCGATAGACCACACCAGCGTTTGTCTGTTTGATCTGGTCGATATGGCCAGGCTGACTATCCGCTATCACAAACCTGCTCCCGCTTATTTTCGCGCTTCTAAATAAACCCATTTCGGCTATGGTGGAGGAGGAATGAGGTGCCGTCAAATATTTGATTCGATATGTGATTTACAGCACATAAAACGTCATAAAGCGCGTGGAAAAACAGCAATCCCGCGCCGCCCAACGTAACGTTAATCGTTAAAAAGAAACTTCATCATATGTTGCATTGCCGCACTCACCTCGCGTTGTTTTGACCAAACCAACCACACTTCGGAGAGCGCATCCGTCTCTTGTAAAGGTATCCATACCACATCCGCCAGCCGAACCCGGCTGAAGGAGGCCGGTAAAATGGAGATCCCTAACCCGGTGGAAACCAGTCCAAGGATCGTCATCGCTTCGCCGACCTCTTGTGTGATGTAGGGTTGAATGTGATAACGCTGCAGCAGGGTCAGAATTTCGCTATACAACGCGGTTCCCCCTCGCGCATCGAAGAAAATAAACGGTTCCGCAGACAGCGCCTGGATGGAGACCTGCTGCCACGAAGCCAGCGGGTGATCGCGGTGAACCACTGCGCACAATGGTTCGCGTAACAACAATCGATATTCAAGCGTTTCTGGTAGCGGTGTGTTGCGCATTACGCCCAAATCGAGCCGTCCATCATTAAGCGGTTCCAACTGTTGGCGGGTGTTAATCTCTTGCATCTGGATATGCACATTGGGAAAGCGTTGGCGAAAAGTCGACAACGCATCGGAAACTGCGGCGATAAAAGGTGCCGAAGAGGTAAAGCCAACCCGTAATTCCCCTTCATCGCCCAAATGTAGGCGCGCCGCACGCTCGGCGGCTTGTTCAACGCTGACCAAAATGGTGCGGGCATCCTGTAAAAACTGCTGCCCGGCGGCGGTGAGCCGTACGCTGCGGTTGGTACGGGCAAATAGACGCGCGCCGATCTCTTGCTCCAGCTTCCGGACTTGTTGACTCAACGGCGGTTGGGAAATATTCAATCGCAACGCGGCACGTCCAAAATGCAGTTCTTCCGCGACGGCAATAAAGTAACGTAGATGACGCAATTCAATATTCATATTTTAAAAGAATCATTTGAGATTATTAATATATTATACAACATAATCCGGTTTACTTATGCTTTAGAGATTGAAATTAAAACCTAAGGATCCGTTGTGAACCGCTCTTCTCAGGCCGTGACGCTACAAAATAACCAAGCAGAACGCGCCTCTGTAACTTCCCCGGAAAAGAATCTGTATATCCAGCGTGGTACGCCTCAGTTTATTCGTGTGACGCTGGCGCTGTTTTCCGCCGGTCTTGCTACCTTTGCTCTGCTTTACTGCGTGCAGCCGATTTTACCGGTGCTGTCGCAAGAGTTTGGCATTTCACCGGCGCAGAGCAGCATCTCGCTCTCTATTTCCACTGGGCTAATGGCGCTGGGATTATTGTTTACCGGTCCACTGTCTGATGCGATTGGGCGAAAGTCGGTTATGGTCACCGCGTTGCTATTGGCGGCAATCTGTACCTTGCTTTCTTCGGTGATGACTAGCTGGCACGGCATTCTGCTGATGCGCGCATTAATTGGTCTTTCACTCAGCGGCGTGGCGGCGGTTGGGATGACCTATTTAAGTGAGGAGATTCATCCAAGTTTTATCGCTTTTTCCATGGGGTTGTATATTAGCGGCAACTCAATCGGCGGGATGAGTGGGCGCTTAATCAGCGGTGTTATCACCGATATAGCATCTTGGCGCGTGGCGGTGGCGGTTATCGGCTGTTTTGCGCTGGCCTCGGCGCTGATGTTCTGGAAAATCTTACCGGCTTCTCGCCATTTCAGAGCGGCGTCGTTACGTCCGCGTAGCTTGTTAATCAACTTTCGCCTGCACTGGCGCGATAGCGGGTTACCGTTACTGTTCGCCGAAGGTTTCCTATTAATGGGCGCCTTCGTCACGTTGTTTAATTATATCGGTTACCGGCTAATGAGCGCCCCGTGGTTTTATAGCCAGGCGGTGGTTGGCTTACTTTCGGTGGTGTATCTCACCGGCTCCTGGAGTTCGCCGAAGGCGGGCGCGATGACCGCACGGTTTGGACGCGGCCCGGTGTTGGTCGTTTCGACTGCCATTATGTTGGCGGGTTTGTTAGTCACGGCATTTAACTCAATTTGGATAATTTTGCCGGGCATGATGCTATTTACCGCCGGATTTTTCGGCGCGCATTCCGTGGCCAGCGGTTGGATTGGCCCACGCGCACGGCGGGCGAAAGGTCAGGCATCCTCCCTATACTTGTTTAGTTATTATGTTGGTTCGAGTGTTGCAGGTACGCTTGGCGGCGTGTTTTGGCATCGCTTTGGCTGGGCGGGAATTACCGGCTTTATTGCCGTGCTGCTGGTTGTTGCGTTGCTGGTCGCCTTGCGTCTGCATGGTAAACGACTTTAATTTTCAGCGCCGTTGGCGCTGTTTATCCACCCTACTGCGCGCAGTTAGCGGGCGCGCAGTTAGCGGGCGCGCAGTTTTTCCTCAATACGGTTAGCCAGTACGCTATGGTTTCCGGATAAAAGCGTGGGACGGCGTTCCGGCGCGGTAATGACATTCGCTGCGGCATTTTGCTGTGCGTCATGATCGACAAATCCCGCATAGCTATCCGTCATTGAATACTGGGTATCGGCGGTATCATTGCTCTGTGGCAGGGAATCCAGTCGTTGTTGTACACGCTGTTGGAAACTTTCTTCCCGTAATCCCTGACGTAGCATCGGCTGGAGAGTTTTCACGTTCTCTTTCAGTAACTGCTGATAACCTGCTGCTTGTTGACCGCATTCCAGAGAGAAAAACGCTTTGCCTTCCTGGTAGGCACAGTGCTCCGCCAGCATAGGACGATTGTTTTTTGCCCACGGATCAAGCACCAAATCGATAGCCTTTCCGCCATTGGGTTCCTGAAAAGAGAGCGTAAGCCACGCATGGTCGACACGTCGCCCCTCCAGGATAGGATCGGAATAGAGCGTTAGAGTGGGCGGCTGCGCGAAACAGTGCTGATTTTTTTCGCTAATATCGAGCGCCATTAACGAGAGCAAATAGACATAGTTAGCACAAGTGCCGCTCCCTGTAACCATCGCGCAGGCCGCCCTGCGCGCGGCTAAGGTCACTTCCGGTACGGTTTGTGATTTCTTCCATTTCGGCGAGGCATCACCCAGCCATTTGGTTAGTTCATCAAGAGAGACTTTTTTAGCGGTTGCGGCCGTATCGATTGTGCCATCTGCTGCCCGTACCAGCACATTGCCGCGCCCATAAGGTAATGCATGATGTACATCGGCAATCGCTAAATCGAGCTGAACCATCAACTGTTGTGTTGCTTTAGCGACCTGACAGTGGTTTTCTGCCAAATACGTTGCCACCGCTTCCATTGACGATACCAGAGCGGCACCGCCGCCAGTAAATTGCGACTGCCTGGCATTAAGCTCATCAAGTCGCTGCCAGACCTCTCGCATATTTTCATTAACTGGATGATGAGGCTGGAAAATCTGTGATAACTTAGCGGTTAGCGGTAAGCGATTAAACGCCGAAGTATGTGCCTTAGTATCACTCTGTTCCCCGCTAATAACTGGCGGCAGATTAGCGCCAGGCGCGTTAACTTTCATTATTACTTCGCTCCTCAGATCGACGGCTTTTTGTGATAGGTGGCTCATTTTTTTGGTCGGTTCCCATCCGCCTGACTTTTCTGCTGAACGGAGAGTTTGCACAGATGTTGAGGTGATTGATTTATGGCGACATAATTAGTATGTTGTAACTAATACTATCACTATGCAGGATAGACGATGCGCTACGATCTCCCGGCAGACCTTCGCCGCTGCGCCACCGCGCTGGAACACGCGCTTGCGCACCTCAACCAGCAATTAAGCGCGTTACCTTTGTTAATCGGCAGGGGTTTCGCTCTTCCGCCCATCAATAAAGGTACTGAACATGATCCTGTAACCACCATCACGGTCACTCAACACCTTGGCGTCGACGCACGCGATCGCGCCCTCGCCCACTACCAACTTCTGTTCCTGCAACAACAATCCGAGAAAATAAGCACAAAGGCCGCAGTTCGTTTGCCCGGCATTCTCTGCTTTGAGGCTAATGCGGCAGCATCAACGGCAATCCACCAGCAGGTGAACACGGTAAACCGGTTGAAAGCCAGGTTAGAACAGCTCATTACGGTTGATTCCGGGTTATCGAGCGAAGCGCGGTTCGATTTTGTGCACACACATCTGCGCGGGCTACTCACGCTTAACGCTTACCGCGCCATTACCCTGCTGGATGCGCCGGATACGGTCCGCTTTGGTTGGGCGAACAAACACATCATTAAAAATGTCACGCAGCAAGAAATCATCGAGAAGCTGGAGAAGAGCCTGAAATCCGGTCGTGCGCAAGCGCCCTGGACGCGCGAACAGTGGGCGGAGAAGGTTGAACAGGAAAGAGATGCAGTGCGAGCCTTACCGCCAGGGGCGAAGTTGAAAATTAAGCGTCCGGTAAAAGTACAACCGATTGCACGAGTTTGGCATAAGCAACAGCAAAAACAGACCCAGCTTGCCTGCCCTTCCCCGTTGCTGGTTCTCTGCCCTGATCGCAGCACCGTGCCGTTGATCGGCGAACTATTAAATTACGATGCGGCACACGTCACCCACCGCCATAAGCCCGCGGCAGCACCATTGTTTCCGCTGATACCGCGCTGGCACCTGTATAGCGACCGTTGATGACTACCGCAGGGAAACGCCCACAGTAGTCATCTGCAAGTCAATCATTACTGCTTCATACTACCGACCATCTCTTCAGGACGTACCCAGGCATCAAACTCGGCCTCGGTCAAATAGCCGAGTTTTAGCGCCGATGCCTTCAGTGTGAGCCCCTCTTTATGGGCTTTCTTAGCGATTTCCGCCGCTTTGTCATAGCCAATATGGGTATTCAATGCGGTAACCAGCATCAGAGATTCATTCAGAAGTTGCGTGATACGATCGCGGTTTGGCTCAATGCCCACCGCACAGTGGTGATTAAAGCTATCCATACCGTCAGCCAAGAGGCGAATCGATTGCAGGACGTTGTGAATGATCATCGGGCGATAGACATTAAGCTCAAAGTTACCAGAAGCGCCGCCCATATTGACCGCCACATCGTTACCGATGACTTGGCAACACAGCATGGTCATGGCCTCGCACTGAGTCGGGTTCACTTTCCCCGGCATGATGGAACTCCCCGGTTCATTTTCCGGGATAGCAATTTCGCCAATGCCGCAGCGCGGGCCAGAAGAGAGCCAACGCACATCGTTGGCAATTTTCATTAGCGACGCCGCCAACCCTTTCAGCGCGCCATGCGCATGGACTAAGGCATCACAGGTCGCCAACGCTTCGAATTTATTCGGCGCAGTAACAAACGGCTGTTGCGTTAAATCCGCTAACGCTTTCGCCACGCGAACCGCATACTCCGGGTGCGTATTCAGCCCGGTTCCTACTGCGGTTCCTCCCAGCGCCAGTTCTGCAACATGCGGTACACTTTGCTCAATATGCTTGAGGTTATGTTCCAGCATCGCGACCCAGCCGGAGATCTCCTGACCAAGGGTTAATGGCGTTGCATCCTGCAGATGCGTGCGACCGATTTTGACAATATCTTTGAATGCCCCCGCTTTCTGGTGCAGGGTTTTCTTCAGCACCTTAAGCTGTGGGATCAGATGTTCGCGAAGCGCGATCACCGCCGCAACATGCATCGCCGTTGGGAAAACATCGTTGGAGCTTTGGCTCTTGTTTACATCATCATTCGGATGCACTAAGCGCGCCATCCCGCGCTCGCCGCCCAGTAGCTCGCTCGCACGGTTAGCCAGCACTTCGTTCATGTTCATATTGGTCTGAGTGCCGGAACCGGTTTGCCAAATCGCCAGCGGGAATTCATTGACGTGTTGATCGGCCAGCACTTCATCGGCGGCGTTAATGATGGCCTCCGCGCGCTCGGTTGGCAGCAGGCCGAGATCGTTGTTAACTTGCGCCGCCGCGCGCTTGGTGAGCGCCAGCGCATGTACCAAGGCGGTCGGCATTTTTTCTGTAGAGATGCGGAAATGTTCCAGTGAACGCTGTGTTTGCGCTCCCCATAGCTTATCAGCCGGTACATCAATCGGTCCCATTGAGTCTTTTTCAATGCGGTTGGCTGCCATTACAACTCTCCTTTAGCACAATCATTGGGTTTCAAGAGGCCCGCTGGCCATTAAATAGCGAAATAACGGGCAGGTCGTAGTGTCACAAACAATAATTTAACATCATGCCTGCTCGTCGTCCCGATCACATCGTGTTTTTCGGCTGTGTTTTCAGACACAGTTTCTGTTTTAATACCCGAAGTTAAACGTCGTTTATCCGGGATAAATTATGCAAAAATTAATCAATTCGCTGCAAAATTACGCATGGGGCAGTAAAACTGCGCTAACCGAACTCTATGGTATCGCTAATCCTGATTTACGCCCGATGGCCGAGCTTTGGATGGGGGCTCATCCCAAAAGCAGCTCGCGCATTGAAATTGACGGCGAGCAGCATTCTCTGCGTGAAGTTATTGAGAGTAATAAAGAGGCGTTTTTGGGCAACGCGGTGGCGAAAAGATTTGGCGAACTCCCGTTCCTGTTTAAGGTCCTGTGTGCCGATCAACCGCTTTCCATCCAGGTGCACCCGAGCAAAGCCGCGGCGGAAATCGGCTTCGCGAAAGAGAATGCCGCCGGTATTCCGCTTGATGCCGCCGAGCGTAATTACAAAGATCCCAACCATAAGCCTGAGCTGGTCTATGCTTTAACGCCATTCCAGGCAGTTAACGGCTTCCGCGAATTGCATGAGATTGTCTCCCTGTTACAACCGGTAGCGGGCGCGCATCCAGCCATCGCACATTTCTTGCAGCATGCTGACAGCGAAAACCTGGCGACGCTGTTTGCCAGCCTGTTGTCGATGAAGGATGAAGCCAAATCGCTGGCGTTAGGGGTTTTAAAATCAGCGCTCAATGCGCAACAAGGGCAACCGTGGGAAACCATTAAAGCGATTGCCGAGTTTTATCCGGATGACAGCGGCTTGTTCTCCCCCCTGTTATTAAATGTGATTGAGTTACAGCCAGGCGAAGCGATGTTTTTATTTGCTGAAACGCCGCATGCCTACCTGAAAGGTGTGGCGCTGGAGGTGATGGCTAATTCAGATAACGTATTACGCGCCGGGCTCACACCGAAATATATCGATATTCCCGAACTGCTGGCGAACGTTAAATTTGAAGCGAAACCTTACGATACATTGCTTACACAGCCAGTACAAAGTGACGATACGCTAAGCTTCCCAATTCCGGTTGAGGACTTTGCTTTCGCTATTCATACGCTTTCCAGCCAGCCTAAGCCGGTGAACTGGGATAGCGCAGCCATCCTGTTCTGTATTGAAGGTCAGGCTGTAATCAACAAAGGGCAACAGCAGTTAGCTCTGCAACCCGGCGAGTCGTGCTTTATTGCCGCCAATGAACCTCCGGTGTCAATTAGCGGAACCGGGCGTCTGGCGCGGGTATTTAACCAATTACGCTAAGCACTGACGTAAGCGGCAGCAATTGCTATTATTATTCAAGCTATTAACCAAACGCCTTCGGGCGTTTTTTCGCCACTTGCCCAAGAGCCAATGCCGGCAGTGGAAGATACAGTGAAAGGATGACAGCATCGATGAAAAAGACAAAGATTGCGATTGGCGTGGTGATTGCGCTAGGGGTAATTTGGACCGGCGGCGCCTGGCTGACCGGTAAGCAGTTAGAAACGCATATGAATGAATTGGTGGACAACGCCAATGCCCGGCTAAATAGCGTGGCGCCCGATAGCCGTTTAAAAGTTAGCTATCAAAACTATCAACGTGGCCTGTTTAGCAGTACCGCACAATTGGTGGTTCAGGCCAGCTCTCAAACTGAAGATAACGCCCTGCTGAAACCGGGTCAGAGCGTGGTGTTTAACGAAAAAATCGATCATGGTCCCTTCCCGCTGGCGCAGTTAAAGAAATTCAATCTGCTGCCTGGCATGGCTTCGGTGCATACCGAGCTGGAAAATACTGACGCAGTAAAACGCCTGTTTGAACTGACTAACGGGAAATCCATTATTCAGGCGGATACCCGTATCGGTTACAGCGGCGCGACAAATTCAGATATTGGTCTGTTACCGGTAGATTACCAAAATGCGCAGAGCGGTGAGCGTTACGCCTGGAACGGCGGCACAGTAAATATCGATAGTGATGCGCAAGGCGACAAAGTTGGCTTTAGTAGCGACATTGACAGCATCGCGATTACCACCAGTAAACAGCAGGATGGCGCCCCGGTACTGTATACGGTTGGTTTCACCTTTAATGGTTTAAAACTTTCCGGTGATACACACCTGAGCCCTGAAGGATTACGCGTTGGCGACCAAACGATTGAGCTGAAAAAGATGGACGCCACGGTAAATGGCAAAAACGCCGTTACGCTGGAAGGATTGAAAGGAACCTCTAATTTTAACGGTGAGAATAAACAGGTTTCCGGGCAGATTGACTACACGCTGGATAGCTTAAAAGTGCAGGATCAGCCGCTGGGTCAAGGCAAATTGTCGATGAAATTGTCGCAGTTTGACGCGCAAGCGTTGAAAACCTTCTCGGAAAACTATCACAATCAAATGACTTCGTTGCTGAACCAGCCCGGTATTGGCGACGATCCGTTGCGTTATCAGGAAGGCGTGCGTCAGATCCTTGCCGCTAACCTCCCCTTAGTGCTGAAAGGCGACCCGGTAGTAACCATCGCTCCGTTTAGCTGGAAAAATGATAAAGGCGAAAGCACCTTTAACCTGGCGCTGCATTTCCGCGATCCGGCAACCGCCAGCGGCGACGCGCAAGACACCGCGCAGGTTTTCGACCGGGTAATGAAAACGCTGGACGGTAAATTGGTGATTAATATGCCGATGGCGACCGAGTTAATGAAGCATGTCGCGATGACCGAAGGCTACAAAGATGATGATGCCAATAAGCTTGCCGATCAGCAGGTTAAAGGCGTCGCCGCCATGGGGCAGATGTTTAAGCTCACCACGCAACAAGATGATAATATCGTCTCCAGCCTGCAATATACCGGCGGCCAGGTGACGATGAATGGCGAGAAAATGCCGCTCGAACAGTTCTTGTCGCGTTATATGCTGGGCAGCGATCCGGCTGCTCCAGCCGAAAACCCGGCACCATAAAGCATGCAACATGCAATAAGGAGGCGATTGCGCCTCCTTTAGCTGGTATAAAAGACGGGATAGTAGTCAGGTAATCTTTACGGGATGTTTATATAAACAACAGGGAAGAAGATGAATAACGTATTTCTGAAAATTGCGGGTGTGGCCGGTGAATCAAGGGATGCCGCCCATGAGGGATGGATAGATGCCGTGACCTATACCTGGGGCAGTCGGCGTGATGACATTGGTTCGGGGCCCGGGAAAACATCATTTACTAACTCAAAAATCTCAGGGCAGAGACTTCAAATCTTGAAGAACAGGGCCGGATGCTGCGCATGAAGACGGCAAAACTGTATGCAAAAGTCGAATTTGTCCGGGAAAACAACAAAATTGTTGGCTATGTGATTTCGGCGGTAAATGTGGTGTTGTCCGGGGCAGAGATGGCTTTAGGCGCCACTCTTCTTGCCAGTGCCACTCCGATAGGTGTGTTGGCCGGAGCAGTGCTCGTTACGGACGGATTTAATGGGTTGAGCAAGGAATTTAGTCATCAGGTACTTCATGAATCAGCGTCTGAAGGGTTTGCGGCTAACGCAGCCATGTCTACCGCCGAATTTATGGGATTCAGTCGCGAAAATGGGTTAGGTGTATATAAATCAATTTCACTTGCTGCTAATGCTTATAGCATTTTAGGCTTAATCAGAAAGCCCGGGGCATGGAGATTATTTCGCTATATGCCAGTGGATTATTACCGAAAAGTCAGTACGTTAAGCCGCCCAAAATTGACTATGAGAATAGTCGGATACGGCGTAAAAGCTAAGGTTATTTTTGATTTAATGACTATTAATGATCGCCCTCAATCCTAGAAACATATTTTTTATACCGCCAAGCTTTGAATGCGAGTTTGGCGGGCGTCAGATACCAGATGAAAGGTAATCCTACCACCAGCGAAAAAGCCAAGGATAGAGCATTACTTTTTGTCGATAAGACCGACGTAAAAATCAGGATAACGAAGGCAACAATAGTAATCCATTTAGCGACATTAAATCGTTTTGCTAAGTCTTGAATCACTTCCTCAAGCGTTCCGCCAAAGTTTTCTACATTGTTTTTAACTTTCTCAAGATCAGAATGGCTAAAGCCCGACCTTAATAGCGCGTCTTCACTCACTTTCATTCACTGTTGATCCTTAAAAAGCTCCCGGACTTTCTGAGATAAGTTTACCTGAAATGGTCCGGAACATCTCCACCAGTGGACGATAAAGCATTATTTCCTGCCACGGCTCTTCGCCTCGGATACACCCGTTCAAAGCATTCCCGCTAAGCCGAGCCACGCTCAATCAGCGTTGATGGCATAATCACATTCTGAATATTTTCATCTGGCTGCGCCATCCGTTGCAGCAAGCGCGTCGCCGCGCTGCGCCCAATCTCTCGCGCCGAGCTGGTAACAAAGGTTAATGGCGGATCGGTTAACTCAGCTTCCGGCACATCGCCAAACCCCACCAGTGCCACTTGTTGATCGTAATAGCTATCAACCGCGCCCTTACCAATGGTGCGACCGATACGTTGCAGGCCAAAATAGCAACCCAACGCGACCGAGGCGTTATGGCACAAAATCGCGGTAATCGTCGGATGATGATGAATCAACTGTTCGGTAAGCGCGGCGGCATCACGCTGATGGCTACCGCATTCAATAATCCACTCATTACGAAAAGGCAGACCATATTGCAATAAGGTCGAACAGTAGCCGCCAATACGTTCAGCGCGCGTCAGTGAAGACCCCGACCCGCCGAGCCAGGCGATACAATGATGCCCGCGTTTAATTAAATACTCGGTCGCCATTTTCGCCGCATGCATATTATCCGGCCGAATAGAGTCCACTTCATCAAGGCTACTGGCGCGCGAGGCGCAAATCAGCGGGATAGAGGATTCGCGTGCTTTTTCCGGCAGTTCACTGGCATTCTCCGCCCCGCCGCCCAAAATAATCCCCTCCACGCCTTGCGCAACCAGCGAATCAAAACAGCGATCAAGGTTTTGCCCATGCTGACCGCTTTGGGTAAGAAACAACACTTTCCCCTGCTTCTCCAGCATTTCACTCAGACCGGCTGTCATCTCGGCGTAAAACGGATTGCAAATATCGCGAACAATCAGCCCAACCACGCCGCTATCGCCGCCACGCAACATCATCGCGGATCGATTACGGACATATCCCAGGGTTTCAATCGCCTGATTAACGCGTTCTGCCGTCGCGGCTGAAATACGGCCCTTTCCCGACAGCACCAACGAAACGGTAGTTACCGATACGCTGGCCTCTTCGGCGACATCATTGATGGTAATTTTTTTTTGCGACATAGCTGCTCTATTTTGAAGGGCTTACGCCACATCCGTACAAAATGATCGGATGGTGGTAAAACGTTACACCTTAAGCCGGTTAAATAAAACCTTGAGTGCCAATAAAAGTGTGATAGGCCGCGCATTAATGGTTGGTAAAACGTTTTATCCTTATTTTACCTCAGCGCCTGCTGAGCATTTTTTTGCCAGGAGATCGTATGGCTACCACCAAACAAAAAATAACCGTATGGGAGTTTTTCCAGAATCTGGGGAAAACGTTTATGCTGCCCGTCGCATTACTCTCCTTCTGCGGGATTATGCTCGGCATTGGCAGTTCATTAAGCAGTCATGATGTGATCAATTTGATTCCCTTGCTGGGGAATCACGTCCTCCAGTTAATCTTTATCTGGATGAGTAAAATTGGTTCATTTGCCTTTAGCTACCTGCCCGTCATGTTTGCTATTGCCATTCCGCTTGGCATGGCGCGGGAAAATAAAGGTGTGGCGGCGTTTTCCGGGTTTGTCGGCTTTGCGGTAATGAACCTTGCCGTTAACTTTTGGCTCACCGCTAACGGCATACTGCCGACGACCGATCCGGCGGTGCTGAAAGCCAACAATATCCAGAACATTATCGGCATTCAGTCGATCGATACCGGGATCCTCGGCGCGGTGATCATTGGTATTATCGTGTTCTATCTGCACGAACGTTTTTCAACCATCCGTCTGCCGGATGCGCTGGCTTTCTTTGGTGGTACGCGCTTTGTTCCTATTATCACCACGCTGGTAATGGGTTTGGTCGGTTTGGTTATTCCGTTAATCTGGCCATGGTTTGCCGCCGCAATCAGCGGCCTGGGCTGGATTATCAATGGCGCCGGTGAGTTTGGCCCGATGATTTTCGGTACCGGTGAGCGTCTGTTGTTACCCTTTGGTTTGCAGCATATTTTGGTGGCAATCATTCGCTTTACCGATGCTGGTGGCACCATGGATGTGTGCGGGCATAGCGTCAGCGGCGCCTTAACCATCTTCCAGGCACAACTCTCTTGCCCCACTTCCGGCGGCTTTGCCGAAAGCGCAACGCGTTTCCTTTCTCAGGGTAAAATGCCTGCCTTCCTCGGCGGTCTGCCCGGCGCGGCGTTGGCGATGTACCACTGCGCACGTCCGGAGAATCGCCATAAAATTAAAGGACTGCTGATTTCCGGCGTGGTCGCTTGCGTGGTTGGCGGTACCACCGAACCGATTGAATTCTTGTTTCTGTTCGTGGCCCCGGTGCTCTATTTAATCCATGCGCTATTAACCGGTTTGGGCTTTACGGTGATGGCAATGCTTGGGGTGACCATCGGTAATACTGACGGCAACGTCATTGACTTCGTGGTATTCGGTATCCTGCACGGCCTGGCAACCAAGTGGTATTGGGTGCCGGTTATCGCCGCCATTTGGTTTGCTGGTTACTATGCGATTTTCCGTTTCGCCATTACGCGTTTCAATATTAAAACCCCAGGACGTGACGTAGATAACAGCAGCAGCGTAGAGAAAACCCTCGCCGGGGCGGGCGTTGGAAAATCGGGCTATAACTCACCGGCAATTTTGGCGGCGCTGGGCGGCGTAGCAAATATCACTTCGCTGGATAACTGCCTGACACGTCTGCGCTTATCGATTGCCGATATGAGCCAGGTTGATGATGCGGCGTTAAAAGCCAATGGCGCTATTGGTGTGGTGCATCTTAACCAACATAGTCTGCAGGTGGTTATTGGCCCGCAGGTACAATCGGTGAAAGATGAAATCGCCAGCCTGATGAGCGTACCGGCGTAACCCGGTAAACCCTACAGGGAGCAAAAACCCCGGCTGTTTTTTTTACCAGCGGGGGTTTTCTTTTTTAGTATTGAGGCGCTTATGTTTGATTTTGATGTAATAACCGACCGGCACGGCAGTTGGTGTACGCAATGGGATTTCGTCGCCGACCGTTTTGGGCAGGCAGATTTGCTGCCCTTCACGATTTCGGATATGGATTTCCCCACCGCTCCGGCGGTATTAGACGCGTTGCGCCAACGCATTGAGCATGGCGTATTCGGTTACAGCCGCTGGCAGCATGAGGATTTTTTGTCCGCCATTGCACATTGGTATCAACAACGCTTTGCGCTCTCTATTGAGAGTACGCATGTGGTTTATGGACCATCAGTGATTTATATGGTGGCGCAAATGATTCGCCACTGGTCTGCGCCGAATGACAGCGTGCTGATCCACACGCCTGCCTACGATGCTTTTTATAAAGTGATTGAGGGTAATCAGCGCCATGTGCTGGCTGCGCCGCTGCAGAAAGATGGCAACGCCTGGATTTGCGATATGACCGCGCTGGAACAGTTGTTGGCGCGCCCCGATTGTAAAATCATGCTGCTGTGCAGCCCGCATAACCCAACCGGCAAAGTCTGGCGCCGGGATGAACTGGAGCAGATGGCCGAATTATGTCAGCGCTATCAGGTCAGGGTAATCAGTGACGAAATCCATATGGATATGGTGATGGGCGCGACGCCGCATATTCCGTGGCAGAGCGTGGCGCGCGATCGCTGGGCGCTGTTCACTTCCGCCTCAAAGAGTTTCAATATTCCCGCGCTAACCGGCGCATGGGGGATGATTGCCGACCCGCACGATCGCGAGGCATGGTTTCAGGCATTAAAAAATGCCGATGGTCTCTCCTCTCCGGCAGTCATGGCGATTGCCGCGCATATTGCCGCCTATCGGCACGGTGAGGCCTGGCTTGACGCACTGCGCGCTTATTTGGGTGACAACCTGCGTTATATCGCAGCCCGTCTTAACCAGGCATTCCCGGCGCTGGGCTGGCAACCGCCGCAGGCCACCTATCTGGCGTGGATTGACATTCGTCCGCTCGGCATAGATGAGCGACGTTTACAGCAGGTGCTGATTGAGCAACAGAAAGTCGCGATCATGCCCGGCTACACCTATGGCGTAGAGGGTGAAGGTTTTCTGCGGCTCAATGCTGGCTGCCCGCGCGCCAAATTGGCCGATGGGTTAGATCGTTTGATAGCCGGGATTGATTCGATAATGATGCAATAACCTCCAGAAAAGGTTTATTTTTGAGCATCAGATACCACGGGCCTTGCTGAGATAACATCTTATTTATTCAGCAACGCCCTGCTTGCACAGAGTATTTCAATACCTTGCTGCGTTTAGCCTTATTCATTCCGGTAGCCACCACTCAGCCATTTGCTTTTCTAAATTCGCCCCAAATCCATTGATTCTTCCTGCACCGGAGGTAAATGTTAGCTCTCCGAAATAGATTTTTCCTTCAATTAAATACCAATCGATACGTAGATATTTGAACTCTTTACCCATAATTAAATCATGCAAAACTAAAACTTCACTTAACTTGCTTTTCTCATCCTCAGTTAAATGGTGGCAACCATCACCATGATGCCATACACATTGGTCTAGTGAGTTTAGATAATATCCTTTCGATACAGTGCCAAATCGACCATCCACTACTTGCATGACGTATTTAATATCACCATTATTTTGCCTAAAACAATGAAACTTGTAGTCTCTGGGTATAACATTTTCTGGCGTTATTTTCCTTTCAACCAAAACCAATGGCTCAATCATTGAATAATGCCACTCATCCGCTACATTAGAAAAATCCAACTTGAGCCACTCTTTTGTTTTTGCTACAACTCTTTCTTTCTCTTTAATATCAGGGTCTTCGTCGAACAGCATCACCAGGCCGGCTGCATGATTGGGTTTAATCACCGTATGTGACCAATCCTTTAACTTTAATAACGTTTCAGGGTCACATGTAACGTAAAGCAATGGAATTAAATACTCCTCACCGATTTTTTCACTAATATATTTCCTGACAGCGTATTTATCCGCCAATTCAGCATAGCGTGGATTTTTATCATAAACCATCCTCTGCAACACTTTTTCATTAAACGTGCGTGGATTTTTTATGTTTGGCCATTTGTTATAGCTCCTGAAATACCCTATTTTCACACGAGTTTCAGACGAGGCTTTTTTCATAATCGCCCGAAAAAGAGGCCTTAACAGATATTTTTTCATTTTATATCCCTATAATTTCCTTATGAACGTGAAATAAAAATCCTTTTTTGAAAAAATAATTAGCTAATGTGCAAGAAAAAAACTCTATCAAGAAAAAACAATAAGCAGCCCCGGTCGATTTGAAATAATTTATAAAAAGATAGGAGCACGGGATGCTGAGTCCGGCAATGATCAGCATTTTAATTGTCAGGTATCTGTAGCCACCCTCTTTTATTATATATCTGTAACAGATCGTTCCCATTGAAGAGAACGTTGTGGCCAAAATTATTAATGGTATCAGCTTTACAGCTTGTAGATACTCAACCCCATACAATGATTTAATAAACCATTCGCCAAGAAACTCAAACCCTATAAAAACAAGTATTGCAACAGCAAGAGTTATTCGATTTATTTGCTGCAAAAGAACGCGTATCTTTAGCGAATCTCTTTGTTCATAGATTTTTGAAAAAAAGCTTGAAATTAATGCCTGAGAAACAAACGACCAGGCACCGCCGATGGTTAATGCAACGGTATACACACCTAACTCCTGATAAGAAATTAAGCGTGCTAAAAATAAATTTGAAATTTGTGTGTATATAGCAATAGATAGTGTAGATAATAGTAACGACCCGCCTGTATAAAATAAGTATTTCTTGTATTTAATCTGTCTTCTTTTTGATAGCAACAAGGTATTGCAATTTCTTTTTAAATATAACCATCTTAAGCCATAGGGGATTGCGGCTAGTAGAACAATAGGTATAGCAAACCAATAAATAGGCAGATGGAACCATGTAATTAAGTAACGTGTTAAAAACGTTACAATCAAACCTATCACATTAGTTAACGTATTTATTTGCGAGTTTAGCTGACTATTATTATAAATTGAAAATATATCACTAATGATATAGTAAGTAGCAACCGAACTGGCTAAGCCAAAAATGAAGGTTATAAAATCAGCATACACGTGTAAATAGGATAAAACCAACAAACTTGTTATAAAAAAAACGCTGCGTCTTTGGACCTGTGTAGATAAAGCAAGATTCAGCCCTGATTTCTTATTTTCACTCATCCGTTTGAATAGTACATTTTGCGCCCCTAACCAGGCAAAAGTCTGAATAAAAATAAATAGGGAGTTGGCAAATGTGATCTTACCAAAATCATCAGGACCGATATATTTTGCCATGTAAGAATTGACAAAAAACAAACCAAAAATATTGACAAATTTTTCCGAAATCATCCATGCTGAATTTGAAAAAATGCTTTTTTTGAAAAGATTCATTTTAAAGCTTCCATGCTTATTTACTATTAGAACTACGTTATGGCTAAGCGCTTAGGTTGATAAGCCCGTTTTGACAACGTTAAACGTTCAGTCGAACATCATGCTGAATTAATCAGGCGGCCTGTCTATAATTAATTGTTTTAAAATAATAAATAACCAGAATTCCGATTTCCGATAGAGGGTGAGAACAAAGTATGTCGCTTCTTTGCCAGACGTTCCAGGAGACTAAACCCCTTCTTTTCACATGGTTAACATTTTAAGTTTACACATAGCCCGGCAATGCGGTCTATTTTTATTTGCGACTTTGTTGCAATATCAGACTGTTCCCCAAGGAAATTCCGAAAAATACGCTTTAGAACATGCACTCTCTGCCATAAGCAAATCACAGGAAGAAGACCAATTAATCGGCAGTCGCACGCCGTGTTGCGCAATTCTCTGGCGTAGTTGCGCAAATTGTTTTTATACTACTCTGCACTTTACTTAAAACAGCCAAGAGAGTGCGACATGATAGATTCCCGACTCCCCCTTACCGATATTCATCGTCATCTTGACGGTAACATTCGGGCGCAAACCATCCTCGATTTAGGTCGCGAATTTAATCTGACATTACCGGCATCGTCGTTAGAAGCCCTCCGTCCCCATGTGCAGGTGGTTGAAACCCAGCCCGACCTGGTGAGCTTTTTACAAAAGCTTGATTGGGGTGTCAAAGTTCTTGGATCGCTGGATGCCTGTCGTCGGGTGGCGCAGGAAAATGTCGAAGACGCCGCGCGGGCAGGTTTGCATTATGCCGAACTCCGTTTTTCACCTGGTTATATGGCGATGACACACAATCTACCGGTCGCCGGCGTGGTTGAAGCCGTCATCGATGGCGTACGCGCAGGTTGTCAGCAACACGATATTGAAGTTCGACTAATTGGGATTATGAGCCGCACCTTTGGTGATGAAGCCTGTCTGCGTGAGCTGGAGGGGCTGCTGGCCCATCGGGATGGCATTACCGCCGTCGATCTGGCTGGCGATGAGCTAGGCTTCCCCGGCAGCGAGTTCCTCAGCCACTTTAACCGCGCACGTGATGCCGGTTTCCACATTACGGTACATGCCGGTGAAGCGGCGGGCGCCGAGAGCATTTGGCAAGCGATTCGTGAATTGGGCGCCGAACGGATCGGACACGGCGTCAAGGCCATTGAAGATGTGAAACTGATGGATTTCCTTGCCGAGCAGCAAATCGGCATTGAATCCTGCCTGACATCCAATATCCAGACCAGCACCGTGGCACATCTGGCGCACCATCCGTTGGCGACCTTTCTTGATCACGGTATTCTCGCCACGCTAAATACCGACGATCCGGCGGTACAAGGCATTGAAATTGAACATGAATATCGGGTTGCCGCACCACAGGCGGGTTTAAGCGCCGCGCAAATTCGCACCGCGCAAGAGAATGGATTGAAAATCGCCTTCCTGAGTGAGGCAGAAAAACAGCGTATTCGGGCGAAAGTTACCGCCGCTTAACCGCAGGGGCGCCATTGGCGCCCCATTACCGCTATTTTAAAGTGAGCGTCTGGCGCTGGCTGGCGGATTGTAAGCCTAACTCAATTAATGTCATGACCTGAATCGCCTGCTCCGCACTGACCGGGTTACTGCCAACACCATTAATCGCATCGCGAATGGCGGCATAATAGGCCGGATAATTACCGGGCAAGGTCAGCAGGTTTTTTTCCGCCATCACCTCACCCTGCGCCAGGGTGAGCACGCCATCACGCATATCGTATCCCCAATCTTCGTGCGGCGGGCGCTCACCGGCTTTCAGCCGATCTTCTTGTGGATCGAGCCCGTATTTCACATAGCTGCCTTTGGTGCCATGTACCACCAGGCGCGGCGTTTCCGCCGCCGCCAGCATACTGGCATGCAAAATGACCCGCCGCTGCGGCCAAATCAGTTGCGCATGAAAATAGTCGGTCGTTTGCGCGCCCGGCCGCAACTCGGCCATATCAACCGTGATGGAAACCGGCGCGCCAAATAACTGTAGCGCCTGGTCGATCAGATGCGGCCCCAGATCAAACCATATACCACTGCCGGCACCTTTCATTTCACGCCAACGTTGACGCACCTCAGGACGATATCGATCAAAATGTGACGCTAAATAACGGACCTCGCCCAATACACCTTCCGCCAGCAATGTTTTGAGGGTGAGGAAATCACTGTCCCAGCGCCGGTTATGAAACACCGATAACAGCAAACCTTTTGCGTCAGCCAGAGCTGATAGCTCGCGCGCCTGTGACAACGTCACGGTAAAAGGTTTGTCCACCACCACATGTTTACCCGCCTCAAGCGCGGCTTTTGCTAATGGGAAGTGGGTATCATTGGGCGTCGGGATCACCACTAAGTCGATCTCAGGGTGGTCAAATAAGGCCTGCGGGTCATTGATGGTCGCGACCGAAGGCCAGTCGGCATTAACCTTGCTGGCATCGCGGCTGGAGATGGATGCCAATGTCATTCCTGCGGTGCCTGCGATTAACGGCGCATGAAAGGTTTTACTGGCGTAACCATAGCCCACCAACCCGACGCGAATATTTTCATTCATCTCTCTTCTCCTCCGTTCAGCTATTCACTGAGTTAAGTCGATTTATGTCAACTCAACAAGCGAGAAGCGATGGCGCAGTAAGAAATGCGATTTAGTCTGAAAAAAACGCCTTTTTTACGGTCACCTGCTGCACAAGAAGCGTAAAATCAGCAAGGTATCAGCTTGGTTTGCGATCCGTTTTCCTTTTTTTATTTTTTTATGATCCGCTATCTGGACAGTTTTGGCCGTCTCTCTATACTGGAACACCCTTCTTCTTTTGGCATGATGACAACCATGACCGTGCTCGATTATCTGTTAAAATTTAGAAAAGTTAACTCTCTGGAAAGTCTGGAAAAATTATACGATCATCTGAACTATTCGCTGTCAGACGATCAAGAGCTGATGAAAATGTACCGCGCTGCCGATCATCGTCGCGCTGAGCTGGCCTCTGGCGGCCGCTTGTTTGACCTTGGGCAGGTGCCTAAATCTGTCTGGCGTTACGTGGTGTAACGCCCTCGCGTTTACCCTTCCGTCTGTTTTTACGTATAATCCGCACACCTTGTCGGGCGCGATCGAGATTAAGTATGGTCTCGGGTCAAGACCGACGTTATTGATTTGCAGGAAAAAGCATTATGACGGTTTCTTCCCCGGCGCCGCGAATTGGCGGCTGGCTGTTACTGCCCCTCGCGTGGCTGATTATGACCCTACTCACCAGCGCCCTGGTCATGGCCGTCTATCTCAGCGCCTTGTTTCACCCTGAATTGCGCCAGGCAATGACGACTAACCCTTCGGCCTTTTTGCTTCAGTGGGGTTTGTCGTTAGCCACCTCAACCGTGGTGTGGCTGTATAGCGCCTGGGTGACGTGGATGTTCTGCAAACGTTCACACCGCCTGCCGCGTCACTACATCATCTGGTTATTGGTTACAGTGGTACTGGCGGTAAAGAGTTTCGCCTTCTCTCCCATTGCCGATAGCAACGCAATTCGGACTTTACTGGTTTCGCTGCTGGCCGCCGCGCTATTAGTGCCCTATTTCAAACGTTCTCAACGGGTTAAGACGACATTTATTGCGCCCTAATGGCACTAAAATTTAATCCTGAGTGCTTTAGGGGAATAACCCTAAGGTTGATCTGTTGTGATAGCCGGCCGAATACCTGATAATAAGCCGCTTTTTCGTTTCCCAGGCTTAATAATGACCGAATATTTACTCCTTTTTATTGGCACAGTGCTGGTGAATAACTTCGTATTAGTGAAGTTTCTCGGCCTCTGTCCCTTTATGGGCGTTTCCAAAAAACTGGAAACGGCAATTGGCATGGGACTCGCCACGACCTTTGTTATTACCCTGGCCTCGATTTGTTCGTGGCTGGTGAATCACCTTATTCTGGTGCCGCTCGATCTGGTTTATCTGCGTACCATGGCCTATATCCTGGTCATTGCGGTCACCGTGCAATTCACTGAAATGGTGGTGCGTAAAACCAGCCCGGCGCTGTATCGCCTATTGGGGATTTTCCTGCCGCTGATCACCACCAACTGTGCGGTTCTGGCTGTGCCATTGCTCAGCGTTAACCTGAATCATACTTTCCTGCAAGCCGCCCTGTACGGTTTCAGCGCATCGCTGGGCTTCTCACTGGTCATGGTGTTGTTCGCCGGTATGCGCGAACGCCTGGTACTGGCGAATGTGCCCGCCCCGTTTAAAGGTTCATCGATTGCGCTAATTACTGCCGGGCTGATGGCGCTGGCATTTATGGGCTTTACCGGTCTGGTGAAATTCTGATGACCGCGATTTGGATAGCTATTGCTGTGTTAAGCGCGCTAAGTCTGGTGTTTGGCGCCTTACTGGGTTACGCCTCGCGTCGTTTCCAGGTTGAAGAAGATCCCATCGTTGAACAGATTGATGCGGTGCTGCCGCAAAGCCAGTGCGGGCAGTGCGGATACCCCGGCTGCCGTCCCTATGCCGATGCGGTCGGTAACCAGGGTGAAGCGATTAATAAATGTGCGCCGGGCGGTGAGCAAACCATGCTGAAACTGGCAGAACTGCTGAACGTCGAGCCTCAGCCGATTGACGGCGATGAACGCGCAAAAGCGCCAGTGCGCACCGTTGCATGGATCGATGAAGCTAACTGTATCGGTTGCACCAAATGCATTCAGGCCTGCCCGGTTGATGCCATTGTCGGCGCGACCCGGGCTATGCACACAGTTTTAAGCGATGTCTGTACCGGTTGCGATCTCTGTGTCGCCCCCTGTCCGACCGATTGTATTGAAATGCGCCCGGTAGCGACCACCACCGCTAACTGGAAATGGGATCTTAATACCATTCCGGTGCGCGTAATTCCCGTGGAAAGTCATGCTTAATTTTTTAAAACGCTTTCGCCAGGACAAAATTTGGGACTTTGAAGGCGGTATTCATCCGCCGGAGATGAAAACCCAATCCAATGGCACACCATTGCGCCAGGTCCCGTTACCTGAACGTTTGATTATTCCGCTGAAGCAGCATATTGGCAGCGAAGGTGAGCTGTGCGTCAAGCCCGGCGATGTGGTACTGCGCGGGCAGGCATTAACTTTTGGTACTGGCCGTATGCTGCCGGTGCATGCCCCCACTTCCGGCACCATTGAAGCCATCGCTCCGCATATGACGGCGCATCCCTCTGGCCTGGCGGAAGTCTGTATTTTTATTCGCCCCGACGGCGAAGACCGTTGGATTGAACGGCAATCGCTGGCCGATTACCGTCAATGTGAACGCACCGAGATTATTCAACGTATCCACCAGGCTGGCGTAGCCGGGCTTGGCGGCGCCGGTTTTCCCACCGCCACCAAATTGAAAGGTGGCCTGCGTGGCGTTAACACTCTGATTATTAATGCCGCCGAGTGTGAACCCTATATCACTGCCGACGACCGGTTAATGCAAGATTATGCGGCAGAGGTTATCGAAGGGAGTCGCATCCTTGCGTGGGTCTTGCAAGCCGATGAAGTATTGATCGGTATTGAAGATAATAAACCCGCCGCCATTGAAGCCATGAGACAGGCGTTGGGCAACAGCCGCGATCTGCAACTGCGGGTGATTCCGACCAAGTATCCTTCTGGTGGCGCTAAGCAGCTCACGCGCATTCTCACCGGCAAGGAAGTACCGCATGGCGGACGCTCATCCGACATCGGCGTCTTAATGCAAAACGTCGGTACGGCTTATGCGGTGAAACGCGCCATTATTGATGGCGAGCCGCTCACCGAACGTGTGGTGACCTTGACCGGCGAAGCCTTAGCCCATCCGGCTAATGTCTGGGGGCGTTTAGGCACCCCTATCGGGCATCTGTTACAGGCGGCAGGCTTCCAGCCAGCGGACGATCAACTGGTGATTATGGGTGGCCCACTGATGGGCTTTACGCTGCCAGCGTTAGATGTCCCGATGGTGAAAATCACCAACTGTATCCTGGCGCCCTCCGCCAGTGAAATGGGCCATAACGAGCCGGAGCAATCCTGTATTCGCTGTAGTGCCTGTGCTGATGCCTGCCCCGCTAAGTTGCTGCCACAGCAGCTCTATTGGTACAGCCAGGGCGCCGATCATGAAAAAGCGCGCGCTTATCATATTGATGATTGTATTGAGTGCGGCGCGTGCGCTTACGTTTGCCCAAGTAATATCCCGCTGGTGCAATATTATCGTCAGGAAAAAGCCGAACTACGCGCTATTGATCTGGAAGCACAGCGTACTGCCGAAGCGAAAGCCCGTTTCGAGGCGCGGCAACAGCGCCTTGAGCGCGAAAAACTGGCGCGCGAAGCGCGTCATGAACAGGCGAAACGCAACGTTACCGCCAATGACAAAGATCAGATTGCGGCGGCATTGGCACGCGTGAAGGCGAAAAAAGCCACTGATGAGGTGCCGGTTGAGATAACAGCCGGAGCCCAGCCCGATAATGCTGCGGTCATCGCTCAGCGTGAAGCACGTAAAGCACAGGCTCGCGCACGCCAGGCCGAGAAACAGGCGGAAACCGAGCCGCTCACTCGCCAGGCAACCGATCCGCGTAAAGCGGCAGTGGAAGCCGCGATTGCTCGAGCTAAAGCGCGCAAAGCGGAACATCAGCAGCCGACACAGGAAAAGAGCGACGACGTTGATCCGCGTAAGGCGGCAGTGGAAGCCGCGATTGCCCGTGCCAAAGCGCGTAAAGCGGAACATCAGCAGGTCGCAACAGAATCACCATCGGATGCGGACGATAACCGCACGGAAGATCCGCGCAAGGCCGCAGTGGCAGCCGCCATTGCCCGCGCCAAAGCGCGTAAAGCGCAGCAGCACTCTACGCTCGAGGAATAAATGGCTTTTCGTATTGCAAGTTCTCCCTATACCCACAACCGTCGCAGTACCGGCCATATTATGTTTTTGGTCCTGCTGGCGGCACTGCCAGGCATGGTGGCCCAGTGGTACTTTTTTGGTTTTGGTAACCTAATTCAGGTGGCGATTGCCGCCTTAGTGGCATGGGGAACCGAGGCCGCCATTTTAACCTTGCGTCGGCAACCGGTTGCCGCCAATCTCGCCGATAACTCGGCACTCTTAACCGCCCTGCTGCTTGGCGTAAGTTTACCGCCGCTGGCGCCCTGGTGGCTGATTGTTATCGGCACCGTCTTCGCGATTGTGATTGCCAAACAGCTTTACGGTGGCCTGGGACAAAACCCGTTTAATCCGGCCATGATCGGCTATGTGGTGCTGTTGATCTCTTTCCCGGTACAGATGACCAGTTGGTTGCCGCCCGCCCCTTTGCAGTCGATCACGCCTGGGTTTCTCGACTCGCTGAGCATGATTTTTACCCACCACACGCTGGCGGGCGAAACCATGCAGCAGTTGCAAATTGGCGTAGATGGCATCAGCCAGGCAACGCCGCTGGATAGCTTTAAAACCGGTTTACGTGCCGGGCAAAGCGCGGAACATCTGCTGGCGCAGCCGATTTATGGCGGCTGGCTTGCCGGGATCGGTTGGCAATGGATCAACCTCGGCTTTCTGCTGGGCGGCGTTTTCTTACTGGCGACGAACAGTATCCGCTGGCATATTCCGCTGAGCTTTTTGCTATCGCTGGCGGTTTGCGCCACCCTCGGCTGGCTGTTTGCGCCGGGTTCGCTGGCATCGCCGATGATTCATCTCTTCTCCGGCGCGACCATGCTGGGCGCTTTCTTTATTGCCACCGATCCGGTTACCGCCTCAACCACCAATAAAGGGCGGTTGATTTTTGGCGCGCTCATCGGTCTGTTGGTGTGGTTGATTCGTAGCTTTGGCGGCTATCCGGACGGCGTTGCGTTTGCGGTATTATTGGCGAATATTACCGTTCCGCTGATCGATTACTACACCAAACCACGCGTTTACGGCCATCGGAAGGAATAACAGATGCTGGCGACTATCCGTAAGAATGGCATCACGCTGGCAGTTTTCGCGGCGGTAACCACCGGTGTGACCGCGATTATTAATGCGGTAACCAAACCGACCATTGAACACCAAACTACCGTACAGCAAAAAATCCTGTTAGATCAGGTCGTCCCTACTAGCCTGTATAACAATGCGATACAAAAAGAGTGTTATCTTATCACCGACCCCGCTCTTGGTACTGCCAAGCCACATGCGCTGTATCTGGCACGCAAAGAGGGCAAACCGGTGGCGGTCGCTATTGAGACTACCGCGCCTGACGGGTATTCTGGAGCGATTCAAATGATCGTCGGCGCAGACTTCAGCGGGACTGTTCTTGGCGTGCGCGTCGTTGAGCATCATGAAACGCCAGGGCTGGGTGATAAAATTGAACTGCGGATTTCTAACTGGATTAACAGTTTTAATGGCAAAAAAGTCAGCGGTCCGAATGACCCCCATTTTGCGGTGAAAAAAGATGGCGGCGATTTTGATCAGTTTACCGGGGCGACCATTACGCCGCGCGCGGTGGTTAACGCCGCAAAACGCGCCGCACTTCTTGCGGAAACCTTACCCCCGAAACTCTCTTCGCTAGCCGACTGTGGAGACGCTAATGAGTGAAGCTAAGAATTTATTGATCGGCGGCCTGTGGAAAAATAACTCCGCGCTGGTGCAATTGCTGGGGCTGTGCCCCCTGCTGGCTGTGACCTCAACCGCCACCAATGCGCTTGGCCTTGGCCTGGCGACCACTTTGGTATTAACCTGCACCAACAGCGCTATTTCCGCGTCACGTCGCTGGGCGCCGTCGGAAATTCGCATTCCCATTTACGTGATGATTATCGCTTCGGTGGTGAGTTGCGTGCAGATGCTGATTAATGCCTACGCCTTCGGCCTTTATCAGTCGCTGGGGATCTTTATTCCATTGATCGTGACCAACTGTATCGTGGTAGGCCGCGCCGAAGCGGTTGCCTCCAAGAGCAGTGTTCCGCTTGCCGCGCTGGACGGTTTCGCGATTGGTATGGGCGCCACCAGCGCGATGGTGGTGCTGGGCTCGATTCGTGAAATTATTGGTAATGGCACCATTTTTAACGGTGCCGATCAGTTGCTGGGGCCGTGGGCGAAGGTGTTGCGGGTCGAGGTAATACATTTTGATTCGCCGATGCTGTTAGCCATGCTGCCGCCCGGTGCCTTTATTGGCCTGGGGATGATGTTAGCTGGCAAATACATGATCGATAAAAAAATGAAAGAACGTGCTGAACGTGCGGCGGCGCAGCAGGCTGAGCCACAAGGACAGGTCGGGAAAGCGATGTGAACAAGGACAAACGGCAGCAAATTTTGCGTCGGCTTCGTGATAATAATCCGCATCCGACCACCGAATTGAATTTCAGCACCCCTTTCGAGCTCCTGATTGCCGTGCTGCTTTCGGCACAGGCCACCGACGTTAGCGTCAATAAAGCCACCGCGAAGCTTTATCCCGTCGCCAACACGCCGCAAGCGCTGTTAGCGTTGGGCGTTGAAGGCGTGAAAGAGTACATAAAGACCATCGGCCTGTTTAACAGCAAGGCCGAGAATGTGATTAAAACCTGCCGCATTTTGTTGGAACAACATCAGGGGGAAGTCCCGGAAGACCGCGCCGCGCTGGAAGCGTTGCCTGGCGTCGGGCGTAAAACCGCCAATGTGGTGCTAAATACCGCTTTTGGCTGGCCGACCATCGCGGTCGATACCCATATTTTCCGTGTCTGCAATCGCACCCATTTTGCACCCGGTAAAAATGTTGAACAGGTTGAAGAAAAGCTACTCAAAGTGGTACCGGCAGAGTTTAAGGTGGATTGCCATCACTGGTTGATTTTGCACGGACGTTATACCTGCATTGCGCGTAAACCACGCTGTGGTTCCTGTCTGATTGAAGACTTATGTGAGTATAAAGAGAAGGTTGAGGTGTGAAAGCCAGCCAGTTTGGCTATTGCATTGCACGTCAAAACGGCCTCCGAAGAGGCCGTTACGCATTAGGCGATATTTTCCAGCGCGTTCTGGCGCTGATGCTGATAATACTCCGTCGTTGACGCGGTAAGCGAAACCCGGCCGCGGATTGCGTCGGAAATCTTCTCCGCAATCATAATAGTCGGCGCATTCAGGTTACCGGTGGTAATTTGCGGCATAATCGACGCATCCACCACCCGCAGATGCTGCATGCCATGTACCCGCCCTTCGCTATCAACCACCGCCATTTCGTCACTGCCCATCGCACAACTGCCGCAGGGGTGATAGGCCGTTTCGGCATGTTCGCGGATAAACGCATCAATCTGTTCATCACTCTGTACCGAGAGCCCGGGCTGTATTTCAGCGCCACAATACTCAGCCAGCGCAGGTTGGCGCATAATTTCACGCGTTAAACGCACCGCTGCACGAAACTCCACCCAGTCACGCTCTTGCGACATATAGTTGAAGAAAATAGAGGGCGCAGCATACGGATCTTTAGAGAGCAGTTTTACCCGTCCACGGCTCATAGAACGCATTGGCCCGACGTGGGCCTGGAAACCATGCTCTTTCACCGGGCTGCTACCGTTGTAGTTAATCGCTACCGGTAGAAAGTGATATTGCAAATCTGGCCAATCTGGCTGGTCATCGCTGCGGATAAAGCCACCCGCTTCAAACTGGTTACTGGCACCGACGCCGGTGCCGTTAAATAACCACTCGGCGCCGATAGCTGGCTGGTTCCACCACTGCAACGCCGGATAGAGGCTAATCGGTTTTTTACAGCGATATTGCATATAAATTTCGAGATGATCCTGCAGGTTTTGCCCGACACCGGGTAACGCATGCACCACATCAATATCCAGTTCGCGCAGCCACTCCTCTGGCCCAACGCCGGAACGCTGCAAGATTTGCGGCGATGCAATGGCGCCAGCGCAGAGTAAAACTTCTCGCCGCGCTTTCGCCTCCTGACGCTGCCCGTTACGCAGCCAGGTTACCCCAACGGCAGTTTTCCCTTCAAACACAATACGATCAGTTTGTGCATGGGTCATAATCGTTAGGTTGGCGCGCTGTTTCGCCACATCAAGATAACCCCGCGCAGTACTGGAGCGACGGCCTTTGGCGGTAACGGTGCGATCCATCGGCCCAAAACCATCCTGACGATAGCCATTTAGGTCGTCAGTTTCGCTGTGTCCGGCCTGTTTTGCCGCTTCGATAAAGGCGCGATATAACGGATTGTTACCGGCTTTGGGCGTCGTAACGCTTAAATACCCCTCTTCGCCATGATAGTCATTAGCGCCAATATCGCGTTTTTCCGCCCGACGAAAATAGGGCAAGCAATGTAGATAAGACCAATTATCGAAGCCGGTTTTTTTTGCCCAGTTATCATAATCCATGGCATTACCACGGATATAACACATGCCATTAATCAGCGATGAGCCACCCAGCCCTTTACCACGCCCGCACTCCATACGGCGATTATTCATCTTCGGCTCGGGATCGGTTTCATAGGCCCAGTTATAGCGTTTACCCTGTAGGGGATACGCCAAAGCGGCTGGCATCTGGGTACGAAAATCCCAGCGGTGATCGCGCCCGCCAGCCTCCAGTAACAGTACCGATACGTCAGCATCTTCAGTCAGCCGGGTTGCCAGTACATTGCCTGCCGATCCCGCGCCAATAATGATGTAATCAAATTCTTGCATTAAACCTCCAAAGCGGCCAGCTTGGGTGACGCTGGCCGCGCGTGAATTATTCAAATGCCGAGGAGTATTCGCCCATCTCGATCAAAATGGATTTGGTGCGGGTGTAGTGATGTAGCGTTTCAAGGCCATTTTCCCGTCCCAGGCCCGATTGCTTATAGCCGCCAACCGGCATTGGCGCGGGTGATTCGCCCCAGCTATTCACCCAACAGATACCGGCTTCAAGCTGGTGAATAACCCGATGCGCGCGATCCAGCGAGCGGGTAAATAATCCGGCGGCCAACCCATACTCGGTATTATTCGCGCGTTCGATGACTTCCTGCTCATCATCAAAGATTAGGATGCTCATCACCGGCCCGAAAATCTCTTCACGGACAATGCGCATATCATCACGGCAATCGGTAAAGACTGTGGGTTCGACATAACATCCTTTCGCCATCATGCCATGCTGGATGCGGTTACCGCCCGCCAGCACCCGTGCGCCCTCTTCCTTGCCGAGCTTCAGATAGGCGGTCACTTTTTGGCAGTGCTCTTCGCTAACCAGTGGGCCAAAGTTGACTTGCGGATCGCGCGGGTCACCCATATGGATGTTCTGCATCTTTTTTTGCAGCCGCTGTTCAAAAGCGTTGGCGACCGAACGCTGTACAAATACCCGCGTGCCGTTGGTGCAAACCTGTCCACTACTGTAAAAATTCGCCATCATCGCGCCATCAACGGCACGATCAAGATCGGCGTCCTCAAACACAATAAGCGGTGATTTCCCGCCCAACTCCATGGTGACCTCTTTTAGGTTCGCCAGCGCCGCATCCGCCACAACTCGCTTGCCGGTATTGACCTCGCCGGTAAAAGAGACTTTTTCAATATTTGGATGCTGGCTTAAGGCCTGGCCGACTTCACCCGCGCCCTGCACTACATTAAACACACCGTCCGGCAGCCCGGCCTCAGTATAGATTTTTGCCAGTTCCAGCACGCTGAGAGGCGTGACCTCACTCGGTTTAAAAATCATTGCATTACCGGCAGCCAATGCCGGGGCGCTTTTCCACAGTGCGATTTGGATCGGATAATTCCATGCGCCAATACCGGCGGTGACGCCTAAGGGTTCGCGACGTGTGTAAACCAGCGCGCTTTCGCGTAACGGAATCGACTCGCCCTGAATGGCAGGCGCCAGGCCTGCGTAGTACTCCAGCACATCGGCCCCGGTAACAATATCCACCGCTGCCGTTTCGCTAATCGGTTTACCGGTATCTGCGGTTTCCAGCTCCGCCAGCGATGGGTTACGTTCACGCAACAGCGCCACCGCTTTCAGTAACACCCGACTACGCTCTACCGGCGTATAACTACGCCAGAGACGCTGCCCTGCCAACGCTGAGGCGACAGCCCGGTCAACATCGTGTTTATTTGCCGCGGTGATTTGTGCAATAACTTCGCCGTTAGCCGGATTGATACTGGTAAAAACCTCACCATGCCCGGCTTCTTCACGACCATTAATATATAAACCACAGCGTTTCACGTCAGCCATGTATCCTCCTGTTAGTACGTTTAGCGCGCTGTTGCAAGCCAAAGCGCAAGGTTCTGGTAACAGAGTGAGCGCGCCTGCTCCAGCCCATCTGTCATTGGCTTTTGCGCCAACGTCATGCGTAGCCATAACCCGTCGATCAACGCAGCGATGCTACCACCAGCGGCGCGTGCCTGTTCATGCGGTAAGACACGGGCAAACTGAGCGGTGATGTTCGACCATAGGCGCCTATCGTTAATGCGCTGAAGACGTTGCAAATTCTCCTGATGGAGGCTATTAGTCCAGAACACCAGCCAGGTCTTAAGTAGTGGCGCAGCA
The DNA here is from genome assembly GCF_013285385.1 of Paramixta manurensis. Taxonomy (NCBI): domain Bacteria; kingdom Pseudomonadati; phylum Pseudomonadota; class Gammaproteobacteria; order Enterobacterales; family Erwiniaceae; genus Paramixta; species Paramixta manurensis. The sequence goes on along the minus strand of NZ_CP054212.1, from coordinate 2,227,431 downwards.
ACCTGCGTCAGATCGAAATTACCGTCGATGATGGCGCGGATTTGCGCTTCCGGCGTGTTGTCAGCCGCACGGCGCTGACGCTCTACTGCCAGGTACAAATCCAGCAGAATTTGCCGCATACAGGCGTCCAGCAACCCGTTTTTATCGCCGAAATAGTGGCTAACAATGCCGGTAGAAACACCGGCCTGTTTAGCAATCGCCGAGAGGCTGGCCTCAGCCAGCCCCACACGATCGATTACTGTCAGCGTCGCGCTGATAAGCTGCGCCTGACGAATGGCTTTCATTCCAACTTTTGGCATCGTCTCATCGGTTTCCGGTAGGGAAGTCAAAACAGAGTAGCTTTTTTATATTGAACGTTCAATCAATAAAAACTAGAATTTATAACAATTGGATAACAAATCCATGCATTTATCAGGGATTTTTTTACAAGGATACTTCACATTAACCACTGAGGAATGTAATGCCGGGGTCACAAGAAAGACTGACTATTCAATCTGTTAAACTAAACCGCGCGGTATTTTTTGGTGCCGCTTTGATTATCCTGCTGTTTTCAGGCAGCGTATTATTTTTTCCTCACCGCGCCAGCGAACTACTGGGAAAAGCGCTAAATTGGGCATCGGCCAGTTTCGGCTGGTATTACATGTTGGTGGTGGCGTTTTATTTAGGGTTCGTGCTCTTTGTCGCCCTCTCCCGCTACGGTGATATTAAACTGGGCCCTGACCACGCGACGCCCGATTTTAGTTATGGCACCTGGGCAGCGATGCTATTTTCCGCCGGCATCGGTTCCGAGCTGCTGTTTTATGGCGCATCTGAGCCTCTGGATCACCTGTTACAACCGCCGGATGGCGTTGCCGGTTCTGCACAGGCCGCGCGCGATGGCATGGTCCTGACCATGATGCACTGGGGCCTGCACGGTTGGGGAATCTATACCTTGGTGGCAATGGCGTTGGCCTATTTTGCCTACCGTCACAATCTTCCGCTCGCGCTACGCTCCGCATTTTATCCACTCATCGGCGAACGCATTAATGGCCCAATCGGTCATGCGGTCGATATTTTCGGCATTGTCGGCACGCTGTTCGGTTTAGCCACCAGCTTGGGTATCGGTGTAATGCAGATTAATTCCGGGATCAGTTTTCTGACCGGAATCGCGCAAAGTCACCTGATGCAGGTGGTACTGATTATTGTGGTGATGGGCGCGGCAACCCTGTCGGCGGTAAGCGGTGTCGACAAAGGGATACGCCGGATGTCTGAGATAAACATGTTACTGGCGTTGCTGATGTTCGCCTTTGTCCTGTTTGCCGGGCCCACCGGTCATCTGCTCAACACGCTGGTACAAAATTTCGGGGATTATTTCACCAGCCTGCCGCGTAAAACCTTCGACCTGTATGCCTATAGCCAGGGTGATAAAGATAGCTGGCTCGGCAGTTGGACGGTGTTTTACTGGGCGTGGTGGATTGCCTGGTCACCGTTTGTCGGGATGTTTATCGCCCGCATTTCTCGTGGACGTACGCTACGTGAGTTTGTGATTGGGGTGTTGCTGATCCCAATGGGCTTTACCCTTGCGTGGCTGTCAGTATTTGGCAATAGCGCACTGAACCTGTTCCAAAACGGGATGGGCAAACTGGGCGATATCGCGCTGGGCGAACCGGCAATGGCGGTCTATCACATGCTGGCGAGTTATCCGCTGGCAACGCCGGTTATTATTTTGGCGGTGGTGATCTGCTTCATCTTTTTTGTGACCTCAGCAGACTCCGGCGCATTGGTGGTAGCCAATCTCTCGTGCGTCGGCGATACCGCCAGCCAGGATGCGCCCAACTGGTTGCGCATTTTCTGGGCCGCCGCAGTTTGCATGCTAACGCTTTCGTTACTCTTTGCCGGCGACTATACCTCGCTGCAAACCGCCGTGGTACTGAGCGCCCTGCCTTTTTCTCTGGTGCTGGTACTGTTCGTCATCGCGATGTACCGCGCTTTGCATCATGAAAAACAGCGCGATCGCAGCCGTTCGTTGGCCATTGCCTCGCCACTGCTCAATGACCGCTATCGTCCTGGGCATACCAGTAGCTGGCGTCGTCGCTTAAACCGCGCAATCTCCTATCCTACCCGCGATATGGTGTATCGCTTTATGGAAGAGAGTGTGCGTCCGGCGCTGGAGAAGGTGTCACAGGTATTACACGAGAAGGGACTGCACGTAGAGAATGATTTCTCAACCCAGGATTTTACTCTCCGCTTACGCGTCGCGCACGGTGAAGAGGCGCCGTTCCATTACGCCGTGCAAATGAGTGGCTATGCCACGCCCTCTTTCATGCGCGGCGGTAATTTAAGCCATACCGCCAGCCGTTATTACCGCGCTGAGGTACATTTATGGGAAGGCAGCCAGGAGTATGATTTAGTGGGCTATACCGAGGAGCAGATCATTAACGACATTCTCGACCACTACGAGCGCCACCTACAATTTCTGCATCTGATTCGCTAAGCAAAAAACCGGCGGCAAAATGGGTCTCACTTTGCCGCTGGATCTTGCAGGTTAGCTTTAGTTTATTTCGTGATCGACCTCACTATTGATGTTTTTTTCATCAACGCGCCGTCAGCAGGCATCTGTTAACACTCAATAAATTTATTTATTAATGGAATATCCAGCCATTTATTCTGCATAAAACCGATTAATTAATGGTTAAAACCAAAAAATACTCCGCAGACAGAGATGGCAGCTTTGGATAAAAAACCAACAAACAGCCAGATTATTATTTTGCACTCATTTTACTTTCTGGCATTTAACACTATTTAACAGGCGTAATGCGTAAATTTAACGCCAAGATCGCTCTGCGTAACAGAGAATGAAAAAAGTCTTGCCTGATTGGACAGGATCAGCGAAATTAACCGCCGCTTTTCTTAACTTATAACAACGCACCGAATGTCTCGACGGCATTACGCGTGCTTACTTTCCCGGTAATAATCGGGACGAGCAAAAAGAGGTACGAGTGTCTACTGCAAACAAACACACCGACGAGGCGGTTAGCCTTAACGCGTTCAAACAACCTAAATCGTTTTACCTGATTTTTTCTATCGAGCTGTGGGAGCGTTTCGGCTTCTACGGATTACAGGGCATCATGGCGGTCTACCTGGTTAAAATGCTGGGTATGTCCGAAGCGGATTCAATTACGCTGTTTTCTTCTTTCAGCGCGCTGGTTTACGGATTAGTTGCCGTGGGTGGCTGGCTGGGAGACAAAGTTCTCGGCACTAAGCGTGTCATTGTCCTCGGCACCATTGTGCTGGCGCTCGGTTATGGACTGGTTGCCTGGTCAGGCCATCAGGAAGCATTGGTCTATCTGGGGATGGCGACTATCGCCGTCGGTAACGGGCTGTTTAAAGCCAACCCATCCGCACTGCTTTCCACCTGCTATGAAAAAGACGATCCACGTTTGGATGGCGCGTTTACCATGTATTACATGGCGATCAATATCGGCTCGTTCTTTTCCATGCTGGCTACGCCTTGGCTGGCGGCCAAATTTGGCTGGAGCGTTGCATTTGCGCTCTCGTTCGTCGGGATGCTGATCACGCTGGTTAACTTCCTTTTTTGTCGCAAATGGGTCAAACAATACGGTTCAAAACCGGACTTTGCGCCATTACACATCGGTAAATTGCTGGCGACGCTGGTTGGCGTGGTGATCCTGGTCGCCCTCGCCACCTGGTTGCTGCACAACCAAACTATCGCCCGCCTGGTGCTGGCGGTTGTCGCGGTCGGTATTGTGGCCATTTTTGCCAAAGAAGCCTTCACTCTGCAAGGGGCGGCACGGCGTAAAATGATTGTCGCGTTTTTATTGATGGTAGAAGCGATTGTGTTCTTTGTGCTGTATAGCCAAATGCCCACTTCACTGAACTTCTTTGCCATCCGTAATGTGGAGCACAGCATCTTCGGTATCGCCTTTGAGCCGGAGCAGTATCAGGCGCTGAATCCGTTCTGGATCATGGTTGCCAGCCCGATTCTGGCGGCAATTTATAATAAACTCGGCGATAAGATGCCGATGCCGCACAAATTTGCCTTTGGCATGGTGCTATGTTCCGGCGCGTTTTTAGTGCTGCCGTTAGGTGCGAAGTTTGCCAACCAGTTGGGGATTGTTTCCGTTAACTGGCTGATCCTGAGCTATGCCTTACAGAGCGTGGGTGAGTTGATGATTTCAGGGCTGGGCCTGGCGATGGTGGCACAGTTGGTCCCGCAACGTCTGATGGGCTTTATCATGGGTTCCTGGTTCCTGACCACCGCCGGCGCGGCGATTATCGCCGGTAAAATCGCCAATTTGATGGCGGTGCCGGAAGATGTGACCGATCCACTGCAATCTTTGCATGTTTACGGTGATGTCTTCCTACAGATCGGTATTGCTACCGGGGTGATCGCGGTGTTGATGCTGCTGACCGCCCCACGGCTCAACCGTATGACACAGGATGATAACGTGGTGGAATTCCAGGAAGCCAACGCGCGTAGCTAAGCTTTCTCAAGGTATAGAGCCGGTCACTGTTGACCGGCTTTTTTTTCGTCTACGCCACGCAAGTCTTTATGCAAACTCACCATATACAGCACCAACACCACCGAGAACGGCAACCCGCACAGCACCACGGCCGTTTGCATCGCGCTAAAGCTTCCGGCATACAGCAAACCAACGCAGACCAGGGTCGTCACGCCCGCCCAGAAAATACGTAACCAGGCCGGTGCATCATCGCTGGCGCTCCCGCCTCGGCTCGACAGGTTGGCAATCATTAGCGTGCCGGAGTCAACCGGCGTGAGGAACAGCACAAAGCTGATAATCACGGTAAAACCGGCAGTGATACCGGTATAGGGAAGATACTCAAACAGCTTGAAGATTGACATCGGCGGATCGGCCAATGCCACTTTTCCCAGCAAGGCCTGCCCGTGTTCCAGCACTAAGCTAATGGCGGTGTTGCCAAAAATAGAAAGCCAGGCGAGGGTAAACCCGAGAGGGATCAGTAACACGCCAAAAATCAGCTCACGAATCGTTCGCCCACGGGAAATGCGGGCGATAAACATCCCGACAAACGGTGCCCATGCCACCCACCATGCCCAATAGAACAACGTCCACGCGCCCTGCCACTGCCGCGCTTTACCGTATAAATAGACATCAAAACTTTTGCCCGGTAACGAAGTCAGATAGTCACCGACATTTTGTAGCATTCCGTTGATGAGGTTTAATGTCGGGCCGGTGAAAAACACAAACAGCAGTAACAGACACAGCAAGCCGACATTAATATTCGATAGCATCGCAATGCCTTTTTCAATGCCGGTGACCGCCGCCAGCGTCGCGACAACCATCATCACCACGATCAGGATCAGCAAGATGTGTGGGTTTTGCGGCACATTGAATAGATAGTGTAATCCGGAGTTAACCAGCAGTGCGCCAATGCCCAGATTGGTCACCATGGAAATAACCGTCACCAAAATGCCGAAGCTATCAACCAGATGGCCGATGACACCGTGCGTGCGTTCGCCGAACAGCGGCCAAAGCGCAGAGCGTAGCGCCAACGGCATACCACGCCGATAAGCAAACCATGAAAGCGCGGTAGCAATCAGCGCGTACAGCGCCCAGCCATGTAATCCCCAATGCAGAAAGGTGATCGCCATCGCCTGACGTGCCGCTTGTACGCTACCGCCCTGACCTTCCGGTGGCGCAAGGAAATGATCCAGTGGTTCATACGCGCCGTAATAAACCAACGCAATGCCTATCCCGGCCGAGAACAACATCGCAACCCAGGAAAGATAACTAAATTGCGGCGTTTCCTGTTCCTCACCCAAGCGCAGTTGGCCGTAGCGTGATAGCGCCAGCCAGAAGACGAATACCATACACACCACCATCAGCAGCATGTAGTACCATCCGAACACATCGGAAACCCAAACCTGGGCCTGGCTTAGCCACCGTTGGCTGGCTACCGGATAGAGCACAATCAGCATCGCCAGCAGCAGGATAACCGCGGCGGAACTGAACAAAACCGGAAGATTAAGCTGTATGCTGTCGGTACGTTCTTCAACTTTCGAACTCATCACTGTCATGTATCACGCTCCCGGATTACCTGATGCGGTCTTGTTGAAACAAGTAGTTAACAATTAGAATTCATTTAATTGACATTTTTGCAGCATATCGATTATTGATTGAACGTTCAATCAATGAATAAAAATAACCCTTCTGACCTGGGAGACATAATGAGACGCAAAGACATTCCTGAGCAGCGTAAGGAGCAGTTGATCAATGCGGCATTTGAAGCGATTGGTGATGTAGGTTTGTCCGGCGTGACCATCGCGCTGGTAGCCGCCCAGGCCGGTTTATCGACCGGAATTGTGAGCCACTACTTTGGGGATAAAGAGGGATTATTGAGCGCGACGATGCGTAAAATTTTGCGCGATCTCCGCGATGCGGTAGCCCGCTGTAGAGACCAGGCAGAGTCCGATGTACGCTCGCAGTTGTTCGCCATTATTGAGGGAAACTTTCATCCCAGCCAAACCAACGCCCGCTCAATGCGCACCTGGCTCGACTTTTGGGCCGCCAGCATGCATCAAGCGGAGTTGCGGCGTTTACAGCATGCCAACGATCGCCGCCTGTATACGCATCTTTGCTATCAGTTTCGCCGCACGCTGACGAAGGAAGCGGCACGTGACGCGGCAAGAGGTTTAGCCGCGATGATTGATGGCCTGTGGCTACGCGGCAGCTTATCCGGTGGCGATTTCAATAGACAACAAGCGTGTCAGTTAGCTTGCGATTATGTCGAGAAGGTATTAGCCGCGCCACACATCGGCTAAGGCGCTCCGCTCACTCCTCCTCTCTTTGCCGCCCGAACCATGACCCCGGCAACAAAACCGGCGCTTCATCACCTAATGCGCTGTTTTTTTAGCGCGCCGTCAGTAAAATAACGCTACTCTCATCAGCGTTAAAGGAATGCCCATGAACCTCTTCTGTAAACCCGGCGCCTGTTCACTTTCCCCACATATCGTATTACGCGAATGCGGCCTTGATTTCACCCAAGTGAACGTTGATCTTGCGACCAAGAAAACCGAACGCGGAGATGACTATCTCCAAATTAATCCTAAAGGTCAGGTTCCCGCTCTCCAACTGGATGATGGCTCGTTGCTGACCGAAGGCGTGGCGATCGTACAATATCTGGCGGATTTAAAACCCGACCGTCAGCTTCTGGCGCCTGCCGGCAGTTTAACGCGCTATCACACGCTGGAGTGGCTTAACTACATTGCGACCGAGTTACATAAGGGCTTTAGCCCGCTGTTTCGCCCCACCACGCCGGATGAGTATAAAGCGCTGGCGCGTGAGCAGCTCGAACAGAAGTTTCGCTACGTTAACCATGAATTAAAAGAGAAGCAGTGGCTGATGGGGCTGCGTTTTACCGTCGCGGATGCCTACCTGTTTGTTGTCACGCGCTGGGCGCAAGCGCTGAAACTGAATCTGGAGGGGCTGGATGCGTTGCACGGTTGGATAGAGCGTGTGGCGGCGCGTCCGGCGGTAGCCGCAGCGTTAAAAGCAGAAGGCCTGGTCTGAAACAACGTTAAAAACGACGGGCGCCGCTGCGCCCGTTAGTGGTACATGCGCTTATGCCAACTTTTCGGCGGCAAAATGGTGGCGTGGTTTGGCAATTTCTTCCTGTGCAGCCACCAGTTGTAATTCATATTCACCCATTTGGTGAGTTTTAATCATCACTTCATACACTGCGGCAGTCACATGTTCTAACGCCTGTTGCAACGGCTGGCCGTGCAGTAAATTCACCAACAACAACCCACTGGTAAGGTCGCCTACGCCAACCGGTTGCCGCACGCCAAAATCGACCAGCGGACGGCTAATGTGCCAGGCTTCATCGTGCGTAATCAACAACATTTCGAAGCGATCGCTACGACGACCAGCGCGGGATAAATGTTTCACCAGCACCACTTTTGGCCCTTTGGCGATCAGTTTACGTGACACCGTCACCGCGTCAGCAATGGTATTCACCGTCTCCCCGCTCAGCATCTCCAGCTCCAGCAAGTTCGGCGCAATAATATCGCTTGCCGGGAGTGCGGCGTTGCAGTGAAATTCAGCGACGCCCGGCGCGACGATGCAGCCCTTTTCCGGATGCCCCATTACCGGGTCGCAAAAATACCATGCGTCAGGATTCGCCGCCTTCACTTCTTTGACAATTTGCAGGATATGCTCGCCCTGTTCCGCCGACCCCAAATACCCACTGAGCACCGCATCACAGGTCTTTAACCGATCGATTGCGGCAATGCCGCTCACGATATCGGTTAAATGCGCGGCTGGCATCACGGTCCCGGTCCAGTGACCGTATTGCGTATGATTAGAGAACTGAACGGTATTGAGCGGCCAGACATTGGCCCCCATTCGACGCATCGGGAACTCCGCTGCGCTATTGCCCGCATGCCCGAAAACGACATGGGACTGGATCGCGAGAATATTTTTCATACTGAACGGCCTGTTTCCTGCCTGAGGGTGTTAAAAAGGGGACATCGCGTCCCCTTAGTTTAATGCGGGCTTATTGCCAGACAATCAGGCAATAATTCTTTTTGCCACGGCGCAATAAGGTAAAGCGATTAAACAAGCGATCGCTCGGCACAAAGCCATACTCCGCGTCTTCCTGCAGCGCGCCATTAATATTAATGGCTTTAGAGTCAATCAGCTTACGCGCCTGGCCACGCGACGGCGCCAATTCAGCATTCACCAACGCCTGCTGAAGATCCTGCCCGCTTTCCAGCGCGACAATCGGCATCCCGTCTTGCGCCAATTGATCAAAATCATTCTCGGTCATATCACTCAGCGCGCCAGAGAACAGGCTGCGGGTAATACGCTGCGCGGCAGCCAGCCCCTCTTCACCGTGCACCAAACGCGTCACCTGCTCAGCCAGAACTAACTGCGCGCGCGGCGCCTTACCGCTGTTTTTATCTTCTTCTTCCAGCGCATTAATTTCTTCAATGCTAAGGAAGGTGAAGAATTTCAGGAAGCGATACACATCGGCATCTGCGGTATTGATCCAGAATTGATAAAACTTGTACGGGCTGGTCTTTTTCGCATCCAGCCAAACCGCGCCGCCTTCGGTTTTGCCAAATTTAGTCCCGTCTGATTTGGTGATTAACGGCACCGTCAGGCCAAACACCTGGTTTTGATGCAGACGACGAGTGAGATCGATGCCGGATGTGATATTCCCCCACTGATCGGAGCCGCCGATTTGCAGCGCCACGCCATATTTTTCATTCAGGCAGGCAAAGTCATAGCCCTGCAGCAGGTTGTATGAAAACTCGGTGTAGGATATTCCCTGATCTTCACGATTCAGGCGCTGTTTCACCGCTTCTTTGTTAATCATTTGGTTAACGGAGAAGTGCTTGCCGATATCACGCAGAAAGGTCAGTACATTCATACTGCCGAACCAGTCGTAGTTATTCGCCGCAACCGCGCTGTTGTCACCACAATCGAAGTCAAGGAACGGCGCCACTTGATGGCGGATTTTATCCACCCATTCGTTGACCGTTTCGGTGGTGTTGAGTTTACGCTCTGCGGCTTTGAAACTCGGATCGCCAATTAACCCGGTTGCGCCGCCCACCAGCGCGACAGGCGTGTGCCCGGCATCCTGGAAGCGTTTCAGGCACAGCAACGGTACCAGATGGCCCAAATGCAAGCTGTCGGCTGTCGGATCAAAGCCGCAATAGAGTGCGATTGGCCCTTGCGCCAGTCGCTCTGCCAGCGCGTTCTCATCCGTTACCTGGGCCACAAGGCCCCGCTCTTGCAATTGTTGAATCAGGTTACTGCTGGCCATCAATGACTCCATGTAGAAATGATTGCACCTGGCTGGTACACAGCTATCCGCCCGGTGGCGGAAAAAATAAGGCGTATAGAATAAAGCGCTGAGGCAGCCAGCGCCAGCGCTTAAACAGGATATTTGCCGAAATCAGGGCGCCAGCCGATCAATTGTCCAGCCATCGCCGCTACGCTGATAAAGAAAGCGATCGTGTAGCCGATGTTCACCGCCTTGCCAAAACTCCATAGCGGAGATTTTAATGCGGAAGCCGCCCCAAAAAGAGGGTAATGGCACCTCTCCCTGACGGAACTTCTGTTTCAGTTCCATAAACTTACTTTCCAGCACGCCGCGTGCCGAAATGCGGCTGGATTGCTGCGAAACCCAAGCGCCGATTTGGCTATCGCGCGGGCGGCTATGGAAATATTTAATCACTTCAAGAGTAGAGAGTTTCTCTACTTCGCCCAACACCATGACCTGACGCTCAAGGAAGTGCCAGGGAAACAGCGCGCTGATACGCGGATTGTTTTCCAGTTGAGCGGCTTTACGGCTACCAAGGTTGGTATAAAACACCAGGCCCTGCTCGTCGTAGTGCTTGAGTAGCACGATACGCTGAAACGGTTGCCCATGCGCATCAACCGTGGCGACGCACATCGCGGTAGGATCGGGTAATTGCGCTTCGCAGGTCTGACGTAACCAGTTTTCAAACAGCGCCAATGGTTGCGCTGGCAGATCATGACGGCGTAAGCCGCCGCGTGTGTATTCACGGCGCAAGTGCGCAATGTGTTGCAAACTTTGATTATCGCTCATCGCTCAGGCTTCTGGTCAGGGAAAAGGATAGCGCCATTGTGCGCCTCATCCTGATGAACTTCAACGGCTTAACCTGCCGTATGCAATTCACAATCATCAATGACAATTTTGTTATTGCGCTCAATCACCGCGCCATTTCCTTTTGACCAAAAAACATAGGTACCATCGCTATAACGGTTCCCTGATGCTGCCGCTTCTTGTTTAAGCACCAGCGGTTTACCATCCATAATGAAGCTGACCTGTTGTTGCTGATTATCCTGGGTGACGCTTAATGGCAGAGTTCCACAGGTATAATGCAGCGTTTGTACCGCTTCATGCTGCTTCATTAGCCCGCAGCCAGATAATAGCGCGACGATGGTTAACATCAGTGATTTTTGCATGGGCTCTCCTTTCGGGATCAAAACCTGAGTATAACGTCCGCGTCGGTTAGTGACCGCGCGGCGGGTAGTTTGCCGGGAAAATGGCGCCCAGCACGCTCTCTTCGCGCGCGCCGGTTACCGCCGGTAAATTCCCCGCCAGCCCGGACAAAGTACGATAAGCGAGCCAGGCAAACGCCAACCCTTCCATATCATCGCCGCACAGGCCCGCTTCGTCGGTTGAGCACACCTCCGTCCCTGCTAACTGCGCGGCCAGCCGCGCCATCACCAGCGGATTACGACTCCCGCCGCCACACACCATTAAGCGTTCGCAACCGCCGCTGAGTAACACCTGTTCCGCAATCGTGGTGGCGGTCAGTTCCGCCAGCGTCGCTTGCACGTCCTGCGGCGCTACGCCGGGAAAATGACTCAACTGTTGCTCAATCCAGCCAAGGTTAAAATACTCCCGCCCGGTACTTTTGGGTGCCGGTCGCGCAAACCACGGATCGGTCAGCATTTGCTGTAATAACGGTAGAATTACCGTCCCTTCTCGCGCCCACTCGCCATCTTTATCGTAGGGCAACGCGCGCTGACGCCAAATCCAGGCATCCATTAGCATATTGCCCGGCCCGGTGTCATAACCGCGCACCGGCATACCTGGGATCAGTAGCGAAAGATTGGCGATACCGCCAATATTCAACACCATCCGGCGTTCGACAGGGTGCATTAACAGCGCCTGATGAAAGGCGGGAACCAGCGGCGCGCCCTGCCCGCCAAGCGCCATATCGCGCCGACGAAAATCCCCCACCACCGTAACGCCGGTGGCGGCGACCAGTTGATTATTATCGCCGATTTGCAGCGTATTCGGCGCTTCGCTCTCCGGCTCATGCCACACCGTTTGCCCATGGCAACCGATGGCGGTAATCTCCTCTGCCGACAGCCCTTGCTGTTTCATCAGGGTAAGAACCGCGTCAGCGAACAACTTTCCCAGCCGCGTATCCAGTTGACCGAGTTGTGATAAGGTTAACGCCTGCCCCTGGCAAATCGCCAAAATGTCGCGCCGAATGTCTGGCGGGATCGGGTGACAGTAGCTGGCTTGCTGCGCCACCATATTCTCGTCGATCGCCGCCAAAACCACATCAATGCCGTCAAGACTGGTGCCGGACATCACGCCGATATAACGTCCTGATTTCATCACGTTGCCTTACTTCCGTGCCGGAAGAGAAAGTTAATTGCTATCAGCCTGGCAAAATTAGCTGTGTAATTCTATGATTAATTGTTGTTTTTTGGATCCGGCAACGCATTTATCCGATCGGAAACTTTTTATCTGGTGCAATTGAATTTTCGTTTAGCCCTTGTGGTCTATGCTACAACCCTTGCCTTTTTCAAGATAAACAGGAAACAGGCCGGACTTGTGCCATATAATAAGGTTATTGTTGGCTGCATTTATGGGCAGCGAAAATGTCATGAAAGGAGTTTTATAATGATCAAGCGTTTATTTATCGTGGCACTGGCTGGCATGACGCTGGCTGGCTGTACCAATACTGATACCTTGTCCGGTGATGTCTACAGCGCCAACGAAGCGAAACAGATACAAAACGTGAGCTACGGTACGTTGGTACACGTTCGCCCGGTTAAAATTCAAGGTGGTGATGATAACAATGTTATTGGCACCATTGGCGGTGCGGTGCTGGGCGGCTTTTTGGGTAATACCATTGGCGGCGGCGCGGGGCGTAGCCTGGCGACAGCAGGTGGCGCGGTGCTGGGTGGCGTTGCCGGCCAAGGGGTGCAGGGCTCGCTTAACAAAGCGGATGGCGTAGAGCTGGAAATTCGTCGTGATGATGGCAACACTATTATGGTGGTGCAAAAACAAGACGCCAGCCGCTATGCCGTGGGCCAACGTGTCGCGATGGCGTCAAACGGCAGCCAGATCACCGTTTCTCCGCGTTAACGGGTATCATACGGACGAAAAAAAACCGACGCGTTGCGTCGGTTTTTTTATTGCCGATTATTCACCCTTGTTTTGCAGCTCAAGAATATTTTTTTCCAGCCGGGCAATCAGGGTGACCAGTTGATCAACCTCTTGGCGTGAGATACCGGCTAAAATATCATCCCGCGTCACATCAATCACATTTTCAACTTCGCGAATAATCGGTTCTGCCTGCTTCGTCAGCTTAATGCGTTTTGCCCGGCGATCATTGGCGCAGGTGCAGCGCGTAATCAACCCCTTCTCTTCTAATTGGTCCAGCGTGCGAACCAGAGAAGGCTGTTCGATACCGATCGCTTTCGCCAGTTGGATCTGCGACTGTTCTGGCGGCAACTGGTGGATATTATGTAACGTAACCCAGTGCGTTTGAGTTAATGCCAGCGGTTTTAACCGCTGATCGATTAAAGCACGCCAAATGCGTACTAATCTTGCCAAGTCCGTTCCTAGTGGCGTATCCAATTTCATCTCCTTATAATTAGCTTGCTAGCTATCAAGCCTGATTTTAGACTATTCTGCGAGTTTACAGGACAAAATACAAATTCAGGGCGATCCCTGGCTAGACATCACTACTTTTTCAGGGCTTCGCCCACGCCCGTAAGAAGGATGACGACACGTGGCAACACCTTTTTTTTCCTCACCGGCCCCGCTAACCGATCTGGTTTTTGGCGCTTCGCTGTTTTTTCCACCTATCTTTAAAGCCGTATTGCTGGGTTTTCTCATCTGGCTATTATTGCACCCGTTGCTTCGCGGCTGGCTCTACTCCGGCGAGATTTGGCATCCCACGTTGATGGACCTTTCTTTATTTGTGCTGTGCGTAACAGGATCGTTATGGCTGTTGAGCCTTGGGTAATGTCATGAAATTAAACACCTTAAAATACTTTTCTACTGTGATCGTTTTTGCCATTGCGCTATGTGCGGGTTGGTGGTTGTGGAATTACTATATGCAATCCCCCTGGACGCGTGACGGTAAAGTGCGCGCTGAGTTGGTGAATATTACGCCGCAGGTTTCCGGGCGCATCACACAATTGCAAGTGAGAGATAATCAGTTTGTCAAAAAAGGCACGCTATTGCTGGCGCTGGATGATGAGCCTTACCGCATTGCGTTGCTCAATGCGCAGGCGCAATTAGCGAAGGCGCAGGCGGATTTGGCAAAAGCACAGCATGAGGCGCGCCGTCGTAGCAGCCTGCCGCGGAATGTCATCTCGGCAGAAGATCTTGATGCGGCAAACCTTAACGCCAATGCCATGGCCGCAACCGCGCGTGCCGCGCAAGCCGCGCTTGACCAGGCGCAGTGGAACCTGACACAAACCAAAATTTATGCGCCTACTGACGGCTGGATCAGCAATCTCACTCTACGTCCCGGCAACTACGCCACCAGCGGCTCGCCGTTGTTCGCGCTGGTCGATAGCCATTCGTTTTATATCATCGGTTATTTTGAAGAGACCAAACTACGCCATATCCGCGCGGGCGATAACGCCAATATTGTGTTGTACAGTAGCGGGCACCGTCTGAGCGGCAAAGTGGAGAGTATTGGTCGTGCAATTTACGACCAAAGCATTGAAACCGATAGCGGGCTGGTACCCGATATCAAACCCAATGTGCCTTGGGTCCGGCTGGCGCAACGCGTACCGGTACGCATCACGTTAACCCATGTTCCATCCGACGTTCCGTTAGTTGCCGGTACCACCTGCACTATTTCGATTCAGCCGTGAGGTGCCAATGACGCTAAGTTGGCTGGAATGGAAACAGTTGCCGTGGATAAAGGCCACTGCCGGTCAGTGGCGCTACGCGTTACGCAATGCCATCGCGATGTGTTTAGCGCTCAGTATCGCTTACGGTTTGGATCTGGATGAGCCTTACTGGGCCATGACCTCGGCAGCGGTGGTCAGCTTCCCAACCATTGGCGGTGTGATCAGTAAAAGTTTGGGGCGTATTGCCGGTAGCCTGCTGGGCGCCGCCGCCGCATTGTTGATCGCCGGGCATACGCTCAATGAACCCTGGCTATTTACGTTAGCGATCGCCACATGGTTGGCGCTCTGCACCTGGATTGCCAATCATTTCCAAAATAACGTTGCCTACGCCTTTTCACTGGCGGGTTACACTGCGGCGATCATCGCGTTCAGTAGCGTCAATATCGTCGAGATCAATGACCTGTGGGATATTACCCAGGCACGGGTGTGCGAGGTTATCTCCGGTATTCTGTGCGGCGGGTTTATGATGATGGTATTGCCCAGCACCTCGGATGGCGATGCGTTAATAAAGTCGCTAAAAGATATGCATAACCGTTTGCTTGAGCATGCCGGCCTGCTGTTGCAACAAGAAACCACCGAGACGATCCGCACCGCCCATGAGAATGTGATTAGTCAAATTCTAACCATGAATTTGCTGCGCATTCAGGCATTTTGGAGCCATTATCGGTTTCGCCGGCAGAACAATGTGTTGAATTATGTATTACATCAACAACTACGGCTCACTAGCGTGATCTCCAGTTTGCGGCGCATGTTGCTCAATTGGCAGGATCCGCCTGAGAGGCTATTTAGCGCATTGCATCAACTGCTCACTGAACTGGCGCGTAGCGATTGCGATAAATATCGCCTGGCGCAGATATTACAGAGCGCCGCGCCGGGGCCGGAGGGAGATTATCGTCATCGCGCTTTTTGGCACCGTCTGCGTTATTTTTGCTGGATGTATTTGAACGTCAGCCGCTGGTTGCGCCAGTTTGAGCACGCCGATGCCGACACACGTTTTCAACCACCGCCGGTCCCTTCATTAGCCCGTTATAGCGACAGTGCGGAAGCCACCTGGAGCGCGTTACGTACCTTCTGCGTGATTGTGCTGGGCTGTACTTTCTGGATTAATACGCAGTGGGAGTCCGGCGGCGCGGCGCTAACGTTGACCGCTATCGCCTGCGTGCTCTATTCCTCTGCGCCCTCACCCGGCGGCAGTATCTCATTACTACTCAGAACCTTGCTTCTGCTGTCAGTGTTTAGCTTTGTGGTTAAATTTGGCATCATGGTACAGGTCAGCGTTCTATGGCAGTTTATTCTGTTCTTGCTACCGCTGGTGGTAACGTTACAGTTGTTTAAGCTGCAACAAAAGAAACTTGCCGGGCTGTGGGGGCAGTTTATCGTCTTCATGGGTTCCTTCCTTGCCGTCACCAACCCACCCACCTATGACTACCAAACCTTTCTTAACGACAATATTGCCAAAGTCTGCGGCGTGTTACTGGCATGGTTAGCGTTTCAGATCCTGCGTCCCAGTTCTGATAAGCGTAAAAGCCGCCGTAATATTCGTGCGTTACGGCGCGAATTTCTCGATCAGCTTGGCCGCCATCCTCGCTTAAGCGAAAGCCGCTTTGAATCGCAGATTTATCACCGTATTAGTCAGCTGAATACCAGCCGTGATGAACAGGCGCGTGTCTGGCTGCTACGCTGGGGCGTGGTATTACTGAACTGCTCGCATATTGTCTGGCAATTGCGTGCCTGGCATACCGACTCGTCTTCACTCGCCGCGGTGCGCGACAGCAGTTTGCGCGGTTTACATCGTATTATTAGCGAACGAGGGGTACACCACACCTCTCTAAATGAGGTTCTGGATGAACTGGAAGCGATGATTGCCGCGTTGCTGGCACAAAAAAGCGAACAGACCAACGAACTGGCGGGAATATTGTGGCGGCTTTGGTGCTCGTTGTTGCAACTCAGACAGGCGGTCTAACCACAGGTGCGGCCGAAGCCGCACCGATGATTAACCGGGTTAGATTTTACACTCGGTATGTTTATCGTCCATTAGGCGGCTGAAGGTTCCACTGTTCCCTTTAGTCCACCATTCGAAAGCGTTGCCATCATATTTTGCTCCACTGGCAGCAATGACATTCGCCATCACCACTTCGCCCTGACCGGGTATAGCCACCACCGCCAACCGATTGAGATCGTTGTTGTAGTAGGTCACGCTTAATTGTGTGCCATCATCACAATGATAAACCAAACGGCTGGTTTGCTGCGGCCCCTGACCGGGCAGCGTTAACGTGGGAGCCTGCCGTTGCTGGCAGGCAGAAAGGGTTAAAGCGGCGACCATTGCCGCCAACGGTAAATATTTCATGACAGTTTCCTTCTGTTTACCGTACTACGCCGAGGAACCAACATCAGCGGTTTTTTAAGGTACATCGTATCCCAACGCCGCTTTGCGAATGCGGAACCACTGTTGGCGAGTCAGATTAATTTTCAATGAGCCCAGCGCCGCGCGTACACGCTCAATCTTACCTGAGCCAATAATCGGCAACGGTTGCGACGGCAGACGCATCACCCAAGCGTAGACCACTTGTTCAATATTCTCTGCGCCGGTTTCCTGCATCACCGTCTGGAGCTCATCGCGCAACGGCGCGAACTCCGCATCATTAAACAGGCGCCCGCCGCCCAGACAAGACCATGCCATTGGACGAATGCGCAGTTGCTGACACTGATCGAGCGTGCCATCCAGCAGCAGCGGCTGATGTATCGGAGAAATCTCCAGTTGATTAGTCGCCAGCGTAAACGGCAGGCGCGATTGCAATAGCGAGAATTGTGCCGGGGTAAAGTTAGAGACACCGAAATGTTTCACTTTACCGCTTTGGTGCAGGCTGATGAAGGCTTCTGCGATCTCATCAGCATCCATCAGCGGATCCGGGCGATGGATCAACAGCAGGTCGAGATAATCCGTATTGAAGTGGCGCAGAGAGGTTTCGGCACTGCTAATAATATGACCACTTTCGGTAATGTAGTGGCCAATTTTATTCTGCGGATTGGCGGTGGTCGCAATCCCACATTTGGTTACCAGCTCAAGGCGTTGGCGTAGTGATGGTTCAAGGCGCAGTGCTTTACCGAACTCGGCTTCGCAGAGATAGCCGCCATAAATATCGGCGTGGTCGGCCGTGGTGATGCCAAGTTCCAGATGTTGCTCAATAAAACCGACCAGTTGCTGTGGGGTCATACCCCATTCCATCAAGCGCCAGTATCCCATTACCAGTCGTGAAAATTCCGGTCCCTGCGGCGCAATATGCAGACGTTCTGTCATGATTTCTCTCCTGCGGCCTGTTGGCGCATCAACGATTTTAGCGCGTCAGTATAGCGTAATCAGCCGGGAAAAATGCGCGTAATATCAAAACAGTGACGGTTGTTGGCTGGAGAAGTGGCTACAGATAAGCTCGTAAAAGAGATGAGTAACAACACTATATTTCTGCTAAAAAGCGAGCCATTTCTCCACTCATCGTTGACGCCAATATTCAACTGTTATAAGAGATACAGGCTACTTAGTAGCACAGGAAATAATAAAATCACAGGTAGGTGGCAGTATGAAAAAAAGGATTATTTATTTTGTCTGTAACCCGAGCCCAATGCTTGGGTGTTCTCTAATGCTTAGTTCGGGTTATTTTAGCTGGCGAAAAGAGTGTAACTATATCAATGCATTACAACACACACTAAATAAGAAAAACCCCAACTGGACCGTAAAGAGAGATGATACCGAATCGGATATTGAATTGATCGAGAAAGCGGCTGATCTTATCGTCTGCGTTCCCGGATTAAAATATCGCTTCTATACGGGAGGTTTCAACAAAAGTAAAATTATTCACCTCACCGTTATGCAATATGCATCGCAAGATAGCGCCATCATCATCAGCAAAATAAAACAACTTTTCCCTTCTGATTAAAACAGTGACGGTTGTTCCGGGTCGGCGGGGAGATCGTTTTTCGCGGTGCGGTGCAGGCGCAGGTAGCGCTGGCGGCACAGGCGTAACACCTCGCGCTTTTGCGCATCGCTATATTTCATCCAATTAAAACGCTCATCACGGCTACGCAGGCAGCCACGGCAATAACCGCGCTCATCGGACTGACAGATACCCCGGCACGGACTGGGTACCGGGAAGAACTCAAGTTGTTCCGCCACCATCGCTCCTGTTTATCACACCGTCCCTCTATTGAAGACGTCTTACGCAGGTTGTGCAAGTTACTCGCGGGTTTCCGGCAACATCCGGCGAGACTATTTACCGTTGGTTACGCATCAGTAAACGTGCGCGCAAACTGCTGCGATTTCGTTGAATCAGCATTAAGGTTTCTCTAAGCTTTTCCTTTTATGCTGTGCATAATCTCTTCTGCTTATTGGTCATTATGCATTTTTCTCCAAAGTTACGTTGTAACGAAATAACGTTTAATTTCCTCTGCGCTGCATTTTTTACGCTCGCTTTTAACGGGTTATTTATCGCCGATGCCTGGAAGCTGACGCCACGCATCAATCTGCACGATACACTGTTTATCGCCTCAATCCCGCTGGTTCTTTTTGCAGCCTTCACGCTAATTTTTAATCTACTGGCACTGCCGTGGATACGCAAACCCCTGTTGATCATACTGGTGCTGGTGAGCGCCGCAGCCAACTACTTTATGTATAACTTTGGCACGGTCATCGATACCAATATGGTGCAAAACGTGTTTGAGACCGACCTGCAAGAGGCCTCTGCACTCCTTACCGGTAGCTATCTGATGTGGATGGCGTTGGCAGGCGTGCTGCCGGTGCTACTCATCGCATTTTGCAAGATTGAACAAAACCGCCCATGGTGGTTTAGCCTCGCCCTCCGCGCACTCTATAGCCTTGGCGCCCTGTTACTTATTCTTCTCGTTGCCGCGTTGTTTTATAAAGATTACGCCTCGATGATCCGCAATAATAAAGGGCTGGTGAAAATGATAACGCCAGTCAATATTGTCAGTGGCAGCGGTCACTACATCCACGACCGCTGGTTTCAGGGCGACCAAACACTGGTTCGCATCGGTCAGGACGCGAAAAAAGGCCCCATCATCCGCGCGGAGCATAAAAAAACGTTGGTCATTTTTGTGTTGGGCGAAACCGCCCGGGCAGAAAACTTTTCGCTTGGCGGTTATCAGCGGGAGACTAATCCGCAGTTGAAAAAACAGCAGGTGATCTACTATCAACATGCCACCTCTTGTGGCACAGAAACCGCCATTTCCGTGCCCTGCATGTTTTCCAATATGCCGCGTGTCCACTATAACGCCAACCTCGCACATCATCAGGAAGGCGCGCTTGATATTTTGGCCCATGCCGGCGTGAACGTGCTGTGGCGTGAAAATGATGGCGGGTGTAAAGGTGCCTGTGACCGCGTCCCACATACGGATATGACGCAATGGCGCTTGCCTGAATTTTGCGCTAAGGGCTACTGTCGCGATGGCGCGTTATTACAACGCCTGAATAACTATATTGAAGGCCTCCATGACGACAGCGTCATTGTCCTGCATCAAATGGGCAGCCACGGCCCGGCCTATTATCTTCGCTATCCGCCGGAAATGCGCCATTTCACGCCAACCTGCGACAGCAATCAGATCCAGGACTGCGACCATCAGGCACTCATCAACACCTACGATAATTCGCTGTTGTATACCGATGCGATGGTCAGCGATACCATCAATCTGTTGAAAGGCTGGAGCGGTAAATTTAATGTCGCGCTAATCTACCTTTCCGACCACGGTGAGTCGCTGGGCGAGCACGGCATGTATCTGCACGGTACGCCTTATGTGTTCGCGCCTGAGCAGCAAACGCACATTCCGTTGCTGATGTGGATGTCTCCTGACTATGCCTCAACCTTTGGCATCAACCAAAACTGTCTCCGTCAGCACGCGCAAGAGGATGCCGTCTCGCAGGATAACCTGTTCCATACCCTGCTTGGCATGTTCAATATTCAAACCAGCGAGTACCAACCGCAACTGGATATGAACAAAGCGTGCCAATCGACCTCTTCGGAGTTGCATTAGACCAACTGGTCTACTAGTCTGTGGCGCATGAATAAAGTTACTCGCAACGATACCTGTGAACATCTGCTTGCCACTGGCGAGCAGCTTTGTCTGCAACGCGGTTTTACCGGTATGGGGCTCAGCGAATTGCTCAGCCTTGCTGGCGTGCCGAAGGGATCGTTTTATCACTATTTCCGCTCAAAAGAGGCGTTCGGCGTTGCATTGCTGGAACGGTATTTCGCCTTGTCCAATCATGTGCTACGCGCCTGGTTTGCGGACGAAGAGAGTAACCCGCGCCAACGCATTCTCGACTATTATGCGCGCGCGGAGCGGACCTTTCGCGAGCATGGGCATATTGAAGGCTGCCTGGCGGTAAAACTGTCGGCTGAAGTGTGCGATCTCTCCGAAGAGATGCGTAATGCGATGAATAATGGCTCTGCGGCGGTGATCGAGATTTTGACCCATGCCTTGCAGCAGGCCAGCACCAAGAACGCATTACGCTTGGCGCGCTCGCCGGACGACATAGCAGAAACAATTTACCTGCTTTGGTTGGGCGCCAGCCTGCAAAGTAAAATGCGACGAGATAGCGGGCCACTGGCTAATGCGCTTGTCGAAATAGAACGTATGTTAACTATCGCGTGATTTTTAAAAAAAGCGCTTTCTAGACGACCGGTCTAATACAGGAGTCACTTATGGAATTAACCAAGCTGTTTTCCCCGCTCAAAACGGGTGCCATTACTGTTCCAAACCGTATTTTCATGGCTCCGCTGACGCGTCTGCGCAGTATCGAACCTGGCGATATCCCTACGCCATTGATGGGCGAATACTACCGCCAACGCGCCAGTGCCGGTTTAATCATTACTGAAGCTACGCAGATCTCTTTCCAGGCGAAAGGTTATGCTGGCGCTCCCGGCCTGCATACGGCGGAACAAATTGCCGCATGGAAATCGATCAATGCTGGTATCCACGAGGCAGGCGGCCACAGTTCGGTTCAACTGTGGCATACCGGTCGTATTTCCCACAGTAGCTTACAGCCCGGCCAGCAGGCGCCGGTCGCGCCCTCCGCCATCGCTGCCGGTACGCGTACCTCCCTGCGCGATGCGCAAGGCCATGCTATTCGTGAAGAGACATCAACACCGCGCGCGCTGGAGCTGGCAGAGATTAAGCAAATCGTGGGCGACTTCCGTCAATCGGCGATCAATGCACGTGAAGCGGATTTTGATCTGTTGGAGCTACACTCAGCGCACGGTTATCTGATTCATCAATTCCTTTCACCGGCCTCTAACCAGCGTACTGATCAATATGGCGGGAGCGTTGAAAACCGTACGCGCTTTGCGCTAGAAGTGGTTGATGCCGCAATTGACGGATGGAGCGCAGACCGTATTGGTATCCGTATTTCCCCATTAGGCCCATTCAATGGCCTCGACAATGGTGAAGACCAGGAAGCGGCAGCGCTGTACTACATCGGCGAGTTGGCGAAACGTAATCTGGCATACCTGCATATTTCTGAGCCGGACTGGGCTGGCGGTAAACCTTATAGCGAAGCATTCCGTAAGGCAATCCGCGCGGTTTATCCTGGCGTGATTGTTGGCGCTGGCGCGTATACTGCGGAAAAAGCGGAAGCACTGATTGAGCAAGGTTTAATTGATGCCGTCGCGTTTGGCCGTAGCTATATCGCGAACCCGGACCTGGTAGAGCGTTTACGCGCTAAGGCGGGGTTAAATGAGCCGAAACCGGATCTGTTCTACGGCGGTTCGGCGGAAGGTTACACCGATTACCCGACCTTATAAATCGCGACGAGTAATGTGTTGTTACGACCTAAGCCATAGGTGTTGAGAAATCAACGCTATACTTAGGTCGTTTTTTTCTGTCATCGGACGATGACATTCATAATCAGGAGAGTGTTATGCGCTTACTTCATACCATGCTGCGCGTTGGCGATTTACAGCGTTCTATCGACTT
Organism: Paramixta manurensis; assembly: GCF_013285385.1. Classification (NCBI taxonomy): domain Bacteria; kingdom Pseudomonadati; phylum Pseudomonadota; class Gammaproteobacteria; order Enterobacterales; family Erwiniaceae; genus Paramixta; species Paramixta manurensis. The sequence continues at coordinate 2,204,758 of NZ_CP054212.1, read as the reverse complement.
TTACACCCGTGTCCTTGGCATGCGTTTACTGCGCCAAAGCGAAAACACTGAGTATAAGTATACGCTAGCCTTCGTAGGCTATACCGATGAAAGCCAGGGCGCTGTCATTGAACTGACCTACAACTGGGGCGTCGACAAATACGATTTGGGCAGCGCCTATGGTCATATCGCACTTGGCGTTGATGACGTGGCGGCAACTTGTGAACGTATCCGTAACGATGGCGGTAACGTCACCCGTGAAGCCGGCCCGGTAAAAGGCGGTTCGACGATTATTGCTTTTGTTGAAGACCCGGATGGTTACAAAATCGAGCTGATTGAGAACGCACAGGCTGGCGGAGCCTTAGGTGATTAATTGATCGATGCGGGCGCCTTCAGGCGCCCGCTTGTTTTTCTGCGCGGCGTGCAAAGCGTTTAGCGCAAGCCCTGCAAAATCTGGTAAGCCGCCTTCACTCGCAACCGATTCGGATAATTTTTATTCGCCAACATCACAATACCGTTTTGCTCCTGCGGCACAAAGGCCACATACGCGCCAAAGCCATTGGTCGCGCCGGTTTTGTGAACCCATGATGCGGCAACCGCCGGTTGCGCCGGATTTAAGGCGGTTACGTTTTGTGGCGCTAATGCTACCTGATTATCGCTGCCCTTAATAACCACCTCCGGGTTCAGCGGCCAGTTATACATTTCCCAGCCCAATCCCTGGTACATCTCCCCTGCCTGATAATAACGAGACTGCGCCAGCGCAATCGCCTGCCTGACCTGGCGGTTCGTCACGCGTTCGGGCGTGATATTGGCCTGCATAAAACGCAACATATCGTGCGCGGTGGATTTGATTCCATATGCTTGTGCATCAAGCATTCCCGGCGAAACACGCACCGCTTGCCCATTCTTATATCCCCAGGCGTAATTCGTTCGCTCGACAGCAGGGATCGTAATAAAGGTGTGGGTAAGCTTTAACGGCTGGAAAACGTGCCGGGTCATAAAGTCTTCATATGATAAGGCGGTGTTTTTAATCGCCAGCGCGCCGAACAAGCCAATGCTGGCATTAGAATAATTACGTTTGGTGCCCGGCGTCCAACGCGGCTGCCACTGCTGATAATAATTAAACAGCGACTTCTCGTCGGTCACGTTATCCGGTAACTGCAATGGCAGGCCGCCCGCCGTATAGGTGGCTAATTGTAACATGGTGATCGCTTGCCACTGTTGACCGGTTAGCGCAGGCCAGTATTTCGCGACGGGATCATTCAGGTTAAGCCGACCGGTTTGTACCGCATAACCGCCGAGAATGCCGGTGAAGGTTTTACTTAATGAACCCAGTTCAAACAACGTATGCTCCGTTACCGGACGTCGGTGATTTAACTCCGCCAGGCCATAATTGAAATAGTAAGGTTTGCCATGATAAAGCACCGCAACCGCCATGCCAGGAATCGCCTGTTCTTTGAGCAGTGGCGTCAGTGTGCGGTTGACCAGCGCCGATATTTGTTGCTCTGACAATGCCTGCTGCCCGGCGCTGCAGAGTGGGGAGACGGCAAACGTCGCCAACAAAAGCGCATAAGGAAACCTTTTTTTCATGCGAAAACCTTCCTTTCGTAAAGATTATTTCAATTCAATAATAAACCGATTAACGGCAGTATGACTGCCCTTGTTTTTTCCCACTACTGCAAGCCACCTTAAAATTTGCCATAATGCGCGCTGCATTTTTCCACCAATGAGATCCTGATGTCTGAATCGAAACCATTAAACACCTTGTCTGAACGTTTCCGTGGGTTTTATCCGGTGGTGATTGATGTGGAAACGGCCGGTTTTAATGCCAAAACCGATGCCCTGCTGGAAATTGCCGCGATTACGCTAAAAATGGACGAAAACGGTTGGCTGCAGCAGGATGAAACATTGCATTTCCACGTTGAACCTTTTGAAGGCGCCCAGCTACAACCGGAGGCGCTGGCCTTTACCGGAATCGATCCACATAACCCGCTGCGCGGTGCAATCAGTGAATATGACGCGCTGCATGCCATTTTCAAAATGGTTCGCAAAGGAATTAAGGATCAAGGCTGTAACCGCGCGATTATCGTGGCACATAACGCGACGTTTGATCACAGTTTTATGACGGCAGCCGCGGAGCGTGCGGGCCTGAAGCGCAACCCTTTCCATCCGTTCGCAACGTTTGATACCGCCGCGCTAAGCGGTTTGGTTGTCGGCCAAACGGTGCTGGCAAAAGCCTGCAAAGCGGCAGGGATTCCTTTCGATAGTACGCAAGCGCATTCCGCTCTGTATGATACTGAGCAGACCGCATCGTTATTTTGTGAGTTAGTGAACCGCTGGAAACGCTTGGGAGGCTGGCCGCCGTTGGCGGTGGATGAAGAAGATGCCCCGGACGACGAGGCATCCCTCTAACCTGCACCAGGGCGGGTAAACACCCGCCTCTGTCACTTATTCTGCTTCTTTGTACTTCTCAGCCGTTTCTTTGATCAGTTGCTGAAGCTCACCGCGTTGATACATTTCAATCACGATATCACAGCCGCCGACCAGTTCACCATCCACCCACAATTGTGGAAAGGTTGGCCAGTTGGCATATTTTGGCAGTTCGGCGCGGATGTCCGGATTTTGTAAAATATCAACATACGCGAAGCGTTCGCCACAGGCAGACAACGCCTGAACCGTCTGAGCTGAGAAACCACAGCTTGGCAGCTTCGGCGAACCTTTCATGTACAGCAGGATCGGGTTTTCTGCGATCTGGCGCTGAATTTTTTCAACAGTACTCATATTTGACTTCCTTAATTGCTCACTTCGTGTCTATTTATTGTAGCGATTCTTAGTGGTCACTGAAAACGACATTTTATGCAGGGATAATGCCTTTCGCTCCATTATGCTAAATGTGACCGTAGAAATAACATTTTGATATCATTTCACCACATTAATTGATTAATAGTTAGCAATATTTGTGGTGAGATAAGCGCCTGATATTGTTCATTTGGCAGGCTTTTTGTCCTGAGTGAATGATTAATGGAAAAAGACCTTACCTTTTGCGAAAAAGTTAGATTAGAATTGGGTCCGGGCCTGCCTGACGGCAGGGTTGTCTCTTCTGGCCGCTCTCTGTTTTTTGAGGGCTTTACCTGTAACGGGATTATGCGTTTACTCATTACGCTCTTTTTGCTGGCATTTGCTCAGTTATTCTTCAATGTGGCGCAGGCTTCGCCGCAGGCCCCTATTAATGCCAATCATCATAAGATTGATAAGAAAAGCGCACGTGAAGATGAGCGTAAAAAACGGCGTCAGGTAAAAACCAGCACGAAAAAAAGTCGTTTGCCGATTGCCCAGAAACTTAAACTCAAGAAAAAACCTAAAGCAGAAATCGCCTCTCTCAAAGCGCCGGTAAAAAAACATACGGTAAAAACGGGCAAACGCTACGGGCATCAACGTGGTAAGTATCGCCATACGCTTTCGACCGCCGCCACCGAGCAAGGGCCGTTGAAAATGAGTAAAGTGCATCGCGAGCGTTATCAGAAAGCGCGTGAAACGGCGATGAATAAATTAATGGGGCAGTTAGGTAAGCCTTATCAATGGGGCGGGACTTCGCCGCATACCGGTTTCGATTGTAGCGGGCTGGTTTGGTACGCTTATAAAGACTTGGTTAAATTTAAGATCCCCCGCACCGCCAACGAGATGTATCACTTGCGTGATGCCGCGCCGGTACAGCGTCAATCGCTGGAAAAAGGGGATTTAGTGTTCTTCCGCATTAATAACCGCGGTGCCGCTGACCACGTTGGGGTTTATTTAGGTAATGGCAAATTTATTCAATCGCCGCGTACCGGAAAAGATATTCAGATAAGCCAGCTCACCGAAGACTATTGGCAACGGCACTATGTCGGCGCACGTCGGGTGATGACGCCAAAAACCATTCGCTAACGCCACCAGCATCAAAATAGCTTTTGACGCTGGTATGATTATGCGCCTGAGGTCATAACCCGTTTTCGGCAGCAACGCCCCTTCTCACTGGCTTCAATCAGAGCGCCGCTCGAACGACGGCACGGCATTACCATCGACGGTCATGCCGGAGAACGCCAACATTGGTGCCAAGGTGGCGTTGTTGTCGGCCGGGAAATTCAGCTTCGGCCTGGAGACCTTACTTAGCATACTCATCTGCTCAGCAGAGAGTGTCACATCAAGAGAATCCAGATTGGCTTTAAGCTGGTCAAGACGCCGTGCGCCAATCAGAGTAGAACTAACGCCTGATTGTGATCGGACCCAAGCCAAAGCCACCGACGCAGGGCTGGCGCCAAGTTGCGAGGCAACCTCCACCACGGTTTCAATAATGTCGTAATCCGCCTCACCAGGCACGCCAACCAGATTGGTACGTTTGGTATCAACATTCTCTGCGTTGCCACGTCTAAACTTTCCGCTCAGGAAACCGCTTTTCAGGGGCGACCAAGGCATGATCCCCATCCCCATCGCTTGTGCCATCGGGAACAATTCACCCTCGCTTGTTCGCTCTAGCAGCGAATACTCAAGCTGGAGCGCAATAATCGGCGCCCATCCCCGAAATTGAGCAAACATCTGCGCTTCGGCCGTTTTCCAGGCGGGAATGTCTGAGAAGCCGACATAACGAATTTTACCGGCGGTAACCAGATCGTCGAGACCGCGTAGTGTCTCCTCAATGGGCGCGGTTCGATCCCAGTTGTGCAACCAATAGATATCGATATAGTCGCACTGGAGCCGTTTCAAAGAGGCTTCGCATTGTTGGATAAGCGCTTTGCGCCCCGCCCCGCCGCCGTTCGGATCGCCCGGGTGCAGGTTGCAATAGAACTTAGTGCTAAGTACCAACGCATCGCGCCGAACGCGATTTTGGGTAAGGTAATCTCCGATAATTTGCTCAGAATGACCGGCAGTATAAATATTGGCGGTATCCACGAAGTTTCCTCCACGCGCCAGATATTCATCAAGCATAGCGAACGACTCTTCGGGGCTGGCTCCCCAGCCGAAGTCTTCACCGAACGTCATGGTTCCCAGACAATATGGGCTAACGCGCAATCCGGAACGTCCAAGTGTGACAAAGTGATTGAGAGGCATTGATTGCTCCTGTTCAGGTTAGAGAATGCAGCCAATGAGCTGCCGGTAAGTCGAGGGCGAGTGATCGCTTCCAACCGGAACAGACAGGGTATGTCGTCCTTAATCAGCGAAGAAGGCGTGTGCGTTCATTTCTTATGCGTGATAGTTCAAAGATGCCTGCAGCGAGGGGCGTGTCGGCACATAAAAAAACTGCACCTTACTTTGTTGGATGCCCAACATTTGGCGTGCAGCTCATCAATGATTTTTTATTTTCGCCAGCTTAGTGCATAACCGCCGTCAGGCTAAAAGCCACAATCACCAGTAAAGCAGCGACGGTTGTAAACAATGAAAACTTTAGATCGGTTGACATGTTTCGCTCCTGAAAGACCTTACAAAGGGTAATTGAATAGATTTTCGCACAGTTGCCGGTAAAAATCTCGTCTTATGCTCACAGCCTTGATAGAATTTCGTTTTTCCGTTGCGCAACAACCGTCGCATTCGGTTGTTGGCTGCCTGTTCCCGGTGTTCCACCTTCCTGATATGACTCAGAAAGCCACCCTAAAACATGAATAACGCCGGGTCGAAAAGCTAAATTGACGCAAACGATTAACATTCAGTTTATCAGCCAGTTGCGATAAACCAGGAGTACCATTTTAATGGCAACAATTAAAGATGTGGCGAAACGCGCCGGGGTTTCGACCACCACCGTTTCACATGTCATCAATAAAACCCGTTTCGTAGCCGAAGAGACGCGGGAAGCGGTGCAGGATGCGATTAAAGCGCTGCACTATTCGCCGAGCGCGGTCGCACGCAGCCTTAAGGTTAATCACACTAAGTCGATCGGCCTGTTGGCCACCTCAAGCGAAGCGCCCTATTTTGCCGAAATTATTGAGGCGGTCGAAAACCGCTGTTTTGAGCGTGGCTACACTCTCATCCTTGGCAATGCGCATAACGATTTGCAAAAACAGCAGGCCTACCTGTCAATGATGGCGCAAAAACGCGTCGACGGGTTGCTGGTAATGTGTTCGGAATATCCGAACGATTTATTAAAAATGCTGGAAGAAAACCGTTCTATTCCGATGGTGGTGATGGATTGGGGCGAATCACGCGGCGACTTTACCGATACGGTGCTGGATAACGCTTTTGAAGGCGGCTATTTGGCAGGTCGCTATCTTATTGAGCGTGGTCACCGTGATATTGGGGCGATTCCCGGCCAGATGGAGCGAAATACCGGCGGCGGTCGTCACGCCGGCTTTCTGAAAGCATTGGCTGAAGAGAATATCCCGGTGCGCAACGAATGGATTGTTCAGGGCGATTTTGAGCCAGAATCAGGCTACCAAGCTATGCAACAGATTCTCTCGCAAAAACAGCGGCCTACAGCTGTATTTTGCGGCGGCGATATTATGGCGATGGGCGCGATTTGCGCCGCCGATGAACTGGGGTTACGCGTCCCACAGGATATTTCGGTGATCGGGTATGACAACGTGCGCAACGCGCGTTATTTCGCGCCAGCATTGACCACCGTACACCAGCCTAAAGAGCAGTTAGGCGAAACCGCTTTCGATATGCTGCTTGACCGTATTATCAACAAACGCGAAGAGCCGCAAACTATTGAAGTTCATCCCCATCTGGTCGAGCGCCGCTCGGTTGCCGATGGCCCGTTCCTTGATTACCGGCGGTAACGCTTAATGCTGCGGGCAGCGCCGCTGTCCGCAACACGACGCGATGGGCGTTAGGTTCCCTTCTCTTCACGTAACCACTCCTCATTCAACGTCTCTCCGGTGCCAAGATAGCTCAATAACCATGTCAGCGCCGGAGACGTATCCTGCTCGATCCAACTCACGCAGCAGGGGCTGTCGGGAAAACGTGTCGCCAGATTTAGCTCATGCAAATGCCCCGCGGCTAACCACGGCGCGGCGAAGTGCCCGGGCACCATCCCGACGCAAAGCCCGGCCTGTAAGCAATCGAACCCGGTTTCCCAATCCGGTACCACCAGACGCCGCTGATTGTCCAACGTCCAAGTGGTTCGTCGCGGTAAGGCGCGTGAGGTGTCCTCCAGTACCAGTGATGGCCAGGCGCGAATGACTTCATCATCCAGCACATCGCGATAGCTGGCTAATGGGTGTGTGGCGCTTACCACGCAACGCCAGTTCAGGGTGCCCATGTCGCGGAAGGCGAAACGGCCACCGACCGGAATGGCCTGAGTTGCCCCAATAGCCACTTCAACTCGCCCATCTGCCAGCGCATCCCAAACCCCATTAAAGACTTCCGGTGAAACCAGCAGTTCCATATCCGGGAAGTGGCGGTAAAAATCCAACACCAGTTGACGCGTTCGCTGTGGTTTTACAATCCTATCGACCGCAATGCTCAACTGACCTCGCCAGCCATTAGCTACCTGCTGACACTGACGCCGCGTGGCAAGCATTTTTTTGATAACACCACGGCTTTCGCGAATAAATAGCGCGCCGGCATCGGTCAGAACCACATCGCGATGCCGCCGCTCAAACAAGCTTACCGCCAACCACTCCTCCAGTTGCCGTACCGTATAACTGACGGCGGAGGGAACGCGATGAAGCTCATTTGCCGCTGCGGTAAAACTGCCAGTACGCGCAACGGCATCAAGTACTTCGAGAGAATATTCAGACCACATTTTTTGCCTGCAATTTTTTTGATAGCAATGTGCAAATATTAGCGTTTCACAAGCACTCTTGCACCCCTTTACACTCTGCGGCGTTAAAATCACCTGTAATAATAAAAGAGTTGTTTAATGATGAGATCGAAAGGATTTTTGTTGTACCTCGCCCTACTGAGCATGTTGGGCTTTCTCGCCACCGATATGTATCTCCCCGCTTTCGGCGCGATGCAGCAGGACTTGCAAACGCACCCCGGTACGATTAGCGCCAGTCTGAGCATCTTCCTGGCCGGTTTCGCCTGTGCGCAACTCATCTGGGGGCCGGTTTCCGATCGCATTGGCCGCAAACCCGTTCTGCTCGCCGGGTTAAGTCTGTTTATTGTTGGTTGTGCAGGCATGTTGTGGGTGACAGACGCCACATTGCTGCTGGCGCTACGTTTTATCCAGGCGGTCGGGGTCTGTTCGGCGGCGGTAAGTTGGCAAGCGCTGGTGGTTGATCGCTATGCCGGGCCACAAGCCAATCGCGTCTTCGCGACCATTATGCCGCTGGTGGCGCTTTCTCCCGCGCTGGCGCCGCTGCTAGGCGCCTGGCTGCTAAACCATTTCTCATGGCGTAGCATTTTCCTGGTTTTATTATTGACCGCACTGGCTTTGCTGTTAGCGACACTTTCGCTGAAAAACACCCGCCAGCCGGTCGATGAATCACAGAAAAAAGCCAGCGTGCTTTCTCTGCTGGCCTCACGCGTATATAGCGGAAACGTGTTGATCTATGCGGCCTGCTCCGCCAGCTTTTTCGCCTGGCTCACCGGTTCGCCGTTTATTCTTGCCGACTTGGGTCTCACCCCAGGAGATATCGGCTTGAGCTATGTGCCACAAACCATCGCGTTTCTGATTGGCGGGTTCGGTTGCCGTACGGCGCTAAACCATCTGCAGAGTAAAAGCTTACTGCCGTGGCTACTCGCCCTCTATACTCTGAGCGTCGCGAGCATTTTTACCGTTGCGGTTACCGGCCATGTCACGTTAGTGGGGTTGTTGATACCTTTCTGCGGCATGGCAATGGCTAATGGCGCTCTGTATCCGATTGTGGTTGCCAACGCGCTGCTGCCCTTCCCGCAAGACACCGGCAAAGCGGCAGCGTTACAGAATATGCTGCAGTTGGGGCTCTGTTTTCTCGCCAGTCTGGCGGTCTCATCACTGATTGAACATACTCTGCTGACGACCACCAGCGTAATGTTATCAACTATCGGGTTGGCATTACTCGGTTTTGCACTACAATTTCAACGTCAGAACGAGGCGCAGAGGCCGGTATCGACTGTCTGTCGGGCAACCAATAACTGATTGAAATTATTTACTTAGCACCCTAACAATAATCCATTGAATATTGTCTGGCGTGAGCATATACTCATGTTCAGGCAATATTTTATAACAAATGATCAACTTTTTTTGATTGGGCTGACAGGGTTGTCGCAGCGTTATCCAGCGTGGCTTTCGTTCCGCTTCTCTGCAGTTTTTTTCGTTCAATTTCAATCCTCTGTTAAACGTCGGATATCAGGCCGCACGGATTTTCCGTGAGTTCTCGCACAACCCTGTAGAAATTGTCTATTCTATTTCTCAGGTTCAGATCACACAGGTGATGGAGAAGCTATGAGTTCATCGTGTATAGAAGAAGTGAGCCTTGAAGAAAATCACTGGTATCGTATCGTCCATGAAATGCTTAACATGGCCGATATTGAAATCAATGGTACACGCCCCTGGGATATTCAGGTCAAAAATCCTGATTTTTTTAAACGCGTGTTGCAGGAAGGATCGCTAGGGCTAGGCGAAAGTTATATGGATGGCTGGTGGGAATGTGAACGGCTGGATATGTTTTTTCACCGAGTGTTAAAACATAAACTGGATGAGAAACTCCCCCACCATTTTAAAGATACGCTGCGTATTGCCGCTGCCCGACTGACTAATTTGCAATCGAAAAAGCGGGCATGGATTGTGGGTAAAGAACATTACGATTTAGGTAATGATCTTTTTTCACTGATGCTAGATACGCATATGCAATATTCTTGCGCCTACTGGAAAGAAGCCGATAATCTCCAGGCGGCCCAAGACGCCAAACTAAAAATGATTTGCGACAAGCTCAAACTCGAACCCGGCATGTCATTGCTGGATATCGGTTGCGGCTGGGGTGGATTGGCTGAATATGCCGCACGGAATTATGGCGTCAGTGTAACTGGCGTAACCATTTCCGCAGAACAACAGAAGATGGCGCAAAAGCGCTGTGAAGGTCTGGATGTTTCTATTCTATTGCAGGATTACCGCGATCTTAATCTGCAGTTTGACCGAATTGTTTCCGTCGGAATGTTTGAACACGTTGGGCCTAAAAATTATGCCACCTATTTCGACGTTGCCGATCGCAATTTAAAACCGGACGGTATTTTCCTGCTGCATACTATCGGTGCAATTAAAACCGATATGAATGTCGATCCGTGGATTAATAAATATATTTTCCCGAATGGATGTCTGCCCTCAGTGCGCCATATCGCAGAAGCCAGCGAGTCGCATTTTGTCATGGAGGATTGGCACAATTTCGGCGCCGACTATGACACTACGTTAATGGCGTGGTACGAACGTTTTCTGGTGGCATGGCCGCAATTGGCCGAGAAGTATGGCGAACGTTTTAAACGGATGTTTAGTTATTATCTGAACTCCTGCGCCGGTGCCTTCCGCGCCCGCGACATCCAACTCTGGCAAGTCGTATTTAGCCGCGGTGTGGAAGGCGGCCTACGCGTCCCACATTGACTTGCACGAAGACCGACAAGGGCTGCTACCTTGGTAGCGGCCCTTTTTTATGCGGTGTTACCCGATATTAGCTTCGGTTGCGGCGATGACTTGCGCAGCATCACGCTGCGCTAACACCCGCTCTACGGTATCAACAATCGCCTGCGTATGCGGGTCAATTTCAATATTTACCCGTTGCCCCAGCTTTTTCGCCCCTAGGGTGGTGCGCGCCAATGTTTCCGGAATTAAATGCACGCAAAACTTGGTTTTGCTGACATCGCCAACCGTTAGGCTAATACCGTCAATACCGACAAACCCTTTATGCAAAATGTATTTCATTTGCGCCGCGTCCTGGGGTTTAAACCAGATCTCACGATTATTTTCCGAAGCGACGATCTTACAGATTTCAGCGGTGGTCATAATATGACCGGACATTAAGTGACCGCCGATTTCATCACTAAATTTAGCCGCACGTTCAATATTGACCACATCACCCGGCTGTAATTCGCCCAGATTAGTGATACGCAGCGTCTCTTTCACTAAATCAAAACTCACCCGATCGCCATCAACGGCGGTCACGGTCAAACAGCAGCCGTTATGCGCAACCGATGCACCCAGTTCCAGACCCGGTAATAACTCCGCCGGTAATTTAACCACGTGAGTACGAAAATGATCTTTTTCTTCAATAGAAAGCACCTCTGCGGTGCCCTGCACAATACCGGTAAACATAGTGATGGCCTCAGTCGATTTTTTTCATTTTCTCATCTGCGTCTTCTGTCTATGGTAAACACACAAGGCGCTGCATGCCACCGATATAACACCGAATGATAACCGATTGTTGATTGGCTAAAGGCGCTTCTCTGGTTACACTAGGCCGCTTATTCTCTTAGTTTTATTTCAACGTCCAATGCGGCGTTAACCCCGTTCATCTCTAAAAATGATAAAGGTGTATACGTGCAGAAGTACCTGACAGAAGCGCGTCAATTATTAGCTCTCGCTATTCCGGTCATCCTCGCGCAAATTGCGCAAACCGCGATGGGTTTTGTCGACACCATCATGGCAGGCTCGGTCAGCCCAACCGATATGGCGGCAGTCGCCGTCGGCACCTCTATTTGGCTGCCCACCATACTGTTTGGTCACGGGCTGATTTTAGCGCTGACGCCAATTGTTGCGCAATTAAACGGCTCGGGTCGACGTGAGCGTATTGCCCACCAGGTTCGCCAGGCTTACTGGCTGGCTGGAGGCGTTTCGCTGCTGATTATGGTGGTACTGTGGAATGCCGGTTATATGATTCGCGCCATGCACAATATTGACCCGCGCCTGGCGGACATCGCGGTGGGTTATTTGCGCGCGCTATTATGGGGGGCGCCGGGCTACCTGTTCTTTCAAGTCGCGCGTAATCAATGTGAAGGGTTATCAAAAACCAAACCCGGTATGGTGATGGGCTTTATCGGCCTGTTGGTCAATATCCCGGTTAACTACATCTTTATTTACGGCCACTTTGGTATGCCAGCCCTCGGTGGCGTCGGTTGTGGTGTGGCGACGGCATCCGTCTATTGGGTAATGTTTGTCGCCATTAAATTTTGGACGCGTCGCGCCCGGTCGCTGCGTGATATTCGCCTCAACTCAGCCTTTAGTAAGCCAGATTGGCGCGTATTGTGGCGATTAACTACCCTTGGCCTACCGGTTGCTTTGGCCCTGTTTTTCGAGGTGACGCTGTTTGCGGTAGTGGCGTTACTGGTGTCGCCGATGGGCATTGTGAAAGTGGCCGGTCACCAAATCGCCCTCAACTTTAGTTCACTGATGTTTGTATTACCCCTCTCGCTCGGCGTGGCAACCACCATTCGCGTCGGTTTTCGGCTTGGGCAGGGCTCCGCCGAGGCGGCAAAGGTTGCCGCCTGGACCGCGCAAGGCGTTGGTATTACTATGGCGGCACTCACCGCAATCTTTACTGTCACCTTCCGCGAGCAAATTGCGCTGTTGTATAACGACAACCCTGAAGTGGTCAGTCTGGCGGCGCAATTGATGTTTTTAGCCGCTATCTACCAATTTTCTGACTCTATTCAGGTTATCGGCAGCGGAATTTTGCGTGGCTATAAAGATACCCGCTCCATCTTCTTTATCACTTTGATTGCCTATTGGGTGTTGGGGTTACCGAGCGGTTATATCCTCGCACTGACCGACTTGGTGGTACCCGCGATGGGGCCAGCCGGATTTTGGTGCGGTTTTATCATCGGCCTCACCTCTTCGGCGGTGATGATGATATGGCGAATACGCCGTTTGCAACGTCTGCCCGCCGAGGTTTTACTCGGACGCGCCGCACATTAATCGAAGGGCTTGCGCGCCCTTCACGCTTAAAAAAACGACGGGTCGCACAGTTGCTCATCAGTCGAAACGAAAAAAGCATGTTTCCTCTTGCCAGCGCTGTAAGCTGCCGTTAATATTCGTCCCCGCTGTCGCCAGACAGCCAATGCGTTCATAGCTCAGTTGGTTAGAGCACCACCTTGACATGGTGGGGGTCGTTGGTTCGAGTCCAATTGAACGCACCATTTTCAGCTTCATATTGTGCGTCCGTAGCTCAGTTGGTTAGAGCACCACCTTGACATGGTGGGGGTCGGTGGTTCGAGTCCACTCGGACGCACCATGATTCGCGTTCTTAGCTCAGTTGGTTAGAGCACCACCTTGACATGGTGGGGGTCGGTGGTTCGAGTCCACTAGAACGCACCATCTTCCTTTCTTCACGCGCGCTCTGTTTGTCACTTCCTTTCATGCGTAACCCCACGTTTCGTTGATCTAACCCCGGTTGCCGCCATGCTTTTTGATTGGTTTTCGCATACTTAGCGACTATAATACTGGGCGTTGTTTAACTTGAATGGTTTCAGCCAATTGACGTGCCCTTATACCGAACGTTCACAGTTTGCGCAAACGCGCCGCGCGGGCCGAGACACACCTTCGCACAACTTCTCCTGCACGCTTTATTTCTGTCACCTATTCTTAGTTTGTACTGCTGTTCGCTTACTCAGCATAAATTTCTGTTTCGCTGCCGTCGGCATCGAAATCAATCCTTTATCATCCATCACAACTTATAGATAACTCGTCATGAAAAAGACCAAGATTGTTTGTACTATCGGTCCGAAAACCGAATCGGAAGAAATGCTGACCAACCTGCTGGAAGCAGGAATGAATGTCATGCGTTTAAACTTCTCCCACGGGGATTATGAAGAGCACGGTCGCCGTATCGCGAACCTGCGTGCAGTGATGAAAAACACCGGCTATAAGGCTGCTATTCTACTGGATACGAAAGGCCCGGAAATTCGTACCATGAAACTGGAAGGCGGTAATGATGTTTCGCTGAAAGCGGGCCAGACCTTTACCTTTACCACCGACCAGGCAGTCATCGGTAATCACGATCGCGTGGCCGTCACCTACGCTGGCCTGACTTCCGATCTGAAAATTGGTAACACCGTGTTAGTCGACGATGGCTTGATCGGTATGGAAGTGACTGAAGTTACCGAAAACACCGTGGTTTGTAAGGTGCTGAATAACGGCGACCTGGGGGAAAACAAAGGGGTTAACCTGCCGGGCGTTTCTATTCAGTTACCGGCGTTAGCGGAAAAAGATAAACGCGATCTGATTTTCGGTTGCGAACAAGGCGTTGATTTTGTTGCCGCCTCCTTTATTCGTAAGCGCTCCGATGTGCTGGAAATTCGTGAACACTTGAAACAGCATGGCGGCGAGCATATCCAGATCATCTCCAAAATTGAAAACCAGGAAGGTTTGAATAACTTTGATGAGATTCTCGACGCTTCCGACGGCATTATGGTTGCTCGCGGCGATCTCGGCGTAGAAATTCCGGTAGAAGAAGTTATCTTCGCGCAGAAGATGATGATCAAAAAATGTAATAAAGCGCGCAAAGTGGTGATTACTGCAACGCAGATGCTTGACTCGATGATCAAGAACCCGCGCCCTACCCGCGCGGAAGCCGGCGACGTTGCCAATGCCATCCTCGACGGTACTGATGCGGTGATGCTGTCAGGCGAGAGCGCCAAAGGGAAATACCCGCTTGAGTCGGTCTCTATTATGGCCACCATTTGCGAGCGTACCGACCGGGTGATGAAGCCGCGTATCGATAGCCTGAATGACAGCCGTAAGCTGCGCATCACTGAAGCGGTGTGTCGTGGCGCGGTGGAAACCGCTGAGAAACTGGAAGCCCCGCTGATTGTCGTCGCCACTGAAGGCGGTAAGTCGGCGAAATCGGTGCGTAAATACTTCCCGGATGCGGTCATCCTGGCGTTGACTACCAACGAGAAAACGGCACGCCAGTTGATTTTGAGTAAAGGGATTGATACTTACATCGTCAGCGAAATCGCCTCTACCGATGATTTCTACCGCATTGGTAAAGAAGCGGCATTAGAAAGTGGTTATGGCCAAAAAGGCGATGTCGTTGTGATGGTTTCTGGTGCGCTGGTTCCTAGCGGCACTACTAATACCGCCTCCGTTCACGTGCTGTAATTCGGGATAATCTCCCCGCCAATAAAAAAGCGCCCCTGCGGCGCTTTTTTTTTTACAACTTACGTAAAACAGTTTGCTAAAATTTCCAATTGAAAATAACTATTCAATTCAGGAATAGTTTAAGGTTAGTCCGATTAAATCTGCCTGTTTTCCCTTAATTTTTTATCATTTTTTGCTTAACAGATGCTTCTTTGAGCGAACGATCAAATTTAGGCATGTTCTCATCAAAAATTTATTCTCATTAGAAAAAACTTTGTGTAATACTTGTAACGCTACATGGAGATTAACTCAATCTAGAGGGTATAAATAATGAATCGTACTAAACTGGTACTGGGCGCGGTAATCCTGGGTTCAACTCTGCTGGCAGGTTGTTCTAGCAATGCTAAAATCGACCAGCTGTCTACCGACGTTCAGACTCTGAACGCGAAAGTTGACCAACTGAGCAACGACGTGAACGCAATGCGTTCTGACGTTCAGGCTGCTAAAGATGACGCAGCTCGTGCTAACCAGCGTCTGGACAACCAGGCTCACTCTTACCGTAAGTAAGAGTTCTGGTAATAAAAATGGCGCACTCGGTGCGCCATTTTTTTTGTCCGGATTTTCTTACTGCTGTTGCAGCACCGCCGGTAACGGCGCGTTTTTCTCCAGCGGCTCACCGCGATTAATTAATATTGGCATTCCCGAACGCCGCACTATCGCCGCCTGCGCCAGCGCAGTATCGCTTTTCGGGCTATGAATAAAGCTTCTGGCCGCTTTAGTCAGCGCTATCTTCATCGTCTGTGGGTCATCCTTCTCGTTATGCGATAACGGCTGATGTACCTCAATATAGCGCTTACCATCGGGTTCAACCGCATACTTTACCGGCTGGTTAATCACCTGCACCCGCGTCCCTTTCGGCACACTATTGAACAAGGCCTCAATATCATCCGGGCGTAAACGGATACAGCCTGAACTGACGCGCATCCCAATGCCAAAATCCGCATTGGTGCCATGAATGAGATACTGCCCGCTACCGCGTGCCAAACGCAGCGCAAACAGCCCCATCGGGTTATCGGGGCCGGCGGGTACCACACCCGGTAAGGTTATTCCTTCTTTTGCGTAGCGCTTGCGAATATTGACGGTTGGCGTCCAGGTTGGATTGGGGATTTTTTGCCGCACAGAGGTGACCATGGTTGGCGTATTCGCGCCTAATTGCCCAATACCGATCGGATAGACGATGACTTTATTCTCGCCCTTCGGATAGTAATAGAGACGTAATTCGGCGAGGTTCACCACAATCCCCTCACGCGGCGTATCCGGCAGCAGCATTTGCGCCGGAATCGTTAGCTCGGTGCCCGGCTTCGGCAACCAGGGATCGACGCCAGGGTTCGCTTCCAGCATGCCCAGCAGGCCAATTTTGTATTTTGCCGCGATGTCCTCCAGCGGCCGCTTATTATCCGGCACCGCCGTCGTGGTGTTCTCACCGATTAATCGGCTGTTATCCGGCGGTAATGGATACTCGGTGGCGCTGACTGAACGGACCCCGGTTAAACAAGCAAGCAATAAAAATCCGACGAGGCGGTAAGCAGGTTTCATGCGTAGTTCTCTTATCATTTCACTGAGGCACCCCGCTAACATAACGGGGTGTTTGTCGAGAAGTGTAGCTTAGCTAAGCGCTTGTGCTTTGAGACGAATGGCGCGGATCATCGCTTCTAAACCCTGAGAGCGAGAAGGTGTGAGGTACTGCGTTAAGGCGAGTTGTTCAAACCAGGGGCGTACATCAAAGGCCACGATTTCACTGGCCGTCATGCCTTGATAAAGAATAAAAACCAAAGAAATCAACCCCTTAACGATAGCAGCATCACTATCGCCACGCAGATGGATCGAACCATCGTTGGCCCGTTCCATCACAATCCATACCTGGCTTTGGCAGCCCGAAATGGTGTTTTCTGCCTGGTGCAAGGAATCGGACAATTCTGGCAAACGGCTACCCAATTCAATGATGTACAGGTACTTCTCTTCCTGGTTTGCGCAACGATTAAAATTACGCACCAGTTTCTCTTTGTCTGGCAGTGTCGCCATTAGCTCCTCCCTTGCCTGCCGGGAACGATTAGCCGCCCAGCAAACGGTGAATGCGTGTCAAACCGGCCGCCAGTCGATCGGCCTCTTCTTCACTATTATACATGGCGAAAGAGGCGCGACACATGGCTGGAACGCCGTAGTGTTTCATCAACGGCATCGCGCAGTGGTGCCCGGTACGAATAGCAATTCCGTATTGGTCAAGGAAACTCCCCACATCGTAGGCATGATGCGGGCCAAGGTTAAACGCAATAACGCCAGCGCGATGTTGCGGCCCATACATCTGAATGCCAGGAACCGAAGCCAGCTTATCCAACGCGTAACGCATTAAGATTTGCTCGCGTTGCTGAATGTTCTCCAGTCCCAACTCCTCAACGTAAGCCAGCGCAGCGCCGAGACCGATAATACCGGCAGTATTCGGTGAACCGGCCTCAAAACGCCATGGCGCTTTACCATAGGTGGTTCCTTCCGGCAGCGTAACGACATCGATCATCGAGCCACCGCCTTCCCATGGTGGTAGCGTATCCAGCACCGTTTTACGCCCGTACAGGATGCCAATACCGGAAGGACCGTAAATTTTATGGCCGGAGAACACATAAAAGTCACAATCGATCGCCTGCACATCCACTTTCTGGTGCATTACCGCTTGCGCGCCATCCACCAGCGTAATCAACCCCGCCGCTTTCGCCTGCGCAACCAGCGCCTCAACCGGGTTAATGGTGCCCAGCACATTAGAGACGTGGGTCACCGCCAGCAACCGCGTACGGCTATCAATCAGCGATGCCAACTGTTCCGTTGCCAGTTCGCCATCATCAGTAATTGCCAATACCCGAATTTCCGCGCCGGTACGCGCTGCAACCATCTGCCACGGCACAATATTGGCATGATGCTCCATCGCCGTAATAATCAGGTTATCACCGGGCTGTAGCTGGCTGGCGCCCCAACTGTTCGCCACCAGGTTAATCCCTTCGGTAGTGCCCTTAACGAATACAATCTCTTCCGGCGATGCGGCATTCAGAAAACGCGCCGCCTGCGTGCGCACGTTCTCCATCTCAGTGGTCGCTTCGGCGCTCATGGTATGAATGCCTCGGTGTACCGCCGCGTAGCCATGCTGATAAAAATGGCTTTCCGCATTGATCACCACCAGCGGTTTCTGCGCGCTGGCGGCACTGTCGAGATAGGCTAACGGTTGCCCATTGACCTCACGCGCCAGAATCGGAAAATCGGCCCTTACGCGTGTCAGATCGAAATTCATTTGATGCCTCCGGGAAACCGTTGTGCGATGCGTTGCAGCACAATCGATTTCAGCGTTTCATCTTCAATGGCTTCGGTCAGTTCCGCCGCGAACGCATAAATGATCATGCGCTGCGCCGCGTCCTCATCGATACCGCGTGAACGTAGATAGAACATTTGTTCGTCATCAATACGTCCGATGGTTGCACCATGGCTACATTTCACATCATCCGCGTAGATCTCAAGCTGCGGCTTGGTATCCACTTCCGCCAAACGCCCTAACAGCAGATTATTATTGGTCATCTGCCCATCGGTCTTCAGCGCGTGCGGCGCGACCTTGATCATGCCGTTAAATACCGCTCTGGCGCGATCGCGTACGATGGTTTTGTGTAGCTGGCGGCTCTGACAGTAACCTTTATTGTGTTCAACCCAAGTCCGGGTATCGCACACCTCTTTCTCGATTGGCAGCACCAGACTGTTAATTGACAACGTACTGTTCTCGCCATTCAGCCGCGTACTGGTGTTATGACGGCTTAACCCGGCTCCCAGTAGAAAACTTTGGCTACTCACCTGCGCATCACGCGCTACGATCAGGTCGTTGTGTGCAAAGTGGTAGCTCTCGGCATTTTCAAACGACAGCTTAGTGTGGCTTAGGCGGGCGTTGTTACTTACCACCATACTCAGGCGAGCGCCGGTAAAATGAGCACCCTCGCCTAAGCTAACGTAGTGTTCAATCACTCGCGCATCAGCGCCCTCTTCAACATCCAGATGGTGACGATAATGCATCGTATTCATCTCATCCGGCGCGCTGGCGCTACTAATATGCAGCAAGTACAGCGGACGCTCGGCTACTTTGCCGCGCGGCAGCCGAATCGTTGTCGCCTCTTCAGCCAGGCTTTCGGTCAGATGCAAGAAGACCTCCGGTTGTACCGGCGCCTCAAAATCACGCCGCTCCGCCGCATGGGAAATCTCAATCTGATAGTTACCGTGTGCGCTATCGCTCAAAGCGGCGTTAAACTGACCGTCGATAAACACCAAACGAACAGCATCCAGCGGCAAGGCCAACGCGGCGACATCCGCCTCAGTCACCTGCGTGGCCTCGGGCAGTACAAAATTTTCGCCCAGTAACGTATCCAGCGGCGTATATTTCCAGTTCTCTTGCTTACGGGTTGGCAAGCCGAGCCGCATTAGCTGTTGCCAGTGCTGCTGCGCCTGTAACGAACGTTTTCTACCGTGCGATTCAAACAGGTGATGCCAACGCTGCAGCGCGTTATCACTCTTGGTCGGTAAGCCAGCCATAGCCTTGCTCCTCCAACTGTTTCACCAGCGTAAAATCACCGGATTTCACGATCTTGCCCTGATACAGCACATGCACATAATCCGGCTTGATATAGTCAAGAATACGCTGGTAGTGGGTGACGATGATAAAAGCCCGCTTTCCGTCACGCAGCGAATTAACGCCGTTCGCGACAATTTTTAGCGCATCAATATCCAAACCGGAGTCGGTTTCATCAAGGATACATAATTCCGGTTCCAGCGCCGCCATTTGCAGAATATCGTTACGTTTCTTTTCGCCACCGGAGAAGCCAACGTTGACCGAGCGAGTCAGCAAATCTTCCGGCATTTTCAGTAGGTGGATTTTTTCTTCGATAAAGTCCTGAAAATCAAAGCGATCAAGTGTTTCCTGCTCACGATATTTGCGTACCGCGTTAACGGCGGTCTGTAGGAAAAACTGGTTGCTGACGCCCGGAATCTCTACCGGATACTGGAAAGCCATAAAGATGCCTTCTCCCGCCCGGTCTTCCGGCGAAAGTTCCAGCAAGTCTTTACCTTTAAAATGAACCGAGCCGCCTGTGACTTCATATTCTTCACGCCCGGCAAGCGTAGCGGACAAGGTACTTTTGCCGGAGCCGTTTGGCCCCATAATAGCGTGTACTTCGCCGGGCTTAACCTCCAGGTCCAGCCCGCGCAAGATGGCCTTGTCTTCAATGCTTACCTGTAAATCTTTAATACTTAACATAAAATTTCCTTCAGCTTGCCGTTAGGCAACTCCGCATTGTTCAGCGCGGCTTAGCCGACGCTGTGCTCCAGACTAATGGCCAATAATTTTTGTGCTTCAACGGCAAACTCCAGCGGCAGCTCGGAGAATACATCCTTACAGAAACCGTTAACGATCATTGAGATAGCATCATCTTCGCTGATGCCGCGTTGTAGACAGTAAAACAACTGGTCTTCACCAATACGTGAAGTGGTTGCCTCATGTTCTAGCTGCGCAGTATTGTTGCGCGCTTCCACATAAGGGAAAGTATGCGCGCCGCAATCCGGCCCAATCAGCATTGAATCACACTGGGTAAAGTTGCGGGCATTGGTTGCCGTTGGCATGATCTTGACTAAACCGCGATAGGTATTTTGGCTTTTCCCGGCCGAGATCCCTTTCGAGATAATGGTCGACTTGGTGTTTTTACCAATGTGGATCATTTTGGTGCCGGTATCCGCCTGCTGGCGGCCGCTGGTCAGCGCCACTGAGAAGAACTCACCAATCGAATTGTCGCCGCGCAGAATCACGCTGGGATATTTCCAGGTAATTGCCGAACCGGTTTCTGACTGAGTCCACGACATTTTGCTGTTTTCACCCTCGCATAACGCGCGCTTGGTAACAAAGTTAAGGATACCGCCCTCACTTTCGCCGCCGGGGAACCAGTTCTGTACCGTGGAATATTTCACTTCGGCATTTTTATGGATGATAACTTCCACGACCGCGGCATGTAACTGATAGCTATCACGCACTGGCGCTGAACACCCTTCGATGTAGCTGACGTAGCTATCTTCATCCGCCACCAGAATGGTACGTTCAAACTGGCCGGTCTTCGCCGCATTGATGCGGAAATAGGTCGACAACTCCATCGGGCAACGTACCCCTTTCGGGATATAGACAAAGGTACCATCTGACGCCACGGCGGAGTTGAGCGCGGCAAAGAAGTTATCATTATGCGGCACCACGGTACCGAGGTACTTTTTCACCAACTCCGGGTGGTCTTGAATGGCTTCGCCAAACGAGCAGAAAATAATGCCTTGTTCAGCCAATTTATGGCGATAGGTGGTCGCAACCGATACCGAATCAAAAATGGCATCGACCGCCACTTCTCTCCCTTCTCGTACCGGCACGCCAAGCTGGTTAAAGGCATTTTCAACTTCTTGCGTCAGGTAGCTACTGGCGGCCTGACCGCCCGATGCCTGCATGGCGCCGGGTTCGGAGGCGCAACTATCATCACAATTGCCGCAGGAAGGCGCGGAATAGTAGCTGTAATCTTGATAGTTAAGCGATTTGTAATTCGCTTTTAGCCAGTGCGGCTCTTCCATTTGCAGCCACGCTTCATAGGCTTTCAGACGGAACTCAAGCATCCATTCAGGTTCATTACGCTTCGCCGAGATTGCCCGCACCACTTCTTCATTAATTCCGTGGGCCAGCTCATCGGTTTGCAGTTGGGTAAAGAAGCCCTCTTTGTAATTCTGACGGCCGCCTTCCCAGATTTGTACATCATCAGATGCTTCAGTGTTTCGAGACATAACGATGGTTACTCTACGCCAAAGCTCTCACCACAGCCGCAGGCGTGTTGAGCTTTAGGGTTATTAAATTTAAAAATCTGATTCAGGCCTTCACGCACAAAGTCGACTTGCGTCCCGTCGATAAACGGCATGGCCTGTAGCGGAACAAACAGTGTGGCGCCCTTATGGATAAATTGTAGGTCATCGCTGGCCGGTTCTTTTACCAGTTCCATTGTATAACCAAAGCCCGCGCAGCCAGACTGTTTCACACCGAGTTTTAATCCTTTGACGTGAGGATCGTCCGCCGCTAGCGCAATGATCTGTTGCGCTGCGCTATCGGTAAGCGTAAGTCCTTTCCAGACAAAGTCATCCGGTGAGAAGGATGCAGGATTTGCAGATTGCATAATTTCATACCTCGCGATGCGTAGCCTCTTTAGGCTAATACCCCTATGTTAGTGATAACGATTATCACTTCAACCTCTTGTTTTGCAGGGATAAGCCTAAAATAGCTTTTTTGGTACCTGTTTACTAAGGATAGACCCTCATGAGCGGATTGCTGCCTGCTCTGGCTTTCGTCTTGTCATGATAAAATAGTGTTTAATATCAATAACTAATTTTTAATGCCGTTACGCTAAATACTAATAATAATCATTTTACGCCGAAAGTAAGACCTGAGGATTGTTAATACCGATTTTACTGACAGGCAGCATTAATCGATAAATTTGCCGCGCCAGTGGATTGAATAATGCGTCAATTACACTATGATAATGATTCTCATTAGCACAAAAATAGGTAGTACGATGAACGTTTCGGTTAACGCCTGGCTGCAAGGCAAAATTGATGACTATAAATTTTCCGTACGCGATATTACCGTTGATTTTTATATGGCCCAGGCCAGGCTAAATCGCCCTGATTGTTCACTGACACAATTACGCAAATTTAATGATACCTGTTTAGATATGGCCGAATTATGTCAACTCAATGGTGATGACCAGAGTTATCTACACGCGTTGGGGAAATTGCATCATCGTCTGCTACAGGAGTTGGGGAACGCCGAGCGGGATAAACTTTTCCGTATGCAGGCTTGGCAACTGGCGCGACATTCACTGACACAACTCTGCCACCATCTTACTTTGTGCGGTGACTGGGAGAAAGCCACCGCGCTACAGAGTGATTTTGTTAAGCGCGCCGCCTGGATGTTTTAACGCCGCCGAAATGCGTTATCGTCAGCATACATCACAGCGGTGGTGAGACGTGAGGTGCAGCAGAGGCGGTTCTCGCGGTCGAAAATGTCAATTTGCCAGACTTGGTGCGAGCGTCCCAAATGCAGCGCCCGGCAAACGCCGCGGACTTCACCTTCACGCGCGGCGCGAACGTGGTTAGCGTTAATCTCGAGCCCTACCACGTAATCCTCCCCGGTGGTACACAAATAGCCCGCCATTGAGCCAAGGCTTTCCGCTAATACCACCGATGCGCCACCGTGCAATAGACCAAACGGTTGTCGGGTGCGACTATCGACCGGCATCGTCGCCTCCAGCCCATCATCGTGCAGCACGGTAAAACGAATCCCTACGTGTTCCACCATACATCCCAGGCTCCCTTGATTGAGTTGTTCAAGCGACGCCGGTCGTTTCCAGATTGCCATCAAATGATCTCCAGTAGAGCCTGTAAGGGATGGCGCATGCCGTTTCCTTCAATCCGTTTGACCTGGCTACGGCAGGAGTAACCGGTCGCCAAACAGCGCTGTCGCGGCAATTTTTGTAATTGCGGATGCCAGGACAGCTCATAAATGCCGAGAGAGTTTTCCAGATTCTTACGTTCATGCCCGTAAGTGCCTGCCATCCCACAACAGCCAACATTGACGTTTTCCAGCCGGGCGCCAAAACGGGCAAAAATGGTTTCCCACTGCTTCGGTGCCGATGGCAGCGCCGTCACTTCGGTACAGTGACCAAACAGATACCAGGCTTCGCCACTGGTCGGCTGTACTTCACGCGTTGCCAACGCCTTTTGTAACCACTCATGCACTAGCTCAACGTGAAACTCACCGCGCGATTCACCCAACGTCTGGCGATATTCGTCGCGGTAGCACAGCACTAATGCCGGATCGACGCCCACCAGCGGCATCCCCAATTTTGCCACCCGGCTAAGAAAATCCGCCGTTTTCTGTGCGGTGCGCGCAAAACGTTGTAAAAAGCCTTTAATATGCTGCGCTTTGCCGTTGGGGGAAAAGGGCAATACCACCGGGCGATAGCCCAGTTTTTCAATCAGCCGAACAAAATCGGCCACTAACTGTGCTTCGTAATAGCTGGTAAACGGATCTTGTACCACCAGTACGGTTTTTTCGCGCTGTTGCGGACTGAATAGCTCCAGTTTTTCCAGCGTAACCGTGGTCGCCTGATGCCCCGCTAACTGCTGTTTAAGCGTCGGTGAGGAGAGCAGTGGCAGGTCGACCATGCCGACATGTTTTTTACTTAGCTCACGCAGCCACGGCTGTTTTAGGAAGAAATTAAAGGTTTTTGGCGCTCGCGCCATCAACGGCGCATAACTTTCCACACTGGCAACCAAATGATCGCTCAGCGGACGCAAATAACGGGTGTGATAAAGCTGCAGGAAACGCGAACGGAAGCCCGGCACATCAATTTTTATCGGGCATTGCGTTGAACAGGCTTTACAGGCGAGGCAACCGGACATGGCCTCTTTCACCTCATGCGAGAAATCGTATTCGCCTTTTTTGGCATGCCAACTGTTGCGCGTGCGGGCAATCAGACCGCGTAGGCTGACGCCCGATTCCGGCAACTGCTGCTCCAACTGTTGTGGATCGACGCCCTTTTCCGCCAGCAGACGTAGCCATTCACGGGTGAGCGTCGCGCGGCCTTTCGGTGAGTGAATACGATCACGGGTAATCTTCATCGATGGACACATTGGGCTGCGCGTATCGAAATTGAAGCACAGGCCATTGCCGTTACACTCCATGGCGCCACGCCACTCGCTGCGCACGGTAAGCGGAATTTGCCGGTCAAAAGTACCGCGTTTCACCGCATCCACTTGCAGCATTGGGTCATCAACCCCATATGGCGCGCAAATTTTTCCGGGATTGAGCCGGTTAGCCGGATCGAACGCGGCTTTAATATGGCGTAATTCGTTATACAGTGTTTCACCAAAGAAGGCTGGACTGTATTGCGCGCGGAAGCCTTTTCCATGCTCGCCCCACAACAGACCGCCATAACGCGCCGTCAAGGCCACGACCTCATCTGAAATCTGCTTCATCAACAACTCTTGTTGCGGATCGCACATATCCAGCGCCGGACGCACATGTAATACGCCCGCATCAACATGACCAAACATGCCATAGTCGAGCCCATGTTGATCCAGCAAGGCGCGAAATTCAGCAATATAATCCGCCAGGTTGTGCGGCGGCACGGCGGTATCCTCAACAAACGGAATCGGTTTGGCACGCCCTTTGGCATTCCCCAACAGGCCGACCGCCTTTTTACGCATCGCGTAGATACGCTCAATGCCGCTCAAATCATCACACAGTTGCCAGCCAATCACGCCGCCTTCGCGCGCCGCCATTAATTCATCGAGGCGCTGGCATAACGTGTCAATTTGCCCGTTGATCAGTGCCTCATCATCGCCGGCAAACTCGACAATATTCAGCCCTAACATCTCTTGATCAGGCACATCCGTAATCAATTCACGTACCGAGTGCCAGACGATGTCTTCACGCGCCAGGTTCAGCACTTTTGAATCCACCGTTTCGACTGACAGCGCTTGCGCGGCAACCATGAATGGCGCATTACGCAGCGCCGAATCGAACGAGTCATACTTAATGTTGACCAGACGACGCACCTTCGGCAACGGCGTAATATCCAACCGCGCCTCGGTAATAAACGCCAGCGTTCCCTCTGCGCCGCACAAGATACGCGTCAAATCGAAGGTTTGTAGATCATCGCTGAGGACATGGCGCAGATCGTAGCCGGTCAGGAAGCGGTTAAGTTTTGGAAACTTCTCGACGATGAGTGCGCGTTGCTCGCGACAGCGATTTAACACCGTGCGATAAATATTCCCTTCCGGGGTCTTCTCTTGCGCCAGTTGTTCCGCCAGCGAGACCGGCATCGCGCGGGTATCAAGCATATCGCCGCCCAGCAACACGGCGCGTAGACCCAGGACATGGTCCGATGTTTTACCATATACCAACGACCCCTGACCCGAGGCGTCGGTATTGATCATGCCGCCTAAGGTGGCCCGGTTACTGGTAGAAAGCTCCGGAGAGAAAAAATAGCCGTAAGGTTTTAACCAGGCATTCAGTTGATCTTTAATCACCCCCGCTTCAACCCGCACCCATCCCTGCTCAGGATTAATTTCCAGAATACGGTTCATATAGCGCGACATATCAACCACAATGCCCTGATTCAGCGACTGACCATTAGTCCCGGTGCCACCTCCGCGTGGAGTAAAAATCAGGCTGGTAAAACGCTCTTCACCGGCCAGGCGCGCAATCAATGCGACATCGGCGGTTGAACGCGGGAAGATAACCGCATCCGGCAGCAGTTGATAAATGCTGTTATCGGTGGACATGGTGAGGCGGTCGGCATAACTGGTGGCGGTGTCGCCGGTAAAACCCTGTTGCTTTAGCGTATCCAAAAATGTCAGCACCAGTTGAACGAGGCCCGGCGCCTGAGAAATCTGTGGGATCATTATCGGGTGACCAAATGTTGTGTGAATCGTTTGCAGTTGCTGTTTTTAGTGACTAACTCGTTGTATCACATTTTTTTATTTCCTGCCGTATTTCACCTAAGCGGACGGTGGTTTTTTCGTTTCTGCGTGCGACTACTGTCGTAAAAGTGATAAATGCATCATTATTAGTAAAGTAGGCTTGCGTCTACAGGTATGCACCATGAAGGAATAATTTGAGGTATCAATTTTCGTATGAAAAACCTGCAACGTGGTATGGACTTACCACAAATGCTTTTCTCTCTGATGTTCATCACCATCATGATTGTCGCGTGTTTTTGGGTGGTTCAACCGTTTATCCTCGGTTTTGCCTGGGCCAGTATGGTGGTAATTGCCACTTGGCCGTTGATGATCAAACTCCAGTCATGGCTATGGGGGCGCCGTTCGTTGGCGGTGATCGCCATGACGCTGATACTGCTGTTACTGTTCATCATCCCCATCGCACTGCTGGTTAATAGCCTGCTGGAAAACAGCGCACCGGTTATCGCTTGGGTGACCTCTGGTCATATGCAGTTGCCGCAGTTAACCTGGCTGAACGATATTCCAATGATCGGCGAAAAGGCCTATGCCAGCTACCATAAACTGGTGGCCGGCGGCGGTGCGGCGCTGATGAGCAAAGTACAACCGTATGTGGGTCGCACAACGGGCTTTTTTGTTGCACAGGCCGGACATTTTGGTCGCTTTTTAATGCATCTTGGCTTGATGTTGTTATTTAGCGTGCTGCTCTACTGGCGCGGTGAGCAGGTTGGCAACGGTATCCGCCATTTTGCCTATCGGTTAGCCTCACGACGTGGCGATGCGGCCGTTCTACTGGCGGGGCAAGCGATTCGCGCCGTCGCATTAGGTGTGGTGGTTACCGCGTTGGTTCAGGGCGTTCTGGGCGGAATCGGCCTGGCCATTTCCGGTATTCCTTACGCCACGCTGTTAACCGTGCTGATGATTTTATGCTGTCTGGCGCAACTCGGTCCGCTGTTGGTGCTGGTTCCGGCGATTATCTGGCTCTACTGGAGCGGTGATACAACCTGGGGCACGGTGCTGCTGATTTGGAGTTGCGTGGTCGGAACGCTGGATAACGTACTACGCCCAATGCTCATTCGTATGGGTGCCGATTTGCCGATGATATTGATACTGTCCGGCGTTATTGGCGGCCTCATTGCATTCGGGATGATTGGTCTGTTTATCGGCCCGGTGGTGCTTGCCGTCTCCTACCGTCTGGTTTCGGTATGGGTCCACGAAGCTCCGGCACCGGATGAAGATCCGGAAGAGGTGGTCGAGGAACTTGACGCTGCGGAACACGTCGTAGCGGAAAAGCAATCGCATTAATCCAGGTTTACCGGTCTGCGGCCTCGCAGGCCGGTAAAAATCACTCTGTCACTTCTGCAAAAAATTCCATTAATTTTTTTTACCAGTAACCTCTTCTTTCGGTGACTCACAGCCGATTACGCCATTTATCGATTATTTTAAAGACAGTTTCACCGTTATTATTCTGCTTCGGCTGTCACAAAAGATTACCGACTTTAAACTAATAAGAGGATTCTTAAAGACGTCCTTAAGATAGCTGAATAGTATGAAGCACATGTTTGAGATCAACCCCCTGATTTTAAAACAACCTTTTCCCCCTGAGTAAAGTGAAGAATTGCTGTGTGTAGTCTTTGCCCATCCCATGTGATGGGCTTTTTTTTTGTCTGGTGGATGGCGTAGTCGGCGACGAAAAGTCCGGGATGACAAGGATTGGATTACGGTATCGCGGATGCAAACAGGGCGCGGTGTGTCGCGCCCTGCTGTATAAGGTGAATTATTTAATTTCGGCCAAACTCAGCCACGTCTGCACTACGGTATCCGGGTTCAGGGAAAGGCTATCGATCCCCTCCTCCATCAGCCACGCGGCGAAATCTTCATGGTCTGAAGGCCCTTGACCACAAATTCCCACGTATTTCCCTTGTTTCTTCGCGGCGCGGATCGCCATCGACAGTAGCGCTTTGACGGCATCATTGCGCTCATCGAATAGCTCGGAAACCACCCCAGAGTCGCGATCGAGCCCTAACGCTAATTGCGTCATGTCATTCGACCCAATCGAGAAACCGTCAAAATGTTCAAGGAATTGTTCCGCCAGTAGCGCATTGGACGGAATTTCGCACATCATAATGACTTTCAGTCCGTTTTCACCGCGCTTCAGCCCTTGGCGCGCGAGCTCGTCGACCACCGCTTTAGCCTGCGCCACGGTGCGTACAAACGGGATCATAATTTCGACGTTGGTTAACCCCATCTCATTACGCACCCGCTTCACCGCCTCACACTCCAGGGCGAAACAATCACGGAAGCTATCGGCAACATAACGACCGGCGCCACGGAAGCCGAGCATCGGATTCTCTTCTTCGGGTTCATAACGCTCGCCACCAACCAGGTTAGCGTATTCATTGGTTTTAAAGTCCGACAAACGCACAATCACACGTTTTGGCGCAAATGCCGCCCCGAGGGTGGCGATACCTTCGGTTAATCGCGCAATATAAAACTCAACCGGATCGTCGAAACCTTTCATCAGTTCACGAATTTGCTGCTGCAACTCTGGCGTTTGTGAATCAAACTCCAGCAGCGCCTTCGGGTGCACGCCAATCATGCGGTTGATGATAAATTCCAGGCGCGCCAGCCCAACGCCTTCATTCGGCAAGCAGGCAAAGTCAAAAGCACGATCGGGGTTGCCGACGTTCATCATGATTTTTAACGGCAGCGCGGGCATTTCATCAATCTGCGAACTCTTCACCTCAAAGTCCAGCAAATCGTTATACACGTAGCCGGTATCGCCTTCGGCGCAAGAGACGGTGACCTTGTGTCCATCTTTCAGGCGTTCGGTTGCATCGCCGCATCCGACCACCGCCGGTATCCCCAACTCACGCGCAATAATCGCCGCATGACAGGTGCGTCCGCCGCGGTTGGTCACAATCGCTGACGCTTTCTTCATGATCGGTTCCCAATCCGGGTCGGTCATATCGGTTACCAGCACGTCACCCTTCTGGATGCGGTTCATTTCACCAATATCGTGGATCACCTTCACTTCCCCGGCGCCGATGCGATGACCAATAGCGCGGCCTTCCACCACCACATCGCCTTTGCCCTGGAGAGTATAACGCTCCATCACCTGCCCATTTGAGCGCACGGTTTCCGGACGGGCCTGCACAATAAATAACTTGCCGGTATGGCCATCCTTCGCCCATTCAATATCCATTGGGCGCTTATAGTGCTTTTCAATCTCAATCGCCTGGCGTGCCAATGCCTGCACTTCATCATCGGTTAAGCAGAAACGATCGCGCTGCTCCGCCGGCACGTCTTCAATGGTGACCTGCTCGCCATGCGCTTGCGAATCGGCATAAATCATGCGGATTTTTTTCGAGCCCATGTTACGGCGTACAATCGCCGGTCGGTTAGCCAGCAAGGTGGGTTTATGCACATAAAACTCATCCGGGTTTACCGCGCCCTGCACCACCATTTCGCCCAAGCCTAATGCCGCGGTGATAAACACCACCTGGTCAAAGCCCGATTCGGTATCAATGGTGAACATTACGCCGGATGAAGCCAGATCGGAACGTACCATCCGCTGAACCCCGGCGGAAAGCGCGACGCCGCGATGGTCGTAGCCCTGATGAACACGGTAAGAGATGGCGCGATCATTAAACAGCGAGGCGTAGACGTGTTTCACCGCCACCATCACCGCATCCACGCCCTGTACATTTAAAAAGGTTTCCTGCTGACCAGCAAACGAAGCATCAGGCATATCTTCTGCCGTGGCCGAGGAGCGAACCGCAAACGATGCTTCCGCATCGTCGGCAGAGAGTTGCTGGTAAGCATCGCGAATCGCCTCTTCCAGCGCCGCCTGAAACGGGGTATCCACAATCCATTGGCGAATTTGCTTACCGGCTTTCGCCAGTTCATCAACATCATCAATATCGGTCTTGTCCAGCAAATCATAGATACGCTGATTCACGCCGCTTTGATCGAGAAATTGATTGAACGCATCTGCGGTAGTCGCAAAACCATTAGGCACCGAGACACCCAATGAGGACAAATTAGTAATCATTTCACCGAGGGAAGCGTTTTTGCCTCCCACCCGATCAACATCATTCATGCCGAGCTGGTCGTACCAGAGCACTAGCGGCAGTTCGCCTTTATTGGACATTGAAACAATCCTTTTAAGATTTAATGTGAGTCACAAGGAAACGGTCAAACATGCTTATAACGCGTAACGCGCTTTAAGCTTGGCACATTCATTTGAGAATGAGAAAGTGGTGAATCGTTCAAGCACGCAAAAATGGGTATTTTAAGAAAACTCCGCGCAAAAGCCGCGTGTTGCGCAACATGACAAAAATTATCAACAGATTGAAAAATAACGTTAAAAATAAAAAATATCGTTTTTAGCCAAATAATCGTTGCGCAACATATTCTGCAAAATTGTCCGCCGAAATATTGCCGCGAGGTCTATAATCAAGGTCAACAAAAAAGAAACGGCATTTCATTTAGTTATCTGCTTACTTTTCAGTTTATTCTGATTAAAAATAAACAATTCAAAATGTGCGCCAATCCGCGTCTATTGAACTTATTCTGTATAACCGTTATTTGTTGATGCTATCTGGCAGCATTACCCCCCTTCATTCCCTACAGGAGATAAAATGGACGTAACGGGCGAAAGAAGCGTTTTTTATATTTCTGACGGTACCGCCATTACCGCTGAAGTTCTCGGGCACGCGGTAATGTCGCAATTTCCGGTTAATACCAACAGTGTCACCCTACCGTTTGTCGAAAATGTACAACGGGCACAGGCGGTAAAAGCACAAATCAATGCCTTGCATCAGAAAAGCGGCTTACGACCACTGGTGTTCTTCTCCATCGTCACGCCCGACGTGCGAGAGATCATTTTGCAAAGTGAAGGTTTCTGCCAAGACATTGTTCAAGCGTTGGTCGCCCCATTACAAAGTGAACTGGGCATGGCACCCGCGCCGGTCGCACACCGGGCGCATGGTCTGACCGCCAGTAATCTGGGGAAATATGATGCGCGTATCGCCGCGATTGATTACACCCTGGCGCACGATGATGGCATCTCTTTGCGCGGTTTAGACGCGGCACAGGTGATTCTGCTCGGTGTTTCACGCTGTGGTAAAACCCCCACCAGCCTCTATCTGGCAATGCAATTTGGCGTGCGGGCCGCCAACTATCCCTTTATTGCCGATGATATGGACAACCTAAAACTGCCGCCGGCATTGCGCCCGTACCAACATAAGCTGTTTGGCTTAACCATCGATCCCGAACGCCTCGCCGCCATTCGTCAGGAGCGCGCTGAAAACACGCGTTACGCTTCGCTGCGCCAGTGTCGGCTTGAAGTCGGTGAAGTTGAAGCGCTGTTCCGTACTAATCAGATCCGCTACCTCAACAGTACGAATTATTCGGTAGAAGAAATTGCGACGAAAATTCTCGATATTATGGGGCTGAATCGAAGAATGTATTAGGCTTTATCACCCTGATTTGTGCGTGTTTGGGTTGAATTTGCCGTTGATTGGTTTATTGTGATCGCCATCACTTCCCGGTACTTCCACCGCAGCGAAGATAGACAGTTTAGAGAATCCCATGAACAAAACAGATGAACTGCGGACCGCGCGCATCGAGAGCCTGATAACGCCTGCCGAATTAGCGGAAAAACATCCCATCACGCCAGCCATCATTGAAAACGTGACCGCGTCACGAAAACGTATCGCCCGCATCCTGTCTGGCGAAGATAAACGTTTATTGGTGGTCATCGGGCCGTGCTCATTGCACGATCCTAAGGCGGCGGTCGAGTATGCACGCCGCCTGAATGCGCTGCGTACCACCTATCAGTTCCGGCTGGAAATTGTGATGCGCACCTACTTCGAAAAGCCGCGTACTGTCGTTGGTTGGAAAGGTCTGATCTCCGATCCGGATTTAGATGGTAGCTTCCGTGTGAATCACGGGCTTGATGTGGCGCGCAAACTGTTGCTGGAAATTAACGCTCTCGGGATGCCAACCGCGACGGAATTCCTTGATATGGTCGTGGGTCAGTTTATTGCCGACTTAATCAGTTGGGGCGCCATTGGCGCGCGTACCACTGAAAGCCAAATCCATCGCGAGATGGCCTCGGCGCTCTCCTGCCCGGTTGGCTTTAAAAACGGTACCGATGGTAATACCCGAATCGCGGTAGATGCCATCCGCGCGGCGCGCGCCAGCCATATGTTTTTGTCGCCGGATAAATACGGGCAAATGACGATTTACCAGACCAGCGGTAACCCTTCTGGTCACATTATTATGCGCGGCGGGAAAACCCCCAATTATCATCCCGATGATATCGCTGCTGCGGCGGCGAGTCTGCGCGAGTTTGGGTTGCCAGAGCAATTAGTGATCGATTTCAGCCACGGTAACTGCCTGAAACAACATCGCCGCCAACGCGACGTTGCCGAATCGGTCGCACAGCAAATTCGCGATGGCGCATCCGCCATTGCCGGCGTCATGATTGAAAGCTTCCTTGAGGAAGGCACGCAAAAAGTGGTGGCAGGTCAACCATTGGTCTACGGACAATCGATTACCGACCCCTGTCTGGGTTGGGATGATAGCGAAGCGGTGCTTGCCCTATTGGCGGATGCCGTCGATAGCCGTTTCTGACCTCGTGATTTACGGAGCGCGAGCTATCCCGGCTGGCGCTCCGGTTCACCATCCTGCCTACTCTCTTCGCTTTTCCCGTCTGCAACGCATTTTATTCTTGCGTCTTAGTTACATTTGTTGATAATGATTATCAATATGAAAACAATTAACATTTGCAATCAGGTTAATTCTTATGGACAAGCATCCCGCACCTCTTGCCGCTGCCACGCATCCGGCCTCTTTCCGCCAGATAGACAGCAAACTGTTACTGGGTTCTGAAGGCCGTGTCGTTATCCTGCATCAGGGCCAACATTACGTGCTACGCCAGACGCAGGCCGGAAAACTGATTCTGACCAAGTAAACCTATGCGCACCGTAAAACCAGGCGATCTTTGCGAAGCCTCGTTCGCGCGTAAAATACAATAACTTCGCCAGCCACCCAGGCACTCCGCCCAGGCAGCCAGCCCTCCTTAATCCAATACGATAATGGAGCGTTGACCTCATGTTTTACCAACCTGGAGCTGGTTTGCGCCTCTCGCGCTTAACACTGGCCATTGCTTGCGTGCTACCGGTTTATACGCAGGCTGCTACCGCTAACACCAGTACGACTTCTGACCCTGCCGATCAAATGACGGTTATCGCGACCGGCAATCAACGCAGCGCCTTTGAGGCGCCAATGATGGTTTCCGTGGTGGACGGTGGCTCACCACAATCAACCACTGCCGCGTCGGCGGCGGATATGCTGCGTGGCGTGCCCGGCATTACGCTCGACGGTACCGGGCGCACCAACGGTCAGGATATTTTAATGCGCGGTTACGATCGCCGTGGGGTATTAACGCTGGTTGATGGCATTCGCCAGGGCACGGACACCGGGCATCTCAATAGCGTATTTGTTGATCCGGCGCTGATCAAACGCATCGAAGTCGTGCGCGGCCCGTCAGCCTTACTGTATGGCAGCGGCGCATTGGGTGGCGTGGTGTCGTATGAAACCGTTGATGCCGCCGATCTGTTAGAGGCCGGACAAACCAGCGGTTATCGCGTATTCGGTAGCGCCGCGACCGGCGATCATAGCCTTGGCTTTGGCGCCAGCGCCTTTGGGCGCTCAGATAATTTGGATGGCGTGCTCTCCTGGAGTACCCGCGATCGTGGCGATATACGGCAAAGCAGCGGTGACGATGCGCCGAATGACGAAAATATCAACAATCTGATGGCGAAAGGCAGTTGGAAACTGGATGAGGCGCAATCATTAAAAGGTAGCCTGCGTTATTACAATAACCGGGCGCAAGAACCGCTGAACCCACAAAGTGTTCAGCCAGATAGCCATAGCAACACAATGACCAACCGATCAACCATCCAACGTGATGCACAGTTTGGCTACCATCTCGCGCCAGCGGATAGCGCCTGGCTTAATGCCGATGCGACGGTTTATTGGTCAGAAGTCAGAATTAATGCCGATACGCGCCAAACCGCCGATCAGTACCGCGAACAAACCACCAAAGGGGTAAAACTGGAAAACCGTAGCCGCCTGTTTGCCGAGAGTTTTGCTTCTCACTTGTTCACCTACGGAGGCGAATACTATCGACAACAGCAGGCCCCTTCCGGCGCCGCAACCGGTTTTCCGCACGCCAGCATTGATTTCGCGTCCGGATGGTTACAGGATGAAATTACGCTACGCGATGTCCCCGCCTCGCTGGTGTTGGGAACCCGTTATGATAATTACAGCGGCAGCAGTGATGGCTATGCTGATGTTGACGCGGATAAATGGTCCTCCCGCGCTGCTTTATCCGTTTCCCCAACCGACTGGCTGATGCTGTTTGGCTCTTATGCTCAGGCCTTCCGTGCGCCCACCATGGGAGAAATGTATAACGATGATGTGCACTTCTCCACTGGCCCGTCTTATACCAATCGCTGGGTGCCAAACCCCAACTTGCGTCCTGAAACGAACAATACCCGCGAAGCCGGTTTTGGCCTGCGGTTTGATGATTTGCTGTTCGCCCACGACGCGCTGGAGTTCAAAGGCAGCTATTTTGACACCAACGCCAAAGATTACATTTCCACCAGCGTCGATTTCCCTGCCGCCACCACGCAATCTTACAACGTTCCGGACGCCAAAATATGGGGCTGGGACGCGGCCATGAAATATGCAACCGAC
This sequence comes from Paramixta manurensis, assembly GCF_013285385.1. Lineage (NCBI taxonomy): Bacteria > Pseudomonadati > Pseudomonadota > Gammaproteobacteria > Enterobacterales > Erwiniaceae > Paramixta > Paramixta manurensis. Next base: position 2,169,438 of record NZ_CP054212.1, on the reverse strand, counting down.
AATGTTAGCCTCAACCTGGCCTATAACCGCACCCGCGGACGTGACCGTAACAGCGGTGAATGGATCTCCAGTCTTAATCCGGACACGGTAACCAGTGCGTTGGATGTACCTCTCGCGCAAAGCGGTTTTTCGGTGGGCTGGGTGGGCACTTTCGCCGACCGTTCTACGCATATCAGCAGTCAGTATGCTCGCCAGCCGGGTTATGCGGTGAGTGATTTCTATCTACGCTATAAAGGGCAACAACAGCTAAAAGGTGTGACCACGACGCTGGTATTGGGCAATGCGTTTGATAAACAGTATTACTCGCCGCAGGGCATTCCGCAGGACGGCGTGAACGGCAAAGTGTTTGTTAGTTATCAATGGTAATAATCACGCCCATTTGTCGTGGGCGTAAAACAATAAGGAAGAGAGAATGAATGCGATTTATTCACGCTACACCGCGTTAAAAATGGCCTCGCCTGGCAAATATGCGCGCGATTTGGCGCAGGAAATGGGGTTGAGTGAAGCAGAACTTACCCTGGCCCGCGTCGGCGTGGATGCCCGGCCGCTACGTCTGGAAGTGGCGGCACTGTTAACCGCGCTGGAAACCGTAGGTGAAACAAAATCCATTACGCGTAACGAATACGCGGTGCATGAACAGGTTGGGTGCTATCAAAATCTGCACCTTAGCAACCACGCCGGGCTGGTATTAAATCCACGCGCGCTCGATTTACGTCTGTTTCCCGGGCAATGGAACAGTGTGTTTGCCTTAAATGAGCAAACCGCACGCGGTGAGCGTCATAGCATTCAGTTTTTCGATACATACGGTGATGCGGTGCTGAAAGTGTATGCCACCGAACAGAGCGATCTCACCGCTTGGCAAAAGCTAATCGAAACCTTCACGCTCGCCAGCGCGCCCTCGCTGAACCTGGCGAAAATAACGTCGCCTGCGTATAACGACGCGCCAGATCACGCTCAGATCGAACAGCAGTGGCGCGCGATGACCGATGTTCACCAATTTTTTCGCTTACTGAAGCAGCATAATATTAGCCGTCAACAGGCGTTTCGCGCCGTTTCCGATGAACTGGCGTACCAGGTAGACAACCAAGCATTGCGTCAAGTGCTGACCAGCGCTCAGACACAGGGTAACGAAATTATGATTTTCGTCGGTAATCGCGGCTGTGTACAAATTTTCACCGGTAAAATTGAAAGCTGGCGGCCAATTGAGCATTGGGTCAATGTGTTTAATCGTACCTTTACGCTTCATCTCCAGGAAAACACCATTGCGGAAAGTTGGATCACCCGTAAACCGACGGCAAACGGCATGGTCACTAGCCTGGAACTGTTTGCCGTTGACGGAACGCAAATTGCGCAACTTTATGGACAACGCACCGAAGGTGAAGCTGAACAAAACGTGTGGCGCGAGCAGCTTGCAACGCTGGCGGCAGAAGGAGCGGCGGCATGAAGCGTTGGTTGGCAGCCATGATCGCCCTGCCGCTTTCGGCGCTGGCAACAGAGCGCATCGTGTCGATTGGCGGTGACGTTACGCAAATTATCTACGCGCTGGACGCACAACAAACGTTGGTCGCACGCGACAGTACCAGTCTTCAACCGGCGCTGGCGACCCATCTGCCAGACGTTGGGTATATGCGCCAACTGAATGCCGAGGGCATTTTGGCGATGAAGCCCAGCCTGGTTCTCACCAGCGCGCAGGCCAAGCCCTCGCTGGCCCTGCAACAAGTCGAACAGGCCGGGGTACGCGTCATCACCGTTACCGGCGCGACACAATCCGAAGCCATCAATGAAAAGATCGCCACCATCGCCCACGCGCTACACCGCGAAGAGCAGGGAAAAACGCTACGTGATGCCATGACCACACAGTTGGCGGCAATTCCACGTTCGCCTTTACCGGTAAAGGTGTTGTTTATTATGGCGCACAGCGGGATGAACGCACTGGGCGCCGGTAATCAGACCGCTGCCGATGCGGCAATCAAAAGTGTTGGCCTGATAAATGCCTTTGGCGACTCGCCGCGTTATCAATCGCTGACGCAAGAAGGTGTCATCGCCAGCGCTCCGCAATTAGTAGTGGTGTCCGCCGACGGGCTGAATACGCTTGGCGGTGAGCAGAATCTCTGGAAATTACCTGGACTTGCAATGACACCTGCCGGGATCCATCAACAATTGTTAGTGATTGATGATATGGCGTTGCTCGGGTTTGGCATTGATACGCCGTCCGCGCTTGCCAAGCTGCGGAAAGTGGCGGAGGCCATCGCGCCATGAATACCGCCGTCCCACTTCGCTGGTTAGTCGCCATGGTGGTGGTGTTAGTCAGCTTAACGTTACTGGCAGCCAATGTCGGTGCGATGCATTTATCTCTGCCGATGTTATGGCAAGCGTCGTTTGACGATACGTTGTGGCAAATCTGGTGGAATATCCGCTTGCCACGGGTATTGCTGGCGGTGCTGGTTGGCGCGGCGCTGGCGGCCTCCGGCGCGGTGATGCAGGGCGTGTTCCGCAATCCGCTGGCCGATCCGGGATTGTTAGGTATCAGCAGCGGCGCAGCGTTGGCGGTTGCTCTGGCGATCGTTGTACCTGTTGCGCTTCCGTCCGCCCTCTCCCTATGGCTACCAATGCTGGCCGCCTTCCTCGGCAGCCTGGCGGTGACAATAGTGATTTTTTTACTTAGCCGTATCGGCCATGGCGCAATGGGCCGTTTATTGCTGGTCGGTATCGCAATCAATGCGTTATGCGGCTCGGCGGTTGGCGTGCTTTCATGGGTCGCAAACGACCAGCAGTTGCGCCAACTTTCATTATGGGGAATGGGTAGTCTGGGGCAAGCGCAATGGTCAACGGTGCTCGCCTGCGCACTACTGATCGTGCCAACCGCGCTGGTGGTACAGCGCCTGGCGACGCGGCTTAATCTGCTACAACTGGGTGAGGAAGAGGCGCATTACCTCGGCGTTGATGTGCGCCGTACACAACGCATTTTACTGGTCGCCAGCGCGTTGCTGGTTGCCGCCGCGGTGGCGGTATCCGGCGTAATTGGTTTTATCGGGCTGGTGGTTCCGCACCTGATGCGCATGTGCCTCAGCACCGATCATCGTTGGCTGTTGCCCGGCACATTACTGGCGGGCGCAACCCTGCTGCTGCTGGCTGATACGCTGGCGCGCACGGTAGTTGCACCGGCGGAAATGCCGGTCGGTCTGCTCACCAGCCTGCTCGGCGGGCCGTGGTTTCTGTGGCTTATTTTACGTCGTCGGGAGGCGCAACCATGAGCGAAGTGTTATGTGCCGAACATCTCAGCTATTGCCGCGGCGGACGCCAAATTATTGATGATGTCTCCTTGCGGTTCACCCGTGGCAATATGGTGGCCTTAATCGGCCCTAACGGCGCCGGAAAATCGACGCTCTTACGGTTGTTAACCGGTTACCTGCCGCCATCAGCCGGTCAATGCTTGCTTAACGGACGCGCTATCGACGCGTGGCCGCGTGAGCAATTGGCGCGTCAACGCGCGGTGATGCGTCAGCAAACTCAGGTTGCCTTTTCACTCTCGGTGCGGGAAATGGTGGCACTAGGTCGTGCGCCCTGGTCATCACACATTGCCCAAGTGGTTGATGAAGTCATGGCATTAACCGATTGCGCCAGCCTGGCGCAGCGCGACTATCGCCAACTTTCCGGCGGCGAGCAGCAACGCGTACAATTAGCCCGGGCGCTGGCCCAACTGTGGCGCGAAGATGGCCCACAGGGCTGGCTATTTCTTGATGAACCGACATCCGCGCTCGATCTTTACCACCAGCAACACACTCTACGCCAGCTTCATCGGTTAACCCGGGAAACCGCGTTAACGGTGTGTTGCGTGCTGCACGACCTTAACCTGGCCGCACTCTGGTCTGACCGATTGTTGCTGTTGCATCAAGGCAAATTGGTTGCCGATGGTACGCCAAACGAGGTGCTCACCGAAGCAACGCTAACCCGTTGGTATCGAGCCGATCTGCAGGTCTATCGCCACGCGACCGATACCCTGCCACAGGTGATGTTGCGCCGTTAGCTGGAGCAGCTCACTTCGAGGCGTTTCCCCCAATCCGGCGGGCGTTTCATCAAATCCGCAAACTCAGGCGCATCATCAAACGGACGCGATAGCGCCTGATGCAAGCGGGTCAGCGCGCTAATATCATCTTGTTCAGCCAGTTCAATCGCCTGCTGCGCGAGATAATTGCGCAAAATCACCGCCGGATTGACCGATAACATGACACGTTGCCGTTCGGTGTCGCTGCGTTCTTCACGTAATAAGCGCTGCTGATATACGCTATACCAACGGTCAAACGCCGCGCGATCGATAAACTCGTCGCGTAGCGGGGATTGCGCCTGGCGCTGTTCGGTGTGACTCAGCAAACGGAAAGTCCGGGTATAATCGCTGCCCTCCTGCGCCATTAGCGCCAGTAAATCGGTCAGAATGGTATTGTCTTCTGCTTCTGGCGTCAGGAAGCCCAGTTTGGCACGCATTTTCTCTCCCCAGGCTTTCATCAACGTCGGCTCATATTCACTTAGCGCCTGCTTTAACTGGTCAGTCGTCATCAGGCCTGAGAGCGCGTGAGCCAGGCGGTTCAGGTTCCATAAACCCACCACCGGTTGGTTATCAAACGCGTAGCGCCCCTGGTAGTCGGAATGGTTGCAAATAAACCCCGGCTGATAATCATCAAGGAACCCATATGGCCCAAAATCAAGCGTAAGCCCCAAGATCGACATATTATCGGTATTCATTACACCGTGGGCAAAGCCCACACTTTGCCAGTGGGCGATCAGCCGTGCGGTGCGCTGTACCACATCGGTTAACCACAAGCGATAGCCCTCCTCCGCATCAACCAGCTCAGGCCAGTGATGGCGAATGACATAATCGGCGAGCTGTTTCACTTGTTCCTGCTGACCGGTGTAAAAAAAGTGCTCGAAATGACCGAAACGAACGTGGCTTTCGGCAACGCGCAGCAGCATGGCGCCCCGCTCGGTAGTTTCGCGGTAAACCGGTTCGTCGCTGGTGACGATAGTGAGCGCACGTGAGGTCGGAATATTCAGATGATGCAGCGCTTCTGAAGCCAGAAACTCACGAATGGTGGAGCGTAATACTGCGCGACCATCGCCCATGCGTGAATAGGGTGTTAAACCGGCGCCCTTAAGATGCCAGTCAAACTTCCGCCCATCCGGTAACTGCTGCTCTCCCAGTAAAATACCGCGCCCATCACCTAATTGTCCGGCCCAAACGCCAAACTGATGACCGCTGTACACCTGCGCCAGCGGCTGCATACCGGGCAGAAGCTCAGCACCGCCCCAAACGGCAGTTTTAGCCTGGGTAAACCATTGTTCATCCAGCCCTAATTCACGTGCCAGTTCGGCACTGTGGTACAGCAGACGAGGGTTTTTTAACGGTGTGGGTGTCAGCGGCGTATAGAAGCCTGGCAGCTCGTTAAACCAACTGTTGTTAAACTGCATGTTGCCTCCTTAAGAAACGCACTGAGGCAATTTCCAATAGCCATCAAACGATAAAATCTCTGATTCATCGTCACAGTTTTTTTAGTGTAAGCCGCTATTGGAGAAATAAACAGACACCCGCAGCAGGGGTATTTAACAATGTCCGCCGGATAACCCATTGGGCGGATTTATTAATAGCGACAGTGAGGCTTCCGGCACTGGCGGGAAAAGCGCCCCCTGAATCCCGGCGAAATGGAGATCGGTGATGTTCTCTAACAGAGAAAGCTCATCAACGCCCTGCACGATAAGTTGACGGCAATGAGGCGCGACATTATCACTCACCGCCTGCATAAAGGGTATAAAAGAGGCTCGTTTACTATTTTGGTAAACAAAGGATTTATCAAGTTTAACCCGGCTAAATAAATTATCATACACCGCTTTCGCGGGTGCGTAACCGGAGCCGAAATTGTTCAGCGTTAGATTAAACTGTTCGCTTAATGCCAATAAGATCGGATTTTCTTTTCCTAATTTAAAATCAGTAAAGTTTTCATTAATACCCAATTCAAGACAGCCGAGTTGTTGCATTCTGTGCAACAAGAATTCACTTTGCAAAATCGCCGCCGCCATATGTTCCGTGATGCTAAGCACTGCCGGCACGGCGTGGCGCTTAAAAAAATCGTGATGCTTCTCAATAGTATTAATTTGGCTTTGTAGCGTTGCCAGGTGCTGTTCCGCATCCCATTGCAGTAAGGCTATTTCTTGCGAAACCGCTACCAACGCCGCCGGGTGCGAAAATTCCGATATCAAATCAACGGCAATAAGATGACCATGGGGCGAATAAACGGGATTAAAGGCTGTGTGACTTTGATAATCAGCAACAAAATGGGTTTTCATTTTTTCAGCCATTAATAAGCGGCACTTTAAGCATCCTATAACAACAAAATATGACAATCAATAGCCCCTCGTCACCAGACGATAAATGACCGGATGCTGACAATTCTTTTCAAATAATACCTCCTAAGGTTTATCCGATAACCAATATTATCTCCTCTAATCAGTTTCATCCGCCAGGCTGTGTGGTACGTTTCACGCCATACGCAACAATGAAGCAAAAACCACATTGTGATTAAGCGCGAAATGATAAATTTATTTAAGTAATCGGCGGCGGCATTGAAAAAAACAGCGGCAGTGTTTACCGCTTTGAGGTAGTTATCCGCCTGGACTTCTCTGGGTAGTTAAATTCTGCGGGCCTGCCAAAACGTCTTCCGCCAGTAAACGTTATCCAGCGATGAGCGAATGACGCCCTGGCTGGTTGAAGCATGAATAAACTGATTATCAGTATCATAAATCCCGACATGCAGACCATTTTCACCGCCGCCGGTTTTGAAAAAGACCAAATCGCCTGGCAGCAGTTCATCTTTATCGATTCGAGTACCAATATCGGTTTGGGCTTCGGTAGTGCGCGGTAATTGAAGATTAAAACGGTCGCGGAAGGTGAGATAGACAAAGCCGGAACAATCAACCCCGCCACGGCTCATACCGCCATAACGATAAGGTGTCCCGCGCCATTGGCCCAGTTGTTCGTTCAGTTGTGCAATAACGGTAATCGAGTCTGATAATCGCCCATTCGGTGGCGGCGCATGGCTGCTACAGCCAGCAAGGACGATAATCAATAACAGTAGCCCGATGCGCATCGCATACAATCCTTTAATAATTAAGCGGAACCGGATTTACTGTAGCGGGAAATCAGGCATTCTGACAACCAGATCGGAGGATTACCGCCAGACTGTCAGCATATTATGCCCCTCAACGCACAGTTTGCGGAAGGGAACCTCATAAACCTGCTGAAGCAGCTCGGGCTGCATTACCTCTTCTACTGCGCCTTGTGCCACCACCTGCCCGGCTTTCATCAACCACACGCGCTGTGCCTGATGCAGACTATGGTTCAGGTCATGCCCGCTCATGATCACCGCCACCCCATTGGCGCTAAGCGGCGCCAGCAGATCATCCACCGCCGCCTGCTGCGCCACATCTAATCCGCTCATCGGTTCGTCAAGCAGCAACAACTTCCCTTTTGCTACCGGCCCGCTGCCAATTTGCAGCAACGCTGCCGCTAACCGTACGCGCTGCCATTCACCGCCAGAAAGATGAGTCAGCCGACGAGAAAGTTTATCTTTCAGTTGTAAGCAATGCAGGATGGTCTGCAGCGTAGACTCATCTTGAGGCGCCTCATCCACCAGATGCAGTTGTAAATAGTGAAATACGGCCATCTGGCCCAATGGCGGCTGTTGTTGTGGTAACCAGGCGCGTAAACGCGCCAACTGTTTTCCACTCCAGTTCTCCAGCGGTTGTCCAAGAAACTGAACGCGCCCAACGCCCGGTAACAGGCCGGATAAGCGCGCCAGCAGGCTGCTCTTCCCGGCACCATTTGGCCCAAGAAGATGAATCCGTTCCCCTGCGCTAACGCAGGCGGAGAAAGGCGATAACCTACCGGATACCGCCGCGCGCTCAATCTCTAACAACATTTATTTAGCCAGCGCTTGCTTGATACTTTCCAGCACTTGCGGATCGTCCGGCGTCATATCCGGTGAAAAACGCTGCACAACATTTCCCTGACGATCAATCAGGAATTTTTCAAAGTTCCACAGAATATCGCCGGTCTGCTTCGGTGCTCGCCCCTTGCTAGTCATACGCTCCAGAAAACCACTGCCTTCCGGCGTCACGGCGGTGGGTTGTGCCGCGACCAACTGGGCATACAGTGGATGCCGGTGTTCGCCATTCACCTCGATCTTGCTGAACATCGGGAAGGTCACGCCATACGTCGTACTACAGAAGGTTTTAATTTCTTCATTAGTACCCGGTTCCTGCTCCAGGAAAGCGTTACACGGAAAGCCGAGTACGTTAAACCCTTTGTCATGCCAGGCCTTTTGTAAATTTTCCAGTTGCTCATATTGCGGCGTTAGACCACATTTCGAGGCGACGTTTACCACCAGTAATACCTCGCCCTTCCATTGCCCCAGCGTGGTACTTTCGCCATCCAACGTGACCAGTTCTGTATCGTAAATGCTCATACGGATTTCCTGTAGCTAAGTGAGTGTTGCCAGCATTGGCTAGCGACGAGAATAGCGTAACAACCAAATAAAAACCGGCGCCCCAAGCGTGGCGGTCACCACGCCGATTGGCAGTTCAGCGGCGGTCAGCGCCAGCCGTGCGACAATATCCGCAGCCAGTAAGACACAGCCGCCTGCCAAGGCGCTGGCTGGCAACAGTATGCGATGATCGGTCAGACCACTCAGACGCAATAAATGCGGAATAACCAACCCAACAAACCCAATCGCACCGGCCAACGCCACGCTGACGCCAACCAGCCAGCCCATTGCCACCACCAATACATTACGCCATAACCGTAGCGACAAACCGAGCTGGCGCGCCGGAGCCTCTCCCAACGCCAATAGATTAAGTACGCTTGATTGCGCGATTAACCACCCTAACACCGGCACCAGCGCCAACATTAACCATCGGGCGTGCCAGTCAATGCCGCTAAAGCCGCCCATCATCCAATACATCAACTGGCGTAGATCCAGATTTGAACTGAAATAGACTGCCCATGTCATTATCGCGCTACAAATGATGCCCAGCGCGACCCCGGCCAGTAAGAGACGGCTAGTGGATAAATGGCGCCAGGCAAAACGCAGCAAAATCACCGTGATCACCAGCGCACCGGCCATCGCTGCCAGACTTAATTCCCACAGTTGCCCGTTACCCAGTAGCACGCATAACACTAGCCCGACCCCGGCGCCATTAGATACGCCAAGCAACCCCGGTTCGGCTAACGGGTTTTCAAACAGCGCCTGCATGACGGTTCCGGCCACCGCCAGCGAGGCGCCAACCAACAAGACCGCCAGGGTACGCGGCAAGCGTAACTGCCAGACAAAGAGTTGGTCTTGCGGATTAAACCATTGCGTTGGCAGAATCCAGCGTTCTCCGGCGCATAAGCTAATCACAGCAACCATGAGCGTGGTGATGCACAGCGCCCATAGCCAAGCCGTTGCGTGCCGCCGCGCGCGATGTGCTAGTTCGGGGAACAGAGACATGAAAGATGCTTTACCAATGAAAACAGAGATTTGATTGTAGTGACTATAAGGAAAAAAGAAAGTCTCAGCTGAAAAGGAAAAGGCCGCAAAATGCGGCCTTTTGTGTCACTGAAATTACTCGGCTTTAGGTGACGCGTTTTCAACCCGGCTTTTCAGTTTTTGGCCGGGGCGGAACGTCACCACACGGCGTGCCGTAATCGGAATATCTTCGCCTGTTTTCGGGTTACGCCCCGGACGTTGATTTTTATCGCGAAGGTCAAAGTTGCCAAACCCAGACAGCTTCACCTGCTCACCGTTTTCTAAAGCACGTCTAACCTCTTCAAAAAACAGCTCAACCAGCTCTTTGGCATCCCGTTTGCTCAGCCCTAGCTTTTCAAACAGGTATTCTGACATCTCAGCTTTTGTAAGCGCCATAGGTTCAATCCCTCAAGGTTGCCTGGAATCGCTCTTTTAACGCCGCAACACATTTGGCGACGGTTGCAGCAATCTCATCTTCTTCAAGTGTTCGATGGGTATCTTGTAACGTCAGGCTAATAGCAAGACTCTTATAACCCTCATTTACACCCTTCCCACGATACACGTCAAATAAGTTTACGCCAACTACCTGATTTACGCCAACTTTCTTACACTCGGCGATAATATCCGCTGCAGGCACATTTTCAGCGACCACAACGGCAATATCTCGGCGGTTCGCCGGGAAGCGTGAAATCTCGCGCGCTGCAGGCAATACGCGGTCTGCGAGCTTATCCCAAAGCAGTTCAAAGACTAAGGTGCGACCGTTTAATGAGAGTTTACGTTCCAGCTCAGGATGCACCACTCCGATAAATCCGATTCGTTCACCACGCAAATAAATCGCTGCGCTTTGGCCCGGATGAAGAGCAGAATGCGCTTCGGCGCGGAACTCAATTGCCTCCAGTTTCCCGGTAAGTTCAAGAACCGATTCCAGATCGCCTTTTAAATCATAGAAGTCAACCGTCTGGCGAGCCAGATCCCAATGCTCTTCATAACGGTTACCGCTCAGCACGCCCGCCAGCATCAGATCCTGACGAATGCCCAGATTGGCTTGGGTATCGGGTACAAAACGTAGACCTGATTCAAACAGACGCACGCGACCTTGCTGACGATTCTGGTTGTATACCACCGCCGAGAGCAGACCGCTCCAAAGCGAGAGGCGCATTGCCGACATCTCAACCGAGATCGGGCTTGGCAGCAGCAGGTTTTCTTCACCCGGATGCAGCAACGCCTGCACTTTCGGATCGACGAAGCTGTAAGTGATCGCTTCCTGATAGCCTTTATCCACCAGCATCGCTTTTACCCGCTTCAGCGCTAAGTTCGCCTCACGGTGCTGTGTCATCACCAAACTCGCCTGAACCGGTACATCAGGAATGTTGTTGTAACCATAGATACGGGCAACTTCTTCTACCAAATCCTCTTCAATTGCCATATCAAAACGCCAGCCTGGCGCTACCGCCTGCCACTGGTTATCGCCCACGGTAACGTCGCACCCTAAACGCTGCAGAATATCGGTCACTTCATCATCGGCGATCGCGTGGCCGATTAAGCGATCCAGTTTTTCACGGCGTAAGGTGATGGTGACACGCGGTGGCAATGTGGCCTGATTGGTCACATCAATCACTGGGCCTGCATCGCCGCCACAGATAGCCAGCAATAGACCTGTCGCCCGTTCCATTGCTTGATATTGCAACGCCGGATCAACGCCGCGCTCGTAGCGGTGCGAAGCATCAGTATGCAAACCGTGACGGCGTGCGCGACCGGTAATTGACAGAGGATTAAAGAAAGCACACTCAAACAGGACGTTTTGCGTATCCGCATTCACCCCGGAATGCTCGCCGCCGAAAATGCCGCCCATCGCCAATGCTTTATGATGATCGGCAATCACTAACGTATCGTTATTCAGTTTTGCTTCGGTCCCATCCAGCAGCGTCAGGGTTTCACCCTCTTCCGCCATCCGCACCACGATGCCGCCATCAAGACGGTCGAGATCAAACGCGTGCATCGGCTGGCCGAGTTCAAGCAGCACATAGTTGGTGATATCCACCACCGGGTCGATGGAACGAATGCCGCAACGGCGCAGTTTCTCTTTCATCCATAACGGTGTGGCTGCTTTGACGTTGATACCTTTCACCACACGCCCTAAATAACGTGGGCAGGCTTCGGTTGCATCAACACGGATCGGGAAAGTATCAGCAATCGTTGCCGCCACCGGCGCAATCTCGGGCTGGTTCAACGGCAGCTTATTCAACACCGCCACGTCACGCGCCACGCCAAGAATGCCTAAACAGTCAGCACGGTTAGGCGTTACGCTGATTTCAATGGTGTTATCGTTCAACTGCAGATAGTCACGAATATCGACACCGATTGGCGCATCTGCAGGTAACTCAATGATACCGCTGTGATCGTCGGAAATACCCAGTTCAGAAAAGGAGCACAGCATTCCTTCTGACGGTTCGCCACGCAGTTTGGCGGCTTTAATTTTAAAATCCCCCGGCAACACTGCGCCCACCGTGGCCACCGCCACCTTTAACCCCTGACGACAATTCGGCGCGCCGCAAACGATATCCAACAGGCGCTCGCCGCCGACATTAACTTTTGTCACACGCAATTTATCGGCGTTCGGATGTTGACCGCACTCGACCACTTCACCCACCACCACGCCGTGGAACGCACCGGCCACCGCATCAACGCCGTCAACCTCCAGGCCAGCCATGGTGATTTGTTCAGATAACGCTTCACTGTCAATGGCGGGGTTTACCCATTCGCGTAACCAGAGTTCACTGAATTTCATTGGTCAAACCTGCCCTTATTTAAACTGTTTGAGGAAACGTAAATCATTTTCGAAAAATGCGCGGAGATCGGTCACGCCATAGCGCAGCATCGTTAAACGCTCCATGCCCATGCCAAACGCAAAACCAGAATAGATTTCAGGATCGATACCAACATTGCGCAGTACGTTCGGATGCACCATGCCGCAGCCCAACACTTCCAGCCATTTACCGTTTTTACCCATGACGTCCACTTCTGCGGAAGGTTCAGTAAACGGAAAATAGGAGGGACGGAAACGAATTTGTAAATCCTCTTCAAAGAAGTTACGCAAGAAGTCGTGCAACGTGCCTTTCAGATTGGTGAAACTGATATTTTTATCGACAATCAGCCCTTCCATCTGATGGAACATCGGCGTGTGGGTCTGATCGTAATCGTTACGATAGACACGGCCCGGCGCGATGATACGAATCGGCGGCTGTTGGTTTTTCATGGTACGAATCTGGACGCCGGAGGTTTGGGTACGCAACAGGCGTGTGGCGTCAAACCAGAACGTGTCGTGATCGGCACGCGCCGGGTGATGGCCCGGAATATTCAGCGCATCAAAGTTATGGTAATCATCTTCAATTTCCGGCCCGGTCGCGACCGCGAAACCTAACTCTCCGAAAAAGGTTTCAATCCGATCAATAGTGCGGGTGACCGGATGCAGGCCACCATTTTCTACCCGCCGCCCCGGCAGAGAAACGTCAATCGTCTCGGCTGCCAGACGTGCGTTCAGCACCGCAGACTCCAGCGCCTCTTTACGCGCATTCAACGCTTCCTGGACTTGCTGTTTCGCCTGGTTAATTACCGCGCCTGCTGCCGGACGCTCTTCCGCCGGTAAGTCGCGTAGTGTATTCATCTGAAGGGTCAGATGGCCTTTCTTACCCAAATACTCGACGCGCACCAAGTCTAACGCGGCAACGTCGCTGGCTTGATCAATAGCCGCCGTGGCACTGGTCACCAGTTCAGCGAGATGTGGCATGTTTCCTCTTCTTCCAGCCCGCATGGCTGGTCTGATTTATTGGGACAGAAGTCCGGGTGTTCTGTCGCTATACCCGTCATCCTTCAAAAGGTATAAAAATAAAAAAGCCTCCACGAGGGAGGCTTTCGGCGCGATTTTTCGTTTCTTTTCTTATGCGCAAAAGCCCCCGAATTTCAGGTGCTAAAGTAAAAAAAGAAACGGAAAAGAGCAGCGTGCATGCTTGCGTTACCTTATGGCTATGCTTAACGCCTATATTGAACTTCGCGTGGCCCAAAAAGTCAATATTTTGCAGATGGTTATAGAACAAAAGAGGGAGCAAAGCTCCCTCTTTCGCCTGACTTACGCCAGTGCTGATTTCGCTTTTTCTACCAGGGCAGAGAATGCCACTTTGTCGAAAACGGCGATGTCAGCCAGAATCTTACGGTCGATTTCGATCGAAGCCTTTTTCAGGCCATTGATGAAACGGCTGTAAGAAATACCGTTCTGACGGGCTGCAGCGTTGATACGCGCAATCCACAGTTGACGGAACTGACGCTTACGTTGACGACGGTCGCGGTAAGCATACTGACCAGCTTTGATAACGGCCTGGAAAGCAACGCGGTAAACACGAGAACGTGCACCGTAGTAGCCTTTAGCCTGTTTTAAGATTTTTTTGTGACGTGCGCGAGCAATTACACCACGTTTTACGCGAGCCATGTGAGCTCTCCTGTTTTATATTCTGATTGGTGCCCTTCCACGTTCCACGGCAAAGCCGCAACGGAAACGCGAACCGGGCGAAAAAAATTAACTTATGCGTACGGCAGGCAGGCTACTACCAAGCCCAGATCGCCTTTAGACACCATGCCCTTCGGACGCAGGTGACGTTTACGCTTAGTTGATTTTTTGGTCAGAATATGACGCAGGTTTGCGTGCTTACGCTTGAAGCCGCCAGAAGCGGTCTTCTTGAAGCGCTTAGCCGCGCCACGTACAGTTTTAATCTTTGGCATTTAAAAAATATCCACTTCGCATTGTTAATCAAATGAATCAGACAGGTGAAACACGCCGCATCGCACAAGGCCATGCGGAGTGATTACTTGGAAACCTACTGTTTCTTCTTAGGAGCGAGCACCATGATCATCTGGCGGCCTTCGATCTTCGAAGGGAAGGATTCGACAATGGCCAAATCCAGATCTTCACACAGATCTTTACGGACGCGATTAAGCACTTCCATACCGATCTGCTGGTGCGCCATTTCACGACCGCGAAAACGCAGCGTGATTTTGGCTTTATCGCCATCTTCCAGAAAGCGAATCAGGTTGCGTAGTTTGACCTGATAGTCGCCATCATCGGTACCAGGACGGAATTTAATTTCCTTAACCTGGATAACTTTTTGCTTCTTCTTCTGTTCCTTAGAAGATTTGCTTTTTTCGTAGAGGAACTTGCCGTAATCCATAATCCGGCATACAGGCGGTTCGGCGTTAGGGCTGATTTCTACTAAATCAACACCAGCTTCTTCAGCTTTTTCAATAGCTTCGCGTAAAGTAACAATACCAAGCTGCTCGCCTTCGACGCCTGTCAGACGCACCTCGGTAGCACGGATTTCACCGTTAATACGATTGGGACGCGTCGGTTGAACTCGTTTTCCGCCTTTAATACTTTATTCCTCCAATTGATGAAGATTGCGGCTGCGAATCTCTTGTTGCAGCTTCTCGATAACATCATTTACGCCCATAGTTCCCAGGTCTTTACCACGGCGGGTGCGAACGGCAACCAAGCCTGCTTCCACCTCTTTATCACCACAGACCAGCATATAAGGGACACGACGTAAAGTGTGCTCGCGGATTTTAAAGCCAATCTTCTCGTTTCTCAAGTCCGCTTTTACACGAATTCCCGCATTCTGCAATTTACGGGTCAATTCTGTGACATATTCGGACTGACCATCGGTGATATTCATAATCACCACTTGAACCGGCGCCAGCCATGTTGGGAAGAACCCGGCGTACTCTTCGGTCAAAATCCCGATAAAG
The DNA here is from genome assembly GCF_013285385.1 of Paramixta manurensis. Taxonomy (NCBI): domain Bacteria; kingdom Pseudomonadati; phylum Pseudomonadota; class Gammaproteobacteria; order Enterobacterales; family Erwiniaceae; genus Paramixta; species Paramixta manurensis. Next base: position 2,154,091 of record NZ_CP054212.1, on the reverse strand, counting down.
CGTTCCATCGAACCCAAAATAGCGCGGTGAATCATCACCGGCACCTGACGTTCGTTATTTTCGCCGACATAAGACGCGCTTAGGCGCTCCGGCAATGAGAAGTCAAGCTGCACAGTACCACATTGCCACGCACGATCCAGGCAATCATGCAGGGTGAATTCAATCTTAGGACCATAAAATGCCCCTTCGCCCGGCTGATACTCAAACGGAATGCCGTTTTCATTTAACGCTTCCGCCAAATCAACCTCAGCACGATCCCACATTTCATCGCTGCCGATACGTTTTTCAGGACGAGTAGACAACTTCACCACGATTTTTTCAAAACCGAAGGTGCTGTACATGTCATACACCATCTTGATGCAGCTATTTACTTCGTCACGGACTTGATCTTCAGTACAGAAGATGTGCGCATCATCTTGGGTAAAACCACGGACACGCATCAAGCCATGCAGTGCGCCCGAAGGCTCATTGCGGTGACAACTACCAAACTCCGCCATCCGTAATGGCAAGTCGCGGTAAGATTTTAGACCCTGATTGAAAATTTGCACGTGTCCGGGGCAATTCATCGGCTTAATGCAGTATTCGCGGTTTTCCGATGAAGTGGTAAACATCGCCTCTTTGTAGTTTTCCCAGTGGCCGGTTTTTTCCCACAACACGCGGTCCATCATGAACGGACCTTTCACTTCCTGGTACTGATACTCTTTCAGCTTAGTACGGACAAACACTTCCAATTCGCGGAACACAGTCCAGCCATCATTGTGCCAAAACACCATGCCTGGCGCCTCTTCCTGCATATGGTAGAGGTCAAGCTGCTTCCCGATTTTACGGTGATCGCGTTTTGCCGCTTCTTCCAGACGCTGCAGATACGCATTTAACTGCTTTTTATCCGCCCAGGCGGTACCGTAAATACGTTGCAGCATTTTATTATTGCTGTCGCCACGCCAGTAAGCGCCGGAGGTTTTCTGCAATTTAAAATGGTGGCAGAAACGCATATTCGGCACATGCGGGCCGCGACACATATCAACGTATTCTTCGTGATGGTACAGCCCCGGACGATCATCGTGGCTGATATTTTCGTCGAGAATGGTGGTCTTGTAGCTTTCGCCACGGGCGGCGAACACATCGCGCGCTTCCTGCCAACTCACCTTCTTCTTGATGACGTCGTAATTTTTCTCTGCCAGCTCGTGCATACGTTTTTCCAGCAGATCGACATCTTCCTGGGTCAGCGTATGGTCAAGGTCTACATCGTAATAGAAGCCATTATCGATCACCGGCCCGATAGCCATTTTCGTGTTAGGCCACAACTGCTTAATCGCATGACCGAGTAAGTGCGCGCAGGAGTGACGGATAATCTCTAACCCGGCTTCATCTTTCGCTGTGATAATCGCCACGCTAGCATCGGTGGTAATTGGATCGATAGCATCCACCAACTCGCCGTTTACCCGCCCGGCAATACAGGCTTTCGCCAGCCCCGGACCAATATCCTGCGCAATATCCATTACGCTGACCGCGCCATCATAAACACGCTGACTTCCATCAGGAAGAGTAATAACAGGCATTTCATATCCTTAATTGCAGTGGTAACCCACACCAAAGGCTACATGCAAAAGTGAGTTTGGGTTTATTTATCAAAAATTACCCACCAAAACTGGCCCACAATTGCCAATTTGGTACGTAGCCGAAGATCTTTTCCGTCGCCCACGACCGGGTAATTATTGAAGAGGCAATATATTACACGTTCATTTCATGATGTTAAACCAGCACGGCAAAACTGTTTGTTAAACCGGCAAAATCGTCGCTCAGATCGCCCAACCTCATCGGACCACACAAAAAGCTCATTATTAAATTGTACAGATTCAAAATCATTGTATAAGTTTGTCGTGGGTGAATCATCACCCGGTAACGAAAGGTGCGCTGCACCGCCTCTGAAGGTGCACCGGATTTCCACCTTCAGAGGTTTCTTTTTTTATGATCTGGCACAGATCCGCCCCCATCCATTTTTCGCCCCGGACTGCTCCGTTTGGCGAGTAAGAGGCAAACACCATGCAAGACGTAGCGGCTAGCGCAAGGCAAATTACCGATTATTTTAACAATGCAGGCGATTTACTGAAAACCGAAGGCGAAGTGATTAAGCAAATCGTGGCCGATTTGCGCCGCCGTAAGAGCGCCTTTTCCAATAAAGACATCATCATTTGTTTGCTGGAGAAGCTGGAGACAGAATCTGACGTTGTACAACTGGATATTTACCGTCATGCGCTGGAAATGGTGGTGCAACAAACACCGGATGACTTAAGCGCGTAACTGCTATCACACGCCGTATTTAATAACGGGCTGCCCATTAGGCAGCCCGTTTTGCATTACATCGCGTAGGACAGTAATACCGAGGTTTTGGTATCGGTATGGTCCGGCGCCGAATCAGGCGGATCCTGGTTCCAGGTGACGTTATACGCCAGCTTCAACGAGAAGTGGTCGTTAATCGCAACCTGCAGGCCAGTTTCGGAGTTAACGGTAGTATCGTCACTACCCAGCACTGACACCCCCTGAATGAACTTGGTGGTATCGGTAAGCTGCCATTGGTAGCTTAATGCGCCGTAAGCCAGCGCCTGGGTTTGGTGGCCGCCCTCATGGAAATCATCGTAACGCACGCCTGGACCGGCTTCCACCCGCAGAGAGTGTACCGGGCCGTTCAAAATCTGGCGCCCATAACCTGCTGCAAAGAAGGTACGACCATCATAACCATTCAAACGATCGCTTAACCAGCTTGCCTGACCAAACAGGTAATCATAGTCGGTCATGTTATAACGGGTACGCCCGCCGACCTGATACGTTTCTGATGCACGCTCATCGTTCGACGAGGTGTTCGACGCGTTACCCCACAGACTATACGCAGTATTAGGTTGATACCACGTCATATTCGTTTGTGCTGAAAGAGACGAACTGGTGGTGTTGCCACTTTGCGCCAAATAACCCGCGGAGGCGCTGCCTTCAAAAGGCTTCTTTGCCGTAGAAGGATCATCCATGGAGGTAAACACGTTATTATCAGCCAGAGCCTGGTGACAAAATGCTCCCGCAGAGAGCAAAAGGATTGCAGACAGCTTGTTAAGCGCTTTCATTAAATGTGACCCGTACGACAGTTTTAAAAGGGTTGAGTCTGAAGCGTTTTAAAGGACAATCAACGCCATTTACGGTAATTTTTGTAAAAAAGTATTAAATCGCTCTTTTTCCTAAGCATCCTGGCTGGCACGCTCCATTAATGGGATTCATCTCATTAACGGCGCGCATTATAGAGGGTAATTAACCGTGAAACACGGGCTTTTCTATAAGAATGTTCCTGAGCAGCACGCAATGCTGTGTCCGCAGCGTTACGGTGCTAATCTCTACCCGCTTCCCACCGGTTCTTTTGGTGCAGCCGTCTCTACAACGCACTTTCTGACGCACGGTAAACGCCTGCGCTAACGCATTCCCGTCACCTCTCATTCGCCCCATCGTCCATGATGGTCTACGCTAAAAATTCTTTCGATAACAACGAGGTGAATCATGAACGCAACCAGCGTTAATCGTTACATTGTCACGTTACGTTATGATGAACAGGGCCTGTCCGATATTCTTGAACTAACCAGTGCGATGGTAAACGGCGGTTTTGACACCACCATGAGTGATGCCGATGGCAAGCCCCATGAGTTAGGAACCAACAGTTACGGGATTGTCAGCGCCCTAACTCAGCAAGAAATTCAGCAACAAGCGCAAGGCCTTGGCGAAATGGTGCTGAAACACAAACCAGAAGTTGAAGTCCAAACGCTGGAAGCGTTTTTAAAACAGCAGAAATGATGCTGCGACGGTAACCGTCAGCCAACCATTGCGCGCAAGCGCTGGCTTTGTGTGAAATTTAAGCGTTACAATTGACATTACGCAGCGAAAAAGAGGAATACCCAATGTGGTCAGCCATTAGTCGTCTGTTGAGTGAACAGTTAGGAAACGCGGAGATTAGTCAACGCACCGAGCTTGCCGGAGGGGATGTTCATACCACCTGGCGCCTCCGTTACGGCGAATATGAGGTATTCGTCAAATGTAATAGCCGCGACATGCTCACCCTCTTCACCTGGGAAGCCGACCAGCTTGCATTGCTGGCGCGCAGCCAAACCGTTCGTGTACCACAGGTTTATGGCGTGGGCAGCGATCGGGATTACAGTTTCTTATTGCTGGAGTATCTACCGGTTAAACCGCTGGATGCTCACAGCGCCTGGCAATTGGGGCAGCAGTTAGCCAAATTGCATCAGTGGAGTGAACAACCCCAGTTCGGCCTTGATTTCGATAACAATATCACTACCTCCCCTCAGCCTAACAGTTGGTTGCGACGCTGGTCGGTGTTCTTTGCTGAGCAACGGATCGGCTGGCAACTCCAGTTAGCGGCGGAAAAAGGCATCCAGTATGGTGATATGGAGGTGATCGTCGATTGCGTACAGCGTGCGCTAGCCAGCCACCACCCGCAGCCCTCGCTACTTCATGGCGATTTGTGGCCGGCAAATTGTGCCGGCAGCGACAGTGGTCCATGGATTTTTGATCCCGCCTGCTACTGGGGCGATCGGGAATGCGACTTGGCAATGTTACCGTGGTTTTCCGCGTTGCCGCCGCAAATCTATGATGGCTATCAGTCCGTCTGGCCTTTACCGGCCGGTTTCCTGGAGCGTCAACCGATTTATCAACTCTATTATTTGCTTAACCGCGCCAATGTGTTCGGCGGGAGCTGGTTGGGAGAAGCGCAGCGGGCGATTGGTGCGCTGCTTGAGCAAGACGAGTTAGGTAAAAGTCAGGCCAGGCCGGCCTGACTGGCGCTAGTTACGGCTAAATAAACCCAACCAGTTTCAACACAAAATACCCGACGACGGCAATAATCACCGGCAAAATATAGAGCGGGAATATTTGCAGAAAGATCGTGTGGCGCGGTACCACAATTTTCGCCTCCAGTTCCTGGCGACTGCGCCCTTCGCTGCCCTTGGCATTTTCCAGAATCATTTGATCTTCTACTCCTTCCTTGAGGTGGCGTGACTGACGCCACATCCGCGCGCCTGAAGCCTGCAGCGCCAACCCAACAAAAATCAAAATATAGATAATCCAGAACAACGCATCACTGGCGCCATGAAACTCCGGCACCGGCGCATTGCGCCAAAAGAAGCCGAGAAAAGGCGTGTTGAAGCGAATCATATCAATCATAACATGCACAAAATCGAGCATTACCGCATCAATACCCGGTTTTTTTTCACTGTGTCTGAACATAAAGCTCAGCAGAGAAATCAACGTCGATAGCAGCGCCGGAATAAAGATAATCCAGCCAATAATGCGTTTAAGGATGGCGACTCTGCCAGCCTGTTGATAAGTCATGGTTTCTCCTTGCACCTTTCGTTTGGCAATAAGTCTACCCCGACTACATCAAAAGCGCCTGGAAAATATCAGCCATTCGCGTAGCAGGCGGCTCATTCACCCCGGGTTGCGCTTCATGATAAGGTGTTGCAAAACCATAAAATGGAGTTGTTGTATGTCTTATTCTCGCCCCGTGCTTGCCGCGATCTTTGATATGGACGGCCTGTTGGTCGATTCTGAGCCTTTATGGGATCGCGCCGAGCGGGATATTTTAGCCACGCTGGATATTGATTTATCGCGCGCCGGTGAGTTGCCGGATACGCTGGGGTTACGCATCGATCAAGTGGTGCGGATGTGGTATGAAACCGTACCGTGGAACGGCCCAAGCCTGCCAGAAGTCACACAGCGGATTATTACCCGGGCGATTAATTTGGTAGAAGAAACCCGTCCGCTGTTACCCGGCGTTGAGCACGCTTTGCAGTTGTGCCATGCCAATGGGTTAAAAGTGGGCCTCGCTTCTGCCTCTCCGTTGCATATGCTGGAACGCGTGCTTGAGTTGTTCAATTTACGCCACTATTTCGCGGTAGTGGCTTCTGCCGAAGCGTTGCCTTATAGCAAGCCGCATCCGCAGGTTTATCTTGATGCTGCTGCAGGCCTCGGTGTCGACCCGCTTAACTGCGTGACACTGGAAGACTCGGTTAACGGTATGGTGGCGACCAAAGCGGCGCGTATGCGTTCGATTGTCGTTCCGGCAGCGGAATACCGCGATGACAAGCGTTGGGCGTTAGCGGACGTCAAGCTTGGCTCGCTAGAGCAACTCGCACGGCAACACCTGGTCGGCTAAGGTTTACCGCCCCCTGTTTAGCAATAATTTGCGGCCGCGCCGGGTGCGGCCCGATTTATTTTCAACAAATATGATCTGCCTGACAAAATAAATAAAACGCCATTTCATTTTTATTGAATTCACATCCCATCGTGCCTATGATGCCGTTATCGCCCCGTGTAAACCACGGTTACACCTGATAACCCGCACATCGGAGAGGCATCGACATGCACGTTCGTCAAAGCATCCATAGCGATCACGCTAAACAGTTAGATACCGACGGTCTGCGCCGCGAGTTCCTGATTGAAAAGATTTTCGACGCTGACAATTACACCATGACTTACAACCATATTGACCGAATTATTATTGGCGGCGTAATGCCGGTGCATCAAAGCGTCACCATTGGCAGTGAGGTTGGGAAACAACTGGGCGTCAGTTATTTTCTTGAGCGTCGTGAATTAGGCGTTATCAACATTGGCGGCCCTGGCCTCATTGAAGTTGATGGTAAAACTTGGGAGATCGGCCATCAGGAAGCGTTGTATGTCGGGATGGGCGCGCAGTCAGTAGTATTTAAAAGCAGTGATGCCAGTAAACCGGCGAAGTTTTATTACAACAGCGCTCCGGCCCATACCACCTGGCCAAACAAAAAAATCACCCTGCAAGAAGCTTCGTCAGCCACGCTGGGCGCTGCGGAAACCAGTAACCGCCGCACCATCAACAAATTCATCGTGCCGGATGTGTTACCCACCTGCCAGCTAACCATGGGGTTAACCAAACTGGAAGACGGTAACCTGTGGAATACCATGCCTTGTCATACCCACGAACGCCGTATGGAAGTCTACTTCTACTTTGATATGGATGAGGATACCGCGGTGTTCCATATGATGGGGCAACCACAAGAAACCCGTCACTTATTGGTACACAACGAGCAGGCGGTGATTTCACCAAGCTGGTCCATTCACGCGGGCGTGGGGACCAAACGCTATACCTTTATTTGGGGAATGGTCGGTGAAAACCAGGTATTCGATGATATGGATCACGTTAAAGTGAGCGAACTGCGCTAAGCATATCGATCAGCCCTGGCGGCTGTTCGAATGACAGGAACAGGAAGGAAGCGAAGTATGATTCTTAATGCATTTAATCTTGAAGGCAAAGTGGCGCTGATTACCGGTTGCAATACTGGATTAGGTCAGGGAATGGCTCTCGGGCTGGCGCAGGCCGGGTGTGACATTATTGGCGTCAATCGCTCCGGCCCCGATGATACTCAGGCGCAGGTTGAAGCGCTTGGGCGGCGTTTTTACAGCATTGATGCCGATCTAACCGATACGGGTTGTGTGACGCGGGTAGTAGAAGAAGCGGTTCAGGCGTTTGGGCGCCTTGATATTCTGGTCAATAATGCCGGTATCATTCGCCGCGCGGACGCCATTGAGTTCAGCGAACAAGACTGGGATGATGTGATGAATATCAATAGCAAAACGGTATTCTTCCTTTCGCAGGCGGTTGCCCGTCAATTTATCCACCAGGGCCAGGGCGGTAAGATCATCAATATTGCGTCAATGCTCTCCTTCCAGGGCGGTATTCGGGTTCCGTCATACACCGCGTCGAAAAGCGCAGTCATGGGCCTCACCCGCCTGATGGCGAATGAGTGGGCGAAACATAATATCAATGTGAACGCTATCGCGCCCGGCTATATGGCAACCAATAACACCGAGCAATTACGCAGCGATGAAGAGCGTAATCAAGAGATTCTCGGCCGTATTCCTGCCGGACGTTGGGGTAAGCCGGACGATATGAGCGGCCCGGTGGTTTTCCTGGCGTCCAGCGCGGCAGATTATGTTAACGGCTACACGCTGGCAGTCGATGGCGGTTGGCTGGCGCGCTAATTACCTAAGGTCGCGGTTTCACGCCGGTTATCGCGACCGTTCTGATGGATACTGCTGCCCCTTTATTTATTTTTCGTTACAGCGTCACCCATTCCTTTCTACTGTATAAATCCCCTATACTGGATGCATCGACAGCCATGTATCCGAGTTTCCTGATGACCGCCGAAGGCCATGTTATTTTCGCGATTGCCAGCGCTATCTTTGCCAAACGTGCGGAGCTAACCCCGGCGCTGGCACAAGGGGATTGGTGGCATATTCTCCCGGCAGTGCTGCTGACCTGCCTGTTACCGGATATTGATCATCCTAAATCAGTGCTTGGGCAACGTTTAAAATGGATCTCACAGCCGATAGCCCGCCTGTTTGGGCACCGCGGCTTTACCCATAGCCTGCTGGCGGTGCTTGGCGCACTGGCGCTGTTCCATTTACACATGCCGCGCGACGGTTGGCTACCGGCCGATGCTTTTCAGGGCATGGTGCTGGGCTATCTAAGCCATATTGCTGCCGACATGTTGACGCCCGCAGGCGTGCCGTTGCTGTGGCCATGCCGCTGGCGTTTCCGTTTGCCGCTGTTAAATAGTCAAAAAGGGAACCAGTTAGAGCGCGCGTTATGCCTGGGTTTGGTGGGTTATGCATTGTGGTTTCCGGCGGGCATGCCGCCTTTTGGTGCAACGGGTTGGCCCGCGCAAGTCATTAATAACCTGGAAAATACTTTCATTCGGTTAATTAATCACCCATAAGCGCATAAAACAGACAATAACCAGCGAAAAGTTATATCCCATTCCTTTTGGTTCTAAGGTTGCACCAAAACGAACTGTTACCATGATCACACTGGCGCAATGTCCTGCGCGATAAAAATTATCATGACTTACACCTACCACAGCGTCTTGTCGTGGATAGGTAGCTAACGGAGAACCAGGATGAACTTACCGCTCATTCTTAATATTGTGGCGTTTGTGGCGCTACTTCTGCTTCTGGCAAAAACCGGAAAGTCTAACTGGAGCCTGGCGAAAAAGGTTCTTACAGGCCTACTCTTCGGCGTGATTTTCGGCTTCGCCTTACAGGTGATTTACGGTGAAAATGCGCCAATAGTGAAAGCGTCAATTGAGTGGTTCAATATCGTCGGTAACGGCTATGTGCAGTTGTTACAGATGATTGTAATGCCGCTGGTCTTTGCCTCTATCCTGAGCGCGGTCGCGCGCCTGCACAATGCCTCTTCGCTGGGTAAAATTAGCCTGCTGACCATTGGTGTGCTGCTGTTTACCACCGCGATTGCCGCCTTAGTTGGGGTGTTTGTTACCCAACTGTTTGGCCTCACCGCCGAAGGTTTGGTTCAGGGAAGCCAAGAGACTGCACGTCTCGCCGCGCTGCAAAACAATTATGTGGGCAAGGTGGCCGATCTGACTGTGCCGCAATTGCTGCTCTCTTTTGTACCGAAGAACCCCTTTGCCGATTTAACCGGCGCCAGCCCAACGTCAATCATCAGCGTGGTAATTTTTGCGGCATTCCTTGGCGTTGCCGCACTGCAACTGCTGAAAGATGATAGTGAGAAAGGCCAGCGCGTACTGGTCGCGATCGATACGCTACAGTCGCTGGTCATGAAGCTGGTGCGTTTAATCATGAAGCTGACGCCGTATGGCGTTCTGGCCCTAATGACTAAAGTGGTCGCCGGCTCTAATCTGCATGACATTGTTAAGCTAGGCGGTTTCGTGGTCGCCTCTTATCTGGGCCTGGCGATTATGTTTGCCGTGCATGGGTTACTGCTGTCGGTTAATGGTATTAATCCCCTGCGCTTTTTCCGCAAAGTCTGGCCGGTGATCACCTTCGCGTTCACCAGCCGCTCCAGCGCCGCCACCATTCCGCTGAACGTGGAAGCGCAGACTCTGCGCCTTGGCGTACCGGAATCGATCGCCAGCTTCTCGGCCTCCTTTGGCGCCACCATTGGTCAGAACGGTTGCGCCGGTCTCTATCCGACGATGCTGGCGGTAATGGTCGCGCCAACGGTTGGGATTAACCCGCTCGACCCGGTTTGGATTGCAACCCTGGTCGGCATCGTTACCCTCAGTTCAGCCGGTGTTGCTGGCGTAGGCGGCGGCGCAACCTTCGCCGCGCTGATGGTGCTGCCCGCAATGGGGCTGCCGGTCACCCTCGTCGCGTTGTTGATCTCAATAGAACCGCTGATTGATATGGGGCGTACCGCGCTGAATGTGAATGGCTCGATGACCGCCGGTTCACTGACCAGCCACTGGCTACGTCAGACAGATAAATCAGTGCTTAATCAGGATGAGCCTACCGAACTGGCACATCGCTAACCATTCTAATGATGACTTAGGGCCGAATTCCGGCCCTTTTTTTTGCCCCGACACAGAAAATTACATCCTTTCTTTCACGCTCGCCGTTGCCCCTGCTGCCTCGCCGAGCCAGGCCTCCCGGTATCCCTGCTAATTTCAGGCGTATAACCTTCATTGTTCTATAGTTAAGGAGGTCTAAAACATGACATCAACAGGAGCAACGTAAATGTCGAAAGAAAAAGATAGCAAGGCGTTAACTCATGACGCTCCGGCAACGGGCCCCGAGTCCGCTAAACCCGGCCTTGATTCTTTAGCGCCTGAAGATGGTTCACATAAACCTTCAGCGACGCCAACGCCACCGGGCAAACAGCCCACCGCCTCGGGCAGCCTTAAAGCCCCGGATACGCATAATGCGAAAATTGACCAGTTAGAACCCCACCGTAAAGGGGGGGAAAACTATCCGCTGACCACCAATCAGGGGACGCGTATCGCCAACGATCAGAACTCGCTGCGTGCCGGTACGCGTGGCCCGACGTTGCTGGAAGATTTCATTATGCGTGAGAAAATTACGCATTTTGACCATGAACGCATTCCTGAACGCATCGTTCACGCGCGCGGCTCTGCGGCACATGGCTATTTCCAGCCTTATCGTGCCCTTACCGACTATACCAAAGCCGATTTTCTACGCGACCCGGAACAAATCACGCCAGTCTTTGTGCGCTTTTCTACCGTTCAGGGCGGCGCAGGCTCAGCCGACACCGTGCGTGACATCCGTGGCTTCGCCACCAAATTTTATACCGAAGAAGGCGTGTTCGACTTAGTCGGTAATAACACACCGGTGTTTTTTATTCAGGATGCGCATAAATTTCCCGATTTCGTCCATGCGGTAAAACCGGAACCACACAATGAAATACCTCAAGGCGCCACCGCCCATGACACCTTTTGGGATTATGTCTCGCTTCAACCTGAAACGCTGCATAACGTCGTTTGGGCAATGTCCGATCGCGGTATTCCACGCAGCTACCGCACCATGGAAGGCTTTGGCATCCATACCTTTCGGATGATTAACGCCGAAGGCAAAGCCACCTTTGTTCGCTTCCACTGGAAACCAGTGGCCGGTAAAGCCTCTCTGTTGTGGGATGAATCGCAAAAGCTGATTGGCCGCGACGCCGACTTTCATCGTCGCGATCTGTGGGAAGCGATTGAGGCCGGTGATTATCCCGAATATGAGTTGGGCGTGCAGTTGATCCCCGAAGAGGACGAATTTAAATTCGATTTTGATCTGCTGGATGCCACTAAGCTGATCCCGGAAGAGTTGGTGCCGGTGGAGCTGATCGGCAAAATGGTCTTGAACCGTAACCCGGATAACTTTTTCGCCGAAACCGAACAGGTGGCGTTCCATCCCGGTCACATTGTTCCGGGGTTAGACTTCTCCAATGATCCGCTATTACAAGGACGCTTATTTTCGTATACCGATACGCAAATAAGCCGCCTCGGAGGGCCTAACTTCCACGAGATTCCGATCAATCGTCCGGTGTGTCCGTACCACAATTTCCAGCGTCAGGGTATGCATCGCATGGATATTGATACCAATCCGGCGAATTATGAACCGAACTCGATTAATGATAATTGGCCGCGTGAAACGCCTGCCGGGCCGCATCGTGGCGGATTTGAAAGTTACCAAGAGCGAATTGAGGGGCATAAGGTACGCGAGCGTAGTCCCTCTTTCGGTGAATATTACTCCCAACCACGGCTATTCTGGCTAAGCCAAACGCCGATTGAGCAACAACATATTGTAGATGCTTTCTCGTTCGAACTGAGTAAAGTCAGCCGGCCCTATATCCGCGAGCGCGTGCTCGATCATCTGCTACATATTGATGTTTCGTTGGCACATGGCGTAGCGGAAAACCTCGGTATTGAGCTATCGGATGAACAGTTGCATACCGCGCCGCCGAAGGATGTTAATGGGCTGAAAAAAGATGCCAGCCTCAGTCTGTACGCGGTGCCAAGCGGTAATATCAAAGGCCGTCAGGTCGCCCTATTGTTAAGCGATGGCGTCAAATCAGCCGATGTGCTGGCTATTTTGCAAGAACTGAAAGCGAACGGCGTTCACGCTAAACTGCTGGCGGCGCATATGGGCCAGGTTCGCGCTGACGATGGCTCTGACTTACCGGTTGATGCGACCTTCAGCGGCTTGCCCTCCCTCACTTTTGATGCGGTAATCGTTCCGGATGGTAATATCGACGCCTTACTGCTGAGCGGCGAAGCGCGCTATTATCTGCTGGAAGCGTATAAACATCTCAAGGTGATCGGCTTAAGCGGCGATGCGCGGCGTTTTAAATCCCAGTTCGGCTTGGCGGACGATGAAGCGGAAGAAGGTATTGTCGAAGATGATAAAGCCGAAGGGTTCTTTATGAGCGAGTTCCTTTCCTTCCTTGCCGCACACCGTATTTGGTCACGTAGCCAGAAGGCGCTTAGCGTACCGGCCTAATCGGCTCACCGGCCAATCCTGACCACGGGCGAAGCGCGCTTTCGCCCGTTTTTTCTGCACTAACTCTCCACAATTTCTCCACCGGGTAAAGGAATCGTTAAGTGCTGTAAGTAAGCGCAAAATCCACACGGTTATGCTTGAGTTTTCCCGGCGTCAGAGGAATGCTGGTGTCAGTCACACCAGGAGAATTAATCATGAAAAAAGTCATTGCATCCCTGCTCGCGTTCTCGTTGATCGCTCCGCTGGCGGCATCCGCACATCCTGGCTACGGCTATGGTCCCGGCTGGCATCATGGCGGCTGGGGCGGCCACTATTGGGGCAGACCGGCCCCTTTCCGCTTTTTACCTACCGCTGCCACTGCCGTGTTGATTGGCGGCTTAACTTACTACTTGCTGAACGGTAACTATTACCAGCGCCGCGGGGACACTTATGTGGTTGTACAGCCGCCTACCGAACCCGTAGTGGTCAGCGGTGGAATGCGCACGCTGGATTACAATGGGCAGCGCTACTATGTCCAGGATGGGCACTATTACCGGCGCGATATTTCCGGGCAATATGTCGAAATCCCGCGTCCGTATGGATTGTAGTGGTAGCGAATCAAATGGCATAAAAAAACGGCCTCGCGAGGCCGTTTCTTGTTTCCTGTTCCGATGAAAAGGTTATTGATTAACCTGTGGATCGGTATCGTAATCTTTACAGCTCTGGAAGCCATAGTTCATTACCCGCCCGGTATCACCATAACTTACGAAGTAAGTTTGTTGTTTACCCTGACTTTCGCCAATAACATACGTTTGGCAAGTACCGCGGGCATGCACCATCGTAATTTCCGTTGATGGCGGTCCGGCAATTTCACGGACTTGCTCACGCGTCATCCCTTTCTTTACGTCTTTAACGACCGGCTTGGTTACATAGCTCTCGGCTTGATTGTAAGCCGAACAGCCAGATAACACAGCCAAAGCCACAGCAGCACCAATAAACCCTGTTACTTTTGTCATCTTATTGTTCCTCATTTATTGTCCATGTGACTATAAGCCTGGAATATAATTGCTGATTTATCAAATTTATGGCGCAGATTAATGCGCGCTTTCAGACTGCGCCGATGTATGCCGCTGTTATTCGCCTGCGCCAGGCACAGCGTTCTCTTCCCCCGCCTCAATGCCGAGGCCGTCTGATTTAACAGCATTTGCCACCAACCAGACAGATTGCATCTTGTCGTTTCGCTGGATGCGCGTTAGCTTAACCCACAGTGATTTCGCAATTAGCCATCTGGCGACTGACTTTGAGGAGAGGTATATGGCACTGCAACAGGAAATTATTGCCGCGCTTGGCGTGAAACCGGTCATCGAGGCCGGGCAGGAGATTCGTACCAGCGTTGACTTTCTGAAATCCTATTTGAAAACCCATCCCTTTATCAAAAGCCTGGTGCTGGGCATTAGCGGTGGCCAGGACTCGACGTTAACCGGTAAATTGTGTCAAACCGCGATTAGCGAGTTACGCGCTGAAACCGGCCAACAAGATTATCAGTTTATCGCCGTGCGCTTACCCTACGGCGTGCAGGCCGATGAGCAAGATTGTCAGGATGCCATTACCTTTATCCAGCCGGATCGCGTGCTAACGGTAAATATTAAATCGGCGGTATTAGCCAGTGAGCAGGCCTTAAAAGAGGCGGGTATTACGCTTTCCGACTACGTTCGTGGCAATGAAAAAGCGCGTGAACGGATGAAAGCGCAATACAGCATCGCCGGTATGACAGCAGGCGTGGTGGTCGGTACTGACCATGCGGCAGAAGCCATCACCGGTTTCTTCACCAAATACGGTGATGGCGGTACTGACATCAACCCAATTTTCCGTCTGCATAAAGGTCAGGGAAAAATGCTGTTAAAAGCGCTGGGTTGCCCGGAACATTTATATCTGAAACACCCAACCGCCGACCTGGAAGATGACCGCCCCGGCCTGCAGGATGAGGTGGCGCTTGGCGTCACCTATGCCATGATTGATGCCTATCTGGAAGGGCAGAAAATCGATGAGGGAAGCGCTAAAATTATTGAAGGCTGGTATCTAAAGACTGAGCATAAGCGTCGTCCGCCGATTACCGTCTTTGATGATTTCTGGAAAAAATAGTCCGAAAATAAAGGGGTCGCAGCAAGGCCCCTACATTTATTCTCTCTGAACTGCACTATCCCATCTCATTGCCTGCTGCTATACTGGTTTTATACACAGTATGCGGAGTAACATGTGGTTAAACCGGTTTCCCCCTGGCGCCTGAATTTTGAGACGGCGGCAATTTATCGTTATCCAGAGCATCTACGCCCCTTTCTGTCCGATTTGCCTGCCCTGCCCGGCGTGTATATTTTTCATGGCGAGAGCGACGTTATGCCGCTGTATATTGGCAAGAGCGTCAATTTACGCACGCGGGTAATGTCTCATTTTCGCACGCCTGAAGAAGCAAAAATGCTGCATTTAACGCGCCATATTAGCTGGCACACCACCGCAGGTGAGCTGGGCGCGTTGTTACTTGAGGCGCAGATGATTAAAACCCGGCAGCCGCTATTTAACAAACGGCTACGGCGTAATCGCCAACTCTGTTCGTTATGGATTAATGCGGGCAAACCTGCGGTGGTGTATGCCAAAGAACTCGACTTTTCCCGCTCACCTAACCTGTTCGGCCTGTTTGCCCATCGGCGTGCGGCGCTTGAGGCACTACGAAAAATCGCTGACCAGCAGCAGTTATGTTATGGATTACTGGGGCTGGAAACTGTCGGTAAGGATCGCGCCTGCTTTCGCGCAAGCCTTGGGCGTTGTGCCGGCGCCTGCTGCGGTAAAGAGCCCGTTGAAGCGCACCAGCATCGCCTCATCGCCGCGTTAGAACAGGTGCGCGTTCAATGCTGGCCGTGGCAAGGCGCGGTCGGGCTGGTTGAGCGCGGCCCCGGTGGGGAACAAATCCATGTTATCGATAACTGGTTTTATCTTGGTTCGGTTAATGACATTAAGGATGCGCAGGCATTAACGCGCGCGCCCGGCGGTTTCGATAACGATGGTTATAAAATTCTGTGCCGCCTGATGATTGGCGGAAAGTATCCAATCATTCCGCTTTGAGTGTGCCGCTTCGCATATCCCACCGTTAACGTCTACCTTTAACTACTCATGTTGCGTGCCACATTCGCGGTACCCGACTTATCAGGTTAGAGGAGAAACTATGTCTCAAAATAACTCGCAGTCGTTTGTTGCCACCTCTCCGTTAACTGGAAAAGATCCGCGCGAAGTTTATCCGCGCCCCCCTTTTGAACGTCAACCGCAAGACCCGCCAGGCCTGGCAAGTAAAATGGTTCCACTCCCCGATCACGGTGAAAAAAGCTACCGTGGTAGTGGGCGATTAGCAGGGCGCAAGGCGTTAATTACCGGCGGCGACTCCGGTATTGGACGTGCCGTCGCCATCGCTTATGCGCGTGAAGGCGCCGATGTGGCAATTAATTATCTACCGGAAGAAGAATCCGATGCGCAAGAAGTGATTGCGCTGATTAGCGCCGAAGGGCGTAAGGCGATCGCCCTGCCTGGGGATATTACGGACGAAGCTTTTTGTCAGCAATTAGTCAGCGACGCGGTGTCAAAGCTAGGTGGAGTAGATATCCTGGTCAATAACGCCGGGCGCCAACAATTTGCCGAATCACTTGCCGAACTGAGTAGTGAATCATTTGATAAAACGTTTAAAACCAACGTCTACGCGATGTTTTGGATTACCAAAGCCGCGATGTCACACCTGCCCCCCGGCGCGGCCATTATTAACACCTCATCGGTACAGGCAGGAAAACCGAGCCCAATTTTACTGGATTACGCGCCCACCAAAGCGGCGATTATCGCCTTTACTAAAGGCTTAGCTAAGCAGGTAGCGGAAAAAGGTATTCGCGTAAATGCCGTCGCGCCCGGGCCTTACTGGACGCCATTACAATCTAGCGGCGGGCAGCCAATGGAGAAAGTGGTTAAGTTTGGTGAAGACGCGCCGTTGGGTCGGCCAGGACAACCGGCTGAAATCGCCTCGCTATATGTTACGCTGGCCGCGGCGGAAAGCAGTTTCACCTCTGGCCAGGTTTGGTGTTCAGATGGCGGCTCTGGCGTGTTTTAACCGACACTTCACTGACGCCGTTTAATATAAAACCGCCGACGCTGACCACGACCTAAAAGGCAATGTGGGCAACGCCGGCGGTTTCAAACTATTTAGGTATAAACCAACGCGTTTACTGTGCTGATGATGATGCTGGTGTCATCATCTTACCGTGGTGCATCGGCTTTTCTGTCAGACGTTTCTCAAAATTGGCGTTGTACTGTTTCTTCTGATCCGCAGTCAACACGTTGTACAGTTTGTTTTGTGTTTCCATCATCGCCACCGCGTTCTCCTTCGCATTAGCGGTCAGTTTCGCCGCCTGCTCTTCCGCTTTCGCCTTATCAAAGGTGTCGGAAGCAATTATCTCATGATTAGCGCGGCGCTCTTCCAGCGACGGACGCTTCATCTCTTTGTGTGCGTCTTTCATAATGGTACGCATCTGCTGCTTCTGCGCATCCGTCAGGTTCAGACCCTGGAACATGCCGTGCATACCGTACATGCCGTGATGCATCATGCGATGGGTTTGGGGCGCTTTATCCGCCGGTGGCGGGGTCAGGCTATCGGCCGCCGCGTGAACGATATTAGCCGCGCCCAGAGCCAGTGTCGTAGCAACAAACAGAGAAGTTAATTTACGCATAATGTTGTCCTTACTTTTCAGTTTAATGGCGACAGTCTGTGCCGCGAGTTCGAAATCAAGTTTACGGTACCGAACGTCAATTACTCATGAGAGTGAGTAAAGCCCTGAAAGCATAAAAGACAAAATAGCGGCAATCATGGAGAGAATGCGAAGATTCGCGCAAGAAATTGCAAAAAGAGATGAATAACAGGGGGTTTTCGCAGGAATTATGGAGGAGTGTAACGCTTTACACAGAATTATGGAAAGAAAATCATGACAATTAGTTTATACAAAATTTAAACCATCGCATGTATTGAAATTTGTCCGCCAGGAGATGGGATGCAACGTATGATAAAAATAATGGAAACCGTCTGGAGCTCGTTCTCCTGTGACGGCTACCTATTACTACTCAGTGTTAAATATTGCCTTCAATCACTGTAGTTGTTTAAAAACAGCATCGAATTCTTTAAGCCTGTTTTTATTTAAATTAACTTTACACTGAAGTAGGTATATCGCATGCATCGGGGCAGATGAGCTTGTCTGAGAGGATGACACACCACAAAAAAGACTTTTATGCTTTATCCATAACCGCTGGTCTTCTGTCAGATTATTTTTATTTTCCGTTACGATGGGCGATGTGACATCACTGTAATCTACGTTTGGGAGAAGCCATTCATCAGACTGAGTTATAGAAAGTAACTTCTTATAGGCACCCTCTACCATCACGGATGTTTTCTGTTCCTGTTCCTGCATGCAAGAAACATAATCGGCAAAGCCTTTCCCGTTTGAGGTCTCTTTTTTCTGGCAAGATGCCATTTCCGGGCCCGTGAGTAAATTACCAGGCTCACTGGCCAGGGCACTGCCCGCGAGTAAGATCAGCATGGTCATCAGACCCGTTTTTTTACACACCATTAATATATCGTAGCCTCAGTTTATTTCTTCCGTATGAGCTGACTTGGGCCGGATCGGTTTTTAGATAACTGGCAATGAACCGTTTTATTATCGAGTTCGGTGACCGCCTGATTGATCATCTTTAACGAGTGGGCAGTTACACAGAATTACTGACAGGCTCGATTAATAATTGCGTTCTCCCCACGCTCACTCTTCCCGCTTAAAACGATCAAGTAGCGATGCCATACCATATGCCAGTAAAAAAAAACCAATAAACCCCAGAATCTTCCACCACCCATCAAGTAAAAATAAACTAAAGAAGGCAGCAAAGGAGCATAATCCGGTAGCAATGCCTTCAACTAAGCTTGCCGTTTGAAAGCCAATAAAACGGCAAAATTTAGCGAACAATGCTCTTACAGAGTTCATTATCTACCCTTTTACAAAACATAGGATGGCTATTGATATAAACCAGATAAGGTTGAAGCGGTTTTTCAACAAGAAAATAAACCATATCTAAATTCATGCGAGACACTTTCATATAAGTCTGTGGATAGTGCTCTTGCATACGCCTTGAAGCCTTGGCTGCCTCTTCGACCAGGCCTTGTAGCATTAGCACGTTTAGAGTGAATGAAGATCCGACGCGGATAAACCGTTTATAGGCTTCTGCCGTTACCATTCTCGTTAATAATGATTGTGCGATAAATTGAGCCAAAACAAACTGAGAACCGGTTCTGGCACTAATCCTCCCTACCCCATATCCGATTTGGCTATTTATGGCTTCTCGCCCTTCAGGAGTAATTTTTGAATAAAAATCAGTGACAATAATCGTGATTAAATTGCGGATCGGTTCTTGTCGATTAGCAGTTGATTTGATAATGCGCATAAATCGCTCGGTTTCATACGCATTACGCTGTTTAAGACGCGAGCCTGCTAAGCCACTTCCTTGCGCCGTTCTTATCACACCATCATAAAAACCTACACCGACAGATGTTATACCATCCAAAATCCCTAATGCTATTTGCTTAGAATCCATAAAATCCCTTTAGTAATGATAAACTCTCCATCATTGAATGGCTAACTTAGCATCTTCCTGATGCGCTGTAATTAGCCACTCAACTAACAGCGGGTTAATTTCCCGCCACTTCATTGTGCTGATTATCCTCCACCAGCATTAAACCCGCGCGCAATCCGGGCGCCACGTTCGGATTGGGAAACAGCACATATTCACGTGCCTGCTGCACGTAATAACGCTTATCACCCGCTTCCGCCAATAATGTCCCCTGGGGAAAAGCGGTAAAGTTGAGCGTTTCCGCGCTCATATGCAGCGTGAAATGCTCGTTGGTACGGGTAATTTGTTGTGAAACGCGATAGCGACGTGGGGTTTCACCGCTTTCCGGCAACGGCTCGCCAAACAGCAACGCGGCCAGCGCATTACGCGCGGCGGAAAATTGCGTTAAATCATTTTCCCCAAAGGGCTGCGCTTTACCGAGCTCAAGGGTACAACTCAAGGCACCAAAATGCTCACAGCTATAATGCGTAAATGTGCCGCCCGGCGCGCGGTGGAAAACCAACGCCTCCAGACCCGCAGCGGCCATCCAGCCTAAAAAATCCTCCGGCCACGGACGTTGGTTCAGTGGCAATACGCCGAAACGTGGATGATAAGAACCGCGAATGGCGGTATGCAGATCGAGATGCCAACGCACCTCTTCGTTATTCCCGGCCTGATAAAAGTTTTCCATCGCCTGCTCAAGACGCCAGGCGCGGCGCGCTTCGGAGGTGTCTTCATACTGCTGCCAGCGCCCGCCAAACAGGCGGTTAACGTCGCAACGTACATAACGCTTGCCGGCACGTAGCGCGGGCGGGTTACCTAAGATAAGTAATAAACGCGGCATCAATGGCTTTTCACCATTGAGTAAAGAAGTGGTTAGCGCATTGAGTATTTCGACCGGCGCGGTTTCATTACCATGAATGCCCGCCGACACCACCAGCGCCATGCTGGTGCTTTGATGCGGCGTCAGTTCCAGAATGCCGTCGTCGTGCCATTGCCAACTCAAGTGTGTATTCCGACCAGACGATATTACCGGGCGATTACCGTCCAGGGTTTGCTGCAAAAAATCCCGCATTGTTGTCTCTACTCCTTCGATGGATCATTCCTCCTTGTCGCGACGACGGCCAATAATGCTCGCCGTCGCCGGGTAAAAAACATCCGTGGCTAGTGCTGGAATGAATAAACATTGCCTAAGTTTAGCAGACGCGTCAGTTCATCCAGCGCTTCGCGCCCTTCTTGTAACAACTGAGGGTCGGCAAGATCGGCCTGCGACAGGCGGTCGCGATAGTAACGATCAACCCAACGGTTCAAGGCGGCGAATAGCGTATCATTCATCATTACCGCCGGGTTCACTGCCGCTTGTTCTTGCGCCGTCAACGCTACGCGTAGGCGCAGACAGGCCGGACCGCCGCCATTACACATACTTTCACGCAGATCGAACACCTTTAGCTCGCTAATCGGACTGTCGCTCTCCACCTGTTCACACAGATATTGCCACACGCCGGGATGACGACGCGCCTCTTCTGGCAACACTAATAGCATCTTGCCATCATCACGGCTCAGTAACTGGCTATTAAACAAATAGGTGGTGACCGCATCACTGACCGAAACGCGGGCCTCTGGAACCTCAATCGTGGTAAAGCCGCGCACCTTTTCGCGCAGTGCCGCCAACACCTCCGGTTGATTTAAAAAAGCATGCTGGTGGCAAAACAGAACCTGTTGGTTACTGACCGCAATTACATCATTATGAAACACACCCTGGTCAATCACATGCGGGTTTTGCTGAGCAAACAGTGTGCGCGTAGGATCAAGTTGATGCAAACGCGCCACCGCCTCACTGGCTTCGCGCGTTTGCCGTGCCGGATAGCGGCTCGGTATTCGCCCGGCTGCCGCCTCTTCACGACCATAAACAAAAAGCTGCACGCCCGGCTCGCCATAATCAGCGCCAAAACGGTTATGGTTAGCCGCGCCTTCATCGCCAAATAACGCCACCTGCGGTAGCGCATCATGCACAGTGAAGCGCGCTTTATCACCAAATATCGCCCGCAATAATGCCGCCGTGGTCGGCGCCTCCATCGCGCGATGGAATTTATTATTGAGATTGGCGACGGTGAAGTGCACCTTGCCATCAGCGCTATCGGCCGAAGGCGCTACTGTCGCGGCGTTCGCAACCCACATCGCCGAAGCGGAGCTCGCCGCCGAAAGTAACTGCGGCGCATGCTTCGCGGCGCTGGCTAACACCTGCGCATCACTCCCGCTAAAACCGAGTTGCCGCAGCGCGGCAATATTGGGCCGCTCATGGGGCGGAATAATGCCTTGCGCGAAACCTAAATCCGCCAGCGCTTTCATTTTTAGCAGCCCCTGCTTCGCCGCCAGTTTCGGGTTGGAGAGCTGATGCTGGTTGCGGGTAGAGGCTTCATTGCCGAAAGACAAACCGGCGTAGTGATGCGTTAAGCCCACTAATCCATCAAAATTGACTTCACGGGCTTTCATATCGACTCTCCGGGTGATGAAAAATCCAACCCTGGCGATAACGTCGCCGGTAGTGTCAGATCCGCGCTGGTCAGCGAGGCCATCGGCCAGGCGCAGTAATCCGCCGCATACCATGCACTGGCACGATGATTCCCTGAAGCGCCAATACCGCCAAACGGCGCATTGCTGGCAGCCCCGGTTAATGGCTTATTCCAGTTCACAATCCCGGCGCGCGCCTCAATTAATAGCTGGTCGAACTTTTCGCGCTGCGGTGAAATCAGCCCGCAAGAGAGCCCGTACCGCGTGCGATTCGCGATGGCAATCGCTTGCGAGTAGTCATCGTAGCGGATCACGGTTAATAGCGGGCCAAACACCTCTTCATCCGCCACCGCGGTCAGCGCCGTAACATCTACAATACCGGGCGTCAGGATGGCACTATCGCGCTGCGGCCAACGCATCGGCAACAATACCGTGGCGCCCGCGTCAACATGTTGTTGCCACGCCTGCCAGATATGTTCTGCCGCGCTAAGCGAAATGACACTGCCCATAAAAGGCGCGGGCTCATCATTCCAGCGGCCAACGCGTAATTTATCGGCCACCTCGACCAGCCGCGCGAGGAACGCATCGCCCGCTTTGCCACGTTTCACCAGCATACGCCGTGCGCAGGTACAACGCTGCCCGGCGGTAATAAATGCCGATTGAATAGCAAGGTTCACCGCCGCATCAATATCATCCGGGTCTTCAACAATCAGAGCATTATTGCCACCCATCTCCAACGCCAGCATTTTCTCTGGCTGCCCGGCGAACTGGCGATGTAGCTGATACCCGGTGTTCGCACTACCGGTAAACAGTACGCCATCAATTTGTGTGGCGTGCGACAACGCCTGACCGGTTGCGCGCCCGCCCTGAATCAAGTTCAGCACCCCGACGGGCAGCCCGGCATCCAGCCAGATCTGCACGGTCTTTTCTGCAGTTAGCGGCGTCAGCTCGCTCGGTTTAAACACCACGCAATTCCCCGCCAACAGCGCGGGAATAATATGCCCATTGGGTAAATGTCCGGGGAAGTTATAAGGGCCAAACACGGCCATCACACCATGCGGCCGATGGCGCAACGCGCTCTCTTCACTACGCTGTTCACCGGTACGGCTGTGCCAGGCTTTGACCGAAATCGCGGCTTTATTGATCATCGCCTGTACTTCAGTTAAGGCTTCCCAACGAGGTTTACCGGTCTCCTGGGCGATAGTCTCCGCCAGATCCACTTTCTGGGCTTCCAACCGCGCCGCGAAGGCCTCTACCAGCGCCTGACGCGCCGCAAACGGCTGCCGGGCCCAGGCGGGAAACGCATTACGCGCCGCGTCGCAGGCCGCGCCAACTTGCGCTTCATCAGCCGCTTGCCCCTGCCACAGTAGCGTACCGTCGACCGGATCGGTTTTGGTTATCGCTTCGCCATGACCGACTAGCCACTGGCCGTTAATACAGTGCGTCATGCTTTTTTCTCCTCAACACAGAGTTTCACCACACGGAGATGATCGCCCGCCTGGCATTTCATTATTTCAGCGACGGCCGGACTGACCGTTAAGGTAGACGCATGCGGGTCGGCAGGCAGTAACATGACGCGAAAATGGTGGTAATTATCGTTACTCACCAGACAGAGCGGCAGCTCTTCCCCCGCCGGCTCACCGACTTCAACCGGAATGGAGCGGCTTTTACGAATTGCACGGACTCGGTCAATATCGCACTCCAGTGTCGGCCCGCCGTCGAAAATGTCGATATAGTTTTGATAGCGAAAACCTTCCGCTTCCAGTACCGCACGCGCCGGCGCGGTATGTGGATGAACCTGCCCGATAACCGCCTGCGCTTCAGGCGACAAATAATCGATATACAACGGATGCTTCGGCATCAGTTCGGCAATAAACGCCTTTTGACCGGTGCCACTCAGAAAATCCGCCTCCGTGAAATCCATTGAAAAAAAGCGGCTACCGACACTGTCCCAAAATGGTGAGCGACCATTTTCATCACTCACGCCACGCATTTCCGCCACCACTTTTTGCATAAAACGCGAACGGAAGGCCGCCATAAATAAGAAGCGTGATTTCGAAAGCAGATAACCGTTCTTACCGTCGCGATAATCCGGGTCGAGGAACAGCGAACAGAGTTCACTGCTACCGGTGTGGTCATTACTCAGCGAAAGAATCGGTAAATTGTTATAGACATTCAGCTCTTTCGAAGCATGAACCTGCGTGCCGACGCGGAAGTTGTACCACGGGTCTTGTAGCCCCACGGCAACCTCAATAGCGCAAATCCCCACCGCTTTTCCGCTGTCACCATCGGCCAGCACAAAAACATATCCCTGCTCCGCACGCGGCAAGGCATCCTGCCAGGTTTGGATTGAGCGTTCGATACGCGCCGACAACGTGTTATGGTCAACCGGGAGTGACGTCATACCGCCACCGGTTTTCCCCGCCAACGCCAGCAGTTGCGGTAAATCGTCACGTTCAATGGGACGAATAAACATCATACCTGCGCACCCCTCACCACCACTTCGCATGCCCGTTCAAAGCGCGCCAGCCCCTCTTTTACTTCTTGCTCGCTAATCACTAATGAAGGGGCGAAACGCACCACATTCGCACCGGCAATCAACACCATCAGCCCGTGCTCCGCCGCCGCTAAGTTGAACTGTTTCGCCTTGCCGCTAAAGTCTTCATTCAGCACGCAACCAATCAGTAGCCCTAAACCGCGAATTTCTTTAAACAGATGCAGACGCTGGTTGATGGCATTTAGCCCATCGATAAACCAGCGGTGACGCAAACCTACGCCATCCATCACATCCGAGCGGTTGATTAACTCCATAACTTTACCCGCCACTGCGCCTGCCAGCGGGTTACCGCCATAGGTGGTGCCGTGCGTGCCGACGCCCATCGATGCGGCGAATTTATCCGTGGTCAGCATCGCGCCAATCGGGAAGCCGCCGCCGAGCGCTTTCGCCGTTGATAACACATCCGGTGTGACGCCGTAATGCATATAGGCATACAACGAACCGGTGCGGCCTACGCCAGTCTGCACTTCATCAAAAATCAGCAGTGCATTATGGCGATCGCATAGCTCGCGTAATCCGCGTAGAAAGGCAGGCTCAGCAGGAACCACTCCGCCTTCGCCCTGAATCGGTTCGACGATTACCGCGCAGGTTTGGTCATTAATTAACGCCGCCGCCGATTCCAGATCGTTGAACACCGCGTGTTGGATCTCGCCGGGCAATGGGGCGAAATCTTTCGAATAAGCAGGCTGTCCACCAGCCGAAACGGTAAACAGCGTGCGGCCATGAAACGCGTTATTAAAGGCAACAATCCCGCTTTTTTGCGGGCCACCGTGGTCATGCGCATATTTACGCGCCAGTTTGAGCGCGGCCTCATTGGCCTCTGCGCCGGAGTTACAGAAGAACACCCGCTCTGCAAAGGTCGCATCAATGAGTTGTTTCGCTAAACGTAAGATGGGTTCATTGGTATAACCATTACCGGTATGCCACAGTCGTGCGGCTTGTTGTTGCAGCGCCTGCTGTAAATCCGGGTGCGCGTGGCCCAGCGCGTTAACCGCAATACCGCCCGCAAAGTCGATATAATCTTTATTATTTTGATCCCACAGCGTCGAGCCTTCCGCTCTAACCGGGACGAAACTGGCCGGTAAATACACAGGAACCATCCACTGATCAAAATCCTGACGAGAAACTGACTGTTGCATAGCGGCCTCACTGATTCACCTTGCGGGGTGAATGAAAAGTTTAAATTATGTTAATGAAATGAATCATCGCAGCTCTACTGTAGAGTGCAGACATCGTGCCAGCCAGAGGCAAAAATGCATAAATCGATCTCCATCACCTATTTTCAAAGAGTTACCACCTATCCTTATTCACATTTAATGCATAAAAAGTGAATAAATGTCTGATAAAGCCTTATTTGCCGAACATAAAAAAGCACAATTATGCAATGGCGGAATAAAATATTGCTTTTGTGATCGCCGGTGGGATTTGGTTTTACTTTTAGCGCCGTATTGCACATGAAGCGGGCGTTTACGCACCAAACCAGTGCGTGGCAGGATTCTTCTGTTATAGATTTATTTTAATTTACTGTGCCTGTTATAGTCTTATTTTCTGTGTTTCACTAAAGCCTCTTCTACACTTGTGATGTCTGCTTACCTGCCAGATACACCGGTTCTTTTTTTGGAAGCTTCACAATGACAATATCGAGGTGGCTATGTTCGGTTTAGACGCATTCGAACTGGCAAGGATTCAATTCGCGTTCACGGTCTCTTTTCATATCATTTTTCCGGCAATTACCATCGGACTGGCTAGTTTTTTAATGGTGCTGGAAGGGCTGTGGCTAAAAACGCATAACGAAACCTGGCGCGATCTTTACCATTTTTGGTTGAAGGTCTTTGCGGTTAATTTCGGCATGGGCGTGGTGTCGGGGCTGGTAATGGCTTATCAATTCGGCACTAACTGGAGCGGATTTTCCGCCTTCGCCGGGAGTATTACCGGCCCGCTGTTGACCTATGAGGTACTCACCGCCTTTTTCCTTGAAGCCGGTTTTCTGGGCGTCATGATGTTTGGCTGGAACCGGGTCGGTCCGGGGCTACACTTTTTTTCTACCTGTATGGTGGCGCTCGGCACCTTAATGTCCACCTTCTGGATCTTGGCCTCCAACAGTTTTATGCATACGCCGCAAGGGTATGAGATCGTCAATAATCAGTTAGTGCCGGTGGATTGGTTCAAAGTGGTGTTTAACCCCTCCTTCCCGTATCGACTGTTACATATGGCCACCGCCTCTTTCCTCGCCACCGCTTTCTTTGTTGGCGCTTCCAGCGCCTGGCATTTACTACGCGGTAATAAAACACCTGCCGTTCGGCATATGTTCTCAATGGCGATGTGGATGGCATTGATCGTCGCCCCGATTCAGGCCGGTATCGGCGATGCGCACGGTTTAAACACGCTTGAGCATCAACCGGCAAAAATCGCCGCCATTGAGGGGCACTGGGACAATGTTCCGGGCCAGCCTTCTCCGCTCATCTTGTTTGGCTGGCCGGATATGCACGCGCAGCAAACCAAATATGCGCTGGAAGTGCCCTATCTTGGCAGCTTGATCCTCACCCATAGCCTAACGCGCCAAATTCCGGCATTGAAAAGTTTTCCACCACAGGATCGCCCTGATTCTACGGTGATTTTCTGGTCATTCCGCGTGATGGTTGGGCTGGGCCTATTAATGATCGCCGCCGGACTGTGGAGCCTACTGCTGCGTTTCCGCCACCGTCTCTATGACCAACGTCTGTTTCATCGCTTTGTATTAGTCATGGGGCCGTCGGGTCTGCTGGCGATCCTCGCCGGTTGGTTCACGACCGAAATCGGCCGCCAGCCTTGGGTAGTATATGGATTGCTGCGCACCCGCGATGCGGTTTCCGCCCACGGTACGTTGCACATGTCATTAAGCTTGCTGGCATTTATTGTGGTGTACGGCTCCGTGTTTGGCGTGGGGCTAATGTATTTACTCAAGCTGGTCGCCCGTGGGCCGCAACCCTATGTTGAACACGCTCCCGAAGGCGGCCCCGGAGAACATCGCACGCCAGCGCGTCCGCTTTCCGCCGCCGATGACGCCCACGATAATACGCAGAGGACACGCTAATGGGGATCGATCTTGCTCTTATCTGGTTCATTATTATTGTCTTCAGCATCCTGATGTATGTGGTGATGGATGGCTTCGATCTTGGCATTGGCTTGCTCTATCCCATGGTTCGCGACGGGAAAGATCGTGATGTGATGATGAACACGGTGGCGCCGGTTTGGGATGGTAACGAAACCTGGCTGGTGATGGGCGGCGCGGGGTTATTTGGCGCCTTTCCATTGGCCTATTCGGTGATCCTGGACGCATTGGCGATCCCACTCACCATTATGTTGATCGGGCTTATTTTCCGTGGTGTCGCCTTTGAGTTTCGTTTTAAAGCCACCCCGGCGCATCGCCCGTTCTGGGATAAATCCTTTATCGCCGGTTCGTTTATTGCCACTTTTGCCCAAGGCGTGGTGCTCGGCGCCTTCCTGAATGGTTTTCCAGTGCGCGGGCGTGAGTGGGTCGGCAGCGTTTTTGACTGGATCAGCCCTTTTAGCCTGTTTTGCGGGCTAGGCTTAGTAGTGGCGTATGCCTTGCTGGGTTGTAGTTGGCTGATTATTAAAACCGAAGGTCATTTGCTGCAAACCATGCGGAAACTGGCGCGCCCTTTATTACTGGCGTTATTGGTGATGCTGGCGATTGTCAGTTGCTGGACGCCGCTCAGCCATCACGCGATTGCCGACCGCTGGTTCACACTGCCAAACCTGTTTTTCTTTTTGCCGGTACCTATTCTGGTTCTGTTAGTGGCTTGGGGGCTATGGCATACCTCATGGGATCCTAACGCACACTACGCGCCGTTTATCCTCACATTAGCGCTGATTTTTCTTGGCTTTAGCGGGTTAGGCATCAGTATTTGGCCCAATCTGATCCCACCAGACATCAGCTTCCGCGCGGCAGCCTCACCGCCGGAAAGTCAGGGATTCATGCTGGTTGGCGCGCTGTTTATTATCCCGTTTATTCTGGTGTACACCTTCTGGAGCTATTACGTATTCCGTGGAAAAGTTAAACCAGAACATGGTTATCACTAGGAGGGCGTCGCCCATGCTAATTCAACGTATGACGCAAAAAACGGAAAAACAGCCGCTGTGGAAGCGGCTGGGATGGATGGCGATCATTTGGCTGGGCAGCGTCGCCGCGCTGTTCGCCATTGCCAGCGTGTTTCGCTTTTTAATGACCGCCGCCGGTCTGAAACTGCATTAGGTCATCTCCTTCGCGGGGCGTTTGGTGCGCCCCGCAAATTATGTCAGCCGATACCAGGCATCCGGTCGTAAATCGGCAGGCAGAGGGTTTTCATCATTCATCTCGCGCAAATTGATCTCAATGTTATGACAAATCGCATCCAACGGGAGATGGTTACCCTCGCGGCCAAACGGCATCTCCAACTCTTCCGCCAACGTATCGATCGAGAGAAAGCTGTAGCTCACCAGCACTGAAACCAGCGGCGTCATATAATGCAAATCAGGTACCAGCGCAAACGGCAGTAAACAACAAAACAGGTATACCGTGCGGTGCAATAGCAACGTATAAGCGAAAGGCACCGGGGTACTGACTAAGCGCTCACAGCCGGCTTGTACCGCTGAAAGCTGCTTCAGGCTTTGATCGAGATTGACGTACACCATCTCAGATAGTTCGCCCGCCTGGCGGCGCGCCGCCAGCCGCTGCGACAATTGCAGCACCAGCGTATTGGTGGGGGTGCGACGCGCCAGAATGTTTTGCGCGTCATCACCCAGTAAACGTGTCAGATCGGCCGTGGCTTCGCTGCCCCGCAACTGGTGTTTCAGGCTGTAGCAGAAAGCCAGCAACAACTGCATTATTGATTCCCGCTCTTGCGGGCAGACGGCGATGACTTGACGTTGTACGGTGCGACAGGCAATCAGCAGGTTGCCCCATAGAACCCGCGCTTCGGTATAACGGCCATAACAAACGTTATTTCGAAAGCCAAGAAACACCGCAATCGCGATCCCTAACAAACTAAACGGCGCCAGGGTCAACTTAATGCCCAACGTCTTGTACCAATCGAAAGTGTAAACCGCGACGATCGACATCAACAGGTTGAGAAACAGGCGAAACAAAATATCGGGCAAGACGGAGCCATGCCAGGCAAACAGGCGGATAAACCAGTGACGGGGTGGACGGATGATCATGATAGGCAGGTGATTAGTGTTTTTTGTCGATTCTGACAAAAAGCGCGGCGGCTGCAAAGCGCTTTTTTGTGACATTAATCACACACTGTTGCCCCTACGGCGCCATCACGTCAAAAGTATTCGCTCGCGGGTTTTGCAGCGTCATCGGGGGCGATAACTGCAGGGTGATCCAATTCGAGGTGACACGTTGCTGCTTTTCATCTTCCAGCGTCACCGATAAGCGGTACTGATTGCTGGCGCCGGGCGTGCTATCCCATTGCGGCATGATGATGCTCCACCCTTGCGGGTCAGTGCTATTGGGCGGCGGCGTCAGGCTCAGCGCTTGGGTATCGCCCTGCCAACTGACGCGGGTAATTTTCCAGGTACTGCGAATTTGGAGTTTTAACGGCAAGGTCTCACCCGCCTGTAATTGCCATGGCGGCGTGGCGAGGAATACCGATAACGTTTTACGCTGGCGGAATGCCAACACCGGCGTGTTGTCTCGCTCGGTAATATCGTAGCGGCTACCGCGCAATGAAAGGGCTTCAGCCACATTATCCGCCGAAAGCTGTTGGCTCAATGCCACGCCAGGCCGGTAATTAAGCGTCAGGCCGAACTGGTCCTGCGATTGACCGCCTTCCCCCTCTTTATGTGAGGCGGTGAACGTCACCAGCGGCACCGGCGTGTAATTGACGCCAACCTGTACCGCTGCCGGATTGCTGTAGCCGGTACCATTATTGAACAAATCAACATTATCACCGAGGTATTGCTCATAGGTTACCGACATCCCCAGTTGGCGATAAAAAGGTAAATAACCTTTGGTCGTAATATCATAGCCACGCGCCAACCGCGTTTGCTGCGTTAACCCACGATTACGCCAACCACTCAGCGGCGCGTAGTAATTCGCTGAAAAACGTAAAAAGTCGCTCCAGGCTTCGGTGCCAACCGATGCACGTTGTAAATCCTGGTCAAACAGTCGGTCGATAAAGCCGTTATATCCCAGCAGCCATTTTCCGGCGATCCAGCGTTGCCCCAGACCGAAATTACCGGTCAATCCATCATTGGTTTGTGCAAAACCTACCTGAGAAAAGGTCAGATATTGGTATTTGTCCTGCCACGGGGTCAACAATTGCCCACCGCTGCCGTTAAAGTTCCCCTCTCTGTCGACTTGTAACGACAGGCTGGCGGTGCCATACGGGGAGAGCAGAGATTGCCCTTTCGCCACCGCGCGTTCGGCAAGCGTGTCACGGAAATGGTTAAACGCCCAGAGACTGGCCTGTTGGCCCAGCGAGGCTTCGCTTTCATCTTGCATGCTGGTTTCGCCGATGCTTTTCGCCATCGTCGCCAGTTGGGTGGAAAAATCACTGGTATCAGTCGCATCGCTACTCAGCGACGGCAATTGATTCTGCATCTCAGTAAAACGGGCGGGGTTAGCAAAAGGGTACGCGGGCACGGCGGCATCGGTTTCGAGCGCCTTCGCCGCAGGCAGGTTAAGCAAAGCCGCAGATAACACCAGCCGCGCAACCCGAGATAAACATTGTTTGTGCCTGCTTCTTACTGTCATACCTGTTGTGATAATCGCTAGCTACACCGTTTCATGACCGGAGACCGGACGGCTCATAAAAAAGTAAGCCCGTACCTTAACATATTTGCAGTCGAATTTAGGTCGGTACGTGCCGTTCGGTCGCTTTTTCCTCGGTAACCCTGGTTTTCGCTGGCAAGGCGTCGAATTATTGACCAGACTTATCCGGCCTTATCTGAAATGGAGAATCCGCATGAAAAAAGCCATGCTGTGCGCCGCTCTGCTCGCCGCCAGCTTCCCTTTGCTGGCGCAGGAGGTCTTTACGTTGCGCTCGCCAGACTTCACCGACAATGCCTTGTTGAATAAAAAGTTTGCCGGTTCGACGCCCGGTAATGCCAGTTGTACCGGCGAAAATATCTCTCCGGCGTTAAGCTGGCAAGCGGTGCCAGACGGGACAAAAAGCTTTGCGCTGCTGGTTTTCGACCCGGAAGGCGCCAAAGGATTGGGCGTTTCCCATCTGGTGGCTTACAACATCTCCGCGCAGCAAACGCATTTTGAACAGGGCGCGCTGAGCGCAGGGAAAGGGTTTACCGGCGGTAAGAACTCCTCCGGCACCCTGAGTTATCATGGCCCTTGCCCACCCGCCGGTACTGGCCCCCACCACTATGTTTTTACCTTAATCGCCAGTGAATTGGCTGCTGACGCGCTACCACAAGGGTTAACGCGCGAAGCGCTCTTGCAACGACTTAAGGGGCACACCCTCGGCGGTGCGGGCTTGATTGGTCGCTTTGGCAATTGATCTCGCTACATTTTGTAAAACTCTGCCCGACGATTCGCGCGCAACTCTGTGTAACAGTATGGTATGTTGCGCGTTCTCTGTTTTAATTTCAGGACGTGATTATGTATTCACAGACAATGACCGTTGACGATGCGCATATTGATTTCCAGGATGTAGTAGATGGTTTGTACTATCCGTTCTATATGGAAACCGTTCGTCATGCTTTCATGAAAGAGGTGGCAGGCGTTGATCTCCAGCAAGATGCAGCGGAAGGAAAATTTCATATGCTGCTGGAGTACACGATTAAATTCAAAAAAAGCCTGCAACGCGGCGATACCTTTGTGGTGACCTGCGTTCCGGGTTTCCATGAGAAAAAGAACCGGGTGGTGTTTAACCAGAAGATTATCAAGGATGGCGCGGTATATGCCGAGGCGGATTTTGTCGCGACCTGCCTGATTAATGGTCGCCCGGCGATTCCGGACAGCTTCTCTGCGGTGATTGAAGCGGCACAAAGCGAAGCCTGACCGGCTTTACGTGACATCGTTACGCCAACGATGTCACGCGCTTCCCTCTGACATCACCCCCCTTTCCCTTAATTATAATCCCGTCCGCTTTACGATTGAGCCCTATCGCGTCTGCTACTATCATGATAAACAGAGTGATGCAATGTCTTGAATTCTCAAAAGTGTCAGGTAGACTGACCACAACTTTATGTTGATGTAAAACAGCATATTTTTCATCCTGACGCGCGGGCGAAACGTTTCGCACCGTTAGCATCATTATTTGGTTGATATTATTTAGCGCCTCTAATGAAAGAGGAACGCACACCTAAATTGATTGGGGGAAAAGACGTTCAGCCATGATTAACGAGATGCAATGACGCAAGAACTCGCGGCCCGTAACCTGGCGCTGATGGGCACAGATAATCTTCTCCTCGCGGCAGCCGCTCCACTGCTGAATGCGATTGTGCAAATTCGTCTGGCGGCAACCCATGACGACCCAGCGGGCTTGCGCCACCAGTTGGTAGAAGAGATTCGCCAGTTTGAGCAACGTAGCAAACAGGCTGGCTTAGCGTTCGAGATGATTATTGGCGCCCGTTATTGCCTGTGCAGCGTGCTGGATGAAGCGGCGGCGCAAACCCCTTGGGGTACCCGTGGGATCTGGTCGGGAAATGGCCTACTGGTTACTTTCCATAATGAGAGCTGGGGCGGAGAGAAATTTTTCCAGTTGCTCTCGCGGATTTCGCAGACGCCGCAACAACACCTTTGGCTGTTGGAAGTGGTTCATTATTGCCTGCTACTCGGTTATGAGGGGCGCTATCGTGGCGCGGAAAATGGACGCCAACAGTGCGACGCCATCCGCACTCGGCTGGCACAGTTGATTGCCGACACCCGCCACGCGACTTCGTCGCCGTCGGTCGAGCACATTGAGGCCCGCCCACAAACTAACCCTCTTTGGCGTCCTCCGGTTCCGTTATGGGCATGCGTAACTGTCACGGCCTTCCTCGCCGGGATGATTTATAGCGGGCTAAACTGGCGACTCGGTAACGCCGCTGAACCGCTACTGCACGAGATCTACCACACGCCTTTACCGCATGTCTCCATTTCTCGCCGCGCTTCCACGCCACAAGCGCTGCTTAACTTACACCAGCGGCTGGGCGACGTGATTGCCGCCGGGCAACTCGAAGTCAGCGATGGCGCATTCGGTAGCAAGGTGATTTTGCCAGCCGACAAGCTGTTCGATCATGACGCAACCGCGCTAAATGCTATGGGCCGCGCGTTATTAATGCGTGTGGCAGCGGCGATGAATGACGTCAAAGGGTCGGTGTTAGTTTCGGTCTATACCGATGATCGTCCACTGAATGACCGGCGCTTCGCTTCGAACTATGAGTATTCATTGGCACAGGCCCAGTCGATCAGCGTGTTACTCACCCAACAATTATCCGCCGGCCATCAAATTAAAGCGGAAGGCCGTGGCGATAGCGATCCGTTGTTACCCAATGACAGCCGGGAAAACCGCGCCCGTAATCGCCGGGTGGAAATTACGCTTTTTGTCACACCTGAACCGGTCGGTTCGTCAGAACAAGGATCACGGTGATGCGACATCCGATGTTTTCACTGTTTACCAGCCGCCTGTTTTGGGGCTTTATTGGTATTACTGCCCTTTCCAGCCTGATCTGGATGGTGGGGCCGTTGTTGACGGTTGATCAACAACGCCCGCTGGAACCGGTGGTTAACCGCCAACTGCTGATTGGTTTGTGTTATTTTTTCTGGATCCTGTTCCAACTTATCCCACGCTTGTATAACGCCTGGTTTAATCGCCAGCTTCTGCATAACCTGCAAACCAGCCACAGCGATTACTCCGAACAGGTCGCCACCGAAGCGTTACTGACCCAACGTTTTAATGATGCGGCGACATTGCTGAAAAAAGCGCATTTCTATCGCAAACCGGAAGGCCATTGGCTACAGCGCTGGAATACGCAATACCTCTATCAACTGCCGTGGTACATCATTGTTGGCGCGCCGGGCGCCGGTAAGACCACTGCATTGGTGAATTCCGGCCTACAATTTCCGCTGGCCGATGCCAACAGCAATCATGCGATTCGTGGCGTAGGCGGTACGCGCCATTGCGACTGGTGGTTTACCGACAGCGCGGTGTTACTGGATACCGCCGGGCGTTATACCTTGCAAGAGAGCCTACGCGCGCGTGATGCCAGTGAATGGCATACTTTCATTGGGTTACTCAAACGTTATCGCGCCCGTCAGCCGATTAACGGCGTGATCATGACCATCAGTGTTGCCGACCTGCTTAGCGACTCGGCGGAAGCGCGTTTTGCCCAAGCCAGCGCGCTACGCAGCCGGATGGAAGAGCTACATCAACAGACCGGCATCCACTTTCCGGTGTATGTCATGGTCACCAAAACCGATCTTTTGAAAGGTTTTGTGAGCTATTTCGGCGCGTTAGATAAAGCTCAGCGCGAAAAAATCTGGGGATTTACCTTTCCCTGGGAACCCAATCGCAACAGCGTACCTGAACTCCATACCCGTTTTGACCAACAATTTCACCTGCTAACGGCTGAACTCACGCAAATGCTGGCAGGGAAAATGACGCAAACCAACGACTTGGTTCAGCGCGCCGACAGTTTCCTGTTCCCGCAAGAGTTCGCCTCATTGCGCCCTCTGTTAGCAGAGTATCTGGATAGCGTGTTTTCGCCGCGCGGCAGCGATGTCGCCTGGTCGGTGCGTGGGTTGTTCTTTACTAGCGGTACTCAGGAAGGCTTGCCATTTGATCGCATCATGGGTGAACTGACGCGTAAACTGCAATTACCGCAAGGCCAGGGGCAGTCCATTGCCTCGTGGGATAGCATTAACCGCGCGGCACCCATTCCGGCCAATAAAGGGCAAAGTTTCTTTATTCACAACCTGCTGACCGACCTTATTTTTAAGGAAAAAGGGTTGGCAGGTAGCGACCGCGCATGGGAACACCGTAACCGTTTGTTCCACTGGTGCGGTTATACGGTGCTGGCGGCAGCGTTGGCAATAGCATCAGGCTTCTGGTTGCTGAGTTATTACCAAAATCAGCGCTATTTAACGCAGGTCGAAGCACGTATACCGGTTATTACTCGTCAAGGGCAGCAATTGATGCACCAAAACGCAGGAACCATTTTCGATCTGCTACCCTTTTTAAATAACCTGGTGGGCTTACCGCAGCCGACCGGCTTTGCGCTGGAAAACCCGCCTTTGAGTATGCGTGCCGGGCTGTATCGCGGCGCTCAGGTCAGCGATGCCGCGTGGGTGCTTTATCAGAACGCGCTAAAATCGCTACTATTGCCGCGCGTGGCACAGCAAATTACCGCCACGCTACGACACGATCGTGGGAACGATGGCGAGTATAGCCGCAATGCGTTGCGCGCCTATCAGATGCTGTATCAGCCACGCAATTATGACGGTGCGTTCTTACGCGGTTGGGTAATGCAAAGTTTGCAGCGGAACCTGCCCGCTGGGGTTTCTAACCAAGATTTACAGCAACTGGATTGGCACCTGAGTCAATTGCTGGATCGACAAATACAGTCCTCACCTTACGCGCGTGATAACACGTTAATGATGCGTAAGCTGGCGAGTGGTTTTAATCAATCCGGTAAAAGCACGCCGCTGGCGATGACGTCGTTGACGCCCTATCCGCCAACGAACCACAGAAAACCGTAATGAGGCGTTTTATGGCGGAGAGACTGGCACCCGGCTGGTACGGGAAATTGCCGGTAGCCGGTGATTTTCTCCAACGGCGGCTGCCTGATAATCTCGTCACCAGTTGGGCCAACTGGTTTCAACAAGGGTTATCTGATTGGCACCATCAACCGGCGGTTTCGACCGAGGTATTTTTGCGCGCACCGGTCTGGAACTTTGTTTTACCGCCCTCGGCTGGCGTGCAACGTATCCAGATGGGCTGTCTGTTACCCTCCTGCGATCGGGTGGGACGTGCCTGGCCATTGCTGGCGTTACACACCTTTGCCCTGCATGAATGGCATCCCGCGCAGCTCGCCGTCTCCGGCGACTGGTATCAAGCGCTGGGCGATACGCTGCTACGCGGCGTGCGTCAGTCGCTTTCGCCCGACCAACTTGAACAACAATTAACCTCGTTAATACCGTTGCCAGTGCCGGAAAAACAACGTTCCGCTATTATGGATGTTATTGGTTACCAAGACTTACCCTGTACGTTGAGCTGGCATGAAGTGGCGGACCGGTTCGACCCCCATCAGTTTATGAGCTATTGGTGGAGTAACCGCAGCGATGGGTTTGTTCATGCCACCCATAAACATAGCGGCAGCCTAACCGCGCAGCTTTTTTCCTTACTGTTTAATCCGGCCGCTGGCGCGCAACCAGGCCGTAACGGGCTCTATCCGCCGATGTTTGAGTAACGTCTTGCGCGGTCCAGACCTTTTGATGCGGGAAATTTCATGCGATTTACCATAGTGCAAAGCGAGACAAGGTTACCGACCACTGCGGTGGATTTTGCGCCGCCCGGCGGAACCATTGGTCGCAGCCAGGATAATGATTTGGTGTTACCTGATGAGAGCCGGGCGATTTCACGTCTGCAGGCATTAATTCATATTTCATCCGATAATCACTGTCGGCTCACCAACCGTGGCAGCGTCACGTCGGTGGTGCTCAACGGTATGCCGCTCGAACGTGGCCGTCAGGTGCTACTCCATCACGGCGACAGGTTAGGTATTGGCGACTATCAGATTGAGGTCAGCGACCCTGCGCATCAGGCGACGCCGAAAGCGGAGGCGGTCGACCCACTGTCGTTATTCAGCGAACAGCAGGATGCGCCGCGCGATCCGCTCGGCATTTTGCAGCCCGAGGCGCCCATTATTACGCCAACGCATCACGGCCAGTTTATTGATGCCAGTAGTCCCCGAGCGACAAAAAGCAGCGGCGCGCGGCTGGATATCGACCCGGTTCCCCGACATCCGCGTGAGCAGGAAGAGCCTGTCGCGCCGGTCAGCGAGGAGAAATTGATTCAGGCGTTGCTCGACGGTATGGGGCTTGATAGCGGACAAAATCCGATTCCGCTCAGCGAAGAACAAATGCGTATGACTGGCCGTATGCTGAGCCTATTCTCTCAGGGAACGGTTGCCCTGCTCTCTTCCCGCTCGATCCTCAAACGTGGTGTGAAAGCGGAAATGACCATGATCCTGAATGAAGCCAACAACCCGTTTAAAATTTTGCCCTCCGGCAAAACCGTCTTGATGCAGATGTATCAGAGCCAAATGCCGGGGTTCATGCAGCCAGAGCAAGCGGTGCGCGATGCGTTGGTGGATTTACAAGCCCACCAGCTCGGGATGATTGCCGGGATCCGCGCCATCATCGCCGCTATGCTGCAATCGTTTAATCCACAGCGTTTGGAAGAGAGCGCACGCCAGGATGGGCTAACGGCGAAGTTGCGCTTTCCCGGTGCGCGGAAGGCGGCGATGTGGGACTTTTTTATCCGCAACTATCAGCGTACCGCTGGCGAAATAGAAGATGATTTTCATACCTTATTCGGTGAGGCGTTTTTGCACGCTTATGATGCCGAAGTCAATCAGTATAAAGATTCTCAAACCAAAGCGGCTAATGAATGAATATAACTTTTGCCAGCATTACGCAGCAGGGCGCGCGCGAGACTAATCAAGACCGGCTCGGTACCTTGCTTGGCGAGCACAGCGGCTGTTTCGTGGTCTGTGATGGCGTGGCAGGGTTAGCGGGTGGCCAGATCGCCGCCAAGACCGCCTGTGACACGTTACTCTCCCAACTGGATGGCGATCGCCTTCTTGGCCCGGCGCAAACTCAACAAGCGATTGAAAACTGTCGGTTGGCGATACGGGAACAACAACGGATTAATCCGAAATTTTCGCAGATGAGCACCACCCTTGCCGCGCTATTTATTGACCGCGTTCACCTGCTTGGATGGTGGGCGCACGCGGGCGATAGCCGGGTTTATCACTTTCGGCGCGGCTACCTTCATCAGGTTACCCGTGACCATAGTCTGGCGCAGCAAATGAGAGAAGCGGGTTATGAAAATGCCGGAATTAACAGCAATTTACTTTATAATGCGTTAGGTGCGGAAGCGGAGCGCGGGGCCACCTATAGTGAGTTGCAATCGCTGGAAGATGGCGATGCCTTTTTAATCTGCTCTGATGGCTTCTGGCTGAACATTGCTACCGCCGAAATGGAACAAGCGTTGAGGATGGTATCAGACTGTGATGAGTGGCTTTCACTGATGCAAGAAGTGGTCAACCGCAGCGCCAAAAGTGATAATTTAAGCGCTGTTGCCGTCTGGCTGGGTTCGCCGCAAGACGCAACGCTGTTGTTTTCATCGGTTGATTCGGCACGCGTTTTGCCGCCTCGCGATTAACACCAAGGAAAGATATGAAATACTGGCTGTCCGGCATTATCACTTTACTGATGGCTTCTGCCGTCCACGCAGAGGATTATCGCGTAGTCTATTCGCCTAGCCTGGCGCTTGAAGTATATATTGATAATGTCGACAGTAGCGCCCCTGACGATTGGTGTACCGAAACGCTCCCCCTGCGCATTGTTTCCGGTGAGAGTAAGACCTCCAACGTATTGACCAATTTTTTACCTCGCGTCGGAACCCTGCTCGCTAACCAGTGCGGGAAACTGGAAGAGTTACCATGGCAAATGACCAATAAGCAAGGTTCCGTATTAGCCAGCGGTACTGCGGCGAAAGAACAAAACTGGCGTCTGATCGTGACCGCTGACGCTACCGAAGCAGCCGATGCCGGTAACGCCGCGCCGCTGGATTTATCACGCCCGGCGGATACCACGCCGTTGCCGCGCTTCACCCTACCAGGCGGTTGTGGGTTTCGCACTGCCTGGCATCAAGATAGCCAGGCCCTGTTTATTCCGGACGACCATGCGTTGAGCTGCTCTTCCGACGGTTGGCTGGAGGGAAAAACCTCACTGTCACTGACCCGCAACGGTAAAACGACCCCTGTCGCGGTTAGTTTTTATCACGGTTACCCGCTGGTCGGGCTGGCGCCAAAGGCCAACGAATTGAAGATCGTCGCAGTCAACCAG
Source organism: Paramixta manurensis (assembly GCF_013285385.1). Lineage (NCBI taxonomy): Bacteria > Pseudomonadati > Pseudomonadota > Gammaproteobacteria > Enterobacterales > Erwiniaceae > Paramixta > Paramixta manurensis. The sequence goes on along the minus strand of NZ_CP054212.1, from coordinate 2,114,468 downwards.
CAGCGGATGGTTGTCGCACAGAGCGGCGCGGCGGGTAGTTGGCTACTTCTTCCCTTTAACCCTGCGCTTCACGCTTGGGCATTTAATGGCGCGCTACTGATAAAAATGGATAAAGGCGATGCGCAAAATGTGGCAACGGTAAAAAGCCGCGTCGATGAAACCAAAAAAAACTGGTCAACCTATGTTGATGCGCGACAGAAACTGACCGTTTTACTGGTCGATGATTTACATGCCGACCTCGCCGACCCGGCGATAGGCGCGTACCGTACCGTTAATTAATTGCAGGCGTACCGCTTGCACTGCGCAGGCGGTAAGCGCTCAGAGAGTGGCAACTATGTCGGCAAATGAAAATAATAAAACCGTTCCTAACGCGTTAGCGGCGGGACACCGTTTTAATGAGTTTGAGATTAAGGAAGTTATCGGCGGCGGCGGGTTCGGCATTGTCTATCGCGCCTGGGATCACTTGCTGGAACGAACCATCGCCATCAAAGAGTACATGCCGGTTTCGCTGGCGGTACGCAAAGCGGACCTTTCTCTGGCGTTGCGCAGCGAACGTCACCAGAAACTCTTTACTGCCGGGCTACACAGTTTTATTCAGGAAGCCCGCTTACTGGCGCGTTTCAATCATCCGGGGTTATTGCACGTACTGCGTTTCTGGGAAGAAAATGGCACTGCCTATATGGGAACCCTCTACTACAGCGGTATGACGCTCAAAGAGTGGCAACAAACCCGTCCCGAAACCATTAATGAAGCGTGGATTCGTCAGCTCTTACCGCCACTGTTCGGCGCAATTAGTACTATTCATCAGGCCGGCTATTTACACCGCGATATCGCACTCGACAATATTCAAATTCAAGATAGCCAACTGCCGGTATTACTGGATTTCGGTTCTGCGCGTAAGGAGATCGGCAATTTATCAGATGAAACGGAAATCATGCTGAAACCAGGCTACGCCCCTCTGGAGCAGTACAGTGAGGAGAGTGATAGCGAGCAAGGCCCGTGGACCGATATTTACGCGCTCGGCGCCGTGTTGCATACGCTGATCACCGGCGCGCCGCCGCCGGTTAGCGTGGTGCGTTGTATTGAAGATAGCTATCAACCGCTGGCCGAACAGGCGCCCGCCGGGTACTCATTAGCACTCTTACACGCAATTGATCGCTCGTTAATGATGAAAGCCGAGGATCGGCCGCAATCAATTGACGCCTTTGCCGCGCTGATTGATTTACCGGTGAGCGAAGTTCAAGAATTGGTGTCGGCGGTCACGCCCGCGGAAGTGCTGCCGGAAAGTGAAGTCATTAATGCGCCAGAACCGGTGGTGTTGGCGGTCAATCACTCTGCGCCGCAGGCCGAGCCATTGACGCCGCGCACCACTCGGCGCCTCTCAGCACCGCTGTTACTTCTAAGCGGCGCGGCGCTATTGGCGGTGATCGGGCTAACGGTGTTTATTAACCACGGCGATAACCCTACCGACCTGTCGTCCACCCAAACTGGCGGGCGTGAAACCGCGCCTTCCGCCGCTGCGGCCAGCCAGCAAATAGCCACGGTCTATCTCAAATTGAAAAATGGTGAAACGCTGCAAATCAACGGCAAAGCCTGGCAGGCGACGACCGCTGAGAATGGTTTTGCTACGTTGAAGTTAGCGGCGGGCCAATATCAGGTTGAAGTTCACCAGCAAAATCAGGTTCGCCGCCAAACATTAACCATCGATAAAGCGGGAACCTGGCTGATTAACCCCTCGTCCCAGTGAATTCGCGCACATCAGCGAGCCGCATCAGGCTCGCTCTACCCCTGTAAGTGATGGTGATTCACCTGCAACTCGCGCACCTGCTGTACTAAATCACGCAAACACTCATCGTCCATGCCGCGCTTAACTAACTCTTGCTCCAGCGAGAAAAGGTATTGCGCATTAGTACCCAGCGGGCCGCTGGCACGTGCAATTAACGGGGCGATGGTGGTCACGCAGGTATCGGCCTCATACAAAGGGTGACGCGGGTCCATCACAAACACCAGCGCGGTAACCTTTCTGCCATCATCCAGCAATAAATCGCACCACGTCGGCAAATAACAGCCAGTGACCATTTCGCGCTTCCACAACAACTCCAGCTCATCATGCAACCGCGCTTCGGGTAAACAGAAGGCCAGACCGCTGGTTTTACCGCCCTGCTTCAGCGCCAGCATACGGCCGGGTTGGCTGGCGGTGCCGCGACCAGCGGTTAACCGCAAACAAAAGGCCCGATGCCAGCCATTAAGCGTGGCAGCGGCAATTTCTTCCGCTTCAAACACCGGATTCCACATTAATGACCCATAGCCGAAAATCCATACCGGGCTGTTATCCGGGCGGCACGCCAACGTCGCGGCAAGCGAGGCGGCACGCTGTTCCCCGGTCCATAACAGCGAGTCTTCGATATCGCCAAAAGCGGTTTTACAGTCTGCTTTTAATAAGAATTCTCGCGTTAACACCCTTTTCTCCTCAGCTTGCCCTCCCTGCGCCTGACTTCCTCATCCCTCCTGATGAGAACAGTATTGAGACCTGGTGTTTCGCCAGCTATTAATGACCTTATTCATTTCCGGGATAGCTTTCAAGTTTGAAGTGGATCACAGAAGAAAAAATGAGGAGAGAATCGAGATTGGCCCACTACGATAAGAAAAACCGATTATGGTTGGCGAGCCACCGCTCGCCAACAGAACCTCACCGAATAGATGATGGCTTAATGCTTCGGGTGCCACTTATCATCGTCGCCTTTTTCATACTTACTTTTTACCGCAGACCAGGCCACTTTGTGCGACACCTCTTCGCGCGACTCATTGCCGCGCCGATCCTTTTTCTCTTGATACTCATCCCAGGCATGGTTAAACGCTTGCTGATAGATTTCCTGTGCATGCGCGGGGAGCACGTTTTTCACGCTATCGGGCAGTGCGTTTTTTGATTGATAAGGCATAATCAAACCTCCTTTCATTGGTCTTTAAAGCATGGACCACTGTACGGAGAGTTCAAGGCGTAGCGGGTTATTCAACTCAGACTGGCGTGAGGAAAAATGTAAAGCAGGCTTTTTAACCTCTTCATTAACCCTAAGATAACGCAGATAAGCAGTAAAAATATCCGCTTTAAGGCAATATCATGTCAAGGGGTAAACTTTGGTAAAAAAAGTCCTTTTTATTGATTGACCCGTTACACTATTTCCAGTGATAAGAGCAATTTAACACCATAATAATACAGGGCCGACCGGCTCTTATTTAATTCCGCTTTTCAGGACACAAAAGGAGAGCCCGCCTATGGGTGCGCATGAGAGCACAAAAACTCGCCATACCGAGTATTCACTACTCTTCCCGATTATCGCTCTGGTGGTATTGGCGCTCTGGGGCTCCTCTACCTCATTGCCCTTAATTATCGGCATTAATTTGTTAGCCCTGGTCGGCATTCTTTGCAGCGCGTTCAGCGTGGTGCGACATGCGGATGTGCTGGCTCACCGGCTGGGTGAACCCTATGGCTCGCTGATCCTCTCTCTTTCGGTGGTGATACTGGAAGTTAGCCTCATTTCTGCGCTGATGGCAACCGGCGGCGCGGCGCCTGCGTTGATGCGCGATACGCTCTACTCGATTATTATGATCGTCACTTCCGGCCTGGTGGGGTTTGCCCTACTGTTGGGCGGCAGGAAATTCGCCACGCAGTATCTAAATCTGGTGGGTCTTAAACAATATATGATTGCCATTTTTCCGCTGGCAATTTTGGTTTTGGTGTTCCCTAACGCGTTGCCTGGCGGCGACTTTACTACCGGTCAGGCCTTATTGGTCTCCGCCATTTCCGCCGCGATGTATGGCGTGTTTCTGGTAATTCAGACCAAAACCCACCAAAACTTGTTTATTTATGAGCATGAGGATGAGAGCGATGATGGCGACCCGCACCATGGTAAACCGTCGGCGCACAGTAGCCTCTGGCATACACTTTGGCTAATTGTACATTTAGTGGCGGTGATTGCGGTGACCAAAATGAATGCCGGGCCGCTTGAGCATCTGTTAACCGAACTCAATGCGCCACAACAGTTCACCGGGTTCCTTGTCGCACTGTTGATCCTGTCACCGGAAGGTTTGGGAGCCATTAAAGCGGTATTGGCAAACCAGGTACAGCGCGCAATGAACCTGTTTTTCGGTTCGGTGCTGGCAACCATTTCGCTAACCGTGCCGGTGGTGACGTTGATTGCTACTTTCACCGGTCAGCAATTAGTATTTGGCCTTGAGCCACCGCATATGGTGATCATGAGCGCGGTACTGATTTTGTGCCATATCTCCTTCTCAACCGGTCGAACCAACGTGTTGAATGGCGCGGCACATCTGGCGTTATTTGTCGGGTATTTGATGACGATAATGCTATAAGTAAGGCGGCGTGGCGGGCGCCACGCCGTAAGAAAGGCTTAGCGGCTGGTGTCCAGCTCAGGGAAGGATTTCACTAAGTCATCAATCGCTTTCATTTGTACCAGGAACGGCTCCAGTTTATCTAATGGCAGCGCGGACGGGCCATCACACTTGGCGTTTTCCGGGTCCGGATGCGCTTCAATAAACAACCCTGCGATACCTACCGCCATACCGGCGCGCGCCAGTTCGCCAACCTGCGCACGACGTCCGCCGGAGGCCGCGCCAAAGGGATCGCGAGTTTGCAGCGCGTGGGTGACGTCGAAGATAACCGGGCTGTTTTTAGAGACTTTTTTCATTACGTTAAAACCGAGCATATCAACAACCAGATTGTCGTAGCCGAAGTTGGCGCCGCGATCGCACAGGATCACTTTGTCATTACCGCCTTCTGCAAATTTCTCGACGATGTTCCCCATCTGGCCTGGGCTAACAAACTGCGGTTTCTTCACGTTAATCACCGCGCCGGTTTTCGCCATCGCTTCAACCAGATCGGTTTGACGCGCCAGAAAAGCCGGGAGCTGAATAACGTCTACCACATCCGCCACCGGCTGCGCCTGCGCCGCTTCGTGCACATCGGTAATAATTTTCACCCCGAATGCCTGTTTCAACTCCTGGAAAATTTTCATACCCTCTTCCAGGCCAGGCCCGCGATAGGAGCGAATGGAGGAGCGGTTTGCTTTATCAAAAGAGGCTTTGAATACGTAAGGGATGCCCAGCTTGTCGGTGACGGTGACGTAATGCTCACAAATGCGCATTGCCAGATCGCGTGATTCAAGCACGTTCATACCGCCAAACAGTACAAACGGCAGGTCGTTCGCGACGTTAATATCGCCAATGCTGACTACTTTTTCTTTCATGCCTTCGCCTTTTTAAGCAAGGGCCACGCGCATTAATGCAGCGTGACCTGTTTCTGTTCAATTGAGTGAATCTGTACTTTGATCATCTCGCTAACCGGATCTTCGGGGCACTGCTCCACAAAATAGATCAAATCGGTTAGCGCAATGTGTTCACACTCAAGCTGCGCGTAAATTAACCCACGATCGCGAATTTCATACGGATCATCCGGGTCTATTTGTAGCAAAACCTGGCTGACGTTTAACGCCATCTCCATGCGCTTCTCTTCCATCAGCGCCACTTTCAGCGTATCCAACATCTTGCGGATAACCGTGACGGACTCGGCTTCATCCAAATCATCATCGTACAATTCGGCGGTAGGGCTAATATTCCCTTTTAGCCACACTTCAAGCGTATGTTCATCAAGCGTTTCGCCGGTAAACGGATTAATCAACCACATTTCGCCATCCAGCCAGTCAGCGCGCAGAATCAGCTGCGTCGGGAAAATCACGGGCATTAGCGGTAACTCCAGTTCGCCGGCAATGTGCAATAAAATCACCCCTAACGAAACCGCGGTACCCTGACGGCTTTTTAGCACGTTATCGAGCCACAGCGCGTCGGAAAGATTATAGATGCCGCTAGCGCCGCCGAACCCCCACTGACCATAGAAAAGCTCCAGCAGTTTTTCCAGCCGCAGATCTTGCTGCTGCTCCGCTGCGATATACACCCGCGCTTCCGCAACCATTGACCGTAACTGCGCGCCGACTGTCTCCGAAGGAAAATCGTCACGAATCGCGCACGATGCGGCAATCAGCGCTTCACAAAGCGGTGTGGAGGAAAAATCGATGTGGGCGACGGAGGTCATACAATTCCCAATAGTGGTATTTTGGTGAGAGCCAGTTTAATGATTACGTACAATAGCGCCAGGGCAATAATAAAGGCCAGCCAGCGCGTTTTACCCGCACGAGGCCGTTTGCCCAACACAATACCACCAAGCGCGATATAGATGATAACGCCAAACAGCTTTTCAGTCAGCCATGCGCCCTGCGGTGAAAAGGGCCAAAAATGCGTGATCAGTACCAAACAGATACCGGAAATAAACAGCAGCGTATCGTTAAGGTGCGGCACAATGCGCACCCAGCGGCGCGACAGCATTGCGGAGCCGGTACGTAACCAGTAGAAACGCAGGACAAATAAACTAATTGTCACGATGACGGTAAAGATATGAAGGTATTTTATGGCTGCGTAATAAGCGATCACTGAGCTTTCCTTATTATACTGGTCACATTAGGCAATATCGGCGTGAGTCACGCTTGCCATCATTCTGCCAGTGCTATTATTCCACGTGGATTTCATGGTTTTCTCCCGACGGTAACACGTTCATTGCCCGCGTAATCCCGACAGGTTTCAATCGCAGTAAACTGATTTTCGCGCAAAATGGCCTGCACCGCCTGCGCCTGCCGCCAACCGTGCTCCAACAACAGCCAACCGCCGATGGACAGCGCTTCGCGTGCGCCATGCGCAATAAGACGAATATCCGCCAACCCCTGCTCGCCAGCCACCAATGCGCTACGCGGCTCGAAGCGGACATCCCCTTCTAACAGGTGCCGATCGTCTGCATCAATATAAGGCGGATTACTCACGATGACATCAAAATGTTGGGGAGGAATTGCGCTAAACCAGTCGCTACGCATAAATGTCGCGTTGGCGATCTGCAACTTCGCGGCGTTATGTTGCGCCAGGGCTACCGCCTCATCAATCCGATCAACGCCGAGTACCTGGCAATCAGGACGCTCACTCGCCAGCGCCAGCGCAATTGCGCCGGTGCCGGTGCCGAGATCGAGAATCGAGGCCGGTGTGGCGGGCAGGCGTGCTAGCGCCTGTTCAACCAGAATTTCGCTATCCGGACGTGGGATCAGCGTAACGGGAGAAACCGTGAGCGGCAGCGACCAGAACTCGCGCTCCCCGACTAAATGCGCCACCGGTTCGCCGCTGACGCGCCGGGCAAGTAACGCATCCAGTTGTTGCTGCTGCTGCGCAGTAAGCGGCGTTTCATCAAACGCAATCAACCAACTGCGGGATTTGCCCAACACAAACCCCAGTAACACCTCCGCGTCGCGCTTCGGGCTGTCGCCGCCGTGCAAGGTCGCAACGGCCGCTTTTAGCCAACATCGAATATCCATGATGCTTAATCTTGCTCTGACAACGCGGCCAACTGGTCGGCCTGGTATTCCTGAACAATCGGTTCAATCAACGCATCCAGCTTGCCTTCCATTACCTCATCCAGGCGGTATAAAGTCAGATTAATGCGGTGATCGGTCACCCGTCCCTGCGGGAAATTATAGGTACGGTTACGATCGGAACGATCGCCGCTGCCTAACAGGTTACGACGGGTTGAGGCCACTTCGGCATGGCGCTTTGCCATTTCTGCCGCATGGATACGCGCGCCCAACACCGACAAGGCCTTAGCCTTGTTTTTATGCTGTGAACGTTCGTCCTGACACTCGACTACAATACCGGTCGGTAAGTGAGTAATACGAATCGCCGAATCGGTGGTGTTAACATGTTGACCGCCCGCGCCCGAAGAGCGGAAGGTATCGATTTTTAAATCAGACGGGTTAATTTCCGGCAGCTCGGCTTCCGGGACTTCCGGCATAATCGCCACAGTACAAGCAGAAGTATGAATACGACCTTGCGATTCGGTTTCCGGTACGCGTTGTACGCGGTGACCGCCAGACTCAAACTTCAGACGCCCATAGGCGCCCTCACCAATCACTTTGGCAATCACTTCTTTGTAGCCGCCGTGCTCGCCATCACTGGCGCTCACCATTTCAATCCGCCAACGGCGGCTCTCGGCATAACGGCTATACATACGGAACAGATCGCCGGCAAAAATTGCCGCTTCATCGCCGCCAGTGCCGGCACGAACTTCAATAAAGCAGTTCCGTTCATCATCGGGATCTTTCGGCAACAGCAACACCTGCAACTGCTGCTCCAGTTGTTCACTACGCGCACGGGCCTCTTTCAGCTCTTCCTGCGCCATATCACGCATCTCAACATCGCTAAGCAGCGATTCCGCGGTTTCAATATCGTCCTGCACCTGCTGCCACTGACGGAAGCATTGACTGACATCGGTCAACTGCGCATATTCACGCGATAAAGCGCGAAAACGCTCTTGATCGGCAATCACGCCCGCGTCACCCAGCATGGCTTCCACTTCCTCGTGGCGTTCCTGCAAGGCTTCCAGTTTGGCAACAATAGAAGTCTTCATTTGGTATGGTTTACCTTGTAAATTTTATTTTGTTCGCTATTCCAGCCCGAGGCTGTCACGCAGAATTTGCAGACGTTCTTCGTCGCCATCGCGAGCGGCCTGCTGGAGAGATTTGGTAGGAGTATGGATCAAACGATTGGTCAGCTTCCGCGCCAAATCACGCAAGACATCTTGCGCATCGGCGCCCTGCTGTAAGGCGGTTAATGCCCGCGACTCAAGCTCTGCGCGCACTAACTCTGCCTGAGAACGGTAATCACGAATGGTTTCAACGGCGCTTTGCGCACGCAGCCAGGCCATGAACTCACCGCTCTCCTGCGCCACAATGGTTTCCGCCTGCACCGCCGCCGCTTTACGCTGCGCCATGTTGTTTTCGATAATCGTTTGCAAATCATCCACGCTATACAGATAGGCGTTAGGCAACTTACCCACTTCAGGCTCCACATCGCGCGGAACCGCAATATCCACCAACAACATGGGCTGATTACGGCGCGCTTTCAGCGCACGCTCCACCATCCCTTTGCCAATAATCGGCAGCGGGCTGGCGGTTGAACTAATAATAATATCCGCCTCGGCCAGACGCGCATCAATATCGCCCAAGCCAATGACTTCAGCGCCAACCTCGCTCGCTAGCGCCTGTGCGCGTTCGCGGGTACGGTTAGCAATCAGTAATTTCTTCACGTTATGTTCGCGCAGATGGCGCGCGACCAGCTCGATGGTTTCACCGGCACCGACCAATAAAACGTTGACCGTGGCCAGCGATTCAAATATCTGACGCGCTAATGTACAGGCGGCAAACGCGACCGAAACCGCGCTGGCGCCAATATCGGTCTCCGTCCGTACCCGTTTTGCCACTGAGAATGTTTTCTGGAACATGCGCTCCAGTTCGCTGGAGAGCGAATGACCGCGTTGCGAATCTGCAAACGCTTTTTTTACCTGCCCGAGAATTTGCGGCTCGCCGAGCACCAATGAATCCAAACCGCTTGCGACACGCATCAAATGACTAACGGCTTCATTATCGTGATGCCAATACAGGCTCTTGCGCACTTCATCAGCACTTAGGTGATGATAATCACACAGCCAGCGGACCAGTTGCTCTTGCAAGTTCTCCTGCTGCTCAACACTCAAATAGAGCTCAGTGCGATTACAGGTCGACAACACCACGCCTCCCTGCACCAGCGGTTGCGCCAGCAGGCTGTTCAGCGCCTGTTGTAGCGTATCTGGTGAGAAGGTAACCCTTTCGCGTAGCGCGATGGGGGCCGTTTTGTGGTTAATTCCGAGAGCCAGCAGCGTCATGGTGATCCAGGCGAGTTATCCCAATGTTGCCAGGGTTTATGACGCGCATTCTACAAGATGCGCGGGATCAAGAAAAGCCATACAAAGCCTATGACTGTAATAAGATATAGCCGATTAAGCGAAATTAAGGCAATTTGAGCATTGACGGCTTAAACGCGGATGGTTAGCGTTAGCGGTTACGAATTAAAAACGTGTCTGAGGAGATGACCACCTTATGTATTCGCAGAAACGCCGCTTACTGCAGCTTCTCCCCCTCGCCAGCCTGCTGCTGGCCGCTTGTACCATTAATAAACCCCATGCGCCTGGTCAAAGCCCTGACTCCCCTCAATGGCAACAACATCAACAGGCGGTGCAAAAAGTCACCCATTACCAAACGCGGGGTTCTTTTGCTTATATTTCTGATAAACAAAAAGTCTATGCCCGCTTTAACTGGCAACAAAGCGCGCCAGACCGTTATCGCCTGTTGCTAACTAACCCGTTAGGCAGCACCGAACTCCAGTTGGATGCACAGGGCTCCGTGGTGCAACTGGTCGATAGCAAAGGCCATCGCTATGTCAGCAACGATGCGGAAAAAATGATTTCGCAGTTGACCGGTATGGATATTCCACTTAACAGTTTACGTCAGTGGATCCTCGGCCTACCGGGCGATGCAAGCGACTTCCAGTTGGATAACGTATATCGTCTGCAATCGTTAAACTACCAACGTAACGGCCAAACCTGGGCAGTGACCTATCAGGGTTACGATAATAAAGTCACGCCAGACTTGCCGAGCAATCTGGAGCTGCGCGAAGGCGATCAGCGCATCAAACTGCGTATGGATAGCTGGACCCTGCAATGATCACCACCTGGCCCTCGCCGGCAAAGCTGAATCTTTTTCTCTACATCACCGGCCGTCGGGATGACGGCTATCATCAGTTGCAGACGCTGTTTCAGTTCCTTGATTATGGCGATACGCTAACCATTACGCCGAACCAGAGTGGGCAAATTCGTTTGCTCGCGCCGGTGGAGGGCGTGGCGGATGAGGAGAATTTGATTATTCGCGCCGCCAGGCTGCTAAGAACCCAGGCGCTGGCGCGCGGCAGCCTTTCCCCCGAGGCGGGCGCCGAGATTGGCATTGATAAACGTCTTCCGATGGGCGGTGGCCTTGGCGGCGGCTCATCCAATGCCGCGACGGTACTGGTCGCATTGAACCACCTGTGGCAGAGCGGTTTTACTCTGGATGAATTGGCCCGGTTTGGCCTGCGTCTTGGCGCGGATGTGCCGGTTTTTGTCGCCGGCCATGCCGCGTTTGCTGAAGGCGTTGGCGAGCAACTGCAGGCAGTCGAACCGGCGGAGAAATGGTATCTGGTGGCCCACCCCGGCGTTAGTGTTCCTACTCCGTTAGTTTTTAATCATCCTGACCTAAAACGCGATACGCCAAAGCGCAGCATTGCGCTATTATTGAACACCCCTTTCAGCAATGATTGTGAAGCAGTCGTAAGAAAACGTTTTCGCGAGGTTGATGAGCTTGTTTCCTGGCTGCTAGAATACGCGCCGTCGCGCCTGACAGGAACTGGCGCTTGTGTGTTTGCTGAATTCGACACCGAGTCTGCAGCCCGTCAGGTGCTTGAGCTGGCCCCGAAATGGTTGCGTGGATTTGTGGCGCGAGGCGTTAATGTCTCTCCGTTGCATCGTACCCTTTCCGGGCATTAAGCGTGAGCGTGACAGTGTCACCTGTTCCTGACGCTGCACGTGATGCATCAACATACCCGTATGAACGGTTACAGCGGCAAAGTGCCGCCGCCGCTGTGAGCCTGTTCATTCTCTGGACGCAAAGCCTGAGGTTCTTCTCGTGCCTGACATGAAGCTTTTTGCTGGTAACGCTACGCCGGAACTAGCACAACGTATTGCCAACCGCCTTTACACCAGCCTGGGCGACGCTGCCGTCGGTCGCTTTAGCGATGGTGAAGTAAGCGTACAAATTAACGAAAATGTACGCGGTGGTGATATTTTCATCATCCAGTCCACCTGTGCCCCAACTAATGACAACCTGATGGAGCTGGTCGTTATGGTTGACGCGCTGCGTCGTGCTTCTGCTGGTCGTATTACTGCTGTTATTCCTTACTTTGGCTATGCGCGCCAGGATCGGCGTGTCCGTTCCGCTCGTGTGCCGATTACCGCTAAAGTTGTGGCGGATTTTCTTTCCAGCGTCGGCGTTGATCGCGTTTTGACGGTGGACTTACACGCAGAACAGATTCAGGGCTTCTTTGATGTCCCGGTAGATAACGTCTTCGGCAGCCCTATTTTGCTGGAAGATATGCTGCAAATCGGCCTGGAAAATCCGATTGTGGTTTCACCCGATATTGGTGGTGTGGTGCGCGCACGCGCGATTGCAAAACTGTTAAACGATACCGATATGGCGATTATTGATAAACGCCGTCCACGCGCTAACGTTTCACAAGTTATGCATATCATTGGTGATGTTGCCGGTCGTGACTGCGTGTTGGTTGACGATATGATCGATACTGGCGGCACCTTGTGCAAAGCGGCAGAAGCGTTGAAAGAACGCGGTGCAAAACGCGTCTTCGCCTATGCGACCCACCCGATTTTCTCCGGTAATGCGGTAGAAAACCTGCGTAACTCGGTGATTGATGAAGTGGTGGTTTGCGACACCATTCCGTTATCGGATGAAATTAAAGCGCTGCCAAATGTACGCACCTTAACGCTTTCAGGCATGCTGGCCGAAGCGATTCGTCGCATCAGCAACGAAGAATCGATCTCCGCCATGTTTGAGCATTAATTGGTACTAACGGAAAGCCGGGTAAATCCGGCTTTTCTTTTTACTTCCGTTCGCTCACCCATACAAAGCCCCCGCCATCGCGCTCCGTCTCGCTATTATCTACCTGGAAATTTAGCCAGGAGATGACGTATCGCCTTTTTTACTGCAATACCAACCGCCTTGCTTTTGCCCTTGCGGCATAAGTGGTATTTTGCTGCGATCGTTACTCCGGAAAGCCTGACATGTCTCTCGACGTCTACACCCTGTTTATTTGCGAACTCGCCGTGCTGGCTTTCCTGAGCATCGTTATGTTATTCGCCTGGAGCGGTTCACAGTACGATCGCGTGCTGGGGTTTACCTCCGCAGCGCTTGTCATGATACTGATTGCGGTGTTCTTAAGTAGTTTGCGTACCCTCGGGCTACAGTTTTTACCGGTTGGGCTGGGTAATATCATGCTGTTGCTTGGTTACGGCATGTTACTCAATGCTTTTCGCGTATTTGCCGGGCAACCTTGCGGTTACAGTTGGCTGGGCGGCGCGCTGTTATGGGCGCTGTTGTGCCTGTTCCCTGCTTTCTACTATTCCCTACCGAAACGCATTATTGTCAGTTGCCTGCTGTGCATTATCTATATTGCCGCTCTGATCCAATCCCTTTCCCGTTCGCGTAGCGCCTTACGCATTACCTTCTGGCCGGCTCGTTTATTGTTGTGGATCCATCTGTGCTTTCATGTGTTGCGGATCTTTCTCGATCAAGGCTCCGTCAGCCCGCTACGCGGCGCCATTGGCGGTTCGACCTTTTCCGTGTATGTGATTATGGAGTCGATTTTATTTGTTATCGGCCTGACGTTTACCATTATGGCGATGGTGAATGAGCGCACGCAAATAAAGTACAAGCAAGCCTCGCTACTCGATCCCCTCACCGGCGTGTGGAACCGACGCGCTTTATTCATTCGTGCAGAGAAACTTGAAGCGCGCTGTCTACAACACAACGCGCCGCTTAGCGTGATTTTGTTCGATCTCGATCACTTTAAAAGCATTAACGATCGCTACGGGCATGTGCAAGGCGACAGGGTCTTGATTGATTTTTGTCAGGTAACCATGGCGGCGTTGCCAGCGGATGCGTATTTTTCTCGCCTGGGCGGTGAAGAGTTCGCCGCAATATTGATTAGCTCAGCACCAAATACTTATGCCCTGAGTGAGCGTATCCGGCTGGCGGTGCAACGTTCAGCGCCAAATAACGTCAACTATTCGGTCAGCATTGGCATTGCAACCGCCCGGCGAAAACCGCAGTTCGCCAACCTAATGGTGGCAGCAGATGAAGCCTTGTATCGCGCTAAAGCCAGAGGGCGAAATCGGGTTGAGGCGTTTTTTTCCGACGAGCCCGCCGATACGATGGAGTGGTATCCCCGGCAGACCTGAAGCGATCCACCGGGATATTATTAGCCGTGATGGTGGCGCTGCGACTCCGACTGGCGACGGCAGCGTTTATCGCCGCAGTGACGCAACCAATAATAACGATCGGCTACTTTTTCGCGCCCGCTAATTCTGGCGCCGGTTAACCACAATAATGCGCCAATAAAGATGCTAAAAATCGCACCATGCGTCATATATTGCGGCAAGTTGAGTTGCGGTAACTGATTCAGGACCGAATATCCCACGCCCACAATCATGGTGAACAACCCTAGTCCCATCAGGAAGTTACCTGCTAATGTCGCGCTTTTACGTTTCATGCACCACCTCCATTCGCTACAAATCACAGCACGTATTGCTAAGTGCTAATAAGTTTAGGAGATCGCTGAATATTACGATGCGTGTTAGATCACACAATCTGGTTATTTTTGACAAAACTTTACGTATAACCGGCTGATTATTTATAGAAACTGTATTGTTTCTTTCCGAAACCAATCCCATTGGTTCCTTTTTGTATTCTCCGGTTTGGCCCGGTAAACTATCGCTCTTTGCGCATGTTCAGGAACTGATTACCGTGAGCAGTATTAAACTGATTGTTGGCCTTGCCAATCCCGGCGCCGAATACGCCGCTACGCGCCATAATGCAGGTGCCTGGTATGTCGATTTGCTGGCTGAACGCCACAATCAGTCATTAAAAGAAGAGAGCAAGTTTTTTGGCTACACCGCGCGCCTTTCGCTCGGCGGCGAAGATGTCCGTCTGCTGGTGCCTACCACCTTTATGAACCTCAGTGGAAAAGCGGTTGCGGCGATGGCGACCTTTTATCGCATTGCCCCGGAAGAAATTTTAGTGGCGCATGATGAGTTGGATCTGCCGCCTGGCGTCGCAAAATTTAAGCAAAGTGGCGGCCACGGCGGTCACAACGGTTTAAAGGACATTATTAGCAAGCTGGGTAACAACCTCAACTTCCACCGCTTGCGGATTGGTATCGGTCATCCTGGCGATCGCAATAAGGTGGTTGGCTTTGTGCTGGGCAAGCCGCAAGCCGCCGAGCAGACGCTGATTGAAGAGGCGATTGATGAAGCCGCGCGTTGTACCGAGCTGTGGTTAAAAGAGGATCGTCTCAAGGCAATGAACCGGCTGCACGCATTTAAAGCAGGCTAACCTCTTCCGGGCTGGCGGACACATGTGGGCCACGATAGCGTCAGGTCGTGAAATCCCCGCCATCCCGGTAATAATTACGTGTATAATGCGCGCAGATTTTTCTTTGTTTCAATTAAGGCGTAAATGAACGTCTTGATTATTAAGCGATTAAGGTGATTCAAACATGGGATTCAAATGCGGTATCGTCGGCCTGCCTAACGTCGGGAAATCCACCCTGTTCAACGCGTTGACCAAAGCGGGTATTGAGGCGGCCAACTTCCCGTTCTGTACCATTGAGCCGAATACCGGCGTGGTGCCGATGCCTGACTCACGTCTCGACAAACTGGCGGAGATTGTGAAACCTCAGCGTATTCTGCCAACCACAATGGAGTTTGTCGATATTGCCGGTCTGGTAAAAGGCGCCTCAAAAGGTGAAGGCTTAGGTAACCAGTTTCTGACCAATATCCGTGAAACTGAAGCGATTGGTCATGTGGTGCGCTGCTTCGAGAATGACAATATCATTCACGTTTCCGGTAAAGTGAATCCGGCGGAGGATATTGATGTGATCAATACCGAGCTGGCGCTTTCCGATTTGGATACCTGCGAACGTGCTATTCATCGCGTGCAGAAAAAAGCCAAAGGCGGCGATAAAGATGCAAAAGCCGAACTGGCGGCGCTGGAAAAATGCCTGCCGCAGTTGGAAAATGCCGGGATGTTACGTGCCTTAGATCTGAGCGCCGAAGAGAAAGCGGCGATTCGTTATCTAAGTTTCCTGACGCTGAAACCCACCATGTATATCGCCAACGTCAATGAAGATGGGTTTGAAAATAACCCGTACCTGGATCAGGTACGTGAAATTGCGGCGCAAGAAGGTTCGGTGGTGGTACCGGTGTGCGCGGCGGTTGAATCGGATATCGCTGAGTTGGATGATGAAGAGCGTGATGAGTTCATGGCTGAGCTGGGCCTGGAAGAACCAGGGCTAAACCGCGTTATTCGCGCCGGTTATACCCTGCTCAACCTGCAAACCTACTTCACCGCCGGGGTTAAAGAAGTACGCGCCTGGACTATTCCGGTTGGCGCGACCGCTCCGCAGGCGGCTGGCAAAATCCATACCGACTTTGAAAAAGGCTTTATCCGCGCGCAAACCATCGCCTATGAAGACTTTATTACTTATAAAGGCGAGCAAGGCGCGAAAGAAGCCGGCAAGATGCGTGCTGAAGGCAAAGAGTATATTGTGAAGGATGGCGATGTGATGAACTTCTTGTTCAACGTCTAATTTGCTTCTGTGACCTTATGGGATTTTACGAAATCTCATGGCGCTTAAAAAACATCTAAAATCCACGCATTCGCGTGGATTTTTGCTTTCATAGTGACTCAGGTTATAGCGTAGAAGCGCAGCAGAAATTGATTATAATCAACTGCCATCTTCATTTCAGATGAGTACAATGATGGTATAAGAAATAGACAAGGAATCGTTATGTTCACCAACACGCAATGCCGCACGGTAAAACCCAAAGAAAAGCTTTATCTTCTTAATAATTTCAATAAGTTAAACCTAAAAGTAAAACCTAACGGCAAAGACGCATCCACCTTTGAGCTGATTGCTAAAGAGTGATTGCAATGAAAGACTGAGCAGAAATCACCAAAACGCGCCAACGAGATATGCTTGAGCGTGTGGTTTTCCCCGTAATCGGTATGCTCCCTATCTTGTTTTCGATAATAGCCCAATGGAACAGCATTTCAGAATGCTTAAACATAATAGTGGATTGTTGATTCGCTTTCGCCGCACTAAAGATATGGGAGAAGAAAGCCGATAACTACGAGGCGATGCTACATTTTGCTTGCAATATCATCGTCTGGAATAGGCTCTAAGATAACTTTTGAGATGGATTAATTATTAATGCTAAAGACACAGCAGCAATTTATTGAATATACGCATCAGCTAAACACCCTTTTAAAAGGTTCGGAATTCGACTGGGACAAGACGTTACCTGCCCGGATTGAAAAAACGGAACTTCTTGTCCCGGTGATTGGAGTATTTAGCGTAGGGAAAAGCTCAATACTGAATACGTTTTTGGGTATGGATGTGTTGCCTGTTGGTATTGCGCCTGAGACTGAACTTGCCACCGAACTGCATTTTTCACCTGAACCCTGGCTACAGGCGATCAAGCATGATGGTAGCGAAGTGCGTTTACCCGTTGAAGATTTGGCCGTGATAAATAAAAAAACCAGCGATTACTGCCACTTACGGCTGTACCTCAACTGCCCGACTCTGGAAGCTATTGCCCCGTTGATTCTGGTTGATATGCCGGGTTACGGCTCTTCCCTCGAAAACCATAATAAAGCGCTGGCCTATTACCTTCCTCGTGGCGTTCATTTTATTGTTGTCACCAGTATTGAGGAAGGAACCCTAACGCAATCTATTTTACGTCAACTTGATAACATCAAAGTCTTTAACAGTGACTTCTCATTTATTCTGAGTAAAGTGAATCTGCGCGCAGCAGAACAGGTTAAGGAAGTTTCAGACTATATTGACAACCAGCTTGAACTCTATTTTAGTGCTGAGAAGCATGTAATCCCCATTGATAACACCTCATCGGCGGCGCTCAGCGGCTTACTGGCAACAATAGATCCGGAAATATTATTTAGTAATGTGTTCCTCGACGGACTGAAAGATCAGAACATCGATCTCATCAATCAGATCAATTTTTCCTGCAACGTGGTTAATAATAGCCAAAGTGATAACCACAGCGCTCTTCAATCTCTTGAACTGTCGCTGGATGAGCTGATTCGCCAGCATAACAGGGCTCAGCAAGAGCTGAAGTATCGTTACTCAGACCCGCTTGTTACACGCATCATTAACTCGATTGACAGAGAGCTCAATAATCAGCTCGATCGGCTGACACACCTTTTAACCCAGAAAAACGCTGCTCCGGCGCTGGAGCGTGAAATTGCCGATATTATTCGTTCTAACCTCACGAAAAATCTGAAACATGAGATGGAACAGATCTCCTCCGAATTGGTGGATGGCATTGCCATTAACCTGATGCAAAATAATCCAGTGATGGCTTCTCTGGATCAGAATTGGACCCAAAATATTGCCGATAAGACTGAGAGTCAGTTGAAAGCCGTGAGCAGTTTTTTTGAAACCGTCAGCGAAAAATTCCCAAACAAAGCAGATGCAGGAAAAACATACCGACTCATTTCGACAGTGTTTGCTATCAGCACTTCTGTCCTAAATCCTGTGCTTGAAATTGTGATTGTCTTTTTGCCGGAAATTATTCGCTTCTTCTCTTCGTTTAATGCCGAAGAGAAAGCGCGCAGCAACTTATTAAATTCCATCTTCCCTGGGATTAAAAGCGAAATGCGCAAAGCACTACCTGAAATTGTTGATGAGCAATTGAATGCCCTTTTGAACAGTGTCAGCAACGAGTTCGAAGAACAGATCAATCAGCAAAGAACCCTGATTGCCACTTATCAGCATGAACAGGAGCAGGCACAAGAATACATTGACAAGCAGATCGAGGCGCTTCAATCGCTCTCTACTAAGTTAAAAGCATTAGCCACATCTTACCTCTATCACTAAGCAGGACTGGGTTATGGAATATCAATATCTAATCGAAAAAACCCAAAAAATTGAAGCGCTTTCCTCTAAAGTATTCGATCTTTTTGAGCTAGAAATACAACAACTTAAGTCTACACACGGCCTTGACTCTGCATCCTCATTATCCGCTGCTTTTGAGAAAATTAGCACCAGTGGTCGTTTGCTGAATATTGGCATGGTAGGCCGCGTAAAGGCGGGGAAGTCCTCCCTGCTGAATGCGCTATTTTTTGACGGAGAGAACACGCTTCCAAAAGCCGCAACCCCAATGACGGCTGCCTTAACTACACTCTCTTATGGCGAGCAATTCCGTGCCACGATAGAATTTTATACCGCCAGTGATATCAAACAGATTGAGCTTAACGCTAGTAAATATGCCTTCGAACTTAAAAAGCTCAAGGACCAGAAGTACGCTGAATTTACCGCACGCATCCAAACTGGCACGTCAGTTGATGAAGAGCGTATTTTAGCCGTTATTGAGAAACAAGCCTCTCAAGAAGCCCAGAATACGCTGCCAGAATTGAGTGCCTCTTATGATCAATTTAAGCGTATGAAGGCATCGGGATTAACCCCTGCCGACCTTGAGCTCGTGGGAACTCTGGAACCAGAAAGCCACCAAAGCCTCTCAGCTCAGCTACTCGACTATGTGGGCGCAGAAGGGAAATATATGCCGTTCACCAAGGTCGTGCATATTCACATGCCGATCGATACGCTGAAAGATATAAGTGTGATTGACACGCCGGGCATGAACGACCCGGTGCAATCTCGTGAGGCACGTACCGTTGAGCTGCTTAAAGCCTGCGACGTTGTCTTTATCGTCAGCCCGGCAGGTCAGTTTCTGAATGAAAATGACATAGAGCTTATAGGACGGATCACAGCCAAAGAGGGAGTGCAAGAGTTGGTATTGATTGCAAGCCAAGTCGATACCCAACTTTATGGTAGCGAAAAGCGCCCACTTTTAAACCAGACGTTAGACAATATCAAAGCTTCTCTAATGCAGCGAGCGTCCAGCACGCTGAGCGGGCTTAAACACCAGTCTCCTGAAGTTGGCTCGGTTTTCGACAATATTATTCGTAACCCTGGCGAGCATTTGTTGCATTGCTCAGGTGTGGCGCACGGGTTAGCCCAACGGCTGGACAGGTCCGATACGTGGGACGCCAATGAGCAAAAAACCTGGGACAATTTAACCGCAGATTATGCCGACTGGTTTAGCGAGCATAATCATGATCTGACTCAGTACAGCTTAGCCACGCTGGCCAATATAGAAACAATACGGCGCATAATTGGAGATGTGCGCCAAAAGAAAGACAGCATAATCAGGGAGAAAATGCAGCACCTGATCGTGCATAAAGCAGGCACATTGGATAAGTTTACCAACGCACTCCAACAACGTATCGGGGATCGTATTGCGCTGATTAACAGATCTGACTTAGATGGCTTGGCGAAACAGAGCAAGAATCTGCTGAGTAAGCGCAATGTTCTCGAAAAGAGAATTGATATTAAGTACAGCAGCTGCGTAAACCGCTATTATCAGGGGGTCGTCTCTGGATTAGAGCAAGAAGCGGATAAGCTGTTCCAAGGCACGCAGCAAAAAATAGACGATAGCAGCACCATAGAAACCTCTCAGCATACGCGCGAGAAGTCAGGCTTAGGAAACTGGTTTGCCCGAAAAATGTGGGGAGGCGGGAGCGAAACCTATAGCAAGACGGAAAAAATCGTCCAGTCAGGCCCAGTGTCCGTGGCATTGAAAGGGTTTATTACGACAATTGAAGCATCCTTAAAACGCGCTGCCGAAAAACAGCACGAGGCACTGGAAAAAGAGATTAGTCAGGCTGTCACCCCAGAAATCGACAAAATCCTTGAAGGCGAGTGTGATCCCATGATGATGGCCGATGTCATCTTGTCTGCAGTTGCATCTATCCCTAAAAACACATTTTCACTGAACACTCCTCTTCCTATAGAACTTAGACCAAAGGGGCGATTAATAGGACATGAGGCGGATGAGTTCATCACTCATGCAGAGACATTTGCCGCGCAGCTTCGCAATACGACCACTGACGAGATCAAACATTATTTTGCCAGGATAGAAAAAGCCATCCCTACAAATATATCGAACACGTTCATTGAAAATATGGACGCAAAGATTGCACAAATTACTAGCCAGGTTGAAAACAGCACGCAGACGATAGATCGTCTACAGCGTTTTTCTGCACAGATTCAGGGGATCAGATAATGACAGGGAACATGCACTTAACTAAAACTGTCTATTCGGATCTGGAGATACTCACCCATTTTTGGTGTTTTAAACGCAAAACAATTGCCGCCACTATCGCGCAGGCACTTGAGGATTTTGAAAAAAAAGTTGATGAAAGGTTCACTGAACAACAGCTCAATCATCAGCAGCAACGGTTTCAGCAGGACACGGAACATGACCTGCAGATAGAGCATTTAAAAACCCAGCACCAGCAGGCGATCTCGCAACAAAAGCAGGTGCTGACGACACAAATAGGTGCTCTTGAAGCACAGCGTAGTGAGCTATCAACGCGTAATGCACATCTTGCCGATAAAGTGGCATCGCTCGATGAAACCATAACGACTACGCAGATGTTACTCTCACAAAAACACGCCAATATGCAGGTGTTAGAAGGGCTTAAAAACCAGCTTGATGAATCACATCAACAACTACAGAATGATTACTCTCAATTGCACAAAGATAATCTGACACTGCATGAACGGCTTACGTTGATTCAGTCTATTTTGTCTGCCCAACCGGCAGAGAACGAAGGGATTGATGCTTTTCGCCATCTGCTTTATACCGATTATGCCACCTTTGCTGCCGAAGAATCGTCGTTAGCTGATGAAGCAGGTGCACTACTTAACTTGCAAAACATCCTTAACGAGCTTGTGTACCTTAACACCTTCCCTGCAGCATCTGGCAAATCAATAGTAGGCGTTGCAGGAGGGTTCAGCAGCGGAAAATCCGAGTTCATTAATAGTTTTATACTGGATAAATCAATAAAACTGGCAACGGGATTAAACCCTGTCACTGTCATTCCGAGTTTTGTGGTTTGCGCCCCCTCCTCATGCATTTCTGGTGCTGCGAATAATGGTGGTAGTATTCGCTTAAGCAGCAAAATTTTTAAGGCATTGTCGCACGAGTACCTCTCTTCATTCGGATTCGACCTGCGAAAAATAATGCCATTAATCAGCTTACAAGTCCCTATGAACGAAGCATTATTTGAGCATATTTGCCTGGTAGACACCCCAGGATATAATCCCGGCACAATGAATATCACAGAGCAGGCGGATCGAAACACCTCGGCAAAACTCCTTGACCAATGTACTGCGATGATTTGGGTCATTGGACTGGATCCTGCCGGGACGATTTCTCAGTCAGATATTGATTTCATTCGCCAGCAATCATTTACGGCTGAAAACTTGTATATTGTACTGAACAAAGCCGATGTAAAATCACAGGTAGACATTCAGTCGATAATGGCAGAGGTTGCTGACTCGCTCATGTTTGCAGGTATTGACTACGCCGGAATGACTGCATATTCATCGACACGGTCATCAAGCTATGATATCGAAAAATGTTCTCTGGAAGAATTTTTGAAAGAAAAAAACAAACGATACAATATTATTTCAGCTTATGAAGATAAAATCCAAAATGTATTCAATCGTTATGAGATAGCACTACAGAAAGATATCGATAACGTTCAGCTTTTGCGCTCAAAGCTTAAAGACCTGCAGCTTAAAACATTGGCCGATGCGGGTGCCAGAGCAGTAAAAGATCTCCAGCACATTTCTGATTTTTTGAGTCAACAACTTGGCAATCAAGATAAAATGAAAAGTCAACTCGCTGTCTCTTTACAATTGTGCCGTTCTTTTCGTGACGCAACACGTCAGGCAATTCTGGTGATGCAACGACAGCCGCAAGCCTATTGATATTGGGCACGGAAAAGGCCACATTACCAGGATGTGGCCTTGTCCTTGACCCCAAGTAATCAGGAATAACCGGCTTCATGTTGGTTGATCCTACCTACGCAATGCGGTTTACAGCAACAGACCGATGATACACGGTATGCAGGCAATATATCGCCAGGCTGGACGGGGATAATTCACACGCCCCTCCTTGAGAATTAACAGTTGCGTATAGAATGCGCAGGACAAGAGTGCGAGTCAATGATAAACTCTATTTTCTTTTTGGAAAATTACTATCTCAGTAGAGATTTAAGATGGTAAACTAATCTGGTAATTGAAATTATTTCGCCAAAAATAAGAGTACACCTACAAAAACACAACACTATTAATCACTCAATCATTAAATGGAAAATAAGGGTATTTTAATAATGAAGAAGAAATTAACATCTTTGCTAATGGCTTCTGCGCTATTAACTGGCTGCCAGTCTTTCATCTCTAAACCAACAAAAAAAGACATAATGCATAGTTATGCATGGAACGTAAACTACGTAAGCAATATGGATGTTTTTTATGATAAAAAAGTTTCACCTAATGTGAAAAATATTTTTGATGATTATAACTACTACTGGGGGTTTACATCCGACAATAATCCTAAAAACCTTTCCAGAATGAACCTCGATCCTATTATAAAATATAATTATCCAGTTGGCATGGCTGCTGAGGAATGGGCTTTTAACCACATTCTTATATGGGTCCCAAAAGAAATGGCAACTTCAAAAGAACAATCCCGATTAGTTGCCGAAAAAATATTAGATAAGGCAATAAAAAAGACTTGGCCTGACATGCAATTTAACAGAATGTCAGAGATGAATGGTGGCCCATTAAATACTTTTACACTTGGGCTGGCTGGAAACTCCTCACGCATTAGCACTTATTTTATTTGGGATAGAGATATTAGCTGCAAAACAAATCGATTTACAAACCAGAAAAAACCGAACGCATGTCTTTTTTATATTTCATTTAAGGGCTCAACAGGGCTGGTTAATACCCCAAAGTTTATCGGTTCGGGTTCATCTGAAAGTTACATTATTGATCCCTCTTTCATTTCCATTGATATTACTGACAATTTAAAGCCTAATGCATCTGAAGAACGAGACCGTCGAGCTTTAATACAGAAGCTAAGCAATAATCTCCCATCATGGATGTTTATATACTTGGCACCCAACGAAAAAAACTCATTGCCTGCAGTAATGATCCAAAGTGGAAAATCTTACTTTTATATAACTGAAAATCGATAACATTTTACCCTACAACTGACGCGCAGCGAAGGTCTGTACGTAGCTTTGTCTGCTATCTACTAAAATCTCCTAAGTTAATTATTCGCCTACCGCACTTTGTTCAATGCCTGCAAGTCTATCTTGCAGGCCCATTACCTCTGGCATATTAAAGAAACCAAACACGCTTTCAAAAGGCTTTTCCGTAAATGAGTTCTTCAGCCAGATTGAGCAAACCGGCTTTGTGTTTGAAGACGGGATTGGTAGTATGAAGCATGAGAGTTAACTCGTGTTTTGTATAAGGATTCGACACCCATATCAAAACCGGTAACTCTCAACCTTTCAAGACCATATGTCAGATCAAGTCGCGACTAATACAAATTAGGATGGATATTTATCAACATCAATAAATCATCATATATTTACGCTAGAGAATCGCCAAGAATACAACCAGAATCTAAAACGTAATGTATAGCGCGATCTTCCCATTAGAACGCTCTGAAACATTACAGTGCATGATCGATATGTAGAGCACACGCCTCCAGCAGTTTATCTGCTAAAATCTATGAACCCCACATATCCAAGAGAAGCAATATCTCATTTGCTATCTGTGCGACGCGAATAGCACTCAATTCCCTTTATTTGAAGTTAGTGCTGAGACTAACATCCTTCCAGCGTTTTAGCTCTGCTGCAAATTGTTCGTGCTTTTCCTGTGTGCGCCGGAATGCATCAGGCCCAAGTACGAGATGGAGAGGCGGTTCGCTGGCCTCTACCACATGGATGATAGCATCCGCGGCTCGAGCTGGATCCCCAGCCTGTTCTCCAGCCATCTTCTCAAGATAAGCTAGCGCTTTTCCTGCTGTCTCAGCATAGTCACCTATGGTTAAAGGTCTGATACGAATCGAATGCTCTGAAAGGAAATCAGTACGAAATGCTCCGGGCTCGACTAATGTGAGCTTAATTCCAAGCGGACCAATTTCCTGGGCAAGACTTTGCGACATTCCTTCTACGGCGAACTTGGCCGCTGCGTAGTAACCAGAACCTGCAGAAGGAGCTAATCCTGCGATTGAAGTTATGTTAACAATATGGCCGGATTTCTGTTGTCGAAGATAAGGCAATACCGCCTGGACTACGCGGCGAGTACCGTGGAAATTGACATCGAACAGATGCTCAATCTCGTTTTCAGAGGCTTCTTCTACCGATCCGAGCAAGCCATATCCTGCATTATTAACGACTACATCCAACCGCCCTGTAATGTTCACTGCACATTTGATGATCTCAGGAATCGATGCAGCGTAAGTGATATCCATAGGCAATACATTTAAACGGCCAGTTTCGTCTGTGATCGATGTGGTTCCGTCGCGCGTCGTACCGATAACAGTATCGCCTTTAGCCAGTGCAGCTTCGGCAAGCGCCTTGCCAAATCCCCGAGAGATGCCAGTAATAAACCAAGTTTTCGATGCCATGAGCAGACTCCAGTCAATCCAGTTTGGACAAACCACTAACGACGCTCAAACTCAAGCACTCGCCGGTGGTGTTTCGGTGATTGCATCCCTAATGAGCACTTCGAAGGGAGTGCCTCAAAAGCGATGTGATATAAAAAAGTATTCCCTGCGCTGACCAGTGTTAACGATGATTTGATTGTTCATGATCTGAGTTCCTTGCAGCCAGGGAGTAGACGTTATCGATTTGCGAGTCAGATCATACCGCCATTAGCGCGCAAAACCTGTCCGTTAATCCAGGTTACATCCGACGCGTTACTTCCGCACCGCCAAAAATGAGCCCCTGAACCATGGGGCGGCTCATGAAGACGGCAGGAAAAATTTGCTCAGGCTTACTTGCCGCCTCAAGGCGCTCCAGTTGTTCATAACTTAGCGTTACGGAGAGCGCATCGAGATTATCTTCGAGCTGGGCGACAGTGCGTGCGCCGATAATCGGTGACGCGACGACAGGATTGACGAGTGTCCATGCAAGTGCGACCTGCGCCGATGTCGCGCCAGTCTCGCTGGCGATGTCGCGAACAGTCTCAGCAATAGTTAGTGAACGCTCAGTGAGATTACCCGAAGAAGCGTTAACACCCTTTCGCGAACCCGAAACGCCGGTCTCGTCCTGTTGCAGGAGGTCAGCACGTGCGTACTTCCCTGTGAGGACTCCGCCGCCGAGTGGAGACCATGGCGTTACACCAAGCCCCAGGGCCTGCGCCATGGGAAGTAATTCGTGTTCGACAGTGCGCTGGATAAGGCTGTATTCGACTTCAAGTGCCACAAATGGTGCCCAGCCACGCAGGTCCGCCAACGTCTGCATCTGCGCGATACGCCAGGCGGGTGTGTTTGAAATGCCGATGTAAACGACTTTACCACTGCGAACGAGATCATCGAGCGCGCGCATTACTTCATCCGGTGCGGTGGTGAAATCCCAGCCATGGAGGTAGAGCAGTTCAATACGATCTGTGTCAAGTTGACGCAAACTGTCCTCAACCGAGCGGATAATATTGAGACGATGGTTTCCACCTGAGTTGGGATTGCCTGGCTCGCGCGCCATAGTGAACTTAGTCGCGACCACGATCCGATCGCGCTTGCCCTTCATGAAGGCACCCACAAATCGCTCGGACGTACCATTGGTATAATTGACTGAAGTGTCGACGAAGTTGCCACCTTGATCCACATACAAGTCGAACATACGACGCGACTCGTCAATATCAGCCCCCCACCCCCAATCGGCGCCAAAGGTCATTGTCCCGAGCGACAGCGGCGAGACACGCAGACCGGAGCGCCCGAGAAGACGATATGAGTCAAGCTTAAGAGAAGTGGTCATTATAAGGTTCCTTCGGTTCTGCACGCCGATACCTGTCGGTCGCTAAGGACGCGCTCCAGTTCTTTCAGGCAAGTCTCAAAAATCCCCGAGCGTACCCACTCCGCAACGGGAGCGATGTCGCCATCCACATCAAAATCCGCTGACCAGGCGACAAATGAGGAGTTGTCTTCGCTAACCGGATGGACCGTAAGCGTTGCGGTGTAGTCGATAACAGGGACATCACCGCTGATGACATCGTAAACGATGCGCCGGTCTCGGTCAGAAAGCTCAAGAAGCCGTTCCTGAATAACATTTCCTCCGGTCACGGTATTCGTTCGGACAGCACCGACCTGGCTGGCAGTTGCTCCGCTGCTTAGCACGCAACTTTCGACAAATGGGAACCAAACTGGCAGCCCCTCAAAATCACGGATAATGGCCCAGACACTGTCTGCCGGAGCAGTGATTATCTTGCTGTAATACACGCGAGTCATTCGATCCCCTTGGTCTATCATGGCTTATGGACTTGTTATCGAATGGTAGAGAGAATAAATAATTCGGTCTATGCTGCATAAATCAAATTATCTATTCGACTGGAACACATAATGAGACGAGCAGAGTACGCGCGATTACGGGCATTCATGGCAGTTGCAGAACAAGGAAACTTTGCTCGTGCCGCCGGTGAACTTCGTCTGTCGCCTTCGACCCTAAGCCAGGTTATCCAGGATCTGGAGAAGGAATTGGGCTCACGTCTGTTTCACCGAACCACTCGCAGCGTCTCACTAACAGAGGGAGGCTCGCGATTATTGGCGAAACTGAAGCCAGCGATGGCGGCCCTGGACGAAGCGCTGGAGGAAGCCCAGGGAGCAGACGAAAGACCATATGGAACTGTCCGCCTTCATATTCCTCACGCCGCTCTGGAGCAGTATCTTCTCCCCTTGTTAGGCGAGTTTCACACTAACTACCCCCACATCGTTCTTGATATTTCAGCCAGCGATGCACCTGTCAATATCGTTCAAGAGGGTTTTGATGTCGGTGTCCGGTTAGGTGAATACCTGGAACCAAACATGGTGGCATCCCCACTTGGCGGGCAGATGCGCCAGTTGGCTGTAGCTTCTCCCGCATATATTGCTAAACACGGAACGCCCAAAGAACCGGCAGACTTACAGCAGCATCAATGCATCAATTGGCGCTGGCATCAACCAGGCGGTTATGGTCTGTATGAATGGGAGTTTATTAAAGAGGGCCATCGGGTAGCGGTTGCTGTCAATGGGCCACTTACCGTATCACATCGTTATGTAGGGCTGGCCGCTGCATTGCAGGGCGTCGGCATTACAATGTGGAATGAACGAATGTTAGCCCCCTATATTAAATCCGGTCAACTGATACCCGTTCTGGAAGACTGGTCTCCCCAGTTCCCTGGTTGGTATGTTTACTATCTGAAACAGCCGCATTCTCCAGCAGCAGTAAAGATCCTGGTCAGATTCCTCCGTGAGCGAGCGCCTGCGATGAGCGAAACGCTTCCACCGGGTGCCCACAGCCTTGCATAATTCGCTGAAATATTATGAATACATACTTCTGCAAGGTTAACGCTGCGATCGGTCACCCCAAGCGCAATGTTAATGGACGGATGACGTGCAAAAAAATCCGGCAAGGCGGCAATGAAAGCGCCGGGCAACCCCTTATCCTTTCAGTCGTCGTCAGGAGTCCGGAGAATCCGTCAACGCCTATCTCCAGTTAGTTACCGGTGCGGTTTGAGCCGTGGAACTGTAGATTCATCTACCGACACGCGGGCTGTTCTCGGTACAGTTTTAAAAATTACAGGTATAATCCCTCCCATTATTCAACGGATTTAGTAACCAAGATGACAAAACTCACCTTACAAGAGCAAATGCTGAAAGCTGGATTAGTGACCAGCAAAAAAATGACCAAGGTCCAAAAAACGGCTAAAAAATCACGCGTTCAGGCTCGTGAGGCTAGAGAGGCAGTGGCAGAAAATAAAAAAGCGCAGCTTGAACGTGATAAGCAACTAAGCCAGCAACAAAAACAAGCGGTTTTATCGAAAGAATATAAAGCCCAGGTTAAGCAACTCATTGAAATGAATAGAATCGTTGTGTCCAAAGGCGATATTGGTTTTAACTTCACCGATAATAATCTGATTAAAAAAATCAGGGTAGACGGGCTGACTCAAGCGCAATTGATTAGTGGTCGCCTCGCTATTGCGCGCGTAGAGATCGGCAACAACACGGAGAGTGAATATGCGATTATCCCGGCAAGCGTAGCCGACAAAATCGCGCAGCGCGATGCTAACAGTATTGTTGTGAACAACGCGCTGAGTCAGGAAGAGCAGGATGAAGAAGATCCGTACGCGGATTTTAAAGTACCCGATGATTTAATGTGGTAATTAACGGTAACAGATGTCTGGTTTTACGATTAAAACCATCTGAAGTAGATAAACGATTAAGTAGGCGGTAATGGCGATGAACGGAACGATCACAACCTGGTTTCAGGATAAAGGTTTTGGGTTTATTAAAGATGAAAATGGCGACAATCGCTATTTTCATGTGGTTAAGGTCGCGAATCCGGAACTGATCAAGAAAAATGCGTCGGTAACTTTCGAACCCACTACCAATAACAAAGGCTTATCCGCTTATGCGGTAAAAGTCTTGCCAGAAAGTAAATACATCTATATTGCTGGTGAACGTCTTAAGCTCACCTCGATCAAGTCTTATCTGGTGTACAGCGAAGAAGTCCCTGCCGATGCCCGTATTGATAAAGAAAATACCGTGTTATCGGTAGGCGCGCTGATGAATAGCATCAGGCCGCAAACCGCAGCTAAAGCCGGTGAAATGCGTTCGCTGAGAAAGCTGGCGATTACCACCTTCCAGGGCACAACGTTAATCTTCTCGGAAGATGAGATCGACGTGGAGGCCACGGTGAAGTTGCTTAAGCTAAAGTAGCCCGAACGGCGGCGGTGCTGAATTTCTGCGCATGTTAAGGAGCCTTTCGGCTCCTTTACGTTATCTGGCAGAAGGGAAATATTTGACAGGTTAAAAATTATTTCAGAGGACTGTTTTCCACGCAGCGGAATTCTGAACCCCATTCTGAATCTGGTTTGCTACTATTCCTAATGATAGTTAATGTATGCCCGGAACCACGCTCACCTCTCACTGATTTTTTCTTGCCCGACCGTGGCCCCTGTGGGTCTTTTTCAGGGGAGATATTGTAATAATCTGCGGAGTACCAGTCTTTTAGCCAATCTTTCCCATTACCCATCATGTCATAAAGGCCTAATGGATTGGGTGGGAAACTGCCAACGGGTTGTTTATCACTGGAAGAGGCGTAGTTACGATCTTTATCGTCATGAAAGTAATTTTTATTATCGGCGTTAGCAAACATAAATAATTTTCCACGACTACGTGCGGCATATTCCCACTGGGCTTCGGTGGGCAGATCCATATTACGGTGACTAACCTGTCCCAGCCAATTACAGTAAGCACGAGCATCTTTCCAGCTTACAGTTGCCGGATAGGCATTCCCCATATAAACTTTATCTGATTGAAAATCATGATCTTTATTGTTCATTGTCCATCTATAATAAAAGTTTTTCTCGCGCCCCTGAAAATCAAGCCAGCGATTAAACTCTCCCCAAGTAACCCGGTATTTTCCCATTCGAAAATCAGACAGCACAACCCGGTGCAGGGGCGTATCGGGGTCAGGATTAAAAGGGAGCTTCTCTCCGACAAGACGACCAAAATCTCCCATCTGAAACTCACCGCCCTGCACCATCAGCAGATTATCCAGCGAGGTTCTGACCAGAGTATCCTGGTCTGCTTTTTCCTTCTGCTCGTCGTGGCAACCGGGCAATGAGATAAGAACCAGTGCCGTTACGGTTATCTTAACCAGTGTCTCTTTTTTCACAACTTACCGTCCATGCTGGGTGGTGATGTAGCGTGTGCAACTGTGAATATACCTCAGAGGCACTTCTGTCAGTCTCCACTCAGACATATTCGGATGTCCGGCTGGCACAGCGGGCGCATCCGGCAGCCAGTCGTATATGGCATGCAGATTTTCTGCATAGTGACTGGGGGTAATGATGACTTTCTGCGCGCCGGGGACAAACATGCCGTCATAGCCATATTCCAGTGGTTCCTCACCCTGCCCGAGAAACGCCAGCACGCGCGCTTCATTCATCTTCCAGTCGTCTTTTTTACCAATATTTTTAGAAAGGTGCTGCATGACGTTTTCATGCTCACGCTTTGACTGTACCCAGCGCAGCACGTTCAGTATCGCCCGCTTACGGCTGGCAAAGGTGGTGCTACCTTCACACGCTTCTGCCCTGTGGCTGGCCGGGCTGGCTACTCCATCCCAGAAGCTAGTTTCAATCAGCGAGGCAATAACCGCCCCCTTACTTTCCGGTGGTGCGAATTTCATGCAGTCATCTTTGGCGAGAATATTCTCCATTAGTGCAACACGGGCTTCCTTGTCATCCCAGCCTTGTTTGAGTTCAGTTTTTAACGATATACCTGCATCAATTACTCGGTTAAGGCCGTACATTCCGACCAGTAATGGGATGGCGCAAAAATAGTTGTAATCATCTTCTGTCATAATCGCCATCAGCCGGGTGTAATCAGCATTGCGCAGCATATAGACAAGGCAGGGCATAAACTCGGTCATAATGGCCCGGCCATCCACTTCCAGCGTCACCGAGCCTTTCGCCCCCATGCCAGAACAAAGACCACCCTTAACCCGGATACGGACCTTACCGTCTTTCCAACTGAGTTCCACGCAGCCACTAACCCCCCACCCGGCCTGTGCAGCCACACCTGTTGCCACCTTCGCCAGCGTACTGAACTGCTCACTACCTCTTCCGTCCTTATCAGGATTCAGCCAGACCAGCTTTCCACCAAGGTTAGCCCCCGCTTCCGCCCCGGCAAACAGGCTCAGTTCCGCGCCGGATTTTGCGTCCTCCGCCGCTTTTGAAATATCCACCTGTCGCCAGTAGCCGGGAATACCTGTGGCAACCGCTTTGACCGGTAAGCCTTTAACCGTATCTCCGGAGAAACCCACCCCGGCTTCAATGCCCAGGCTGGCCCCGATAGTCCCCGACAGCGCCAGTTCAAAATCAAAACGCAACGTCCCTAGCACGCCGATACCTCCACCGGGTATTCTTTCCGGGTCAAGTGGGTAACAGATGCGCACCCCGGCATGGTCAGGCCAGTAAACTTTTGCCGTACTTTTTCCTTCTGCCAGTGCCATACTGGCGTAAGCACTCAGTTTACCGCTGACGGTGGCCGTGGGTTTTCTCTGGCGGGTACGAATATCATATTCGAACGGGTTCAGGCACCCTTTAAGCCCTGCGCCATATGTCCAGCGCAGCAGTTGTGCCTGACTGTCAAAAACCATATTACCGCTGCCGGATTCTGCGTGTTTTTTCAGGCTCTCGTTCAGTTCTTCTGCCCAGCAGGCAAGAACATCAACATGGTCATCAATCAGCTTCTGCTCCCATAAGGTCATGGAGGGCTTGATCTTAGCAAGCTGCGATTTCAGCTTGTCCATATCAACGGTCTGTCGCGTCCGGGTTACACCATCCTCTCCGGTATGGCTGACGGTAGTGATGAAACTCCGGGAATTCGTTTTTTTCTCACCGTCATTAAGCCGGTAGCGCCGCCAGTGGCTGCGAATTTTATCTGAGCGGACATAGGTGTATTTCCCGCCCCGGTATTCACTACCCCGGATTTCAATCAGTTCCGTAATACCAATGGCGCTTTTTTTCGCGTTTTCGTCCAGCAGCGTTGCCTGTACAAGCGCACTGGCAGGCGTCAGGTCAGCCAGTTCATGACGTAGTGCGATAACGGCTTCATCCAGCTTCTGGTACTCCTGTTTCAGCAGATACTGATAACGCTCCCGTTCTGTTAATCCGCCCCAGCCGATTTTCCCCGCCTCAGTGGTCAGGATTTCAATACGCTGCTGTGCATCCACGCGGGCGGCCAGTAAAAGAGAAAGCCGGTTATGCTCCTGCTCAAGCAGGTCTCCGTCGCATGCATCCAGTGAGATAATGGTTTCGCTGTCGGGATGAAAATAAAGGGTCGGGCTGGAAGAACAGTAGGCAATTGCATTCACCGGAACAACTTTGGTGTAGGTTGTCCAGGCATCACCTTCCTTTGTCGCTTTCACCGTCATTACAGTTCCCTGTATGTAATTATTAAACTTATTTCAGGAGTGGATTATAGGAGATATTTCTGACCGGAACAAAAGATTGTTATAAAAGCGGAATGTTCTCTGACATCGCCATCCGGGCATTTGGAGCCAATGTGTTAATGGCAGGTAATACCATTGTTTCATTTAGTATATTTTCTTAATGCTGTCTCCTCCCTTAAAAATACTTTTATTACTGACACAAAAAATAAAAAACATCATTTAAATTTATTATTAAGTCAGAGATAATGCAGTTTAAGATTTTGACCCGTTCCTTTCCGTGGCTTTATTTTTTCTTTTTAACTTTGAGTTTCAATTCAGTTAAAATATAATATTTAACAAATGACAACCGATCACCGTTGAACATAAAGTCCGGATTGATGAAGTAGTAGTTCTGAATCATGGTTTCCGAAAATTGCCCTGTAAATAATTCTGTGTATCTGCCATCTTATTAAAGGTGATCGCTCAGACGGTCACCGAACTCACTAAACCATCACGTCCTCACGCCACGGAACCAGGCCGGGGCCATTTTAATTTATTTATAAGCTCTCGCTTATTAATCAAGTCTCGCAAAAATTATTGCGTTTAATGCAATAATCTTTTGAGTAATTAACAATTTTTGTTCAATAAAGCAGGCCTATACTGATTGGGACGCAAAATTAACCAACGCAAAAGGTGGAACAGATGAAAGTATTTTTAACCGGCGCCGCCGGCTTTATTGGGGGTTCTATTGCGGAGGGTCTGGTACGCGCAGGCCATGATGTCACCGGGTTGGTGCGTAAACAGGAGCAAGCGGAAGCGCTGGCAAAACTGGGCATTCCTGCCGTGGTGGGCACGCTGGACGATGCCAGCCTACTTACCCGGCAAGCAAAACAGGCGGATGCGGTCATTAACGCCGCAAGCAGCGACCATTTTGAAGCCGTCAAAACGCTGGTCGAAGCATTGGCTGGCAGTAATAAAGTCTTTTTGCATACCAGTGGTTCCAGCATCGTAGGCGATGCCTCTGGAGGCCATGCCAGCGATATAATCTACAGTGAAGGCCATCTCCCGGAACCCACCGAGGATAAAGCGGCACGCGTGGCGATCGATAATTATGTGCTGGAGAGCGCCAACAAAGGCGTGCGCTCAGCGGTTCTCTGTAACACGCTAATTTATGGTCACCCGCGCGCACTGCCGCGTGACAGCGTGCAATTGCCTCGCTTGTTAAAACAAGCACAAAAAAGCGGCGTGGTTCGCCATGTCGGCCCCGGCGAGAACATCTGGTCAAATGTGCATATTGATGATGTGGTGGCGCTTTATCTACTGGCGCTTGAAAACACCCCGGCGGGAACTTTCTACTTTGTGGAAAGCGGTGAAGCGTCGTTTCGCGATATGAGTGCCGCTATCGCGCAAGCCCTTAATCTGGGGGAACCGCAAGATTGGCCGCTGGAAGAGGCAATTAAGGAGTGGGGTTACGAAATGGCCTCTTATGGCCTGGGCTCTAACAGCCGGGTACGCGGTAAAAATGCTTATTCATTGCTGGGATGGCAACCTCAACGTCGCTCCGTTATTGACTGGATCCGCCATGAGATGATGAGTTAAGCCTATTGCTGTTTATCAACATTCCATACGCTACTGCTGCGCCTTTAATACCAAAGTATCGGGATGTGGGCGACGCGGTGCGTATGATAATCGCTTTAACCCACAAAATAAGCGTCAGTCCGCGCGCGGAGGCATCGGATATTATCTGCATACTCTTTGACCATGACATGATAGAATAAAGCTCATTCATTGAAAGGTTAATCATCATGTCTTTTATCGATTACACAATGAAATTAATCGGTAGCACTTCGACAACCACTGTCACCTGCCCCCTTTGTCGTTTTAAGTCCTCGCAACCGCTCTCCAAAATTCGTCTCAAGCAGGCCATGCTTTGCCCCGGCTGTAAGGCTTTGTTTGTTGCACCACGTTGATCCCTAAAGCCTATTCGGACATAAATTATCTGTTCTATATTTAAGCAATATATCCGCAGCTGTTAAATCCCTGATGCCTTACGCCCATCCTGAGAGAACGTTTCTGAACTGATTTCTCAACTGCTCCTGCGCGCGAATGTCGCCTTAGAGCAATCCTATGAAAATGAATTTTAAGAAGTGGCTTACCGGCACCGATCCGTCGCCGCCAGCACTAGAATTTCTGCCGTTTCCGGACAACGAGCCGGTGGTTGAAAATAGCCTTAAAAGCGAGCTGTTTTCAACGCCGCAGATGGAGCGCTACGGTCAAAAGCTGGCACGCTCGCATAAATTATCTTCTGACAGACTGCCTTATTACCTTCTCAAACGTCTTGATAACAATGAGGCGGTAATTACGCAAAATTGCTACGTACTCAATGCAGGTAAAAAAGCCAGCATCATGCCAGCAGGAGAGTGGTTGCTGGATAATTACTACCTTATTGAAGAGCAAATCCGCATCGTCCGCCAGCACTTGCCGAAAAACTTCGGCAAAGGTCTTCCGGCGTTGACCGCGCCGCATCATTGTCCACGCATTTATGATATTGCTGCCGAAGCAATTGCTCACGGCGACGGACGCTGGGACGCGGTCAGTCTGACCAACTATATCACCGCCTATCAACAGGAAACGTCGCTCACATTAGGAGAAGTATGGGCTTTACCCGGTATGCTACGTCTCGCCTTGATTGAGAACCTGCGTCGGGTCAGTATCGAGGTGGTAAAAGCCCAACAAGAGCGCAATCTGGCCGATAGCTGGGTAACGCGAATTTTCGAATGTGCAGAGAGCGCCCCCGCCGACTTGATCATGGTAATCGCCGATATGGCCCGCTCTCGCCCTCCGCTAAGCAGCGCATTTGTCGCGGAACTGGTACGCCGTCTGCAAGGGCGCGGCAATATGCTGATGCTGCCACTGACTTGGGTTGAACAACATCTTACTGAACAGGGCGTCACAATCGATGCGCTCATTCATCTTTTCAATCAACAACTGGCCGCCAGCCAGCTTTCGGTCAGCAATAGTATTGCCGGTTTACGTTTACTGAGTGAAACAAACTGGGCGGACTTCGCTGAAGCGATGAGCGTGGTGGAACAAACGTTACGCCTGGATCCGGCCGGCATCTATCCTCTGATGCAATTTGATACCCGAGACCACTATCGCCATGTCATTGAGATTTTGGCCCGTGATAGTCGCTTCAGCGAACCAGATGTCGCCCACCGCGTACTGGCACACTCCAGGGAAGCCGCGTCTGATACCCCAGGACGCCATATCGGTTATTACCTGATGGGTGAAGGCCGTCAGCAACTGGAAATACAACTGTCGGCGGATACCTCACGGCTCATCCGCCTGCGGCACAATTTCAACCAAGTTCCATTACTTTCCTGGCTTGGCAGCCTAAGTTTACTGACCACGGCAACAACGGCAGGCATAGTACAGGCAACAGCGCGGCATGGGATTGACTGGCTGCTGATACTTCTTGCCATCCCGCTAATTGTAGTGGTCAGCCAACTGGTCAGCGACCTGCTGAGCGAGGCCACTACCCGTTTCCGCACTCCGCGACCGTTGCCGCGTATGGATTTTTCTGCCGGAATCCCAGAAGAATCCGCCACCATGGTCGTCATTCCGTGTTTGCTGACCAGCAGCACAGGCATGAGCAAACTCCTCACCAGTCTTGAGGTCTGTTGGTTAGGCAACCAGAGCGAAAACCTCTATTTTGCCCTGCTAACCGACTTCGCTGACTCAGCCCATGAAAACTCCCCGGAAAATAGCGCCCTGCTCGATCAGGCGATCAAACAGACACAGGATCTCAATCGGCGTTACTCAGCCAGCCATCCGCGCTTTTATCTACTCCATCGAGCCCCCGAATGGAATTCACCACAAAGTGTCTGGATGGGTTACGAACGCAAACGCGGCAAACTGGCACTGCTAAATAGCTGGTTACGCCAGCCCGCGAAGCAGTTTTCCAACATGACGGGTATTGATGATCCCCGGTTACCTGTGCGGATTAAATATGTCATCACGCTGGATAGCGATACCGTGCTGCCGCGCGATACGGCGCATAAGCTGGTTGCGACCATGGCACATCCATTGAACCGACCAGAGTATGATCCCATACGTCAGCGAGTGGTCAAAGGATATGGGATTTTACAGCCAGGGTTAGCCGAGGAAATCCCGCGTCAGGGACAAGGGCGTTATGCCGCCATGCGTAGCAGCGTACCGGGTAATAATCCTTATTCGATGATGTCTTCAGATATCTACCAAGATCTTTTTAGCGAAGGATCATTCGTCGGTAAAGGGATTTATGATGTCGATATTTTTATTCAGGCGACAAAAAATACCTGTCCTGAAAATCTGGTACTCAGCCATGACTTACTGGAAGGATGTTATGTCCGATCGGGGTTACTGAGCGAAGTCTTACTTTACGAACAATACCCGAATAACTATCTGTCGGACGTCGCGCGGCGCACGCGCTGGATCCGTGGCGACTGGCAGTTGCTTAACTGGCTCAAACTCCGCGTAAGAAAAGCAGATGGCACGCACGCCAGAAATCCATTATCCGCTCTTTCTTATTGGAAGTTATTCGATAATTTGCGACGCAGTCTGGTCGCGCCCTCGTTGCTGATACTGCTATTTTGTGCATTACTCTGGCTACCGAATCCGCTTTACTGGCTAAGCGTACTGGTGCTGGTATGGCTATTGCCAGCAGCCTTAACTCTCACCCACGATCTTTTCAATAAACCTGCTCGCCGTCCGGTTAGACAACACCTATTTCTGGTTGCTGCCGCCACACTTAAGCGGCTCTCCCGGGTTGGACTGAATTTTGTTACCTTGCCGCACGAGGCCGGTTATTCTCTGTACGCCATTGCCGTGACGCTGTGGCGTCTGGGGTTCAGCAAGCGTAACCTCAGCCAATGGGCCAGTTATAGCCCGGACAATGAACAGACAAAAAACTCACCCATCCGCTTTTACCGGGCGATGTGGCTGAATGTGGTCAGCGGCGTGGCATTAACGGTTTTAACCGCGCATTTTACACCGCTGTTCTCGGTAATCGCTCTGCCAGTCAGTATCATATGGTGTCTGGCACCGATGCTACTGAGTTGGATGAGCCGCCCGCCGGTCAATAACGCGTTTTCACCCAATAAAGAACAGAAATTGCTGTTACGTCAGACCAGTCGAGAAATTTGGGCATTTTTTGAAACTTTTGCCACCGCCAAAGAAAACTGGCTTCCGCCTGATAATTACCAGGAAATACCGCACCAAGTCATCGCACATCGAACCTCCCCTACTAACATTGGCCTCTCACTGATGGCTAACCTTACCGCCTGGGATTTTGGCTACCTTCCGCTGGGCGAAGTGTTACAGCGCATCACCCTTACCCTGGATTCGCTGGATAAAATGGAGCACTTCCGGGGGCATTTATATAACTGGTATGACACCCGTACCTGTGCCCCACTCAGCCCACGCTATGTCTCAAGTGTCGATAGCGGCAATATGGCCGGTCATTTACTAACACTACGTGAAGGGCTGTCTGCCATGCGCAATCAGCCGATATTAAATTCAGTCCAAGTGTTAGCCGGGCTGGATGATACGTTGGGCATCCTGGAGCAGCACTGGGGTCAGAACGTCCCTACGGCTCTACGGCAACTGCGCAAACAGTGTATCAATGCCACTTCGCTGCTTCCGGCACGACTATTGACTGAGCTAAAAAGTATGCGCGCTCAAAGCAATCATCTGCATGCGTTGTGCGATCGCGAAGACAGCCTGGTTCTGCGCTGGATCGGG
This sequence comes from Paramixta manurensis, assembly GCF_013285385.1. Lineage (NCBI taxonomy): Bacteria > Pseudomonadati > Pseudomonadota > Gammaproteobacteria > Enterobacterales > Erwiniaceae > Paramixta > Paramixta manurensis. The sequence continues at coordinate 2,075,805 of NZ_CP054212.1, read as the reverse complement.
CATTTGCAACATCAGTTGGTCCTGCTGTGCCACGAATGGTCGTCTCTGCTTGGCTGGTTAACGCCAGCGTTTGATGCGCAGCAATTACCCTCACTGAACGAGCTGGCCCGGTCAACATATATCGGCAAAGGAACGCCTCCGGCATCAACGATCGCACTGGCACGCTTGCGGCTCGACATTATCACCGAACTGGAACAGCGGCTGAATGAACATGCACGAATGGATTTCACCTTCCTGTACAGCAAAGCGACCCATCTACTCAATATCGGCTACAACTGCGACAGTAATACACTCGATAAAAGTCACTACGACCTGTTGCCATCGGAAATTCGCCTGACCAGTTTCCTCGCTATTGCGTCTAACCAATTGCCGCTCAAAAGCTGGTACGCGCTGGGGAGGCTGTTTACTACCATTGATAATGAAACCGCCCTGATGTCGTGGAGCGGTTCAATGTTTGAATATCTGATGCCGAATCTGGTAATGCCGACTTGGCCCGGTAGCCTGCTTGACAAAATGAGTCAGTCCGCGGTAGCTCGCCAGATTCGCTGGGGCAGAGAACGTGGGGTGCCATGGGGGGTTTCAGAGTCAGGCTACTACGCTTTTGATGTTCAGCAACATTACCAATATCAAGCATTTGGCGTTCCCGGCCTTGGCCTTCGTCGGGGGTTGGCTGATGATATGGTAGTCGCTCCTTACGCCACTCTGCTCGCGTTGATGGTTTCACCACAGAAAGCCTGTGACAATCTCCTCAAGCTGGAAAAAAACGGTGCACGCGGCGAGTACGGTTTCTATGAAGCGCTGGACTATACGCCGTCACGCCTCGCCAGCGGACAATTATATGCGGTAGTGCAATCATGGATGGCACACCATCAGGGTATGGCATTTCAGGCGCTGGCACATACGCTGCTTAATGCCCCAATGGCAGATCGGTTCATGGCGAATCCCGCTTTCCAATCGGCGAGCCTGCTATTACAGGAACGAGTACCGGATGCCGTCGATCTTTACAGCCCGCGTCGTCATTTTGAGTCTCATGAAGGCAGAGTAAAACCGGTTCGCTATGAACCGCGTATTTTCACCGCAGCAGATAGCCCGGCACCAGAGGTTCAATTGCTGTCCAATGGTCATTATCACCTGATGCTGACTCATACTGGCGGCGGTTACAGCCGCTGGAACGGCCTCGCTCTCACACGCTGGCATAGCGATACCACCCGTGATAACTGGGGAGCATTCTGCTATATCAGCGATCCGCAAACCGGCGAAGTATGGAGCAATAGCTGGCAATCTGCAGGTGATACCAGCAGCAACGACCAAGTGATCTTCAACGATGCCGGGGCCGAGTTTAAACGTACCTGTGGTACGCTCAACGTCAGAACACAAGTCGTGGTATCGCCGGAAGATAATATTGAACTACGCAGGATCACCTTGACGCATCGCGGTCGCCAGCCACGCACCATAAAATTGACAACTTGCGCTGAGGTGGTGCTGGCACCTGCCGCTAGCGATTTAGCGCATCCGGCGTTCAGCAATTTATTTATCCAGACCGAGCTGGTACCTGCCCTTGATGCCATTTTATGCCACCGACGCCCGCGCGCGCCGGACGAACAAAATCCCTGGTTGTTTCACATGATGATCGTGCATGGCGACCATCAGCAGCGCGCCTCGTTTGACACCGATCGGGCGCAATTTCTTGGTCGTGGCAGGAGCACCGTCGAGGCGCTAACGACCAGTGAAAGCAGCGCACTCAGCAACACAGCAGGCTCGGTACTGGATCCGATGCTGGCGATACAACAATCTATCACCCTGCGCCCCGGGCAAGCGGTCACTATTGATATCGTTTATGGTATCAGCGAAAGCCGATCGCTTAGCCTGGCGCTGCTGGAAAAATATCGCGATCGCCCGATCGCCGACCGTGTCTTTGAGCTGGCCTGGTCACACAGTCAAGTGGTATTACGGCAAATTAACGCCAACGAGGATGATGCAGGGCTATTTAACCGCCTTGCCAGTGCGATCCTTTACCCCAGTCAGGAGCTACGCGCTGACAGTCGAATAATCAGCCGTAACCGGCGCGGTCAGTCCGGCCTGTGGGGCTGGGCCATTTCTGGTGATCTACCGATTGTGCTGCTCAGTGTCACCAGCGAGGAGAGTATCCTGTCGATTACCACGCTGATTCAGGCGCACCGATACTGGCGGCTGAAAGGATTGATGGTGGATTTAGTGATCCTGAATGATAGCCCTGGCGGCTACCAGCAGACGCTACAAAATCAAATTATGGATCTGATTTATGCCGGGTCTGAAGCCAGCTTGTTGGATAAATCAGGCGGAATTTTTGTCCGTAATGGCGAACATCTTTCCGCTGAAGATAAGCTACTTTTGATGAGCGTGGCGCACCTGTGCCTTGATGACCGCGCAGGCGGCCTTAATGAACAACTGACTCAGCGCACTCATGCATTAAAAACGTCGCCAAAACCCTTTGTCCCCCACATCAAGACAGAGATGAATCAGCACACGCCCTGGTCACCGGATACCGGTCAGCTACTGCATTTCAATGGGCTCGGCGGTTTTTCTCAGGATGGCCGCGAGTATCAAATACTGCTCAGGGAAAACCAGCCGACTCCCGCCCCTTGGTCAAATGTGTTGGCAAATCCCGGTTTCGGTAGCGTGTTGTCTGAAGCGGGACAGGCTTATAGTTGGTATGAAAATGCCCATGAATATCGGTTAACACCGTGGGAAAACGATCCGCTCAGTGACCGCAGCGGAGAAGCGTTTTATCTACGCGACGAAGAGAGCGGAGCGTGCTGGTCGCCAACCACCTTGCCGCTGCGAGGTGAGGGCGACTATTTGTCCCGTCATGGTTTCGGTTACAGTGTGTTTGCCCACCGCGAAAGCGGTATAGACAGCGAGCTGACAGTGCTGGTCGCCGAGCAGGCACCGGTTAAACTCGCCATTCTAACGCTCAGTAACAACTCCGGGCGTACGCGTAGATTGTCTGTCACGGGCTATGTCGAGTGGACACTCGGTGAATCACGCACAAAATCTGCCCTCCACGTTGTCACGCAAGCGGTCAACATCGCGGGTGGTTGCGGTGTGATGGCCAACAACTTTTACGATAGTAACGGTTCCGCTCGCACCGCATTTTTTGCCGTCACCGGCTCTCACTGTTCGCTGACGGGTGACCGGCGCGAGTTTCTCGGTCGCAATGGTTCTCTGCAAAAACCAGCCGCGATGGCGTTACGCCAATTGTCGGATAAAACCGGGGCCGGTCTCGATCCCTGTGGTGCGATACAGTCAGCGGCCACTTTGATTGATGGCGATCAGAAGACATTTATTTTTGTTCTCGGCGTTGGCGAAGACCCGGCGCAGGCCCAAGCCACCCTCACCCACTATCTGAACGAAGAGGCCGCCCGCGAAGAGCTAAACCATGTGCACCGCTACTGGCACCACATGCTCGATCTCATTGTGGTCAATACACCTGATACCTCGGTTAATTTACTGGTGAATGGCTGGTTGCTGTACCAAACGATGGCTTGCCGTCTTATGGCGCGTAGCGGTTACTACCAATCCGGCGGCGCGTTTGGTTTTCGCGATCAGTTGCAGGACTCGCTGGCGCTGAGCCATGCCATGCCGGAACGCCTGCGAGAACAGATAGTACTGTGTGCCTCACGGCAGTTTATTGAGGGCGACGTACAGCACTGGTGGCACCCACCTCATGGCAACGGTGTACGCACGCGCTGCTCGGATGACTATCTCTGGCTCCCGCTGGCCGTTTGTCACTATGTCGAAACCACTGGCGACACCGGCGTGCTGGAACAGCGCATACCCTATCTGGAGGGGCGTCTGCTCCAGACCGGGGAGGAATCGGTTTACGATACCCCAATTGCCAGCGCCATTGAAGAAACGCTCTGGCTGCACTGTGTGAAAGCCATTCAGCATGGTTTGAGGTTCGGGCGGCATGGTCTGCCACTGATGGGCGCAGGCGACTGGAATGATGGGATGAACCGGGTCGGTATTGAAGGTAAAGGCGAAAGCGTCTGGCTGGGTTTCTTTCTGTACGACATTTTACAGCGCTTCGCAGACCTTGCCGAACAACATCAAGACGGCAAAACAGCGACGCTGTGCCGCACGGAAGCGCTAAGTTTACAGAAAAACCTTGAAGCCTCCGCGTGGGACGGTGAATGGTACCGACGTGGATATTTTGACGGAGGTGAACCTTTGGGGTCTAAAGGGTCACAGGATTGTCAGATTGATGCCATTGCACAAAGCTGGTCTGTGCTATCCGGCGCCGTCAGCCAGACGCGTAGCGCACAGGCTATGCAGGCACTGGATGCGCACTTGGTAGAAGACGATGCCGGGTTAATTAAACTCTTAACGCCACCGTTCAATGGTCACGGGCCGAATCCGGGCTACATCCAGGGATATTTGCCAGGCGTGCGGGAAAACGGTGGGCAGTATACGCATGGGGCTATTTGGGCGGTAATGGCTTTTGCACGCATGGGTAATACAGAACGCGCCTGGCAATTATGGTCGATGCTCAACCCGATAAACCACGCGCTGAGCGCCCATGATGTGGCACGATATAAAGTGGAACCTTATGTGATGAGCGCGGATATCTACAGTGTCGCTCCGCATATCGGACGTGGCGGCTGGAGTTGGTATACCGGTTCCGCCGGTTGGGCATACCGCCTGCTGACAGAGGAGTTACTGGGAATTAAGCGTTACGGTACGACCTTCGCCATACATGCGCAGTTGCCTCATGATTGGCCCTCGCTTGGTATAACCTGGCAACAAGGTAACAGCCAGTATCACATCACCATCTCGCGTAATTGTGGAGAATATCAGGTAGCATTGGATGGCGTAATACTGCCAGATGACCGAATTCCACTGCTTGATGACGGACAAAACCATACGGTTACTATTATTCAGAACTAACAGGCGGTCAAACTGCGTATTAACGCCTGACGTTAATACGCTAATGGCCGATAAAAAACTCAGCGGTGAAGCCGTGATGACCGATATCGCTGTTTAAAACAGCGGCGGATTTCGTTCTGTCTCACCGCGCCACACCATTCCATGCAGAAAGGTATCTCTCTCATCGGCTGTGGTGAGAGGAAATTGCGCAAAATGCGTATGGCACATCAGATGTAACTCTTCTTCCCACTGTCGTTTAAGCTCTGGCGTGTCTAAATAGTCACCATTATATTGCGCGGGAGTAAGTATCTCTGACATATTCAGGGGTAATGCGCCAGGCGTGGTTAATTGCGCATTAATATTACCCGAGGCGATCTCAACAATAATTCCGGTGATATCTTTGCTTAACAGTTTCTTTAATATTTTTATTTTATTTCTCGCGGTAAAATTGGCATGTTTAAAATGGAGATTAAAAAAAGGTTGAAAATAGCGAATTAATGCCGCTTCTGCCAGGGCGACGATACCGTGGCGGTTAAACTGAACACGGCGAATGCGCGCCAGATGCCGCATCTCTTCTTCTGTTGATGCGCTTGGTTCGGTATTAAGGTCCCCCCCTGTGCTGGCAAACATTTTTTGGTGTTCAAAACGATAGAGTAATAACAGAATTTCATTATCCGGCTGATAAGTGGTCGTTTCGGCTAAAATACGCTGAAAAGTCGAGTGATTGAGCAGACGGTCAACCGCGCTGCGCTTAGTCGAACGCCCTATTCCCTGACCAATGTACAACACTTCTAACCGCTTATCTTCGAAGGTTAAATCTGAAATCGCACTGGCTAAAATAATATGCGTCATCAGCTGCATACGCCCCCGCGAGGTCACTATCTCGACTGAGACGCCGGAAGGATCAACATTCGCCTCAATGACACGGACATTTTCCCCAATATGATCGGTAATGCCAGGATATTGGAACCGAACCCGTACCCGGCGCTTATCACGCACCACCAGAAAATAACCCGATAATATATTATCTCTGACAGAAACATCTGCGCAGTCAATTAATATGCGCCGCCGTGTGGTGATCAGATAGATATTACAATCCGATATGACCTGTTTTATTTGTTCATTTTCTTTGAATAAATAGAGATCGGCGGGGGTTAGCACCGCAGGAGGGCTGGAGTAGAGATGTAATGCCCCTTCCACTGAAAATAGCCGCTGCGTCGCTACATTTCCGTTACTTACCATTTTTCTCTCCCTGTTCTGGTTTGATAAAGCTTGCACAACCCGCTGCGCGCATGAGCCCTTTTAGTAGCACAAACGAGAATGATTATCAAATGTATTGACCGGCAAATGACAGCATGATAAATGTAACGCTTGTTTAAGGATTTGAACGGAATTCATACGATTTCAGACGGAGTTGGAATGATTAAAAATAATCCCCACACCAAAGCCCTTATCACTCTGTTTCACCCGGCAAAAATTAGCACCTTGCCCTTGCTCATCACGTTATTCTTTTCCGCCGTTGTTTCGGCGTTTGACCAGCAAGACGATCCTGAAAAAAAACTTGCTGCCGTTGCGTATTTTTCTTTAGGTAATAACGGTTTTATCGCGCAGCAAAGCGAGGGTGAAAAATATCTACAAGCGATTATTGGCTCACCTAACGCGGAAAAAAAATTACTTAATATGGCTAAAGATCGCCATCTGACACCAGAGGCACATCTCTATATCGCTTGCGGTTTAACAGGCCATCCTAATGTTGAATATGATGTGCTGTTTGCGCCTTATTTTCAGCAAACGGTTTCGGTATTAAAAGCAGATATTTTAAGGAGAGAAAATTTTCATACCGTTTATCAATGGATTCAGAAATTTGGCTGCAAAACAATTAAATAATTAGATCCTTTCTTAAATACCCTTTCCCACCTTCACGGCGCCTTATCACCCCCCTCATCCCATTCCCTCTATTTCAAACCCTCGTCACGATCACATTTCCGGCAATAAACGCAGCATTTCGTTGACATCATTAACGTTAAGATCACAAATAACCGCATCCAAAAATAGGGACAGCGTCCCGCAATTAGGGACAAGCAATGAGCGCGCTTAATACCGCACTGAATTTGTTAAAGGCGTTCACGCCGGAAAAACCAAGCTGGGGAGTACGCGAACTCAGCCAATGGAGCGGCATCTCCTCCTCAACCGTTCAGCGCGTACTGGCCACCTATTGCAGTCAGGGTTTGATGCAACAAAACGCCGTTACCCGTCGCTATGAAATCGGCATTGGTTTTTGGCAATACGGCATGCTCTTTCGCCAGCATTTACGGCTGGATACGCTGATTGCCGAAACGGTAAAAAACCTGGCCGACCAAAGTGGTGAAACCGCTTATTGCAGTATGCCGGATGGCGAGACGGCGATTTGCGTGCAACTGACCGAAAGCCGCCAGGATATTGTGATCGCAATTCGTAATGGGGAACGAACCCCTTTGCACCTTGGTTCGCGCGGCAAAGCGATTCTCGCCTGGCTACCAGAGGCACGCCGCCAGGCGGTGATTGCCGAACTGGTGACCGACCCCACGAAGCGTCTCACGCTCGAAGCGCAACTCAGCCAACTACGCCAATGTGGCTGGATCCTAAGCCGTGGCGAGCGCTTACCTAATGTTACCGGCATCAGCGTGCCGCTGTTAAAAGCATCCGGGGAAATCTTTGCCTCACTGACCATCGGCGGCCCATCCGACCGGATGAGCGAGCAAAAAGTGGCCGCCTGCCTTCCCCTGTTACAACAGGCAAAAACGCAGCTTGAATTTACCTTATCTCACCTGGATTAAACCGAATGACGTCGCAAGCGGATAGCGCACTCACCTTACAAACCTTCGGCTCTTTTTATCTCGCCGGACAACCGAGAGTACAAACCTCGTTGCCCACCAAACAAGTGGTACTGGCGCCCGGCGGCGTGCCGGTCACGATTAACCCCAATGGCACGCAGTGGCTGGGGCAAATGTATGTGCAATACTTTTTCCCGGCGCAAAACATTGACGCTCCGCCACTCAGTTTTTGGCATGGCGGTTCAATGACCGGCGCAATGTGGGAGCAAACGCCGGATGGACGCGCCGGTTGGCTACCGTGGTTCTTACGGCGTGGCTGGCGCGTGTATAACGCGGATGCGGTGGAACGTGGACGCTCAGGCTGGGCGCCGGACGCGCCGCCTTTTGCGGAAGCGCCCATTTTACGCACCGCGGAAGATTGCTTTACGCAGTTTCGTATCGGTTCGCCGGTCAGCCAACTGACGCCGCAGGCATTGTCGCAAGCCGCTTATCCCCAGTGTCAGTTTCCGCTCGAACACTTTGCCGATTTTATGTGCCAAGTGGTTCCGCGCTGGACCAAAACCGATGAACTGATGCTAACCGCCTGGTGCGCATTGCTTGAACGCACCGGCCCGGTCACGATTGTGGCCCACTCCCAGGGTGCGGTATTTGCATTACGCGCGGCGGCACGCTGCCCGGATAAAGTCGCGGCTATTGTGGCGATTGAGCCAGCACAGGCGGCTGAACGACACGAAATCGCCGCGTTAAGCGCAATCCCTATTTTAGTGGTGTATGGCGATAATCTCGAACTCGATAAGCGCTGGCCGCAAATCCGTCAGCGTACCGACGTTTTTTTCCACCAGCTCCAACAACAGGGGGGTGATGTCACCTTCGTCGATCTGCCCCAGCACGGTATTAATGGCAACTCTCATCTGCTGATGATGGAACGTAACAGCGACGCCATTGCTCAGTTGATCAATGACTGGTTATTACAAAAATGCCAGCACAACCCGCAAAGAGTATCCCTATGATGACAATCCAGACCGCTGAACTCGAAAGCCACACCATCCGTAAAATTGCCTGGCGCTTAATGCCGCTGTTTACTATCGGCTACTTTCTGGCCTCGCTGGATCGGGTTAATGTCGGCTTTGCCGCGTTGCAAATGAACGACGATGTCGGTTTATCCGCCGCCGCTTTTGGCCTGGGCGCCGGGCTCTTTTTCGTCGCCTATTGCCTGTTTGCCGTGCCCTGTAACATGCTGATGGTGAAGGTTGGCGCCACGCGCTGGCTTTCCGCGGTGATGATCTCATGGGGAGTTTTATCAACCTGCATGGCCATGGTCCAGGGGCCACTCTCTTTCTATGCGCTGCGCTTTTTACTCGGCATCGCCGAAGCCGGGTTTTTCCCTGGCGTGATCTACTACTTCACCCTCTGCTTCCCGAAAAAATACCGGGGACGGATGGTGGCGATCTTGATGATGGCATTGCCGATTTCCAGCGTACTGGGTTCCCCACTTTCCGCCGCGCTACTGAATGCCGATGGCGTGCTAGGCCTACGCGGCTGGCATTGGTTATTCATTATTGAAGGGATACCGGCGCTGCTGTTGGGTGTGCTGGCGATTACCCTGTTACCGGAACAGCCCGGACAGGCTAAATGGCTATCCGCCGCAGAACGGGAGTGGCTAAGCCAAGAGATCGCCCGTGAACAGCAAACCGCATCGCATCATGCCATTGAAGGCAGCCTGATACGCCTGCTATTTCATCCGCGCGTCTTGTTATTGACCCTGATTTATATGGGCGGCACCGCCGTCACCAATGGCCTGGCGCTGTGGCAACCGCAATTTATTAAGGCGTTTAATCTCACCACCATGCAAATTGGGTTACTTAATGCGGTACCTTTTGCCATCGCCAGCCTGGCAATGTATCTGTGGGGACGACATTCCGATAAACATGGCGAACGCCGTCTGCACACCGCCCTGCCCCTGATCCTGGGCGCGTTAGGTCTGGCGGGCAGCATGTATGTCACGCACCTGTGGCCGACATTATTCATTCTGTGTGTCGCCATCACGGCGGCCTCAATGATTAAAGGCCCATTTTGGGCGATGGCGACGGAATTGCTTCCGGCCGGTACTGCCGCAGTCGCGATTGGGCAAATCAACGCGCTTAACAATCTCGGGGTATTTATCGGCACCTGGCTTATCGGCGCGATACGAACCAGCACCGGCAGTTTTACTTACGCGCTGGCACCCTTGTTGCTGTTGACCATTTGCGCCTGCATTGGCGCGCTCTGTATCGGCAGTAAAAAACAGCCGCCTCAACCTTCACCGCTTGATCTTCGCGAGTAATGCGCCCCGGCAGACGGGTTTGATATGAATTAACGCAACACAGTTTTGCCGGGCCAGGCCTTACTGTGTTGCTCACCTCAACGCTACAGTAGTTTTGTACTCTCCCAAGGGGCGTGATTGACCCCTTATTCCCGATAAGGAGCTATAAAATGACTGATTCCATCGTTGAGCGTCATACTATTCATCCTGCAGATGTCACTGCCGACGCGGTGTTTTATGAGTATTCAAAAGCCGCGAATCCGATCGGCGCCAATATTATTTCTCGCGTGCCCTATCACCAATTTCCGGCGTCGCTGTATAACCATGGCGCAACTCGCGTGGTGCCGTTAGATTTGTCAGACCAATTACATTGCGCCGCGCCAGCCACCGGCCCTGGGCTGCTGGCAAATTTTATTCGCGTGACCGGCGGAGAAAAAATTACGCTCGACCCGCTTGCGACATCACAAATTTTCTACGTTATCGGCGGGTTTGGCGTCGCAGAACAAAATGGCAAACATATTCCGCTCGACAGCGGATCTTTCCTCGCGCTACCGGGCGGCCAGCCAGCCACGTTGCGGGCGGTCTCGACGCTGACGCTGTACTACGTTAACGATGCGCCGCTACTTGCCTACCTTGGCGTTACTCAGGTAACGCCACGTTTCTCCGCCACCCTCTATAGCGCAGAACGGGCGGAAGAAGAGCTAAAGAAAGCGGCGGAAGATAAAGAAGCAGGTAATCGTAGCCGTATCTCGGTGTTATTGGGCAATAGCCACTTCCCGCAAACCCGTACCGTCACGCACGTGCTGTGGGCTATGTTTGGATTGTTACCGGCAAATTCGGTGCAAAAACCGCATCGTCACCAGTCAATAGCGTTGGACTTTATCGTTGATTGCCCGCAAGGATGTTACTCGCTGGTGGGAACCCGGTTAGATGAACAAGGCAATATCGCCGATGCCACTCGCGTTGACTGGGAGCCCGGTATGGCATTTGTTACGCCTCCCGGCTACTGGCATGCGCATATTAATGAATCTGACCGCGCGGCTAAATTGATCCCCATCCAGGATGCCGGTTTGCAAACCTGGCTACGTTCGCTGGATATTCGCTTTAGCTAAACCACTACGGCAGCCGTCTTTGCTCCCCCGCTAAGACGGCCTAAACAGCCAGAAAAGTAAAGCGTTCCTCAATGACGCAAAGCAATTAAACTGTTAAAACATTAGTCGGGTCGCGGCCCCCTACCGGCAGCGGCCCTAATTGCTTATTCGCGTCATGTTATACCTGTCTCCGGCAGGCAAATTGAGGAACGACAAAGATAATGAACTATTTTGCCGCTATTGGGACCTTTGTCAGAGCTGCGGAATTAAAAAGTTTTAGTGCGGCGGCGAAGGCGCTCAATATTGAAACCTCAACCGTCTCCCGCCATGTTGCCGACCTTGAGGCGGACCTGCATATTGCCTTGTTTAACCGCTCAACGCGCGGTCTGGCGCTCACCGAAGCGGGCAAACTGTTCTATTCCCACGCAATCCAGCTCTTACAACAGTGGGAAGAGGCCCGCAACCTCACCTCGGCGCTGAATAAACGCCCTGCCGGCCTGCTGCGGCTCAGCGTTCCCTGCGCTTTTGGGCGGCTACATATCATGCCGTTTGTTGATGAGTTTTTGCGGCTCCACCCTGAAATCTCGCTGGATATTACTTTCAGCGATGAAATCCAGGACCTGATTGAATCACGGATTGATGTCAGTATTCGTATTGGCACCTTGCCAGATTCAACCATGCATGCGCGTAAGCTCGCGCCGCAAACACGTTACGCATGGGCTAGCCCGCAATGGATAGCTGAACACACTCCACCGCACTCTCCGGTCGGGCAAAAAGATCTGCAAATTTTAATGTTCTCACGTCTTCATGGCGAAGGCTGGTATGCGCGAAATGCCGGGTCAGATGAAGAGTGGACGCGGATCCCGGTTAATTACCGCTTCAGCGCAAACGACAGCGAGGCTCTGCTGTATGCCTGCCGTACCGGCGCCGGTATCGCTGTGCTTCCCGATTGGCTCACCTGGCAAGTGGCGAAAGACCAGCAACTCCAGCGCGTATTCCCTGAACTAGAGTTCAGTATGTTTCGCAGTGAAACCGCCATTTGGATTGTTTACCCACGTAAAAAAACCGTATCCAGTAAGGTGCGTACTTTCATTGATTTTATCGTCGATAAAGTCGGTAGTGTGCCTTATTGGGCGCAATAGGCTTGTGCTGCCCGGCGATGAGGGCAGCTGCCGGCAAGGAAGCTTAACCTATACGGTATTCATGGTTTATCAGCGTAAACCTGAACTGATGCTGCGATGAACAAATCACCTGCCGATCGCGGGTAACGAAAATGGCCTCAATCTGTGGCAGCGCGGCAAGGTACGCCAACCCTTTTTCCACCCCCATTCCGTATAGCAAGGTGGTATAAATATCGCCATCAATAGAATTATCGGAAATGATGGTCACGCTGAGTAGCTCATTATCGAGCGGATAGCCGGTTTTGGCATCCAGGATATGGTGATAACAACGCCCGTCCAGCCAGAAATAGCGTTCATAAATGCCGGAAGTGACCACCGATTTACCGCAAACATGAATTACGCCAATCAGCGCATCCGCTTCGGCAAAAGGCTGTTTCAGACCGATCGCCCATCCCGGCTCGCCCTCGCTCTCCGGCATACCGAGGGTTTGCACATTCCCGCCCAAATTAATCAATGCGCGCTCAATGCCTTCCCGGCGCAACGCGTCTCTGACCAGATCGGCAATGTACCCTTTGGCAATCGCACCGAGATCTATCTCCATACCGGCTTTTTTTAACCATACCGTGTGCTGCTGTTCATCCAACACCACCTGTTGCGGATCGGTTAATGGCAGTAGAGAGTGCAACTCATCAACTGGCGGTACACTGTTACCCTGAAAACCAATCTTCCAACGTTTTACCAATGGGCCAATGGCAAAATTGAAACAGCTTCCCGGCGCTACACTCACCGCTTTGGCGCATTGAATCAGATTAAAAACCGGCGGGCTGACCGCCACCGGATGCAGCCCTGCCGCATGATTGATGGACATCACTTCTGACTGTTGCCGGTTTACCGTTAACCGATCTTCCTGACGCTTAATCAGACCAAACACGGCGGCCGCTAACGCTTGGTTATGTTCAAACAGTTTTAGCAAAATGGGCGACCCCATCATTACCGTAGAGTAAGCATAAACCTGTTCATCTGTTGGCATCGTACTTCCTTCTCAGCGCTTCATTTTAAATTTGCCCGCAACATGATTTTAAAAAATATCCGCCCACGCTTTCAGTTGATACAGATCAAAACCGACAAATACCAAACTCGCATCATAGGATACATCACTCTTAAGGGTTAGTTTACCTCCCGCAGGCGGCAGGAGGGCGCATCATCAAACGGATTAATATGCCTGGCCTGGTCTGATCCGACACCCTATCAATCCCATCGGAAACGATGCCGGGCATAAACAGCATTCTCAACAACTTAAAGATGAACGCGATGAAAAAAATATCCACTGTGAATGCTCCGGCCAGGTCGTCTCCCACCGCGCCGGATCGCAAAAAACCTCTGATATTGATGGTGCTTCCGGTGCTGGTTGCAGCGTTATTGCTGCTGGTGCCGGTTCCTGCTGGTCTGGAACCTTACGCCTGGCACTTTTTTGCCATCTTTGTCGGGGTGATTGTCGGTTTGATTTTTGAACCGCTGCCCGGCGCGGTCATTGGTCTGACCGGCGTGGTGGCGATAGCGTTGTTCAGCCACTGGCTGCTGTTTAGTCCGGCCGAGTTAGCTGATCCCAAGTTTAAAGTCGCCACCGAGTCGTTTAAGTGGGCGGTTAGCGGGTTTGGCAACTCCACCGTCTGGCTAATCTTCGGCGCCTTTATGTTTGCCGCCGGTTACGATAAAACCCAGTTCGGTCGCCGCCTGGCGCTGATTCTGGTGAAATATCTCGGGCGGCGCAGCCTGACGCTCGGCTATGCGATTACTTTTGCCGACCTGCTGCTGGCGCCGTTTACCCCGTCAAATACTGCCCGCAGCGGCGGCACCATCTACCCGATTATTGCCAACCTGCCGCCGTTATACGGCTCCAAACCGAATGACCCCAGCGCGCGTAAAATCGGCTCGTACCTGATGTGGGTGGCGATCACCGCCGCCTGTATTACCAGCTCAATGTTCCTCTCGGCGCTGGCGCCGAACCTGCTGGCGCTGGCGCTGGTGAAAAGCATTGTCGGTTTTGATATTTCGTGGGGCATGTGGTTTCTCGCCTTCCTGCCGCTCGGCGTGCTGTTAATCCTCACCATGCCGCTGCTGGCCTACTGGTTCTATCCGCCGGAAGTGAAGGTTAACGATGAAGTGCCGCGCTGGGCCGCCAGTGAGCTGGAAAAACTCGGCAAGCTGTCGCGTAATGAAATCCTGCTGCTGGTGTTCGTGTGCTGTGCGCTGCTGATGTGGATTTTTGCCACCGCGTGGATTGAACCGGCGATGGCGGCGCTGCTGGTGATTGTGCTGATGCTGTGGACCGGGGTGCTGAACTGGAACGACATTACCAGCAATAAACCGGCCTGGAACACCTTCGCCTGGTTCGCCACGCTGGTGGCGCTGGCGGACGGGCTGGCACGGGTTGGCTTTATCGCCTGGCTGGGTAAAGAAGGTGGTCAGTTGCTGCACGGTATTGACCCGCAGGTTGCGGCGGTGATGCTGCTGATCGCCTTCTTCCTGTTGCACTATCTGTTTGCCAGTACCACCGCGCACACCACCGCGCTGCTGCCGGCGATGCTGACCGTTGCCGCCTCGATTCCGGGCATCAATATGCCGGTGTTCTGCCTGATGCTGAGCACCTCGCTGGGCGTGATGGGGATTATTACGCCTTACGGCACCGGCCCGAGCCCGATTTATTACGGCAGTGGCTACCTGCCAACCAAAGATTACTGGCGGTTAGGCACCATTTTCGGCGCCATTTTCCTCGCCGCGCTGATGCTGATTGGTTACCCGTGGATGGTGATGATGTTCTGAGGGTAATACGAATTTACGACGCAAGGGGATGCGAATACCGGCGTGGTAATATACCATTCTTCAAGGTGCCGCTCTGTTGCTATGGCAGAGCGGCAAGACAACAACAACGAAATGTCGCCAATGATATTGCCCAAGCGCCAGAGCCACAGCGCACGGCAGTACTTCGTTAAGTGAGAATACAATGTCGAATAAGCCTTTCCATTACCAGAACCCTTTCCCTCTCGCCCCGGAGGATACCGAATACTACCTGCTGAGTCGTGACCACGTGTCGGTGGTTGAGTTTGATGGGCAGGAGGTGTTGAAGGTTGATCCACAGGCGCTAACGCTGCTGGCGCAGCAAGCCTTTCACGATGCTTCATTTATGCTACGCCCCGCGCACCAACGGCAGGTTGCCGCCATTTTAGATGACCCGGAGGCCAGCGAAAACGATAAATATGTGGCGCTGCAATTCCTGCGTAACTCGGAAATTGCCGCCAAAGGCATTTTGCCAACCTGTCAGGATACCGGTACCGCGATTATTAGCGGAAAAAAAGGTCAACGCGTATGGACCGGCGGCGGTGACGAAGCGGCGTTATCACGCGGTATCTATAACACCTACATTGAAGACAACCTGCGCTACTCGCAAAACGTCGCGCTGGATATGTATAAAGAGATCAACACCGGTACCAACCTGCCGGCGCAGATCGATTTATATAGCGTAGATGGCGATGAATATAAATTTCTCTGCATTGCTAAAGGCGGCGGCTCAGCCAACAAAACGTATCTATATCAGGAAACCAAAGCGCTGTTGAGCCCGGGTAAACTGAAAGACTACCTGATTGATAAAATGCTAACGCTCGGTACGGCGGCCTGCCCACCCTACCACATCGCATTTGTCATTGGCGGCACCTCCGCCGAAAGCACGCTCAAAACCGTTAAGCTGGCGTCCACCCACTATTATGACGGTCTGCCAACCGAAGGTAACGAGTACGGTCAAGCCTTCCGCGATGTGCAACTGGAGCAAGAATTGCTGGTTGCGGCGCAAAACCTCGGCCTTGGCGCGCAGTTTGGCGGCAAGTACTTTGCTCATGACGTGCGGGTTATTCGTTTACCGCGCCACGGCGCATCCTGCCCAATTGGGATGGGCGTGTCCTGTTCTGCTGACCGTAATATCAAAGCCAAAATCAATCGAGACGGTATCTGGATTGAGAAACTGGAACAAAACCCAGGCCAATATATTCCGCAATCCTTACGCCAACAGGGCGAAGGCGAAACGGTACATATCGACCTGAACCGTCCGATGGAAACCATTCTGGCCCAACTCTCGCAATATCCGGTCTCCACCCGTTTGTCACTGAGCGGCACCATCATTGTGGCGCGTGATATCGCCCACGCGAAGCTGAAAGAGCGGATTGATAACGGCGAAGGGTTGCCGCAGTACATTAAAGACCATCCGGTGTACTATGCCGGGCCGGCGAAAACCCCGGAAGGTTACGCCTCTGGCTCGCTCGGCCCAACTACTGCCGGACGAATGGATTCCTATGTTGACCTGCTGCAAGCTCACGGCGGAAGCATGATCATGCTGGCGAAAGGCAACCGTAGCCAGCAAGTGACCGATGCCTGTCACAAGCATGGCGGTTTCTATCTCGGTAGTATTGGCGGCCCGGCGGCGGTGCTGGCGCAACAAAGTATTAAGAGCCTGGAGTGTGTTGAATATCCTGAACTGGGTATGGAGGCTATCTGGAAAATCGAAGTTGAAAACTTCCCGGCCTTTATCCTGGTGGATGACAAAGGCAATGACTTCTTCCGTCAGATTCAACTCAACCAGTGTAGTAACTGCGTGAAATAAACCGCATCCTTCGGCCCCTTTCATCCGAAGGGGCCGCTATTCGTTCACCGCCGTTCAACAGTCGTTAACCCACAAAGCGATAACCAACACCGTTTTCGGTAATGAAGTGGCGCGGACGCGCCGGAAGCGTCTCCAGCTTCTGCCGCAAATGGCCCATATAAATCCGTAGATATTGGCTGTTATCGGCATGCGGCCCCCAGACATGTTTCAAAATCTGGGTTTGCGTTAGCATCTTGCCCGGATTACTGACCAACAATGCCAACAGGCGGAACTCGATTGGCGTGAGATGCACCGCCTCGCCGGCGCGCGTCACCGCATGGGTGCTAAGGTTGATAGTGATATCACTGAAGGCAATGAGCTGCTCTTTTTCTTCTTCGTTACGCCGTAACGCCACGCGAACCCGCGCCTGTAACTCACCGACACCAAAAGGTTTACTAAGGAAATCATCCGCGCCCGCATCCAGCGCTTCAATTTTATCCTCTTCATCGGTACGTGCGGAAAGCACAATAATCGGCTTATTACTCCATTGGCGAAACTCGCGAATAAACGTCAAACCGTGACCATCCGGCAACCCCAAATCCAGGATCACCAGATCGGGCCTGCGCGCGGCAGCGGTACTTAGCCCATGCGCCAGCGTATCCGCCTGCCAGACTTTCATGGTTTCACTCTCCAGCGCGCTACGCAGAAAGCGACAGATCTGTTTTTCATCATCAATAATTAGCAAGCTTTTCACGGATGTGCTTCCGGATCTGACGTCACGGCCTGCGCCGCTGACCAAGGGAGAGTAAGGGTAAATCCAGCGCCGCCTTGTGGGCGATTAGCCGCCTCGATTTTACCGTGATGCATATCAATAATCGCCTGACAAATCGCCAACCCCATTCCTACACCGGGGATCGCCGACTCGGTATGTCCGCGGGTAAATTTTTCAAAAATCCGCTGCTCCATACCGGCGGGCAAACCGGGGCCATTATCCCCTATTTCAATCTGTAGCTGGTCGCTCAACGTTCGGGCTTTGATGCTAATTTCCACCTGTTTGCCGCCATACTTCAGCGCATTTTCCACAATATTCACCAACACCCGTTCCAGCAGTGGCCCGTCCGCCTTGAACAGCACCATTGCCTCCGGTAGGTCAAGGTGAACAGCGTGCCCGTCCAGTATCGCCTCCAGCGAGGTTAAACTGCTACCAATCAGTTCGTCCAGCGCGACCCAATCGGTTTGCAGGCGTAAACCGTCTGATTCAATCCGCGCCATATCCAGCATATTATTCACTAAACGGATAGTACTGAGCGTCTGCTGGCGAATCTCATTGGCCTGCGGGGCAAACGGCGAAGCGGCGCTTGCCAGCTCCAGAGTCAAAATTTCCGCCTGACCAAATAACACCGTCAGCGGCGTGCGCAAGTCATGTGACAGCGCGGCCAGTAAAGCGTTCCTGAGCTCTTCTCGTTCCGCCGCCAGCCGCGACTGCTGTTCGCGTCGGGTCAACGCCAGCCGTTCCAGCGCCCCGGCAATCAGCGTGATAAACGTATCTTGCAACCGCTGTTGTTCCGGGATCAGCAGATGGCGGAGGTTACCAGGTTCAATAATCAATAGCCCCAACGTACGTTCCGACCCTGCCAACGGCAACACTTTATACGGCACGCCCGGCAAGGTGTCGGTGCCAGCGCCCGCCACTTGCCGTTTATCAAAACTCCATTTAACAATCGCCGGATCAGGGATACTGTTAAGCCATTTTTCCGCTGCCGCCGTCAGCACGCCATTTTTATCCGGTAACCAAATTTCACAGCGCGATAGCAACGCCGCGCCCACCACTTGCTGGCAAATTTTGGCGATCTCATCCGGCTCACGCGCCCGACTCAAGCCATTAGCCACTTCATAAAGGTAACGCGCGCGTTGTTCCCGCTGCCGCGCCACCCGCGCCTGGTAACGCACGCCAGCGGTGAGATTACCGATAATTACCCCCACCGCCAGCATCACAGAAAAGGTGACCAGATACTGCGCATCCGTCACCGCGAAAGTCCCTTCCGGCGCAACGAAAAAGAGATCGAAGACCACGATATTCACCAAGGCGGCCACCACTGACGGCACGCGGCCAAAACCAATGGCGATCAACACCACGCCCATCAAATAAATCATCACCAGGTTGATGGGAGAAAACCCCGGCAACAGCACCTTACAAGAGAGCGTAATCAGGCCGCACATCGCCACCGCCGCCAGGCTGCCACGCCATTTTTGACGCCATTTCTCCGCCGCACCGCGCCCGCCTGACGCGGTATCGGCACGTAGTTCTGGTGTGTCATCCAGCCCCACAATCATCAGATCCAGATCCGGCGCTAATTGGCTAAGACGCGTGGCGAAACGGTTAGGTAAACGCCAGCGCCGCCGCGATGGACGGCCAATAATGATTTTGCCCAGATTATGTTCGCGTGCATAACGTAGCACCGCGCGGGCTTCATCGGGATCGGATAAGGTGGCAGTTTCTGCGCCCATGTTTTGCGCAAGGTGCAAAGTGCGCAGGACCGCGCGACGATGTGCCTCACTCTTACGCTGTAAGGAGGAGGTTTCGACGGTGATTGCATGCCATTCACAGCCCAAACGGGTTGCGAGACGAGCGGCAACTCGTACCAGTTTCTCACTACCGGTTCCCGCAGCGATACACAACAAAATCGCATCGCGGGTATGCCACACTTTCTCTTCGTGCCCCTGCGTATCACGCCAGACGCGCATCTGCTCATCAACCCGGTCGGCGGTGCGCCGCAACGCCAGCTCACGTAACGCGAATAAGTTGCCCTTCCGGAAGAAGTTTTCAATCGCCCGCTCGGCGCGCTCGCCAACGTAAATTTTGCCCTCTTTTAACCGTTGGCGCAGATCATCCGGCGGCAAGTCGACTAATATCACCTCGGTCGCCGTATCGAAAAACGGGTCCGGCACCGTCTCTCGTACCCGAATACCGGTTACGGCGCTGACAATATCGTTGAGGCTTTCCAGGTGCTGAACGTTAACCGTGGTCAGCACATCAATCCCGGCATCCAGCAACTCATCAATATCCTGCCAGCGTTTCGGATGTCGCGACCCGCGTGCATTCGAGTGGGCCAACTCGTCGATTAAAATCACCGCCGGACGCCGCGCAAGGGCAGCATCGAGGTCAAACTCCGGATAATGATGTCGCCCGCTAATACGCAACGGCAAGCTTGCCAACCCGACGAGCAGCGCTTCCGTCTCCTTCCTGCCGTGCGTCTCAACCACCCCGGCCAGCACATCCACGCCCTGCGCCCGTAAGCGATGCGCTTCCTGTAGCATCGCCCAGGTTTTTCCTACCCCGGCACAGGCGCCAAAATAGATTTTCAGTTTTCCGCGCCCGGCGCTGCCAGCTAACGCCAGCAGCGCATCGGGATCGGGACGCAGGGGCTCATCCGTCATCGTGATTCCTTGTTACGGTTGCAATTTATCCAACGCCATATTTAATGCCAGCACATTCACCACCGGCTCGCCGATAAACCATAACAGCGGATGCACGGTATTTTTCGCTACCAGACGACGTAGCGCCGCTTGCGGCAGATGACGCGCCTGCGCAATTCGTGGTATTTGCCACTCGGCGGCGGCGGGCGAAATCTGCGGGTCCAAACCACTCGCCGAGGCCGTGACCAGTTCAACCGGAACGGTTGGATTCGCCCGCGGGTTTGCCTGACGCAGTGCCGCCACGCGTTGTTTAATCGCCGTGTCTTGCGCCGGGTTACTGACCGCCAGATTACTGCCTGAGGAAGCCAGTGGATTATACGGCCTGTCTGCGGTGGCGGAAGGTCGCCCCTGAAAATAATCCGCGCGGGTAAAATTCTGCCCAATCAACGCCGAGCCACGGACCTGCCCACCGCTGTCCATCAACGAGCCCCGAGCCTGGAGCGGAAACCACCACTGCGCAAGGCCGGTGGTCAATAACGGATACCCCACGCCGGTGACAAGCGAGAGCAGGATAAACAGCGAAATAGCCGGGCGTAAATGATTCATACAATCCTCTCTCAGCCTAAACCAATAGCGGTCAGTAACAGGTCGATAAGCTTAATGCCAATAAACGGCACCACAATTCCTCCAGCCCCGTACACCCACAGATTACGGCGTAGTAACGCGGCGGCGGACATTGGACGGTAACCGACCCCTTTTAACGCCAGCGGGATCAGCAGCACGATGATTAACGCATTAAAAATCACTGCCGACATAATCGCCGATGCCGGGGAGTGCAATCGCATCACGTTGAGCGCATTTAATTGCGGCCAGCTTGCCGCGAACGCCGCCGGAATAATCGCAAAGTATTTCGCAATATCATTGGCAATACTGAAGGTGGTTAATGAACCACGGGTCATCAACATCTGTTTCCCGATATGCACCACTTCCAACAACTTGGTCGGGTTCGAATCCAGATCCACCATGTTGCCGGCTTCCTTCGCCGCCTGAGTACCTGAGTTCATCGCCACGGCCACATCGGCCTGCGCCAGCGCGGGCGCATCATTCGTGCCGTCTCCGGTCATGGCAACCATGCGCCCTTCCGCCTGATACTGACGAATCAGTGCCAGCTTGGCTTCCGGCGTCGCCTCAGATAAAAAGTCATCCACACCGGCCTCCGCCGCGATGGCTGCCGCGGTGAGCGGATTATCGCCAGTGACCATAACGGTCTTGATGCCCATTTTGCGTAACTCGGCGAAGCGCTCTTTGATTCCGCCCTTCACAATATCTTTTAGCGCCACCACGCCCATCACCCGGTTGTCTTGTGCCACTACCAACGGGGTTTCCCCTTTGCGCGCCACCGCATCCACCAGCGCGGCAACCTCCGATGGGAAATGACCGCCATTGCTTTCGACATGGCGACGGATGGCGTCAGCCGCGCCTTTGCGCAACAGGGTCTGGTTGATATTGACCCCGCTCATCCGCGTTTGGGCGCTAAACGGAATAAAGGTGGCGTTCAGGCTGGCTAAATCGCGCTCACGCAGATTGAATTGCTGCTTGGCAAGAATCACGATACTGCGCCCTTCTGGCGTCTCATCAGCCAGCGAAGCCAACTGTGCGGCATTCGCCAGCGCTTCCTCACTGATATTGTGCGCCGGCAGAAACTGGCTGGCCTGGCGATTTCCTAGCGTAATGGTGCCGGTTTTATCCATCAGTAATACATCGACATCACCCGCCGCTTCGACCGCCCGCCCACTGGTGGCGATCACATTCGCGCCTAACATGCGGCTCATACCGGCAATCCCAATCGCCGACAATAGCGCGCCGATGGTGGTGGGGATCAGGCACACCAACAGCGCCACCAGTACCGTTACGCTAACCGGCACGCTATTCCAGGCGGTAAAGGGATACAGCGTCGCGGTAGCCAGCAGAAACACAATGGTCAACGAAACCAATAAGATTGTCAGCGCCACTTCATTCGGCGTTTTACGCCGTTTTGCGCCCTCGACCATCGCAATCATCCGATCGAGGAAGGTTTCACCGGGATTGACACTGCACTGAATAACCAGCCAGTCGGATAACACGCGCGTGCCGCCGGTTACCGAAGCAAAATCACCGCCCGATTCACGAATAACCGGCGCGGATTCACCGGTTATCGCACTTTCATCCACCGAGGCGCCGCCAACCAGCACCTCGCCATCACAAGGAATAATATCCCCGGCCTCCACCAACACCCAATCGCCCTTGCGCAGACTTTCCGCCGCCACATTTTGCTGCGCGGCGTCACGAACCGGCGCTGACAATTTTTTCGCCCAGCGGGTTCGCTTAATCCCTTTCAGGCTCTCCGCCTGTGCTTTGCTTCGCCCTTCGGCTAAGGCTTCGGCAAAGTTGGCAAACAGCACCGTGAACCACAGCCACAGGCTAACCGCGGCGGTAAAGCCGGTCTGCCCGTTGGCGCCGTCAAGCAGATTCATCGCCAACAACGTGGTGAGGATGCTGCCGAGGTACACAACGAACATCACCGGATTGCGGTATTGCACGCGTGGATCGAGCTTTTTGAATGACTCGACAAACGCGGCGCGCCACATTGCGCTACGTTGCCGGGAAGATATTTGATGCGCCATACGAAAATTCTCCGGCAATTAATGAGTAGATAACGGCCAATAATCGACAACCGGCCCAAGTACCAAAGCCGGAACGAAGGTCAGCGCGCCCACCAGCATGATGGTACCGATGATCAATGCCACAAATAACGCGCCATGCGTCGGCAACGTCCCGACGCTTTCGGGCTGCGTTTTTCTCGCCGCCAGCGAACCGGCGATCGCCATTAATGGAATAAAGGGTAAAAAACGGCCCAGCAACATGGCGATACCCAACAGCAGGTTCCAGAAGGGGGTGTTGGCAGAGAGGCCGCCGAAAGCGCTGCCATTATTGTTGGCGGCGGAAGAAACCGCATACAACACTTCGCTGAAGCCATGCGCGCCGGGGTTGAAGATACCGGCACGCCCTGCGTCGGTCATCATGGCCAGCGCAGTACCGAGCAACACCAACGCAGGCGTAACCAGGATATACAGCGCTGCCATCTTCATCTCCGCAACGCCCACTTTTTTGCCTAAATATTCCGGCGTGCGACCAATCATCAACCCGGCAATAAAGACCGCCAGAATCACGTTCATCAACATGCCATACAGGCCCGATCCCACACCGCCGAACACCACTTCGCCCAACTGCATCAGCCACAGCGGAATCATGCCGCCCAGCGCGGTAAACGAGTCATGCATCGCATTCACCGCGCCGCAGGAGGCGGCGGTAGTGATCACCGCAAACAGGCTTGAGTTCAGAATGCCGAAACGGCTCTCTTTCCCTTCCCAATTCATCGCTGAGTCGGCGCCAAACGCTGTCAAATGCGGGTTGCCTTTCACTTCCGCCGCCATCACCAATACCGCTGCGACAATGAAAATTAACGACATTGCCCACAGCAGCGTATTGCCCTGACGGCGATCTTGTACCGCCTCGCCAAAGGAAAAACAGAGCGCCGCCGGAATAATCAAGATCGACAACATTTGAACAAAGTTGGTTAACGCCGTCGGGTTCTCAAACGGATGTGCGGAGTTGGCATTAAACAAGCCGCCGCCGTTAGTCCCTAGCATCTTGATCGCCTCCTGTGAGGCGACTGGCCCGCCGGGCAGCGTTTGGTGCACGCCCTCCAGGGTACTCAAGGTGAGATACGGGCTGAAATTCTGAATGCTGCCCTGGCTGACCAAAAACAGCGCCATCAGCACCGAGAGCGGTAACAACACCCACAGCGTCACCCGCGTCAGGTCGCGCCATGCATTACCAAGATTGTCGGTGGTTTGGCGTGCAAAACCGCGTATCAAGGCAAATAGCACCGCGATACCGGTTGCTGCCGAGAGAAAGTTTTGTACCGCCAGCCCCACCATTTCACTGAAATAACTCATGGTCGATTCACCGGCATAAGCTTGCCAGTTGGTATTACTGACAAAGCTAATTGCGGTGTTTAACGCCAAATGCCAAGAGAGGCCCGGCAACCGTTGCGGGTTCAGCGGTAACACCCCCTGTGCCAACAGAATAGCCAGCAGAAACAGCAGCCCAATCAGGTTAAATAACAAGATTGCGCACAGATATTGGCGCCAGTTCATCTCCGAGGATGAGACGCCACACCAGCGCCAAAATTGCGTTTCGATGGCGGCGGTTCCTGCGACCGGGCGGTCAAGTACCATACCGGTCATAAAGTGGCCCAACGGTCGCGCCGCCAGTAATAATATCGCCAGAAAACAGGCCAGCAGTAAAAAGGCTTCGGCTACCATTAGAATTCCTCCGCCCCAAGTAGAGCATAAAAAAGATACCCTAATAACAGGAACACCAGCACCATGCCGACAATTAATCCCGGACTCACGATAAGCCACCTTGTATTGTTTATAGAGAGGATTTAAAGCTTAAGGAAATCGAAATAAAAATGTCGTCAAGATCGGCGAGCGCGGTATAAAAAAAGTATAAAAATGCCATCATGATGGATGGCGAAATTGTATACCTATCTGAGGAGAAGCATGTTCAGAAGCGTTACTGATATTCTAAAAAAGGCGTGTTCATTCACTCTTGATGAAAATAGTTAAACAAACACGCCAGTCAACGAATTTACGGCTTAATTACGCAATAGTTTACCGGGCTGCTGATATCGCTTCTAATGCATACAACGCCTTAAGAAAATAATAATCGCCATAGCCGGTAGCTTGATCAATCCCTAAGCCATGCGGCAGATCGGCAGTTGAATGCGCTAACAGACCTTGATTATCATCAACAATACACGTAGCCGCTAATGCCTTCAGCATCGCCGTGGCGGCGGTTTTATAGCGTTCTTTCCCGCTGAGCCGATATAAGCGTAATAAACCATAGGCGCTAATAGCGCCAGCCGAGGCATCTTTCGGCGCATTGGGCTGTGGATCGTCATAATCCCATTTTGGAATATGGTCGGGCGGCAGGTGCGATAAAATAAAGTCGGCGACTTTTTCTGCTGTTGCCAAATAATGATGATTATTCAGCGCATCGGCCAGCAAGGCTAAGCCAGTAATCGCCCAGCCTTGCCCGCGCGCCCAACTACTCTGTGCCGCCAGCCCCTGATAGGTATCGCCGCGAATGCCCACGCCTTCCTCGGTAAAATGGTAGACATGAAATACCGAGCCATTCGCCCGCAAATGATGCGCCAGCGCGGTCGCGGTATGCTGCTCAATCACCGCCAATAAGGCCGGGTCGCCGCCATTTTTCACCGCCCAGGCCAATAGCGGAAGGTTCATTAACGTATCGATCAGCACTGAGGTTGACCACTCTTCCCCGCCAAAAAAACCCCAGCCGGGAATAAAACCGGCACGCGCGTTAAATTGCGCCGCCAGGCTATTCGCTGCGGTCAGCGCGGCCTGCTTATAGTCCGAACGCTGGGTAAGCCGCCACCCGGCAATTGCGCCAGGATAAAACATAAAGCCCAGATCATGGTTACGCCGATCATGAGCGCGCGGTAACAATCGGTCGGTAAAGTGCGTCGCAGCGGTTAATAGCGCTGGCGATGGATTCCGCTGATAAGCAAGCCACAGAATACCGGTCCAAAAACCGCCGGTCCACACGCCATCTGGCGTAAAAACATATTTTCCCTGCTCGGTAATATGTGGAAAATCGGTAAATTGCTCCACATTAGCCTGCGTTTTAGCAAGACATTTATCTATTGCATCAGATAACCAATTCATAAAATCCTCATTCAGCCGGATAGTCATGCAGCAATATCCGTACTGCTTTTAATAAAGTAGCCTGGCAAAAATAACCGTGATATTTACCCTGATAATAATATGATGAACCCTATTCTCTTAAGGAGAATAATAAACCCATCGCACGTAGATTATTACGCCATACCGGATCGACGACGTAGCGGTTCACTTTCAATGACTTTTTTTTGCTTAATCGAGAGACCGAATATAACGGAGATCCCTAAACTGGCCGCCATTAAGTAATAAGATGAATTGGTTGAATTTGTAATGCCATTCAACATCCCCACTAAATAAGACCCGATAAAGGCGCCCACTGCAGCCATACTATTGATCATTCCACCCGCGCCTCCCACCATTGAGGTTGGTAACACATCATGCACCAGCGCGAAAAAGGGGCCAAAAGGGACATACAGGCAAATGCCCGTCACCACCAGCAGAAGATAAGAGACCCAAAAATGCGTATTGCCAAGCAAGGCCAGCGCAAAGAAACAGCAGGCGGCGATAAAAATAGGCCAGGCAACAAATGCCACGCGCTTTTGATACTTATCACTCAGCCAGGCGGCAATTAACATGAAAATAGCCGCTAAGCCATACGGCAATGAAGAGAGCAAGCCGGTTTCAGACATGGAGATCGCGCCGGAATGTAAAATTGACGGTAGCCACATCAAAAAACCGTAAAAACCAATGCTCTGGAAAAACATCCACCCTGCCAGTTTAATGACATTGGCAGAACGAAACACTTCGCGCCAATTGGTCATCACTTCCTTACTTTTTTGCTCATTGGCCAGCGCCTGACCAATTGCCGCTTTTTCGTCGGCGTTCAACCAGTTCGCCTGTTCAGGCTTATCGCGGATGACGTACCACCAAACCACCGCCCACAGCACGGCAGGGATCCCTTCAATGACGAACATATGCCGCCAGCCCCAGCGTTCAACTAACCAGCCGGAGAGAATCGACATCCATAGCACCGTTACCGGGTTACCCAACAGAAATAACGTGTTGGCTTTAGAGCGTTCAGTATGGCTAAACCAGCGCGAAACCAAAATGAGCAAACAGGGAGTGACAATGGCTTCCACCACGCCAAGCATAAAACGGATAACAATCAGCGAGGTGACGTTGGTCACTAAGCCGGTTAACGTCGCGCAAAGCCCCCAGACCACTAAACTCCAGGTCAGTAATTTGCGCACGCTCCATTTTTCCGCCAGCATTCCGCCGGGGATTTGTAAGGTAAAATAGCCGAGGAAAAACAGCGCGCCTATCAATGAAGCCATTGATGGATCAATCCCCAGATCGTTGCCGATACCGGCGGCCGAAGCAAAACTGTAGTTTGCTTTATCGAGATAAGACAAACTGTAGGTGATAAAAATCGTTGGCATAATATAAAACCAACGGCGTACAGGTAATGTATTCATCTTGCTAACCTCAATAGAATTTAAGAGGATCGTTTTATTTTTTTACTGAGATGATTATTTTCAGTTTTTTTATAAGAACTTCGCCTCCCTTTTTTCCAGAAAGGCCGCCACCCCTTCCGCACAGTCGGCGGTGCGGAAAATATTTTCACTAAAGCGTAAATTTTTCAGGAAGCACTGATCGGTGGGTTGCATACCAATTTCTCGCACCCCTTGTTTAATTAACTTAATCGCTTCATGTGGTTTTAACGCTATCTGTTGCGCTAAACTGACCGCCACGTCTAGCACCGAACCGGCAGGCGCCAGGCGGTTTACCATCCCCCATGCCAGGCATTGCTGCGCCTCAACAAACTCTCCGGTCATCATCAACTCTACCGCGCGTGCCGCACCGATAAGTTTTGGCAAACGAAATAACCCGCCGCTGCCGGGAAATACGCCAAGATTAATTTCCGGCAACGCTATTTTGCCGTTGGCGGATAAAACCCGTAAATCACACGCCATTGCCATTTCGAAGCCGCCGCCGCACACCACGCCTTCCATCGCCGCAATGACCGGTTTACTTAAAAATTCGATGGTATTAAAGGTTTCATTCTCTTTCTGAAGTTTCTTTTCAATAACATTGTCCCAAACTTCAGGAAACTCCTTAATATCCGACCCGACGCAAAACGCTTTTTGCCCCGAACCGGTTAACACGATAACCCGCACCGCTTCATCCGCATCCAGCGACTGTAGCGTTTCCCGCAACTGTTTTGATAACGCAAGCGTGACCAAATTTAACGGTGGATTATTTAGCGTAACGACGGCAACCGCGCCATTGGTTTCATAAGTAATCAGTGACATAACATAGTTACTCTTGATGAGTGGTAATAACATTATTCGCCAACAGTTCGGCGACCTTTTCTGGCGAATAGCCCAGTTCCAACAGCACTTCCTCGCTGTGTTCCCCCAGTTCGGGCGGTAACCGACGTAACGGCAACGGTTTACCATCGTAATGATTGGGATGGCCCAGCACGCGCACCTGACCGGCAACCGGATGATCCATGGTCAGGAAAGCCTGATTAAATTGCACCTGTTCATCTTCCACCACTTGCGCATATTCATTGACCGGCGCATGCCAAATGCCCTCCTGTTTGAATAATGCGGTCCATTCTGCGGTGGTTTTGGTACGCATTTCCGCCGCGACACAGGCGTCAAAATCCAGCCGCTGGCGCATTTGGTCCGGCGCGCTAAACCCTGCCAGCGCTTGCGGGCTGAACACCGCTTTTAAACGTTCAAATGGCGTTAATGAGAGAGAAATATAGCCGTCACGGGTTTCATAAATGCCATACGGACTTTGATGAAAACGGCTGGATAAACCGGTATCCGCACGCGGCGTTAACTGGCCGCCATTCAGGAAATAGTTCAACGGTTCAATTTGCAGATCGAGCGCTGAGTGGAGCAAACAGGCATCGACTTTATGTCCCTGCCCGCTTTTTTCCCGATTGAAAACCGCCGCGATAATACCCAGCGCGGCCAA
Organism: Paramixta manurensis; assembly: GCF_013285385.1. Lineage (NCBI taxonomy): Bacteria > Pseudomonadati > Pseudomonadota > Gammaproteobacteria > Enterobacterales > Erwiniaceae > Paramixta > Paramixta manurensis. The sequence goes on along the minus strand of NZ_CP054212.1, from coordinate 2,046,788 downwards.
CGCCGCACCATGCTGATCAACAATCGCCGTTCCTACCGGCATCGGAGGATGGGAGCCCGGCCCATTTAATTCCGCCAGTCCACTAATACTCTGCGCCATTAAATCTTGCCCCGGCTCTTTCGCCTTAGGGCCGGCTGAACCATATCCGGTACAGGAGCAGTACACGATGCGCGGATTAATCTTTTTAACCGTTTCATAGCCCAGCCCCAATCGATCCATTACGCCAGGCTTAAAATTTTCAATAATCACATCGTATTGGCTGATCAGATCGTAAATAACCTGCCTGCCGCTCTCGGACTTCAGGTCTATCGCCATGCCGCGTTGATTGCGATTGGCTAACAGGAAAAACACGCTGACCCCATTTACATAGGTATCGCAACCGGACCATGAGCGCTCATAAGCCCCTTTCGGTGACTCAATTTTCACCACATCTGCGCCTAAATCTGCCAACATTTGCGCCGCAGAAGGCCCCTGTAAGTAGTGGGTAAAACTGAGAACTTTCACACCTTCTAACATAGCCACCTCAATCGTTCGATATTACCGAATGCAGTTCGGAGTAATTTTGCTAAAAATGACCGTCTAAACGGTCAGGTTTTACTTCAGTGCTGCCGGAAGAGTTGCGGGTCCTGGCAGAGCCGTAACCCTTTAAACCCGATCTGCCGAGAGGCAGTCAGCGCCGCAGCGGCAATTTTATCGCCCAGCCGCTTTTGCTCCGCGCTATCCAGCCGAAAATCAAAATCAATGATGCAAATCGCTGCCAGCGGCTCGCCGCTTGACTGCAACACCGGCGCCGCAATAGTCGATAAATCAGGCAGTTCATGACTTATCGCATAACCGTCGGTGGCCACCTGCATTAACTCAGGATACAGCTCCCTATCCAGCGGCGCGGGTAGCAATTGCCCAATTTGCCGACGGCTACTGGCGGCTAAAATCGCTTTGCCACTGGCGCTTTGGCTCAGGGAGAATTTTGGCAAACCATTCAACTGCGGTTGAACAATATCGCTGCCGCTAATCTTCTCCAGCAACACCATCTCATTGTCATTAAACAGCGTCAGGCAAACTAACTTACCGGTCTCTTTTGCCAACCCAACGCACACTTCATTACTGACGGAAATCAGATCGTTTTTGGCGATAAACCCGGCGCTAATGTCATAAAAGCGCGCGCCGGCGGTTAAGGTTGCATAACCGCTATCGTCCAACCGTAAAATAGCCAAATCCAGCAATGAATTAAAAATATCCGACGCGCTGCTTTTCGGAAGATCCAGCGCGTTGCGTACTTCCGCCATGGTGACGGGTTCACGACTTTTTGCAATGAACTCAAGAATGCGAACCGTCCGCTCAATGGTTTTATTCATCCGTTTACTTTCTGAACCTCGTTCAACAATGTCGTACCGATCATTTAATGGTCAGCGCAAAAAAATGCCAGAACTTTCGCCTGGCAGGGTTAATTTTTGTGATACCGATCGAAATGGGTGAATAACGATGGACGAAATTCTACTGATAACCTCGCCGCCTCCGCTAAACGCGCGCCAGGTCGATAAGAGGGATTACATTGATGGCGATTTTGCTACTATAGCCTGCTAATCAGGAGGTTAAAATGTCCATACAGAGCGTTGCCAGAGCATCCGCCATTTTAAAACTGTTCCGCGAACACGAAACATTGTCGATCGCCAAAATGGCCGCGCTGATGAACCTGAGCAAAACGACGGTGCATGGGTTGGTGAAAACGCTTGAAGCGGAAAAACTGTTGCAGCAGGATGCGAAGTCGCGGCTTTACTCGCTCGGACATATTAATTACGAACTGGGTATGCTGTATCAGTCGCGTATTGTGACGCACGCCGTGGTGCTGCCATGGATGAAGAAACTCAGCGAGCAGGTCGAAGAAACGGTGCAACTTGCCACCTTAACCGATGCCGAGGTGATTTATCTTTCGCGCGTCACCACACAAGATTTTTACGGTTTTTCGATCGCCGAAGGGCTGCGTATGCCCGCCCACTGCACCTCAACCGGCAAATGTATGCTCGCGACGCTGCCCCTTCCGCGCCTGATGGAACTCTACCCGCAGGAAACCTTGCTAACACGAACGCCGCAGACCATCGCCACCCGTAGCGAATTATTGCAACAACTGCAAACGGTGGCGCAGGCAGGTTATGCGATTGACGATCAGGAAGCGGAAAAAGGATTACGCGGGATTGCCATTCCGCTGCTTACCGCGGCCAATAGCGCGCCGCTGGCGCTTTGTATTTCCGGCACTGTGGCCCATATGACCGATGCGCGCATCCGCCAATACTTGCCTGCGCTACAGGAGACCCGGCTTGAGATTGCCAGGCGGCTCGGCAATCACGCCATGCACGCCGCCGCCTTATATTAATTCATGCCATTACGCGCTTTTTTGCCGTAATTGGTAGCCGCCGCCCGCCAGCGGTTTTAGCGCCGGGAGGCAGTTGAGCAGACGCTGGGTATAAGGGTGCTGCGGAGCATCCAATACCTCATCGCTCCAGCCGCTTTCTACCAGTTTACCTTGCTCCATTACCATTATTCGGTCGGCAATTTGCTCTACCGCCCCCAAGTCATGGGTAATAAATAAGCAGGCAAACCCATAATGCGCTTGCAAACGTTTTAATAATTGCAGGATCTGTTTTTGCACCGTCATATCCAGCGCGGATGTCGGTTCATCGGCGATAATAAACGCCGGTCGCCGAATAATCGCACGGGCGATCGCTACCCGCTGTCGCTGCCCGCCGGAAAGTTGATGCGGATAACGGCTCAAAAACATATCAGCCAGCCCGACCTCTTCCAACACTTCACGTACCCGTTGTTGTCTTGCGCTGCGGTTCATGGTCTCCACCAGCAGGATCGGCTCTTCCAAAATCTGGGCGATACGCAGGCGCGGATTGAGTGACGAAAACGGATCTTGCTGAATAAGCTGGCAATCCCGCCGCCACGCCCGGCGTTCTGCTTTGCTGGCCTGCGCAAGCGAACGTCCTTTATACGCCAGGGTACCCGCGCTGGCGGATAACATCCCGGCAATCAGCTTGCCGAGAGTAGTCTTACCGGAACCGCTGGCGCCCACTAATGCCACGGTTTCCCCGGCACGCACGTTAAAACTGACGCCTTTGACAGCGGCAGTCACGGTCGCAGGCTTAAACCACGCCTTGCGCCCGCGGTAGGTAATATCCACGTTATGCAGCGCGATAATACTTTCGGCGGCTAACAGCTTTTGACGATCTGGCGCTGGCTGGCGAACCGGCAGAGCCTCCAACAGACGTCGGGTATAGGGATGCTGCGGCTGCGCCAGCAGTGCTCCGCTGGTATTCTGCTCCACCAATTCGCCCTGCTCCATCACCATAATGCGCGAGGCGTAGTTCGCCACCATCGATAAATCGTGACTAATCAGGATCACCGCGCTGCCTTTTTCCGCAGTTAGCGAAAGCATCAACGCCATCACTTCATGTTGTACCAACACGTCGAGGGCGGTAGTTGGCTCATCGGCGATAATCAGTTTTGGCTCTGGCAGCATGACGGAGGCAATCATCACGCGCTGACGCATGCCGCCCGAGAACTCATGAGGGTAGCGATTCAGTAAGCTCTCAGCTTCGGGTAACCCCACACGCTCCAGCATCGCGACAATTTTCTCGCGCCGCGCGGCGGCGTTAAGGGAGGTATGCAACGCCAGCCCTTCATCCAACTGACGGCCAATCGTCATTGCCGGATTGAGCGAAGTCATCGGCTCCTGGAACACCATGCCGATGCGGGCACCGCGCACTGCCCGCAACTGTTCGCCGCTGAGGCCCAGCAAACTTGTCCCGTCGAAACACAAGGCAGCGGCGTCGAAGGCAACACCGGTCGGCAACAAACGCATTAATGCACGCATCGCCAGCGTTTTCCCGCTGCCAGATTCACCGACTACCGCCAGCACTTCGCGTTCCGCCAGCGAGAAAGAGATCCCCTTCACCACCTGGCGCTCATTGATGCTCACACGCAGATTTTCCACCTGCAATAAAGCACGATTCGGCGTTTTCATCACTGCATCCTTGGATCGAGGTAATCACGTAATGCGTCACCCAACAGGTTAACGCCCAATAGCGCCAGCGAAATACACGCCCCCGGCAGCAGCGCCAGCCAGGGCGCCTGCGCCAAATAGGTTCGGCTGGCCGCCAGCATATTGCCCCAGGTAGGCTCCGGCGGCGGTACGCCAAGCCCCAGAAAAGATAACGCACTCTCGGAGATCAGCACCCAGCCCAGCATTGAGGTCGCCAGCACCGTCAGCGGCGCGATACAGTTAGGCAACACATGGCGGCGCAGAATCGCCCATTCGCTATGCCCCATCACCCGCGATGCGGCGACAAAATCCGCTTCGCGTAGCTCCATCACCGTACCGCGCACAATACGCACCACCGATGGGGTATAAGCCAGCCCCAGCGCGAGAATAATGCCGTAGCGGTTGTTGCCTAAAATACTCAGCAAACCCAGCGCCAGCAAAATGCCTGGAAAAGCCAATAACGTATCGGTCACCATCATAATTAGTCGATCAATGATGCCACGCAGATAGCCGCTGACCAGCCCGAGCAAAATGCCGACCAGTAAGGCGAAGCTCACCGTAATCACCGAAATCGAGAGGCTGGCACTGGCACCTAATAACAGGCGACTTAATACGTCACGACCATACTCATCGGTGCCCAACCAGTGAGCAAATGTCGGCCCTTGTAGACGCGCCAGAATATTAATTCGTCCCGGATCGGAAGGCGTCCAGAAAAACCCCATCACGCCCGCAGTCACTATCAGGCCAATTAAGATCAATCCCAGTAGCGCATTGGGGGCGATTGCCATGCGTCTTTTCATCAGGCGGAAACCCTCGGATTAAACAGTGGATAGAGCGCATCAATCACCAAATTGGTTAGCACATACAGCGTGGCGATAAACAGCATGCAGCCCTGAATGACCGGGTAGTCACGCGCGTAAATCGAATCCACTAATAATCTGCCCAACCCCGGCAGGCTGAACACCGTTTCGGTGACCGCGACACCACTCAGTAAATTACCCAACGTGAGGCCAATTAGCGTCCAGGTGGGGCCAAATGCATTCGGAAACACATGACGCGACAGCACGGTGCGCTCGCGTAGCCCTTTCGCCCGTGCGTGCGAGACATAATCCAACCGCAGTACTTCCAGCGTACTGGCACGCATCATCCGCACCAGTGCGCCGATCTCAACTAATACCAGCGTCAGCACTGGCATTAGCAGATACAGCACGCCCTGTTGCAGGTTATCGGTAACCGAGACGTAGCCCACCACCGGCAACCAGCCCAGGCTCAGACCCAGCGTCAATAAGATCAGTAACCCCATCCAAAAACTGGGAATCGAAAGCAGGAAGGTGGAGAACATTACCAGCCCAATATCCCATTTCGAATTCTGCTTCCAGGCCGCCAGCATCCCGGCGGGGACCGCCAGCAACGAGGCGATCACAATCGCCGCCAATACCACGCTTAAGGTGACGCCAAAGCGCTGTAAAATGAGCGGCAGCACCGCCTGACCGGTCTGAATCGACTGTCCGAAATTGCCATGCAACACTTGGCCGAACCAGATCAGAAACTGTTGTAGCAGCCCCTGATCGAGGCCCATGCTATGACGCAAATCCGCCAGGCTGGATTCGGTCGCCATATCGCCGAGCATTAATAGCGCCGGATCGCCCGGCACCAGGCGGGTAAGCAGAAACACCAGTACCGTGACCAACAGCAGCGTCGGGATCGCCGCCATGATGCGGGCGAAAAGAAATTGCAACATGCGCGCTCCTTACCTCAGGCTTTGGAGACATTCCATAATCTGACCGCCGCAGCCAGCCAGGCTTTATAGCCGCTAATGTTTTTACGGTGTGCGACAATATCCAGCCCCGGATAGAACACAATCAGCGGAACCTGTTCAATCATCTGCTTATGCAGTGCGTCTACCGTGGTTTGGATTTGGCTTTTATCATCCATATACGCCAGGCTATCGGTCAGCTTAATCGCCTGCGGATCGCCCCAGACTTTGCGGGTTTGCTTGGTTTTATCGCCAACAATTTGCTCAAACGCCAGCGCCGGGTTAAAGCGCGCTGAATAGGTGAAGGCCATCATCTGGTAGCGCCCGGACTGATAACGCTCCAGTTGCGTTGCCCACTCCATGGTGGTGACTTTGGCATTAATACCCGCCGCCTGTAACATCGCCTGGGCGATAATCGCCATATCAAAGCTCGGTACGGTTGAGCGCTTATTGGCGATGATTTCGATGGTTTGCCCGTGATAACCCGCCGCTTTCAACAAGCGGGCGGTTTGTGTCGGATCGTAGCGATACCCCTGTTTTTCCACTGCGGTGTAAAACGCCGAGGCGGTCGAGATATTGGAATTGCTTGGCGTCGCCATGCCTTGGCTGGTACCCAGCGCAATTTGCTGTGTATCTAACGCGGAAGCGATGGCTTGCCGCAGTTTGACGTTTTTTAGCAATGGATCGTTGGTCTGAATCAACAGCCCGTGGCGTTGCGCATTGGCCGCGACTTCAATACCGATGTTGGCATCTTTTTTTAGATCGCTGGCATCAATAGGGCTCACCTGCGCCACCTCAATAGCGCCTGAACTGAGGCCGGCTTTCACCGTAGCGGCATCCGGTACCGCCATAAAACGGACCTCATCGACCAGCGCCTTTTTACCGCCGACAAAGCCATTCGGTTTACCCGGCAGCGACGCATAATCGGCAAAGCGCATTAAGGAGACGTATTCGCCGTGTTTCCATGTGCCAAAGCTAAACGGCCCGGTGCCAATCGGCTTTATCCATTTACCATTGGCATCCACCGATTTCGGGCTGATAACCGCAGCGGCACCGCAGTCGGTCCGTGCCAGCGAGTCAAGGAATAGCGCTACCGGTTTTTCCAGCTTCATGACCACTGTTTTAGCATCGGGCGCGCTCACCGAGGTAACGTGAATCAGGCCGCTGCCATCAAACTCGCGTAAACAGCGCCACTGCGTTTTCGGAGCGGTCCAATGCTGCCAGCTCCAGACCACATCGTTAGACGTTACAGGGTCACCATTATGAAATTTCACCCCATCACGTAACGTAAAGGTGTAGGTTTTGCCCGCATCGGAGACTTTCCAGCCCGCTGCCAGCATCGGCCCGACGGTACCATCCTCACGGTAGCCCACCAATCCTTCCACCACATGCATTAGCACATCATCAGTATTGCCATCGCGGTTGACGCCGGGTTGACTGCTACGAATATCCTGGTTTAACGCAAAATGAATAACGCTGTTGTCGGCTGCCTGCAATGGCTGCGCCAGTAATAACGGGGCAACAATCGCGACGCCGGTTAATCTTTTTTTCATACAGCCCTCTCACAGTTAATCAAGCGAATAGCGCGTAAAGGTTTTGTTGATCGCCGGAAGCGGCGCAACATCCATCACACCATCCGCTGGCGTCATCACAATCATGGCTACCGTTGCCGACAAATCGCTGCTAAACCCCGGTCTTGGCGGACGACAGACGGAATAAGGCGCGCCAAAATCATCAAAAAAGGCTTGCTTCATCGTCTCTTCATCCGGCAACGCGGTTTTCGCCAGTAATTGGCTTACGCGCCAACTGCGATAGAGAGAATCCGGCGAGGCTTCGATACCTTCTTCACGTACTTTGCAGCGCGCCGCCAGGCTCTCCCAATGATTGGCATGTACCAGCAACCCCTCCTGCGGATAGAGGGTAAAACACTCGTCCGGCGCGCATTCGAAATCGATAGCAAAGCCCTCTTTAGTGCTTAAAATCATATTGTTGGAGCAAGACTTCGGCGTGGTAGCCACCACGCGCATCGCCAATGCCATATGCTGCTGCTCCAGCGCTTTACGCCGAATTAGCGACAGCGGTACACCGCGCTGCGTATAGTCACGCTCGCAGCGTAGATAGTTAGCGGTGATGGCAATACCTGTGCTGTTCATACCGCTACGCGCCAGCCCGCCGGCTTCAACAAATGTCAAGACATCCGGCCCGTTGTCGCGGCGAATCCTCACCACCACCGAGCTTTCCGCACACTCTGCGCGCCAATCCCAGTTTTGCCCGTGAATCAGTTTCCCGTGTGCGCTACGGGCGGGCAAAATGACCGCGCCGCTACAGCCATCTTTAATCTGGTTGTCATGCGGAGTGGCGTAATCCTGCAAGCGACGCGCCTGCGCGATCACTTCCGTGCGGGCGTTAATCATTACAATCGCTTCCAGCGGAACATTGGCGCCTTCGGCAATACCGCGCATTTCTTCCAGGTAATCGGCATCAAAGTCGCGGATGAGCGCGCTAAATCCATCAATTAACTGGTGGCGTTGCGGCGCGCTGATCTGCAGGTCATCCAACTGATCGCCATAGATTGCAACGCTGGCGTGAATGCGTGTTCGCGCCTGCTCGCCGTATTGCTGACCGCGCACAAAAGGCGAGCCGCTAATCTCAATCAGGGGGAACGGTTGCGTCATAATGGCGGGCTCCTTAACGTGCTTGCTGCAAAACATGGAGGAAGAAATCTTTCACCTGATCGAGCACCTTCATACCGTCATGCCCCACGTTGGGCACAATATCTTGTACTGCGTCGATCCCATGGGCGCGTAGGCTGTTAAGTAAGGCTGTATTACGCTCAACCCGCGTGCTTCCGGCATCGTTGCAGCCGGGTTGATAATATTTGCCGTCCGCCGGATGGGTGATTTCCCAGGTTTCGATGTCGACTTTGCCCACCACCAAATGGACGGCAACCTGGCGCATCGCCTCATAATTAAGGGGTTTGTGGAAACGCGCTTCAAAATCGCGCACGCCAACCCACCACTCCTGCTCTTCATCCAGTAACGTGACCGAACCCGGTGCGCCAATTGAGACGCCGAGTAATTTCTCCGGGTGGATGTAAAGAAAACGGTGAGCAAAATGTCCGCCGCCGGAGTAACCAAACAGGAGGAAGCGACCGAAATCATGCGCCAGCGAGGCGCTAACTTCGTCAATCATGGTCAATAACACTTGGTCATAACGAATATCTTGCTCAATGATGTATTTGAAGCCATGCGAGTTGCCGTCGCCCAACGGCCCCACCGGAAATAGCGGCGCCAGCACCACACAGTGGTTGTAGCGAGCAAATTCGGCAAAGGCATCGCGATATTGCGTCATTGATCGTCCGGTGCCATGCATGGCGACCACTAGCCGATAGGCGCGGCGGTCGGCATCAAAAGCGGGCGGCACATAGAGACAATATTGAAAGCGTGGATCCTGGCGGCAGGCAAAAATGGTGGTACTGCCACGAAAATAGAGCGCATGGCTGCGTTGTGCCGCACTCTCTGCCTCCGGTTTTACATCGGTATTTTGCATCCCTGATTTCCTGTTCGATAACTGTTCGAAATCGATTCAATCATAAAACCAAAATTGGCGCCAATTTAAAAAACAATTTATTAACAAAAGATCTGGTTCATGTCACAATTTAGCGAGATTATGAGGAAGGAAAGCGAAAGACGTGATTTAACCTACTGTTATTTATCATTAAATAGTCAGTCAGCCGTATTGTCGTCAGATGAAAACCGAATGATAGCCGGAGAAAACTGGCGAAAATGCTGCGCAGCCAGCATTATTGACCGGCAGAAATGAGTAAAGGGATAACCTAATGAAGCAACGTAAAAGCGTGTTGGTGAATGTCGCAAACAGCCTGGCGATGGATATCAATACCGGTGAGTTTAAACCCGGTAGCTGGTTAAAGCAGGTTGAACTGGCGGAACGTTATAACTGTAGCCGCAGCGAGGTTCGCCGCGCGCTGGATCAGTTGGTCATTGAGCGGCTGGTGCAGCACGTGCCCAATCGCGGTTATCACGTTTATTCACCGAATGAGCAGCAACGGCGCAATATTTCCGCCATCCGCGCTATTCTCGAAAGCGCCTCGGCGGCAGATATTGTCGCGCATACCGATGACGCTTCGCTGCAAAGGCTGCGCCACTGCGCCGGGCAATTTGAACACTGCACGCAATATGGCACGTTACTGGAGCAGTATGAAGCCAACCTCGCCTTTCACCGCGCCCTGCTGGCGCCCTGTGCCAATCAGGATATGGTTGAGCTCATTTTTGATTTGCGCAGCCGGGTGCCGTCAGCCGCGCTCGGGCAGTGGAATTCGCATGCGCGGGTGGTGAAGTCTTCTCAGGAGCACTTTTTAATGGTGGAAGCTATCAGTAATAAAGATACCGACGCGTTGGCGAAACTGATTAATCAACATATTATTCAGGAAGATAATCCACACCGGCACGGCTAGCGTCCAGCGGCTCTAACCCTTTTATTCTCTCTTAACGTCATCCATTTATTACGATAAGTTTCTGTGGAAGCGCGGGTGTGGATCGCGGTTTTTCCGTAAACGGCATTAACTACGCTTTACCAATCCGCCACTGATAGCCCGGCGCGGTACCGTTTACCGCGTAATCGCCCACGATCCGGTCTTTATACACCCGCGGATTGTGCGACGTTAAGGTACGCGCATTGCGCCAGTAGCGATCTAACGCCCGCTCGCGCACGGTAGCCGAAGCGCCCAACGCATCAAACAAAATCGTCACGGCATTCAGAATTAAATCGGAGACCACCGTTTGGGATTGCGCAATCTCTAACTCCGCTTGCGCGTTGGCTTCATCGCCCAGCTCAGCCTGATGACGTAGGTCAAATGCCCGTTCAAGCGCCCGCGCGCCCTGAAGCACCACTGCGCCCGCCGCGTAGGCGGCGCCATGTACCTGCCCCACAATTTGCAGAATTTGCGCATCGTTGGCGGGCAATGGCGAAGTCGCATGCGAGTAGCTACGCTGGCGCTGTCTGACGGCCAACGCTACATCTTCTGCTGCCGCTCGCCCAATACCGGCGAGCGTCGCCAAATGTACCAGTTGATAAAAGGCGGGTTCCGAAGAGGTTTGCGCCGTGTTGATAATCACATCCTCAATATCAACCGGCGCATCGACAAATCGTGCGCTGCCGCTGGCGGTTAAGCGTTGCCCAAACCCATTCCAGTCATCAACCACCTCCACGCCCGGTGCGGTACGCGCCACCACCACATTGAGCGATTGATTGTCTTCGCCACTGGCGCCGGTATTGATCCAATCGGCATACAACGAACCGGTGGTGTAATATTTTTCACCACGCAATGTCGCTCGCCCGGCGTTGATCGTCACACGCGTAGAGAATTGTCCCTGGCGGGCATCGCCAATCTCACTCCAGGCATTGCCCACCAAATCTCCCCGCGCAATACGTGGAAACCAACGCCCTTGTCGTTGCCGATCCGGCGAGAGCAGTAAATTATCAACAAAGCCAAAATGCGCACGCAGCGCCTGCGCCACATTAGAGTCAGCGGCAGCCAACTCAATCAGCAAGCTAAACAACGTCGGTAACGATGCGCCGAAACCGCCCTCCGCTACCGGCAGGCGTAACGCGCCAAAACGGGCTTGTTTAAGCCAGCTTATCGCTTCAAATAGCAATTCCCGGCTGTTTTCACGCTGCTCGGCATCTGCGCGAATACGTTCAAATAGCGGACGGAAACGCGCCGCCAGTTCAGCGTAATTGTCATCTGGCCCTTGGCCCCATGCGGTGTAACGTTGTGTCATACATTCCTCAGATTAATTAGCGTTATAGCGCGGCCTGAATCAGTTTCTGCGTGAAGGGGTGCTGAGGCGCATGGAACAGTTGCTCCGGCGCGCCCTGTTCCACCACCCGGCCCTGTTGCATAACCAGTACGTGGTGACAGATATGGCGTATCACCCCCAAATCATGCGAAATAAACAGATAAGACACCCCAAGTTCATCCTGCAGGTCAGCAAGCAGATCAAGCACCTGCGCCTGCACCGAGACATCTAGCGCCGATACCGGCTCATCGCAAATAATGACCTGCGGTTCAGTCGCGATGGCGCGCGCAATGGCAATGCGCTGGCGCTGGCCGCCAGAGAGTTGATGCGGCCAACGTCCGGCATAGTCAGACGTTAGGCGCACGCGAGCCAGTAGCGCGGCAATACGCTCAGGGTGCTGCGTGCGCGGAATAGCGGCGGCATCCAGCGCATCACTTAAAATTTGCGCCACGCTCCAGCGTGGATCGAATGAACTGAGCGGATCCTGATAAATAATGCTGAGCTGACGCCGTTTTTCACGCCGCTGCCGTTCACTGATGGCCTCTTGCGGCGCAGCCCGTACCCACGGCTCGCCATTAAACGTGACCTCGCCCTCATCCGGTGTGAGCAGCCCCATCACCAACCGGGCGGTGGTGGTTTTACCACAACCTGATTCGCCAATAATGCCGAGCGTCTGACCGGGAGGCAGAGTAAAACTCACGTCATGGACGGCGGTATGGCGGTGGGCGGCACGGTGAAAGGTTTTCCCCAAATTACGCGCCGCCAACACTGGCGGCGAGAGCGGCGCAGCAGGCGGTTCGTCAGTACGAACAGTACGGGGATGCGATCCCGGCGCGGCATTCAGCAGCGCGCGGGTGTAATCATGACGCGGGGCGGAAAGTATCTGCCGCGTTGCGCCCTGTTCGACCACCACGCCGTGATGCAACACAATGATTTCATCCGCCAGCCGCGACACCAGCGCTAAATCGTGGCTGATCAATAACAATCCGCGTCCTTGCTGGCGTAGCGTGGCGAGCAACGCGATGATTTGCGCTTGCACGGTGGTGTCCAGCGCGGTGGTGGGTTCATCGGCAATCAGAATCGGCGGGTCGAGCGCCAGAGCGGTGGCGATCAATGCCCGCTGACGTAAGCCGCCCGAGAGTTCCCCGGCGCGAAGCTGTGCAATGCGTTCAGGATCGGGCAGCCCGACCTGCGCCAATAGCGCCAGCATTCTTTGTTGGCGTGCGGCCTTATTACCCCAGCCATGCGCGCGCAACGCCTCAATCACCTCATCCCCAATAGTACGCAACGGGTCGAGCGAGACTAGCGCGTCCTGCAGCACGAAACCCACCGATTTGCCACGTAATGCGCGCCACTGTTTTTGCTTTATCTGGCGCAGGTCGTGCGCACCATAGTTAAACCGGCGCGCCGTTACCCGGCTCTGTTCGGCCACTAACCCGACCAATGCACGCGCGGTAACGCTTTTACCCGACCCGGATTCACCAACCAATGCCACCACTTTACCCGGCGCGAGCGTGAACGAAATATCCTGTACCACGCGTCGGCGACGATCGCCGACGCCAATCTCCACCGTGAGTTTTTCGACGACCAGCGTTGAATCGTTCATTGGGTTCTTCCCTCAATACGGCGTTGTAAGTAACGACCAAAAACGGTGGTAGACAACGTGGTCAACACGATAAACAAGCCGGGAAAAAAGGTTAGCCACCACGCCTGCTCAACAAAATCACGCCCCATTGACAGCATGGTGCCCCACTCGGCGGCCGGCGGTTTGGCGCCCAGCCCGAGGAAAGAGAGCGCCGAAGACCAGACAATCGCCTGCCCAACGCCCATCGTGATGGTAACCACCAACGGACGCATCGCATTGGGCAGCAGTTGACGCCGAATAATTCGGCCTGGCGAATGCCCTAACGCCCGTGCGGCATCGATATATCCCGCGTGGCGTGTGGAGAGCACCTGGCCGTATACCATGCGAGCATAACCCGGTGCGTTGCCGATCCCGGTCGCCACCATCAACGGCCCCAATCCATTACCCAGATGGGCACTAAACAGCAGCGCCAAAATTAACGTAGGAAAAGAGAACAACACATCCAGCGTCCAGCCGACCATACGTTGACCGACCTTTCCGCTTAACCCGCCCAATAATCCCAGCGCAATTGCCAGGGTCATTGAGAGCGCCACTGCGCCAATCCCGATCAATAACGATTGCCGGGCGCCATAAATAACCCGGGTAAAAATGTCACGTCCGGACTGGTCGGTACCGAAAAAGTGCTGCCAGCCCGGCGGCTGGAAAGCGTCGCGTGGCGCAATCCCCAACGGATTGGCGGCGCTAAACCACTGAGGAAAAACCGCCGCCAGCAACAGGAAAAGTAAAAACAGCAGCGACAGTGAAGTACCGGCTGAAATCCGGCGGCGCGCCACCGGGCTTTTCAGCGCGATGTCTCGCCATAATGTGGGGGAGCTGCTCATCCATGCACCTCGCTTAAACGCGGGTCAACCAGCGTATAGAGAAAGTCCACCAGCAGGCTGGTGAGGATGTACACCAAAGTGATAAACAGCGTAATGCCAATCGTCAGCGGCATATCTTGCAGTGACACCGCCTGGTACAACTGACGCCCCAGCCCCTGGCGCGAGAAAATTAACTCGACCAGTACCGAGTTGCCGACCAATGAACCGACTGCCCAGGCGGAAAGACTGACGCCGGGTAGCACGGCGTGGCGCAGCCCGTGACCTAGTCTAACTTGCCATTCGCTGAGCCCACGCGCCCGCGCCGACAAAATAAATGGCTGGTCGAGCGCCAGTTCAAAGGCCTCACGCATCACTTGGGCAAGAAACCCGGCGAGCGGGATCGCCAGCGCCAACGCCGGTAGCACCAAGCTTAGTAGCCCATCATTTCCCTCCGGCGGAAACCACTGCAAACCAAAAGAGAACACCGCCAACAGCACCAGCGCCAGCCAAAACTGTGGTAGCGCAGCACTTAAGGTTTCCAGTAACGATCCCAGCCCGCTAAGCCAACGGTTGCGGCGCGCAGTACCCAATACTGAAATCAACGCCAGCAGCCAGGCGGCGAACAGCGCCGCCGCCGTCAGTTGCAAAGTGGGAACCAGTTGTTGGCGAATTACCTCCACTACCGGTTGATGCTGGGAGAAGGAGCGACCAAAGTCACCGTGCAGCAGCCGTAGCAGCCAGATACCATATTGCTCAATTAACGGTTTATCGAGACCAAACTCCTTAATCGCAGCGGCAATGGTTTCCGGCGTGGGATTAGCCGATGGCCCGCCGAGAATAGCGCGAACAGGATCGCCGGGCGTCAGATGCAGCGCAAAAAAGGTCACGCTTGCCGATGCCAACAACACCAACACACCGCCCACTCCGCGCAACGCCAGGCGTTGCCCAAGCTGACGGGCGCGACGAACGCCCGGCGAGGTAGATTCAATCAGGCTACTCATGGCGACACCCAGGCATCATACAGCGTAGTGACGCTCAGCGACGGCTCCAGCCAGACATCATGCGCGCGTTTATACACGCCAAGCCGGGTACTTTGCGGATAGGTGCGCAACTGTAAGTAGTTATCCGCCACTATTTTCTGCGCCTGGGCATACAGGTCGGCACGTTGTGATGGATCTTGCGTCTCCAGCGCAGCGGCGACCAGATGGTCAAACTGCGGGTTATTAAAACCGGAGCCATTCTGGTGATAACCACCGGAGCCCGCCGCGCCGAGAAATGCCGATCCAAAGACAATCCGCAACACATCCGCCGTATTGGTGTTCCAGTAATCCAGCGTCACATCGTAATTCCAGTTGCCCTGGCGTTCGCTCGCTTCGGTATCGCCCATTGGCTCCAGTTGAACATCGAAACCAACCTGACCGGCGGTGGCCTGTACCTGCTCCCACAAGGTTCGCTCCGCATTACTGGTGGTGGCGCGAATCGGAATATGTACCGTCAATGACTGACCATTACGCTGCCGCACCGCGCCCGCCGACGCCTGCCGCCATCCGGCTTCATCGAGAAGTTTGGCTGCCCGCACCGGATCGTAATCGTCGGTATGGGCGGAGGCCGCGCTATAGAACGGGGTGACACTGCTGAGCGGCCCACTGGCGCGTTTCAGCGTATTGAAATAGATACTGGCCAACGCGCCGTCAATATCTGCCGAACGGACAAACGCTTCCCGAACGCGCACATCGTTAAACGGCGCCCGCCGTGTATTTAACTCGCCGTTAGTCGGGTTACCGGGACGATCCTTAATCACCACGCTAAGGTCGTGATTTTTACGCGCCGACGCCTCCGATTCCGGCGGCAATGCTTCAATCACATCCACTTTTCCGCTACGTAAAGCCGCAAAACGCACCGAAGGTTCAGGAATAAAGCGCCAAATCACCTTTTCCAGCCGTGCCGGCCCTTGATGATGAGCATAAGGCGGCGCCCAGTTATAATTTGGGTTACGCGCCAGTACCACTTGATTTTGGTGATCCCACGACACCACTTTAAACGGCCCGGATCCCACCGGGCTTTGGCAGTTTTCATCGCGGCTGCGCTTCAACGCCGACGGGGCCTCAATGCCTAAAAAGCCCTGTGCCAACACTTCAAGAAAGGCGGCATACGGCGATGAGAGGTGGACGACCGCCGTGTAATCATCCGGCGTATCGGTAGAGAGATACTGCTGAATATAGCCTCCGGCAGTAGAGGACTGAGTGGCCGGATTGCGCATATGGTCAAGGTTGGCTTTTACCGCCTGGGAGGTAAATTTTTCACCGTTGGTAAATGTCACATCATTGCGGAGGTGGAAGGTCCAGGTCTTGCCGTCTGGCGAAACTTGCCAGCTTTTCGCCAGCCAGGGGCCGATATGCCCTTTCTCATCCATCGAGACCAGCGAATCGAGAAACTGTTGTGCGATAAAAACCTGCGGCATATCACCGTCAACATGTGGATCGAGGCAGCTTGGCTCACGATCGGTCGCATAAATTAATGTTCCGCCATTGACCGGCTGATCGGCGTGGGCGCTGTGCCAGACCCCAACGCCAAGTACACCTAACACTAACGCCAGACCTGTGTATTTAAAGGGTGAGGATTTCCCGGCGAGCCCTGCATTAGCAGAAGCCAAAAGAGGGTTGTTCATTTATCGTAAGCCTATTAGTAATGGATTATTATCATGCCGAAGGTGCTATCAGCGATTAAATAATGTGCTTAATAACATCGTTTTTTATTAACGCTTTCGATGAAAATTATTAACAACCCGCCCGCCATTTTTCTATGACGTTTTTTTCCTTTCCAAAGCCAGAAAAAGAATATGCCCTTCTCTGCTATCGTTATCTGAAAATGATGACGCCATTGCGCCACGCCACCGCAATAAACATCACCTTGGCGAGTAATGTGCATTTCTAAATAAGTAATGCCGGATTTATTGTTTTCTCTGATCGCTTTTTTCCCTCAGTCTGAAACCTAATCATTCATTGGTTCCAGGGGTTGATGTGGCAATAATAAAAAGACCTTCCGTATCCAGCGCGGTTATTTCAGTGGTGATAGCACACACTCTTTTCACTCTCGCTCTACCGGCACAGGCGGCAGAAACGTTGCCAAAAGTTATCCATATCGCCGGTCAGGGCAATCCCTACGGAACACCTTATGGAACAGCGGTAATTGGTGTATTGCGTGCTAAAGGCTATCTGGAAAAAGCCTTCGCCGCCGATGGCGTCAAAATTGACTGGCAATTCCCGCAAGGCACCGGCCCGGCGATTAACGAAGCGCTGGCGAATGGTCAGTTGGATTTTGCCAACTATGGTGGGTTACCCAATATTGTCGGGCGAGGTTCGGGGTTGCGCACACGTATTTTGGCCTCTTATGGTAGCAGCCCGATTTACGTGCTGGCCCGTAATGGGTCAGGCATTAATACGTTAAAAGCGCTGAAGGGAAAAAAGATCGCCGTTTCGCGCGGCACTATTTTGGAGCTCTCGCTAGCGACGTTGTTGCAAAGCGTGGGCTTAACCGAAAACGATATTCAACTGTTTGATTTAAAGGCCGCCGATCAAATCTCGGCGCTCACCTCCGGTGATATTGATGTGGTAGTTGGCAACTCGGATATTTTGCCGCTACGCGATAAAGGCATTGGCGAGGTGATTTATAGCACCAAAGGAAAAACCGATCCGGCCAATATTTTTGGTTCATTAGTGGTAACCGAGCAATTCGCACAACATTATCCGCAGGCAACACAACGCGTAGTGGATGCCTTTGTTCAGGCGGCGGCTTTTGCTTCTGATGAAAAAAACCGGCGTCAGGTATTGGATATTTGGGCGCAAACCCAAATCCCGCGCGCCAGCCTGGAAAGCGACTATCAGGGCGATTTACTTAAAGATCGCCTCAGCCCGTTATTAGATGACTATTATCGCGCCAATCTGCGTCGTGGCATTACTTTTGCGCGCGAGAGCAAACTTATCCGCCGCGATATTGACGTCGCGCAGTGGGTCGACGACAGCTACCTCAATCACGCCATCACCCAGTTTGGTTATCAAACGTTGTGGACCCAAAAAGAGGCCAACGGTAATGACGCTCCCGCTACGCGCTGAGGCCACCGAAGAAAGTGCCGATGTGTTGGTGATCGGCGGCGGGCCGGCAGGCGCCTGGGCCGCGCTCAGCGCCGCCGAAGCCGGGCTGCGCGTTATTCTGGTGGATAAAGGTTATTTCGGTACCAGCGGCGCGACCGCCCCTTCCAACACCGGCACCTGGTGTGTTGCGCCCGGACACCGCGAGGCAGAGATCCAGCGGCGAATGAAACTGACCGGCGAAATGGCGGATGAAGACGTGATTGGCCGTACGCTCGATGGCGCCTGGCAAGGGCTGCACCAGTTATTACGCTGGGGATATCCCTTCCCGAAAGATCAACAAGGTCAGCCCTATATTGCCAACCTGCGCGGGCCGGATTACATGCGGTTTATGCGGCAAAAAGCCCGTCAGGCTGGCGTGATTATCTACGATCACTCACCAGCGCTGGCGCTATTGCAGGACAGCGAAGGGGTAGCGGGCGCTGCCGGTATTCATCGGCAAAAAAACCGTTTCTGGCGCATAACTGCAACCGCTGTGATCCTCGCGACCGGCGGCTGCGCGTTTGGCGAACGTTTTCTCGGCGCGGCCGGGTTAACCGGCGACGGTTATCTGTTAGGCGCGCAGGCGGGAGCGGTGCTATCTGGCATGGAGTACAGCGCGCAATATGGTATTACCCCGCGCCATACCTCAATGAATAAAGGCATTATTTATCAATGGGCCACTTTTTACGACCGCGAAGAAAAGCCGTTAATCGTAACCGGCGATCGCCAAAGCGCACTGGCGCAAGCGTTACTTAACGGACCGGTTTATGCTCGTCTTGATCGCGCTGATCCCGCGTTACAACGCTTGCTCAGGCAATCGCAGCCAAACTGCTTTGTACCGTTTGATCGCCAGGGCATCAACCCATTTAGCGACCGGTTCGAGATCATATTGCGTAATGAAGGAACGGTGCGTGGTCTGGGCGGTTTACGGCTAATTGCAGCGACCGGCGCCACCGATGTGCCCGGTTTGTATGCGGCTGGCGATGCCGCCAGCCGTGAACAGATGAATGGCGCTATTAGCGGCGGCGGCGGTCCGAATGCTTCGTGGGCCATCGCCAGCGGACGCGCGGCCGGTCAGGCGGCGGCCTTACTGGCGCAGCGGCAACGCCATAGCCTGGCGCGACGCCAGCAACAACACCGCCGCACCGCACTTTGGGATCTCGGCGGTATCGGCGCCGATCTGCAGATTAGTCGTCGTGCCGAAGGGCCTGACGCCGAGACGATTTTACGCGCGGTGCGTGAAGAGATGTTGCCGCTGGAGAAAAACTTTTTCCGCAGCGCAGAGGGCATGACGCACTCAATGACGCGTCTGTACCAGTTATATAAAACACTCTCGCTGCATGGCTATGGTGAGGCCGACCGGCAAATGCCCGGTTTGCTGCAACGTCGTGAAGCGCGCGCCCTGCTCAGCGTGGCACGCTGGACGTATAAAGCGGCGCTACTGCGCCAGGAGAGTCGCGGTATTCATCGTCGCCTTGATCAACCAACGCTTAACCCCGCCCTCAACCGACACATTCTGCTGAAAAGTACCGGACGTGCGGCGTGGGATCGGCCTTTGTCATTATCGGAGTCGCTATGATCGAAGTGATCTCGCCCGCGCAATGTATTGCCTGCGATCGTTGTGTGATGGTCTGTCCGGCGAATGTTTTCGATGCACGCCCCGGCGCGCCGCCGATTATCAGTCGTCAAAACGACTGTCAGACCTGTTTCCTGTGTGAAATCTACTGTCCGACCGATGCGCTCTATGTTGCGCCCGATGCAGAAGGCCCGGTGCCGGTCGATGAAAACGAGATCGCCGTGCGCGGCTATTTTGGCGATTACGCGCGTCATCTCGGCTGGGAACAGGGAAAAGCGGGCGGCGCAGATCGCGATCCAACATGGTTAATTCGCGATCTTCATCGTCGCGCTGCGGGACAAAAACAGGAGTAAACCGATGTCTATTGTTGCTCTACCGGCACGCGCTAAACAGTTTCGCCGCCCGCGCTTCGCGCAACGGGGTTGGGTTTCCCGTTATGCGCTCCCCACGCTCACCGCCCTGCTGTTTCCTGCTTTGTTGCTCACGCTGTGGCAGGTGGCGGCCAGCCGGGAGTGGATGCCGCCGCAAATCCTACCCGCGCCACTGTATACCTTACAAACCGGTATCGATTTATTGCGTGATGGTGAGTTGAGTGATGCGTTAAGTATTAGCTTACTGCGGCTGGCCGTTGGTTTTGTCAGCGGCGCCAGCCTCGGCATGGCCGCCGGTTTATTGTTCGCTCTATCGCGCCGTGCAGATGAGTGGATTGGCCCAACGGTAAGGGCGGTTTGTCTGGTTCCGTCGCTAGGCTGGCTACCCTTTTTTATGCTGATTTTCGGTATTGGTGAAACGCTAAAATTTATTCTGATCGCAAAAACCTGTTTTTTGCCGTTGATGATCGGCAGTTATAACGCCGCCCGCACGATGCCGCAAAAGTACCGTGATGTCGCACGCGTACTGGAGTTAACCTTCTGGCAGCGGCTACGCATCATCTATTTTCCGGCGCTGGCGCCTGCCCTGTTTACTGCTGCACGCCTCGCATTGAGCAAAGGCTGGAAGGCGTTGATTCTGGTGGAAATGATTGCTTCGGCCGCCGGTATTGGCTACTTGATGACCTGGGGCCGCAAAGCGTTTCAGTTGGATGTGGTGTTTATCACCATGCTGGTGATTGGTTTAATCGGTTGGTTGATTGACTACCTGGCATTGCGCCTTGAGCGTCGCCTGATACACTGGAACGGAGAAACTCAATCATGAGAGTCTTCAAAACTCGCCGCTGGCGGGCGTGGGTATTACCGGCGCTCTTATTAGCGCTGTGGGCAACCACCAGCCACTACTCCGCCAGCAATCGCGCCATTTTGGTTCCTCCGGCGGTGGTTTGGCATACCTTATGGCACGCGGTTAGCGATGGTTCGTTGCCTGCCGCGCTGGCCGCGACGGTGGTTCGCGCCTTCGGTGGCTTACTGCTTGGCGCGCTATCAGGCGCGGTGTTAGGCATCATCCTTGGAACTTGTCGCCTGGCGCATCGTCTGTTTTCCCCTACCTTTAATGGCGCGCAGCAAATCGCCCTGTTCGCCTGGATACCGTTACTTAGCGCCTGGGTTGGAACCGGCGAAGGGTTAAAAATTACCGAAATCGCGCTCGGCGCGTTTTTTCCGATGTTGCTTAGCACGCGTGAAGGCTGTGCAAAAGTACCCGAAGCGTGGCGCGAGGTGGGGCTTCTGTTGGAATTGGGTCGGTTCAGTACGCTACGTCGCATTATCCTGCCCGCTGCACTGCCAACCATCATGTCTGGTTTTGAAACGGCCTTTACTATTGCCTGGCTGGGCACTATCGGCACGGAATACCTGGTGGGTACCGGTTATGTCAACGGCTTTGGCAATGGTTTAGGCATCTATCTCGCCGCCGCGCGTATGTATGGCGATATGGATAAAGTGATCGTCGGTGTCCTGGCGCTGGCGCTGGCCGGTGTGTTGTTAAACCGTTTTATTGCTGCACTTTCCCGGAGAGCAACCCCATGGCTATTGCCTTAAAAAATCCTGATGAGATCGAAATAAACCATGTTTCCCGCCGTTTTCAGGTCAATGGTACCGCGCTCCCGGCGCTGGAGAATGTTTCTCTAACAGTGCGTAAAGGCGAGTTTGTTAGCCTGATCGGCCCAAGCGGCTGCGGGAAATCGACCCTATTGCGTATGCTGGCGGGCCTTGATCATCCGGACCAGGGGGAGTTACGTGTTGGAGGCTACCTGATTCATACGCCTTCGTTGACGCGCGGCATTGTCTTTCAGGATCACCGTTTACTGCCGTGGCTGACCGTGGAGCAGAATATTTTGCTTAGTCTGAAGAATCGTCCCGGTCAGGCGGCAGAACAGCACCAACAGGTGGCGCGGCTGATTGAGTTAGTTGGGCTAAAAGGCTTTGAACGCGCCTGGCCTCATCAACTTTCCGGCGGGATGTCACAACGCGCGGCAATTGCGCGTTGCCTCGCGCCGCAGCCCTCGGTGCTGTTACTGGACGAACCCTTTGGCGCGTTAGATTCGCTTACTCGTCGTCATTTGCAGCAGGCGTTGCTGCAGATTTGGCAGCAGCAGCAACTTACTACGGTGTTGGTTACGCATGATATTGAGGAAGCTGTCTATCTTTCCGACCGGATAGTGGTGTTGAAGCCGCGTCCGGGGCGTTTGCATAGTCAATTTGAAATTATCGAGCCGCGTCCACGTCAGTTGACCGCTTCCCGGTTGGTGGAGGTTAAAGCGCAGATTCAGCGGGCCCTGGATGGTGAGTAAAGGGGGTTCTCGCCTCCCGGCGGGTGAGTGAGAGTGTCTGCCTCACATCGGCGACGTTAGAGGCGGTTGCTTACCCTTCGGTCGAGTGAGTGAGAGTATCTGCTTCACATCAGCGCCGTTAGAGGCGGTTTCTCTCACCCTTCGGGTGAGCGAGTTAAGGCCCGTAAGCGCGGGCCTTAACAATCCACGCTTCCGGCAGGCGCTTCGCCCGCAACGCGGGTTCCTTCGCCATCGCCGTTTTCCAACGGACCGGTCGCGACGCGTTCCCGACGCGGCACGCCCTCTCGGCGACGTCGTGTCGCCTCGTCCTGGAATCCGGCGTTGTCTCAGCGTCGCTAATGCCTCTGGAAGGTCAACACCCGGTCCGCAAATTCAGTTTGTCTGGTTAGTCTGCCTGTACGGCAGTGAATCTTCCAAAATCAAAAGCGTCAACAACTACAAAGGGAAGAAATAAATTCCAAAAATTACCACATCCGCCTGTAACGAGGGAAATACCAGTTCTTTAATTGGTATCAAATGAGAATAAAAAAGGTTCTGCAGGGGAAATAAAATAAAGAAAAATTGAATGTCGTCTTTCTAGTTTTCAGTAATCTACTTACGCGTTTCACCTCCCATTTAAATACCCAGAATCATCATATCTACCGCAGAAACGAGTTGATCTCGTAAATGTGAAGCATCCATAACCGCATCTTCATCTTTCAGATTTTTTACATCCGTTGTCGTTATCATGGTAGCCAGAACAACATAATCTACCTGCTCAATCGTAATAACTGGCGTTAACGCTTTTACTTGAGAATTAGAGTCAGTTCTCTGTGTTAAAGGCATTACCAGACGAGTGTTGAGATGTGCAAGCATATCTGCCTGCACATCAATAAAATACGGGTACGCCTGTCTGTTCCGGGATTTATTTTTGTAGACTGCAAACTGTTTCACTAAATCACCCCGAAATTTTCATCGTCAGAAAAAAGCCCGGCCTCTTCCACAAAGCTGTTTAACGCCCCGATGCCAGCCCTATTTTCCTCGATCCAGCGTTCACGCTTGCGTTCCCTGACGGCCACTTCCAGCGCCTGGTTAGATATTGCGGAAACGTTCAAGTCTAGCGCTTTGGCCTCCTCAAGCAGGCCTGCATTTAAGTATACGTTTGTGCTACGTTTTTTTTCGGTTATGTTAGTTCTCATAATAACCTCTTCCGCATAATTTATGTGCATAACTATAGCACATAAAAGTGGGGCAACCAATGCCAGAGGCGGCTCCAGTTAACCACCCGTAAAACCGAATCCGGGCCGGAAGGGATACGGCAGTGAACGTAAAACTCGGTTGTTCCGGACGCGATGAGCCTTTCTAAGCTGCCTGCACGGCAGTGAACACCCTTTTCTGCTGGTGCGAGGCAAGCCTCGCACTTTTTTACCAGCTGGTTATATCGTATCGGCCGATTCAAAAATCATATTTTAACGTCAGCCTATTTTGCCAAAAGTTCTTTTTATAGCGCGATGAGGTCTGCACCCCGGAATAATCGCTCAAGCTTAAACCTTTCAATATACCTGGAGCAAACCAACTAAAAAAAACCATATACTCCGATTGATTAATGCCCGGCTCAGCAGCATCCGGCTTTAGATCCATAAATGAGTAACGAGTCCCGACTTTCCACGCCTGACGTAGTGACCAAATTAAATTGGTGGAATACGCATTGCCACTCCCTAAATCTTCAGTGCTGGTAAAATAGGGTTGCGCAAACCACGGCCCGGACGAGGTACTGTGTGCATAAGGCACCACCAAGCCACCGTTATTCCACGCGGAAGGGTGCGCGACAATATGATCATAATTAATATTCCAGCGCACTTTCGGCAGCAGCGAGGCAGCGAATTGAACACCATAGGAGGTATTATTCACCTCACCTGCCAATGCACGTCCCTCGCTGGTCCCCCGAATAAACTGTAACCCAATATCCGGCTGCCAGTTATTATCCTGCCAACGTAGATGTCCTTCGGTATACAACACTCTGGAATAATCTTGATAATTTTCATACCACACTTGGCCGGATAGTTTTTTATCCATCATGCGCAACGCGCGCCCTGCACCCGCGGCCCACATACCATCGGTGGTTTGCTTCACGTTGGTATAGGCGCTGGTGGCCTGAAATTGATCGCTTCCCCAAGGCTTATAGCGCCAAAGTCGACTGGCATGTAGGAAGTTCTCTTTATCACCATAGTTCACATCCACACCGCGAAACAGGACAGGCGTTATACGCCAGTCATAATCGGAGACAAAGGGCATATCAACCCGCTGATCGCCAGCGGTAATACGTAATGCATCATAGCGCCAACGCAGCCAGGCTTCGCCAATATTAGTTTGATTATCTCCAATAGAAGACAGGGTATGTGCGCTATCCGGGTGGTCAATACCACGTAAAAAAATAGCGCTGACCCCGGCGTTAAAACCATAATAATCGCCGGTTTCATACTTAATTGAGCCACCATAACTTACCGTATCCTGATTCCGTGCGGCGACAAAGTTAGCATTATGGGTGGAGTAATAAAGCGTCCTTATGCTACCGCTAACGTTACCGCAAACGAGCGCGGAGAATAATGAACGCCCCTGTTGCTGCTGAGAATCACACACGTGACTTTCCGATATGGCGGACGCAAAAGCCCCTGCCGGTAATAGCATCGCTATTGCCAGCGTTATATTTACCCGGTTTTTCATTTTATCCCCGTATTGGCGAAATAATATAAATCGTCAAGTTGCTTGACGAAACAATGCTGGACTGTTCTGTATTGTTATAATAATAACGACTATTATCCGGCCACCCTGAAATACTCTTTCATGGCGGCCGGTGATGGCAATTAATTCACGCTGGATAAAAACATTAAAGCTGTTCGCGTATACGCGGTAGAACCTCTTCACCTATC
The DNA here is from genome assembly GCF_013285385.1 of Paramixta manurensis. Lineage (NCBI taxonomy): Bacteria > Pseudomonadati > Pseudomonadota > Gammaproteobacteria > Enterobacterales > Erwiniaceae > Paramixta > Paramixta manurensis. The sequence continues at coordinate 2,021,389 of NZ_CP054212.1, read as the reverse complement.
CGTATTGCTTCTTCAAGGTGTGGGTTGGCGGCAAGAATAAAGTTAGAAAATCCGGCGCGCACATACTCGGTTAGGCGGTCTGCCACCTGTTGATAGCTACCGACGATACCGATGGTTGGGCCTGGCCTGACTAATCCAAGCCCCGACCATAAATTTGGCCCGATAATATAGTCAGCGAAATTTTCACTTTTTTCTTGCCGCAACGCCGCCTGACGTTGTGCTCCAACCGAATCGCCGCCGCCGACGCTGGTCATCGGATTGGCTTTACGCGGAGCGCTGAAATCATGTTTATCCCATAGCCGCCGAGCTTCATCCCACGCCTCGGCTTCCGTTTCACGCGCAAAAATATCCACCCGTAGGCCATATTTAAGCTGGCGTCCCTGCGCCTGTGCCATCTGGTTCAGCCGCTGCATCATCGCCTGCATATCCGCCAGCGGCTCCAGCCACATCAGGTAAAAGTCGGCATGACGCGCCGCAACGGCTAACGCGGCCTCTGAAGAGCCGGAAAAATAGACGCCCGGCTTACGGGTATGGAGTAGTGGCGTGGATAACCCACCGCCCTCCAGTTGAAAACGCTCTCCCTGATGATCAAAAGGCGAACCGCGCCACAATCCTTCAATCACCTCCAGCCATTCGCCAGTACGTCCATAACGATCATCATGCGGTAAAAAATCACCGTAGGCGCGCTGCGCCGGAGCGCTGCCGCCGGTGATCACATTCCATTCCAGGCGATTGCCGCTGATACGTTGCAGCGTTGCGCCCATTTTCGCGGCATAGGCGGGAGTAATAAAACCAGGCTGAAAGGCCGTCATAAAACGTAACGTGCGGGTTTCCCGTGCCAGCGCCGCCGCAACCATCAAAGGTTCGTCGCTCGGCAGTGAAGTCGGCACCAGCGCGCCATCGAAACCGGCGACTTCACACGCTTTCGCTACCATCGCCATATAATCGATATACCCCCAACTATCGCCGTTGCCCGGCGCGATAGAGTGCGATGTCGCGGTTTTCCAGTCGCCTCGATTCCAGGCCTTAGATGAGACAGACCGCCCATCACCATGAGTCGGGATGCGCCAGAAGAATTCGACCTGTTGGCCCATTCGTTATACCTCCACCGCATCAAGCTGAAACGGTAAACGCGTCGCATTAATATCAATTTTGTGCGCCAGCAGGCCGTGGCGGAACAACAAATCCCCTTCCGCCTGCTGCTCGGCGAACAGTTGCTCATCGGGTGCGGAAATCCCCCATTCACGCCCGTGTAGCCCACGCGTCCACTCTTCCGGCGTCAACCCATTGGCAATCACTCGCGCAAAAAGCTCGCCCGCTTCGGTTAAATGCGCACCAATCCACGCATCGGTCGCAACCAACGCGTCGAACAGCGCACGAACTTTGCCTTCTCCGGCGGCGACAACTTCCGGTAAGACCCAAAAAACCGAGCGGTTGGCAATCACATCGCCACAATCCTGTATTTTGCGCAAGCCTCCGCCCGCCAACGCCGCGCTGAGGTAAGGGTCCATCGCGATCCACGCATCCACCTCTCCGGCCTGTAAAGCAGCCAGCGAAGCGCCGGGCAATAAATTTACCGGCACAATATCGGCATATTTCAGCCCTACCTGTTCAAGCGTCGCCAGCAGAAAGTAAGTTTGAAAAGAGCCTTCGATAAAGCCAATACGTTTACCGGCCAGATCCTCGGCACGGCGAATCGGCGCGTTTTCCGTTACCAAAATCGCCGACCAGCTTCGCCGCGGGCGCGAGGCGCCAATATAGGCCAACTGAACTTGTTCTGCCTGCGCCACCACCGCGCGCGTGGTGCCAGTGCCAATCACGTTCACTTTGCCGCTAACGGCCAGTTGGTGCATCATTTTACCTTCGGGATACCATAAAAATTCGGGCTCAAAACCGGCGTCAAGCAGCAACTGCTGCAACGGCTGATAGTGGGTCAGCGCGGTTAACGTCAAATTAGAGGGATGGGCACCGATGCGAATCTTCATCACGTTGTTCCTTATTTTTATACTGCGACCTACTGTAATGCGCCGTGGGCTATCAAAGGGTCTCGCCGCTCGCTTGCGCGAGGTCGGCCCAGATCATGCCGCACAGTCTGGAAAATTCCGGGTTACCGCGTAGCGCGCGCGGCTCTCTCGGCCGGGGCAAGTCAATACGATAATCCTGGACGATGCGTCCTGGTCGCGGGCTCATCACGATCACCCGGTCGGCCAACGCCACCGCCTCTTCAATATCGTGCGTGACAAACACAATGCTGCGTTTACGGCTTTCCCAGATCCGCAGCAGTTCCCGACCCATCATGATTTTTGTCTGATAATCCAGCGCGCCGAACGGCTCATCCATCAGATACAGCTCCGGTTCATAGGCCAGTAACCTGGCAAGAGAGACGCGCTGACGCATCCCGCCGGAGAGTGCGCCAGGATAGTGCGCTTCGAAACCGTTTAATTTAACCAGCTCAATGAGCTCAGCCACGCGCCGTGCATAGTCGGCGGGCGCCAATGTAGAGAGTTCACAGCCAACCCGGATGTTTGCCGCAACCGTCGCCCAAGGTAGCAACGTGTCGCGCTGAAACATAAAGCCGACTCCCGGCGGTGGCTCGCTCACCGGTTCGCCATCAATACGCACCTGTCCGGAAGCGGCCTCCACCAGCCCGGCGATCACCCGTAACAAGGTCGATTTACCGCAGCCAGAGGGGCCAACAATAGCGACAAACTCGCCGGGCGCGACGCTGAGAGAGAGGCGGTCGATGGCATTCACCGTCCCGCTGCTGCCAGAAAACTGTACCGACAATTGTCTGATGTCTATTTTGGCAGTCATTGGCGCCACTCCGTCATGCGCCGGAAGACCCGGCCGATTAGCGAATTGGCGATCATTGCCAGCACCAACAGAATAATGATGCCGGTAAACACCCCGGTAGAATCGAGTTGACCTGCGGCGTTTTCGATATACCAACCGACCCCCTCGCTGGAACCGATCAATTCGCCGACCACCGCACCAATCAGCGCCAGACCCACGGCGATACGCACCGCCGCCGCAATCCACGGCAGAATGGCCGGTAGCATGATCCGACGCAGAATATAACGAGGGCTGGCACGCATAGTGCGCATCAAATCAATATGGTCGCGGTCAAGTGAACGTACTCCTTCCAGCACGTTTAACATGAAAACAAACAGCACCATCGAGAAGGACATCATCACTTTGGCCGACAGGCCGATGCCAAACCACAGAACAAATAACGGTGCCAGCGCAACGCGCGGCAGGCTATATAGCCCCATCAGTAACGGCTCCACCACATTAGCGATAGCCCGGAAACGCGCCAATCCCAGCCCTAGCGCAATACCCACTACCGCCCCCAGAATCAGCCCGGAGCCGGCTTCACTCAGGGTGGTTGCGGTATGGCGCCACAGATCGCCGTTTAAGGTTAATTGCCAGAGTCGCAACGCAATATCGCCGGGGCGGCTCACCCAGAACGGATCGATAAACCAGCTCCCTGCCGCCTGCCACACTAACAATAAAACCAAGATAAACAGGACTTGCTGGCTGAAGATTCGGCGCGACGTAGCGGCATTTTTCCGCAGCGCGTTATCCGCCTGCCGCTTGGGCTGAAGTTGAGAAGAAGTAAACAAATTACTCACGCCGACTCCTTACCCTTTGCTTAACAGATCGGGCACCGTAATAGCGCTATAGTCGGGCGCGCTGAGCGTCGGATCGGCTACCTTGAGCATTTTCACCATCAACTGGTAGCCTTGCGGCGCCATTTTTCCGTCGTGTGATAACAATTTCGGCGCTTCTTCCGCCAGTACCTTACGTAACGCTGGCGACAGGCGGGGATACATCTTATCGACGCCCGCCTGTACCGCGACCGGATCGGTTTGAATCACCTGCTCTGCCTTGATAACCGCTCTCGTCAGGCGCTGCGCCTCATCACGGTGAGCGTTTAACCAACGATCAACCACCACCAGGTCCAGCGCCGGATACTGTAAGGTGCGGAAATCCTGAATCAATTTGAAGCGCGGGTCGGCCAGCGCCGCCTGCACATCCGGCGTGGTTAACATTCCCGCCTGCACCGCTCCGCTCTCGATTGCCGCACGCATCGGGCCGCCGGTACCAATGCCGACCAAACGGAAATCCCGCTCGGCGTTCAATCCTTTTTCGCTGATGTAGTAGCGCAGCGTGTTATCCGTCAGGCTACCGGGTGAGGTGATGCCAACATTTTTACCGCGTAAATCGCTCAACTGAGCGGCAGGATTATTGGCTAACGCAACCAACCCGTAGCCATGGTGCTCGGTCAACGCCACCAGTACCCGCCCGCCGAGATGGCGGTTTTGTAAGCGTACCGCATGGTCGGCGGCGCAAATGCAAGCCGCCACGCTACCACCGGCTAATGCCTGCACCGCCGGGGCGCCACCTTTAAACGATACGGTATCGACCTGCAGTCCTTCATCGGCGAAAAAACCTTTTTGCTGCGCAATCACCAGCGGTAAAGAACCCAGCGAGTTTTGCGCCGCGCCAAGGGTGAGTGTGGTTTTCGCCTGGAGAGAAAATGCGCTTAACCCCAACAGTAATACGGCAACAATGCCGCGTCCGCGCATAGCTGTTGTCTGCATATCTTTAGTTACCTTTAATATTTTATAAAATATATTTGGCATTAATATGAAGAAAAACGTCGCGAAAACAACTGTTCACTTTCGAACCTTTTCGCATAACCATAGGTGATGATGTGATAAGCCCTTCTTTCTCACTGTTCGACCCTGCTTTTCAGCAGGCGGCGCGCATTCAGCGTCGGGAAATCAGCGCGGTTCAACTGGTAGAGGCGCATCTGGAACAAATTGCGCGCCATAACCCACATATAAATGCGGTGGTCATTTTATTGGCTGAGCAGGCGCTGGAGCAGGCCTGGCTGGCGGATAAAGCACAGGAAACCGGTCAGGCGCTCGGCCCGCTGCATGGTGTGCCGATAACGGTAAAAGAGTCGTGGGATGTTGCTGGTTTGCCTTCGACCTTTGGCCTGCCGCATCTACGGGATAATATTGCCGGTAACGATGCGCTGGCGGTTACGCGCCTGAAACAGGCCGGGGCTATTTTGTTGGGTAAAACCAACGTCCCTCCTAACCTTGCCGATTGGCAAACGTGTCACCCCGACTATGGCGCCACGCTTAACCCGTGGGATAACCAGCGCACGCCGGGCGGTTCGTCCGGTGGTTCAGCGGCGGCGCTAGCCTGTGGCTTTTCCGCACTGGAAATTGGCAGTGATATCGGCGGGTCGATTAGGATGCCGGCCCATTACTGCGGCGTGTGGGGGCACAAACCGGGTTACGGTGTGATACCCGGTCGTGGTCATGCACAGCCGGGCCATGTTGCCCCTGCGGATATTAGCGTCTTTGGGCCGCTGAGCCGTAGCGCGGGCGATTTACGACTAGCGCTTGATCTGTTGGCGCAGCCCGATCCCCACAGTTGGCCGCGTATGCAGGCGATCCTTGACGATGCGCGTCCGCGCCATGGTACACATTTCCGGGTGGCCCTTTGGAATGATGATCCTCACTTCCCGGTGAGCAGTGAGATTCGTCTGGCGCTGGAACAGGCTGGCGAATCGTTACGCCGGGCTGGCATTGAAGTGGTTGATACCGTACGACCCGCTTTCTCCAGCCGTGAGAGCTATGAGGTTTATGTTCAGCTGTTGCGTGCGGCGACCAGTGGCCGACAGAGCGACGAAGCCTTTAGCCGTCATCAGCAGCTTAGAGACAATCTGGTAGATGATGATGCCAGTTATCGCGCGCTGTTGCTGCGTGGTAATGTGCTTAGTCATCGTCAGTGGCTGGCGTTGAACCAGCAACGTTATCGGCTAATGGCTGCCTGGCAAGCGTTCTTTGATCAAGTGGATTTTTTGTTGTGCCCGGTCGCCAGCACGGCTGCCTTTCCGCTATTTAATAATCTACCGAAAGAGGATCGCTACTTAACGGTGGATGGACGTACTTTGCCCTCGGCGAATGACTATTTTTGGCTGGGATTGGCTTCCGCCTGCGGATTACCTGCGACTACCGTGCCATTGATGCGCACCGCAACGGGTCTGCCCGTTGGCGCACAAATTATTGGCCGTTCAGGGGCCGATCGTGCTTGTATCGCTTTGGCGGAAATACTGGAACACCACCACTATCGCTTCGCGCCACCTCCGCTTGACGCCGCTCAGTCCGGTTTATCTTCCGGCGCTGATGACTGAAGGCTGTCGAGATAGGCGCGTCCGCGATCGGCGGCGTGGCCAACATGCCCGGCCATTAGCGCGCGGGCTTCGTCCGGGTTGCCTTCGCTGATGGCGGTTAAAATATCGGCGTGTGATTTAAGGGTCGCCACCGTATCGCCATTCAGGGTCATGCCCTGAACCGGCAGCGCTTTCCATAAACTGGTAATAAATTCGGCCAATAACGTAGAGCCGCTGGCTTCCGCTATTTTTAGATGAAACAGTTCATTGAGTCGGCTGAGTTCGCGCGCGTTTTGGTTTTTTACCGCTTCAAGCGAAGCGTTATACGCGTCGGCAATCTCATCAATCTGCGCTTTATTGGCGTGCATGGCGGCGAGGCGTGCGGTTTCGGGCTCAAGGATGGCGCGTAATAACGATACCTCATCTGTGCGGCTGAGTTTTTTTTCGGCGATGACCGCCGCATAGTGCGGTTTGCGGATAATAAACCCCTGTTCGGCCAATAGCGTAAACGCATCCCGCACCGGTGTCAGACTCATACCTAACCGATCGGCCAACTCATTGAGCGTTACCTTTTGACCTGCTTTCAGTTCTCCGCTTTGAATTGCGCTAAGCAGTGTTTGGTAAGCCAGCTCACTTTTCGTTAGAAAAGTACGAACCTGATCAATCATGTTTTATCCCTACTGCCTGTACCGTAAGATTCCAACGTGGAGTGTCAATATATTACGGTATCGGATCGATCCCCGCCAGCTAAGCGGTTCGCCGTTGACGAGATGCTGCCTGCACGGCAGTGAACGCAATGTCATCCAGCGCCTGCTCCCACAGTGCTTTCTAAGCTGCCTGCACGGCAGTGAACCTGTGACTTCTTCCTTATCGCGCAGATCTTTATTTCTAAGCTGCCTGCACGGCAGTGAACGAGAAGGGAACCATCGGCGAGGCAAGCTATAATTTCTAAGCTGCCTGCACGGCAGTGAACTGCACCAACGTGGTTCATGCGCGGGCAGCATTTTCTAAGCTGCCTGCACGGCAGTGAACACTAGTCCAAAGAGACTATATCCTTGTTCTGCCAGAGAAAAGCATTATTTCTTCCTCAAAACCCTTTTTATCTGCTCTCAAAATAGATCACATAAAATCAATAAGTTAGTTTTATAACCCCAAAAAGGGTTCAGCCAATATGACATATAGCCTCGGAATCCAAATTCTCACCGTTGCTAAATTTATATACCCTTGCGGCGGCTGAGCCTGGCATGGATACCTCCGGCCTGGCGCATCGTCCTGATATTCATACAGTGTGGATAAATACACAAGGCTATGAATCAATTAGGACAAGTTATGATAATGCCTCGCTGATTTCCTTCGCTGTTGAGCAAGGTTAAGGGCTCCTAAAAGACTGCAAACCTACGCGCCGGAAGTTTACAATTCCCTCCGTCCACATAATTATGATTTCCTTTATTTTTTCGTAGAACCAGCATTGCAGCCATTCGTTGAAGCTCTTCATATCATGTGGGTGCATGGAACCCCAGCTTTTAACCAGATTCTTGATGCGGTGGAAAATGAACTCAAAAAGAAATGACATCCAAAACGGGTCACTAAAAAAAATAATTTTTTCAGTCGTTCACTATCTGGGCGCATTACTGGGAGGGATTTTAATTTTCCTTTGTGCCTACTGGTTTTTTCATTTCGAAACGTGGCATGAAAGAATTATCTATATCGCACTGACATTACTTGCGGTGTACGTGATTTACAGAGTTTTGCCTAAAAGCCCTGATTGACCAGGCCTTACTCGGATAATCATCCTCTGCCCTACGACTTCACGCCAGCAGATTTCTGAGCTACCTGTACGGCAGTGAACTTGCAAGAATTCGCTGGCCTCGATCGTCGCCGTTTCTAAGCTGCCTGTGCGGCAGTGAACTCTCCGTAAATCGTATCAAGCGTGGCCGTGTATTTCTAAGCTGCCTGCACGGCAGTGAACTAATGCGCACCGGCACTTACGACATCTACAAATTTCTAAGCTGCCTGCACGGCAGTGAACAAAACCCCGTCATCCCAAAAAACGCTTACCCCTTTCTAAGCTGCCTGCACGGCAGTGAACGGTTGGGTGGACAAATCGCAGATCACCCGCTTTTCTAAGCTGCCTGCACGGTAGTTAACACTAGTCCAAAGAGCCTATGTCCTTGTTCTGCCAGAGAAAAGCATTATTTCTTCCTCAAAACCCTTTTTATCTGCTCTCAAAATAGATCACATAAAATCAATAAGTTAGTTTTATAACCCCAAAAAGGGTTCAGCCAATATGACATATAGCCTCGGAATCCAAATTCTCACCGTTACTAAATTCATGTGCTATTGAGGCGGCTGAGTCTGGCATGGAAACCTCCGGCCTGGCGCATCATCCTGATATTCATACAGCGTGGATAAATACACAAGGCTATGAATCAATTAGTACAAGTTATGATACGGACCTATAAGCAACATCTGGACCCACAGGCTGAGCTATTACAATAAGGAAATTTTTATGCCAGCGTTGCAGCTTCCATGCACTATTTATCAGACACAGCACAGGTTTAACGATCACAGCGCCGACGACATGAAGTATGGCGACCTTACAGAGAGGCAACTCAGAAAGGAGTTTGATCTTGATGACGTGTCCGATGTCGTTAACCCCTGGACCTGTGAGGAAGTGTCGATATTCAGTGCGTTCAACAGGTCGCGGCCAAAAAAACCAGAGATCGCGAAGCTTCTCTATTTAAGAGCTTTTCGAATATGGTTCGTCTTGCAACGCTGGGATAATTTAGGGTTTAAGCCGTTTTTTACAAACATGCAGGCAAGCATAACTATATCAGGAGAAAAGTAAATGAGAATTACAAAGAAAAAGCTCACCTTTACTTTAATCGTCATTGTTGCTTTATCAGCAATATACAGGATAAGCCTGCCCGCAAAAATAATATCTGTTCATCAAGATAGTATCTTTAGTGATATTGTTGTTAAAAACTTCCCCATTACTGATAGCGGGAAAATAAAATGGTGGCTGGACAATCAAAGCGATATAGAAAATAAATATCATATTCCTCACAAAGACGACAAGGGTCGGTTTGCAATAACATTCTGGTCTTTCGGTGATGGTTATAAAAATATCTCACAAGAAGATATAAGACTAAGTACACAAACATCTGATCTAAAATGTTTTAGTGACATCAAAAATGGCCCTAACTGTATTGATAAAGACAGAATAATGACAGTAGAAAAAGGACTCAATGGCCCTATAACAATAACCACAAAGAAAATATATACAATAAGTAGTAGTGGAAAAGTTAAGCAAGAGAAATAATATCTCTTAAGGCATTGAGTTTTATAAACTGCCTGTACGGCAGTGAACTTCGCCACGACACCCGGAGCTGCACACTCGCGTTTCTAAGCTGCCTGTACGGCAGTGAACCATTTTATATCAACCAGGGATATTTCTATCTCTTTCTAAGCTGCCTGTACGGCAGTGAACTTATCCAGCGTTTCCTGATATTCCGCCGCCGCTTTCTAAGCTGCCTGTACGGCAGTGAACACTAGCCCAAACAGCCTATATCCTTGTTCTGCCAGAGAAAAGCATTATTTTTTCCTCAAAACCCTTTTTATTTTCCCACGAAATAGATCATATAAAATCAATAAGTTAACTATATAATCAAAAAAAGGGTTTAAACCGGTTTGTTTACCTGGCAAAAAGACGACGCATGCGCCGCCCTCACGAAAATAAGGTAACAACAGAAAAAATCCTGCAACTTTATCACGCCACTACTGAATTTTACTGACGCGTAATTGGCTATCTCTATCACCGCTAACAGCAAAAGAGACGGTAAAAATACGGCCTGCCTCACCCTTTTTCTGGCCTTCCAGCGTTTCGAGTAGCACTGAAACACCGTAAGAATGACCTTGCCTAAAACGATAACCAAACAGGGGCACGCACTGTCGGTTTAAGAGATAAATAGTGTCAGGATTACCAGAAAAATATTTTCTTAGGCGCTTCACGTCCCCGGTCCCATCGATCTCCAGCGAGGAAAGAAACTCACCGTGAGTGGCTGGCGCTAACACACAAACATCTCCTTCTCTTACCGTAACCTCCGCAGAATACACTTTCGGCCGTGGATCGCTGGCTTTACATGCGAACAGGAATAAAACAGTAAAAAGTGAAAAATATTTCATGACGCATTCACCTAATTGGCATGAAACCAGATAATGTACTTTGATAAAGAGGCAAAATCTGTTGCCGATCAATAATTTTACGAAACGTAACTAATCTACCAGGGATACGTTGAAAATTCCATTCATTAAAACCAAATCTCATTAATAACCAGTAATCAGCAATGATTTGTGCCTGTTGTTCAAGTGAATAGTCCGTAAGCTTTTTTTTCTCATCAAGAATATAGGAGTAATTAGCCGCCCAACTAAATAACCCTCTTGATCTAACCCACATCCCTTGCTGAGACTGCCAAACATGAGCCAACTCATGGATAAATGTGTGCTGTAAAGCTATGCCAACAATTGGAGAAGAGTAATCACTTCTATAAAGCTCTTTTCGGAAATAAATCTCTCCATTCGGGGACATAGCAACACCTTCACTTTACAGTCCTGCAGGGAGATAACTTCCACAATGAATCCAGACGCGGTTATATGCAATCGTATGACCAAAAATCGCATGGGCCATCGCGATCTCGCTCAGTGTGATTAGACGCAACCTCCCTTCTCCAGTCACATTGCTTTTTTTATCGTTTATTAACATCCCGTTATTTCAATCCCTTTCGTCCTTAAAAAGAGGATTAATTTATCGTATCTTTTGGAAAAGTCCAGAATAAAAAATAGAATTACAGGTTGTTTTTACTAGTCTAAATAACGTTAAAGTATTATTAAATACAGTATTAGCGCTAATTAAATTAAATAATTAACGCTAATACTATAATTCAACCGTAACGACGCACCTCTAATTTTTCGCCACGGCGATAAATTTCACGCGCAGACGGCGTCATCGCAACGGCGGCGGCGGAATTCGGCGCATCAATCACGATAAAATTCGCCTCATTCCCCGGCGCTAAACCATAACCGTCCACCCCTAACACCTCAGCCGCTGCGGTCGTCGCCATCTCCAGCGCCACATTTAACTCTTCATCGGTGTTAAAACCAGAGCGATAGCCAATCAACATCGCACGCTGCAACATATCGCCATTCCCATACGGCCACCAGGCATCACGAATATTGTCGTTACCGGCAAATACTCGCACGCCAGCAGCGCGCAGTGTCAAAATCGGTGGAAAAGCGTGATCGCCGGGCGCATTCGTCATAATCGCCACGCCCGCATCGGCTAAACTACGCGCCGTCTGTTCCAGTACTGATGGCGACACATCGCCAAGCGCATAAGCATGGCTCACCGCCACGCGCCCTGCTAACCCCAACGCCTGCGTACGGTCGGCAATACGCTGTAGTTGCTGCGCGCCTTGGTTCGCCGGCTCATGCAAATGAATATCCATTCGCACGCCATAACGCGCCGCCAAATTGAACAAAATATCCAACTGACCGTTAGCATCGCCATCCAGCGTCGTCGGATCGATACCGCCAATCACCTCCACGCCCTCTTTCACCGCCGATTCAAGTACCGCCGCGCTGCCCGGACAGGAAATCACGCCCGCCTGCGGAAAAGCCACCAGTTGAATCGCTACTTTGTCGCGCCACTGCTCACGCGCGGCCATCACCGCATGCAGATTCGTTAATCCGGTGGTGGCATCCACATCCACATGGCTACGCATCGCCACCGTTCCCCACGAAATCGCCTGCTCGATCAGCATACTGGCGCGTTCTTCAACCGGTTGCGCCTGTGCCAGTAACGCCTTCTCCACCGCTAAACGTTCACGCAGGCTGGATACCGGTTGATGTGGCTGCCATTCGCCGCCGAGAAAACTTTTATCCAAATGAATATGCCCATCAACCAGGCCCGGTAACACTAAGCGCCCTTGCAAATCAATCAGGCTATCGGAGGCAGCATTGTCCGGCAGATCCGCGCCGAACGCGGCAAAGCGCCCCTCTTTCACCTCAAAGCTGAGCGGGCTTCCGTCGGCGGCTCGCGCATTAATAAAGCGTTTATTGTTCATTTCATCACCTCAACTGATTGGCACACGCCAGGCGTAATACCGACACGAAAAGCCCTACTATAAGCAGCCCCTTTCGCCGGTCACCAATTAAAAATCACCATAGTGACTATTCAGTCCGGTAATACATCCGTCATCATTGCCTGGGCTTGTTGGTGCGCCAGCGTAATAAAAGCGCGTGCGGCGGCGGTTTGCCAGCCGCCTTTACGTTGCAACAATACCGCCGTGCGTTGCAGCAATGTCGGTTTGAGGGTAATAGAGGTTAACGCCGAATGTTGCTGCGCAATCGTCATCGGTAAAAGTGTCGCCAAATGGGTACGCTGCACAATCTCGGTCACCGCACCAATTGAGTTCACCTCAATGGCAACCTGCAAACGAATATCGTGCTGCCGACAATAGCTATCAATTTGCCCACGGGTGGCAAAGGCTTCACTGAGCAATACCAGATGCTCATCTCCGAGCGCCGCCAAATTAATTTCTTTTTGCCCGGCGGCAGGATGAGACTGTCCGACCACCAGCGCCAGCGTCTCTTCCAGCAACGGCTGCACCTCAATATCCGGCGATCCGCGCTCATCAAAGGCGATACCAATATCCAGGCCATCCTCTATTAAGGCTTTTTCGATCTCATCCTGCGACATCTCCGCGACCCGTAAAGTGATATTGGGATAACGCTGATAAAACGCCGCTAACAATGGCCCAACCAGAAAGGCGGTAAAGGTCGGCGTCATGCCAATCCGCAAACTACCACGATTCAAACTCTGGACGTCATGGATCGCTCGCTCGCCGGCATCCAGATCGCTCAACGCGCGACGCGCCCACGTCAAATAGGCTTTACCGGCATCGGTCAGTAAGGTATGCCGCACGCCGCGTTCAAACAGTTGAGCGCCTAACCGCTCCTCCAACTGTTTAATTTGCTGAGAAAGCGTCGGCTGTGAGACATGCAGCGCCTGAGCAGCGGGCGTAAACCCGCCATGTTCGGCAACGGCAAGAAAATAGCGAATATGACGCAGTAACATGACTCCCCCTATAGGAACTCCCTATGAGGTAGATAGTAAATCAGTCTTGGTACTTATAGAAAGAAGCGCGTAGCGTTAGTTAGGTATTCCGCACGCTCTTAAGGAGGAGTTATGGATTTTATTCAACGCACTATCGATCTGGCGATGCAGAACGTGGAAGCAGGCGGACGTCCGTTTGCCACGGTGATCGCTCGTAACGGCGAAATCATCGCTGAAAGCCCAAACCTGGTGGCGCAAACCAATGACCCTACCGCGCACGCCGAAATTTTGGCGATCCGCGCCGCCTGCCAAAAACTACAAACCGAGCATTTGACCGACTGCGAAATCTATATCCTCGCCAGCCCGTGTCCAATGTGCCTGGGTTCGCTCTATTACTGCAGCCCGAAGCAGGTCACCTACATCACTACCCGCGAAGATTACGCGCCGTACTATAAAGATGACCGTAAATATTTTGAGTTGGATACCTTCTACGATGAATATCGTAAGCCGATTGAGCAGCGTCGTCTGCCCATGAAGCAGCATAAAGCCGATGCCGCAATTCAGGTTTACCAACGCTGGCAGCAACTCAACCAGAGCAAATAATTTGCCCATGCTATAACATCCGGGCGAGGCACGCGTCTCGCCCGGATGTTTTTTAGCGCCGCGCTCGTCGGTGGCTATTGCCCAATTTACACGCCAGATCGAAGGCATGATGCATCGCCGATGTCTTCGCTATCCCCTGCCCGACAATTTCATAGGCGGTACCGTGCGCTGGCGTCGTCACCGGTATCGGTAACCCTCCCTGTACCGTCACGCCCACGTCAAATCCCAGCAGTTTGGTGGCGATCTGCCCCTGATCATGGTACATCGACACAATACCGTCGAACTGCCCGGCCTGAGCGCGTAAAAAAATCGTATCGGCCGGAAACGGCCCCTGAGCAGGGAAGCCGCGCGTCGCTGCCAACGTGATGCCGGGTGAAATAACCCGCCCCTCTTCATCACCATAGTTGCCGTTATCGCCATTGTGCGGATTAAGCCCGCATACGCCAATCCGAGGCTCGGCAACGCCTGCGGCGCGTAGCGCGTCGGTCAACATCGCAATGGCGCGGGCGACCTTTTCGGCACTTAATAGCCCGGCGACCGCCGATAGCGGCACATGCGATGTCACCCGTGCGGTCCACAGCGTATTTAGCACATTGAACTCACCGCAAACGCCCTGATAATTTAGCTCCTTCGCCAGCCAGCGCATTTCATCCTCTTCTTCCATGCCACCTAGCCGCATGGCACCTTTGTTCAGTGGCCCAAAACAGAGCGCATCCGCCTTTCCGCTTTGTACCAGCTCAATGCCGAAGCGCAGGGCATCAAGGATAAACGCGCCATTCTCGGCACCGACCTGCGCCGGGCTAAAGGCCTTTTCCAGCCCATCCCAACGCGGGATCGCTAACCAATCGTTAGCTGCAGGCATTTCGATACCCCGCTGTTGCGCCGCCGCACGTTGCGCGGGTAAATTACCAATCAGCGTTACTCTGGCGCGTTGACCAAGGGTACTGTCTGCTAACAGTTGCGTTACAATTTCCGGGCCAATACCCGCCGGATCGCCAACTGCTAGTGCAATATGCGGCCGGGGATCCGTCACGTTTTCCCGCTCGCCGTCGTATGTCGGTTGTCTCGCTCTCTCCATCATGTTTACTCCCACCTCTTTTTTATTGCCATAGCCAGGCACACCGGCCGCGTTAAGGGCGTTACCGTGCGGTTAACTGCCGTCCGGTTAGCGTTCCGGGTTGCTTTCCAACCCCAATATCCGGGCGAATCCACAACGTCATCAGGATGCCGATAATTAAGAAGCTGATGGCGCCAACGAATGGCAACGTCCAGCTACCGGTTACATCAATCATTACGCCGAACACAATCGGTGAGATGATGGTGGCCATCGCCGCGCCGAAGTTGAGCATTCCGCTGGCCGTCCCGGCTGAACGCGGCGCAATATCCATCGGCACCGCCCAAATTGGCCCAATTGTCAGTTCAAGGAAAAAGAATGCGGCGCTTAAGCAACCGGCAATCACCGTTGGGTTATGACTAATCAGTACCGGAATAAAAAACACCAGCCCTCCCAACAGGCTCAGCACAATCACGCCCTGGCGCGCCAGCGCTAAACGACCGGTGCGCTTCAGAATAAAATCGCTGATCACCCCGCCGGAAACATCGCCCACCACACCGGCGAAAAATACCCCGGAGGCATAAATGGCCGAGTGTTTAATATCCAGATGGAGGGATTGCATAAAGAAAATCGGCATCCAGCTAAAGAACAGGGTGTTGGACCACACCATGCAGAAGTAAACGCCAATGGTTGGCCGCATGCGCCGAAAGGTGGCCCACCAACTTGCGGTAGAGGCCTCGGCGGGACGCTCCTGCGTTTCCGCCAGCGGCAGCGTTGCCAGCTCCTCTGGCGATACCCGGCGATGGAGGCGTGGATCATCACGAAAATAGATAACCCACGCCACCAGCCACAGCGCCGACAAAATCCCAACCGCCACAAACGCCGCACGCCACGAGTGCCAAGTGATCAGTATTGCCACCAGCGGCGGCGCTACCGCATTCCCTAAGCGCGAAAAAGAGTGGGTTAGCCCCTGCGCCATACCGCGTTTGGGCTGAGGGATCCAGTTGGCTATCGCTCTGGCCTGCGCCGGTAATGCGGCGCCTTCGCCAATCCCGAGCAGTAAACGCGCCAAACATAGCGACACTAAACCACCGATAAAACCGGTTGCCACCGTTGAGATGGCCCAAATCACGCCGCAGGCAATGATGGTTTTACGCGCGCCATAGCGATCGGCCATCCAGCCGCCAACCAGTTGAAAAATGGCGTAGGTGTAGCCGAAAGCGGAAAACGCCACGCCCAGTTCAGTGTTGCTGAGCCCCAGCTCCGCCTTCAGCGGACCAGCCGCTGCCGCCAGGTTGACCCGATCGAGATACAAGATAAAAGACATGGCACAAAAAAGCGTCAGCATATGTCGGCTGACATGAGAACGCGTGTTCAAAATGGCCCCCTGTTTTCTCCAACCCGCGCATCGATAATGGCGGGCATTTTTTGCAGGATTTAACTATGCGATAACATTTCGCCCGCCAGCTATCTGTCATTGGTGCTGGCTGGATTGACGAAAGATCAATGCGGCACGGGGGCGGGAGTACAAAGTAGCGAGATGAGGCTATCTGCCGCTTGCGCCAGCGAGGCGTGCGGCTGATGGCAGAGAGAAAAATGGCGTACCGCCAGCGCACCGTCAAACGGTAAATGCGCAAAACGCCGGTCGCCTGCGATCTGGCGCGCGACAGTCTCCGGCATCAGCCCAATGCCAATACCGGAGGCGATCATCGCCGCCATGCTGTCGAAACTGCCAACGCGAATCCGCATCTTTAGCGGCAGCCCGGCCTGCTCCGCCAGCCGCCCGAGGATGATCGAGATCGAAGCGCCTTCAGTTAGCCCAATCACATCATGGCGTAGCGCCTGCTCTGGCGTAATACGCGCCCCGCTTCTGGCCTGCTGCGCCAACGGGTGGGCTGCCTGGGTCACAATGCATAAGCGATCTTCCCGATAAGGTAAATGGGGTAAAGCAACGTGGGTCACCGAATGCTCATAGATACCGACATTCGCAATGCCGCGTTGCACCGCTTGCACTACGCCTTCGCTGTTCATTTCATGCAAATCAATATGGATATTGGGATAGCGCAGATGGCAGCGTTGAATATCTTCCGACAAGAATTGCAGAACCGCCGAGGTGCAGGCGGCAATGCGCACCACGCCACGATTCCCCTGCATAAACGCCATCACATCTTCCTGCATCCGGTCAACGGAATGCAGCATACTGCGGGCATGGGCCAGCACCGCGCGCCCGGCATCATTGAGCGCCATACCGTGCGGCTGGCGGATAAACAGCGCGATGCCTAACTGTTCTTCCAGTTCACGGATCCGGCGCGAGGCGGCGGCGGGAACCAAATGCAACTGCCCGGCGGCGCGCGTCACGCCTCCTTGCTCCGCCGTTGCCACAAACAGCCGCAGCGTCACCAAATCTAAACGCATCCCACGCGGGAGCCGCAGCTCATGCTCCGGCGCTGAAAAGGTTACCGCTTCTTTTTTGGTCATCGTATTTCCCGTCCGGTGTTATCACTTAACAAAAATTCACACACCAATCAGCGTGTAAGCTAGTGCAACAGGTATAACCAACCAGCGATTAGACGAGAAATAGCAATGTTAAAAAAAGTTACGCTCAACGCAAAACTTTTCTCTGAAATGTGATTTACCACAGAAAGTCACAATCGAACGTAAGAAAACGGTTGTGGGGCGTAACACTACGCCCCATTAAAACCATCAGGAAGGATAGAGAGTGCGGGTTAACGGCGGATGGCGATCAAAACGGCGTATCAGCAGGTAGAAAATAGCGGTAAACACCCAGCCAATGATCCACGAAATGTCGTTATCATCAAACAGCCAAACCAGCTTACCGGTATAGAACCCATTGGCGATAAACGGCAACTGCACCAGCACGCCAAGGATATAGGTAGTAATGCCTTTTAGGTTCCAGCGTTGATAGCGCCCGTTCGGATCGGCCAGCGCCGGAATGTCCATATGCCCTTTGGAAATAAAGTAGTAATCCATCAGGTTCATTGCGCTCCACGGCACGAAGAACGCCAGCAAGAACAGCAGGAACTGGGTAAAGGATTTCAGGAACGACGGCTCACTAATGATGGCGATAGCGCAGGAAAGACCCACCATCAGCACTACAAACAGCAAACGTCCGTTTTGGCTGATCGACACAGTTTTACGGAAACCACAGACAATGGTGGTTAGTGACATAAAACTGCCATAAGCATTCAGCGTGGTGAAGGTAATTTTACCAAAACAGATGGCAAAATAGAGCACCATCGCCATGGTGCCGGTTGAACCCAGCCCGACAATGTACCCCACTTCATTTCCGGCGAAGGCTTTACCTGCCAAGGCGGCAGCCACTACGCCCAATGTCATTGAAGCCTGCGTTCCCAATACCGTGCCGCTAAACACCGCAAAGAACGTTTTCCCCGCCGATGTATCACGCGGTAAGTAACGAGAATAGTCGGAAACATAGGGGCAAAACGCAATTTGCCATGAAGATGACAATGACACCGCCAGCAAGAACATCGGCAGCGAAAAATGGTTATTCGCCAGCAACGCGCCGATGTCATTGGCAACCAGCAGACGAAAGAACAGATAGATAAAGGTGGCGATACCCACGACGCTTGCCACTTTACCCAGGCCGTGGATCAGCCGGTAACCCAGCACCGCCACGACAATAATAATCGCGCCGAATAACAGAATCCCGGCGTTATTACTGAGGTGGGTTAGGTGCGCCAATGCTTGCCCGGCAAGCACCGTACCGCTAGCGGAGAAACCCACATACATCAGGCACACCAACACCAGCGGGATAACCGCGCCATAGACACCAAACTGCGCCCGGCTGGTAATCATTTGCGGTAAACCAAGACGTGGCCCCTGGATGGCGTGCAGCGACATAATCGCCGCGCCTAAAATCTGCCCAACCAGCAGACCAATAATCGACCACACCACATCGCCGCCCAACACCACCGCTAACGCGCCAGTGACAATGGCCGTGATTTGCAGGTTCCCGCCGAACCACAGCGTGAACTGGCTAAATACGTGCCCGTGGCGTTCACTGTCGGGAATATAGTCAATACTGCGACTTTCAATCAGTTTTTTATCTGCGAGATCGGAGGTCTCGCGTGCAGGCGTAGCTGTCGACATTGTAACTCCTTGCCGGATAGGTTCGGTAACGCATGATGGTGGGACCTGGTAGCCCGTGATTTGTGTTGGCCTTTAAGGGTTGCCCGGCGGTGCTGTCTTCACCGTCATTATTGACTATTCTTGTATATACAACCCTATGGCAGCGTGCCATATTTCCGCTAAGGCGACAAGATAGCCAGCCATAGCAAAAAATGATGTTGTGAAAGAAGTGAGAGGTAATACGCAAAAACAGCGCATGCCGGTCGAATCTCCGTGACCAAAGTGCCGGTATGCTTCCAGACTTCGGGTTTCAACTGGATTAAGGAAAGCGATATGCAAAACATCAGGTTTCCCGCGCAAGTGCTACGGGGTGGAGGTGTGCTGAATCAGCTTGGCGCGGTCTGCGCCACTCTCGGGAAACGCCCGTTTGTCCTTGGCGGGCAGCAGGCGCTGGCGGCGGTAGCCGAACCGCTGGCTCAACAGTTGCGCGCCGCCGGGCTGACCCAAACCGCGCAGGAGTGGTATGGCGGTGAGTGTACGCCGGTACAGATTGAACGGCTGGCGCAGATGGCGACAGAGAGCCGTAGCGACGTGATTATCGCGGTAGGCGGAGGTAAGGCGCTCGATACCGGTAAAGCGGTCGCGTTTCACGCCAACCTACCGGTGATTACCGTTCCCACCATTGCGGCAACCTGTGCGGCGGTAACGCCGCTGTCGATTCGTTATCGTGAAGATGGACACTTTCTCGATCTGTATCACCTGCCGGTTGCACCGGCGGCGGTGATGATTGATAGCGCCCTATTGGCACGCTCGCCAATTCGTTGGTTAGCCGCCGGGCTGGGCGATACACTGGCGAAATGGTATGAATTTCGCGCGATTTATCAGGGCGACGCTGCGAATGGCTTTGCCGCCTCCTCGAAAGCCAACAGCGAGATCTGCTACCAGTTAATTTCCTCCCATGCGGCAGCCGCTTGTCAGGCGATAATCGACCAACGCGCCACGCCCGAATTTGAGCAGGCGCTGGATGCAATCTTTTTGTTTGCCGGTTTAACCTCGTTGATGAGTAGCGGTGCACATGCCGCCGCCGCCCATGCGCTCTATGAAGGTTTCACGGTTTGTGACAAAACTCGCGCCTTTGGTCACGGTTTGCTGGTGGGGTACGGTAATCTCTGCCTGCTGGCGCTGGAACAGCGCAGCGATGAAGAGTTACAACAGGCGATTGAGCTAGCCCGCGCCTGCTCGGTGCCGCTCAATCTGGCGGCCATCGCTCCAACGCTTAGCGAACACGAACGCACGGCAATTATTCGTGCGGCGCTTGCTGCGCCGGATATGGCGAATATGCCGTTTCACGTAACAGAAGCGCAGCTTTCAGAGGCACTGGCGCGGGTCGATAGTTTTACCCGCTAAGTAAATGCGGTCGGGTTGCCGACCGCCAGATTAAAGTTTGCCGTTTTTTATCCGCACCACATCGGCCATAATCGCTAACGCGATTTCCGGCGGGGTTTTGCTACCGATAGCGAGGCCAATTGGCGCATGAATGCGTGACAATGTCACTTCATCCCATTCCCCGATGCGTTGTAACCGCAGGCGGCGTTGCTGGCTATTTTTCGCCGACCCCATCACGCCGAGGTAAAAGGCCGCAGTGTTAACCGCTTCCAGCATCGTCAGGTCATCAATACGCGGGTCATGGGTCAACGAAACAATCGCCGTTCCGGCCGTTGCGCCCTGTAGCTCCAGATAACGCGCCGGATGTTGTTGCAGGGTTTGCAAGTTTGGCTGGTGTGGAAAATCCTCGCCTAACTGCCGCCACTGCTCAGCGCGATGTTCACAGACCAACACCTGAAAACCGAGCATCAGCGCTATGCGTACACATTCACAGGCCACCGGCGAGTAACCGGCAACCAGTAGCGTCGTAACACAACCGACCGGGAGCAGGACGTTTTCGCTGTCATACGCGCGTTGCGGTAACACCACATCCGGCGCGCAACGCTCCAGCCGGGCGCACTCGCCTAAACGCAGTTGCTTGAGTAAGGGTCGCCCCCCTGCCAGCGCCTCGTGCATTGCCGCCAGATGGCAGGCGCTTATCTCATCCGGCGGTAGGTATTCGATTAATACATCGAGGATGCCGCCGCACGGCAAGCGGGTGGTGTCGTTTCCCACACCGGCACCGTAACGCACCGTTTGGCTGGCACGCTGAAACGCTCCGCTGCGTAAACGCTGCAAAAAATCCTCTTCGATGCAGCCGCCGGAGAGCGACCCGCAGGTTTCGCCAGCGGCATTGGCAACCAGCATCGCGCCCGGTACACGCGGCGCGGAACCCCACGTATGAAGCACGGTACATAGCCAGACCGGCTCGCCCTGCCGCTGCCATTCTAGCGCGCGCAGAATCACCCGCTGATCGAGCGATTGCATCACCCTTCTCCCAGCATATCCGGCAGGTCGACATCGCGCACGCAGCCGGGATCGTCCAGCGCTAATTGACAGAGTGGCACCCGGCGCAGCAAACTGCGCCCGCCTTCATCGCCGTGCAATGCCATTAACGCCGCGCCGTGCTCGCGGCGAAAGCCTACCGGGTGCCCGGCCTGTTGACGGTAGTACGCCCGCACGATGGAGTGCTCAGCCAGCGCGGCAATGACCGCGCGAATGCTGTCAGGCCGTAGCCACGGCATATCGCCGGGTACAACCACCCAGCCATCTCTCGCGGCTTGCGCCCGCACGCCTGCCGCCAGGGTTTCGCCCATCCCACGGCTTTCAATCAGTAACTGAGGCGTTCCCTGCGCTAACTGCTGCAGCGCCTTATCCTCCGGGCGTAATAGCACGGTAACCGGCCCGCCTGCCGCCACTGCATGGCGCAGCGTATGGCTAAACAGCGGTTCGCCATTCAAAGGTTCCAGTAACTTATGTCGGCCACAGGCCGCCCGGTAGCGCGAACTGGTTCCGGCGGCTAACAGTATGATGCCAATCTCCATCAGTGACTCCCTGGGTTAGCGCGCACATGGGCGACTTTGTTAACCAGGTCCGGCCACGGCGGCTGGTCCGGCGCATAGCGTTGGCGCAGATAAGCGGCAATGTCCGCCACCTGGCGATCGGACAGGCTAGCGGCAAAGCCCGGCATATACCCCAACTCATCCGTGGCGGGTTTATCAATGCCGTGTAACACCACCTGTAGCAAGTTATCCGGCGAAGCGCTGCGCACGCTGGTGTTATAGGCCATATCCGGGCTAACGCCATACAACTGCGGCCCGCCGCGACTGGCGCTGTGGCATGCCTGACAAGCGCCATTAAACAAACGTTCACCCGCGGCGGTATTGTAGGCGGTTTTTAATTCGACCGGCGCGGCAGGTTCGGGCGCGGGTTGCCGATTAAGCGACGCCAGATAGACCGCCATCGCCTTCACATCGCTCTCCGGTAAGGTCGCCAAGTGGCTGACTACCGGCGCCATCGGCCCGGCGGCCACGCCATGCTGCGGATCAAACCCACGGCGCAAATAAGTATATAACTGCTGCTCAGTCCACGGTTGAGCGTTTTGGCTAAGCGCATTGAGCGGCGGCGCTTCCCAGCCATCAACCCAACCGCCGGCGAGAAAAGCCTGGCCGCTTTTTTCCGCGCCAAGCAGGTTGCGCGGCGAGTGGCAGGCACCGCAATGCCCGGCGGCGTTAACCAGATACGCGCCTCGATTCCACTCCGCGCTTTGCTGCGTATCGGTCTGATACTCGCCGCGCCCGAGGAACAATGCGTTCCAGCCCGCCATCAACGGACGGAGATTGAAAGGAAAACGCATATCGTTCTCCGGCGGACGTTGTTCCACCGGGGATTGCGACATTAGCCAGGCATACAGCGCCTGCATATCTGCATCACTGATTTTCCGAAATGCCGTATAAGGAAAGGCCGGATACAGATGATGCCCATCGCGACTAATGCCCTGACGCATGGCGCGGTCAAACGCGGTAAATGACCAGTTGCCGATGCCAGTTTGCTTATCCGGGGTAATATTGGTGCTGTAAAGCGTGCCAAACGGGGTATCCATTTTCAGGCCGCCAGCATTGGTCGCGCCGCCCTCAGCGGTATGACAGACAGCGCAATCGCCCGCCGCCGCAACCTGCCGTCCGCGCTCTAAGGTTGCCGCCGACCAACTGCCTGCGCCAGGCGGCGTAACCGGCGCAATCTCCGCACGCCACGGCAACGCGTTAGTGGCAATACCCAACACCGCGCCGACTAATCCCGCCGCGCCGCCGAACAACCATTTTTTACGCCGTTTAGCCAGTTTCACCGGCGCGCGTAACGTGGGCTGCGGTTGCGGATCGGGGCCATTTAACGCCTCACGCAGTCGATCAGCGGTGATCGGCAGTTCCCGAAAGCGAATGCCGGTGGCGTCAAACACGGCGTTAGCGATGGCTGCCGCGCTGGGTACCGAGGCCGACTCTCCGGCGCCTAACGGCGGCTCATAAGGGCGCGGCATCATCATCACATCGACCGCGGGTAACTCAGGAAAGGTCAGAATCGGGTAGCCGCCCCACTCCTGGCTGGAGACGATATTGTTTTCAAACGTTACCCGCTCTTTTAACACCCGGCTGGTCGATTGGATCACGTTACCGTGAATCTGATGCTTCACGCCATCAGGGTTGATCATCATCCCGGCGTCGTGCCCGACGGTAATGCGGGTGACTGCCACTTCGCCGCTCTGTTTATCAATGGCGACATCAGCCACCCAAGCCGCCCAGGCGGCGCCGAAACCGGGGAATTTGCTGTGAATATAACGCGCATAGGCAAACCCGCGCCCGCGTAACACGCCGTCTTCGCTGGCGGTTTGTTGCGGTGCGATACGCGGCGTCCAGCCCGCCCGCTCGGCGGTGGACTTCATCAACTCCACCGCTCGTTCATCTTTGATATAGCGCAGACGATACTCAACCGGATCGACACCCGCCGCGTGCGCCAGCTCATCCATATAGGACTCATGGGCAAAGGTGTTAGGCAGCGCCGAGACGCCGCGCAGCCAGGAAGCGCGCACAATCGGCGCCATATCTTCAATGGTGACGCGGAGCTGCGGATAGTCATACGGCGGGATTGACGTGCGATCGCCCATTTCATACGCCAGCGCCACCGGATCCACGCGCCCGGTCAGTAGCAATGCCAGCGTAGGCGCGCCGTTAGAGGGATAGGAGGTGGTGAAATCATACACCGTCGGGTTACCCTCCGCGTCCAGCCCGCCGTCAACCTCCATCAATTGCGCGGTGCCTTTCGGCTCCCAGACATGCTCTTGCTCACGCGTCAGTTGTACCCGAACCGGTTTGCCGACCGCCCGCGATAGCAGCACCGCATCTGCCGCCACATCATCGGCGCAGTTGCGCCCATAGCAACCGGCGGCCTCCATACGGCTAACTTCAATTTTCTGTTCGTCACACTCCAGTAACCAGGCGATATCGGCGCGTAGCAGATGTGGATTCTGCGTGCCCGACCATACGCTAACCCGCTCTGACTGATAATCCGCCACCGCGCAGGAGGGGCCGATTGAGCCATGCATTTGATACGGCCATAAATAGCTGCGGGTAAAACGCTGGCTAACGTTGTTCAGCGCTTCATCCACTCCGCCGGTATCGTGTACCACCCGCGAACTGCGTGGGTTATCGCGAATAGCTTGCTCAACATCACTCAGATTGGGCAACGTCGACTGCCACGGCTTCCATTCCACTTTTAGCGCCTGCATCGCGCGGATCGCCTGCTCTTCACGCTCCGCCACCACACCGACAAAATCCTGTATCTGCACCACCGCCACCACGCCGGGAATATGGGCGACGGAGCTTTCATCAATGCTCAACAAGCTGGTGCCGACAAAGCTGCCGCTGTCATAACCGGCATACGGCGGGCGCACTACCCGCCCGTGCAGCATGCCCGGCAAACGCATATCATGCACCCACGTCAACTCCCCGGTCGCCTTGGCTGGAATATCGACGCGCGGCGAGCTGGTTCCCACCAGCCGATAATCGGCCTGTGGTTTTAGCGGCGCTTCGCCGCTAAAGGTTAACTCAATGTGTTGATCGCCGATTAGTTCGCCGTAACTGACCGTTTCACCCTTCGGTGTGCCGATCACGCCATCGAGCAAACTCAGCGAATCCGGCGCAACGTTAAGCCGGGTTGCCGCCTGCTGGATTAGCCAATGGCGCGCTTCCGCCGCCGCCTGGCGCAGCGGAACCGCAGAGATTTGTAGTGTGGCGCTGGCAATGGTAGCGCCCTGATTTGGCGCACGCTGAGTATCGCCGAGCACCATGGTGACCTGGTCCATCCGCAAATAGAGCTCTTCGGCGACAATTTGCGTCAGCGCGGTTTTCACCCCGGTGCCTAAATCCACATGTCCGTTAAACGCATACACCGCACCGCTGTTACACAGCGCGATAAATAGCCCCTGCTCTTTCGGCTTAAGGGTTGGCGTTTGGCCTTTTGGTACTAAACCCGGCGGCGGCTGCACCTCATTCACTACCAGCAGCACCCCGCTACGCGCCAAAAGCTCTTTTTGCGTCGGAAGATTGGGTTTACTGGTCATCGGCAAGGTCCTGTGTAGCAGACTGAGAGAGCTGAATGGCGCGTTTAACCGCTTGTAAAATTTCCAGATGGGTACCGCAGCGGCACAAATTTCCCGCCAGCGCCTGGCGGATTTCATCGTCGGTTGGCGTGGGATTGCGGCGCAATAGTGCGGCGGTGGTCATAATCATACCGTTCAGGCAGTAACCACATTGCGCGGCTTGCTCATCAATGAACGCCTGTTGAACCGGATGTAACGCCGTGCGCTGGCCCAGCCCTTCGAGAGTGGTAATGGCGCGACCGCGCACACCATAAGCCGGGATGACACAGGAGCGGGCGGCAACCCCCTCAATCATCACGGTACAAGCGCCGCATTCGCCAAGGCCACAGCCAAATTTTGGCCCGTTCAGCCCCCATTGATTGCGCAACACCAGTAACAGCGAGGTGTCGCGCCAGGCCTGAACCGGCCGAACCTCACTATTAACGGTTAAGGTAAAGGTGTGTTCCTGGTTGGTGCTGGCGGATATATTCGCCGTATCCCTCATGATTTCTCTCCGCCTTGATAAAGAGAGGCGGTACGCTATTCACGCCTCAGTAGTGCGGCTGGTCGCTATCATCCAGCATTTTATTGAGCAGAAAAACCAACGCGATACGTTCGGCGGCATTCAGCTTGCCGTAGGTTAATTCGCTAATTTGCAACGCATGCGGCACGGTTTGGTTGATCAGCGCATCCCCCTGCGGCGTGAGTGAAACAATCACTTTCCGTTTATCATGCGGGTCGGGACTCAGGGCGATGAGTTCCCGCGCCTTTAGGCGCTCAACCACGCCGCGTATCGTCGCCTGATCAACCGCCGTGACGCGCACCAGGTCGGTTTGCGCGCTCGGCCCCATGTCACGTATGGCGCACAGGGTAATAAACTGCACCGCCGTTAACTGTGAATCGCCCACATGCTGTTGAAAGATTGCCACGTGACGCTGGTAGACCTTCCGTAACAAATGCCCGACCTGGTCGGTAAAATGGTATCCCTCATCCGCATCAGGGCGCGCTGGCTGACTGCTCATAGTAATGTCCTTTTAAAATCGCTGCCGGATAGAGTAGAACATTCTCTCTTCTCCGGCAGCCGTCGTCTTCCCTTTTACCGTTTTTTTAGCGCACGCGCGACGCCTCTGGCGCCACCACTTCGCCTTCTGCCACCACCAGTTGGTCATCCACGCGAATATCACAACGGCGCAGCGCAATATCCATATGGCAGGGCGTTTTACGCGTACCGCCGACTTCGGTATTCGGGCCGGTAGAGAACAAGAAGTTACCGTAAAACGCGCGCGCATCCATACACATACCATCGTTTTTATCGTGCAGCCCCATCGCCGTCCACTGTGCGCGTGGCTGTAATCCCCAACCGATATGCGAGATACCGTACACTTCCGGGTCGTTAAAGTAGCGCATATAATCGCGCAAATACTCCGCCTCAAAGCCGCCATGGATTTGGGTCACAAACCCTTTTTCAATTTCCAGCGTAATGCGTTCGCGCGCATAGCTTTTAAACGGCAAAAGGATGTCGCCGACGTCCAGCACCAGTACCCCTTCCGCCTGTTCTTCATTTGGCCAGGTAAACAGGAAACCGCTCGGCCAGTGATCCCAACGCCCTGGCTCATCGGCATAGCCGTATTCGGTGACGGTGGGATATTGACCTAATGGGGCGCGGAAATCGCTGCCCGCGCTGGATTTCACCGTCATAATGCGCGCTTTTTCTAACACCGCTGCGGCAGCCAGTACCCGCGCCTTATCCTCTTCATTCGGCAGCATTCGCGCCAACACTTCCGGCGGTTCGACCGCCAGCAAAATGCGCGTACCGGTTTTGAGGATTTGCTCCTGCTCCGGCGAATGCAGCAGCATCATAGTGTCGACGATCAGATCCGCCGCTTCCAGCGCACGTTGCGCCGCCAGGTTACCGGTCAAGGCGGTATCGCCGCAATACGCCGTCATATCGTTACCCATTGCCCGCGGGTGGTTGAAGGAGGGTAATTCGACGATATACACCTTAGCGCCTAAGCGTAACGCAGCGTCGGTCGCCGCTTGCACGGTACGCGCATCAGAGTAGTGGCTTTTCAACACGGCGACGCTTTGCGTGTTATCGACTTTTGAAAGCGCCAACACGCGTTCAAACATCTCTGTCAACTGACTGTTATTTACCGCCATGTTCTCTCCTCACCTACCGGGATTGCGGGGGATTTCCATTTGTACAAACATTAACCGTAATTAAGTGAGTACGCTTTATATGATTTATAGAGTCTTTATCCTCTCGATTGCAACAGCTAACCATTCATCATAAGAAAACCCTATTTTAACCCTTCATAGCGCTATGTTTAACATCATCACAACAAAAATTCGCCAATTGTGACGCAAGTTCAAAATGTCATTAACGCGTTGGCGACTTAAAAATATTTAGTGTACACACTTTAAATTAGCGCAAATGATGAACACCTCATCGCTCGCTAAATAAACGTTTTCACTGGACTGGATTTGAGGAAATGCCATGAGTAGTCAGCAAAAAATTGCCGTTATTGGTGCCGGTTTAGGCGGCGCTGCCGCCGCAGCCCTGCTGCAAAAAGCCGGTTTTCAGGTGGATCTCTATGAGCAGAGCCCGTCGTTTTCCCGTCTCGGCGCCGGTATCCATATGGGGCCAAATGTACTGAAGATTTTTCGACAGATTGGTATTGAGAAACCGCTGGAAGCCATGGCTTCTCATCCCGATTTCTGGTTTAGCCGCGATGCCGATACCGGCGATTACCTCTCCCGTATCCCTCTCGGGCAGTTCGCACGGCGCGAATATGGCGCCGCCTATGTCACGGTGCACCGTGGCGATTTGCAAGCCTTGCAGATGACGGCAATAAAACCGGAGAGCATCCATTTCGGCAAATGCCTGCAATCGGTCGAAGACAGCGGCAGCGAGGTGCTGCTGCGCTTTACCGACGGCAGTGAAACCCGGGTGGATATTGTGATTGGCGCCGATGGGATCAACTCAAAACTGCGCGAGCATTTGCTGGGCCCGGAAGCGCCAAGCTACAGCGGCTGGGTTGCGCACCGCGCGCTGATTCGCGGCGAGCAACTGGCGAAATATAACCTCAACTTTGAGGATTGTGTGAAATGGTGGTCGGAAGATCGTCATCTGATGGTCTATTACACCACCGGCAAGCGCGACGAATACTATTACGTTTCCGGCGTACCGCACCCGGCATGGGATTTCCAGGGCAGTTTCGTGCCCAGCAGCCGTGAAGAGATGTATGAAGCCTTCGCCAATTATCATCCGGTAGTGCAGGCGTTGATTGAAAGCAGCGAGCAAGTGACGAAATGGCCGCTGCTGAACCGTAAACCGCTTCCGCTGTGGAGCGAAGGCCGCATAGTGCTATTAGGCGATGCCTGCCATCCGATGAAACCGCATATGGCGCAGGGCGCGGCGATGGCGATTGAAGACGCCGCAATGCTCACGCGCTGCCTACAGGAAACCGGGCTTAACGATTACAGTACCGCCTTTAAATTGTACGAGAGCAACCGCAAAGAGCGCGCCTCACGCGTACAAGCGGTATCCAATGCCAATACGTTCCTGCGCACGCAAGAAGATCCGGCATGGGTCTACGGTTACGACCTGTACAGCCATCCGCTGAAATCGGAGAACGCCGCATGAGTACGTTCCTCTATGGCGGCAATGTACAGGCCAACGGTATTCGCCAACACTATTTGCGCTACGGCGGCAGCGGACCGGCGCTGTTACTGATCCCCGGCATTACCAGCCCGGCCATCACTTGGGGCTTTGTCGCCGAGGTGTTTGGCCAGCACTTCGATACCTGGGTGCTGGACGTGCGCGGGCGCGGCCTCTCCTCCAGCGGTGAAGGGCTGGATTACGGCACCGAAAGCTGTGCGGAAGATATTAATGCCTTTGCCGCCGCGTTAGGGTTGCAGAATTATCATCTGCTGGGTCACTCAATGGGCGCCCGCTTTATTATGCGCGCGGCGGTGCTGCAGCCCGCGCCAGTGCTCAGCCTGGCGTTAATCGACCCGCCGGTTTCCGGGCCGGGCCGGCGCGCGTATCCGGGCAAATGGCCGTGGTATGTCGACTCCATCCGTCAGTCGCTAAGTGGTATCAGCGGCGAGGCGATGCGCGAATACTGCCCGACCTGGAGCGAGGTGCAGCGTAACTTACGCGCCGAATGGCTGCATACCTGCTATGAACCGGCGATTCGCCGTGCCTATGACGATTTTCACCAGCTCGATATTCATCAATATTTCCCTCAGCTACCGGCCAAAACCTTGCTGATGGCAGCAGGTAAAGGCGGTGTGATCCAGCCGGAAGATGAAGCTGAGATTCGCACGCTATTGCCGACCATTGAAATCACCCATGCCGCCAACGCCGGTCACATGATCCCATGGGATGATTTTGACGGATTTTTCGCCGCCTTTGGCACTTTCTACGGACAGCCGCTAACCCCCGGAGCACACCTATGAGCACGCTTTATCGTATCGGGCAAATTGTGCCCAGTTCCAATATCACCATGGAAACCGAAATTCCGGCGATGCTGACGGCGCGTCAGCTTATTCGCCCGGAACGCTTTACTTTTCACTCCAGCCGGATGCGCATGAAGCACGTCACCAAAGAGGAGCTGGCGGCGATGGATAAAGAGTCTGATCGTTGCGCGCTGGAACTCTCCGACGCGCAGGTCGACGTGTTGGGTTATGCCTGTCTGGTGGCGATTATGTCGATGGGGCGCGGCTATCACCGTGAATCACAACAACGTTTGGCCGCGGTCACGCGCGAAAATAACGCGGCCGCGCCGGTTATTTCCAGCGCCGGGGCGCTGGTCGATGGCCTGAAAGTATTGGGGGCAAAACGCATCGCGCTGGTAGCGCCTTATATGAAACCGCTCACCGAAATGGTGGTGGATTATATCCGCCATGAAGGGATTGAGGTCAGCGTGTGGCACGCGCTGGAGATCCCAAACAACCTCGACGTTGCGCGTCACGATCCGGCAAAACTGCCCGCCATTGTCGCCGGGCTGGATACCACCGATGTCGATGCGATAGTGCTCTCGGCTTGCGTACAGATGCCGTCACTGCCCGCGGTGGCAACGGTGGAAGCACAAACCGGTAAACCGGTGGTGACCGCCGCTATTGCCACCACTTACGCCATGCTGAAAGCCTTAGAGCTAGAGGCGGTGGTGCCTGGCGCAGGCGCCCTGCTCTCTGGCGCATATTAAGGAGGCGCAATGAGCACATCCGCAGCGGATAACTACCTAGGCGTTTGGGGAAATCGCCTCGGTTTCGGCGTGCGTCCGGCACTGCTGATGGTCGACTTTATGCAGGGATACACCACGCCGGGCGCGCCGCTCTATGCGCCGGGCGTGGTCAGCGCGGTGGCGGAAGCCGAAAGTCTGTTGGCGCAGGCCCGCCGCTCGTCAATACCGGTGATCCATACCAATATTCGCTACCACGCACAGCATCAGCGTGATGGTGGCGTGTGGGTGAAAAAGGCGCCGGTGATGCGCGATATGGTGGAAGGAAACCCGCTGGCGGCGTTCTGCCCGCCAGTGGCGCCACTCCCTGACGAGGTGGTGGTGAGTAAACAGTATGCCAGCGCGTTTTTTGGCAGTGCGCTGGCGTCGTTACTGGTGAGTGAAGGCATTGATACGGTCATTATCGCCGGTTGTTCCACCAGCGGCTGTGTGCGCGCGACGGCGGTCGATGCGTTACAGCACGGCTTTCGTCCCATCGTGGTACGCGAATGCGTGGGCGATCGCCATGATGAACCGCATCACGCCAATTTGTTTGATATCGACAGCAAATATGGCGACGTGGTGAGTAAAACCGCCGCGCTCGACTATCTCGGACAATTTTCCTCCCGCCGTTAGGGAGGGAATCACCTGCACGGAGTGCTGCATAACAATATTTATATCCAAAAGCACCCGCCCACACTGGGCCACAACATCGCGTCCGGAGACAAAGCTATGACTGTTGTTTTCACCCGCACGTCTGCCATTACGGCAGAAGGCTCACAGGCGATTTATCGTAAAATCACCTGGAAGCTGATTCCTTTTCTGTGCCTTTGCTATTTGGCCGCCTATCTGGACCGAATCAATATCGGTCTTGCTAAGTTGCAAATGGCCAGCCAGTTACAATTAAGCGAGGCCGCCTTCGGCTTCGGCGCCGGGTTATTTTTCGTGGGTTATATTCTGTTTGAAGTGCCAAGTAACCTGATCTTGCAGCGCGTTGGCGCGCGGATGTGGATCGCACGGATTATGATCACTTGGGGGCTGCTCTCGGCAGGCACCCTGTTTGTCACCACGCCGATGCAGTTTTACGTGATTCGCTTTTTCCTCGGCGTCGCGGAGGCCGGTTTCCTGCCCGGCGTGCTGTTCTATCTGACGAAATGGTTTCCCTCGTATCGCCGTAGCCGCATCATTGCGCTGTTTATGATCGGCCTGCCGCTCTCCAGCGTGATTGGCGGCCCGCTTTCCGGCTGGATCATGTCGAATTTCGATCAAACCCACGGTATGCATGGCTGGCAATGGCTGTTCTTGCTGGAGGGGATCCCCAGCATGTTACTGGGCGTACTGACATTTTGGGTGTTGCCGGATACGGTGGAGAAAGCCGCGTGGCTGAGTGAGAGTGAGAAAGCGCAGGTAGCCCGTGAACTGGATAGCGATGATGCTGAGGCCAGCCATGCCAAACATCACTTCCGTGATGGCTTTTTTAACCTGAAAGTGTGGATGCTGGGCGGTATCGATTTCTCGATTCTACTGAGTGCCTACGCAATGGGCTTCTGGATGCCGACTTTTATTAAAAATGCCGGAGTCACCGATATTAGCCATATTGGGATGCTGACCGCACTGCCCAGCATCGCCGCGCTGTTTGGTATGCTGTTTATCGGTGCCAGTTCTGACCGCTTCCGCGAGCGCCGCTGGCATATTATTGTGCCTTTTATTATTGGCGCGGTGTCGATGGGGGTCAGTACCTTTTTCTCGCATAACGTGTTCGCCACTGTGCTGCTGTTCTCAATTGCGCAGGCGGCGATCATTGGCGCGGTCCCGGTGTTTTTCAGCCTGCCCGGCACCTTTCTGAAAGGCACCGCTGCGGCAACCGGTTTCGCGTTGGCTTGTTCAGTGGCCAATATCGCCGGTTTGGTGAGTAATTCGATTATGGGTCTGGCATTGGATTTAACCGGCAGTAGCGGCGGCGCATTATGGGTCTTTGCCGTCTGTTTATTGCTGAGTTCGTTGTTGGTGGTCGCATTGCCGGCGAAGTTAGTTAACCGGTAACCACAGTAAGATCAGATGTAAACGGCCTCTCTCGCCCCTGAACCAGGGGCGAGAACCACAGGTTTAGAAGAAGCCTAATGGCTGGATGCTATAACTTACCAACAAATTTTTGGTCTGCTGATAATGGTCCAACATCATCTTATGGGTCTCACGACCAATCCCCGATTTTTTATAGCCGCCAAACGCCGCATGAGCCGGATACAGATGGTAGCAGTTGGTCCATACCCGCCCGGCTTTAATCGCACGCCCAACGCGGTATGCCCGGTTAATATCCCGCGTCCATACCCCGGCGCCAAGCCCGTAGATTGAGTCATTAGCAATTGCGATGGCTTCCGCTTCATCTTTGAAAGTGGTGATCCCCACCACCGGCCCAAAAATCTCCTCCTGGAACACACGCATGCCGTTGTGGCCTTTTAATAGCGTTGGCTGAATGTAATAACCGCCGTTTAATTCATCGCTCAATTGCTCAATACCGCCGCCGGTCAGCACTTCCGCCCCCTCTTGCTGGGCAATCTCCAGGTAGGACAAGATCTTATCAAACTGCTGCTGCGACGCCTGCGCGCCAACCATGGTTTCGCTATCCATCGGATCGCCGCGTTTGATGGTTTTAATACGTTTTAGTACCGCCGCCATAAAGGGTTCGTATATTGACTCCTGCACCAATGCGCGCGATGGGCAGGTACAGACTTCGCCCTGATTGAGGAAGCCCAGCACCACGCCTTCCGCCGCTTTTTCGATAAAGGATGCTTCCGCCTGCATAATATCTTCGAAGAAGATATTCGGCGATTTGCCGCCCAGTTCGACGGTGGAGGGAATCAAACTCTTCGCCGCCAGTTCCAGAATATGTCCGCCGGTGGCGGTTGAACCAGTAAAGGCGATCTTGGCGATCCGTGGGTTTGACGCCAGCGCTTCACCCGCTTCGCGCCCGTAGCCGTGTACCACATTAATCACGCCCGGCGGCAGTAAATCGTTAATCAATTCCACAAATAGCGTGATTGAGAGCGGCGTTTGCTCGGCGGGCTTCAGTACCACGCAGTTGCCCGCGCCAATGGCGGGTGCCAGTTTCCAGGCGGCCATTAACAGCGGGAAGTTCCACGGAATAATCTGCCCCACCACGCCTAACGGCTCATGAAAATGGTAGGCGGCAGTGAATTCATCAATTTCTGCCGAGGTGCCCTCTTGGGCGCGTAAGCAGCCGGCAAAATAACGGAAATGATCGACAGCCAACGGTAAATCCGCCGCCAGCGTTTCACGTACTGGTTTGCCGTTATCCCAGGTTTCATTTACCGCAATACGCTCAAGGTTCTGTTCGAGTCGATCGGCAATTTTCAACAACGCCAGAGAGCGCTCTTGTACCGATGTTTTTCCCCAACTCTCCGCTGCCGCATGGGCCGCATCAAGGGCTTTCTCAATATCATCTTTGTCAGAACGCGGAAATTCACCAATGACTGAACCATTAACCGGCGAGGTGTTAGTAAAATACGCCCCGTTTACTGGCGGAACAAATTCACCGTTAATGAAGTTGCCATAGCGCTGTTGCAAAGTAATCAGCGAATCTTTCTGACCTGGATAGGCGTAACGCATGGTGTTTCTCCTGTTAATCCAACCGGTTTTAACAAATAAATAACTCACTATTAACATGAGTGATAAAACGGAGGATGTCAGATAGCACCGGGGGAAACTGTGAAGTCGCCGGAAATAATCGGGGAAAAGGGAGATGGCAGAACAACAGGGCATGGCGGAGCAAGTTATCCCTGCCCACGCCACGCAGATCAAGCGCTGGCTTGTTGAGGACGCGCCTGTTGCCAAAAACGTAACAGTAATTCGCGCGCCCAATCCGGCCCGGTTAGGTTGGCGCCATCATCAGCGCACTCGCCCGGCAGACAGGCGGTCATAATCGTCCGGTTAAACTCCGGGTGAAATTGCAGCGAAAGCGCCCGCGGGCTGTAACGTATAATTTGGCAGTTATCCAGCGCTGAACGCGCCAATACTTGCGCCCCCGGCGGCGCTTTAACCACCGATTGGCGATGAGATAACCAAGCGGAAAACTGCGGCGGTAGCGCCGCAAGTAAGGGATCCTCGCCCGCCGTCGTGATGCGTTCCACCGGTAATAAACCGCGCTCCCAGCCGTGTGGATTATCCGCCACCGTGCCGCCGAGCGCATACGACATTAGCTGATGCCCATAACATACCCCCAACACAGGGAGTTGACTGTCGATCACCGCCCGTATCCAGGCGGCGGTACGCTCACTCCACTCGGCGTGATCGGTCACCATCGCCCAGGAACCGCTGAGGATCGCGGCGCTAATCTGCCGATCGTTGGGTAATGTTTCGCCCAGATGCGGGCGCACCACCAAATAATCTTCCGGTTGAAGTTGTAGCGCGTCGACAAACCATTGCGTTTGTTCGCCGATCAGTGCGCTGACCGCGTCGGGGGGTGTTTCGAGTTGAATAATGGCTAACGGGCGTGGAACAAGCTGAGACATACCGAATCACTATCCTGGTTGATGACCTAATAGGGGCTTCCCATCAGGGAAGCAGTCGGGTGGTTAGTGTGACAGGTTCCGGCGCGCGCGTCTCATTACTTTTTCTTCGGTCCTTGGTTAAAAAGAGAAAATGACACGTACCGCTCGTCGCCGTTTTGCGCATATGCCAAGATGGGAGAATTGAAAGGAGAACAGCATGGATAACCTTTTCGCTAATCTGCTCTGGCGCCAGATGTGGCACGCATTACGTAACGCAAACACGCCGTTACCGACGTTCACGCTTAATGGCCAGCAGGCGTTGAGCTCCGCCTATCCGGTGAGCGAGTTAGCCGCAACCAGCATCGCGCTGGCGGCACAGGCAGTGAATGAACTGACAGGCAACCCGCGCCCGATTGCGGTGGATATTCGCCTTGCATCACGTTGGTTTCACTCCACCTTTCATCCGTTCAGGCGCGCCATGCCTCCATCGTGGGACCCGTTCGCTGGCGACTATGCGACGCGTGATGGTTGGATCCGTTTGCATACCAACGCCCCTCATCATCGGGCCGCAATGGAGAGCGTACTGGGCCGGCATTCCAACCGTCAAAGCCTGGCGGCCACGGTAAGCCGCCAGGCTAAACAGGCGCTGGAGGAGGCGATTATCACCGCCGGCGGTTGTGCGGCGCAAATGCGGACGCTGGCCGAATGGCAGCAACACCCGCAGGGGCAAAGCGTCGCGCGTGAAGCGTTGATCGACCAAAGCTTAACGCCCGAAGCAGCCGTACCACGCTGGCGTTTACCCACCGCCCGTCCGCTACTTGGCGTACGCGTTCTGGATTTGACCCGCATCATCGCCGGGCCGGTCGCCACGCGCTTTCTGGCCGGATTGGGCGCCGATGTGTTGCGTATCGATCCGCCGAGTTGGGAAGAGCCAACGCTCGAAGAAGAGATCACGCCAGGTAAACGTTGCGCGCGTCTCGATCTAAAATCCGCTACCGGCAGAAGCCAATTCGAAGCACTGCTGGCACAAGCCGATGTGCTGGTTCATGGCTATCGGGCAGATGCGCTTACCTTGCTCGGTTATGATGCTGAACGACGGCAAAAGTTAGCGCCCGGTTTGATTGATGTTAGCCTGAATGCCTGGGGCTGGAACGGCCCGTGGCGTAATCGGCGCGGATTCGACAGCTTGGTTCAGATGGGGTGCGGCATTGCGGCCAGAGGACGTGAGTGGAAAATGAGCGATGCGCCGGTGCCGCTGCCGGTTCAGGCGCTGGATCATGCCACCGGTTATTTGATGGCGGCGGCGGTACTGGAAGGAATGCGTCAACGTCTGGCGCGCCACACCGGTTTTATCGCCCGTTTGTCACTGGCGCGTACCGCCTGCCTGTTAACCGACCATCCTTACCCTGATGCAATACAGCCGCACGGCCTCGGGCCTGCGCCAGCAGCCGACGAGTTGGAGCAGTTAGAAATAACACCGTGGGGGTGTGGTTACCGGCTTCGCCCGCCGGTATCGCTGCCCGGTACTCCGCTACTCTGGTCACGCGGGCCATCGCCACTTGGTTCTGCCGCGCCGGGCTGGCTCTATTGACGGCGATTACTCTGCCACGCCGCCCTCTTCTTCAAGCTCGTCACGCATCGCCTGAAGCGCTTCGCGGCTAATGGCCGCCAGCGTACGATAAAAAACCGTCGTCGCATGCGCTTCAGTTTTGCCGAGAAAGGCGCCGCACCATGGCAGTAAATAATCATCAAACAGGGTGATTTGTGCCTGAATCTCATCGGCTTCTGACTGGTCTTCCAGCCAGGACGCGGCCAGTAACAATGCTCCAAAATGGTCGGCAGGCGCGTCGGTTAACGGCATACCGCGCGCATGCAAAAAGCGGCGCACTTCGGTTTCTTGCGGGCCATTCTCCCATTGCGAGCCATAAGGCGGCACTTTGCAATCGCTGCCAACGAACAGCGCGTTATAGTCGGCGGCAAGCGTTTGCGGGTCGCTATGCTGTTGCAATCGCTGTAATAACTCACCCTGCTCCAATGGCCAGTGCTGCGCCAGTTTGCCTTCACGAATCAGGGTAAACAGAGGCATCAGCAGCGGGTCTTGCGGCTGGCGATTATATAACGATCCCAGTACGCGGCAGATAATGGAAAACTCATTCATACACAGTCCATCCAGAGGTTAACGTGACAGGGTCACAAATCAGCAAACTCATCAATTCGTTTACCGCTGCGCATTTCAAGGAAATCCAACAGACGGCGCGGCGTGACATTTAACACGCGATCTTCAGGAAAATCCACTTCCCGTAAGATACGCAAACAATGGTCGAAATGCCCCAGGGTAAAGGCGGTATGCGAGTCCGAACCTAATGATAACCGCCCGCCCGCATCACGCACCGCCGCGGCAATCGCCCGGCAATTCGGTTCGCTGCCTAAGCGCGAATGGGTAAATGAAGAGTTATTGATCTCCAACGCCACGTCGTAACGCGCCGCCGCTTCGGCAATCGCCGGAATATCGACCGGAAACTTAGGATTGCCAGGATGGCTAATGATATGCACGTTCCCGCTGGCCATGGCCGCAATCATCGCTTCGGTGTGGGTGGCTTTATCTTGTGGCGGGAACACCGGCTCATGAAACCCCGCCACCACTAAATCCATCGTATCCAGCATCGGACCAGTACAATCGATTTCACCGGCGGTATTTTTAATATTGGCCTCAATACCGCGCAAAATGCCAACGCCGTCGACCAACCGCGGCCAAATGCGCATATTCACAAAGTGCCAATAATGTGGCGCATCGGCCATATCCGGGCCGTGATCGGTGATCGCGAACAGTTTAATTCCGTTTGCTTTCGCCTGGGCGATATAGTCATGTAGCGTGCTGTAAGCATGGGTGCTGGCAACAGTATGCATATGCAGGTCTACGGGATACATGGCTGACTCCTCCTTAATATGAAAAGCAAGGATAGCATCTCCTTGCCGATAATAGATTTAATAACCGCGCTGAAGGTTAACGCGTCCGGCAGGCATTTCCCCCCCTTCACGCAAAGAAATCGCCTGCGCGATATAATCCATCGCGGCATCCGGTAAGGTTACGGCGGCATTATGCGGGGTGATGGCGATACGCGGATACGCCCAAAAAGGGTGCGACGCCTTTAATGGCTCTTCGGCAAACACATCCAGCGCGGCGGCGGCGACCTGCCCGGTCTCTAACGCCAGCAGCAGGTCTTCCTCAACCAGATGCGCGCCGCGCGCCAGATTAAGAACAAATGCTCCTGGCGCTAACTGACTCAATAGTTGCTGATTAATAATACCCTTGGTCTGCGGCGTATGCGGCAGCAGGTTGATTAAAACACGCGTGCCGCTAAGGAAGTCCGGCAACTGTTCCGTGCCATAAAAGCTTTCGATACCGTCTCGCAGTTTTGGCGAGCGGCTCCAGCAACGTAGCGGAAACCCCCAACCTTTAAGGCTTTCCGCCACGCCTAGCCCCAATACCCCTGCGCCAAGAATGCCGACCGTAAAGTGATGACGTGAAAAATTGGCGAGCGGCTGCCAGCGGGCCTGACGTTTTTGCAGATGATACTCATCGAACCGGCGGAACCAACCCAGCACCGTGTACACCGCATACTCCTGCATCTGCTGCACCATACCGGTATCTTCAAGCCGGAATAACGGTACTTGCGGCGCGATCATATCCGGGTGGGTATGCAGTTGGTTAAGGATGTCATCCACCCCGGCGCCCAGCGCGAAAACCCCTTTCAAATCGCTGCGCCCGCGCAGCATCTCTACCGGCGGCGTGCGAACCAGCGCATAATCCGCTGGCGCATTATCGCCAGCGTGCCAGCAACGCACACGCGCCTGCGGCAGCCGCTGCATTAAGCCTTGTTGCCAGCTTTGCGCATTAAAAGATGGGTGATAAAAAATGATGTCCACGTTTCCTCCTTTTTTCTCAAGGCTCGGGGAAAACAACGGCGCTGGCAAGTGAAATTATTAGGGCATCAATGATGCCCTAATCGTGTTACGCGTGGGTTTCGTTTTGAAGAATTAATTTACGCAACAGCGGGATTAAGAACAGCATCACCACGCCGACTGCGGCTGAGCCCCAGCCCAGCAGACTGAAGACATGACTATAACCCGGATTGGTGAGCGCCGCAGAGCTACCGGCATTATCCGGCATCCAACCGGAAACGTACCCGGCCAGTACCGACGCCACGCCGGTCACCATCATCCAGCATCCCATCATAATGCCCTGGTAACGCGCCGGCGCCAGTTTACCGATCATCGCGTAGCCAATCGGCGAGATCAGCAATTCACCGATACTTTGCAGCAGGTAACTTGCCACAATCCATTTAAACGCCACAATACCGTCCGCGCCCGCCAGCATAATGCCTAGCGGCAGCACCAACATGCCTAAACCAATGCAGAACAGCGAAGAAGCGAACTGCAATGGAATATCAATCCGCCAGCCACGCTCACGTAGGTTACGGAACGCCAATGCCAGCAACGGGCCGCCAAACACAATGACCAGCGTGTTAATGTTTTGTACCCACTGCGGCGCCACTTGAATGCCGTAGACCGTTAGGTTGATATTGTGTTCAACAAACAGCATTAACCCCATCGGCGCCAGTTGATACAGCATCCAGAACACCAGCGATCCTAACGCCAGGATCAAATAAGCCGCCATTCGGCGCTGCTCTGCACGCGGACGATGGCGCAACGTCGTCAGGCACAGCAGCAGAAAAATCACCGCGCCAAGTGTAATAACAAACGAGCCGGTAAAATCCGCATGGGTAAGCAGCAGGCGAATTAAGGGGACCAGCACCACCAACACCGCCAGGCCAATTAACATCCGGCCAAAGAATTGACGCTTGCCGACATGCAGTAGTGGCGTATCAATATCCGCAAGGATTTTCCAGCGCAGTAAAGAAATCACAATCGCACAGGCGTTGCCCACCGTGGCAAACAAAAACAGTGCCTGATAGTGTTCGCCAAGCTGGAAATAACCGGCGCCGGTGAAACCGATAAAGAACCCGAGGTTCATGCCTGCGTAGTTCCACAGAAACGCGCTCTCACGGCGGTTATCTTCCGGAGAAAAACGCTGGGTCAGCATCATATTAATACAGGTCACATTCAGGCCGCTGCCGGTGAGGAACATCGCCAGCCCCCAATAGAGGCCCTCTGCGCTTTGGCCGGAAAGCACCCAGCAACCGGCGACTTGTAGCACCATGCCCAACACAAACAGGTTGCGGTTGCTGAGGTAGCGACCGCCTAAATAGCCGCCGAACAAGTGCAACCCATAGTTGAACGCGCCGAAGACGCCCATCATTGCATTGGCCTGCCCTTCACTAAACCCAAGACGTTTAGTGGCATACAACACCAGTGTGGAATAGAGTACCGCGAAGCCTAGCGTGGCGAAGATTTGAATAAAAAACAGCGCCCCGGTTCCGGCCGGAATGCCGTGCGGTTGCGCGTTTGTTGCCTGTTTCAAACTGACCTCTGTGATTTTCCTGCCAAATAAAACGCATTATTATGCGGCTTAATTGCCCATTTGTGCAGGAAAAGAGAGGGTAGCGCGGCTATTTTTCTTTTTTCCGGCTACTTTATCGGCGATGTGCTGCAAAACTGGCTAGACGCATGGCGGATAGGGCTACCCGCCATATTGTAATTAGAAGGGTTTGGTCGGCAAGTATTTACCATCCAGCGTAATCACTGCCCGCTCACCGCCCTCCGGGTCCGGCACTTTCTGGATATCCAGTCTGAAGTTAATGGCGCTGATAATACCATCGCCAAATTTCTCATGGACCAATGCTTTCAGCGTGGTTCCGTAAATCTGCACCATCTCATAAAAACGGTAGATGGTCGGGTCGGTAGGAACACCGCCAGGAATACTGCCGCGTACCGGGATAGTTTGCAGCAAACGAATGGCATCTTCATCCAGATCCAGCTTCTGCGCGACAGCGCGCGCTGCCTGCTCCGGTAGCGGATGCTGTCCCAGCAGTGCGGCAGTGACAAATGCCACGCTTAAACCGGTATGTTGGTTAATCTCTTCAAATGTCAGATTCTTTTTTACCTTGGTATTAATAATCAGGTCGGTCAACGC
The DNA here is from genome assembly GCF_013285385.1 of Paramixta manurensis. Lineage (NCBI taxonomy): Bacteria > Pseudomonadati > Pseudomonadota > Gammaproteobacteria > Enterobacterales > Erwiniaceae > Paramixta > Paramixta manurensis. The sequence goes on along the minus strand of NZ_CP054212.1, from coordinate 1,979,929 downwards.
ATTACGGGCGTTGGGGTTACTGAGTGTCTGGCTCATAACATACTCCTGTCGATGATTAACATAATGTCGGGGTAGCGGATGTCTCTAGGTTTTCCATCAAGGAAACCCATTGTTGCGTGTGGCCATCCAGCGCGCTGACTTTCCACTCTCCAATGCCTGAAACCTGTAACGCCGATACATCACCGGCTTGTGGGCCATAAGAGGGATAGAGGTTAGCGCCGTAAACCTATAAGATAAAAGACTCATTTATAATATTATTAATTCAAAAAACTTATAGGTCGCGATCATGAATGTCCGGTATATCCGTTATTTTCTCGCGGTAGCGGAACATCAGGGGTTTACGCGTGCAGCGGCGGCGTTACATATCTCCCAGCCCGCCCTCTCACAGCAGATCAAGCTATTAGAAGAAAGCCTGGGTACTCCGCTGTTTGATCGTAGCGGGCGTACCATCTGCTTAACCGATGCTGGCGAAGTGTATTTACAGTATGTTCGTTGCGCATTTCAGGCGCTGGATGAGGGAAAACGGGCCATTCATGATGTAGCAGATCTTAGTCGTGGCTCCCTGCGGATTGGCGTTACGCCGACCTTTACCACCTATTTTATCGGGCCGCTGGTTGCTGAGTTTTCATTGCGCTTTCCCAATATCACTTTGCAGATCCATGAAATTTCACAGGAAAAAATAGAAGAGCTGTTAATTAATGATGAGCTGGATGTCGGTATCGCTTTTGATGGCGGTAACGCGCCGGACATTGCATCGCGCAGGTTGTTAACTGAGAAATTGGCTTTGGTGGTCGCGCACCATCACCCGTTGGCACAGCAGCGCCATGTCACGCTAGATGATCTCAATAATGAGAAATTGATTCTTCTGCGCACGGGTTTTGCAACCCGTGAACAAATCGATCGCAGCTTCCGCCAGGCCGGTTTGCGCCCGCAGGTGCAGATGGAAATAAATGCGATTAGCGTGGTATTGGATGTCATCCGTCGACGGCCGCTTTCAACCTTACTGCCCGCCGCCATCGTCACGCAACATCTTGATTTAGTCGCTATTCCGGTTGAAGGTTGGCAACTGGAAAGAACCGCCGTGTTAATGCAACGAAAAGGGGGCTGGCAAACGGCGGCAACAAAAGCGTTTATTGAGGTGGCACACGCATTGGCAGATAACGCGGTAACCTGACGACTGTCGCCAGGTCTAACCATGCTATGCCACAGCGCGCTACTGCCAAAGCCATGCCATCAGCGGAACCAGCAACGCAGTGAGCAAACCATTCAGGCCAATACCGATTGCAGCAAACGCTGCCGCCAGCCCATTCAATGGCGCAATCTGCGCCGCCGCGACGCCGCTGCCCGCCACGCCTGCCGCAAAGCCGTGCGCGCGCCAGTCACGGATATTAAACCAACGTAACACCGTTTGCCCGACCGAGGCCGCCACGATCCCGCCGGCAATCGCCAGTGCCGCTGTCAGCGCCGGTACGCCGCCGACTTGTTGCGCCAGTGCGATGGCAATTGGCGTGGTAACCGATTTTGCCGCCATCGATAATGCCACCGCGCGCTCGCCACCGAGCAGCCATACCAGCAAGGCGCCGGTGATAATTGAGGTCAGTGAGCCGGCTAACAGAGCAAGCGCCAGTTCGCGGAAACTGCTTTTAATATGCGCAGTATTCAGCGCCAGGGGAATGGCCAGCGCAACGGTCGCCGGCCCCAGCAGGAAGTTGATAAACTGCGCGCCGCTGAAATAGATATCATAGGGCGTGCCGGTCGCTTTTAGCAGAATCGCCATGAAAACAATGGCGATCAATACCGGGTTAAACAGCGGTGATCCGCCGCACAACTGCTGGATCTTTTTCCCGGCGATAAAACATAACAACGTGAGCGCCAGCCAGAGTAAGGGGCTCAGCGCCATTGGCGTCCAGAGCGCGTGTACCGTTGACATTATGGGTGCCTCCGCAACGCCATCGGTTCAGGCGTCGTTTTCTCACGCCGCGATAAATGGTGTATCACCAGCGCCGTCGCTAACATCCCGAGAATAGTTGAACAGACCAGCCCAATCAGTATGGGTAACCAATAGGTTCGGAGCAGCCCTCCTTCGGTAATAATGCCTACTCCGGCAGGAACAAAAAGAATGCCCATATTACCGATCAATCCTTCGGCAACTTTTTTCAGCGCATTATCGGGTTGGTCGATGCTTTTACTTCCGCCGCGAAAGATAATTGCCAATGCAAGAATAAACATGCCAATGACCGGGCCAGGTAGCGGTAGATGTAATAGCCGACGTAATAATTCACCGATCAGTTGAGCAACGATCAGTAAAGCAAACGCATTCACCATAATATTTATCTCAGCATTAAATGTCTTTTAGTGATGGATACTGTCAAACAGCATCAGCCGAAAAACGCTTTGGGGTAGCGCCCAATCAGATCACAACGACGGTTGCGCCTTCAATTACGGACAATACCGGTTGCCAGGTTAAGCGACATCTGGCCGCCTGAGAACATCACGGAATGCAAAACTGCGTTGCAGAGAAGGCGGGAGGACAGGCATTTGGGTTCGGCGCTATATCCATTTATGCAAAAGTGAATTCCCCATATCATGTTTCCAGATTGTTAACAAAAACCGCATACTGCTTCCGCAACCTTCGTCGTTAATTTCTGTTTCAAGGAATTTATAATGAATACAAATGTTCTATCGCGTCGCGGTTCGCTGGCGACGGTAATCTATGAATTACTCAATCCAATACCCTATGGTTTTTTTATTGCCGCGCTGGTCTTCGATATTATTTATGTCTATAGCACTAACGTGATGTGGGAAAAAAGCGCCAGTTGGCTAATTACACTGGGGCTTATTTCCGCCATTATTCCCCGCTTAATTAATCTCTTTCAGGTTTGGGTCGGTCACGCCTGGCCACAGCTTTCGGCGGTTAAAATCGCTTTCTGGTTAAATGTTGTGGCGATTATTGCCGCTATTTTTAATGCCTTTGTTCACAGCCGCGACGCTTATGCGGTCGCGCCGCAAAACCTTATTTACTCGGTTATTACCGTGGCCTGTTTGCTGATTGCCGCTTTGCTGATGTCTTGCAGCCAGACTTACTCAACAGGGGATCGCCATGAATAAACGTTTCCTGATGGTTCCGGTAGCATTCGCGCTCTCGCTGGCACTGAGTGGCTGTGATGAAAAAGCGAAACTGTCACCCGATCAGCAAATTGGCCCGGACCCGATATTGCCGAAAGCGCAAGACTTCCTGATGCCGCCAATGCAAGTCCCTGCCGGGGTTGGCTGGAAAGCCGATGCGCAGCCAAAAGTGGCGGCGGGGCTAAAAGTGGAAAAAATGGCTGATGGCCTGCTGCACCCGCGCCAGGTCTATGTGCTGCCTAATAACGATGTTTTAGTGGTGGAGAGCAACAGTCCGGGAACCGAGCCGTTAACCACGCCGAAACAGTTTATTGCCGGTATCGTAAAAAATCAGTCCGGGAAAGGTGGGAAAGGCGGCAATAGCATTACGCTGCTGCGGAAAGGAGATCACGGCTGGGAAAAACACCGGTTTCTCGAAAATCTCCATTCACCGTTTGGCGTACAACTGATCGGTAATAATTTATATGTCGCCAATACCGATAGCATTATGCGCTATCCCTATCAGGCGGGAGAGACCCATATTAGCGCGCCGGGTACCGAACTGGCCGATCTACCGAATACCATTAACCACCACTGGACCAAGGCGCTGTTAGCCAGCCCGGATGGGAAAAAACTGTATGTTGGCGTCGGTTCGAACAGCAACATTACTGAAAATGGACAGGATGTTGAGTACCGCCGTGCGAAAGTGCTGGAAGTTGATGTTGCCAGCGGCGCCAGCCGGGTGTTCGCCAGCGGGATCCGTAACCCGACGGGGTTACAATGGGAACCACAGACCGGCAAACTCTGGGCGGTGGTAAATGAACGTGATGAAATTGGCGCTGACCTGGTGCCAGACTATTTCACCTCGGTGCAGGACGGTGGCTTTTACGGCTGGCCGTGGAGCTATTTCGGTCAGCATGTTGATCGCCGCGCCATGCCGCCACGTCCGGATATGGTCGCCAAAGCGATCAAGCCTGATTATGCGCTTAGCTCCCACGTCGCGCCGCTCGGATTGTGGTTCTATACCGGTCATCTATTGCCGCAGAAATACCAGGGCGGCGCGTTTATCAGCGAGCACGGCAGTTGGGATCGCTCGCCGCTCAATGGTTATCAAGTTGCGTATGTCGCCTTTAAAGACGGTAAACCGATTGGCAAACCTGAAACGGTGGTCAGCGGATTTGTTTCTGACGATGAGAAAGAGCTCTATGGCGCGCCGGTCGGCCTGACGCAGGATAACCAGGGCGCGTTAATTATCGCCGATGATGTCGGTAACACCATCTGGCGCGTCAGCGCGCAGTAAAGTTCGACAGGGTGAAACGAAAGGCCCGGCGAATGGAATGCGGGCCTTTTCTGTATCAGATAAACGGGTAAATGCCGCTTAACGCAATGCGGCACACGCATGCACCACGCGGTGTCCAGCCCGGATGACGCTTTCAATATCGGTGGCAATCGACAGGCGAAAGTATGGCGATAAACCATAAGCCGCGCCCGCCACGCCGGAAACGCCCTGCTCCAACAAATAGTTCAGCACATCTTGTTCACTGCTCAATGGCTTACCATCCGGGCGGGTTTTACCCAACAGACCGGCACAGCGGCAAAAGATAAAAAAGGCGCCCTCCGGGTTCAGCACCTCAATGCCTTCAATTTGGCTCAGCAATGCCATAATGGCGTCACGGCGCTGCTGGTAAGCGTTACGCTGCGCGGGCAAAAACGCCAGACCACCATTCAATGCGGCGACCGCCGCCGCCTGGCTGACGGCGCTGGCGCCGGAACTGTTTTGCGACTGCACCACCGTCATCGCATCAATTAATTGCTGCGGGCCGGCGCCAAAACCAATGCGCCAGCCGGTCATCGCGTAGGTTTTCGATACCCCGCCCACCAGCAGAGTACGCGCCGCCAAATCCGGCGCGACATGTAGCAGGCTCACATGCTGACGCTCATCAAACAGGATGTGCTCGTAAAGCTCATCCAACATAATCAATACGTTAGGATGGTCTCGCAACACGGCGGCGAGCGCGATAAGCTCATCACGCTGGTACACCATGCCCGAAGGATTACCCGGCGTATTAAGCACCATCCAGCGTGTTTTAGGCGTGATGGCCTCGGCCAACTGCTGCGGTCGCAATTTATATTGCTGCGCCAGCGGGCAGGCTACCACCACTGCTTCGCCGCCGTTGAAACGCACGCTGTCAGGAAAAGTTGGCCAGTAAGGCGCCGGTATAATCACCTCATCGCCCTCGTTGAGCGTCGCAGCGAAGGCGTTAAAAATAATCTGCTTGGCGCCATTAGCAATCGCAATTTGCGCCAACTCATAGGTCAAGTTATTTTCACGCGCCAGTTTGTCTTTTACTGCGCTACGCAATGGCGTAGTGCCGTTGGTCGGCGTATAGCGGGTTTCCCCGGCCTCCATCGCCACCACCGCCGCATGACGAATATGGGCCGGGGTATCGAAATCCGGCTCGCCGGTAGTGAGATCGATAATATCCACGCCCTGCTCTTTAAGCTGACGCGTCAACTGACGCGCCGCCGCATTGGCTGAAAGCGACACCGACTGTACACGCTTCGATAAAGTGACCATGTTATATTCCTGTGTCATTACACAACCGGCAAACCGAGGTTTTCACGGAGGGTGGCGAACGCGTAGTCATCGCGGAACAGCCCACGACTGCGCAGCTCCGGGATCACACATTCAATAAACAGGTCTAGCTGCTCTGGCATAATCGCTGGCATGATATTGAACCCATCCGCGCCGCCCTGCGCCAACCACCGCTCAAAATCATCGGCAATATCTTCGGCGGTACCGACAATGACGCGGTGACCTCGTGAACCGGCGGCGACCGCCGCTAATTCGCGTAGGGTGAGATTTTCACGTTTCGCCAATTCGGTCATCAGTTTCACCCGGCTCTGATTCCCTTCGCCCAACGGAACTTCCGGTACCGGGCCATCCAGCGGATAGTGACTGAGATCCATATTGAAACGTAGCGATAATTGGCGTAGGCCATTATCGATATCGACGCGCGCATTTAAATCTTTCCACAGGGCCTGCGCTTCAGCGCGTGTGCGGCCAATAATCGGCATCACGCCTGGCATAATCACCACATGGTCCGGGTTACGCCCGGCGGCAATAACCTGATCTTTTTGCGAACGGTAGAAGGCCTGCGCTTCTTCCAGGCTGGCCGCGGCGGTAAACACCACCTCGGCGGTTTCGGCCGCCAATTTTTGCCCATCGGCAGAAGAACCGGCTTCGATAATCACCGGCCGTCCCTGCGGCGAGCGGGTAATATTCAACGGCCCCTGAACCTGGAAATGTTCGCCTTGATGGTTGATTGGCCGAATTTTGTCATCAATAAAGTATTGGCCGGTCTCTTTGTTCGGCTGTACCGCGCCCTCTTCCCAGCCTTCCCACAGCTTATAGGCCACTTCAAGAAACTCACGCGCCCGCGCATAGCGTTCCGCATGATTCGGCATGTCGCTGCGACTAAAGTTACGCGCGACATCGGTAGAAAATGAGGTCACCACATTCCAGGCGGCGCGCCCGCGGCTGATGTGATCGAGCGAAGAGAAACTACGCGCCATGGTGAACGGATCGCTAAAGGTGGTGGAGGCGGTTGCCGCCAGACCAATGCGTTTGGTGTTCACCGCCAGCGCCGACAGCATGGTGAGCGGCTCCAGACGCGCCATAGTCGAAGGAAGGCGGTACATGCTGGTTGCCAGGGCATCGCCGACAAAAAACAGGTCAAACTTACCGGCTTCGGCTTTTTTCGCGAGGGTAATCAGCCAGTCAATATCGGTGGGATCGCCCAGCTGCTCAGTCAAACGCCAGCCACTGACATGTTGCCCTACCGGTTGTACAAAGAGGCCCAGTCGTAAGTGACGCTGTGGGGTTGAACTGTCCATAAAATGTCCTGGTCAATATACAAGTAAAATGCGCGCCGTCGCGCGGGTTAAAAGGTGCGATCGGTCGCCAATAACGCTTGCTCCAGTACCGCTGGCGAAATACGGAACGGCAGGCGTTCTGCGCTAGCGGACGGGAACTTGATTTGTTCAGCGATAGCGCGCATGGTCGCCACGCGATCGCCAGTTAGCGGCGGAAGCTGGAGCGGCATCGCATACTGGCGCAACAATGCCAAGAGTTCCGCATCGGGTTCAGCGTTATTTTCAATTAGCGATTGCACCAACAGGCTGTAACCGACTTTCTCGCCATGTAGCCAGTGATGAAGCTCAGGCTGATGGGTCAGACGATTATGAATCGCATGCGCAAAGCCCGGCGTGGGCAAGGTGTCACGCACGCTGTTCGCCAAACCGGCCAACACGATATTGGCGTCAATCACTTTCACCAACGCCGGCGTGACCTGCTGTTGCTGGTTAGCCGCTACCGCCAGCGCGCCAAACTGACGATAAGTCTCCAGCGCCCGCTGCGCGGTCATCACTTTCAGGTTCAGCGCTAAATCATTCGGGTTGTGACGCTGGTAAGGATAGAACTCATAATATTTTGCCAAAGCATCAACGATACCGGCCTGCAGATAACGTACGTCGCTGCGGGCGATTATCTCGCTATCCACCAATACCAGTTCGGGCATTTTGGCCAACGGCTGGCTACGCACATGGCCGCCCTGCTCGGTGTAAATGATCGCTACCGGTGACCAAGCCGCACAGGTTGCCGCTACTGTCGCGAAGTTGACGACCTTCAGGTCGGGCAATTGGCTACCGACCGCTTTGGCGGTATCCAGTACGCGCCCGCCGCCAATCGCCAGCAGCAGTTCGGCTTGCTGTTGCTCAACATGGTTTTTGAGGGTGGCAATCGCATCGTCGGTACATTCACCAGACAGATATTCGCATTCCCAGCGAATTCCATTGGCATCTAAGCTTTGGCTTAATTCCGGGTTCACGGCCTGCCAAGCCTGCGGGGAAGTAAAAATACGGATATGCGTGGCATACGGCTTAATAAACTCACCGGTGCGTGCACGCAAACCCACTTCATGTGCGTAGGCACGCGGAGATTTGATCGCTAACACGGCGTCACCCTGATAAAAAGAGGAAGAAATATAAATAAATCCACGCTATTTCAGTCGCTTAATGCGAATTTGTTATAGCGCTGTCTATTTTTTGCATACTACGGTAAATAACGATTTAAGCAATCAAAAATCACGGTTTTCAATTTCACAAAATAATCTTAGCTTAGTTATTTTTTAGATATAGAACCTATCCTGTTTACTGTTAATCTTATTAACACTAATTATTGCCTTTATTATTCCGTCCTTGCGGCGGTATTTCCGGGGATATGCATGTCACTCGATTTTCGTCAGGTCAGAGAAGATGAGGTTGAAACTTATCTGGCGCTGATGCACGCCGCTTATGCGCCGGTAAAAGCGCTGGGCATTCACTTCGACGCCGCCAGCGCCGACCGCGAAAAAGCGTGGCTTCACCTGCAACGTCACGGGGTTTATGCGCTGTATGCAAATGGCGTGATGGTTTCCTCCATCACGGTGCGCTATCCGTGGGGGCCGCTACCGGGGCCGTTCAACTTACCGCATATTGGCTGGTTCGGCGCTCATCCTGACTATGCAGGCCAACGCTATGGTCGCCAGGTTCAGGATCTGCTGGAGCAGCAAATTCTGATTGGTCAGCTACGTGCGCCTGCGGTCTCGCTGGGTACCGCCATCAACCATCCGTGGCTAAAGGAGATGTACCTAAAACGCGGGTTTCAGCCGATGCATACCACCGACCTTGGTAAAGGCCACATTACCCTGTATATGAAAAAAGTACTGAATGCCGCCGCGCATGACGCCTGGCTGACGCGGCAGGCGGTATCCTGAGGAACCCGACGATGAGCGATCTTAATTACCAGGCGTTAGGCGAACAACTCGTTGCCTTTCGCCACGAGTTACACCGTTTTCCTGAGCTCTCTAATCAAGAGTTTGAAACGACCGAGCGCATTCGCCAACAGCTGGAAAAGTATCAGATTCGGGTTCTGCCGTTCTCGCTGGAAACCGGTTTAGTGGCAGAAGTGGGCCCGCAAAATGGCCGATTAGTGGTGCTGCGTTGTGATATTGACGCGCTCCCTATCGACGAACAAACCGAGTTGAGCTATCGCTCACAGCGCGCGGGCGTGATGCACGCCTGTGGTCACGATTTCCATAGCTCGGCGGCGCTGGGTGCCGCTATTTTACTGAAACAGCAGGAGGCAAGCCTGCCGGGCCGGGTTCGCATTTTGTTTCAGGCTGCGGAAGAAACCGGTCAGGGCGCGCCGCAAGTGATTGCCGCTGGCGCATTGAAAGACGCGCGAGTTATTTTCGGTATCCATAACGATCCGTCGCTCCCCGCGGGCGTCATTGGCAGTAAAGCCGGGCCTTTAACCGCGGCGGTTGACCGTTTCGACATCACCGTTACCGGCACCGGCAGCCATGCCGCTAAACCTCATCAGGGCAACGATCCGGTTGTGATTGCCGCACAGATCGTCGCCGCCGCCCAAACGCTGATCAGCCGCAATGTCTCTTCCGCCGATAACGCCGTGGTCTCGATTACACAGATTCATAGCGGAAGTAGCTGGAATGTTATCCCTGATAGCGCCTGGCTGGAAGGAACGGTGCGCTCCTTTTCACAAAGCGCGCGTGAACGCATTGAGCAACGCTTTCGCGAACTGGTAGAGGGTATTGGCGCCGCCTTTGCGGCGGAAGTCCGCTTTAACTGGCATGCCGGGCCGCCATCGGTGGTGAATGATGCCTACTGGGCGGATTTTGCGTTGCAGCAGGCGACAGAAAGCGGTTTTGACGCGCGGGTGGTGGAAGCCAGCCCGATTGGCGAAGACTTTGCCTTTTACCAACAGCAACTCCCCGGCGCGTTTATGATGATTGGTACCGGCGAACCCTATGCGCTGCATCATCCGGCCTTTCGGGTCAATGATGAGGTGCTGTTCCCCACATCACGCTATCTCGCCAATCTGGCGGTAGCGGCATTGCATAACCTGCAGAGTACTCAGCCATGACATTAACCGCCGCGCTGGTTGAACGTCTGGTTCATAGCCAACCCGATGCCGAGGCGCGCGAAGCTGCGCGGGTCGGCGTTTGCGATCTGCTGGCGGTCACCTGGCCTGTCTTACAAGGTCAGGTACCGGATAGCGGTTTACCCGCCTTACGCACGGTATATGGCGATGGCAGCCTACGCAGCAATGCGCTACTGCTTGGCTATGCGGGCCATGCTTTAGATTTTGATGATTTTCATCCTGACTTTCGTGGCCATCCCAGCGTCGTGATTTTACCCGCGCTGTTTGCCTGGCTGCAGCAGCACCCTGCCGATGTCGATACTTTTCTCGACGCCTATATCATCGGGGTAGAAGTAGCCGGTCGTCTCGGCCTCGCCGTTAGCCAGCAGCATTACGCGTTGGGTTACCACAATACGGCGACACTCGGCACGATTGCCGCCGCTGCCTCGTTGGCGCGTTTGTTACAGCTCGACGAAATTGCCACCGCTTCCCTGCTGGGGATTGCCGCTACCGAGGCAAGCGGTTTGCGCGCGCAGTTTGGCTCCGCGGTGAAACCCCTGCACGCCGGTTTTGCCGCCGAACGCGCGGTTACCGCCGCACAGCTAACATTAGCCGGAATCGCTGGCCGACCGACAGGCGTGATTGAGGCGTTTATCACTGCCAGTAGCAATCAACAGGCATCCCCGGAAAAATTACTGGCGGATTGGGGGCAGCCATGGCGTATCAGCACGCCGGGGTTAGAATTTAAACCTTTCCCGACCTGCGCCGGTACGCACAGCGCGGCAGAGGCAACGCGTATTTTACGCCGCCAGTGGCTGGCTGCGGGTCACTCGGTTGAACATCTGTTGGATCAGATTGTCGGGATTAGCGTCGCTTTTCCGCCTGGCGGCGACATCGCGGCGTCGGTACGTGTTCCCACCGACGGTATCGAAGCACGTTTCAGCCTGGAGTATGTGATTGCCGCCATGCTGATGTATGACGATCTCCGACTGCAAGATTTTGCTGAAGGCGCACTGAACCAGGCAGTGATGCCGCTGGCTGCCAAAGTACGCCGCGTACCGGACCCCGCCGCGCCGCCGGACACACTTAATCCGGCGTTACGCTTTCATCAAGTGACGCTAACCTTGCGCGATGGCACGCAACTCTCGCAACGACGTACACGCCAGCAATCACTGGCGGACCCGGTTGATGTCGCGGGTAAACTGCATCTGGCGCTGCAACAGGAAACGCCAGCGCGTCAGCAACAATTGTTGCAGTGCAGCACACTACGCTCGACGTCTGATTTGAACGTCTTGCTCCATTTTCTTCGCGTTTGACCAGCTATCCTAAAAAATATCCTCCGGCATAGCCGGAGGTTTTTCTTATGCGCCTATAAGGCTCTGTTATTCCGTCAGTATTTCAGCCGCGTGATAAGTAGATTTAAATCAATAGTTTTTTGAAGCAAACTTTCTTAGTAGGATAACCTCATCGTTCACAAGGATAGAGGCGACTTTATGGCATCAGTACCAGCCATCGGCCCCGGCGCGCAGGTAATCAGAAATAATATGCGCGAAGCCCGTAGAAATGGCATGCCCAGAAACATGGCAACAGCAGCAACTTATTATTGGTTCTATACAATGGTCAGGAACCGTGGGCGTTGGGATTACAAACAATTCGACCCTTACTTTGCCAACTTTGGAAATTTCAATTTTGGCGCAACCGGCACAGCAGCAGGTATACCTGAAAATATCCTTTTAATGGGAGCTGGATGGGCTCAAAGTCATGCAGGTACCTCTAAATCTGAATGGGGGCTCTGGTATCAAAAACCGCCTTATGGTGATGACCCAACCGACCAACGATATATCAGAGAAGGAATTGAGTATGCACACCAGAACGGTTATTAAATGGATGCATGGTCTTTTGACCATTTTCCTGCTGATTCTGGTTGGTGGTTTCATCTACCTGAATCATACAAGCGATAGTCGTTCTGGAGATGAGCTACAACACAGCTATAAAATTAATGACCGCCTGTGGCTATACACCACCATAAACAGAGAGGGTAACGCGACCGTACCAATCATCTATCGCTTTTATTTGGCGGGAGAAATCATCGGAAACAATAAAGTAATTATCAAAAAACTGAACGATGAAATACCGTTTCTAACTGGAAATGGCAGTATCAGCAGCATAAATACTACTGATAATGAAAACATCAATGTTGTGTATAGTGGGAAGATATATTCTCTTAATAATACAATTAGCTATTCGATAGATAACCACCAAGTTAACGCCCATATCTCTTTTTGTATTAACTAAGGGGCTTTTATAATTGACTTATAGTCGAAAGCTTTACAGAACGTCCAACCTGGCTCGGGTTTTCTATATAAAAAACGGTGCTTAAAGCACCGTTGCAATAAAGTTTCTGACCCGCCCATTTTCAGGGTCATTAAGTACCTCAGCGGTTGGCCCCGCCGCCACAATTTTGCCGCCTTCCATAAACACAATATTGTCAGCCACTTCCCGCGCAAAGCCAATTTCATGGGTGACGATCACCATCGTGATACCGGAGTGCGCTAACTGCTTAATCACCTGCAGCACTTCTCCCACCAGTTCCGGATCGAGCGCCGATGTCGGTTCATCAAATAACATCACACCGGGATCCATTGCCAATGCCCGCGCAATCGCGACGCGCTGTTGCTGCCCACCGGACAGATTCTGCGGCCACTCATCTTCACGCCCCGCTAACCCCACCTGCTTTAGCAACGCCAGCGCTTTGTCAGTGGCCTGCTGGCGGCTGTGCTTTTTGACCCGCATAGGCGCGTCAATGATGTTCTGCAGCACAGTGCGGTGCGGAAACAGATTGAACTGCTGAAACACCATACCAATTTCGGCGCGTTGGCGGGCAATATCACGGCTGTTCAGCTCATGCAGCGCCTGCCCTTTCTGCCGATAACCAATAATTTCACCGCCGATGCGAATGGTTCCGCCATCCAGTTTTTCCAGATGATTAATGCAACGCAGCAGCGTAGATTTTCCCGAACCTGACGGCCCGAGGATAACAGTAACCGAACCGGCCGGCATATCGAGGTTGACTTCATTGAGAATGGTGACGCCGGAGAAACGCTTGGTCACCTTACGTAATGCAATCGCTTCAGCCATTGCTGACGCTCCTCTCCGCTTTAGAGACCGACAGACCCGGCAGTGATTGCAACAGGCTACGTTTTTCCCGGCGCGTTACGCCACGGCCAAAATAGCGCTCCACATAATATTGACCAACCGATAAGACTGACGTCATCAACAGATACCATAATGTCGCCACCAGCAGCAGCGGGATGACTTCATAGGTTCGCTGATAGATAATCTGCGCAGAGAACAGCACATCCTGTAGTGAAATCACCGACACCACCGCCGTGGTTTTCAACTGCCCGATAATCTCATTACCGGCGGGCGGCATTATTGCACGCATCGCCTGCGGTAATACGGTGTGACGGAAAATCTGTGCCGGTCGATAACCTAATGCGCGCGCGGCTTCCAATTGACCGTTACCTACGCTTTGAATTCCGGCACGCACAATTTCTGCCGCATAGGCAGATTGATGCATCACCAGCGCGATTACCGCCGCGCTGAACGGGCTGATTAACGCGTTGGACTGCGCGCTCCAGATTTCGCCCAGCCCCGGTAGTGAGAGTGAAATTGAAGGATAGAGCGCGGCAATGTTGTACCAGAGGAACAATTGCACCAGCATTGGCACACCGCGGAAAAACCACGTATAGGCCCAACTGACCGCGACCAATACCGGGTTAGAGGAGAGGCGCATTAGTGCCAGCACGGTGCCAAACGCGAAGCCAAGAATGACCGAAATCGCGGTGAGTTGCAGGGTCATAATGACGCCTTGCAAGATCGATGCGCCGGTAAAGTTCTCCGCAATCACGCTCCATTCGAAGCGTGGGTTATTAATCATTGAGTGCGCCATTGCCACCACGCACAGCAGTACCACCAGCGCGCTCAGCCAGCGTCCATAGTAGCGTTTGCCAACAATTTTTAAATCATCGGTGTGGCCCTGCAACTCACTCATTTAAAAATCTCTTGATTACGTTTGGCTTCTTTGACCGCGCCAAAGCCGATGCCCCAGCTATCGAGGATTTTTTGGTAGCTACCGTCTTTTATTAGCGAGTTAAGCGCAGCCTGTACCGCAGGCTCTAACGCAGAATCCTTCGAGAAAGCAATCGAAACCGGCGCATCATTAACGGTGATGATACCGCTCATGGTCAGCGGCTTAATCACTTTCACCTGCCACAACAAGCCTTCATACGGCCCAAGGAACATCGGCACGCGTCCGCTAACGACTGCCTGCACGCCTGCCGGGCGGTCGGGAAAGATCGAAACTTTTATTGGCTGTTTGCCTGCCGCTTCACACGCTTTGCCAGCCTCCTCCAGGCGCGTAACCTGGGTAGTGCCCGAACCGGCGCCGCTCTCTTTGCCGCACACGCTGTCCAGCGTTTTAAACGGCGGAATATTGGCATCTTTACGGGAAATAATGCCGAGCCGACTGGCATCGTAGTAGCTGACAAAGTCGATCTGTTTCAAACGTTCGGTGGTGGCGTTAACATTCGAGAGCGCGACATCGTAGCGACCGGTTTTTAAACCTGGGATGATGTTGTCAAAGCCGCCAGTATCGCGCCACTGTACCTGGATACCCAACCGTTCGCCCACCGCATTCATAATGTCGATTTCACGCCCGGCCAGCGTTTTGTTGTCTTCCTTATAGAAGGTGGTCGGCGGCGTATTGGGGTTGGTGCCCGCCACAACATAACCGCGCTTAACCACATCAGCCGGTAGCAGGCTTTTTAATTGCGGATCGGGTTGAACATGGTATGAACTGGCTGTCGGGACGGCTGGTTCGGCGGCAAACGCGGTGTGCGCCCCCAAAGCAAGGGCGAAAAGCGTTATTCCTTTGGCGAATTTCACTGGAACCTTTCTCCTGATATTGAAATATTTCCCGTCGGGAAAAAGCGTTGAGGTAGCGATGTATTTTTCACCTGTGCCGCCCGCTAGCCGCGCGGCGAAAGGTTTTTTCATCCTCTTAACGTTCTGGTGACATTCTCAGTGAAGATATGCAGCGATCACAAATGCAAAAAACAGCTATCGATTGCCGATTATCAGCAATAGAACCCGGCAGCGGAGGCGTCCTGCGTTGCTCAAACGGGCATCGCGCGTCAGGCGTTATCTAAAGCGGGGTTAGTCTGTAGGCGGTCCGATGGGATGTTGCACGACGTTGTGACGATTTTTTCTTAACCATAACCTTTTGGTCTAACGGCGGTAGCCCGATAACCGGCCTGGTGACGACATCCAGCAGTACGGATTGATTGCCCAATCAGCCTGGGCCGATTGGGCGCATTTTTCGGCATCACAACGGCTGATGCGCGGTTTCTTTCGCCTTCCATAATGCAACTAAGGTTATCAATAGCGTTAATATTACATATCCCGAGACCCACAGCGTGCTGCCGCTCTCTTTATATAAACTGGTAATAATCAAGGGTGCGAAACCACCGCCAATAATGCCTGCCAGCGTGTAGGCCAGTGAAGAACCGGCATAACGCACCTGTACCGGAAACTGCTCAGTGACAAACGCCGCTTGCGGGCCGTACATCACCGCATGAATCAGTAACCCGCCAATCACTGACAAGCAAATCAGCACCGGATGCGTACTATCCAGCAGGATAAAAAAGACAAACGCCCATACCATCGCCAACAGCACCCCGGCAATATATACCGGGCGACGTCCCAGCCGATCCGATAACGCGCCAAACAGCGGTACGGTAATCGCATTCCCGATCGCCCCCAGCATGGTAGCGGTTAAGGCTAACGGACGTGGCAGGTGCAGTACCGTGGTGACATAGGTCAGCGTAAATACCACCACCAGCGCATACAACACATCGGAACCAATCCGCGAGCCACCGGCAATCAGCAAGGCGCGCGGATGGTGTAAAAACACCTCTTTTATCGGCGTGTGGGTGGTGCTGTGGTTCTTTTCCAGTTGCAAAAAGGCCGGCGTTTCGCCTACGCCACGGCGCAGCCATAATCCAAAGATCACCAGCGCCAGGCTCAACAGGAAGGGAATGCGCCAGCCCCATAGCTGAAACTGTTCAGTGGAAAGCGCGACGGTGATAAGCGTAATAAAAATGGTGCCCAGCAATGTCCCGCACGATGGCCCAACCTGGGCGAATGAGGCATTGCGTCCACGTTGGTGCGCTTTGCCATGCTCCATCGCCAGCAG
This sequence comes from Paramixta manurensis, assembly GCF_013285385.1. Classification (NCBI taxonomy): domain Bacteria; kingdom Pseudomonadati; phylum Pseudomonadota; class Gammaproteobacteria; order Enterobacterales; family Erwiniaceae; genus Paramixta; species Paramixta manurensis. The sequence goes on along the minus strand of NZ_CP054212.1, from coordinate 1,963,586 downwards.
TACCGCGCCGGCCCACTCTCCGCCCAAGGCGATACCTTGTATAAACCGTAAGGAAACCAGTAGCAGTGGGCTCCAAATTCCCCAAGCGGCGTAGCCCGGCAGCAGGCCCATTAAGCCAGTGGTCACGCCCATAATCACTAACGTAGTAACCAGTACAAAACGTCGCCCCAGCACATCACCGAGATGGCCGAATAGCATGCCGCCAATCGGGCGCGAGACATAGCCTACCGCATACGTTGAAAAGGCGAGGATAGTTCCCACCAGCGGGTCGAACGAAGGAAAGAACACATGGTTAAAGATCAGCGCCGCCATGATGTTATAGACCGTGAAGTCATACCATTCGAGCGCGGTGCCGATTGCGCTGGCCGCCGCCAGGCGACCGGTTTTTGGCGGCTGGCTGGTCGCCTCTTCGGCGCGCGTCTTATGCGTCGGATGGTCGGTGTTTGACAGGCTCATCATGTTCTCTCCTGGTGGGTGAGTTGCCAGCTCAGCGCGTAAAATTGCGCCTCGGCATTAATCTCCCGGCACGCCAGTTCTGCAAGCCGCTCGCCACATGCGGCTTCTCGGCTCTCAATCAGCAGCATGGCGTTCATTGCGCGCGGCGCGGCAGCCTCTTTTGGCAGCGGCGTGCTGAGTTCGGCGTCCGGTAACAGGAGGCTTGAGGTGATAAAACCGTTCTCACGTAGCATCCGTTCACCTAAATGACGAGCCTCTTCACTGGACAGTGGTGTATGACAGGTCAGGATACTGAGATGACTGCCGGTGCCGATCCCGACTCGCCCCTCAATGGCACACACCCGGCGCATCGGGTTGACCATGTTATTCAGGTGAGTGACCGACCACTGAGTTTGTCGGGTAAAGGCCGCGTGATAGGCTGCACTGCGAAAGGTTGCCAACGTGCGCGTTTTATACAGCCCTAAATATTTTCGCGTGGCGTCGAGCGCTTGATAGCGCGTTCCGCTGAGAAACCCTTCAATCGCGACGCGCTCCTCGACATGTTCGCGGTCATACCATTGGTTAAAATCGGCTTCTTCGGCCGGTGCTACATCCGTCGCAACAAAAAGCATTCCCTGAGCAGCAGTATTCATGGGGTGTCTCCCGTGGTGTGTGAGTGTGCCAGCGCGTGTTCAATGCAGAGCGCCCAGCTCATTACGGCGTTATCGTGCAGCGGTAAACCGGCCAACATCAGCCCGACCGGTGCCTGACCTGCGGTATGGCAAGGTAAAGAGACGGCACAGCCGTCAAGGAAGTTAATCAACGAGGGATTGCGCAGCATCGCGCCATTGAGGGCAAAGTAGTGTGCTTCGTCAGCCTCCAGTTCAGCGATAGTCGGTGCAATAACCGGTACCGTTGGCATCAGCATCGCATCATAGCCGTTCAGCCTTTGCGCCACCCGGCACTGCCAGTCGGCACGCTGCCGCTCGAGTAGTTGGCGATCATTTGCGGTTAACTCCGCGCCGCGACGGATACGCGAAAGTACCCGTTGGTCATACTGCGCGGCATTCTGCTCAATTAATGTGCGGTGCCACTGCCAGGACTCCAGCGCGGTAAAACCGCCGCCCGCGTTGAAGCCCGCGACCTCGTTAAACTCCTCCATCGGCAACCACTCCAGCGTGGCCCCCGCCTGACGCAGGGTGTCGAGTGCCGCGTGCCAGGCGGTTTCTACCCCGGCGTCTAGCCCCTCCAGCACCACGCTTTGTGGTAAGGCAAAACGTGCATGACGTAAGGATTTTTCTTGGGTTAACAATGGAGTATCGGCAATGACGCTATCCAGCAGTAAACAACTACGCACGTCATGCGCAATCACGCCTACGGCATCCAGTGCCGGAGAAAGCGGCAGGACCCCGGCACGATCAATACGGCGGGCAGTCGGTTTATAGCCGGTCAGGCCGCTCAGTGCCGCCGGAATACGTACCGACCCGCCGGTATCGGTACCGACTGCGCCAAAACACATCCCGTCGCTAACGGAAACGGCCGCGCCGGAAGAGGAGCCGCCGGGAATACGGCGTTGTGCGCGATCGAAGGCATTGGCGGGCGTTCCGTAGTGCGGATTCACGCCCAATCCGGAATAGGCAAACTCGGTCATATTGGTTTTACCGACAATCACCGCGCCAGCCTGCCGTAGGCGAGCAACCACCGCCGCATCTTTTGATGCCGCCGTTGCATGACATAGCACACGCGAACCGGCGGTTGTCGGCTCCCCGGCAACGTCGAACAAATCCTTAATCGAAATGGGCACGCCATCCAGCGGGCTGCGCGGACGCTGCTCAAGGCGACGTTTATCCGCCTGCGCCGCTGCCGCCCGCGCCTCTTGCGCATACAGCCGGGTAAAGGTTAACTGCCCCTCACCTTGCGTATCTCCGATTGCGCTTAACGCCTGTTCGGTCAACGTGGCGGCATCCACTTCACCCGCCGCCAGCGCGCGGGTTACCTGCAACAGAGAACGTGTCATCGGCTCCTCCTCAGGCAATAATCGGCAGTTCAACACTGCGATAGTGGTGCGTAATACTGCATCCGCGTTGCTCATCAACCAGCGCCATACGAAACTCGGTCGCGGGCCGAATGCCGCCAATCGCCGCCAGCGTGCCGCAAGTCATCGCCAGGCCGTTTTCCGGTAGCGGCTGACCGGCGAGATAGTTCTCCAGCAAATCAAACGGGGTACGTAATGCACAGAGCGTGCCCTCTTGATACAGCACCCACTCGCCCTGCTCGCGGATCCAGGCACGCAGTATTAGCTGGTCCCAATGCGCAGCGACCTCACGCATCCGCCACGCTTGATGCGCAACAGGTTTAACGCAAATCTGTTTGGATAACGCCACGCTATGGGTTTCCAGCTGGCGGTCAGTGTGGTCAGACGCCAACGAAACATACAGTTCGCCTTGATGGGTAAACACAAACGGTTCCGCTTCTCCGGAGGTATTACCGCCGACGACTTCAATCTGTTGTTGTTGTGAAAGTTGATTGGTTGCCACGCGATAAAACAGTGGCACTGCACTAGGTTGGTGCACACCCAGCGCTTCCAGCTCACTAATGTGGTGCATGATGGCTTCACGATCCCTTCCAGTCCATCCTGCTATAATTAATTGATTAATATCAACTTCAATCAAATCATTTGCAGCATTGTCACGGCTAAAATGCAGTTTCATCGTGTAAAACCTTTGTTAAAAATCACTGTGAAATTTCACTCTAGCTTAAAACAGGCGATTTTTGTGCCATCTTTTGTGTAGAATGTGGAAGAGTTCAAATTGCGGGAGTAAAAAGTGAGAAGCGAAGTTATGGAGAGCGGAACTGAATTCCCGGAAAATACGCGCACGCTATCGCTAAACGAATTGGCTTATTTACGCTTTAAACAGGCCCTCATTACCTTGGTTTATAAGCCCGGAGACTATTTAAATACCGCGCAGGTCATGGCCGATCTGGAGATGGGCCGCACGCCAATTAATCAGGCGATTCATCGTTTGGCAGCCGAAGGATTGCTTCAGGTGATTCCGCGCAAAGGGGTGATGGTTTCCCCATTATCGATTGATGATGCGTTGGAACTGATCGAGGTTCGCCTGGCGAATGAGGCACTGTGTATTCGTCTCGCCGTGCAACGCATCAGTGAAGAAGATATTCGCTATTTGCGTCAGTTGAATCTGCAAATTGATCGGGCGCGTCAGCAGCGTGACCGTATCAATATGATGTTATTGGATCGGCAATTTCATCACCATTTAGCCACCGTCGCCGCCAATCGTCGTTTAATTGATATTCTCAGTGTGATTCACGCCCAGGCGCAGCGCTTTTGGGCGACAACCTTATCGAATGAAGTGCATATGCATGAGGTTATTGATGAGCATAACGCGATAATTGAGGCGTTAGCGGCGGGCGATGCAACTGCGGCTGATAGCGCAACGCGCGCGCATATTATGTCGTTTAAACAAGCGTTGGTGGCACGCTAACGGCGTTTCTCTCGCCGTCTGGCGCGGAGCGGTGGCCGGAACGCCGTTGACCTTAACGGGGGGTTGGTTTCTAGCGGTTGCTGAAATCTGAAAAATCAACGGCGTTTCTCTCGCCTGAAGGGCGAGCGAGTCAAGGGCCATAAGCGTGGCCCTTAACAATCCGCGCTACCGGCAGGCGCTTCGCCCGCGGCGCGGGTACCTTCGCCTTCACCATTTTCCGACGGACCGGGCGCGACGCGTTCCCGACGCGGCGCTTGCTCTCGGCGACGTCGTGTCGCCTCGTCCTGGAAACCGGTTCAGTCTCAGCGGCGCTAATGCCTCGGGAAGGTCAACACCCACACCGCTGCACCAGGTTAAGGTGAGCACCCTATTACCCGCAGCCAAAAGGTCAGCCTGGCTGAAGGTTCTTTTCAGCCAGCATCCCACCAAAAAGCCGTACCCACCTCACACTTCCCGCGCCGCTTGCAGGAAAAAAATAAAATCTCGTCTAAAGTTTTTAGCATGGTCAATAACTTACAGACCATGCTTGGTCTGGACAAGGAGAAGAACCCATGATGAAAACCGTCGCTAACCGTCAATGGAAAGGTGCTCTGCTACTACCTTTATTTATCAGCGCCGCTTTAGCGGGCGCAAATGCCTGGGCGCAAGCCGACCAAAGTCAGCATATGTTGAGCAACGCGCCACAACCGCCAGACATTGTGCTAGGCCCGCTCTACTATGCGGTTCAGGCCGCGAAATTTTATCCTGACCAAAAAACCTTTGCCGATGCGGTACCTAAATATGATCCCGCTTCGATCCTCGCAGACTGGCGGATGCAGAAGAATCAACGGAATTTCGACCTTAAGCATTTTGTTGCCGGTAACTTTATTCTGCCCGGCGCCGGCGAAAAATATGTCCCGCCTGCCGGTCAAAGTCTGCGCGAACATATCAATGGCCTGTGGCCGGTGCTGACTCGTACCACCGATAAAGCCAGCCCGCATGATTCACTGCTGCCGTTACCGAAACCGTATGTGGTTCCCGGCGGTCGTTTCCGCGAGGTTTATTACTGGGATAGTTATTTCACCATGCTAGGGTTGGCGGAGAGCGGCCATTGGGATCGCGTACAGGATATGGTGGATAACTTCGCGTACGAACTGGATAAATATGGCCACATTCCAAATGGTAACCGTAGCTATTACCTCAGCCGCTCGCAGCCGCCGTTCTTTAGCTTGATGGTTGATTTGTTGGCGCAGCATGATGGAGAGAGCGTCTACAGCAAGTATTTGCCGCAGTTGCAAAAGGAGTACAACTATTGGATGGCCGATGCCGACAAGGTGAAAGCTGGCGACGCCGATAAGCGTGTGGTTAAGCTGAAAGATGGCACGCTGCTGAACCGCTATTGGGATGCACGCGATGTTCCGCGTACCGAATCTTACATGGACGATATTGCGACCGCGCAGAAAGCGCCAAACCGTAATAAAGCTGAGCTATATCGTGATTTACGCTCCGGCGCTGCGTCTGGCTGGGACTTTAGCTCACGCTGGTTTGAGAAAGCTAACGACCTTTCGACCATTCATACCACGCAAATTGTACCGGTTGACCTCAATGCGTTGTTGTTCCACCTCGAACAGACGCTTTCTCATGCCAGTAAAGTCGCCGGACAAGCGGATGCCAGCCAACGGTTTGCCGCCCTGGCGGAAAAACGTCAGGCGGCAATTAATCGCTATTTATGGAATGCGCAGGCGGGCTGGTATGCCGATTATGACTGGAAAACAGCGCGCATAAGGCCTCAATTGACCGCCGCAGCCTTGTTCCCGCTCTATCTACAGGTTGCCACGCCTGACCAGGCCGATAAAACCAGCGCCGCGGTTGAAAAACAGTTGGTTAAAGAAGGCGGTTTAGTCACCACCAATGTGAATAACGGCCAGCAATGGGATGCGCCAAACGGCTGGGCACCGTTGCAATGGGTCGCGGTTGAAGGTCTGAACCACTACGGCAAGCAAACGCTGGCTAAAGAGATTGGGCTGCGTTTCCTCAACAACGTACAAACCACTTATGACCGGGAACATAAACTGGTGGAAAAATACGTGGTTGAAGGGAAAGGTTTAGGCGGCGGGGGCGGCGGTGAATATCCATTGCAGGACGGTTTTGGCTGGACAAATGGCGTGACGCTGAAACTGATGGATATGTACTGTCCGAAAGACGTTACCTGTAATAATGTTGGCGATTTAAAACCATCCGCTCCGTGATTTTTCATTAGCTTAGAGGGGCGGGTTGAGCCTCGCCCCTCTGTGGACCTCCTGCTCTTCCGGCAGAATGTTACCCCTCCACCACAACTTTCTCTTCTCTATCTTGCGCATCTCGCCTGCATACCCCTGCTGTTTACAAGAGAATATATTAATAAAATCAATGCTTGAATCGGTAAACGAGAAAGATAATAATTATCATTAGAGTTATAGATAGACGAGTAATAAGTATTTATCTTTCGGTTCGCGCCGTCAAAAACCTCTGCGTTTCCGGCTTTTATCACACAGGTCAGATTAGGAATAAACCATGAGAATGGCTTTTACAGTAAAGCGTTCTGCTCTACTTTGCTCATTTGCGCTGGCGATGCCCGCGCTTTCTTTCGCTGAAGGGACACTGGTTGTTAGCGCACAACCAACTGAAACGGCGGATTCTCCCACTTCAGGCTATACGGCAAAAACCAGTAAAGGCGCGACCAAAACCGACGAGCCGTTAATCACTACCGGTCAGTCGGTTTCAGTGGTCACGCGCCAGCAAATGGAAGATCAAGGCGCGCTTAACGTTAACCAGGCGCTAAACTATACCCCCGGCGTATTTACCAATTTCGCCGGGGGCGCCAACCGTTATGAAACCATTGCACTGCGTGGCTTCCATGGCGGCGATGTCGATAATACCTTCCTTGATGGCCTGCGGTTGATGAGCGATGGCGGCAGTTATAACGCGCTACAAATCGATCCCTGGTTCCTGGAGCGACTGGATGTGGTTAAAGGCCCCTCTTCCGCGCTCTATGGTCAGACCGTTCCCGGCGGGCTGGTAATGATGACCTCTAAACGTCCACAATTTAGCGAAGAGGGGCATTTCCGTCTGATGGGCGGAACCAATAACACCACCGGTAGCGCGTTCGATTATACCAATGCGATTAATGATCAATGGGCATTTCGTCTAACCGGCGTGACGCGTGATAGCGATACACAATATGACCATACACGCGAAGAGCGTTATGCCATCTCTCCATCATTACTGTGGCAACCGGATGAAGACACTTCGCTTGAGTTAAAAGCCTATCTGCAAAAAGATCCCTCTGGCGGCTATCATAGTGCGGTACCCGGCGAAGGCAGTATCATCCGCCATAACGGCTATAAGTTAAGCAATGGGTTTTACGATGGCGAAAGCTCGCTCGACCAGTTTAAACGTCGCGAGCAGATCTATAGTTACCAGTTCTCTCACCGTTTTAATGACACTTGGGCGTTTCGCTCTAATGCCAGTTATACCCACTCCAATGTCAATCAGGATCAGGTGTATCAAATTGGTTGGATCGGTAATAGTAACTCACTCAGTCGCTATTATTCCGGGGAACGCTCTTCGTTGGATGCGGTGGCGATAGATAACCAGTTGGAGGCAGATTTCGCCACCGGCAGGCTGGAGCATAAAGTGGTGCTCGGCGGTGAATATCATCAGTATCGCAATAAATTGTGGGATGCCAGCGCGTTTGCCGACCCGCTGAACGCGGTAACCGGCATCGGCGGCAATCATCTCTGGACCGATGCGGGCCTGAGCATTCCGGGTATCAGTGCGCATCAATCAACGCGCCGTTATTACCAGACCGGCGCTTATCTGCAAGATGAGATGACACTGGATAAATGGCACCTTGATCTGTCCGGGCGCTACGATCGGATTGTGTCGCAAAACACCAATGATACCGACCATACCCATTACCGCCGTTCCGACGATCATGTGAGCGGACGCGCCGCGTTGCTGTATGCTTTCGACAGTGGTATCTCGCCTTATGTCAGCTACAGCCAGGCGATTACCCCGGCTGCGCTCTCCGGCCCTGACGGTAACTTGCTGAAACCCACCACCGCCGAACAATATGAAGCCGGGGTTAAATATCAACCGCCTGGCACTAATAATATGTACTCCGCGGCGGTTTACGATCTGACGCAAAAAAATGTCGCTAACCGCGATATTATCACTGCCACCTATGTCCCCGCCGGTAAGGTGCACTCTCAGGGCGTTGAACTGGAGGCGCATACTCAGTTGACGCCTCGTTTGAGCACCCTTGCGGGCTATACCTGGAACCGGGTGCGCTTTAAAGATGCGGTGGATGGCAATAGTGGTAATACGCCGTATGTAACGCCAAGTTCGATTGCTACCGCGTGGGCGCGTTATCAGTTTGATTACGGTATCAGCGTCGGCACTGGCGTTCGCTACATTGGTAAGCAGTGGGCTGATAACGAAAATACCCGCCGTCTGCCCTCCACCACCCTGTTTGACGCTTCAGTACGCGCCGATTTAGGTGCCTGGAACAGTAAACTAAAAGGGGCATTTGTGCAGGTGAATGCGAATAACCTTACTGACCGTCAGTATGTCGCCGCCTGCTACGGCACCGGCTACTGTTACTGGGGCGCGGAACGTTCGATTGTTGCCACGATTGGCTACGATTTCTAAACGTAAAAAGGGAGGCATTAGCCTCCCTTTTGGATTCAGTTAGCGTAACGTTAACTTCTGACTTTACGGTAAATCCACAGCACCACAATCGCACCAATTACCGCGACCACGAAGCTACCGAAGTTAAAACCATCGACTTTACCAAAGCCAAAGAAGGTACTGATCCAACCGCCGACGACCGCACCGATAATCCCCAGAACCACGGTGATGATAAACCCGCCGCCGTCCCTACCGGGCATAATCCATTTTGCGATAATACCGGCGATCAGCCCAAAAATAATCCATGAAAGGATTCCCATATCCTGCTCCTTATTTTTTACTAATTAACACGCCAACGACTAACCCAAGCGCGGCGCCAAGCCCGACCCCTGCCCATGGGTTATTCTTTAAATAAGTGCAAGAGCACCCTGCTGCCTGTTGTAACTCATCACGAATATCGCCGCCGATATCACGTGAACGTGTCTGGACAGTGTCCAGACCTTTACGAACGTCTCGTTTTGAAAACATTCCGCGTCTCCTGTCGATTCCTACTCGTGTTGTGCTCAACTTGCTGAGGGTAAGTATAGGCGAAGTTTCTAACCGTGTGATTTACGACGTTCTTTTCGAGCGTATTTTAAGCAGATCAACCTTTTCAGGCTAAAGTCTGCCGCACAATGGCCGATAACAAAGCGATAACCGTGTCTCTACATCATGGCTGAATAATCCAACTGGAGCAGGAAGTGAAAGAGGTCGATAAAGAACAGTACCTTAAGCGTGGTACATTAGCCGTATTAGGTGTGTTGCGCGATATTTTACGTGACCAAACGCCGGTCATGGTTTCACATACCCGCGGCCAGTTTATTAGCCGCCTGTTGTTTGTCGATCGTGAACAATTGATGATTGACTACGGCAGCAATACCTATGATAACCAGGTTGCGCTGGACGCAGAGAATTTGCATATCAGCGCGGAAACACAGGGCGCGAAAGTAGAATTCGCCCTACCCACTCTGCACGCAGATACCTACGAAGGGCTACCGGCTTTCAGCGCGCCGCTGCCGGACGTGCTATGGCAAATTCAGCGCCGCGAGTTTTTCCGTGTTCACGCGCCGCTCGACCCGGTATTTTATTGCCATACGCAATGGCCTGACGGCACGCCGGCCCGTTTTCGTTTACAAGATTTATCCCTCGGCGGTATCGGCGTACTGGTTGATGGCCAGTTGCCGGAAAACCTTCGCCTGGGAGAAACCCTGAAGCAGTTACGTGTCGAACTGGGGGAATATGGACATTTCGAGGTGGATGCCCAGTTATTACAAATTGGTCAACGCACGACGGTAAGCAGTAAAAATGAAACCCTGAGCATACCGCGCCTGAGTTTCCGCTTTACCCGCCTGGCGCCCGGCCAGGAACGCCAACTACAGCAGGTGATTTTTGCACTGGAACGCCTCGCGCGCGACAAAGCAAACCGCTTTCAGTAACCTTCATGCGCTGACCGGCCACGCTGACGCTTCGACGCTTAAATTGTGCGATAAGCGGTGGTGACCTTCCACAAATAGCGTGGCGCCTGCGCGGCCGGATGTTTCTCCTGCACATGATGGTAAAACTCATCCGGCGACATGGCATTAATCATCGCAATAGCGCGATCGCGATTCGATGAGAAAGTGCGCAGTAATGCGCCAGCGCCATTTGCATAGGAGACGATAGTGGCATAACGCATCGTTTCAGGGTTGTGGATACCGGCCAGCGCCTGTTGTTGTAATAAGCGAATATAGGCAGTGCCAATATCAATATTCCGCGCCGGGTCGCGCAATTCGGCGCTGGAAGGCTGACCTCTGAGCCCCTGCGCGCGGTACACTTCTCGCCCTGCCGTTGAGGCTTTAATCTGCATTAAACCCACCGCATTAGAACGGCTCACTACCGTAGGATTACCGCCAGACTCAACGCTAATAATGGCGTTAATTAATCGCTCATCAACGCCATAGTGGCTGGCGGCATTTTCAGTAAATAACGACCATGCCTGGGAAACTTTTTGCGGCGGCGCCTTGGTTAACGGCGTCTGTGGTTCAGGTGGTGTTTGCCTTGGAGGCTCACTGGCGCAGCCTGCCAGCAAAAGCGCAGATAGAATAAGCGAACGGATTTTCACGCTGTGTTGTTCCCCGGAGCTTGTATAGTCCTCGCCAATGTTACCTGGCGACCCGCTTTTAACTATTACCGTTTATCTGAATTGCTTAGAAAACAGCGGGCAATGATGACTTAGCGCCCACTTTTCGTCATTATCGGGTTAATTGGACCGCAAAGAGGGAAAAAGGATTCCTGACGCGGCGCTTAAAAAGCCGACATTGCTCAAAAAATGGATGCCGTGTCACAGTTCTGTCTGCGACACCACGCGGGAAAGCCGTTTCACCACCTTACTGCGGATCTTCACGCACTTCGTCGGGATTGCACGCATTAACGGAGAAAATTTACGCTTATGTCTACTTCGCACCTTATCCGATTGATTGCGCCTTCTGGTTATTGCCACAACCAAATTGCCGCAGAACGTGCGGTCACACGTCTGCGTGAATGGGGTCATACGGTAGAAAATACCGAGGCGATAACGCGCCGCTTTCAGCGCTTTGCCGGTAACGACGCCGAGCGTTTACAGGATATTAATGGTCTGGCGCGGCTCGATCATTTGCCGGATATTATTTTGGCGATTCGTGGCGGTTACGGTGTCACGCGCCTATTGGATCAGGTTGATTTTGCGGGCTTACGGCAACGATTTTCTTCAAAGATGCCGATCATTTGCGGCCACAGTGACTTTACCGCTTTACAACTGGCGCTGCTGGCGAAGAGCGGCTTAGTCACCTTTAGCGGCCCAATGTTAAGCGGCAACTTCGGCGCTGAGACTTTATCTGATTTCACGCTGGAACACTTTTGGCGCGCCATTACATCGCCTACAGTAACCTTGCAATGGCAAAGCGCAACACCGGATGTTTCGCCGATACAAGGCACCGTATGGGGCGGTAACCTGGCGATGATTATGACGCTGGTTGGCACACCTTGGTTACCCACGCCGGATAACGGCATTTTGGTGATTGAAGATGTGAATGAGCACCCGTTCCGTACCGAACGCATGCTACTGCAGCTCCATCACAGTGGCATATTGGCCCGGCAACGCGCCATCGTCACTGGCAGTTTCACCGGGGCGAACTTAACTGATTACGACAATGGTTTCAATTTCGATACGGTATGGCAAACCGTACGGGACATCACCGGATTACCGGTGATTAGCGGGCTTGATTTCGGCCATGACCACGATACGGTCACCCTACCGCTTGGCGCCAAGGGCGAGGTACAGGTAAATCAGGGCATGGCGCAATTAACGCTCACCGGGCATCCAATTTTGCGCTAATTTTTTCAAGGCCGGGAGAGAACAATGAAAGCGTTATATGACGATTTGTGGATCTCCACGCCGGAATTTATTGAGGAAACGCCAGACCAACAACGCATGATGCATGGCTTTATGTTGCGTCATCCACGTGGCAATTTGGTGATTTCTCGCCTTGGGCACCCACAAGATTTGGAGGCATTGGCAGAGCTCGGCGGTGTGATGCGCCATTACCTCACGCATTGGCACGAAGCCTCTCCCATCGGGCTCACACTTCAGCAACGTTTTAATAGCGCACTCTATTGTCATACGCGTGCGCTCGGGCCGGTGAGCCGGGTACTGGAGCCGGACGCGACCTTTAACTTTGCCGAGCAACATTTTGGCGACTTTGATGTGTTGCCCTCGCCCGGACATACGCCGGGGAGTACCAGTTTTCTCTACCGTTCACCTTATGGGAAAACCTATCTGTTCGTCGGCGCGACGTTGACGCGAGCGCATGGCCGTTGGGCAACGGTGCGCAGTGAGGAGAGTAACCAGGCGGATTTAGCACAGACGCTGAGCCATTACCGTACCTTACGCCCGGACGTGGTGCTGATGAGTCACACGTGGGGTCATCTTTCCTGGCAAGAAGTTACGCTGGAGCAGTGGCTGGCGGCAATTGATGATGCGGAACAATTCACGCTTGATGAGCGAGAGTCAAGCCACGCTCATCGCCCTCAGACGCCGGCGTAACCGGCGCCTGAGAAGCGGAATTAATTACCAACCTGCGACATATCCTTGATATCCGACCGGTTAATTTGCTGCTCTTTACCAAAGGCATCTTTGTAGGTGATCATGCCGGTATCGTCATCCACTTTCGGTTTCCCTTCGGTGACAATGGTACGGCCATCATTGGTATGCATAATATGATCGTTAGCACAGCCGGTTAAAAACAGGCCAATGGCGAGGGTGGATACGGCAAAAATCGTCTTTTTCATGGTGCGCTCCTTGTTTCTGTTTCCTATAGGGTTTAGCACAAGATTACCGTTCAACGCCGGGTAATTTTAGGGATCCGTGCCGTTAGCAGCGACTTACGGAAAACTCCGAGCCTTTCACCACTAAGCGTATTACTCTGCCGCGACCTCTGCCGCCACCAGCATTAGCGCCATACCGGCCTCTTCTGTTTCATATTGGCGCATGACTGCTTTTATCGCGTCAATACAGGCTGTTACTCGTTGTTTTTGTTCGCCAGGCAGCTCTTCAATCGCGTGGCGAATGATCATCAGGCTCGCCTCTTCTTCTTTCATCCCGCTTTTTCCCCTATCCGGAAACTGATAATGCCGCTCAGGATAACGTTTCAGCCCGCGGTAAACCACCCTTAATCCTGCCGGATGTTACCCAATTTACGCCAACTGCCGACTTCGTTCCGGAAGTGCTATGATCACTAACATGGCGGCGGGGAAAGCGTGCCGTTGTGACAATGGAAAGACGCCCGCTGCGCGTCGGAATAAACGGAAAGAAGGCGTGATGATGTTGCGTGTACTGGTGGTAATCGGTGTTGTTCTGTTAGCAGCCTGCTCTTCCTCACCCAAAGGGGTGGTGTGTGCCGGGGAAGTCGCGACTATTTACGGCCAGCGGATGGGCGCCACCACCGGCACCATTTTTGATTTGGTTAACGCCTTTTCGGTCAGCAAAGATGACGTGACGGTTGAAAGCGGCCCACTGCGCTCAACGGATCGTTTTCACTACACTCCCGCCGCGGTCACGAAGGAGGGCTATCTGGCGCAGCGCCTGTCCGATAAACAATTTCGCCTTATTGATCCGCAGCAAAACACCATGATCACCTATACCTGTGAATAAATTTCTGGGGATTAGGGCCAAAATCACTTAGCATGCTTAGTATTCAGTCGCTGTGTTAACGCGAGATAGCACCATGGAAAGAGATGAGTTTGAACAGCAAAGCGATCTGTTCCCCTATCCGCGGGAAGTACACGCCGATGGCAGTATTAATTACGGCGGGATTGATCTCACCAAAGAGACCGAGCGCATCCATGAAATCCCTGAAGCGCAAGCCTCGGCTAACCTGCAACGTTTACTGGAAGAAGTGAATTTGCAGGAGGGGTTATTTATGACGCTCGGCTGCGATTACGGCGCGCTGGAAAATGGCATCGGCGGCTATATTGATTTTGCTTTTCGTCCCGGCGTGTCACCCCGCATTAAACAACAGACCGCCGCGCTGGATGATTTTTTCTATGCTTATCTGGCAAAACAGGAAATTCAACACGGCATCGCAGACGGTTCTATGGTGAATTACGCGCGTGGGGTGTTAACCTGGCGACATGCGCCATTAACCATCGGTGCGCAGCAGTATGACCGCGTCATCTTGCACTTTTATTGTCAGCAACAGGATGATTGCGAATGGTGCCTCGATCATATTCGACACTTCCTTGTGACCGCCTTTCCCGCACTACCACAAAGCGATGTCTGACATTAGAGACCACGAATAAGTGCGTGCTCAGTCAGGCTTGACCAAACGAATGGCATGTTCCAGAACCTTTTGCTCGTCCCGGTCACTATCGCTACGTTTCATTCGCGTCTGCTTTAACACCGTGGTTAACGTTGAACGCGAGGTATCCATGCCGCTCTCCGCTAATACAATCACCGCATCACCGATAACCCGGCACACTTCATCATAATACTCTTCGCTTAACACATCTCGTTTCATTGCATACCTCCTCTATAAACCTGGCACAGAGGAGCGAACCTGGGAAATGCGTACCGGTAAAAATTATTCCTGATGCTCAGTTATCGAGCGATTGAGAGCCACAAGCACATTTCGATAAGCATAATTAGGAGGCTAATTATAAGCTAGGTACTCATCATTCTTTTATTATCCCTTTCCTTTTTACCCTCCCGGCTTTTACCAAGCCGGGATTTTTTTATCTCGCGTTGCGCCATTCGCGTGCTAAAAGCGCGAAAAGGTACTCACTGCCGTAACGCCCTTTGAACCAGACATTTTCAATAAAATGCCCTTCTTGTCGAAAACCACTATGACGCAGCAGGCGGGCGGCAGCGCTATTCTCCGCATCTGTCACGGCGATAACTCGGTGTTTATTCAGCTCATCAAACAGGTACTTCAACACGCAGCTTATTGCTTCTGCCGCCAGCCCTTTTCCCTGCTGTTCCGGCGCCAGGTTGATACCCAACTCCACCTGGCGCTGGTCATCCTCACAAAAGTGCAGCGCAAGATCGCCAATCACGCATTCCGTGGCGTTACTGACAATCACTAACTGATACCAACTACCCGGTTGATTAACAGCCAATCCGGCTTGCTGCTCCAGCATGCGCTCCGCATCCTGTTGCTCAAAATCAGTCCATGATTGGTAACGCGCGACCTCAGGAAGAGAACGATACGCCTGAATGGATTTGAGCATCGCTATGCTGCGCTTGGCGCAGATAGATGCGGTCGGCGCTTAAAAGATGAAAGGGTGACGTCATTTAAAATCTCGCAATGCGTAAAAATGTTGTTCCTCTGTTTCTGCTGGCAAAAATTATAATGTTATTTATCAAATATCAATAAATTACGATATTGGCTTGATATCTTCGTCACAATAAAAATTTCTAACTTTTGGTAAGAATACCGCTGAAGTCATTAACATTAACTAAAGGGAATTTTTATGAAGTTAATCAATTTTTCTGAATGCAATCTTATTTCCGGCAGTGGTGCAGAATCTTACGGAATGGCTGTGAGCCTTGATATTGCAAATGCAATGGATAAAAAGTTTGACCAGTGCAACTTATCTGACCTGACAAAAGACATGGCCGCCTCGGCAATTACCGGGGCCGTTTAGAAAGGTTTTGATGAGGTGGTTAAGAATGCTGCTCAGCACTGTTTGCTTTAAAATGGGCTGGTTCAGAGAGCACTCCCTCCTATAGAATAACCCCACTAAACGCAAGGTTAGGTGGTTTATGGCTTTACATGGAAAGTTTGTAATTAATGATGCTGATTACTCACCGCTTAGTTTTCCTGGTATAGGTACATTTCTGGCTTTCTCCGGAGATGGTATTTATCGTAATCGCGGGGCGTGTGGCATGAAGCCGCGCGTGGGGCCGATTCCTGCTGGTAAATATTGGATTGTTGACCGTCCGGAAGGTGGGCTCAAATCTCAGATAATTAAAGGTGCTAAGGATGTATGGAACCACTATTACAAGGGCTCTACGTTCACACATAATGAATGGTTTGCATTATGGCGGGATGATTGGGGCATAGACGATTACACATGGATCGAAGGCATTAAACGCGGAAACTTCCGTTTACACCCCGGCACATTATCAGAGGGATGTATTACCTTACCGCATGATTCTGATTTCAATACTCTACGTAATGCCCTGCTAAGAACACAAAAAACAGATGTTCCCTGCATGAAAAAGTTAAAGGCATACGGCATGATTGAGGTGATCGCCAATGGCGAAACATGCCCTTAGTTTTTTAATCAAAATAGTGCTCTTTGCTGCAATTATGCTCATCGTTGCTAAGATAATTCCCTATGATGATTTGGTTGATTTTATTGCGGGACGATTCGATTTTCAAAGCGCAAACGAGCTTACCGCTTTAATATGGGGCGAACCTGATACAGAAGCCTGGGAATCGCTACATGGTTACGTTAGTATCTTAATCAACACTCTGATCAGTATTCCACTCCTAAGCATAATTATTACTGCTTACAACACGATTACACACAAAGTTAAGCCATCTGCTCTCCCGCAAGAATGGGCGTTCTCAACGTTGCGACGGTTTGCGAAAATTTTTGCGTTCACTCTCTTGTTTTGTGTTCTATTTCGCCTCCTACCCTATCAATCTATTTTTTCTGAGAGAAAAACATATTCAACCTTTTCTATGGTAGCTGTCGTTGCTTTTAATTTACTGATAACCGTTACTTGTTACTGGTTTATCACGAAGAAAATCACAATCAAAAGGAGCTTGTAAAATGCCAATTCCCGCTTATATGTGGCTCAAAGATGATGGTAGTGCCGATATTAAAGGTTCTGTAGACGTTCAGGATCGTGAAGGGAGTATTGAGATTGTTGGTTTTAGCCATGGGCTGAATATCCCCGTAGACAGTGCAAACGGTAAGATCACTGGCAAGCGTTCACACTCTCCTATGATGATTGAAAAAGAGTTTGATAGCTCCAGTCCATATCTCTACAAAGCGGTTGCGACAGGCCAGACGCTGAAGAGCGCAGAAATACGCTGGTATCGTATTAATTATGCAGGGCAAGAAGAGTGCTACTTTATTATGATCATTGAAGGAGTGAAGGTAACAGGCGTCAATCCTGGAATGCCAAACGCTAAAATGTCAGGTAATTCACAGATCAATCATATGGAATCGGTTTCTCTGTTGTACGAAAAGATCACTTGGCGTTATGTTGATGGAAATGTGCAATACACCGACGACTGGAACGTGAGAAGTTAGTCGATAATAGCCAGTGCGCCATTACGCGCGACCTCAGGAAGAGAACGATACGCCTGAATGGATTTGAGCATCGCTATGCTGCGCTTGGCGCAGATAGATGCGGTCGGCGCTTAAAAGATGAAAGAGTGACGTCATTTAAAATCTCACAATGCGTAAAAATGTTGTTTCTCTGTTTCTGCTGGCAAAAATTATAATGTTATTTATGAAATATCAATAAATTACGATATTAGCTTGATATCTTCGTCACAATAAAAATTTCTAACTTTTGATAAAAACACCGCTGAAGTCATTAACATTAACTAAAGGGAATTTTTATGAAGTTAATCAATTTTTCTGAACGCAATCTTATTTCCGGCAGTGGTGCAGAATATTACGGAATGGCTGTGAGCCTTGATATTGCAAATGCAATGGCTAAAAAGTTTGGCCAGTGCAACTTATCTGACCTGACAAAAGACATGGCCGCCTCGGCAATTACCGGCGGCCTTGTGGGTGCTTTTAGTGGTGGAACAGTCGTTCCGGTTATCGGGTCGATTCCAGGATGGTTAGCCGGAGCGGCCTCAGGAGCCGGTTTGGCTGCTTTTACCTACGGTGCATCATGTTGGTGGTAAGCAGGAAAGCCAAAAAAGCTGTTATTAGCGCGATAATTTTTACCGCCATTCTGTTGATGATAAATTACGCAATATTTGATGCGTTATTTTCCATTAAAGAAATTTTGAAAACGCTAATCACCGGCGTACTGTTTGGCTTGGTAAATTATAAATTTATCTTGCATTCAGACGATAAACCGTAGATTTCAGGCTATCAGTTTACAGATAGAAACCCGCTCGAAAGCGGGTTTCTTATAGCACTGGCGAAATCGGCGCAGTCAGAACAACCCGGATACGCGTTGCGCTAAAATATCAAGCGTTTCACGGAAAGCCCTATTACATATTAACTGCATTTCCGGATTAAAAAATGATACCCATCACCCCAGAACTTGACCTATGTATCCTGGGTACTTTCAACCAGGACTTTGATGTGATTACCGGGGCCAATACAATTGAAGAGGCCATTGAAGTTTACGTGAACGAATCCACAGACGAAGATCTGCAACTTTTAAAAAAAGACATAGAGATTTTCCTGACTCACGATGAAAACGAAATAAAAAAGGAGTTTTCAGAGCGATGGCCAAACGACATTTCACCAGAATTTGCTAAAGAGTTTCTGGCACTCTTTTATGCCAGTATAAATCGTAAAGAAACTCTGTGAAGCCATAAAAACAGCCCCGCAATAAGCCCGATAAAAAATGGGAGCCTGTTGACTCCCGTTATCATGCACTCAGTCTAACTGATTACATATGCGCGATAATCGCATCGCCAAACTCGCTTGAGTTCAGCAGGTTAACGCCAACCATTCGGCGATTTTATTCCTCATTACTAGCCGATCTTGATGTTGTAGTTGCCCCCTTTCGAAAAATGCAACTCGATTGCAGCATCGGGTGGCCATGCGACAGTTATTGCGCCGGGTGTTGATTCTGCAACGGCAGACACGACAGCATTCGTTCGAGATCGCTTCTTCGAAATTGTCGCTTTAAGATAGTCGTTATCTTCTCTTCTTCCGCCTACTTTGATGTCATAAATCCCACGCGCTTCGACAAGCCACGTAGGGATTTTTACCACCTGACCATCGGTAACCTTAATTTCGAATCGGGCAGAAGAAGGGCGGACAGCCGAATCAGCTTTAAAATTCAGGCCGCATACGTCCGGAGCATTGACGCAGTTAGTGAACACGCAGTTTATATAGCGGCTTTTTTGCAAATCATCATCAGTGAACGTAGTGTCAAAAAATGTGCAGGACTCAAATGTTGTATAGCCCGCATTTGTATATGACTCCCCGATTGACGCGTAGCCACGAATTACACAACTTTTAAAATTACTGTATGCTGTACCTGACTGTACTAATAATGAATCAGCCTGATCGGTGAACAACGTACACCCAATAATATCCGTCACCGATCCGGGGGCCGAAGAGAGTTTACCGATCGGCCCGATATTGAGCGTATTCATTAAAACAAAGTGATTACCCCGCCCCGAATTTACTATTGTCGCCTCTCGTTCCATGCGACTCGATGTAATACCGTGATGCCGCGAAGGTTTGGCAGATCCTACATAAAATAAACTGGATAGATTATCAGCAACCGAAAACATCCCGCCTGCGCGTTCGGATGTTCCGGAAGAGTAATCAGCAAAGTCACGCGTATTACCCAAAAAATGCTGACCAACACTGACGGTCATGCGCGCGTTATCACTATAAATCGCGCCGCGAGTCTGAGATGCGAAATTTGTATTCTCGCCTTTAATATCAAAAAAATGCCCACCGATGCCGTAATAGCAATTCAGATTCCACACGCCGCGACCTTGAGTATCGCGCGTCGAACAACCAATATCAGTCCCGATCGCCCGCTCAGAAATACCGTGACCTATGCCATGTCCATAGTAATTCATGCCGATGAAGTGAGCGTTATTCGGTGCGTGCTCCCCCTCTTGCCACATCGCCGCACTCATTGAAAGTTTAACGGAACAATGCAAGCCAATTAAATTAATAAACGCCCATTTTGAATCATTTGCTTGATCGTTATCTGCTAAATCTCCGGTATAAATGTTTTTTCCGTCGCGGCTCATACTGCGCACATAGCCACCCATAAATATGCATTTTTCTGAAAAATCACCAACAATTAACGGGGACTTTGAATAACCGGTAGGGTAACGATACTGAAAATCCACTTTCAAATTTGTGCTGAGAATATTTTTACATTCTCCGAGCACAAACGACAATACATCACCACCCGCGAACGCTATATCGTCAAATTGTGTATCTTCTGATTTTGTGATCCACACCTGCCCGTTTCTACTGTTCCCCTGATCCGTTCCCGGTGTTAAATCAGAATTATCGAGTGTAAATCCGCCAATGTACGAATTATAAATATTATCTGCAAATATATGATCACCCACCCCCGTTGATGCAGGATGTTTTATTATTGTTCCATGGGAACCCTGCCCTTTTAGCATGAATCCCGTGAATGATGATTTTCCGCCGCGATTTCTTGCCCATCGCGTGCTGGTGAAACGCCCCAGAGGCAGCATTGTTTTTTCGTCAGAGACCGAATGTGTTCCGTCAAGAATATTTCCGGTTATCCCCTGAGTTTCTTCATATAATGGGAATGGCGCGCCATGCTCAACACGACTTAATATATTTTGCTTTGTCTGACCAACAACCGGCGCAGCATGACTTGCTGCTACGCTGGCCGCTTTTGTACTTGATGCGGCGCCGGTCGCTGATTGTGCATGTACCTGCGCCGCTCCCGCAGCGGTGGCGCAATCGTCTTCTGGCAGTACGCCATTAACGTCAACGTTTTTTGAATGAATGATGTCTACCTTTAATCCCGACATTTAGAATTTCCTGCTAGCTGTAAAATACACACCAGTGAATGAGCGATATCCGATCGCTACAATCCAGATTTTTTATTCTGGTTTCACATAAAAATTAATCTACTGACAGAATAAAATAAAAAACCGCTAACATGGTGCACCGGGTGCGCAATGGGTGTTGATAGCGGCTTTGCATTATCGGACACTGCAGATACCCTGTAATGCCTATTTTCGTGACTCTTCAATTTGCCGAATTGGCAGTAACCGACTACTTTCAGAAAATGGCAAATCGGGCTGGGCATTTCATCATTCACAGTGACAACACTTAAAAACATACTAGCTGTAAGCCTTATTCTGACCACCTTCGGTGCTTTCGCAGCCGGGCAGAAATCCTCAATGACCTGCAAAGAGAATGCGTTAAAAGATGCCAGAAAGCTTTTATCTTTTTATCGCAATAACGATGAAAGGATAACCATTGATGACAAAGTTACTCCCCTGGCTCAGACAGCAAACCCACAGAACCCTTCTCAGAAGTTTGATGTGCTGGAAACGTGGGGCTACATCTACAAAGGAAAGTACAGAATGCGGTTCAGTTACTATTCCGGCCTGGACTGTACCCTTATGGGGGAAGAAATTCTGGAATATGCTGATTTGTAGCTTACCGGGCTAGAGCAGGTGTTTTGCAGAAAGATTTTTGGAGAGAGAAAACACCCCGATTAATCATAAGAATAACCGGAGTGTTCGGGACAATCACGATTACATATTAGAGATAATCGCGTCGCCAAACTCTGAAGATTTCAGCAGCTTAGCGCCATCCATCAGACGCTCGAAATCGTAAGTGACGGTCTTCGCCGCGATGGCGCCTTCCATACCCTTAACAATTAAGTCCGCCGCTTCAAACCACTGCATATGACGCAGCATCATTTCTGCCGACAGAATAACTGAACCGGGGTTCACTTTGTCCTGACCGGCATATTTCGGCGCGGTACCATGCGTGGCTTCAAACAGCGCGCACTCATCACCGATGTTAGCGCCCGGAGCAATACCGATACCGCCAACTTGCGCCGCCAGCGCATCAGAAATGTAGTCGCCATTCAGGTTCATACAGGCAATCACATCATACTCCGCCGGGCGCAGCAGGATTTGTTGCAGGAAGGCGTCGGCAATCACATCTTTAATGATGATATCTTTACCGGTATTCGGGTTCTTAATTTTCACCCACGGGCCGCCGTCCAACAGCTCACCGCCGAACTCCTCACGCGCCAACTGGTAACCCCAGTCTTTGAAAGCGCCCTCGGTGAACTTCATGATATTGCCTTTGTGCACCAGGGTTACCGACTCACGATCATTGGTGATCGCATAATCGATTGCCGCGCGTACCAGGCGTTTAGTTCCCTCTTCAGAACACGGCTTAATACCGATACCGCACTGCTGCGGGAAACGGATTTTCTTCACGCCCATTTCATCTTGCAGGAACTTAATGACTTTATCGGCTTCCGCGCTACCCGCTTTCCATTCAATACCCGCATAAATATCTTCAGAGTTTTCACGGAAGATAACCATGTCGGTATCCTGCGGACGTTTCACCGGGCTTGGCGTGCCCTGGTAGTAACGCACCGGACGCAGACAGATATACAGATCGAGTTGCTGACGCAGTGCCACGTTCAAAGAACGAATACCGCCGCCAACCGGCGTGGTTAACGGGCCTTTAATCGCCACGCGGTAATCTTTAATCAGTTCGAGAGTTTCTTCTGGTAGCCAAACATCCGGACCATAGAGCTGGGTTGATTTTTCACCGGTGTAAATTTCCATCCAGGAAATTTTTCGCTCGCCGTTGTAGGCTTTTTTCACAGCGGCATCCACCACTTTGATCATGACGGGAGAGACGTCGACACCAATACCATCACCTTCAATAAAAGGAATGATCGGATTATTTGGCACCACCAGTTTCCCCTGATCAAGGGTAATCTTTTGACCTTCCGCCGGAACAACTACTTTGCTTTCCATTAACCTCTCCTTCGAGCGCTTTTTTGTTAATGATTTGTAAGATGCGGCTCAATACTACTTGAATATTGCGCGCGCGCCAATCACTGCGATTTCGCGCTATAATGCGCCCATTGTCCCTAACTGCAAAGCCCATGCGAAAAACTCTCGTTAAAAATCACCGCGTTAAACGATTCAGCCGCCCGAACCCGGTTAACCACACCGATAAAGGACCACGGCGTGTCATTATTTTTAACAAACCCTTTGATGTGTTGCCGCAATTCACCGATGAAGCCGGTCGCGTCACGCTCAAAGCGTATATACCGGTAAGCGGGGTATACGCCGCCGGACGCCTTGACCGTGACAGCGAAGGGCTAATGGTGTTGACCAACGATGGGGCGTTACAGGCGGCCTTAACGCAGCCCGGTAAGCGAACCGGTAAAATCTATTATGTACAGGTCGAAGGGGAACCAACCGAACAAGCGTTACAACCGCTACGGGATGGCGTTAATCTGAAAGATGGCCCTACTTTACCGGCTGGCGTCGAGCGGGTGGAGGAACCGGCCTGGCTATGGCCGCGCACGCCGCCGATCCGGGAACGGAAGGCGATTCCCACCAGTTGGTTAAAGATAACGCTATATGAAGGTCGAAATCGTCAGGTACGCCGTATGACCGCACATATCGGTTTCCCGACGCTACGTTTAATCCGCCATACTATGGCGTCGCTTACGCTTGATGGGTTAGCGCCCGGCGAGTGGCGCGAAATTCGCTATCCGGAGGAATCATGAAAGCTGCCGCCCTGGTACTTATTACCGCCCTGCTCCCGCTTCCGCTGTTTGCCGCCAGCTTTAGCTGCAAACAAGCCACCGCCCCAGATGAAAAAGCCATCTGCGCCAATCGCGTACTGAATGATAAAGATGTGGAAATGACCACCAAGTTTCGTTTTCTTACCGGCCTGTTCGCAATGGGTACACGCGGCAATATGCAGGACCAACAACGGCAATGGCTTGCCAATCGCCAACGCTGCGGTAGCGATGTCAGTTGCCTGAAAGCCAGCTACGATCGCCGTATCGCAGAACTGGATAAGGTTTATAACGCCATTGATCGCCCCCTTTAAGCCCCTACGGAGGATGTTTTATGTTTAAACCTCACGCCACCGTTGCCTGTGTGGTACAGGCGGAAGGCCACCTGCTCATTGTGGAAGAAACTATCCGTGGCGTTGCGACCTGGAACCAACCGGCAGGGCATCTGGAAGCCAATGAAACACTGCTACAGGCCGCCAGTCGCGAACTGCAGGAGGAAACAGGTATTCAGGCGCAGCCGCACTCTTTTCTTGGTGTACAACAGTGGACAGCGCCGGACGCCACCCCTTTTCTGCGTTTTTTATTTGCGCTCGATCTGCCTGAGCGCCAGCCCGCTATACCACAGGACGATGATATTGATCGCTGCTGGTGGCTACCGCCGGAGCAGATTATTAACGCCGATAATCTGCGCTCGCCGTTGGTTGCCGAGAGTGTGCGTATCTGGCAAAGCGGCGTACGCTACCCGCTCTCTCTTTTGCAGGCATTTTAGCGGCGAGAGGTCGCCACCGGCTGAAGCCCCGGTTGAGTGGGCATTTTGTAAGAGTGCGCGGCGCGGTGTCGCATGCTAGAATACGCCGCCTGTTTTTATTCCTTATCGTGAGTGCGTCATGTCTGACAACAGCCAGAAAAAAGTGATCGTCGGGATGTCCGGCGGCGTTGATTCTTCCGTTTCCGCCTGGTTACTGCAACAGCAGGGATACCAGGTCGAAGGCCTGTTCATGAAGAACTGGGAGGAGGATGACGGTGAGGAGTATTGCACCGCGGCGGACGATCTGGCTGACGCGCAAGCGGTGTGCGACAAACTGGGCATCAAGTTGCATAAAGTCAACTTTGCCGCCGAGTACTGGGACAATGTGTTTGAACACTTTCTCGAAGAGTACAAAGCGGGCCGCACACCGAATCCGGATATTCTCTGTAACAAAGAGATCAAGTTTAAAGCCTTCCTTGAGTTCGCTGCCGAAGATCTTGGCGCCGACTATATTGCGACCGGTCACTATGTGCGCCGCCAGGATATTGACGGCACAAGCCGCCTGCTGCGTGGGCTGGATGATAACAAAGACCAAAGTTATTTCCTCTACACGCTCAGCCACCAGCAAATTGCGCAGAGCCTGTTCCCGGTTGGCGAACTGGAAAAACCGGAAGTTCGCCGCCTTGCCGAACAGTTAGATCTCGTGACCGCGAAGAAAAAAGATTCCACCGGCATCTGTTTCATCGGCGAACGTAAATTCCGCGATTTCCTTGGTCGCTATCTACCTGCGCAACCCGGCGTGATCGTTACCGTTGATGGCCAAGTGGTTGGCGAGCACCAGGGGTTGATGTATCACACCTTAGGTCAACGCAAAGGGCTGGGCATCGGCGGGCTGAAAGAGAGCAACGATAATCCGTGGTATGTGGTAGATAAAGATGTTGCCAGTAATCGCCTGGTCGTCGCGCAAGGCGGTGACCATCCGCGTCTGATGTCTGTCGGCCTGGTGGCGCGTCAATTACACTGGGTTAGCCGGGAAACGCTGCGTGAGCCGCTGCGTTGCACGGTGAAAACACGTTACCGTCAAACCGATATTCCCTGCCTGATTACGCCGCTGGGCGATGACCATATTGAGGTTCGTTTTGATCAGCCAGTGGCGGCGGTGACGCCTGGTCAATCGGCGGTCTTTTACCTTGATGAGGTTTGTTTGGGCGGCGGAATCATTGAAGAGCGCCTGCCGCTGGTGCAAGCCTAATGCGCCCGGCGCAGCACGGGAGGAACCGTGGCTAAGAATTACTATGATATTACGCTGGCGCTGGCGGGTATTTGCCAATCCGCACATTTGGTTCAGCAATTGGCGCATCAGGGGCATTGCGATGATGAGGCGTTGAAAACCTCGCTGCGCAGCGTATTGGATCTGAATCCGCCTTCTACGCTCGCGGTTTACGGCAATGATCCTAACGGGCTGCGTTTTGGGTTAGAAACGCTATTAGCGGTATTAAATAGCACCAGTCGCCAGGGCGCAGGCGCTGAGCTTACCCGTTATACCCTCAGTCTGATGGTGCTGGAGCGCAAACTGAGCGCCAGTAAAGGCGCGCTGAATACGCTGGCACAACGTATCGCGCAGCTTGATCGCCAACTGGCTCATTACGAACTGGAATCTGAAACCATTACCGGCGCGATGGCCGGTATCTATGTCGATGTGATAAGCCCTCTCGGCCCACGTATTCAGGTCACCGGCTCGCCGGCAATCTTACAAAACTCGCAAATTCAAAGCCGGGTGCGCGCGGCGCTGCTGGCAGGCATTCGCTCGGCGGTACTATGGCGCCAGGTGGGCGGTGGACGCCTGCAATTAATGTTTTCCCGTAATCGCCTGGCCAGTGAGGCGAAACGTATTTTAGCCAGCATGAATTCGGCATACTGATGCCGAACATGCCGTCCAACCCTTTGTTAAATGATTCAGGAGTTGCACTGATGGAATTATCCTCTCTGACCGCCGTCTCACCTGTCGATGGTCGTTACGGCGACAAAGTCAGCCCGCTACGCGCCATTTTCAGCGAATACGGTTTGCTGAAATTTCGCGTTGAGGTTGAAGTTCGCTGGTTACAGAAACTGGCCGCGACCGCAGAGATCAAGGAAGTTCCTGCTTTTGACGCCGACGCAAACGCTTTCCTTGACGCAATTGTCGCCAATTTTAATCAAAATGACGCGGCACGCATCAAAACCATTGAGCGCACCACCAACCACGATGTGAAAGCGGTCGAGTATTTCCTGAAAGAGAAAGTGGCCGGGTTTCCTGCGCTGCATGCCGTCTCGGAATTTATCCATTTCGCCTGTACTTCTGAAGATATTAACAACCTGTCACATGCCCTGATGCTCAACACGGCGCGGCGCGAGGTTATCTTACCAGAGTGGCAAAAAATCATTGCTGCAGTAAAAAACCTGGCGGTGCAATACCGCGATATTCCCCTGCTCTCACGCACACACGGTCAGCCTGCGACGCCATCTACCATGGGTAAAGAGATGGCCAACGTCGCCTGGCGTATGGAGCGCCAGCTACGCCAACTGGAGCACGTCGAAATATTGGGCAAAATTAATGGCGCGGTGGGTAACTACAACGCGCACATTGCCGCCTATCCGGAGGTGGACTGGCATCAGCTAAGCGAAGCCTTTGTTACCTCGCTTGGCATTAACTGGAACCCGTATACCACGCAAATTGAACCGCACGATTACATTGCCGAATTGTTTGATTGCATCGCACGCTTTAACACCATCCTGATCGATTTTGATCGTGACGTGTGGGGCTACATTGCGTTGAACCATTTCAAACAAAAAACCATCGCCGGTGAAATTGGCTCCTCCACCATGCCGCATAAGGTTAACCCTATCGATTTCGAAAACTCCGAGGGGAATCTTGGTTTATCAAACGCGGTGTTACAGCACCTTGCCAGCAAGTTACCGGTTTCACGCTGGCAACGCGATCTAACCGATTCGACCGTGTTGCGTAACCTCGGCGTTGGCGTTGGTTATGCACTGATCGCTTATCAGTCAACGCTAAAAGGCGTATCCAAACTGGAAGTGAACCGCGAGCGCCTGCTAGAGGAGTTAAATAACAACTGGGAAGTGTTGGCCGAGCCAATCCAAACGGTTATGCGCCGCTACGGAATTGAAAAGCCGTATGAGAAGTTGAAGGAGTTGACGCGCGGTAAGCGCGTGGATGCTGCCGGTATGCAGGCGTTTATTGACAGCCTGGCCCTGCCGGAAGAGGTCAAAACCCGTCTGAAGCAGATGACGCCCGCCAATTATCTTGGCCGGGCTATTCAGATGGTTGATGACCTGAAATAATCCCGCTGTCGGGCCTCGATAGCGGGGCCCACGTTAACCTCCGGTTTATTCGCTCTCAACTATACTCGGCACAGGTTTCATCTGGTTTCGGCTTGTTATGAAGGAAAGACTTATGCGCGTTTTAGTTGTGGAAGATAATGCTCTCTTGCGTCATCACCTCTCGGTGCAGCTACGCGAAATGGGCCATCAGGTTGATGCGGCGGAAGGCGCCAAAGAGGCGGATTATTTCCTAAACGAACATGCGCCCGATATTACGCTGGTAGACCTCGGTCTGCCTGATGAAGACGGTATGTCGTTGATTCGCCGCTGGCGCGCCCTTGAGGTCAAACAACCTATTCTGGTGCTTACCGCCCGTGAAGGTTGGCAGGCGAAAGTGGCCGCGCTGGAAGCCGGCGCCGATGATTATGTCACCAAACCTTTCCATATTGAGGAAGTGGTGGCGCGTATGCAGGCGTTGATGCGCCGCAACAGTGGCCTTGCTTCGCAAATTATCAGCCTGGCGCCGTTTCAGGTCGATCTCTCGCGTCGTGAACTAACGGTGAACGATAAGCAAATTAAGCTGACTGCCTTTGAGTACACGATTATGGAAACCCTGATCCGCAACGCCGGTAAAGTGGTCAGTAAAGACTCGTTAATGCTGCAGTTGTACCCCGATGCGGAGCTGCGCGAAAGTCATACCATTGATGTATTGATGGGGCGTCTGCGCAAGAAAATCCTCGCCGAACACGCCACCGAAGTGATCACCACAGTGCGCGGCCAGGGTTACCGTTTCGATTTGTAACGCATGCGTATTCCTAAGCGTAAAGCCCCCTTTTCACTGCGCGCCCGCTTTTTACTGGCGACGGCTGCCGTCGTCCTGATCTTGTCACTCTCCTACGGCATGGTGGCGGTAGTCGGTTACGTGGTTAGTTTTGATAAAAACACTTACCGCGTGATGCGCGGCGAGAGTAATTTGTTTTTTACCCTGGCCCAGTGGCAAAACAATAAGTTGACCATTATTCAGCCGGAGCGCGTCACACTTAACTTCCCGACGCTGGTTTACATTTATGACGAACGCGGAAAACTGCTGTGGCAACAGCGCGATGTGCCGGAAATCCGCAAAAAAATCCGCCCTGAATGGTTAAAAAAATCCGACTTCTACGAAATTGATACCAACAATCGCACCAGCCGCGAAGCGTTGGGTAACAACCTCGACGCGCAAAACAAGCTGCATGACTATGATGATGATGGCGATGACACCTTTACCCACTCGGTGGCGGTGAACCGTTATGATGCCACCACCAATCTGCCCGCCCTGACAATTGTGGTGGTGGATTCGATTCCGCAGGAGTTACAGCATTCAGATGTGGTTTGGTCGTGGTTCAGCTATGTCTTGTTGGTCAACTTGATTTTGGTGATCCCGCTATTGTGGCTGGCGGCGCACTGGAGCCTGCGCCCTATTGGCGTGTTGGCAACGCAAATCCGCGAACTGGAGAGCAGCCAACGTGAAACGCTGGAACCCAATCCGCCGCTGGAATTACGCAGCCTGGTGCGCAATCTCAACCTGCTACTGGATAATGAGCGTCAGCGTTATACGCGCTATCGCACTACGCTTTCAGATTTAACCCACAGCCTTAAAACGCCATTGGCGGTGCTACAGAGTACGCTACGCTCATTACGCGGCGGGAAAACGCTGTCGGTTGAACAAGCCGAACCGATTATGTTGGAGCAAATTAGCCGCATCTCCCAGCAAATTGGCTACTATTTGCACCGCGCCAGCATGCAGGCCGATCACAACCCCTTGAAACGCGAACTGCACTCAGTATCTGCCTCGCTAGACAGCCTTTGTTCGGCGCTAAATAAAGTTTATCAGCGTAAAGGCGTCTCTCTGTCGCTGGATATTTCGCCAGAACTCACCTTTACCGGCGACCAGAATGATTTTATGGAAGTGATGGGTAACGTGCTGGATAACGCCTGCAAGTATTGCCTGGAGTTTGTCGAAATTAGCGCCCGACAAACCGACGATACCTTACATTTGATCGTTGAGGATGACGGCCCAGGGATCCCGGAAAGTAAGCGCGATGTCATTTTCCTGCGCGGCCAGCGGGCCGATACTTTACGTCCGGGCCAGGGGCTTGGGCTGGCGGTCGCGCGCGATATTCTCGAACAATATGCAGGCGATATTCTCGCCGGAACCAGCCCGTTAGGCGGCGCCAGGATGGAAGTCATTTTCCGGCGACAGGAAATTGAGCACACCCACGAATAGAGAGCGTATACCCTGAATCATTCGCATAGATAAGCGCGCGTCGCTAACTGAAGTATGACGGGTATATACTTACGGTAACTTACCGCCTTTACGGAAATATTGTATGGACTATCAGCTTGACCTCGACTGGCCCGACTTTTTACAGCGCTACTGGCAGAAACGACCGGTGGTGTTAAAACGCGGCTTTAAACACTTTGTCGACCCTATCTCACCGGATGAGCTCGCTGGCCTGGCGATGGAGCCGGAAGTCGACAGTCGTCTGGTCAGCCATCAAAACGGTAAATGGCAAGTGAGCCACGGGCCGTTCGAAAGTTACGATCACCTCGGTGAAAGTAACTGGTCGCTGCTGGTACAAGCGGTCGATCATTGGCATGAAGCCTCTGCCGCGTTAATGCGCCCTTTTCGTTTTTTACCCGACTGGCGTATTGACGATCTAATGATCTCCTTTTCGGTGCCGGGCGGCGGCGTTGGCCCACATTTCGACCAGTACGATGTGTTTATCATTCAGGGTACGGGCCGCCGTCGCTGGCGCGTGGGCGACAAAGTGCCAATGAAGCAACACTGCCCGCATCCCGACCTGTTACAGGTTGAGCCGTTTGATGCGATTATTGATGAAGAGATGGAACCAGGCGACATTCTCTATATTCCGCCAGGCTTCCCTCATGAAGGCTACTCGCTGGAAAATGCCGTCAATTACTCGGTCGGTTTCCGGGCGCCAAGCGGCCGTGAACTGATCAGCGGATTTGCCGATTATGTTTTGGCGCATGAACTGGGTAGCCACCGGTTTAGCGATCCGGCAGTTCAAGGTCGCGATTGTCCCGCCACTATTTTGCCGCAGGAAATCGCCGGGATTCGGCAAATGATGCTGGATGTCATCAATCAACCCGACCATTTTGAACAGTGGTTTGGCGAATTTATCTCCCAGTCACGCCATGAGTTGGATATTGCGCCGCCGGAGCCGCCCTATCAGCCGGATGAAATCTATGATGCGTTGCAGCAGGGCGATACGCTAACGCGTCTTGGCGGGCTACGGGTATTGCGTATTGGCGATACAGTGTTTGTTAACGGCGAGCAAATTGAGAGTGTACATCAGCAGGCGCTTAACAGCCTGGCGCACCATAGCGTAGTGAGGCAAGAAGATTTCGCCGATGCGTTGGACGACCCCTCATTTCTCGCCCAGCTTGCCGCCCTGGTGAATAGCGGATATTGGTTCTTCGGCGACGAGTAGCTTTTAGGGATTAAATGGCCGGGGAAACCCGGCCATTGTCGTCCTCGTCGCGGTGAAACACGCCGCCATCCCTCGCCACTACTCCGCCGCGCGTTGTGCAATGCGCACAATCACCTCGACCGCTTTTTCCATATTATTCAGCGAAGCAAACTCATGCTTACCGTGATAGTTATAGCCGCCGGTAAACAGGTTCGGACAGGGTAAACCCATAAAAGAGAGCGACGCGCCATCGGTACCGCCGCGAATCGGCTTCACATCGGGTTCAATATTGCAATCCCGCATCGCCTGTAGCGCCAGCTCAATCACATGCGGATGGGCTTCCACTTTCTCGCGCATATTATAATAGGTGTCCTCAATCGTGACATCGAGATGACAATCCGCCGGTAGCCCTTTTCCAACGCGTTTAGCGATCTCCTGCAATGTCTGTTTACGCCGGGCAAAATTATCACGCTCAAAATCACGCACGATATACGATAATTCAGCGCGATCGACGCTGCCTTTCATGCCATGAAGATGGTAAAAACCTTCATATCCGGCAGTACGTTGCGGCGTTTCCTGTTCGGGGACCTCGGCATGAAAACGCATCGCCAACTCCAACGCGTTCACCATCACCCCTTTTGCCGTGCCGGGATGTACATTATTACCGGTTATTTTTACTGTCGCCGAGGCGGCATTAAAGTTCTCAAACTCGAATTCACCAATGCCGCCGCCATCAATGGTATACGCCCAATCGGCGCCGAATGCGGCAACATCAAAATGAACCGTACCTTTGCCAATCTCCTCATCAGGCGTAAACGCCACGCGGATTTTTCCGTGCGGCTCGGCACTCTGTGCAAGGCGCGCCATCGCGGTCATGATTTCCGCAATACCGGCCTTATCATCGGCGCCCAGCAAGGTTTTGCCATCGGTAGTAATTAAGGTATGCCCCAAGAGTTGATGCAGTACCGGGAACATTACTGGCGACAGCACTTCGTCTCCCATCCCTAAGGCAATATCGCCACCGCGATAGTGTTCTACAATCTGCGGGTTGACCTGTTTGGCGGTAAAGTCCGGAGAGGTATCCATATGCGCAATAAAACCGATGACCGGCGTAGGCTTATCGGTATTGGCTGGCAAGGTCCCCATCACACAGCCATGTTCGCTCAGCGTCACCTCCACAAAGCCTAAGGTTTGTAACTCTTCTTGCAATAGACGCGCCAGGCGCCATTGCCCTTCCGTGCTGGGCACCTGCCGTACATGACTTTTTGACTGTGTATCATACGAAACGTAATTTAAAAAACGATCGAGTAACTGGTTCATCTCGCGTCCCTCTGAATGCCTGGCTGTTATTATGTGAATCCTCTCGACGCAGAGTATTGCGTCAGGTCATGCTAGTAGATCTTAGTGCGCGATGACTAAAAACGCGTTTTTATCGCCGTATTCGGCGGGAAAACATCACCAGGCATGGCTTTAGCGCAGATTTAAGGTATTATCCCGCCCCTGACTTTGGCGGGTCGACCGTCGTGATTACACTAATAAAAGCGGTTTTGCTCCGCTACATGACATCGGACTGAGTGACTAAAATGACGCAAACACGCGCGCGACAGGCGCTGGTTACGCTTTCTGGCATCAGTAAAGCTTTTGACGGCAAAGAAATTATCGCCGACTTTAACCTGACCATTCACCACGGCGAATTTATTACGTTGCTGGGGCCATCCGGCTGCGGAAAAACCACTATTTTACGTTTAATCGCCGGTTTAGAAGAAACCGACAGCGGCGAAATCATTCTGGATGGTGAAGCCATTACCCGGCAGCCTGCCGAACATCGCCACGTTAATACCGTGTTTCAGAGCTATGCGCTATTTCCGCATATGTCGGTATTTGAAAACGTTGCTTTTGGCCTGCGTATGCAAAAAACCCCGGCGGCAGAACTGACCGCCCGGGTTAATGACGCATTAGCGATGGTGCAACTGGAGCGTTTTGCCGACCGGCGCCCACATCAGCTTTCCGGTGGTCAACAGCAGCGCGTGGCGATTGCGCGCGCGGTGGTTAATCGTCCGAAAGTGCTGTTGTTAGATGAGTCCCTGTCCGCCCTCGACTATAAGCTACGTCGGCAAATGCAAAACGAACTAAAAGCATTGCAACGTAAACTCGGTATTACTTTCGTGTTCGTTACCCACGATCAGGAAGAAGCACTCACCATGTCTGACCGGATTGTGGTGATGCGCGACGGGCGCATTGAGCAGGATGGCACGCCGCGGGAAATCTATGAAGAGCCCAAAAACCTGTTTGTCGCGCGGTTTATCGGTGAAATTAATGTGTTCGACGCCGACGTGATTACCCGGCTAGATGCCCAACGCGTCCGCGCGCGCGTGGAAGGCCGCGAATGCGATATTCAGGTACCTTTCGCGGTCGAGCCCGGACAAAAGTTACATGTGCTGCTACGTCCGGAAGACTTGCGCGTCGAAGAGATTGGCGATAGCGAAAACGTTGAGGGTCTGATCGGCTACGTGCGCGAACGTAACTATAAAGGCATGACGTTGGAGTCCACCGTTGAGCTGGAAAATGGCAAATTGGTCACCGTTAGCGAGTTCTTCAACGAAGACGATCCCGATTTTGACCACTCACTGAATCAAAAAATGGCGGTTAATTGGGTAGAGAGCTGGGAGGTGGTGCTGCCTGATGAAAATGATGCGTAACCGTTTTCAGAAAGTCGTCATTACGCTAATCGTTAGTTGGCTGGCGCTGTTTGTGTTCCTGCCAAACCTGATGATTATCGCCACCAGCTTTCTGACCCGTGATGACGCGAATTTCGTCAAGCTGGTGTTCACACTCGACAATTACGCACGGCTGATTGATCCGCTGTACGCCGAAGTTCTGCTGCACTCGCTGAATATGGCCATTATCGCCACTCTCTGCTGTTTGGTGCTGGGTTACCCATTCGCCTGGTGTCTAACCAAATTACCGCAGCGTCTGCGTCCATTAATGCTATTCCTGCTGATTGTTCCTTTCTGGACCAATTCACTGATCCGCATCTATGGTCTGAAAATTTTCCTCAGCACACGCGGCTGGTTAAATGATTTCTTGCTGTGGCTGGGGGTGATTGAGAAACCGTTTCGCATTATGTTTACCTCCGACGCGGTGATCATGGGGCTGGTTTATATCCTGCTACCGTTTATGGTGATGCCGCTCTACTCCAGCCTGGAAAAATTGGATAAGTCGTGCCTGGAGGCGGCGCGCGATCTCGGCGCCAGTAAAGTACAAACCTTTATTCGCATTATTCTTCCGCTGACCATGCCAGGCATTGTGGCGGGGTGTCTGCTGGTTTTATTACCGGCAATGGGGTTGTTTTACGTTGCCGATTTGATGGGCGGCGCGAAAAATTTACTGATTGGTAACGTGATCAAAAGCCAGTTCCTGAATATCCGCGACTGGCCTTTCGGCGCCGCGACCAGCATCGTTTTGACGCTGATTATGGGGCTGATGCTGCTGATTTACTGGCGCGCCGCGCGGTTGCTGAATAAAAAGGTGGAGCTGGAATGATAGGACGCACACTGCGCGGCAGCTTTATGTTGGTTATTTACGCGTGGCTGTATATCCCGATTGTGATTCTGATCGTCAACTCTTTTAATGCCTCACGCTTTGGCATTAACTGGCAGGGATTCAGCACCCAGTGGTATGGCCTACTGGTGAACAACGATAGCTTGATTCAGGCGGCAAAACATTCGCTGGTGATGGGCGTGCTGTCCGCCAGCTTCGCCACGCTGATTGGCGCGCTCACCGCTGTAGCGCTTTACCGCTATCACTTTCGCGGCAAACCTTTTGTCAGCGGAATGCTGTTTGTGGTGATGATGTCGCCAGATATTGTTATGGCCATCTCGCTGCTGGTGCTGTTTATGCTGCTTGGCGTCTCTCTCGGTTTCTGGTCACTGCTGTTTTCCCATATCACCTTCTGCCTCCCTTTCGTGGTCATTACCGTGTATTCGCGGCTGAAAGGTTTTGATGTGCGGATGCTGGAAGCGGCAAAAGATCTGGGTGCCAGTGAGATCACCATTCTACGAAAAATTATTCTACCGCTGGCATTACCGGCGGTGGCGGCTGGCTGGTTACTCAGCTTTACCCTCTCGATGGATGATGTGGTGGTTTCATCATTCGTGACCGGCCCGGCGTATGAAATTCTGCCCTTGAAGATTTACTCAATGGTTAAAGTTGGCGTATCGCCTGAAGTCAATGCGTTGGCGACGATTCTAATGGTGCTGTCGCTGTTGCTGGTGGCCTTCAGCCAGTTGTTACTGCGTGATAAAACCAAACTACGAGGATAAGTGATGAAGAAATGGTCTTGTATGCTGGCCGCCGGGGCGCTAGCGTTAGGCTTACACAGCGCCGTTGCCGCCGACAATAATACGCTCTATTTCTACAATTGGACCGAATACGTGCCGCCGGGTCTGTTGGAACAGTTCACCAAAGAGACCGGCATCAAAGTTATTTATTCGACTTACGAATCCAACGAAAGCATGTACGCCAAGCTGAAAACCTATAAAGATGGCGCTTATGACTTGGTGGTGCCCTCCACCTATTTCGTGGCTAAAATGCGTAACGAAGGCATGATTCAGAAGATCGACAAGTCTCAGTTATCCAACTTCCACAACCTCGATCCTAACCTGCTGAATAAATCGTTCGATCCGAATAACGATTACTCGATCCCTTACATCTGGGGCGCGACCGCGATTGGCGTTAATAGTGACGAAATTGACCCGGCGACCGTGACCCGTTGGGCCGACCTCTGGAAACCCGAATATAAACAGAGCCTGTTGCTCACTGACGATGCGCGTGAGGTCTTCCAGGTTGCATTGCGGAAGCTGGGCTACTCCGGTAATACCACCGACCCGAAACAGATTGACGCGGCGTATCAGGAACTCAAAAAGTTAATGCCTAACGTACTGGCCTTTAACTCTGATAACCCAGGGAATCCGTTTATGGAAGGCGAAGTCAATCTTGGCATGGTGTGGAACGGCTCAGCGTATGTCGCACGCCAGGCAGGCACCCCATTGCAGATTATTTGGCCGAAAGAAGGCGGTATCTTCTGGATGGATAGCCTGGCGATCCCCGCCAATGCCAAAAACAAACAGGGCGCGCTGAAACTGATTAACTTCCTGTTACGCCCTGACGTCGCAGCGAAAGTCGCCGAAACCATTGGCTACCCAACGCCTAACCTGGCGGCGCGAAAACTGCTGCCGAAAGCGGTGGCGGACGATAAATCGCTCTACCCGGATAATGCCATTATTAAAAATGGCGAGTGGCAGGATGATGTGGGCGCCGCCAGTGTGCAGTATGAAACACTGTTTCAGAAACTGAAAGCCGGGCGCTAAGTTGGCAACCCGGCCAGCGCCATGGCTGGCCGGGAACGGTTATTTATACAGACCCATCAAAAAGCTTTTAACGTATTTCGGAACCACTTCACTCGCCAGGCCATAGTGTTTTTCGGCAAATTCACTGCCTACCTGGCTCGGTTCAAGATTAAGCTCCACGGTATGCGCGCCCTGCAATTTCGCCTCATGAACGAAACCCGCCGCCGGATAAACATGCCCTGAGGTACCAATAGCAATAAAATAGTCCGCCTGCGCCAGCGCCTGATAAATCTCATCCATGCCGAGCGGCATTTCACCAAACCACACCACATGCGGGCGTAACGGCGCCGGGAACTGGCAGCAGTGACAGCGGTCTTCCGGGTTAACGTCACCGCTCCACTCCAGAACCTGCCCGCTGACGGAACAACGTACTTTTAGTAGTTCGCCATGCATATGCAGCACCCGCTCGCTGCCGGCGCGTTCGTGCAGGTTATCGATATTTTGCGTCACTAACAGAAAGTTATCGCCCAGTACCGATTCCATTTCAGACAGCGCCTGATGTGCAGCATTCGGATGAACGTCCGTCTGGGTTAGCTGGCGGCGGCGTGCGTTATAAAAGGCCTGAACCTGCGCCGGGTCACGGGCGAAACCTTCCGGCGTCGCAACATCCTCTACCCGGTGCTCTTCCCATAAACCATCTTCGGCGCGAAAAGTACGAATACCGGACTCGGCAGAGATCCCGGCGCCGGTGAGCACCACCACCCGCGGCTGTGGATGCGCGGCTAATTCCGCCTGACGGTCACGCTCAAAAATACGCTGGCGAAAGCGCTGATGCACCTTACGTTTGCTCTTTCTGTAACGCGCGATACGCAGTCGACGACGGGGTGTGCGCATAAAAACTCCTTAATTACCCAAGAAACGGAACGGGGCCGCCAGCCGCGCTGTGCCGCCCAGTTCCGCCGCTAAAATAGCCGCTTACCGGCGTCAGTAACACTATTGTCCGCTCAATACCCGTGCCGGATCGATGCGACTCGCGCGCCGGGCCGGATACCAGCTTGCCAGCAAGCTCAGCACAATCGCCGTCGCCAGCACCGAAATCACATCCAACCAGTGCAATTCAGACGGCAGAAAATCGATAAAATAGATGTCTCCCGACAAAAAATGATGCCCGATCAGGCGCTCTATCACCCGGATAATCGCCGTCAGGTTTAGCGCCGCCAGCACGCCCACCACCACGCCGCTTACGCTACCCAGCAACCCGGCGCGTAAGCCGTACCAGACAAATATCGCCCGGATCAGGCCATCTTTCGCCCCAAGGGTACGTAGCACCGCAATATCACTACTTTTATCTTTTACCGCCATCACCAGCGTGGAAACAATGTTAAAACAGGCGACGCCAATCACCAGCACCATGGCTAAATACATAATGGCGCGGATCATTTGAATATCCCGGTACATATAGCCGTAGGTGCCAATCCAGCTACGAATATAGACATAAGCATGGGTCACTTCGCCGGCATCGCGAACGAGTTTCCCGGCGCTAAAGGGGTCATTCATTTTCAAGGCGATACCGGTGACGTTGTCACCCATATCCAGATAGTGCTGCGCATCGACTAATGGCACCAGCGCCAGGCTATGATCGAGCATACCGCTCAGTTGCAAAATACCGCTGATTTGTAGACGAATACGTTTCGGCTGCAACAATTTATTTTGCCCATCGCTATTCGGGATCATCAGCGTTAGCCAATCCCCTTGCTGCACATTGAGCGATTTTGCCATCCCACTGCCAATAATGATCTGTTGCTTATTCGGCGCAAAGGTCGACCAGGCATTATTCTGTACAAATCTCGGCAGCGCGCTTAAACGCGTCTCTTGCTGCGGATCGACCCCTTTTACCTGAATCGCCTGCAGTTTAGCGCCGCTCTCAACCAACCCGGTGAAGTTAACATAGGGCGCGGCGGCGGCAATCCCCGGCACCTTTTCGATGCGCGGGATAGTCTGCCGCCAGCCGTTAAACGGCTGATTGACCGGTTCAATTTCACCGTGAGGAACCACCGCCAGGATACGGTTATTTAGCTCGCGCTCGAAACCGTTCATGGCGCTTAATCCGACAATCAATACCGCTACGCCCAGCGCAATGCCAACGGTCGAAATCACCGAGATCAACGAAACCATGCCGCCGCGCCGCCGTCCACGGCTAAAACGCAGGCCCAACAGAAGCGATAATGACGCCATTACAACGCTCCCGCCAGGGTGATCTCACCTTCCAGGTGACCATCACGCATCTCCATCTGACGCGGTAGACGTTTTGCCAGGTGGAGATCATGGGTTACCACCAAAAACGCGGTACCCTGGCGCGCATTTAACTCACCCAGCAGATCGAAAATCGCATCGGCATTGCGCGCGTCCAGGTTACCGGTTGGTTCATCCGCCATCACCAACCGCGGATTATTCACCAGCGCACGGGCAATGGCGACGCGCTGGCGTTCACCGCCGGACAGTTCGGAGGGGCGATGCGCCGCACGCTTTTCTAACCCCACCGCGCTGAGCATCTCCCGGGCGCGATCCTGGGCTTCATTTTTGGCTTTCTTGCCAATCAACAATGGCATCGCCACATTCTCTAACGCCGTGAAGTCGGGTAACAGGTGATGAAACTGATAAATAAAACCCAACTCGCGGTTACGCAGCTCAGCTTTCGCCGAAGAGGACATCGCATTCAGCGAGCTACCGTTAAAAATGACCTCGCCCGAGGTTGGCGAGTCCAGCCCGCCTAACAAGTGCAACAAGGTACTTTTGCCCGAACCGGAACTCCCGACAATCGCCATCATTTCGCCGGCCTGGATACTGAAAGAGACGTTACGCAGCACATCGGTCTGTACGCTGCCTTCCTGATAGCGTTTGCACAGATCGTTACATTGCAACAGAATCGAATTACTCATAGCGTAAAGCCTCGGCGGGTTGAACGGCGGCGGCGCGCCAGGAAGGGTAAAGCGTGGACAGCAAAGCCACAATCATCGCGGTAAGCCCAATGGTGAGCACCTGCCAGGGCGAAATAGCGACCGGCAGCGCAGCGCCGTCGAGAAACAGGCCGATAATCGGCATCAGGTTATTAAGCTGGCTGGCGAGCAGGACGCCGAGTAGCGTTCCCAACAGCGCGCCAATAATACCGGCGCTAGCGCCTTGCACCATAAACACCAGCATAATTTGCCGACGGGTTAACCCCTGGGTTTGCAAAATCGCCACTTCGCCCTGCTTCTCCATAATCAGCAGACCCAGCGAGGTAATAATATTAAACGCGGCAACCGCAACAATCAGGCTTAACAGTAACCCCATCATATTTTTTTCCATCCGCACCGCATGGAAGAGATCGCCCTTCCGCTCACGCCAGTCTTTCCACACTAGCCCGTTTGGCAGCGCCTGCTGACTGGTGCTATCCACCTCGAGCGGTTTATCCAGCCACAGACGCCAACCGGTAACGTTACCGAGCGGATAGCGCATCAGACGCGAGGCATCTTGCTGGTTAACCAGCAGTTGATAACCATCCACCTCGCTATTGGCGGCAAAGGTACCGACGATATTGAACAGACGTTGGCTGGGGATGCGCCCCATCGGCGTAAACTGACTGGCGGAGGGCACCATCAGGCGCAGCGTATCGCCACGCTTCACGCCCAACTGCCCGGCAAGTTGCTCACCCAAAATCACATTGTACTGGCCTGCCTGCAGACGGCTTTGCTGCACATTAACCAGATAAGGCGTCAGCGGATCTTGCTCATCCGGTTGTATTCCCAGCATCACGCCCACTGCAACGCTGCGCGCGCTCTGGAGCACCACATCGCCGGTCGTCAACGGCGCGATGCGTTTCACGCCCTGTAAGTGCAGCCCGGCGGCAGGAAGCTGTTGTGGATTGATAGAGCCTTTATCGCTGGTCACCAACGCTTGCGGCATCAAACCGAGGATATTGCCCTCAAGCTCCTGCTCGAAGCCGTTCATCACCGACAATACGGTTACCAACGCCAGCACGCCAAGCGTAATGCCGATGGTGGAAAGCCAGGAGACAAACCGACCAAAGCGGTCTGCGGCACGCCCGCGCATGTAGCGCAAGCCGATAAATAACGCGACAGGTTGATACATGAAATCCGTCTTTATGGCGGTGGTTAAGGCAAAGTATTCAGGATGATAAAGGAGCCGCCTGCTTTATGGAACCTCTAAGCCTCCGAGTCCGGGGGAAAGATGCATCAGAATGATTCAAAAAATCCTTTTCGCTTAAAAAAACGCCAACCTCATTTCGGTTCTCACTACCGGGTCGCACTTTCGGTACGGTGAACAAACAAATAATCGTGTTGTCCGGTAAAAAGCTTACGTCATCTGATGATCCCTGCCGCGTTCTGTGGAATCATTACGGCCTGGAAAATAATGTAGAGACCGTC
Organism: Paramixta manurensis; assembly: GCF_013285385.1. Taxonomy (NCBI): domain Bacteria; kingdom Pseudomonadati; phylum Pseudomonadota; class Gammaproteobacteria; order Enterobacterales; family Erwiniaceae; genus Paramixta; species Paramixta manurensis. Next base: position 1,922,668 of record NZ_CP054212.1, on the reverse strand, counting down.
AAAACGACTATGCCAGAACAGACTCGCTATTCTCTGCCTGTCGGTGCCGCAGAGCAACGGCAGCTCGGTCAGTTAACCGGCGCCGCCTGCGCCGTTGAATGCGCGGAAATTGTCGAACGCCACCGCGGGCCGGTACTGGTTATCGCGCCGGATATGCAAACCACACTGCGCCTACAGGATGAAATCCGCCAATTTACCTCCTGGCCGGTAACCAGCCTCGCTGACTGGGAAACCCTACCGTTTGATAGTTTCTCCCCACACCAGGATATTATTTCTTCGCGTCTTTCTACGCTGTATCAGCTTCCTACGCTCAAGAGCGGCATCTTGATTATGCCGGTGAACACGTTGATGCAACGGGTATGCCCGCACAGTTTTCTGCACGGGCATGCGCTGGTAATGCAAAAGGGGCAAAACCTGGCACGCGACAGGTTGCGTGACCAGCTTGAACAGGCCGGTTATCGCCACGTCGACCAGGTTATGGAACATGGCGAGTATGCGACACGCGGCGCGTTGCTCGATCTGTTCCCAATGGGCAGTGAACAACCCTACCGCATTGACTTTTTTGATGATGAAATTGACAGTTTGCGCCTGTTTGATGTCGACTCGCAGCGCACTTTGGAAGAAGTCAGCGCCATTAATCTGCTGCCCGCCCATGAGTTTCCTACCGATAAAGCGGCAATAGAACTGTTCCGCAGCCAGTGGCGCGAGCATTTTGACGTGCGACGTGAAGCCGAACATGTTTACCAGCAGGTCAGTAAAGGCACGTTACCCGCCGGAATCGAATATTGGCAGCCGCTGTTTTTCGAACAACCCTTATCGACTCTTTTTAGCTATCTGCCGAAGAATACCTTGTTGGTCAATACTGGCGATTTGGAAGCCAGCGCCGACCGTTTTTGGCAGGATGTCTCGGCGCGTTTTGAGAGCCGCCGGGTTGATCCGATGCGCCCGCTGTTAGCACCGGAAACGCTATGGCTGCGTACCGATGCACTGTTTAGTGAGTTGAAAAACTGGCCACGCGTGCAGTTAAAAACCGATACGCTGGCGGAAAAAGCCGCTACCGCCAACCTCGGCTATCAGTCATTGCCGGATCTCTCGGTACAAGCGCAAGCCAAAGCGCCGCTGGATAATTTACGCCGTTTTCTGGAAACCTTTGACGGGCCGGTCATCTTCTCGGTTGAGAGCGAAGGCCGCCGTGAAACGTTACAAGAGTTACTGGCGCGTATTAAGGTGCAGCCGCAACGCATCGCTCGTCTTAATGATGCCACGGCGCGCGGTCACTATTTGATGATTGGCGCCAGTGAGCGCGGCTTTATTGATGGCTTACGCCAACGCGCATTGATTTGTGAAAGCGATTTGCTCGGTGAGCGCGTGAGCCGTCGCCGCCAGGATAATCGCCGTACCATTAATCCTGATGTGCTGATCCGTAACCTTGCCGAATTGCATCCGGGCCAGCCGGTTGTACATCTGGAGCATGGCGTTGGTCGTTACATTGGCCTGACCACGCTTGAAACCGGCGGCATCACCGCAGAGTACCTGATGCTGGCCTACGCCAATGACGCCAAACTCTATGTACCGGTTTCATCGTTACACCTTATCAGCCGTTACGCAGGCGGCGCCGATGAAAATGCGCCGTTGCACAAATTGGGCAGCGATGTGTGGACGCGCGCGCGCCAAAAAGCGGCGGAAAAAGTGCGTGATGTGGCGGCCGAGTTGCTGGATATTTATGCCCAACGCGCGGCTAAAGCGGGTTTTGCCTTTAAGCATGACCGCGAACAATACCAACTCTTTTGCGAAAGCTTTCCGTTTGAAACCACGCCGGACCAAGCCCAGGCGATTAATGCCGTGCTGAGTGATATGTGCCAACCATTGGCGATGGATCGCCTGGTCTGCGGCGATGTTGGCTTTGGGAAGACCGAAGTGGCCATGCGGGCCGCCTTCCTTGCGGTAGAAAATAATAAGCAGGTGGCGGTTCTGGTGCCGACCACTCTGCTGGCACAGCAGCATTTCGACAACTTCCGTGACCGTTTCGCTAACTGGCCGGTACGCATTGAAATGTTGTCACGTTTTCGCAGCGCCAAAGAGCAGGCGCAAGTGCTGGAACAGGCCAGTGAAGGTAAGGTAGATATCCTTATCGGAACCCATAAGCTACTGATGAGTGACCTTAAATGGCGCGATTTAGGGCTATTAATCGTTGATGAAGAACACCGTTTTGGCGTGCGCCATAAAGAACGCATTAAAGCCATGCGCGCCGATGTGGATATTCTGACGCTGACCGCGACGCCTATTCCGCGCACGTTAAATATGGCGATGAGCGGCATGCGCGATCTGTCCATTATTGCCACGCCGCCCGCGCGTCGTTTAGCGGTGAAAACCTTTGTTCGCGAGTATGACAGCCTGGTGGTCCGTGAAGCCATTCTACGTGAAGTGTTACGCGGCGGGCAGGTCTATTACCTGTATAACGATGTTGAAAATATCGAAAAGGCCGCGCAACGCCTCGCGGAGTTAGTGCCAGAAGCCCGTATCGCCATTGGTCATGGTCAAATGCGCGAACGGGAACTGGAGCGGGTGATGAATGATTTTCACCATCAGCGTTTCAATGTGTTGGTCTGCACCACCATTATTGAAACCGGCATCGATATTCCTACGGCGAACACCATTATTATTGAGCGCGCCGACCATTTTGGCCTCGCACAATTACATCAATTACGCGGGCGCGTTGGGCGTTCGCATCATCAGGCGTATGCCTGGTTGCTGACGCCGCATCCAAAAGCGATGACCACCGATGCCCATAAACGTCTGGAAGCGATTGCCTCGCTGGAAGATCTTGGCGCCGGGTTTGCCTTGGCCACCCACGACCTGGAAATTCGCGGCGCGGGCGAGCTGTTGGGCGAAGACCAGAGTGGTCAAATGGAAACCATTGGTTTTTCACTGTACATGGAGTTGCTGGAAAACGCGGTTGATGCCCTTAAGGAGGGACGCGAACCCTCGCTGGAGGATCTGACCAATAGCCAGACCGAGATCGAGCTCCGTATGCCGGCACTCTTACCTGAGGATTTTATTCCCGACGTCAATACGCGGCTGTCATTTTATAAACGGGTCGCCAGCGCGCAGGGAGACAGCGAACTGGATGAACTGCGCGTTGAGCTTATCGACCGTTTCGGCAACCTGCCCGATGCGGCGCGTAATCTGCTGGACATCGCTATGTTGCGCCAGCATGCGCAAAAAATCGGGGTGCGGCGCATTGAGGGCAGTGAAAAAGGCGGGTTTGTTGAGTTTGCTGAAAAAAACCATGTCGATCCGAGCTGGCTGATTGGCTTACTGCAAAAAGAGCCGCAGCACTGGCGACTAGATGGGCCAACACGGTTGAAGTTTATTCGTGACTTGTCCGATCGCAAAACGCGGATGCAGTGGGTGAGTGATTTTATTGATCAGATGGTGGAGCATGCGGCGGCGTGAGAACCTGCGGCTCGTGGGATTGTTAAGGGGAAAGTTGAATTTCCCCTTAACCCGTCAACACCCAAACCCACTTTGCCAATAATTTAGGCTAGTTAGGCCTGATTACTGTTCAATACTAACTGACCATTATGATCGAGCGGAATCCGCGTACCGGGGTCATTATCCATCCGAATTTTCCCCTGTTGATCGCCAATTTTATACGTGACATCGTAACCAAGCATTTTTTCCTGCTTGTCGTAGACGGTTTTACACCGTTGCTCATTGGTGGTGTAAGTATCGCGATCTTGTAAACCGCCCTGCACCTGATTACCGGCATATCCGCCCGCCAACGCACCGGCGACGGTAGCCACATCACGTCCGTGTCCGCCACCAAACTGATGACCTAACACACCGCCTGCTACCGCACCCAGCACCGAGCCGGCAAGACGGTTTTCATCCTGCACCGGACGACGATGCGTGAGCGTGACATTACGGCACTCCTGACGTGGATTTTTAATGGTTTCTTTAATGGGTGTTGCCGAGAGCACCTGAGCGTATTGCGGGCCGCTGTTAAATACGTTCATACTTGCCACTGCGGCAATACCTAACGCTGCCGCAACGCCAATACCTATACCCGCTAACATTGATTTATTCACAGGAAATCCTCCTGAAGTGTTACCGCGCATTCTTGCCCTCTGCGTTTTCCATCGCAGTCACGGCATACTCGGCGTGCGCGACGCGCCGTGGTAATTAAGGAAAATTTTGCTCAACCGAGCGAAGCGCGGCAATCAGATAAAAGGAATAAATAACGTAATTCAGGTATAAGTAAATCTTTTCGGAGTCTTCTGAACGATAGCGGCGACGCGGCCGTCGCCTTAAAAGCAGTTAATGCAACTTCAGACGTGGGCGTATAACGCGGTTAATACTGCCGACCAGCATCATTAACCCGGTTTTAAAATAGCCGTGCAACGCAATTTGATGCATACGATATAGCGAGATATACACAAAACGCGCGATGCGGCCTTCTACCATCATCGAGCCTTTCATCAAATTCCCCATCAGGCTCCCGACAGTACTGAAGCGTGACAGCGAAACCAGTGAACCATGATCCTTATAGACATACGCTTTTAGGCTGTGACCTTTCATTTGCGCCAGAATATTCTCCAACGCGCGCGATGCCATCTGATGCGCGGATTGCGCCCGCGGCGGAACAAAACCCCCGGCAGGTAAAGCACAGGAGGCACAATCACCGATAGCGTAAATATCATCATCCCGGGTGGTTTGCAGCGTCTCTTTCACCACCAACTGGTTAATTCGGTTGGTTTCCAGGCCGCCTAACTCCTTCATGAAGTCCGGCGCTTTAATACCCGCCGCCCAAACCATCAAGTCCGCATTGATAAACTCGCCAGATTTAGTATGCAGTCCGTTTTTTTCCGCGCTGGTGACCATGGTTTGCGTTAATACCCGCACGCCGAGCTTGGTCAACTCCTGATGCGCGGCAGCAGAGATGCGCGGCGGCAAGGCGGGCAAAATTCTTTCGCCCGCTTCCACCAGCGTCACATTAAGCGCCTGATTGTCTAACCCTTTATAACCATAGCTATGCAGTTGTTTGACCGCATTATGTAATTCAGCCGAGAGCTCAACGCCGGTTGCGCCACCGCCAACAATCGTGATATTGACTTTATCTTCCTTGGTTTCACTGGCGGAAAACTTCAGGAATAGGTTCAACATTTCATTATGGAAACGCCGCGCCTGATGCGGATTATCAAGGAAAATGCAGTGATCTTTCACGCCCGGCGTACCGAAATCGTTTGAGGTGCTGCCTAACGCCATCACCAGCGTGTCATAAGCCAGCGCACGCGCCGGCACTAAAATCTCACCTTGCGCATCACGAATTTCCGCCAATTGCAGGCTCTTACTCTCGCTGTCAATATCGGTCAACGTCCCAAGCTGAAACTGGAAATGATGATTACGGGCATGGGCAAGGTAGCTCAGCGCATCAATCCCTTCGTCCAGCGAACCGGTAGCGACTTCATGCAGCAACGGCTTCCATAAATGGCTGTGGTTACGGTCAACCAGCGTAATTTCTGCCTTTTTTTTACGGCCCAACTTATGACCAAGTTGTGTCGCTAGCTCAAGCCCGCCAGCGCCGCCGCCGACAATAACTATTCTCTTCAATGGTGTAGTCAAACGACCCCCTTAAATGTGAACCAATCGTTAATTAAAAGTTAAAAATAGCCTTAATTAACATAGGGTTGGCGAAGATAAATTACGTTCTGGGGGCAGAATAACACGACAAGGTCAGTTGGTCATACCAAAATTGATGTAGATCAATTTATGTTATTCAAACTCGGAATAGTCCCGTCTTAGCCGCGGTTAGAGCGAGAAAATGCGGGCAAGCCCGCATCAAGAAGAGAAAGGTTAAACAGAGGTCACCCTAAGGTTTTAAAGGCTTTGATGCGCTGAAGATGTGGTGAGATATTTTTAAATTTATGCGTCTGGGTTTCATCCCAAATAATTTCGTAGAAATTATGCAACTCGCCGACGGTCCGACAATTATCTAACGCCTCATCATTACGTGACAAAATAGTCAGGCAACGGTCGCGATTTTTTTCACGAAAATTACTGACGCACTTGGTGGCAATATCCACATACTCTTCTGGCCGGTCGATTTTTCCTGCCATATTCTCTTGCGGAAACAGGTTAGGATTAAATATGACCTGCCGAATATCACACAGAAAGCCAATCCGTTCCGCCCAGTAACCGCCCAACCCGACGCCGCAAATTAGCGGGCGATCGTCCACATTTAATTGCAGCATCTTGTCGGTTTCCTTTAACAAATGCTGCATATCATGTTTTGGATGTAGAGTGCTGTAGCTGAGCAACCGTACATCCGGGTCGATAAATTGCAGTTGCAGGACCTTTTCATGGTTACCCGGACTGTTGGAATCAAAACCATGCAGATAAATGATCATCGTTATCCTCACCGCGGATGGTCATTGCCGGGTAAGCTAGGCGTTACCCGACGCTTTATAGGCCAGCCAGTCTGCCTGTAGCGCGCTTAACTCACGATTAGCCGCTTTCCAACGCGCTGTCGCCTGCAGTTGCTGACGCGTAAATGCCCCCTGATGATATAGCCGACTCACGCGCCCGGCTTTGATCGGTGACAGATTATCTAACACGCTAACCGCACCCGCCCGGTTGTTGCACACCAGGATCATATCGCACCCGGCCTCAAGCGAGGCCTGCCCCCGTTCGGCGTAGCTGCCCATGATCGCCGCACCTTCCATCGACAAATCATCCGAGAAGATCACACCGTCAAAACCGAGTTCGCCGCGCAATACCGTCTTCAGCCAGTGTGGCGACCCGCTCGCCGGACGGGGATCAACCTCAGTATAGATAACATGTGCGGGCATGATGGCATCCAACTGATGTTCTGCGATCAGCGCGCGGAATATTTGCATGTCATGCGCGCGTAAGGTGGCCTCATCGCGTCCGTCACGCGGCGTTTCTTTATGAGAATCGGCGCTAACCGCACCGTGACCAGGAAAGTGTTTACCGGTCGTTTTCATCCCCGCTTCGTGCATGCCGGCGATAAAACGACGCGCTAAGGTTAACGCAATCGCCGGATCTTCATGAAAAGATCGCTCGCCAATCGCGGCGCTGATATGACCAATGTCTAACACCGGCGCAAAGCTAATATCGATATCGATAGCCACCATTTCCGCCGCCATCAACCAACCGGCCATCTGTGCCAGTTCGCCCGCTTTCTGCGCATCATGCAGCGCGGCGAAGGATTGCATCGCTGGCAAAAGAGTAAAGCCGTCACGGAAACGTTGCACGCGGCCTCCCTCTTGGTCGACCGCTACCACAATACGACTGCGCGATGCGGCACGTATCTGGCGAATTAACTCCTGCAACTGCGCCGGATCGTGGTAGTTACGGGTAAATAAAATCAGCCCGCCCACCAGCGGATGTTGCAAAATCTCACGCTCTTCGGCGTCCAGCTCGTAGCTCTCAACATCCAGCATTACCGGGCCGGGCATCGAATTTTCCATTTTGTCACTCCTTCTCTAACACACCGTATGTACGTCATTAATCTCGCAGGTCAACCCGCCGCCAGGCCTCTGCCGCGTAGCTTATCATAGTCATATCGCCAGATTGCTCGGCGCGCAGTTGATACCAGCTCGCGATCAGCACCCGTAGCCAGGGCCGCCACCGCGTCATCTGCCGCCGGAGCGCTTCAACCGCTAGCTGGTTATCGCGCGCGTATTGATGAACCACCGCCGTACATTGCGCATCGGTTAAGGCGTTTGACAGGCACAAAGCCATCAGTTCGAGCGCAATATCGCCATCCGCCGCGTATTCCCAATCGATCAATTGCAGGCGGTGCTGGTTATCCACGACGTTTCCGGCATGAATATCCATATGTAGGGGCGCCAGCCGCAGTGGTCGGGGTTCCCCCTGACGCCGCAAGGTACGCAACGCCCGCAGCCAGCCAACGCTGCGTTGTCGACACAGTTGCCAGTAGGTTTCCAGCAGCGGCAACAGATGCAGACGGTAACCGCTCAGCGGCTGGTGATGTAGCTGACCGATTAGCGCGACCAACTCCGGCAAACGCGCGGTCAACGCCGCCGCCGAGAGCGTTTCGCCATCCAACCATTCAAGCAGTAGCCACGGCGCAGTATAACCGTAGACCCGTGGCCCCAGCCCGGCTGGCGCTAAGCGCTGTAAAATACGCTGTTCACGCCGACGGTTAACAAAGGGAACGACCGACGGCGCTTCTCGCCGCGCCAGCCAGTGTTGCCCGGCCAGACTGACTTTTAGCGTTAAGCCGGTTAACCCGGCCTGCGGTAAAAAAGAACCGGCGGCCGAAGCCGCCGGGTGATGTTGCGCAATTAAACGCCGCAAAACAGGATCAGTTTTGTACGTCACCGTGTCCTGACCAAATAATTTCACCGGTTTGGACCAGCATTAACTGCATTTGCAGCTCTGGCGATTTCACATCGCCCTCCGCGCTGCTATACAGCACATATTGCGCGCCAACGTAACGGGCTAAACCAACCGCTTTGCTGCGCGAAGTCAGGCTATCTTCCGGCGACAACCCCAACGTCTGCTTAGCCTGATTCAATTGTTGCGGCGTCACTAACGTAAAGGTGGCATTATTGGCGAGCGCATTTTGCAGCGACGCCGTTGCTTTGGCGGTTTGCAGGCTACCGTTGGTACTGTTTTTAATCCGATCAACTAACAGCACGCTCCCCGGTGTCACGCCATCGGCTTTCAGCATTTGCGCCACCAGCGGTTGAACGCTGGCATCCCAATTGAGGGTTTTCATTTTCGGCGGCGGCGGGACATTTTCACCCGGCTGTGGCTGCGGCGGCGGTTGAACCGGTTCGCTCGGCTGTGCCGGCTCAACAGGTGCTGGCGTGGATTCTTGCTGTTGGTGCGTGATACAGCCGCTTAAGATCAACGCCAGTAACATCACACCGGAGAGTTTTAGACTGCTGGACACAAATATTCCCCTTACAAATAGAGATAAAGTCGCGCTTTGCTGGCGGTCAGGTTACCGATTTGCGACGCAATTTCAATTTTTGCATGCGCGGGCACCACAACGGTTTGCGGCGGCTCGTAGGGATGGATTTCCAACCCCTTATCGTCGTACCAGTAAAAACGATAGTGTACCTTGACCGGTTTTTCCTGCTGATTGTACAGGACGCTGGACGCACGCTGCTGCCCTTCCTCCTCAGAAAGGGCCGGTTCGTCGGTCACAATACCGGCAGAAAGCACCGACGATTCCATCACCAGCGATTGCGAAGTGTTAATCATCGGCTTATCACTACTACAGCCGGTTAACGCTAACAGGAACGGAAGAACGTACAGAAGCGCGCGCATGGCGAATTTACCCGCATTAATCAATGAGAAAGCATTGGCCCCAGCGGATGACCGCCCACCAAGTGCATATGAATATGGTAAACCTCCTGGCCGCCATGTCGATTACAATTAACGATCAGACGGTAGCCATCCTCCGCAATGCCTTCTTGTTTGGCAATTTTTGCCGCCACGGTAAACAGACGCCCCAGCGCCTGTTCATGCTCCGGCTGCACCTCGTTGGTGGTGGTAATCACCACATTGGGAATGATCAGCACATGGGTTGGCGCTTTAGGAGAGATATCGCGAAAGGCGGTAACCAAGTCATCCTGATAAACAATATCAGCCGGAATTTCGCCACGGATAATTTTACTAAAAATGGTTTCTTCAGCCATGATGTCCGTCCTTAGTGGAGAGATAAGTTACTGCAGTATGCGCGAAAAAATCGTTTTGCTTCAAGCGGCAAGCCGGTTTTCTTTTCGTGAGAGCGCATCCGGCATTCGCCACGACAAATTCACGCCGCTACCCCCCCACCGATTGGCCCACTGACAAAGCAGATAAAAAAAAAGGTCCATGTAATAACATGAACCTTTTTTAACCACCTTCGCTAAGGATTAGTTATTGCGAATGTAGTCATCCATTTCCGTTTTCAGGTTATCTGACTTGGTACCAAAAATTGCCTGTACGCCAGAGCCTGCAACCACCACGCCTGCCGCGCCAAGCCCTTTCAGACCTGCCTGGTCAACTTTTGCCACGTCTGCCACGCTGACGCGTAAACGGGTAATACAAGCGTCGAGGTTGGTAATGTTCGCTTTACCACCGAAGGCGTTAACCAGTTTTTCCGCCATTTCATTGGCAGAGCTTGCCGCTTGCTCGCTGGTGCTCTCTTCACGACCCGGCGTTTTCAGATCCAGTTTCGCAATCAGCACCCGGAAAACGGTGTAGTAGATCAGGCCGTAAATAACACCGACAATCGGGAACAGCCAAATTTTGCTGCTGTTACCACTCAGGACAATAAAGTCGATCAAACCGTGCGAGAAGCTAGTGCCATCACGCATACCCAACAGAATACAGATTGGGAATGCCAGGCCAGCCAGAATAGCGTGGATCGCGTAAAGGATTGGCGCCACGAACATGAAGGAGAACTCGATAGGTTCGGTAATCCCGGTCAGGAACGAGGTCAGCGCCGCAGAGATCATGATCCCGCCCACTTTGGCGCGGTTTTCCGGTTTTGCTGAGTGCCAGATTGCAATGGCGGCAGCCGGCAGTCCGTACATTTTAAACAGGAAGCCACCAGAGAGTTTACCTGCGGTTGGGTCACCTGCCATATAGCGCGGAATATCGCCGTGGAACACTTGGCCCGCTGCGTTAGTAAACTCGCCAATCTGCATTTGGAAAGGAACGTTCCAGATATGGTGTAAGCCAAACGGTACCAGCGAACGTTCAACCACGCCGTAGATACCAAACGCCACCACCGGGTTCTGATACGCTGCCCACTGTGAGAAATCCTGAATGGCGGTACCAATCGGCGGCCAAATAAAGGAGAGCACCACGCCCAGCACGATAGCGGTCAGACCTGAAATGATCGGTACGAAACGTTTACCGGCAAAAAAGCCTAAATACTCAGGGAGTTTAATACGATAGAACCGGTTAAACATATAAGCCGCGATGGCGCCGGCGATAATCCCACCCAAGACGCCGGTATCAGCAAGGTGTTTAGCCTCGATTTCTGCGGCAGGCAAATGCAGCACCAACGGTGCCACCACCGCCATGGTTTTCACCATAATGCCGTAGGCGACCACCGATGCCAGTGCCGAGACACCGTCGTTATTGGTAAAACCAAGCGCAACGCCAATCGCGAAGATCAGCGGCATGTTGGCAAACACCGAACCGCCTGCTTCCGCCATCACATGCGAAACAACTAACGGCAACCAACTAAAATTTGCTGAACCTACGCCCAGCAAAATCCCGGCAATCGGTAAAACCGAAACCGGAAGCATTAGCGATTTACCCACCTTTTGCAGGTTTGCAAAGGCATTCTTAAACATAGTGTGGAGCTCCTGAGTATGAGTGCTTTCTTATTGCGCAATGCGCAAGCAAAAGAGGGAGGTTCTTTTGCCACTGGAGCGTCATAGCGCTCTTTAGATTTATTACGAAGGGTAAAATAAATCCGCTGATTTTTGTTTGATGGCAATCACGTTTCGCCTAACAAACGGCGTTTACCGCGCATAATTTTTCACAAAACGGCGATTTTTTTACCAAAATACAGCGGCACCGACCGATTTGCGGCGGTGCACTTTACGATTTTTAGGGATTAATTACGAGAGGTAAAATAAATAATGAATGGGCTAAGCGCCCAACTGCGACAACGGAATGTGGAACAGGTCGGAGAAGTTCTGGGTGGTCGCGCGCGCCAGCATTTCCAGCTCGACCCCTTTTACTACCGCCATGTACTCCGCAACATCACGCGTGTAGGCGGGCTGGTTCTCTTTCCCGCGATACGGAACCGGCGCCAGATAAGGCGAATCGGTTTCTACCAGCATTCTATCCAGTGGGACGAAGCGTGCAGCATCACGTAACGCATCGGCATTACGGAAGGTGACAATGCCGGAAAAGGAGATATAGAACCCCATATCCAGCAGTTTGCTGGCGGTTTCCCGGTCTTCAGTAAAACAGTGCAGAACGCCGCCGCACCCCTCTACCTGCTCTTCTCGCAGAATAGCTAACGTATCCTCACGCGCGTCACGCGTGTGCACGATAACCGGTTTGTTTAATTCACGCCCAATCCGGATATGCTCACGGAATGAAGCCTGTTGCCGGGCTTTGGTTTCTTGCTGGTAATAATAATCCAGCCCGGTTTCCCCCAAGGCGACAACACGCTTGCCCGCCGCCAACTGGCGTAGCTCAGCAAAATCCCACTCTTCCTGCTGATTCAGCGGATGAACGCCGCAAGACCAGGCGACGTTTGGCCGCTCACCAATTAAGGTGGTCATGGCTTTATACCCTGGTAACGTGGTAGCGACGGCGAGCATAAATTTCACATCGCGTGCCGCCGCTTTTGCAATGACATCATCCAGATCGCGATGGAGGTTGTCATAATCCAGGCCATCAAGGTGGCAATGGGAATCAACTAAGAACATACATACTCTCTTTAAAGCGAAGACGTTGCCGTCGGCTGGACAATCTGTTCCCAAGCCAGTAGTTGGCCGGTTAATAACAGTTCCCGATTTACCGCGACAACGTGAAGTAATTGATCGCGACACGCCATCCACTGACGCAAACTTTTATCGAGTGCGGCGGCAGGTAAGCGTAGCGCCCATTGTTCAAGGAGCGGCTGCTGATCGACATTTGCAATAAACGGCTGCCCGCCACGTTGCCATTTTAAGGCATCCACTAACAGCGAACATAACCAGCCAATACGCCTGGCGACATCATCATGATTGAAGAGCGGTAACAGCGCCATCACATCGCCATGCAGCGCGCGCATTAACGCTTCACACAGCGCCTGACGTTGAGACCAGACTTTATCATCCAGCAACGCCAGCGCCGCGCCAGGCGCGCCACTGCTTAAACGTAACGCACTGGTCGCATCCACCGTGGATACGCCAACCTGCTTTTGCAGCCAGGCCAAGCTTTGCGCCTCATCCGGCGGCGACAATGTCCACGTCAGGCAACGGCTACGTAGGGTTGCCGGTAAACGAGAAGGCTGCTGGCAACTCAGGAAAAACCAAGTCTGTGCCGGTGGTTCTTCAAGGGTTTTCAGCAAGGCATTAGCCGCCGCCTCGGTTAATTGTGCCGCATCCGGCAGCCACACCACTTTGGCACCGCCCTGTTGCGCGTGATGCCAAAGTTTTTCGTTGACGCTGCGCACCGCATCAATACCCAGCGCATTTTTACCTTTTTCGGCTTCGAGCCGATACCAGTCGGGATGGGTTCCCGCCAGCATTAACTTACAGCCGTGACATTCGCCACAGCTTTTTAGTCCATCACGACGTTGGCAGAGTAACCAGCGGCTCAGCCCCCAGACCAGCGCATCATCGCCCAAACCGGCACGCGCATGGACCAGCAGCGCATGGTGACCGCGATTGGCCTGATGTTGAGTGATGATCTGACGATAGGGCTGGTTTAGCCACGGATACCAATTCATCCGGCCTGCTCCGCCAGCCACTGTTGCATGGTATGTGTAAGTGACGCTGTCACCGAGGCAATATCTTGCGTGGCATCAATTACTTTGATCGTGGGATCGGCCGCCGCCAGTTCTAAATAGCGGGCTCGCGTACGGATAAAAAAGTTAAGCGATTCTTGCTCAATCCGGTCTAACGCGCCACGCGCACGCGCACGCGACAAACCAATCTCTGGCGTCACATCCAGATAGAGGGTTAAATCCGGGCGAAAGTCCCCAAGCACGGTATCGCGCAAGGTGCTGATTAATTGCGGGTCAATTGCGCGGCCTCCGCCCTGGTACGCCTGAGAAGAGAGATCGTGACGATCGCCTAATACCCACGCGCCACGCGCCAGCGCTGGTTTAATCACCGTTTCAACCAGTTGCACTCGCGCGGCATACAGCATCAGCAATTCTGCTTTATCGGTCAACAACTCGCCATCAACGCCCTGCTTCACCAGATTGCGCAACGTTTCCGCTAGCGGCGTTCCGCCCGGTTCGCGCGTCATCACCAGTTCATTGACGCCATGCTGACGCAAAACGGCTGCCACGCAATCACGCGCGGTAGTCTTCCCCGCCCCTTCGAGCCCTTCAATCACAATGAACTTACTTTTCATTCTTTTCCTTCAGCGCCAGTCGGTACGCCTGGACGGCCCGATTGTGGCTAGCCAGATTGGTGGTGAATGTGTGGCCGCCCTTTCCGTCGGCAACAAAGTAGAGGTAATTACTCTTAATCGGATGCGCTGCCGCATTAAGCGAAGCCTTACCCGGCACGGCAATCGGCCCTGGCGGTAACCCGGTAATGATGTAAGTATTCCAGGCGCTCGGCGTTTCGAGATCTTTCCGTGTCAGAGAACCGTTATAGTGTTCTCCCATGCCGTAAATTACCGTCGGATCCGTCTGTAACCGCATGCCGGTGCGTAGGCGGTTAATAAATACCGAGGCGATTTTTTCCCGTTCATCGCTGACCGCAGTCTCTTTTTCAATAATCGAGGCCATCGTGACCAGCTCATCTTTAGATTTATACGGTAAATCCGGCAGCTTATTTTGCCACGTTTCATCCACCAGCTTCACCATCCGGCGATGAGCCCGGGCCAATAATGCGACATCGGTAGTATTCGCGGTATACAGATAAGTGTCGGGATAAAACCAGCCTTCCGGAGAGTGCGATTTGTCGAGATTCAACGCCGCCACCAAGGTCGAGAAACTATCATCTTTTAAGGTGTGCTTGATATAGGGCGCGTTACGTAGCGATGCTAACCACTCTTGCAGACGTGTTCCCTCGACAAAACGAATCGGAAACTGGGCTTCTTTACCACTGGCGAGCAGCAGCAGCATTTGCCGGACACTCATGTTCTTATCCAGACGATAGGTACCGGCTTTGAACTTCGCCAGCTCCGGTTCGAGCTTTAATAGCCAGCTAAACCATGGGCCTTTTGTAATGATGTGCTGGCTTTCGAGCTGCGCTTCCAGCGCGACACGCCCGGTCCCGGTCGGGAGGGTAAAAATGGTTTCCTGGTCGATGGCTAATGGCGAGGCCGCAAACTGACGAACTTTCCAGTAACAGGCGGCAACGAGCAGCGCGACTACCACCAGCGCGCCAGCGACAACTTTCTTTTTCCTGCTCATGTGCATTCCATGTAATTAACAATGCGAACTTATCAGGTGAAAAAACTGGCGATCGGTAAACCGCTGTTCGTCAATCTGACAAACCGGCAACACCGGCATTAGCGCATTGCAAACCAAGACCTCTTCCGCCTCGGCCAACGCCGTAGGATCGGCGCTCACTTCTTCGCAACGAAACCCATATTGCGGCGCCAGCCTAAGGATATGTTGCCGCATAATGCCATTAACGCCTGCACCATCAATCCGCGGGGTAAATAGCGACTTTTCTTTCCGCCAGAATAAATTTGCCGCACAGCATTCCACCAGCTTACCGTTAGTGTCAAGCACCAGCGCCTCTTGCGCGCCCGTCTGCTCAAGCTGCGTGCGAATCAGCACTTGTTCAAGCCGATTCAGGTGTTTGATACCCGCTAACAGCGGATTTATCGCCAGCCTTACCGGGCTGGTTGCCAGACGAATACCGGTTTCGCGCCATTGATGGTAGTGGGCAGGATAATCCGCCAGTGAAATGATGCGGGTCGGTTGCTGACAACCGGCGCTACTATACCCTCGCCCACCACTGCCGCGCGTCAGAATCACCTTTAACACGCCTTCCTGGCGGGTGCTGGCGGCCATTTGCATCTCTTGTTCCAGTTTCTGCCACGCAACGTTGGCGATCGCCAAACGGCGGCATCCCTCCTGTAAGCGCGCCAGATGCGCCGCCAGCCACGCTACGCCGCCATCACGGATACGCGCAGTGGTGAAACATCCATCGCCAAACTGCACACCCCGGTCATTCGCCGCCAGACTATCGCGTGCTTCACCGTTGATCCAAACCATGTTTACCTTCTATTAGCGTGGGTCTTTGCTCAGATTACCTGCCAGGCGGGAGAGAATCATCTGAATGTGGGAGCGAATTACCAGAGATATAAAAAAGGCCCGCACGTAGCGAGCCTCGGAGTCATACCAGCCGCGATCACACTTTACGGAAAATCAGCGAACCGTTGGTTCCGCCAAAGCCGAAAGAGTTACACAGCGTATATTCCAGATTTTTGACCTGACGCGCGGTATGCGGCACAAAATCAAGGTCACAACCGTCATCCGGATTATCCAGATTGATGGTTGGCGGCACAGCCTGATCGCGTAAAGCCAAAATCGAATAGATTGACTCGACCGCGCCCGCCGCGCCTAACAGATGGCCGGTCATGGATTTGGTTGAGCTAACCATCACGGTTTTCGCCGCCGCGCCAAAGATCGATTTAACCGCCTGAGCTTCCGCTTTATCGCCCGCCGGAGTCGACGTCCCGTGAGCGTTAACGTAACCAATCTGTTCCGCAGAGAGCTGCGCGTCTTTCAACGCATTTGCCATCGCCGACGCCGCACCCGCGCCGTTTTCCGGCGGTGATGTCATATGGTAGGCATCACTGCTCATACCAAAGCCGACGATTTCTGCATAAATTTTCGCGCCGCGTTTTTTCGCGTGCTCGTACTCTTCCAGCACCAGAATACCGGCACCGTCGCCAAGCACGAAACCGTCGCGATCTTTATCCCACGGACGGCTCGCCGCCTGCGGATTATCATTACGCGTCGAAAGCGCGCGCGCCGCGCCAAACCCACCTACGCCCAGTGGCGTACTGGCTTTTTCCGCGCCGCCTGCCAGCATCGCATCGGCATCATTATAGGCGATCATACGCGCCGCATGGCCGATGTTGTGTACGCCGGACGTACACGCCGTTGCAATTGAGATACTCGGGCCTTTCAGTCCATACATAATAGTCAGATGACCGGCTACCATGTTGACAATGGTCGAAGGAACAAAGAAAGGGCTAATCTTGCGCGGCCCGCCCTGTACTAATGAGGTATGGTTCTCTTCAATGAGCCCCAACCCACCGATACCTGAACCAATAGCCGCGCCAATGCGATCCGCATTTTCTTCGGTTACTTCCAGACCGGAATCCTGCATGGCCTGAATGCCAGCAACAACACCATATTGAATGAAAGCATCCATCTTGCGTTGATCTTTACGCGAGATGAAATCATCACAATTAAAATTCTTTACTAAGCCAGCAAAACGCGTTGCGTAGGCACTAGTATCAAAATGGTCGATCGGGCCAATGCCACTCTGACCGGCAAGGAGAGTACCCCAGGTAGACTCTACGGTATTGCCGACAGGAGACAAAATGCCAAGACCGGTCACAACTACACGACGCTTAGACACGTTCGTCCTCCAGGGAGGGAAAGATTGACACTATGTGGGACGTACTAAAAACTCAGGCGGTCGTGCGACCGCCTGATAGTGTTCATTAGGCCTGATGGTTATTGATGTAATCAATAGCAGCCTGAACGGTAGTAATTTTCTCAGCTTCTTCGTCCGGAATCTCAGTGTCAAACTCTTCTTCCAGAGCCATTACCAGCTCAACGGTATCAAGAGAATCAGCGCCCAGATCTTCTACAAAAGAGGCAGTGTTAACAACTTCATCCTGCTTAACGCCAAGCTGCTCGCCAATGATTTTCTTAACGCGTTCTTCGATAGTGCTCATACTATTAAATTTCCTATCAAAACTCGCTTTCGCGATGGTTTTCGTAGTGTATAAAATGTTGAAAAAGATGCAACTAAATCCCGGCTGGTCAAACCACGATTTTACGCTATTTTGCGGCTTTTACCGCAAATAACGCAAATAATTTTCGCGATTATTAGACCATATACATTCCGCCATTGACATGCAGCGTCTCACCAGTGATGTACGCTGCCTCGTCAGAGGCTAAAAATGCCACGACATTGGCGATTTCCTGCGCGTCGCCAAGGCGGCCCGCAGGTACTTGCGCCAGAATGCCTGCACGCTGATCATCGCTCAGCGCACGCGTCATGTCGGTTTCAATGAAACCAGGCGCCACGACGTTAACGGTAATGCCACGTGACGCAACTTCACGCGCCAGTGACTTGCTGAAGCCAATTAAACCCGCTTTTGCTGCCGCGTAGTTTACTTGACCCGCATTTCCCATGGTCCCAACCACAGAACCAATGGTAATGATACGACCCACACGTTTTTTCATCATTGCGCGCATTACCGCTTTAGAAAGGCGGAATACCGAAGTCAGATTAGTGTCAAGAATATCCTGCCACTCATCATCCTTCATACGCATCAGAAGATTATCACGCGTAATGCCAGCATTATTGACCAAAATATCCACTTCGCCAAATTCTGTGCGGATATTTTCTAAAACGCTTTCAATGGAAGCCGGATCGGTCACGTTTAACGCAAGCCCCTTTCCGCTATCACCCAAATATGCGCTAATCGCATCAGCGCCGTTTTGGCTGGTTGCCGTCCCAATGACTTTCGCACCGCGCGCCACTAACGTTTCCGCAATGGCGCGACCGATGCCGCGAGATGCACCGGTAACCAGCGCGACTTTTCCTTCGAAGCTCATGTTTTTCCTCGTGTTATTGTTCAAGCGCCGCTGACAGACCAGCAGGATCATTCACCGCCGCCGCTGTCAGGGTGTCAACAATACGTTTTGTCAGACCGGTCAAGACCTTGCCCGGACCAACTTCCAGCAGCGAAGTCACGCCCTGCGCCGCCATAAATTCAACACAACCCGTCCAGCGAACCGGATTGTACAATTGCCGCACTAACGCATCGCGGATTGCTTCCGGCGTGGTTTCGCACTTCACATCCACGTTATTCACTACCGGGAAAGCTGGTGCGTGGAACGTTATTTTTTCCAGCGCCGCCGCCAGTTTATCCGCAGCCGGTTTCATCAGCGCACAGTGAGAGGGAACGCTTACCGGCAATGGCAATGCCCGTTTTGCACCAGCGGCTTTACATGCCGCGCCCGCGCGTTCAACGGCCTCTTTATTACCGGCGATCACCACTTGGCCCGGCGAATTAAAGTTCACCGGAGAAACCACCTGGCCTTGCGCAGACTCATCACACGCCTGCTGAATAGCCGCATCATCCAGCCCAATAATCGCCTGCATCGCGCCGGTTCCTTCCGGAACCGCTTCCTGCATCAGCTTACCGCGCAACTCAACCAGTTTTATCGCTTCGGCAAAATCCATCACGCCAGCGCAAACCAGCGCGGAATACTCACCGAGGCTATGACCCGCCATCATCACCGGTGCCGGGCCGCCTTTTTGGTGCCAGGTGCGGTAAATCGCCACCGACGCCGCCAGCAGCGCTGGCTGAGTTTGCCAGGTTTTGTTCAGCTCTTCGGCCGGCCCCTGTTGCGTTAATTGCCACAGATCATAACCCAGCACCGCGGAAGCCTCGCGAAAGGTGGCTTCTACCACCGGGTTCTCAGCGGCCAGTTCAGCCAACATGCCGGTAGTTTGCGAACCTTGTCCCGGAAATACCATCGCAAATTTAGTCATTATTAATTCCCGTTAATCAAAAACGAACCAACGCTGAACCCCAGGTGAAACCGCCGCCAAACGCTTCGAGTAGAATAAGCTGGCCGGGTTTAATGCGGCCATCACGTACCGCTTCATCCAGTGCTGCCGGCACCGAGGCCGCAGAGGTATTACCGTGGCGGTCTAAAGTGACCACTACTTTATCCATACCCATACCAAGTTTTTTTGCGGTAGCGCTAATAATGCGCAGGTTAGCCTGATGCGGTACCAGCCAATCCAGCATTTCACGGTCAAGATTATTCGCTTGCAGGGTTTCATCCACGATATGGGCCAGCTCGGTGACCGCAACTTTGAAGACTTCATTCCCAGCCATGGTGAGGTAAGCGGGCTGATCTTGCTGCGCGCGATCCTGATACGGCAAGGTCAGTAATTGACCATAACGCCCATCGGCGTGCAAATGCGTCGAAATGATGCCCGGCTCTTCACTGGCACCCAGCACAACCGCGCCTGCGCCATCGCCGAACAGAATAATGGTGCCGCGATCGTTAGGATCCAGCGTACGCGCCAGCACATCCGCGCCGATGATCAGCGCATGTTTCACCGCACCATTTTTAATATATTGGTCGGCCACGCTGAGCGCATAGGTAAACCCTGCGCAAGCGGCGGCCAAATCAAACGCCGCGCAATCCGTTACGCCGAGCATTTGTTGGACCATGCACGCCGAACTGGGGAATGCATGACTTGAGGAGGTGGTGGCGACGATGATTAAGCCAATATCGCTTTTGTCGATACCCGCCATTTCAAGCGCACGTTCTGCGGCATGAAAGCCCATGCTCGCCACGGTTTCATCCGGGCCAGCAATGCGACGCTCGCGAATGCCGGTGCGGGTGACAATCCACTCGTCCGACGTTTCAACCATTTTTTCCAGATCGGCGTTAGTCCGCACCTGAGCGGGCAAATAGCTGCCCGTACCGATAATCTTCGTATACATGTACGCTCAATCACTCTTGGGTAATACAGCCTCAAGGCGGGCAGCAATCCGTTCCGGAACTTGCCGCCGCACCGCCTGCTCTGCCTGTTCGATCGCTGCAGCAAACGCACGTTGGTTGGCCGCACCGTGACTCTTGATCACTGTTCCACGCAATCCTAACAGACAGGCGCCATTGTACTGGTCGGGGTTGAGGTGCCCAAAACGGCGCGCCAGACGTTTTTGTATCCAGCGGCCCAGTAGTTTTAGCCACCACGCCCTTTTTTTACCTTCGCCCTGTGATTTCAACAGAGAAAGAAACATCCTTACCACGCCTTCCATGGTTTTTAGCGTAACATTGCCTGTGAAACCGTCACAAACCAAAACGTCCGTTTTACCAGTAAGTAAATCATTACCTTCGACGTAACCAATATAGTTGATTTCCGTAGAGGCCTTTAATATTGCCGCCGCATCGCGAATGCTATCTAAACCTTTGGTCTCTTCCTGACCAATATTTAGCAACGCCACACGTGGATTAGCGATCGCTAACACATCTTCCGCCATCACCGCGCCCATGATGGCGAACTGCACCAGCATTGCGCTATCGGCTTCGACATTGGCACCGAGATCAAGCACCACCGTTTTGCCCTTTTGCTGATGCGGCAACACGGTCATCAACGCCGGGCGCTCAATGCCGTCCAGCGGTTTTAATAGCAGTTTCGCCAGCCCCATCAGCGCACCGGTATTACCCGCGCTAATGCATGCTTGCGCATGGCCTTCTTTCACCAACTCCAGCGCAATACGCATTGAACTGCCGCGACTATTGCGAACCGCCTGAGAAGGTTTGGCATCACTGGCGATAACCGATTCGGCAGGGATAACCTGCAGACGCCCCGTTACGGCGGAATCAGCTTTAGCAAGTAATGGCGTGATTTTGTCGGGATCGCCGACCAGAAGAAGATGCAGTTGCGAATGAGAGGCCAGTGCCTGCATTGCGGCAGGCACTGTCACGCGAGGACCGAAATCCCCGCCCATGGCATCTATCGCCAGGGTCAAACGTGTCAAAGTAATCGCCGGCTGAGCCGCAAGAATTACTTAGTGATGACCTTGCGACCGCGGTAGTAACCATCCGCAGTGATGTGGTGACGCAGATGCGTTTCGCCAGAAACTTTATCTACGGAAAGAGTGGTGGTGGTCAGCGCATCGTGAGAACGACGCATGCCACGTTTGGAACGGGTTGGTTTATTCTGTTGTACGGCCATGGACCTTACTCCTATTACTTACGCTTTAAACTGGCTAATACGGCAAATGGGTTTGGTTTTTCCGCCTCTTCAGGCAATTTGCCAAAGACCATGTCCGCCTCGGACACTTCACAGTGTTCAGAATCATGAACCGGAACGACCGGCAACGCGAGGATGATTTCATCTTCAATCGTTGCCAACAAATCGATCTCGCCAAAGTCATCGACATCGATAGGCTCGTACGCTTCCGGTAGTGCTTCAGCCTGCGCCTCATTGGCGACCGGACTAAAACAATACGTTATGTGAACATGATGCGGAAATGGCTTCCCGCAACGCTGGCACGACAACGTAACCGCGACATCTGCCGTACCTTCCAGTACCGCAAGACGTTGATTGTCGACCGCGAACGATAAAGTACATTCAACATCGCTGTCCACACTGACAACTGACTCGGCGACACGCTCCACCTGTTCAGGTGTATAAATGCCCTGATAATCAAGACGTTTTTGAGCGCTACGAACCGGATCAAGCGTCAGGGGTAATTTTACCTTTTGCATAGGGCGCGCATATTAACTTTGTAACGACGTAGAGTCAAAGAAAAAGGCCGTTTTACAGCATCTTTCACCCATTATTCGCATCCAGTGCGGCGCACAGTTTAAAATGCCTTTATCCGATTCGCTATCTATTCCGTAAAAAATTATGACACAATTAGTTTTAGCTTCAACTTCCCCCTTCCGTCAGGCGTTGCTAAATAAACTGGGGCTACCATTTATTACCGCCGCGCCCGAGGTAGATGAAACGCCTTATCCGGAAGAACACGCGCCACACCTGGTCGAGCGCCTGGCGTGCGCCAAAGCACAGGCGCTTGCCGGGCGATTTCCAACCGGTTGGTTAATTGGCTCCGATCAGGTGTGTGTATTAGAGGGAAAAATAACCGGCAAGCCACATACCATTGAAAATGCCGCTGCGCAATTACGCGCCGCCAGTGGGCGCGCCGTTATTTTTTATACCGGGTTAGCGCTCTATTCTGCGCAAACGCAACAACTGTTTTCTCTTTGTGAAACCTTTACCGTTCATTTCCGCTCACTGACCGCAGCGGAAATCGCCGCCTATATCGAAAAAGAGCAACCACTGCAATGCGCCGGCAGTTTTAAAAGCGAAGGCTTAGGTATTACGCTGTTTGAAAGGCTCGAAGGTCGTGACCCCAATACTCTAGTTGGCTTGCCGCTGATTGCGCTTTGCGAACTGTTACGTCAGGCGGGCATCAATCCATTGTTGAGCGCCTGACCAACCTAACGGCGTGGCTTTCCGCGCCGTTAGGTGCCTGATTGCTTACGCAAGACCGCAAGGCAATGTTTTAATTGCGCATCCAACGGCGCCTCAAGACGCATCGTCTCGCCGCTGTGCGGATGTGTGAAGGTTAACGCTGCGGCATGCAGAAACAGACGCTTAAGCCCGGTTGCGGCTAACTGGCCGTCAAACTCACGCTCGCCATATCGATCATCAAAGGCAATGGGGTGACCGGCATGTAGCGTATGGACACGAATTTGGTGCGTTCGTCCCGTCACCGGGCTGGCTTTAACCAGCGTGGCGTTCGCATAACGCTCCTCCACTTTGAAACGCGTTTCCGAAGGTTTCCCTTCGCTGTTAACGCGCACCACCCGCTCGCCGCTTTGTAAAATATTTTTCAATAACGGCGCCTGCACCGTTTTCAGATGAGAAGGCCAATTACCCCGCACCAGCGCCAAGTAATCTTTTTGCATCCCTTTCTCACGCAGTTGTTCATGCAAAGAACGCAGCGCCGAGCGTTTTTTCGCCACCAGCAGAATACCGGAGGTGTCTCTGTCGAGACGGTGCACAAGCTCGAGAAAGCGTGCCTCAGGACGCAGGGCGCGCAATCCTTCAATCACGCCAAAACTTAGGCCGCTGCCGCCGTGTACCGCTGTGCCTGAGGGCTTATTTAGCACCAGCAGATAATCATCTTCGTAGATAATTGCCGCAGATAGCGCCGCCACTTTTGCCAGCTTCGGCGACACCGCCTCTTCCTCGCGCTCGGCAACACGCACCGGCGGAATGCGGACCTCGTCCCCGGCAACCAGCTTATATTCAGGCTTGATGCGTTTTTTGTTCACCCGCACTTCGCCCTTACGCAAAATGCGGTAAATCATACTTTTCGGCACGCCTTTAAGTTGCGTGCGCAAAAAGTTATCGATGCGCTGCCCTGCTTCATCAGCAGAGATGGCGACAATGTGTACGGATGGCGTATTGGTTTTCATGGTCGGCGATTCTAAATAGAGAGGTGTCATAGCGCCACCTCTTTTTCTGTGCTTAACTGACAGTTAGCCTGATATAAATGAACATTATGAAGGTTTTTTATCCGCCCGGCAGGAAACCCTGATGAAAAGCGGTCTGAAAGCCGGAATAAAGTTCACAAGGCGAGAAAAGTCACCTTGCTATAACAAGGTTAGCAATGGAATAATGCTAATGTTTTTCGCAATCTGCCTTGTGGTAGTAAGAAAATAGCGAAATAGAGAATTTTGCCGGATGGCACATATACCCTAAATAATTCGAGTTGCAGAAAGGCAGCAAGAGAGTGAATCCCGATGAGCTTACTCCGTTAAGTGACTCGGGTGAGCGAATGAAGCTAACGCACATGCAACTTGAAGTATGACGGGTATACACGCAGCAATGGCGTAAGACGTATTGTGCAATCAGGCATTTAGCGGGCTGCGGGTTGCAGCCTTGACGATAAGACGGGATTGATTCTTTCTGGTAAATTCAGTGTTGATTCCCTCATAAGAAGCGCTGTTTTTTCTTATAAAAAACAGGCTGCCGAGATTTTTTGCGC
Organism: Paramixta manurensis; assembly: GCF_013285385.1. Classification (NCBI taxonomy): domain Bacteria; kingdom Pseudomonadati; phylum Pseudomonadota; class Gammaproteobacteria; order Enterobacterales; family Erwiniaceae; genus Paramixta; species Paramixta manurensis. The sequence goes on along the minus strand of NZ_CP054212.1, from coordinate 1,898,194 downwards.
CCCTTGCGCCGCCGATAACCGGGAGGTTGACGGCTTTGCGTTAAGACACGGGGCCATCGGTTATCCATCGTCAAGCGTTACTTTGCCCGCAGCTTTGTCACTAATGTAAGAATAACGAGTAAGTTAAGATGAAAAGAATGTTGATAAACGCGACTCAGCAGGAGGAGTTGCGTGTTGCCCTTGTTGACGGACAACGTCTGTACGATCTGGATATTGAAAGTCCTGGACACGAGCAGAAAAAGGCCAACATCTATAAAGGTAAGATCACGCGCATTGAACCCAGTCTTGAAGCGGCTTTTGTTGATTACGGCGCGGAAAGGCACGGTTTCCTTCCTCTGAAAGAGATTTCCCGCGAATATTTCCCTGCGAACTACAATGCCCATGGCCGCCCCAACATTAAAGATGTGTTGCGTGAAGGCCAGGAAGTCATTGTGCAGATTGATAAAGAAGAGCGCGGCAATAAAGGCGCTGCGTTGACCACGTTTATCAGTCTGGCCGGTAGCTATTTGGTATTAATGCCGAATAACCCACGCGCGGGCGGTATTTCACGCCGGATTGAAGGTGATGATCGTACCGAGTTGAAAGAGGCGCTCTCTTCACTGGAGTTGCCGGACGGTATGGGTCTGATTGTGCGTACCGCAGGCGTAGGTAAGTCTGCCGAAGCGCTACAGTGGGATCTCAGTTTCCGCATGAAGCATTGGGAAGCGATTAAGAAAGCGGCGGAAAGTCGTCCCGCGCCGTTTCTGATCCATCAGGAAAGTAACGTTATTGTGCGTGCTTTCCGGGATTATTTGCGCCAGGACATCGGCGAAATCTTGATCGATAACCCGAAAGTCCTTGAATTAGCCCGTCAGCACATCGCCGCGTTAGGCCGTCCTGACTTCAGCAGCAAGATTAAACTTTATACCGGTGAGATCCCGCTGTTTAGCCATTACCAAATTGAGTCGCAAATTGAGTCGGCTTTCCAGCGCGAAGTTCGCCTGCCTTCCGGTGGTTCGATCGTTATTGATACCACGGAAGCGTTGACCGCGATTGATATTAACTCAGCGCGCGCCACGCGCGGCGGGGATATTGAAGAAACCGCCTTTAATACCAACCTGGAAGCGGCCGATGAAATTGCCCGTCAGTTGCGTTTACGCGACCTGGGCGGCCTGATTGTTATCGACTTCATTGATATGACGCCAGTGCGCCATCAGCGTGCGGTAGAAAACCGTCTGCGTGAAGCGGTACGTCAGGATCGCGCGCGTATTCAAATCAGCCACATTTCACGTTTTGGCTTGCTGGAAATGTCACGCCAGCGCCTGAGCCCGTCGTTGGGCGAATCCAGCCATCACGTCTGCCCACGTTGTAGCGGCACTGGCACTATTCGTGATAACGAATCACTGTCGCTCTCTATTTTGCGTCTGATTGAAGAAGAGTCGCTGAAAGAGAACACCAAAGAAGTTCACGCCATCGTCCCGGTACAAATCGCCTCTTATCTGCTTAACGAAAAACGTGACGCGGTGAGTGCGATTGAAAAACGCCAGGGTGGCGTGCGTGCCATTATCGTGCCGAATGATCAGATGGAAACGCCGCACTACTCGGTTCTGCGCGTGCGTAAAGGCGAAGAGACGCAAACGCTCAGCTACCATCTGCCGAAACTGCACGAAGCGGAAATGGCGCTGCCGTCTGAAGAAGAGCACGCTGAACGTCGTAACCCAGAGCAGCCGGCGCTAGCCGCATTTGTTATGCCGGATGCGCCTCCTGCGCCACAGGAAGCCGCGACCTCGGTGGTAACCGAGAGCGCCAGCAAAACCGCGCCTCGTCAGGCTCGTCCGGCTCGTCCGGCCACCACTCAGCCTGGCTTACTTAGCCGTTTCTTTGGCGGCCTGAAAAAACTGTTCGCCGGCGAAGAGAGTAGCCCTGTCGCCGCCCCTGCCAAGGTGGAAACCGAAGTCTCCGGCGAGAGCGAACAGCAGCAGCGTAATGAGCGTCGTAATAATCGCCGCAATACTAATCGTCGCGATCGTAATAACCGCGATCGTAACGTTGATGGCGCGCAGGCGCGTGATAATCGCGAAGGGCGTGACAATCGTGACCGCGATGACAACAACCGTCGTAATAAGCGCAACAACGTTAATGGCACCACGTCCGAACAGCGTGACGCACGTCAAGCTCCGAGCAATGACGAAACACGCACGCAGCAGCGTGATGAACAGCAGCAGCAACGTCGCGAACAGCGTGCCGAGCGTCAACGTCGCCGTCAGGAAGAGAAACGTCAGCAACAGCAGCAGGAAGTTAAAGCTGAAGCGGCGCCGTTAATCGAAGAACCGGCTGAAAACGCCGTGGAAGAGCGTGTGCAGGTGATGCCGCGTCGTAAACCGCGTCAGTTGAATCAGAAAATCCGCTTCACCTCCGGTGAGCAGCCTGTCGCCGACGAACAACCGCAGGCCGCCCCGCTGCCGACGGTCGTCACCCAGGATGCGCCGGTCTCGGTAACTGCGCCGGTTAGTGATTCCAACGTGCAAGAGCAGGAAGATAGCGAAAGCCGCGATAGCAACAACATGCCGCGCCGCTCACGCCGTTCTCCGCGTCATCTGCGCGTCAGCGGTCAGCGTCGTCGTCGTTACCGTGATGAGCGTTATCCAACGCAGTCACCGATGCCGGTAACGTTTGCCTCCGCCTCGCCTGAAATGGCTTCGGGTAAAGTCTGGGTCAGCTATCCCATCGCACCCGCACAGGAAACCGCTACCGCTACGCCGAACGATGAACCGATCAGCACGCCAGATTATCGTCGTGAGGATACCGCTGCGGCAGTAGCGTTACCGCCTACGGAATCGATTGAGACGGCAACCGATAGCGCACAACCTGAAGAAGCGGCGGTACAGCAGGCTGAACCGCAGCAACCTGAAGCACCGATTACAGTGGTGAACACCGACGATACGACACCGATTGAAGTACCGGTTAACAGTGAGCCGTCGGTTATTTCCGCCGCTGATGAGCGCGTCGCACAACATACCGCTGAGCAAGCCGAACCGGCCGATCAGGTAGAGGTAAATGCGGTGGCTGAAGTGGCTGAACCGGTCATTACACCGACGGCAGAAACCGCCAGCGACGAAGCGGAGCGCCATCCGGCAGCGGTGACATCGTCCACCGAAGCGCAGGTTGAGGAAGTTCTGAATGCGCCGGTTAGCGCAACCGAAGAGATCGTGGCGACGGAACCGCATGCACCGGTTGCCGCCCGTGATGAGCCGGTTGCCGACACTGCCGCACAATCTCTTTCAGGCTCCTTCCGGCACCACGCGACAGCACCGATGACTAAAGCACCAGCGCCTGCCTGGCAGCCAGAGCCGGTACGTCAGAGTGACTGGGTACGCCCATCGTTTAATTTCGACGGCAAAGGTGCCGCTGGCGGGCATACCGCAACGCATCAGGCTACCGCGCCGGCAACCCGGCCATAGCGCTTAGCGTCCTCCGGTTATACCTTCAAACCCCGGCATTGCCGGGGTTTTTTATTCTCCCGTCACTGACAAAAAAAATCCCGCCTTCGCAATCAATCACGGAGACGGGATAAAACTGAACGTACCCGGTTTAAGTACGTTCAAATGGCTAAGACAAGCTTTTTTTATTTATTGAGTTGAAAGAGCGACATGGAAGACAGATCGCTAAAGACCTTATAGGAGGCCTGCAACGCAGTTTGCTGCATGATATAGCTGGAAATGGCGCTGGTATAATCAACCGAAACCAAATTGTTCATTTGTTGATCCTGTATCAGGGCGCTATCGTCGCCCATACTGTCCAGTTTATCCAGTTCGCTTAACTGGGTGCCAAGCTCTGAACGGACCGACAGCACATTATTGAGCGAGTTCTTCAGTCCCCGACTGGATTTATCCAACGCGGCAGAGGCATCATCTTTCGTGGCTTGGTCCGCATCGCTCAGCGGCGTGTTTAACGAGTTAATCGCGTTATTCAAGGTGGTAAAAATATTGCTCTCGCCATCACTCCCATCCGGCTCTTTAACCGCATTGCTGGTCAGGGACATAAAGACCTGCGCGCCCGTATGACTGGTGGTCATAACCCGGCTGGCATCGACTTTTTGCTGAATCGGCGTATCGCCGCCGCTATAGGTGACATCCCCGGTCGCATCTTCGCTAAACGGTGGACTATCGCTTTTGTAACCGGCAAAAATATAACGCCCATTACCATCGGTCGCGTTCGCAAGGTTTAGCAGTTGCTCGCGGATGCCCTCTAACTGTGTGGCATAAGAGGCGCGGTCATCGTCGGAAAGTGTCCCGTTTGCCGCGGCAACCAGAATCTGCTGCGCCTGTTGAATGGTGCCGGTCACATTACCTAAGTTGTTCTCTTCTTGCGAAATACTTTGATTCGCAAAGGTTCGCGCCAGTTGGTACTGGCTGTTTTCCGACTGTGACTGAGAGAGCACCACTGCCTGCGACGCCGCCAGCGGATCATCTGAAGGGTTGATAACGCGTTTTCCGCTGGCTAATTGCTCGCCGACTTTCAACCAGCTCGTTTGCGCATCGCTGATGCCGCTCATCTGCTGTTGATAAATCATGCTGGTACTTAGACGCATGGTTAAATCCTTATTGCCTTATCAGCTACGAATAGAAATCAGCGCATCGAAAATAGCCGATGCAGTCTGTAATACCTGCGCGTTCGCCATGTAATACTGTTGATAGCGCTGCAAATCGCCATACTCTTCATCAAGATTGACGCCGGAGACTGACTGCTGGCGGTCGCCCAGTTGTTTAATCACTGCGGTTTGCGTGTCATTAGTAGTTTGCAAGGTGCTGGTTTTATTGCCGATATCGCCCACCAGGCTGGCATACGCTTGCGACAAAGTACTATTGCCGTTAACCAGTTTTTGGGTTTGCAGATCCAGCAAGCTTTGCGCATTACGGTTATCGCTTTGGCCGCCATCGTCACCTGGCGCACCGGCGGCGGCGATTTTTGACGCATCGGTAATGGCCACATCCATATTGACGATGGCATTACTGACCGGCTTAACGATAAAGCTATCTTTCGCGTTTGGCGTACCGGCGACGCTGACGGATAACCCATCGAAATTAAGGTTACCGTCACTGTCCACCGTAGCTGATACCGGCGAGTTATCCGACAGGCGCTTTACGTTCCAGTTGGTCCCGTCGAAACTGACCTGATAATCGGTGGCCTGCGCTTTACTGGTATCGCTCCAGGTTGCGGTCAGGGTAGTGTTCGAGGTGTTTTTGCTGTTGCTGACCACGCTCGGCGCGCCAATATCAAAGAAGTCGGTACCCGCATCGCCGTTACTGTCAAAACCCGCGCGATGCTGCGTATTAAAGCTGTCGGCAAAATTGAGCGCTAACTGGTTAAGCTGATTCCTTGCCGGATCAAGATCGTCATGGCGGAACTTCAGTAAACCGCCTAATGAGCCATTACTAATCTGCCCTTCATCGAGTTCAATATTGCCAGCGGTTTTATCGACATAGCCTACCGTGGTACGTGAAGGGTCACTACTTGACGCCATCGCGACCAGTTTCGTGGTATCACCACCATTAACTAACGTCGGGCCGTTATTCATAGAAACGATATAATTGTCGCCCTGCTGCGTAACCGTCACGCCCACCAAATCGTTAAGCTGGTTAACTAACTCATCACGCTGATCGAGCAGGTTATTGGGATCGGCGCCGCCGCCCGCTCCTTTCAGCTTGGTAATTTGGTTATTCAGGTTGGCAATCTGGTTGGCATAGTTATTAATTTGCGACACTGACGAACCAATTGAGTCGTTAACGCTGCTGTCCATATTCCGTAAATATTGGTCGGTCACCTTAAACTGGTTAACCAAGCCATCCGCTTTGCCTAACAGTGTCTCGCGTGCCGAGGGGTCATCAGCATTGCTAACCACATTTTGCAAATTGGTGAAAAAGTCCTGCAAGGTGGTGGAGAGGCTATTCGTCGTTGATGACAGCAGGTCATCAATATTGGAGATCTGATTAAATTCGGTGCTAATTCCGCTGCCCTGCGCACTCGCGCTGCGTAATTGGGCGGTAATAAAGCTATCGTATTCACGATGTATGCTGCTCACCGTCACGCCATTACCGTAATAGCTACTGCCATTTAAGGTACTCAGCGATTGCGCCAATATCACGTTCTGGCGTGAATAACCCGGCACATTATAATTACTGATGTTATTACCGGTGGTACTCAACGCGGCCTGTGCGGCGTTCAATCCGCTCATTGCGGAGTTAATTAAGCTGGACATGTCGGTTCCTTCTGGCCTGGGTGCAAATCCGGGCCGACTTTAAACGAAACGGATGCCAACCGCTTAACGCGAGTTGACCTGTAAGAGTTATCGTCGTGCTGTACGAAAACTTGAGTAAAAAATCAGAACAAACTACTGAGATCATGGTTATACGCTTTGGCGACTTTCTCACCAATGCCTTTGAACTGCGCGATAACCCCCACCAGTTTTCGCGCATAGTTCGGATCGGTGGCATAACCCGCCTGCTGTAAAGCATGTGCGCCCTGCTCTGCGGTCTGCGCATTGGTGACCGCCGCGTAGCGCGGATTGCTGCCAATCAATTTCACGTAATCGGTCAAGGCTTCAATGTAAGAGCCATAAACGCGGAACGACGCTTTCACTTTCTTCGCCACGCCGTGTTCATATTCGGTGGTGGTGATGTCTGTGGTTTCCCCTTGCCAGCTGCCGCCCGCTTTAATCCCGAACAGGTTATAGCTTGGTTTACCTTCACGGGTCAGGATTTGCCGTTGCCCCCATCCAGACTCCAGCGCCGCCTGCGCCAGAATCAAATGATGAGGGATACCACTCGCCGCCGCCGCGATCTGCGCCGGTTGCGCCAGTTGGGCAATAAACTCGCTGCTGTCACCACTTAACGCATTCGGCGCGCCGGGAAGGCGCGGTACCGCACGGCGAACCATTTGTTCCAGTTCCAACGGCGGCAGCGTATTAATGGCGCCATCGTTCTCCAACTTCATCGGCACGGTGCCTGCGGTTTCATCCGGCGGTAGCGCAGGAAGCATCTGTTTCACAATGGTATCGGCCAGCCCCAGACCGTGTTCACCGATCTGTTGTGCGATTTGCTGATCGTACATTGAGGTATACAGACGCGTCTGTTCAGTATTAAACACGCCATCCTGCGGCAGCGCCTGACGCATGCTCTTTAGCATCATTTGAACGAACATCCCTTCGACCTGTTTCGCCACCTCTACTGCTTTCCCTTTCGGGTCGTGGGTCACCTGACGTTTTAGTTCGTTTAATGACTGGCTATCGTAAGCCGCGCCGGTCAGTAATGGCGGTTGGTTCATTAGATAATTTCCAGTTTAGCGCGCAGGCATCCCGCGCTTTGCATTGACTGAAGAATGGACATCAAATCCAGCGGCGTGGCGCCAAGTGCATTAAGCGCGCGCACCACATTGTTCAGATTGGCGCTGGCATTGACGCGCTGTAACGCACCGCCACTTTGACGCAAGTCGATCTGTGTCTGCGGCGTCACCACCGTCTGTCCACCGGCGAAAGGCGTATCCGGCTGGTTAACCACCTGTTGCTGATTGACCGTTACCGACAAATTGCCCTGTGCCACCGCGCAAGAACTTAATGTCACTTCACGGTTCATCACCACCGAGCCGGTGCGCGAGTTAATAATCACTTTCGCATCCTGGATCGGTACCGAGACATCAATATTCTGAATATCTGCCAACAGACGAACCTGGGAACTGTTGCCCGGCGGCACCCGAACCTGCACGGTGCGGGCATCTAACGGTGTAGCGGAACCGTAGCCGCTACGGCTATTGATCGCATCGCTAATTCGCTGCGCCATGGAAAAATCTTCTTCATTCAGTTGCAAGTTAATGGTGTTTTGGCTGCCAAAATTGCTCTGCAACTCGCGCTCAATGGTGGCGCCGCCGGTGATCCTGCCGCCGTTTAACTGGTTAACCTGCACGCTGCTACCGCCTGCCGCCGCGCCCGCGCCGCCAACTAAAATATTGCCCTGCGCCAGCGCATAGACTTGGTTATCAACCCCTTTTAATGGCGTCATCAGCAGGGTTCCGCCGCGCAAGCTTTTGGCATTGCCGAGCGAGGAAACCACCACATCGATTTGCTGCCCCTGACGACCAAAGGCCGGCAAGCTGCCGGTGACCATTACCGCCGCCACGTTTTTTAACTGCATATTGGTGCCGGTAGGAACGGTAATCCCTAACTGCGACAACATGTTATTCAGTGATTGGGTCGTAAACGGGGTTTGTGTCGTTTGGTCACCGGTGCCATCAAGGCCGACCACCAGACCATAGCCAATCAATTGGTTATCACGCACGCCCTGCACCGTAGCAAGGTCACGGATGCGATCGGCAGACGCCAAGGTGCTAATCCCCAGCAGCAGTAAACATCCCAGACGAAGTAGTGCTAATTTGTTCATAAATCCTCTTACATCGGCGAGATATTCAGGAAGAAGCGCTGTAACCAGCCCATCGACTGCGCTTCGTTGATATAACCATTGCCGACATATTCGATGCGCGCATCGGCAACTTGGGTAGAGACCACCGTATTGCTGCCGCTGATGGTGCGAGGATTAACCACCCCGGAGAAACGAATAAACTCAGTGCCTTGGTTAATTTCGATCTGTTTCTCACCCACCACGTGCAGGTTGCCATTTGGCAGTACTTGATTAACCGTGACGGTGATCGTACCGGTGAAGGTGTTATTGGCGGAGGCGCCGCCTTTACCGGCGAAATCGTTTTTACCGGCACCGTCAAGGGCGGTTTTGTTGCCGCCTAATAACCCTTCCAGCGCGTTCGGCACAGTGGTTAAGCCAAAGCTACTGCTACCGTCGCGGCTGGCATTCGCCGATGAACTTTTGCTGGCGCTAACATTTTCCTGCAACACAATCGTCAGGGTGTCGCCAATATTGCGTGGACGACGATCCTCAAACAGCGGCTGGTAACCGTAATTCATTGGCATCACCCCCTGAAAAATCGAGCCGTTCACCACGGGCGGCGAAGCCGGTAGCGGTTGAGCTGTCGTCGGCCCTTGCACCAGCGGAGTATGCGGGATCAGCGCGCAACCGTTTAGGGTTAACAACAGGCCCGCGACAAAGAGACGTCGAGGCTGGTTTTGCAATGGCTTCGCCACGGATTAAGTACCTTTCATTGAGAACTGAGTATTGCCTGGCGAGTTCACACTCACCGTTACGATGGCTCGTTACACCCATCCATCGTTATTGGCGCGGACGGGTTAGCCCATCCGCGCGGTGGATTACACTTGCGTCAGTTTCTGCAACATTTGATCGGAAGTGGTAATCGCTTTGCTGTTGATTTCGTAAGCGCGCTGCGTCTGGATCATGTTCACCAGCTCTTCCGCCACATTGACGTTAGAGGTTTCTACATACCCTTGGTAAAGCAGACCCGCGCCGTTAAGACCCGGCGTGCTATCGGTTGGCGCGCCGGATGCCTGCGTCTCCTGGTACAGGTTTTCCCCGACACTTTCCAGGCCCGCATCGTTGATAAAGGTGGTTAACGTCAGTTGCCCAACCTGTACCGGTTGCGTCTGCCCTTGCTGTGTCACGCTTACCACGCCATCGCGACCAATGGTAATGCTCAACGCGTTGGCCGGAATGGTGATCGCTGGCTGTACCGGGAAACCGCCGTTGGTCACTAACTGACCGTTCTGGTCAACCTGAAACGATCCATCACGGGTATAGGCCGAGGTGCCATCTGGCATCTGTACCTGGAAAAAACCCTGCCCGTTAATGGCCACGTCTTTCGACGCATCGGTTTTTGACAGGTTACCCTGGCTGTGTAAACGCTCGGTCGCTACCGGACGCACGCCGGTACCAATCTGTAAACCAGATGGCAACACGGTTTGTTCGGAAGACTGTGCGCCTGGCTGACGCAGCGTTTGGTACATCAGATCTTCAAATACCGCTCGCGAGCGTTTAAAGCCGTTAGTGCTCACGTTTGCCAGGTTGTTGGCAATGACGTCCATATTGGTTTGCTGGGCGTCAAGGCCGGTTTTCGCGATCCATAAAGAACGAATCATGGGAGTATCCTTTGACCTTAGCTGTTCATATTGAGCAGTTGGTTAGCTCGTTGTTCGTTTTCATCAACGCTTGAGATCACTTTCATCTGCATCTCAAAACGCCGCGCATTGGCAATCATGTCGACCATGGTTTCCACCGGCTTCACGTTGCTCCCTTCCAGCACGCCGGGCATCACCTGCACCGTCGTATCAGTTGGCGGCGTCGCGCCGCGTTGCGCCTGGGCCGTTGCCGTTAGCCGGAACATACCGTCATCGCCACGCGTCAACTCCTGACCGGTAGCGCGGATCAGTTTGAGACGACCAAGCTGCACCGTGGCATTCGGCGGGTCGCCCGGATTTAACGCCGTTATTGAGCCATCGGCGGCGATAGTAATTTGGGCGTTTTGCGGTACCGCAATCGGCCCGCCATCGCCCATCACCGGGTTACCCTGAATCGTTAATTCGCCGTCAGGCGCCACCTGCATACTGCCGTTACGCGTATAGGCTTCGCGCCCATCGGGGGTGCGCACCACCAGCCAGCCATCCTGCTGTACCGCTACATCCAGCGGGCGTTCGGTATAATCCAGTGACCCCGGCGACATATCCGCGCCTGGTGTTGAGGCTGCCACCAACGTTCGGGTGGGGAGTGAAAGCCCTTCAACCGGCACCGCGCGCAACGCATTAAGCTGCGCGCGGAATCCCGGCGTGGAGGCATTGGCCAGGTTGCTGGCCGTCACCGCTTGCTGATCGAGCGTTTGGCTGGCGGCGCCCATCGCGGTATATATCGCGTGATCCATAGAGCTATCCCGTTAGCGACTTAGCGCAGGTTAACCAGGGTGTTGAGGATCTGATCCTGCGTTTTGATGGTCTGCGAGTTCGCCTGATAGTTACGTTGTGCAACAATCATATTGACCAGTTCTTTACTCAGATCGACGTTCGAGGACTCCAGCGCGCCGGCGGTCAAGGTTCCGAGGTTACCGGTACCGGCCAGGCCCACCAGCGGTTGCCCGGAAGCATTGGTTGAGGACCACACGTTATCGCCTTCTGATTTCAGCCCTTCCGGGTTCGCGAAGTTCGCGAGGATAATCTGCCCCAGCGGCTGCGTTTCTCCGTTGGAATAGTTACCCACCACCATGCCGTCATCGTTAATCTGATAGCTGGTTAAATCGCCCGGCTTATAACCGTCCTGTACCGGGTTACCGAAGGTGCTGGCCCCCGAGTTTTGCTGCATGCTGTTAGTGAAGTTCAAGGCGAAAGTTTGTTGATCGGCTCCGTCCAGCGCGCCCATATTAATGGTTTGGGTAGCGTCTGAGGTCATTACGCCGCTGCTGTTGAAGGTCATATCAAAGGCTGGCGTCGCTCTGCCGGTGGTGGAATCGACCGGATGAACGCTCCAGGTGCTGCTGATGTTACCGTCGGCATCAGTGGTGTTGCCCGTTTTCACAAAATACAAATCAATGCTGTGCGCATTACCTAACGTGTCGTAGGTGGTCATGGTCGATTTGGCGTTGTAGGTATCCGGTTTGGTCGGATCGAAATCCGCATCGGTTTTGGTCGCATCCGAAGAGTTCAGGTTCGCAACCAGCGAGGCGGTTGAGGTGGCCTTAGCGGTCATCTGCGTAGTCGGCACGCTCAGCGGTACCGGCGTAGCACCGGTTTGCACGGTTGGCGGCGTACCGGCAACCGGGTAGCCGGTTAGGTTCAGACCTTGCATGTTGACGATGTTACGGTTTTCATCCAGCGTGAATTGACCATTGCGCGAGTAATACACCCCGCCGTTGGCATCCGTCATGCGGAAAAAACCTTGCTGGCTAATGGCCACATCCAGCCCACGGCTAGTATTGGTTGGGGTGCCATCGTTGAAATCCTGGATTACGCCAGCCACTTTAACCCCCATCCCCACCTGCGAACCGGCGAACATATCGGCAAAAGAGACGGTGCTGGATTTGAAACCCGCCGTCGCGGAGTTGGCAATGTTGTTGCCGATAACATCAAGATTGTTGGACGCCGCATTTAAGCCGCTAACCGCTTGTGAAAATGACATAGGTCACTCCTGAGAAAGGTGATTATCGTGATTAAATAATCTGACGAATATTATCGAGCGAGGTGGTTCCCATCGTCCCGAGGTCAAGAATTGCGCCACTGGCATCGGTAGTGACGCCATTTACCAAGGCATAATTCAACGGTTGTGCAACTAACTGATCCGCGCCCTGGCTGGCGGTTACCGAGAAGGTATATTTACCGTCCGGCGCGGTGGAGCCATCGGTTAAGGTGCCATCCCACGAGAAGGAGTGGACCCCGGCGCTAAGACCGCCTAGATCCAGGGTACGCACCACCTTACCGGTGGAGTCGCTGATGGTGACGGACGTGGCGGTGGAAGCCGTCGCCAGCTCAACGCCGAATGGCGTCGTCTGCCCTTTACCGGCCAAAATTTGCGTCCCATCCACCATCACGCCATGGCCGAGTAAGGCCGAAGCTTGCAGTGACTGATTGCTATTTATCTGACCGGAAATCGAGCCCAGCGTGGTGTTCAACTGTTCAATACCGCTTACGGTGTTAATTTGTGCCAACTGCGTGGTGAGTTGGTTGTTATCCATCGGATTGGTGGGATCCTGGTTTTTTAACTGCGCCACTAACAGCGTCAAAAAGTTACTCTGTAAATCGGCTGCGCTACTGCCCGATACCGCGCTCGCGCTGTTGTCGGCGCTACTGCTGCCGTTAACGACGCTATTATTAAGCGGCTGGTTTACATCTACGGCGATACTCATAGCCTTCTCCGTTATTGACCCATCGTCAGGGTTTTCATCATCATTGACTTCACGGTGTTCAGAACCTCGACGTTGGCCTGATAGCTGCGTGATGCCGACATACTGTTGACCGTCTCGCTCACTACATCTACGTTCGGCATCTTGACGTAACCTTTCGGGTCAGCCAGTGGATTGCCGGGGTCATAAACCAGTTTCGCCGGGGTGGGGTCGTCCACCACCTGCGCGACGCGCACGCCGCCGGTTGCCGCGCCTGGCGCAGCATCCACCTGGAACACCACCTGTTTTGCCACATAAGGCTGACCATCCGGCCCGGTGACACTGTCGGCGTTTGCCAGGTTGCTGGCGCTAACGTTAAGACGTTGCGATTGCGCGGTCATCGCCGACCCGGCGATATCAAAAATGTTCAGAAGTGCCATCGATTATTGCCCCTGTAACGCGCTCATCATGCCTTTGATTTGGCTGCCGATAAGCGTGAGGTCGGTTTGGTATTTCAGGCTGTTATCCGCAAACTGCGTACGTTCACGATCCATATCAACCGTGTTGCCATCCATCGCGGGCTGATCGGGAATGCGATACAGCAAATCCAGCGCCGGCGGCTGCACGGTTTCGGCGGGAATATGGCGCGTCGAAGTAACCGTCAGCGCCAGACCGCTTCCCTGAGCACGCCCTTTTTCCAGCGCCCGGTTCAGTTCACTGGCGAAATCAATATCCCGCGCCTGGTAGCCGGGCGTATCCGCGTTGGCGATGTTAGACGCCAAGACCTCTTGCCGCTGCGCGCGCAGGTTTAACGCCTCGGTGCCGAACTGAAACGCCGCGTCCAGTTTGTCGAGCATGCTTCCTCCGGAAAGTGAGAATTTTGAGCAGACAGGATAATCACCCATGCGCCAGGCCTATCGACGGAATAGCGCTAAAAAGCGTCGCTATTTTGCGGCTTGAGTTGTCGCGCGTGCGGGTAGAATCTGCGCAATGTCCGGAAAGGGGAAAAGTAAAATGCGTCGAACCACACCGCTGCTGGTCACGCTTCTGGCGCTGCTATCATTACCGGCGGCAGCGAGCGATCTCACCTCGCAACTCAGCCAGTTCTTTAAAACGCGCGACCCGCAGCATGCCGTGGGGATGAATGTGGTGGTGCGTACGCCAGCCTCTCAGTGGCCAGCCTGTGAAATGCCGCAGTTCAGTCTGCCAGGCAACAGCCGTCTGTGGGGAAATATGAGTGTCGCGGCTAACTGTGGGCAAAATCGACGTTATCTACAGGTTGAAGTGCAGGTTACCGGCGAGTATGTGGTTGCCGTGCGGCAAATCTCACGTGGCACCGCGTTAACCGCCACCGATATGCAACTCCGGCGTGGTCGTCTTGACACTTTACCGGCGCAGGTTATGCTCGATCCACAACAAGCACTCGACGCGGTCAGCGTGCGTGATATTCAACCCGACCAGCCGATTATTTTGTCGATGTTGCGCCGCCCGTGGCGCGTGAAGGCGGGGCAAAATGTGATGGTGGTGGCGCAAGGCGATGGCTTTAATGCCAGCGGTGAAGGCCGTGCGCTAAACAATGCCACCGCGATGCAGGCAGTGCGCGTGCGGATGGGCAACGGGCAAATTGTCAGTGGTAAAGTCGATGCGGATGGGAATATTCTTATAACGCTATAAAGCGTTAAAGCCAGCCGTTGTTCTGCCGATAACTGGATTAACAAACATATTACGCTTTGCTTATCAGGCAGCACTCTCGCCTGAACTTACAGGAGCCAGATAATGAGCATCGACAGAACCCAACCTTTGCAGCCGATTAATAGCGTACAGCCACGCGATAATAATGAGGCCGCTGCCAGCAAAGCGCGCCCAAGCGTCAGCGGTAGCGTGACTGAATCCGGCGCACAGGTTAGCCTGAGCGACGCGCAGGCGCAATTAATGCAGCCTGGTAGCCAGGATATTAATACCGACCGGGTTGAGCAGCTTAAAACAGCTATTCGTAACGGCGAGTTAAAAATGGATACCGGTAAAATTGCCGATGCGTTGATTCAGGAAACCAAAGATTACTTACAGGGTAAATAAGCGTCATGAATAACCTGACCGCCGTTTTAGATAAAATGCTGGATGTCCTCACTTCGCTGAACGCGGTGATGGATGAGGAGCAACAGCAGCTTTCCGTCGGGCATATTAATAGCAGATTGTTACAGCGCATCACCGAAGATAAAAGTTCGCTACTCAGCACGCTGAACTATCTGGACGAATTACGCCGTCAGATGGAAAAACAAAACGGCCTTCAGGCTCCCTATCATAGCCATCCCGTGTTGACGCGTAGCTGGCAACTTATCCAGCAACGTACCCAGACGCTACGCGATACCAATACGCATAATGGTCTGTTGCTTAACCAGCAAATGCACTTTAACCAGCAGGCGTTGGCGATTTTAAAACCGCACCATAGCCAGTCTTTTTATGGGCCAGACGGGCAAACCACACCGGATGTAGCGGTTAGCCGGAAGATTTAGCCTCATAAAAAAGGGCCGGTAAAACCGGCCATTTTTTCATCTGTCGCCCACTAGGCGGCGCTGCGGGCAAAATCCCTCACGCGGAACCCCAGCAACGCAAGCATAATAAAGTAAGCGCCGCCGCCTGCGGCGCAAACCAGCGCCAGGCGTAACAGCCGATACAGCATATTACCGCTCTCCCATGCCGGCATCACCATCATCAGGCCGATGAGGACCGCCGCCATCGCGATTAACGCAATAAACAACCGTAGCAGAAAACCCGACCAGCCCGGCTGCGGCTGAAAGATCTGTTTCTTACGTAATTGCCAGTACAACAATGCGGCATTCAGGCAAGCCGCTAAACCGATAGAGAGCGACAGCCCGGCGTGTTTTAGCGGGCCGATAAACGCCATATTCATCAACTGTGTCATAACCAGCGTAATCAGCGCGATTTTGACCGGCGTTTTAATATCCTGACGCGAATAGAAACCTGGCGCCAACACCTTCACCACAATCAGCCCCATTAATCCAACCGAGTAGGCGACCAGCGCGCGCTGAGTCATCGCGGCATCAAACGCGGTGAACTTACCGTACTGGAACAGCGCGATAGTGAGCGGGCCGGAAAGAATCCCCAATGCCACCGCGCTCGGCAACGCCAATAAGAAACAGAGGCGTAGCCCCCAATCCATTAGCCGTGAATACTCGTCATGGTTACCGCTGGCAAAACTTTTCGCGAGCGACGGTAACAAAATCGTGCCCAGCGCAACGCCCAACACGCCGGAAGGAAACTCCATAAGACGGTCAGCGTAATACATCCACGAAACGGAACCGGAGACTAAAAAGGAGGCGAAAATCGTATTAATAATCAGGGAAATTTGGCTGACCGATACCCCGAGGATGGCCGGACCCATTTGACGCATCACGCGCCAGACGCCCGCATCCTTCAGGTTAACGCGCGGCAGCACCAGCATACCGATTTTCTTCAGATGCGGTAACTGATAGCCAAGCTGCAACACGCCGCCCACCACCACCGCCCATGCCAGCGCTAATACCGGCGGATGAAAATGTGGCGCGCCAAATAGCGCGAAGCCGATCATACTGACATTCAGCAGCGTCGGCGCGAACGCCGGTACCGAGAAACGGTTCCAGGTATTCAATATCGCGCCCACCAGCGAGGCCAGCGAGATCAGCAAAATATAGGGAAAGGTAATCCGTAATAAGGCCGAGGTAAGGGCAAATTTATCTGCGGTATCAGCAAAACCGGGCGCGGTCACCAAAATAACCCAGGGTGCGGCAATCATACCGAGGAAAGTGACCAGCGCCAGCGCCAGCGTTAGCAGGCCAGAGACATAGGCAATAAATACCCGTGTCGCTTCCTCGCCTTGTTTACTTTTATACTCGGCCAGAATAGGCACAAACGCCTGTGAGAATGCGCCTTCGGCGAAAATACGGCGCAATAGATTAGGGAGTTTAAAGGCAACGAAGAAGGCATCGGTCGCCATACCGGCACCAAACACGCGCGCCACAATGGCATCACGGGCAAAGCCCAGTACGCGTGAAAACAGGGTCATGGAACTGACCGCCGCCAGCGATTTCAACAGGTTCATGGTTTACTGCGCATCCTGAAAAAGAGTAAAAACATCGGCAAAAGTCTCTTTCCGACGAAAGCTGCGCCTAGTCTACTAATCCGCAGCGAAATAACCACAAACTATTGTTACAGCGAGTTATTCGTTATCAATTTCGCGCCACAGTTTTTCTATCACACGCTGCGCCATTAGGGCTTGTTCGCCGGAGGTTTCAGGCATCGTCTGATTTTCAACGCAGGTGATAAAATGGCGCGCCGCGCCGTCAAACCCACGCTGGACCAGCGTTGTTTGCCACGCCGGAACCGGATCGATCGCTAACTGCCCGTGGTGCTCGTGACGCCAGTCTCGCATCTCATCCACCTGCCACGTGTTGCCGTCGCCGAGCGCCATCACCGATTCGCGCTGCGTTCCTGCCCGGCGGTGCATACTGGTGGTCACCTGCGTCCCGCCAACGCTGAAATGGTGCTCGGCATACAGCATCTGCCCGGCTTCATTGGTATGCAGCACGCCATGATGCAATTTGCCGCGGCCACCCGCTAACCACAACGCAGTATCCACCACATGCAAATAGTCATCCAGTAAGGTGAAACGTAAATCCTGCGGCCCGACACTGTCGCTGCGATGTTTTTCCATCCGAACCGACGCCGCTTCACTCAGTTGCGACTTTAGCTGTTGATAACGTGGGGCAAAGCGACGGTTAAACCCGACCATCAGTTTGCGCCCTTGCTTTGCTGCCAGCTCAACCAGCTTCTCTGCCTCACTAAGCGTTTCCGCTAGCGGTTTATCGACGCACACATCAACGCCCGCCAACAGCAACTCACGTACCACGGCAAAATGCGACGCCGTACTACTGTGAACAAAGACCGCGTCACAATCGGCCGCCAGCACGTCAAGCCGTGAATAGCAACGCATCCGATAGCTATCGCACACCGCTTGCGCTTTTTGTTGATTGGGAGAAAAACCGCCCACCAAACGCCAGCTATCCGCTCGTCCAATCACCGGAAGCCAGGCTTTCTGCGCGATGCCGCCCAGGCCGACCACGCCAATACGCGGTGCCATAGTTCTCTCCTTTCTGCTTGTGAAGCCGGTAAGCCCCGGCAGGTAGTGATTATCCGCGACGCTCTGCCGCCCACTCGCGCCAGGTCAGTGCGGTGAGCACATGGTCCTGCCACTGCCCATCAATCAGCAGATAATCTTTGGCATAGCCCTCTTTTTCAAACCCCAGACGCGCTAACAGATTACCGCTACGCTGATTATGCGGCATATAGTTCGCCATGATGCGGTGAAGATGTTGTTGGCGTTGCATATACTTAATCGCCGCCTGTAACGCTTCATACATCATGCCCTGCCCCTGCCATTTTTCGCCCAGCGAATAACCCAAATAACAGGCATGAAACGAACCGCGTAACACATTACTAAAATTCGCCACACCCCGAACTTCGCTCTCTTGCGGATCCATAACAATAAAATAGAATGCGCTGCCCTGCCGGTGCATATCCGCGATCAACCCCAGACGGGCCTGCCAGCCCGACGGATAACAGTGGCTTTCATCACGCACCGGCTCCCAGGGCTTGAGAAACAGACGGTTTTCCGCATAGTAATCAGCCAGCCGCCAGGCATCACGTTCATGAACCAGACGGACCACTAACCGGTCGGTTGTCAGACGCACTTTCGGTGCAGAAGAACGGTAGCCAAACATCTTTTCTCCTGAAGTATACCCGCCCGCTTAAGCTGCACGTGCATTGACATTCCGACAACGTAAATGCGTTAGGGCATACATGGCTGATAAAAAAAATCGATTAAACAAGCAGCTTGCGAAACCACTCCGGGCGATAACCGATAAAACCGGATGTTTTTGACTGCCGGCCCCCAATATAACCGTCATTGGCCGTTTGGGTAAAACTCTCTGCAAATATCGCGGTGTTTCTCACAAGTTACCTGCTGAAATTACAGCACAAATTGCACTATTTCGATAAAAAAATATCATTCTGCATTGGCTGTCAAAAAGGAGGATAAAAGCGGAGAATAGTTCAATTGGCTGTTTTCTCTTCTTTTACGCTTAGGAACAAGCATGTCGCGGGTCGCACGGGCCAGACGCCTCGGAAAGGCATTCTTACTGGTTGATAATATGTTGGTGGTGTTAGGCTTTTTCGTGGTCTTTCCGCTGATATCCATTCGTTTTGTCGACCAGTTGGGTTGGGCGGCGCTCTCAGTCGGCCTCGCGCTGGGTTTACGCCAATTGGTACAACAAGGGTTGGGCATTTTTGGCGGAGCGATTGCCGATCGTTTCGGCGCGAAGCCGATGATCGTTACCGGGATGCTGCTGCGCGCCGCCGGTTTTGCCAGCATGGCGGTCGCTCATCAACCCTGGATTCTGTGGTTGTCCTGTATTCTTTCTGGCCTCGGCGGCACCCTGTTCGATCCGCCGCGTACCGCGATGGTGATCAAGCTGATTCGTCCTCGCGAACGCGGGCGGTTTTTCTCGCTGTTGATGATGCAGGATAGCGCGGGCGCGGTGATTGGCGCTCTAATCGGTAGCTGGCTATTGTCGTGGGATTTCCGCCTGGTGTGTTGGGCCGGCGCCTCAGTTTTTGTTGCCGCCGCCGGGTTTAATGCCTGGCTACTACCGGCGTGGCGTATCTCGACTGAACGCACCTCAATGCTGGAAGGAATGGGCCGCGTACTGCGTGACAAGCGCTTCTGTCTGTATGTGTTGACGTTGACCGGCTACTACACGTTAGCCGTGCAGGTGATGTTGATGCTGCCGATAATGGTTAATCAAATTGCTGGCGTGCCGGGCGCGGTAAAGTGGATGTATGCCATTGAAGCAACGTTATCGCTCACCTTGCTGTACCCGATTGCACGCTGGAGCGAGAAGCGCTTTCGTCTTGAGCAACGCTTAATGGCGGGCCTGTTTTTGATGACGCTCAGCCTTATGCCGATAGGGATGACCAACACGTTACAACAGCTCTTTATGTTGATCTGCACCTTTTATATCGGCTCGATTATTGCTGAGCCGGCACGAGAAACGCTAAGCGCCTCACTTGCCAGCGCTCGAGCACGCGGTAGCTATATGGGGTTCAGTCGGCTTGGCTTGGCCTTCGGCGGCGCGATTGGTTACACCGGCGGCGGCTGGATGTTTGACGCCGGGCGTGAGTTAGCGATGCCGGAATTACCGTGGCTAATGCTTGGTAGCGTCGGCATGGTGACGTTACTGGCGCTGTGGTGGCAATTCCAGCCACGCGATGTGGCGTCGGGGATATCGCCCGCCTAAGACTTTCACCGTTTTTTCCGTGTCGGCAAGCCGCTTATGCCGCCGACGCGGTTTGCCCTTCGCCCTATTCTCTTCCATACTTCCCTAATACATTCAAAATATTAATGGCGGCAAGGGCCGCTATCCACGTGAGTAAGGAGAAGATCCGGTGAAACTTTACATCTACGATCATTGTCCATTCTGCGTTAAAGCACGCATGATTTTCGGCTTAAAAAATCTGCCGGTCGAACTGGTTGTCCTGCTTAACGATGACGAAGAAACGCCAAAAAAATTAATCGGTCAGAAGATAGCTCCCATTCTGCAAAAAGAGGATGGCAGTTGTATGCCTGAGAGTATGGATATTGTTCGTTTTATCGATAAGCAAGATGGTGAGCCTTTGATCACCGGCAAAACCAATCCGGCCATCAGTGACTGGCTACGTCAGGTGAATGGCTACGTGAATAAATTGTTGCTGCCGCGTATTGCCGAAGCCGCTTTTGCTGAATTCGCCACCCCTGAAGCACGCCGTTATTTTAAGGACAAAAAAGAGGCAAATGTCGGCAGTTTCGCTGAGCTGAAGCAACATGCGCCGGGTCTGGTGAAGAAAATTAGCCAGGATCTGCGCGATCTGGATAAGTTCATCGTCAAACCGAACGCGGTCAATGGCGAACTGTCGGAAGACGATATTCATCTGTTCCCCTTACTGCGTTCCCTTACGCTGGTTGCCGGCGTTGAATATCCCAGCCGCGTGGCAGAGTATCGGGACAATATGGCTAAACAAACCCAAGTTAACCTGCTCTCTTCAATTGCTATTTAATCAGCGGGGCGGCGCTAACACTCGCCGCCCATTTAACCCACTTCCGTTTACCGACACATTTCCTTGCCTTTTTCGCCCCCCTTTCAGTGATATCCTGGTGACTCTGACGACGCGCTAAGGCAAGCTATCATGCTGAAACAGGACCGTTTGTGTGAATAAAATTATTGAGGATTTGAATGAAGAAGGCATTTCTCGGGCTGGCAGCCCTTATTTTTGCTGGCTTATTGGTCGGCTGTAACCAACTCACTCAGTACACCGTTAACGAGCAGGACATTAACAAGGCGCTGCAAAAACATAATAATTATGAAAAAGATATTGGCGTATCGGGCTTAGTTAATGCGCACATTGTATTGAGCAATTTAAGTAGCCAAATTGGCCGTGAAGAGCCGAACAAAGTCACACTTTCCGGCGATGCTGACGTCAATATAACTTCACTTTTCGGCCCGCAACAAGCCACCATGAAACTTAAAATGAAGGCGCAACCGTGGTTTGATAAAGACAAGGGCGCCATTTATCTCAAAGATCTGGAAATTGTCGACGCGGACGTACAGCCGGAAAAAATGCAGTCGATCATGAAATCAGTGACGCCATATCTTAACCAGTCACTAAAAAGCTACTTTGATCGTAAACCGGCCTACGTTTTAAGTTCCGATCGCAGTAAAGCCGAATCGTTAGCGAAGAAATTCGCCAAAGGGCTGGAAGTGAAGCCCGGCGAGTTAGTGATTCCATTTACCGATTAATCATCGCTGCCGGTTTCGGTCCAGCCACCAGCCAAAAGCGTGAGCCGCCCTGCTCACGCTTTTTTTCTTCTAACCACATAAACCAAGTGCAATCGGTTGCCTTTATCCTTATGCTTAGTCCCCGGCTGAAATCCGCCATGTGATCTTTTCTTCTTAGCCGGAGCCTTAAACATGACTGCACGCCCTCAAGAACTTATTATTCGCCGCCCTGACGACTGGCATATCCATCTGCGCGACGATGACATGTTGCAAACCGTGGCGCCTTATACCAGCGCGGTATGCGGTCGTGCGATTGTGATGCCTAATTTGGTACCGCCAGTCACCAGCGTCGAGGCGGCGCGCGCGTATCGCGAGCGTATTCTGTCCGCCGTTCCGGCGGAGCATGACTTTCAGCCGTTAATGACCTGCTATCTGACCGATTCGCTCGATCCGAACGAAGTCGAAAAAGGTTTTAATGAAGGGGTGTTCACGGCGGCAAAACTGTACCCAGCCCATGCCACGACTAACTCTAGCCACGGCGTTACCAATATTGCAGCCATCGCCCACGTGTTGGAGCGGATGCAAAAAATCGGGATGCCATTATTGATTCATGGCGAAGTCACCGATGCACATATTGATATTTTCGATCGTGAGGCGCGTTTTATCGAAACGGTGATGACACCGCTACGCCAGCAGTTCCCGGAGCTTAAAGTCGTTTTCGAGCATATCACCACCAAAGAGGCCGCCGCTTACGTGCAGGAGGGCAATCGTTATATTGCCGCTACCATCACGCCACAGCATTTGATGTTCAACCGTAACCATATGTTGGTCGGCGGCGTACGCCCCCATTTATATTGCTTACCGATCCTCAAACGTAATGTGCACCAGGAGGCGTTACGCCAAGTTATCGCCAGCGGTAACCCGCGTTTCTTTCTCGGAACCGATACCGCGCCGCATTTACGCCATCGTAAAGAAGCCAGTTGCGGCTGCGCGGGCGTGTTCAATGCGCCGACCGCCCTGCCCGCCTATGCCACGGTATTTGAAGAGATGAACGCGCTACAGCACTTTGAAGCTTTCTGTTCAGAAAACGGCCCGCGTTTCTATGGGCTGCCGCTCAATCAGGGCACGCTGAAGTTAGTTCGAACCCCGTGGACGGTAGAAGAGAGTATTCGTATTGGCGAAGAAACGCTGGTGCCCTTCCTCGCCGGGGAAACCCTCAACTGGCAAGTTGCTACCGCCTAATCCTTTCGGGAAGCGTTGGCTTCCCATCTTTTTATTGCTTTCGCATCGAGTATACTGTATTTATATACAGTATACTTTTCGGAGGCTTTTATGCGTGTCGAAGTTACTGTCGCAAAAACTACTCAACTCCCTCAAGGCGCGCTTGAAGCGCTCACCAGCGAGCTGGAAAAACGAATTAATCACCATTATCCCGAAACGCAAAACCATGTGTCGGTCCGCTATGCCAGCGCCAATAATTTGACGGTTATGGGGTCGGGCAAAGAGGAAAAAGATCGGATCAGCGAAATTTTGCAGGAAACCTGGGAAAGCGCTGATGACTGGTTTATTACTGGTTAACCACTCTGTTGTGCCGTTGTTTGCCGGATATCGCGTCCGGCTTTTTTATCGCTTTTCCTTACCTCAGTAACCAGAACCCATACCCTAATAATTTGCGTTGCAGGAAGAGGAGCACCCACAGGCAACCTGAAGAATGACGGGTATAAACAGATTGTCACAAAAGAAAACCACCAACACACATACGGCTGAAAGCCTGGTCAGTGTAGACTGAGCAGTAATCATGTCATATCCTTGCGCGAGCATGTTTTACAGGAGATGTTCTCATGACCGCCGATAATCCCGAAGAGACCATGACATTTGGCGAGCTATTAGCTTTCATTAGCGATCAGCAACGCCGTTTAACGGTGCTGGAAAATGCGTTTTCCTGGCTTTCATTTTGCCTTGATGATAAGTCAAATCACTTGCTGATCCACAGCTTGCGCCTCGAAGCGCAAAATCAGAATCATGACCAGGCGTTACAACAACACTTTAATCGTTTAGCAGATGAACTGGAAAAACGTAGCGGTGCGGTCAGAATTCAACCGGATATCAATACTGATTAATAAAATTGCCAGGCACGTTTTTTTATTTTGCAATCAGATAATTCTGCCGATTAAATACTCTTTAAGTAGCTTTTCATTTTAATTTTTCGCATTTTTCGCTCTGTCGATACTAATTTCACTGTTATAATTAGTCTGCTCTGAAAAAAAAGCCGCATTGAAACCTCAATAAATCACTTCGTTCTACGAGTAATAAGGAGGTTATAATGGACAGAAACAAAGACGTTATACAAACGCATCCCCTGGTGGGATGGGACATCAGTACCGTAGACAGTTATGATGCCATGATGATTCGTCTGCATTCGCTTTCATCAGATCAACAGCAACATGATGAAGCTGAGGTAGGACAAACCTATTGGTTAACTACCGATGTCGCCAGACAATTTATTTCGATTTTAGAGGCGGGCATTGCCAAAATCGAAGCGACCGGGCATCAGGATCGCGATTACAAAAAGCACTAATTTGCGTAGCAATAAACCAGGGCACCCTTGCGGGTGCCTTTTTATTGCCCGTCATCTTTTGTTATCCTGCCGTGCTCAAGGTTAGTTTCAGGAGTTAACCCGATATGGTTTACGATTTAATCGTGGTCGGCAGCGGTTCAGTTGGCGCGGCGGCTGGTTTTTACGCCACACGCGCCGGGCTGAAAGTATTAATGATTGACGGTGCGCACCCCCCGCATCAACAAGGGAGCCATCATGGTGAAACCCGCCTGATACGTCATGCCTACGGCGAAGGCGCCCGTTACGTTCCGATGGTACTACGCGCTCAGGCGCTGTGGGATGAACTGGAGCAACTGGCCGGTGAACGCATTATGCACCGCTGTGGTGTGCTCAATTTGGCGCCGCACACCTCTGAATTTATCCGCAATGTCGTCGATAGCGCCCAACAATTTAAGCTGGAGATTCAACTGCTACAGGCAGATGAAGTCCGTCAACGTTGGCCGCAAATTACCGTTCCTGACGGTTATCTCGGCGTTTTTGAGCCACAGTCGGGCTATCTCAAATCGGAAGTTGCGGTGCGCAGTTGGATACGGTTAGCGGAACAGGCTGGCTGCGCCCAGTTATTCAACTGCGCGGTTAGCCGGATTGAAAACGAAGGATCACTACAACGCGTTACCACCGCTGACGGAACGTTTCTGGCGAAAAAATTGTTGCTGAGCGCCGGTACGTGGGTAAGAAAACTGGCGCCTTCATTGCCGATAAAACCGGTACGCAAAGTGTTCGCCTGGCACCAGGCGGATGGCCGCTATAGTGAAAATAATCAATTTCCGGCTTTTACTGGCGAGATGCCCGACGGGAGCCATTATTACGGCTTCCCGGCGGATAATAATGCATTAAAGATTGGTCGTCATGACGGTGGGCAGCCAATTGATACGCCGGAACAACGAAAACCTTTTGGCGCCTGGGCCGATGACGGCAGCGAAACCTTTCGTTTTTTACGGCAATTTTTACCGGGAGTCGGGGTATGCTTGCGCGGTGAAGCCTGTACCTATGATAATTCACCGGATGAAGACTTTATTATCGATACATTACCCGCTCAGCCTAACCGTTTAGTGATTACCGGATTAAGCGGACATGGATTTAAATTTGCCAGCGTACTCGGCGAAATAGCAACACACTTTGCCAGCGATAAAAAAACTGAATTTGATTTAACGCCGTTCTCTCTTTCT
Organism: Paramixta manurensis; assembly: GCF_013285385.1. Classification (NCBI taxonomy): domain Bacteria; kingdom Pseudomonadati; phylum Pseudomonadota; class Gammaproteobacteria; order Enterobacterales; family Erwiniaceae; genus Paramixta; species Paramixta manurensis. The sequence goes on along the minus strand of NZ_CP054212.1, from coordinate 1,872,788 downwards.
CGTTTTACTGATTAAAAAAATAAAGGCACATTTTATTTGTGCCTTTATTTTATCTCTGATTAAAACATCCGCGCTTTTACCCCGCCAGACATTTATTCGGCGGGTTTTGCGGCCTCTTTCTGGCGGCGTAGTTTAATCTTTTTCACCAACCTAACCGCTTCTGCCTCGGAGGCCACCGCCGGAGCGGATCCATGTAAAGGTTTACGCGCGGTTTCCCGCATAAAGAACACCGTAATTAACCCAATCACCGATGCGCCAATCAGATAATAAGCCGGCATCAATAAATTATGCGATTTTTCCACCAGCCACGCGGTGACCAGCGGCGTCGTTCCGCCGAACAGCGAAACCGAGATGTTAAAGCCGATCGCTAATGCGCTGTAGCGAATATCTGTCGCAAACAACGAAGGCAGCGCCGAAGGCATAGTACCGCTAAAACACGTATGGAGCGCACCGAGGATCATTAGACCGAGGAACACCAGCGCCAAATTACCGGTACCAATCAACCACAGACAAGGAACCGCCAGCACTATCAGCCCAACCGCGCCTAACGCGATAACCGGTCGACGTCCTAAACGGTCATTCCAGTGCCCCCAGAACAGTGTCAACGGCATCATAACGAACATGACCACCATAATTAGCATCAGGCCGCTCAGTTCACTCAACCCCAAAATGCCGGTCAGATAACTTGGCATATACGAGGTGAGCATATAGTTCGAAACGTTAAACAACAGCACTAACCCAATGCACTTCAGCATTTGCGCACGATATTTGTTCAACATCTGCAGCAAGCTAAGTTGAGGTTTGCTGTGCTCCAGCGCCTCTTGCTTTTCCATATGCTTTTGGAAAGCAGGCGTCTCTTCCAGCTTCAACCGAATATAGAGCCCGAAAATCCCCAACGGCGCGGCAATAAAGAACGGAATACGCCATCCCCACGATAATAACGCATCTGCCGGCATCGCCGCCGTCAGGCCGGTAACCAGCCCGGCGCCGAGCAGATAGCCGCCAAGCGTACCGAACTCTAGCCAACTGCCCATAAATCCGCGCCGCTCATCGGTAGAATACTCGGCGATAAAGGTCGCCGCTCCGCCATATTCGCCGCCGGTTGAAAAGCCTTGCACCAGGCGCGCCAGCAACAGCAATAATGGCGCGGCGATACCGATAGTGCCATATCCTGGAATCAAGCCGATGCAGAAGGTACCGATCGCCATCATCACCATCGTGATCGCCAGCACTTTCTGGCGCCCAATACGATCGCCGAGTGGACCAAAAAAGAGCCCGCCGATTGGCCGCACTAAGAATGCGGCGGCAAACGCGCCAAAGGTTGCGATAAGCTGCACCGCCGGGCTGCCGCCGGGGAAGAAGACTTTACCAATGGTTACGGCAAGGAAACTGTAGACGCCGAAGTCAAACCATTCCATGGCATTACCTAACGCTGCCGCGCCAATTGCCCGTTTCAGCATGTCCTGATCGACAATGGTAATGTCATCAACGCTTAACTCATTTTTCTTGGTTTTTTTCTGCCAGAAGTGTTTCTTAGGCCGCCCGGATGGCGTGGAGGTGTTAGTCATATCTTCCCTCAAGGATCGCAAGATGAATGTTATCGCACCATAGCCTTTTGCCTGCGTGCGTCCGCTCAAGGAAAGAGAAACTCAGCTATGCTGCGACAAAGTCGTCGTCTATATTTACCGTTGTGTCGTTTTACATCCCTTAAATCTATACAACAACGTTGAAAAACGCAAATAAGTTGAATTATTAAACTATTTTTTAGCGGAAAGGCGATTTTTTTCACTAAAAATCACCTACGGGGATGCGAGTTGGGTTTCGGGCGGATTACTCCGCCCCGGTGAGGTTATTTTTTTTCCGGTGCCGGAATTGTCAGCGTGCTGTTGAGCAGGCCGCGGGATTTATTGAAGATTTTGTTGCCATTTTCTCGCCCGGCACGGCGTGCGCGTTGCTCATCTGCTGGTAACGCCAGCTCCTCCATGCACAGTGGGCTACAGCAATGGTTAAACTTCTCTGCGCAACGCGGGCACTGAATAAACAGTAGATGACAACCGTCGTTTTTACAGTTCACATGCGTATCACAGGGCGCGCCGCATTGGTGACAGTGGGCAATAACGTCTTCGGAAATACGTTCCCCCATACGTTCATCAAACACAAAATTTTTGCCTTTGAAGCGCACCGGCAGCCCCATTTCACGCGCACGGCGAGCGTATTCGATAATGCCACCTTCAATGTGGTAAACATTTTCAAAACCGTTATGGCGCATCCAGGCGCTGGCTTTTTCGCAACGAATGCCGCCGGTGCAATACATCACAATCTTTTTGTCTTTGTCGCCTTGTAGCATTTCAACCGCCATCGGCAGTTGATCGCGAAACGTGTCGGCGGGGATTTCCATTGCCTTCTCAAAGTGACCCACTTCATACTCATAGTGGTTGCGCATATCCACAAATACCGCATCGGGATCATCCAGCATCGCATTAACATCCGGCGCTTTCAGATAGGCTCCAACCGCGCTCGCATCAAAGCTTTCATCGGTGATGCCATCCGCCACAATGCGATCGCGCACTTTCAAACGTAAAACCCAGAATGATTTTCCGTCATCCTCTAGCGCAATATTCATGCGCAGATTGTTCAGCGCCGGATGAAAGGTATATAAGGTCTGTTTCATCGCTTCATAGTGGCTGGCGGGTACGCTAATTTGCGCATTGATTCCTTCGTGCGCCACGTAGACCCGGCCAAAGACCTTTAAAGTGGTCAACGCGGTATATAGCGCGTCGCGAAATGCTTTCGGATCGTCAATGGTAAAATATTTATAGAAAGAGACTGTCGTGCGCGGTTCGGTTTCGGCCAGCATCCGCGCCTTAAGCTCTTCATTGGAAACAAGGTTATGTAACACTGGCATGGTGTACGTTCCTGTAGGCAATAAGAGAATTTTTCGCGGCGTATGATACCTGATTCTTGATGGAATCCTACCCTTGATGGGGATTTTGTTACGCCCTAACCGGCGATCGCACAAGCTGCCTGGATCCGTAAGTTAATTGCCGCGAGTATGTAATAACCACGCTTATTACTAAACCCGCAATTAAACGTCACTACAGGGAATCGGCATGAGTCAGCTTTTTACCCCCATCACGTTCGGACAACTCGCGCTACAAAACCGCATTATCGTGGCGCCAATGTGTCAATATTCCGCCGAACAGGGCCAGGCCACCGCCTGGCATCGGATTCATTTAGGCCATCTTGCGCTCTCTGGCGCTGGTCTGTTGATTGTGGAAGCCACCGCCGTTGAGGCTGCGGGACGTATTACGCCGCAAGACCTTGGGCTGTGGGATGATGCCACTGAACAGGCGTTGGCGGCAGTAATTAATGATGTGAAACGTTACGCCACGTTACCGCTCGGCATTCAACTGGGTCATGCCGGACGTAAAGCGTCCTGCGATGTTCCCTGGCGCGGCGGCGGGTTCCTAACCGCGGCTCACGGCGGCTGGCAAACCTCCGCCCCCTCCGCCCTGCCCTTTAACCCGGATGATGACACGCCATTGGCAATGACCAAGGCCCGTATCGATGAAGTGAAACAGGCCTTTGTTGATAGCGCACGTCGTGCCGATCGGCTCGGTTTCGAACTGTTCGAGATTCATGCCGCGCATGGTTATTTATTGCATCAGTTCCTGTCGCCGCTCTCTAATCAGCGCCAAGACGAATATGGCGGCGCGCTGGAAAACCGTATGCGTATCGTGCTGGAGATTTTCCGCGAAGTCCGTCAGGCGGTACCGGCCCATAAAGCGGTTGGCGTCCGTATTTCCGCTACCGATTGGGTAGAAGGCGGTTGGGATGTTAGCCAATCGGTGGCGTTGAGTCAGGCGCTGGAAGCATTGGGCTGCGACTATATTCATGTCTCCAGCGGCGGGTTATCGCCAGCGCAGCAGATCGACACCAAACCTAACTATCAAGTGCCGTTTGCCGCAGAAATTAAACAGGCGATAGCGATTCCGGTCATTGCCGTTGGGCTGATCGTTGACCCTGAGCAAGCGGAAGCGATTTTAACCGCCGGAGAGGCTGACGCCATTGCTCTGGCGCGCGCGATGCTGTATGACCCACGCTGGCCATGGCACGCGGCAGCTAAATTGGGAGAGAAAGTCAACGCCCCGCCGCAATACTGGCGTTCAGAGCCGCATGACGTTAAAGGTTTATTTAAAGCTTGATGCTAACGCCCGGCGCGCTTGTCAACGTCGGGCTTTTTTTTATTCAGATATGACGGCCACCGCGCTTTTTATTACTGTTTATTTCAGACCACCCTAAAAAAATGGCACAATACGCCATAATACTTGCCTTGAGAGACGGCGATAATGTCGTCCTGCCAGAAGAAATATGGAAAAACATGACTCAATTGCCTCAATTTTCTCGTGAACTCCTTCACCCGCGTTATTGGTTGACTTGGTTTGGCATTGCCTTGCTTTATCTGGTGGTCTTATTACCTTATCCCTTACTGTACCGTCTCGGCTGCGGGCTGGGGCGGCTGGCTATGCGCATAATGAAACGCCGCGCGTTTATTGCACGCCGTAATTTAGAACTCTGTTTCCCGGCAATGCCCGCCGCCGAACGCGATGCAATGGTAAAAAGAAATTTTGAATCGGTCGGTATGGGGTTAATTGAAACCGGTATGGCGTGGTTTTGGCCCGATTGGCGTATCAGAAAATGGTTTGCCACCAGCGGCGATGAGCATATTAAACAGGCCAAAAGAGAGAATAAAGGTGTGCTATTAATCGGCCTGCACTTTTTAACCTTAGAACTCGGTGCACGTATATTTGGCATGCTTAATCCAGGCATTGGCGTCTATCGTCCCAATGACAATAAACTTCTTGATTGGCTGCAAACCTGGGGACGTATGCGCTCCAATAAAAGCATGCTTGATCGTAAAGATCTGAAGGGCATGATCCGGGCGCTAAAAAATACCGACATTATCTGGTACGCGCCGGATCACGATTACGGCCCACAAAGTAGCGTCTTTGCCCCTTTCTTTGCGGTGCAACAAGCGGCCACCACCAAAGGCAGCTACTTACTGATCCGCAGCGCGAAACCGGCGGTCATCCCTTTTGTGCCGCGCCGTCTGCCGCACGGTAAAGGGTATGAGATGATTGTTTTGCCGGAGGTAACCAACTTCCCGCTGGAGGATGAAGTGGCGACCGCCACCCGTATGAACCAGGTGCTGGAAGAAGCGATATTAATGGCGCCCGAACAGTATATGTGGCTGCACCGCCGTTTTAAAACCCGCCCGCAAGGCGAACCCAAACTCTATTAACCGAATGACACAAGCCGGTTGCCTGATCGGCTTGTTTTTTAAGTTTCAGGACATTTCGCGACGCGAAATAACACTTGTATCCTCGCCCACCAACGCTAACATTATTAGGACGCTTATTATTTTATAATTACTAAGGCGGCCCTACACATGCCAACGGACGAAGTGCCGATAAACTGGAAACGTAACCTTTATGTGGCCTGGCTCGGTTGTTTTCTTACCGGCATGGCATTCAGCCTGGTGATGCCTTTCCTTCCTCTGTATGTTGAACTGCTGGGCGTGACCGCGCCGGAAAAATTGAACCTCTGGTCCGGTGCTGTGTTCAGCATTACCTTCTTGTTCTCCGCCATCGCCTCACCCTTCTGGGGAGGGCTTGCTGACCGTAAAGGCCGTAAAGTTATGCTGTTACGTTCAGCGCTCGGTATGGCGATTGTGATGACGTTAATGGGGCTGGCGAGTAATATCTGGCAGTTTCTGATACTGCGCGCGATCCTCGGGCTGCTCGGCGGTTTTGTCCCGAATGCTAATGCCTTGATTGCGACCCAAGTGCCACGTAATAAAAGTGGTTGGGCGCTGGGAACGCTCTCTACCGGCGCGGTCAGTGGCGCGCTAATTGGCCCATTAATAGGCGGCCTGCTGGCCGATAATTTTGGCTTACGTCCGGTGTTCTTTATTACCGCCAGCGTGCTGTTTATCTGTTTTATCATGACGCTGCTTTATATTCGCGAGTCCTTCATTCCGGTGCAGAAAAAAGATATGTTGCACCTGAGACAAGTTTTTTCATCGCTGAAAAACCCACGTCTGGTACTCGCTCTGTTTATTACCACCATGATTATTCAGGTGGCTACCGGCTCCATCGCGCCGATCCTTACGCTCTACGTGCGCGAACTGGCAGGCTCGACGCAAAATCTGGCGTTTATTAGCGGCCTGATCGCCTCCGTACCTGGCGTAGCAGCGCTGATTAGCGCGCCGCGTCTCGGCAAACTGGGCGACCGGATTGGCCCGGAGCGCATCCTGATTTTTATGCTGATCGTCTCGGTACTGCTGCTGGTACCGATGTCATTTGTTCAAACGCCATGGCAATTAGGCTTATTGCGTTTTTTGCTTGGCGCAGCGGATGGAGCCTTACTGCCCGCAGTACAAACACTATTGATCTACAATGCCAGTAACCAAGTCGCCGGACGTATTTTTAGCTATAACCAATCTTTCCGCGATATTGGCAACGTATCCGGCCCATTGATGGGAGCGGCGGTATCGGCCAATTGGGGGTTTCGCGCGGTGTTCTTAGTGACCGCATCCATCGTCATGTTTAACGCACTCTTCTCATGGTTCGTGCAGCGGCGCGGTCCGGGGCGTCTACCTCTGCCTGGGGATTAATACGCCTGACTTTTTTTGTTCTCTTCCCTGACAAAGCAAAACTTCGTCTATGCTTTTTGAAACCCATTTTATCGGCAACATGGAGAGAGACAAATGAGCCTTTTCAGCACGCTGGAAGAAGCGATTGATAACGCCCGTGAAGAGTATCTGGCAAACAATCCGAACCTGACGGAGGATGATGCATCCGTCGCACAGTTTAACCTGCAAAAATATGTTATGCAGGATGGCGACATTATGTGGCAAGCCGAATTTTTTACCGATGAAGGTGACGAAGGCGAATGCCTGCCGATTCGTAGCGGCGAGGCGGCGCAGGCTATCTTTGACGGTGATTTTGACGAGATCGAGCTACGCCAGGAGTGGCAATCGGAAAACACATTACATGAGTGGGATGAAGGCGAATTCCAGCTTGAACCACCCGCGGATAGCGAGGAAGGTGAGGCTGCTGCAGAAGAGTGGGAAGATGACAATAGTGATTCCGACCGGTGGATATAAGCTACTCATACGGCCCATGGTGTGCATCTACCGGCAGCAATAATGTGTCGGCCACCAGTGAAAGCGGCAAGTCGATAATGGTCAGAAAGCGCCACGGTGACGCGCGCACGTCCCACTGTACGCCGGGATAATATTGGTTACCGTGCCCCTGTCCGGGTACGGTACGGCTAATAATGCTGCCACAACCGCTAAGCGCGAAAACGCAGCACCCCATCACGATTATTCGCAACATACCTTATTCTCCTCCCTGGCGGCTAACGACTGAGGTAAAAAAGGCGGCATCGCTGCCGCCTTTTCACTTATTTCACCGACGGTAGCGCCAGCGGATTCAGTTTCAGAGTGCGGTATTGCTCCACCCACTCATGATATTTATCCGCATTTTGCCACAGCCGGTAATGCATACGTGCCAGGGTAACCGGGTCGCTCATCAGCACCAAGCGCTGTTCACGACTCAATTTATCCGGCGCGTCGCTTAACGCCTGATCGACCCGTCGATCGCGCGCATGTTCCAGTAAATCACTCTTCAGATGGCGTGAGGTCGCCATAGCACTGGTGAGCGCATTGAAAGCGGGATGGAACAGCGCGTGCATAAACCCGTGTTTCAACGCACGCTCACGGTTTAACTGCAAGTAGTTATCGGTATCCAACAGCTCTTTCGGCGGATCGTACTCTTCCGGGATCAGGAACAGTTTGGCGCGTTTCGACGCCATCCCTATCGTTGCCCGACTAGAGACCACCGAAACAAACGGCGACAGAATCAGCGAGAAGACGATCGGCGCCAGCCACCACAAGAAGTTGAGATCCAACCACCCCATCCCGGCCGCCCACACGACGCCCAGCAGCAGTTGTGAACCATGACGAGCAAAAGCTTCGCTCCAGGGTGTCGCATCATCATCACGCTGCGGAGAGTTCCATACCACTTCCCAACCAAGGAATGCGCTCACCACGAACACCGTATGAAACAGCATACGCACCGGCGCCAATAGCACCGAGAACAGCATTTCCAGCATCAGCGAGATAAACAAGCGGAATGCGCCGCCATACGCTTTTGCGCCTTTACACCAGATTAAGACCACGCTTAGCAGCTTGGGCAGGAACAACAGGACCAGAGTGGTGGAAAACAGCGCAATGGCCAATTCAGGACGCCACTGCGGCCACACCGGGAACAACTGGCGCGGTTGCAAAAAGTACTGCGGCTCCATCAAGGTATGCACAACCTGCAACGCGGTGGATAACGCCAGGAACATAAACCACAACGGCGCGGAAAGGTATGACATCACGCCGGTCAGAAACACAGCGCGGTGCACCGGGTGCATCCCTTTCACCAGGAAAAGGCGGAAATTCATTAAGTTACCGTGACACCAACGTCGGTCGCGCTTAAGCTCATCTAACAAGTTAGGCGGTAACTCTTCATAGGAACCCGGCAAGTCGTACGCAATCCACACGCCCCATCCGGCACGGCGCATCAAGGCCGCTTCGACGAAGTCATGCGACAAAATCGAACCGGCAAATGAACCCTCGCCCGGCAACGGCGCTAGCGCACAGTGCTCAATAAAGGGTTTCACACGGATGATGGCGTTATGTCCCCAGTAGTGGGATTCACCTAGCTGCCAGAAATGTAGACCGGCGGTGAACAAGGGGCCGTAAACACGCGTCGCGAACTGCTGGCAACGCGCATACAGCGTATCCATGCCTGACGCTTTCGGCGACGACTGAATAATACCAGCGTTCGGGTTAGCCTCCATCATGCGAACCAGACCGGTCAAACACTCACCGCTCATCACGCTATCGGCATCCAACACCACCATATAGCTATACTGGCTGCCCCAACGGCGACAGAAGTCATCAATGTTGCCGCTTTTACGTTTCACCCGACGGCGGCGACGGCGATAAAAAATCTTACCTGCGCCGCCCACATCACGCACCAGCTCCATCCAGGCTTTCTGTTCGGCTACCGCAATATCGGCATCATAACTATCGCTCAGAATATAGACGTCGAAATGCTCACTTTCGCCGGTACGCTTAACCGATTCCCAGGTGGCACGCAGGCCAGCGAAGACGCGTTCAACGTCTTCATTACAGATCGGCATAATCAACGCGGTACGATGTTCCGGATTGATCGGCTCATCGCCTTTCATCGAATAAGAGATACTGTACTTATCGCGGCCAATCAGCAGTTGTAAGAAGCCCATCAACGCGGTCCAGAAACCGGCCGAGACCCAACAGAACAGGATGGCAAACAGGAACAATATCCCGGTTTGCAACACATACGGCAGGATCTGCAGTACCGATTGCTGCCAGTTCTGATTCAGCATCTCCATCGGATCGATCAACGCCCAGCCCTGGTAAGGCAGGATGGTTTTCATGTACCACGTGGCGATAACCGTCTGGAACAGCGTCAGGAATAGCAGAATATAGCGACGTATCGAGCCGACGTGGCGCCATTTGTCTTCAGATTTCTGCTCTTCAGCATCGGCATAGCGGGGAGGACTTTTACGCCCACGCAATGAATCCCAGGCACGGGCAACCGGGTTGGTTCGCCAGGCTTCCGGAAACATCAGCGAACGCTTAACCGGCGGCATCGCTTTCAGCGTGGTGCGATCTAAATAATCTTTATCGAACTGCTCGCCGTCCGCCAACGAGTCCGGCCACGCCATGGTAATACGTGACTTAACGGACTCCAGCGGGGCGTCATCAGGGCGCGCTTCAACCGGGCCATCCTGGCCCAGTTGTTGATGAAGTTGGCTATAAATCTCGCCGGGTTCAGCCTCTGCAGGCAGAGATTGAACCAGCGCAGCCTTACGCTCTGGCGCCAGCGGCAGCGATTCGATGTACTCTACGGGCGTGACAATAGATTTATTCATTGGCAGGCAACTGATAGCTCCATGTTTCCGTCAGCGTCTTCTCACCGTTAACCAGCGCAGCACGCATCTCTGTCGGTTGCTTCGTATCTTTAACGCGTAACCGCAGCACTAAACGCCAGCCTTTGGTAACAGGATTATAGTGAACGCTCTGCTCCACCACTTCACCGTTGTCTCCAACGCTGACCTGCGGCGTCACCGGCGTGTCATTTGGCAACTTGCTCATATCCTGACCGACAAAATCGACCAAGAATGCAATGGTGCCGTCAGGCTGACGCACTAAATTCGACTGCTTAACATCGCCGGTCGAGCGCAGCGTATTTTTCACCCACGCGGTTTCCGGTGAATGCAACTGGTCTTCATCACGGGTAAAGTGCAGACGGTATTTAAAATTCATCTCTTTGCCCGGATCGGGCAGATGTTCCGGCGTCCAGAACGCCACGATATTGTCATTAGTCTCATCAGCGGTAGGAATTTCCACCAGCTCAACACGACCTTTACCCCAGTCACCCTGTGGCTCAATCCAGCCGCTTGGGCGCAGATCATAACGGTCATCAAGATCCTGATACTGACTAAAATCACGGCCACGCTGTAACAAACCAAACCCTTTCGGGTTTTCCACGGTAAAGGTACTTACCGCCAAATGTTTCGGATTATTCAGCGGCCGCCAAATCCACTCACCGTTACCGGCATGGATGGACAAACCGTTCGAATCATGCAGCGCCGGGCGGTAATTCACCATCGGAGAAGGCTGATTAGGGCCAAACAAGAACATACTGGTTAACGGCGCCACGCCCAATTTACCCACTTTGTCACGCAGATAAACTTTGGACTGCACATCAACCACGCTCTCTTTACCTGGATGGATCACAAAGCGATACGCGCCCGCCGCACGCGGCGAATCCAGCAACGCATAGATCACGAGCTGCTTATCCTGCGGTTTTGGCCGCTCAATCCAGAACTCTTTAAAGCGCGGGAACTCTTCGCCGGACGGTAACGCCGTATCGATCGCTAAACCGCGTGAGGAGAGACCGTAAACCTGGCCGGCGCCAATAACACGAAAATAGCTCGCGCCGAGATAACTGGCGATCTCATCTTCTTTCTTTTTATCATTCAGTGTGTAAAGCACTTTAAAACCCGCATAACCGAGGTTTTTGACGGTTTCGGGATCGTGTTTTACATTACCGAAATTAAAATAATCCGGGTTGTATTTGATTTCACGCACCGTGTTCGCGGTCACTTCATGCAGTTTTACCGGCGTATCGAAATACATCCCTTGATGGTAAAACTCAAGCTTGAACGGGGTCTTTAACTTATTCCAGTACGCCTTGTTGTGATTAAACTGGATCTGCTGATAATCAGCGAATTTCATGTCGCGAAGCTGTGAGGGCAGATTGCTTTTCGGCGCTTCAAAGCTCTTCCCGGCCAACGTTTTTGCCTGTTTTGCGACATCGTCAATGCCGAATGCCCAACCGTTGTTGGCATACATGGCAAGTAGAACCGCTGCGCCCACCCAGCGCAACTTCATCAGTTCCGGTTTATTTTTCATTTTAGACAGCACATCCCCCCCTTTCGTGTGCTTAAATCAACTCCATCCATATTAATGGATTATTGCGCATTCCGACAGTATGACCGTCGTTTTGTTCCCAAAGCGGGCCAAATTACCATCCGGCTTTCAAAGATTTAGCCGATACGGATTAGGCTGATAGTATACCGCCGTTTACTCCGGTACAGTAAGCCGCAAGCTTTAGCCTGGTTTAGGGTAAAACCGGGACATTAAAACGCAGCAAACCTGGATAATTATGAGTACAAAAATACAGCAACGTGAATATTTCCTGGATTCAATCCGCGCATATTTGATGTTATTGGGTGTTCCTTTCCATATATCGTTGATCTACTCCAGCCATCAATGGTCGGTGAACAGCGCGGAACCCACCCTGTGGCTCACCGTGTTAAATGACTTTATTCATGCTTTTCGCATGCAGGTCTTCTTTGTTATTTCAGGTTATTTTTCTTACATGCTCTATCTGCGTTATCAGCCTCAACGCTGGTTAAAAGTCCGTGTGGAGCGCGTCGGCATCCCACTGTTAACCGCGATTCCGTTGTTAACTTTGCCGCAGTTTTTTTTGATCCGCGACTGGACGCCAACGATTGGCGACTGGGCACATTTTAGCCTGGCGCAAAAATACAACACGCTTTCCTGGCATCTTATCTCGCATCTCTGGTTCTTGCTGGTGCTGGTTATCCTCACCGTCTTTGGCCTGCTGATGTTTAAATGGCTGCGCCAAACGCCAGCGCCGGGCAAAGAAAAAACCGATTATTCCGACCTGACGTGGGGAAAACTGAGCCTGCTTTTCTTGCTGTATGGTGTTTTCTGGGGATGCGTACGGCGCCTGGTGTTTATTTTCCAGCCTAATTTACTGATGGATGGCCTATTTAGCGTGGCGGTGATGCAAACGCTGTTCTATCTGCCGTTCTTTTTCCTTGGCGCAATGGCCTGGAAATATCCGGCGATCAAAGCGTTGTTCGTGAAAACAAACCCGCTGGTCTGCTTCGGCGCACTGCTGGCCTTTTTGGCTTATTTAGCCAACCAACGCTACAGCAGCGGTGAAGGCTGGTTATATGAGCTCGATACGTTGATAACCATGCTGATGGGGATTTGGATGGTGAATGCGGTGTTCGCCTTTGGGCATCGCTGGTTAAACTCACACTCGCCGCGCATTACTTACCTGGTCAATGCGTCGTTGTTTATTTACCTGGTGCACCACCCGTTGACGCTGTTGTACGGGATTTTTATTACCCCGCACATCACCAATAATACATTGGGTTTCCTCGGCGGGCTGCTGTTTGTCTTCGGTATCGCGTTTATTGTGTACGAGATCCATTTGCGTATTCCGCTGCTGAAGTTTTTATTTTCCGGTAAGCCGCAGAAGCGCTAACGCCAGACGGGGGCGGCTTTCGCCCCCGATTTATAACAACCATTCAACCGGCAGACGCCACACCAAACGAACCAGCAAACGCTGCATAAAGCGCGTTCGCGGCTCATGCTTATGGACGATTTCTTCCGGCTCGCCTGGGTACTCCACCCAATTCACGCGCCCCCATTTATCTAGCCTGAGCGCCCAGGCGCGGGAACGCATTTGTTCAACAAACCGCTGATGAACCGAGGTGGCCAGCGTTTCACTTTTGATGACAAACCCCATTTCGGTATTCAGCACTGCTGAGCGCGGATCAAAATTAAACGATCCGATAAACACCTGCTGATTGTCGACGCTGAAGGTCTTGGCATGAAGGCTGGAGCCTGAGTTACCGGTTAGCCCGCGATCGTGCGGCGCTTCACGGTTATCATTTTGCGGTTTCATTTCATACAAACGAATGCCATGGCGCAGCAGTTTTTTGCGCCATTTGGCATAACCGGCGTGTACTACCGAAACATCATTGGCCGCCAGCGAATTGGTCAAAATGGCAATTTCCACCCCACTGCGTACCAACGACAACAGTTGCGCTACCCCTGCCCGCGTTGGCACAAAATACGCGGAAATAATATCAAACTGTTGTTGTGGACGCCCTATCACTTCCAGCAGTCGTTGGGGTAATAACGTCGACGTTTTCGCTTTACCTAATCCTTTACGGGGATCATCGCTCAATAACCGCGCCTGCGCCCAAACCAGCGTTAACTTACCGCTTTCCAACTGCGCCACGTAACTCGACGCTTTCAGCCGCTGTAAATAGTGCTGGACCTGAATACTGTCACGCCAGGCTTCCGGTAACCGCACCGCCGCCTGCGGATCGTCAGGATTAGGATCGATGACCGCATTAAGCGGAGAAACCGCGCGGCTTTGCCAATAACGCTCAAAGTCCTGTGTAACCTCTCTCACCACCGGCCCCACCGCCAAAACATCAAGATCGGAAAAGAGCGGCTCATCACCGGTACCAAAATATTCATCGCCGATATTTCGCCCGCCAACAATGGTTACCACGCCGTCAACGGTGAAGCTTTTATTATGCATCCGGCGATTCAGCCGTGCGAAATCGGTCAGGTAGCCGAGCGCGCGTAAAAAACGAAATGAAAAAGGATTAAACAGGCGAATTTGAATGTTCGGATGACGGTTCAATTCACATAACGTTTCGTCAAGGCCCATGGTGTTATTATCATCCAACAGCATACGCACCCGCACGCCGCGTTGCGCAGCTTCCAGCAACGCGCTGAACAGTAAACGACCCGACATATCGTTTTGCCAAATATAGTACTGTACATCAATGCTCTCCTCGGCCATCGAGAGCAAAAGATAGCGCGCGGCAAAGGCGTCAAGCCCATCGCCCAACGGGTGAATTCCACTTTCATCCGGATGCCGGTCGGTACGCGGCGTGATGGCACGCGCCAGCCGGGTGCTTTCTGCCTGGTGCGGGGAGGTGCTTTTATCGCTGACTGCATCAACCATGTCGGTTCCTTGTTTCTCTTTTACCCGGTGGACTAATGGCGGGAAAGGTAATGCTATCAATACCAATCATTATTCTAGACTTAGCCGCACATTCTGTAGCGATGTCTGTATGCAACAACGCATTAAATTAGCCGCTGTCGCACAAGTTGCGTTGCCAACGATAAAATAGAGGAGACTCAGGGGCGAGGAGTGCTGGATTGATTGGTGTTCTGCGTATAGCAGGATTGTACATCCAGGGAGGTTTCTGGCGGGCGACGCACATCGCTCAGCCATGTCATGGTAAACAGGAAAACCACGCTGATTAAACAGGCAGACAGTAAGCCAATCAGCGCTATCAGTTTGTCATCGCGACTCTCCATCGTCTATCTCCTTGTTAGCTGCCGATCCTCGGAAAGTTTCTCAGGACATCCACAGGGTAATCATTAGGACGAAGATTATAAGAGTAAAAGAAGTCACTGCAAGCACCACAATAGCAAATTGTGCATCATCAAGCGGAACACGTTCTTCTTTATCGGGTTCTGAATCAGGAGGCGTTTCTTTCATTTTTTCACAACATCAATAACCTAAAAACCTTGTGGCCGCTTACCGGAACGATTCGCGGGCGATATACAGACCGGCGTCGCCATAAAAACATAAGAAATAGTAATGATTCAGTGCAACGAAAGGCAAGCGCTTTTATCTGTTCCTTCAGACTTTATCGTCCTTCTTCACTTTTTACTGGCATTAATCTGGCGCAAAATAATTGTTTTTTGCGTTAATCTTTTAATTTCTTTTGCACACTGTATGTACCTCTAAATAGTGACTTAGCGTGGCTGTGAAACCCGCCCAATTGACGCGAATGTCATCCCCGGCCGATCCTCACGCTGCACACGCTATTTTCACTTAGAGCCAGCGCAAATTTCCCTTGAATTAAGTAGTGGTAAGAGAGAATTAAAGGACAAAATAACGAGTTTGCCATTATATGACATCGCTCGCCCTTTTATTATTTATATCCATAGACTTACTCTGAAAAACTGCTAATAATATTGCCGCTTAAAAAAACGCCCGGTTTCGTTTCTCTCTGTGCCCCGGTAAACGTGGTCAATCATGCATCAATACCGCCTTCCTGAAGAAAGCTTACTGATTTTTGAACAGATAATTGAGCACAGCGCGAACGCCATTTTTCTTGTGGATGACGGTCATCGCCTGACGTTTGCCAACCAACATGGCGAAACGTTGTTTCAGCGACTGGTTGCCGCCCAATTACTTGATAACGCCCTGCTTTCACAGGAGCAGGTGATTGAGATTAACGACGGGCAGCATCCTCGCTATATTCGCACCCACAGCGTCGCCACCGAAATACAGCAACATGCTGCGGGCCATCTGTTTATTGGCACGGATATTACCGCTGAAATGACCGCTCAGCGTCAGGAAGCGCATATGCGTCATCGGCTGGAACAGACGCTTGAACTGACCGATGAGGGATTTTGGTTTTGGGATATTCCCAGCGGGTTAATTTCCCATAATCAGTGCTGGAGCCGTATTTTTGGTTTTACCGACCGGCAGCTTCATCACCATGAAAGTGAAGTATTTGAGTTGGTGCATCCGGAGGATGCGGAGCGGGTGAAACAGACATTGACGCGCCATTTACGTGGCGAAACCCCCACCTATGTTTGCGAATATCGCATTATCGTGCGCGGTGACGAAACGCGTTGGATAATCAACCATGGCAAGGTTGTTCGTCATAATGATGAAGGCCGTTCGGTAGAGATGCTGGGCAAAACCCAGGACATCACAGAGAAGAAAGAGCGCGAACAGGAGATGCATAATCTTGCCTGGCACGACCCGCTGACACAATTAGAAAATCGCCCACGCTTTTATCAAAAAGTCGAACAGGCACGTCAGCAATCTATGGCCAATAATGACTACCTTGCCCTGCTCTATCTTGATCTAAACCGTTTTAAAGAGGTGAACGATTCGCTCGGCCACAATGCCGGCGATTTGTTGTTAAAAGAGGTGGCGCAACGCCTGCGTTCAACCATTCGCGGTCATGACGCGATCGCTCGCCTCGGCGGCGATGAGTTCGCAATCTTGGTCAACTGTTTAGGAAACAGTCACCAAGAGGCGAAGGGGAAACTCATCGTGTTGGCAAACCGCCTACTGGATAGCCTCAGTCGGGAAATAGAAATCGCCGGTAACACGGTATCTATTTCCAGCAGTATTGGCATGTACCTGTTTAAAGACGATACCACGCCAGTGGCAGAGATGCTGCACAAGGCGGATATGGCGCAATATTATTCAAAAAATAATCACCGTAAATGGATGATTTGGTCAGACCGTCTGCGGGCGGAGCAGAGCCAGCGCGACACCATTGAGACCGGCCTGCGTCGCGCGTTGGATAATGGCGAGTTCTACCTTGAGTATCAGCCGCAATATTCACGCGGCGGCGAGGTTGCCAGTTTGGAAGCTTTACTACGCTGGCGTACGCCAGACGGCAAAATTATCGCGCCGGCGACCTTTATTCCGGTAGCGGAAAACTCCGGTCTCATCCTTAATATTAGCGAGTGGGTGCTGGAGCAGACCTGCCGCCAACTCAAACTTTGGCAATCGCAGCCGTTATTCGATGCGCTACGCGTCTCGGTCAACATCAGCCCGCGCCAACTCAGGCGTACTGATTTTATTAAAAGCGTTGAACAGGTACTGACGCGTAGCGGCATTAATCCGCAACAACTGAGTTTCGAAATGCTCGAAACCGCCCTCACCGATAATATGCCGGATGCACAACGCAAGCTGAATATCCTGAAAGAAATGAAAATCAATATCGCGCTGGATAATTTCGGTACTGGCATGGCGTCGTTAACCGGGCTGCGTAAACTGGCGATTGACGAAGTGAAAATTGATCGTTCGTTTGTGTTTGATATGACTGAAAATGATGATTTTTTGATAACCATTCGCGGGATTGTCGCGATGTGTCAGGCGCTCAATATCAATATCGTCGCCGAGGGCGTAGAGAAACCCGCGCAATTTGCCGCGTTATCCGATATGGGCTGCCACCGTTTTCAGGGCTGGTTATTTTCGCGCGCCCGTTCGCCCGAGCAATTGAATGAAATCTTGCAACGGCGCGGGCTTTAGTGTCTTAACGGGCAGCCAATCGCGGCCCGTTAACCGTCCGCTATTAACGATAAAAACGGTAAGTCGCGGTATAAGGGACTTTTAGTGTGGCGCCGAAACGGGGTTTATCGCACACCGCCGCCCCGACTACGCCGCCACGGGTATCAATACGTTGCACCCATGCAATCTGGCTAAACATCCCGGCGTTTTGTGTCGGGTGACCGCTGAGCAGTAACCACGGAATAGCGCCCGCTTGTGGTGCCGCACGGCTCGCCAGCAGTTGACCGCGGACTTCGCTACCATCAATACCTTGCCAACTCGGTCCGTCAAAATGTTCACCCACCAAAGTGGTTAAAGCCCGGTCGCTAAACAGGGAGGCTTCGGGCGCCTGAAATACCCATACACCAACGGCGTTATCGTTTGCGCCCGCTGCGCAGCGATAAATTTGTACGCCACGCGCATACAGTTCACGGCTTAAATGCGCCGAATCGGAAACGTTAATCGATTGGTCAGCGGCAAAGGCAGCACCGGCGACATTCGCCAGTAACAGCGTTAAACCACCGCAAACAGCGACGAAACGGCTCACCATGACGTCACCCCACACACAATACGCGCACCGCCGCCGCCTAACATTTCAGGCATATCGGAGTGGTTATCGCCACCGGCATGAATCATTAACGCATGCCCTTTCACATCCGCCATCCGTAAACGCGGCGCCAGCACCGGATAGGTCGCGTTGCCGTGATCATCGACGTATAAGGCCGGTAAATCGCCGAGATGCCCATTGCCCCACGGTCCTTCATGCTTACCGGTATGCGCCGGGTCAAAATGCCCGCCCGCCGCCAAGCCAGCGACCTTTTTGCCATTTTGCAGGGCAGGGCCGCAATCCGGGTTGGTATGCAGATGGAAACCGTGGATACCCGGCGGTAGGCCGGTTAATTTGGGGGTAAATATTACGCCATACGGTGAGGTTTCAACGGTAACCGTACCTACCGATTTTACAATACCGTTCGCATCCACTTCATTCATCACTACACTTGCCGCCCACGCCCCGCTGGTCAACGCTAAACCGGCCGCCAAAATGGCGCTGTTGAGCACCTTGCGTCTTTTCATCATCACTCCCGTCTCCGTTTACGTTCTGTCAGTTGCTCGGTTATTTCTTGTAGAACGCTAAGGTTTTATAGTGATTTTCAGCGCGAGACATCTAATTTCATTAATAGTTAAAACCGATGCGATGAATGCGAATAAAAGGCCACAGAGAGGTGTTAGTAATAAGAGGTCGAAAACCGTCAGGGAGGTGATGAAAGGGTTGAGGAGCGTCCCTGCTCCATCGGTATCGGTTAGAAATCGTAGCTTACCGACACTTTGAGAGTACGCGGTTCGCCCTGGTAGATATAGGTGCCGAAGCTCTCTACATTTGACCAATATTTTTCGTTGGTGACGTTCTCAACGCCGGCGCGCCATACCAGATCGTTTTGCTGGAGTTTCATGCGATAACGCATCCCCAGATCCAGGGTGGTGTAGCTGTCCAGCTTCTTGGTATTGGCGGAGTCAACAAACTGTGAACCCGAACGGTTCACCGTGGCGGTCGCCGTCAGACCCGTGACCGGCCGGATATCATACTCCGCGCCCAGCACCATATTGTAATGCGGCACGCCAATCGGGTCTTTACCATCAAACTGACCATCTTGCGATTTGGTAATGGTCGGATCAAGCCAAGTGGCGCTGCCGTTAACACGGAACCCCAGTACCGGTTCGCCGAACACGTTCAGCTCAATCCCCCGATGGCGCTGTTCGCCATCCAGCGTATAGGTATCTCCAACAATGACGCCCGACGGTTTCTTAATCTCAAACAGCGCCAGCGAGCCGCCAATACGCTGGTAATCGACCTTAACGCCAACCTCATTCTGCTTCGAATGGATAATCCCGGTGGTCTGACCGAAGTTGGTGGTGCCTTCCGGCGCAGAACTGCCCGGCTGTAACGCTTCGGTATGGTTGGCATACAGCGAGATGTTGTCCCACGGCTTTACAACCAGGCCATAGGTGGGCGTCCAGCGGCTCTTATCGAAGCGCGCGCTGGTGTCCTCTTGCGCCGTGCCGTACGCGTAGTTACGTACCGTCACGCTTTGATGACGAGCGCCTAAGGTCAGCAACGCCTTATCATTCAGTATGCCGAGCGTATCGCTTAACAGATACCCTTCGGCGCGGGTGCGGCTGGTTGGCCGTGGGTTCCCCATATCGCCGCCGAAGAAGTCAGCAGTCGGGTTCGGTACGTCAGGGGTATGATAAATGTTGGTATCTTCTGGCGTTAACGCCATCGCATACGCGGTTTTTTCGCGGTGCGCCTCGGCGGAGTAGCCGAAATTCACTTTATGCGAAACAAAACCGGTATCGAAGCTACCGCGTATCCCGGCCATGCCGCTGAATATATCGATGTATTTATTGGTATCGAGGCGGCCAATGGTCGCGTCGCCATTACGTGCCAGCAAGGTCGGTGAAGCATAGTCGCCCAGTTCATGCGAGTGTTGGCCGCCCAGCGCCGCATACGCCGTCCAGTTATCGGTTAAATCGTATTCAGCGCGCGTCATGCCGAACTGGCTTTCAATGTCGCTATACACCCATTTTTGGCTGTAGTTATGGCTGTTGTCAGGCACGTTCGGAATAAAATCTACCCCGCTGATATTGACGCCTAATAAACCGTCGTGGAAGGTCTTTTTCTGGTAGCCGAAATCAAGTGAGGAGCGGAAACGGTCGCCACGATAGTCAAGGCCAATCGAGGCCAACGTGGTGCGTTTTTTCTCATCATGAACCGCCGTATCCCCTTCACGTTGCAATAAATTGACCCGCACGCCGAACTGGTTGTTATCGCCGAAACGGCGACCAACATCCAGCGAGGTACCAATCTGTGAAGACGAGGTGTAGTCCAAACCAATGCGCGTAAGCGGAACATCATCAGCATGTTTCGGCTCAAGGTTAATCATCCCACCCACGCCGCTGGTCGCGGCGCCATTAAACAACCCGTTAGCGCCTTTAAAAACTTCGACACGCTCAATCATACTGGTGTCGACCACCTGACGCGGCAATACGCCTGGCAAGCCGCCAAAGGTCATATCATCGCCGTCCAACTCAAAACCACGAATACGGTAGGTTTCGGCGAAGTTGCCAAAACCTTGCACGTTCTGAATCCCGGCATCATTGCGTACCACATCGGCGATAGTGGTGGCTTGCTTATCGGCAATCAGCTTGCTGGTAAAGCCAATGACGTTAAACGGCACGTCCATCGCCTTTTGCTCACCCATCATGCCTAAGCGACCACCATGCGCCACCTGCCCGTCAAGATAGGCAGGGACTAACTGATCGCCACCCGGTTTAAAATCATTTTCCGGCGTGGCAACCACGGTCATCGTCTCTTCATGCTGCGCGGGTTGGCCCGGCGCAGTGGTAGCGTTGGTGGTAGTGGCGTTGGTGGTGGCGTTAGTAGCCGCGGCAGCAGGTAAAACAGCCGCGCTAACCAACAGAGCGATCAGCGTCGGTTTAAACCGGTTCGCCGGGCGAATGGCACTGTGCATTTGTGTTCCCCAATGATAAAAATAGTGAGAATGCTTATTATTTGGATTTGCGATTATCCGCAGGAAAAAACCGAATGCAAGTGAAAAGTAGCGGCCGTATTTCCCTGTTTTTACTGTGGTAACCAGAGAAAATCTGGGAAATTCGCGATGAGATAAGAAGATAAACTATATCAGGTGATGAAAGCAGCCGGTCACCCGGCTGATTGGGGATAACAGGCTCATTGTCAGCTGTTTCGCCATAACCACCAGCAGATCACCACTATCATCAGAATCAGCCCCCACGGAGGCGGTGGGCGCTTCCAGGTTGCTCTCGCTTTTGGCTTAACTCGTCGGTTAGCCTCGCATCAAAACGGCCCATATGCCCTCAAGGTCCACTCTGTTCAGGTTAACCAGGGATTTTGGCGGAGTTGTGAAATGCAAAGTTAGCGTTCACATATTGTAAACGGATGGATCGACCGCAAGATGCACGTAATTTCAAAAGAGCCTTTTGAGGAAGCGGCAAAGCGATATCCCAACGATTCGTTAGTCATTCGGGCGTTGTACCGCTTAGTGCGCGAGACGGACTTCTCTTCTCCAGCTGAGATGCGAACTCTGATTCCGAGCCTGGATAATTTTAAGTGCCGGAATAAGTGGTGGGTTTTGGATGTAGGGGGCAACAACTTGAGGGTTATCGCCTGTATCAATTTCGTGAATAAACGCTTCTATGTGAAGCACATCGCAACCCACGCTGATTACGACAAGTTGACCCGCTATTATAGGGAGAACAAAGAATGATTACCGACACTGCAAAAGCCATTGAAGCAACCAAACAACTCGTCGCTGCTGTCCCCTTCCTGGGGGGCAGTTCGTCCGAGAGCGATTACCGCGAAGCGATGGAGCTGGTGGACTATCTGATCGAGAACGACGACGAGAACCCGCTCATTGACTTCCTGGCGAGCAAAATTGCTGAATATGAAGATAACAGCCCTCGTTTCGCTGAGTTCAATAAAGCTATCGCTGAAATGCCAACCGGCGTTGCCTTGCTCCGCACCCTGATTGACCAGTACAAGCTGTCTTATTCTGACTTGAAGGAGGAGATCGGCTCTAAATCTCTGGTTAGCCAGATTCTGTCTGGCCAGCGATCGCTGACAATCACTCACATTAAAGCGCTTTCTGCTCGGTTTGGTGTGAAACCTGAGTGGTTTCTATAACCTCCAGGCTGGCGTAGGAAAGATACCCATTTAACGTACTCCACTCCGGCGCGTCACCCGTAAAGTCACAGATGCGGTTAGGTATCCATGCCTGGTCGGGAAAGAGATAATGGTTCAATTAACTGCAGGCGATCATGGCCGACACCAACCGGTCATCAACGCCAACGGCGGAAGATCAGCGAAGTATTAATGCCGCCAAAAGCAAAGTTGTTCGACTGAATATAATCGGTATCAAGGGTGCGTGCCTGCCCCATAATATAATCCAACCGCCCACAATCCTCCGCCGGGTTGCGTAAGTTCAACGTGGGGGCAAACCAGCCTGCCCGCATCATTTCAATGCTCATCCACGCTTCCAGCGCGCCACATGCGCCCAGCGTATGACCGAAATAACTTTTCAGCGAAGAGATCGGGGTTTGATGACCAAACACCGCCGCCGTTGCCAGGCTCTCTGCCACATCGCCCCGATCGGTTGCGGTGCCGTGCGCGCTAATATAACCGATATCCTGCGCACGTAATCCGGCACTGCGCAACGCGCCCTCAATACAAATTTGCATGGTTTCGCGTTGCGGTTGCGTAATATGCGCCGCATCGCAGTTGGTATAGAACCCCACTACCTCAGCATAGATGGTGGCACCTCGCGCCTGTGCATGCTCCAGCGCCTCCAAAATCAAAGTGCCGGCACCTTCACCAATCACCAACCCGTCACGGTCGGCATCAAACGGCGCGGGCGTACTCTGCGGCGACGCATTACGTTGGCTGGTGGCAAATAGCGTGTCAAACACCGCGGCTTCTGAAGGGCATAGCTCCTCCGCACCGCCTGCCACCATCACGGTTTGATAACCGTGGCGTATCGCTTCCCACGCATAACCGATCGCCTGGCTGCCTGAGGTACACGCGCTGGAGGTGGGAATAACCCGTCCGCGTAAGCCAAAAAATAACCCGGCGTTAACCGCGGTGGTATGCGGCATCATTTGTACATAGGTGGTTCCGGTAATGTTGTGAGTATGCTTCTCGGTCAGCATGGTGGCGAACTCGCTAACCGGCCCGGTACTGCCGGTTGACGAGCCATAGGCAATACCGGTTTCGCCGCTAGTCAGTACCGGTGCATCCAACAGCCCGGCCTGCGCTAATGCCAACTCCGTGGCACGGGTCGCCAACTGGGAAACGCGCCCCATCGAACGGATCCGTTTACGGGTATAGTGTTCCGGCAACCTGAAGTCATCAATCGGCGCGCCAAGTAAGGTATTTAACCCCTCATAAGCCTGCCATTCCGGCATACTGCGCACCGCATTGCGCCCGGCCCGCAAGCGCTGCGCTACCTGCTCCCAACGCTCGCCGAACGCGGTGACCCCGCCCATTCCGGTGACCACTACGCGCCGCATCACAACATGCCTCCGTTAATTGAAATGACCTGCCGGGTAACGTAACCGGCAATGTCCGACATCAAATAACTGGCAAGCCCGGCCACTTCATCCGCCGCACCCATCCGTTTCATCGGGATCAGTTTCATTGCTTCTTCAACCGCCACCGGTTCCATTTGGATCATCCCGGTATCAATCAAGCCGGGCGCAATGCAGTTTACGGTGATTTTGCGCCGCGCCAGTTCAATAGCTAACGCTTTCGTCGCACCGATGATCCCGGCTTTCGCCGCGCTGTAGTTCACCTGCCCACGGTTTCCCATCAGGCCTGATACCGAGGAGAGCGTAATAATACGCCCACCGCTACGCAGGCCAATCATTGGCATAATGCAGGGATGAAGCACGTTATAAAAACTGTCGAGATTGGTATGAATTACACCGTCCCAATCTTCGTCGCTAAGGGCCGGGAAGGCGCCATCACGCGTGATACCGGCATTGCTAACCACGCCATAGTAGGCGCCATGATCGGCCATATCCTGCTCCAGCGCGGCGCGACATGCATCACGGCAGGCAACATCAAAATTCACGCGGCGGGCGTTACCTCCGTTTGCAACAATCTGTTGTACCGTCTCCTCGGCCCCCGCTTCATCACGATGATAATGTACGATGAGGGTGAAACCATCCGCCGCCAGCCGTAGCGCAATGGCCCGGCCAATTCCTTTACTGGCGCCGGTGACTAATACTGAGCGCATTATTCCGTCCTGTTTACGAGTTGTGTAAATTCATCTTCATCCGGCTGCCAGGTATTCAACCTGCCGCTGGCGACGAGGGCACCATCAATAGTGATTTCACCGTCGAAACTGCCGATTTTATCATCGCGCATCAACAAGGTAATACGCACATCCAACCGCGAACCGGCCGCGAAACTGGCGTGCTGACAGCGATAGCCGCGTCCGCCAAGTAACATTCCC
This sequence comes from Paramixta manurensis, assembly GCF_013285385.1. Classification (NCBI taxonomy): domain Bacteria; kingdom Pseudomonadati; phylum Pseudomonadota; class Gammaproteobacteria; order Enterobacterales; family Erwiniaceae; genus Paramixta; species Paramixta manurensis. The sequence goes on along the minus strand of NZ_CP054212.1, from coordinate 1,848,139 downwards.
GGTCGCGGCGGGCGCTGTTGATGCTGAAGGCTGTGCCAGCCTGACCAGACGCCGATAGTTTGGGCGATAATTTCCACCCCGAACCACGCGGGTAACTCGCCCTGCGCATTAAGAAACGGCGCCAGTATCCCCTCGGCGCTCACCGTAACCTGACACCAGGCGCTATCGGCGTCAATATGCATCACCTTTTCCACCAGCACCATCGGTGCGGCATGCGGCAAGTAATGCTCTGCCGGCAGAAACTCAGACATCAGGTCGTCCCAAAATCAGGCAGGCATTATTGCCGCCAAAAGCAAATGAACTGGAGAGGATCGCCGGGCGCGCGAGCTTGGTCGGCCTGGTCACCAAACCACAGGCCGGTAAGCTTTCATCACGGGCGACGGCGGTAAAGTCTTGCACCGGTAACATCAGGTCACGGGTTAAAATGAGCCAGCACAGCGCTGCTTCACATATCCCGGCGGCGCCGAGCGTATGGCCGGTTAAATGTTTCGTTGAACTTGACGGGACGCGATCGCCAAACAGACGGTGAACGGCCTCGGCCTCAATTTTATCATTCAGCGGCGTCGCGGTACCGTGCATATTGATATAGCCAATATCCCAGGCACTCAGCCCGGCGTGTTCCAGCGCCATACGCATCGCCCGTAGTGCGCCCTCGCCTTCCGGGTGCGGCGCCGACATATGCCAGGCATCGGACGATTCGCCGATACCCAGTAACGCGACCGGCTGCGGCTCACGGGTGAGCAGCATCAGCGCCGCGCCTTCGCCAATTGAGATGCCATCGCGTTGTTGACTAAAGGGCGCGCAGCGCGTCGCAGATAACGAGGCCAAACTGTCAAAACCATTAATCGGCATACGCGCCAGGCTATCCGCGCCGCCGACAATCGCCACATCCACCAGCCCTGCCTCCAGCAAACGTTGACCGCTGATGATGGCGCGAGCGCTTGAGGAACAGGCCGTCGACAAGGTATACGCCGGTCCGGTTACGTTTAGAAAAGCGGCAAGAAAACGCGACGGGTCGCCCAACTCCTGTTGTGCATAGTAAAAGTCATGATTCTCTCCGCGCATCAGCCGCTCGGCCTCTTCAACGCCCGAGGTGCTGGTACCAAGAATAACCGCCACTCGCGCGTTGCCAACGCGGGCAATCGCCGCATCAACCTGAGGACGAATTTGCGCTAATGCCGCCAGTAATAATCGATTATTGCGGCTGTTATGCTGCGCCAACGCGGCCGGGATCGGCGGTAATTCGCCATCAACATGCCCTAACCAACATCTTTTACCGGCCACCAACCAGGCGTCGGATGCACGCATGCCTGGCGCATAACCGGCCTGCAAATTACGCGCAATTTCATCCAGCGAGTGACCGAGTGCATTCACCATGCCGGTCGCGGAGATAAACGTCATCATGAATCCAGATGTTGAATGATAATCTGATAGCCAAACGCCAACTGGTGAATACTCACCGGCTCGCGCCGCCCTTGCCGTTGTTGATACTGAATTTCGCTCACCAGCCTGCCATGGCTATCGCGAAGTTGGCGTGTATTCCCCGCATCGGTCAGTGTCCAGCCCGCCGGCAAACGCGGTTCCCAGGCGCTAATTGACCAATAGCTAAGCATAATATCCGCCAGCACCTGGCTGGCTGGCGGCATATCCGGCAACGCCAATGACTGTTCAGTCTGTATTCCGTGCTCATCATAAGTTACCCGAAACAGGCGGATACCCAGCGAAGAGAGCCCGGCGAGCGAGAGTTGTTGCTGGTCGGCGCTCAGTAGCACCAGCAGCGATTGCTGCTTACCTTTAAATGTCCCGGTCAATAACTGTTGCTGATTAATCGCCGGGATAATTCCCGGCGGCGGCAAGGTGACTTTTACGCCGGGCTCAAGCCAGGCTTGGGGGCCAGCAAGTTCGGGATGCCGGGCGCAGCCGCCAAGTAATAATGTGCAGAACACCAGCATTAAACCGGTTCTCATGAAGGGGTCCTTTTTGATGATGGCAGCGCCAGCGGCGCCAGTAAAAAGGCGGTAAAAATACCGCTGCACAATACAATGCCAAAACTGCTGATGGCCTGCGTACTGCTAAATACCAGCATCCCCAACGTCAACAAGGTGGTGGTCATCGCCAGCAAAATCGCCAGCAGCGAGGTGACTGGCGTCGCGCGCGGATTACTGAAAAATAGCGTGTAATTAATGCCAATGCCGAGAACTAAAATTAATGCCAGCATTGAAAAGAGATTGAGCGAATGCCCGCCAAATGATAGCGCCGCCAGCCCGGCGCCGAGCGATAATAGTGACGGGATAATGCTGATTAACCCCGCTCTGAAACCCAACCGGAGCACATAGCTCAACGCAATTACCGCTACCGCCGCCGCCAGCAGGCCGCTGAGCAACAGGCGATATGTGCCGAAGAGCTGGTCAAAGGTGCTTTTTCTGTCAATCCAACTCACGCCGGGCAAGCTGTCCGCCAACCGGGCCAGCGCCGCACTGTTATTAACGCCGCTCACCGGCACCAGCACACCGCTTCGTCCGTCTGCCAGGCTAAGCCACAATAGCCGCCAACCTTCACTCTGCGGGCTCGCCAGCCACGCCGGAACCGTAACCGGCTCTGGCGTGAGCTCCGGCTCGCTCACCTGAACGCCTGCGGCGCGGAGCCGCGCCATCACCGCCGGTGCCGCCTGCTGCAATAACGCGGCATCCTGCTGCTGACGCTGCAGCGAAGCCAATGGCAGCAGGCGATAATCACTCAGCCATTTCTCTTGCCGCGCCTGTTGGAGATGGGGCGCTAGCGCTTCCAGTCTCTGCAACGTTTGCTGTGCGCTTGCGCCGTAAACCATAAACCACGTTTGGTCGGCGCGCTGCCCGGTTAAGGCCGTCACCAACCGATCTTGATGCAGCAAAGGTTGCGGCAGAGCCTGCAATTGCGCGACATCATCATTCACTTTTAGCGTAGCCAGGCCAATAACTGTCAACACCAATACCAAGCCTGGCAAACCGAACTTTACTGTGCGATTACGGCGCCATGCCGCCAACCAACGCGCCAACAGAAAGGTGGCCGGAACCGGGCGCACCGGTAAACCACGCACCAGCCCCGGATACCAACAAACCACGGTTAAACACGCGGCGATTAACCCGCTGCTGGCGAAAACCGCCAGTTGCCGCAGCGCGGGAAAAGGCGCCCATAGCATAATTAAGTAAGCCAGCACGGTCGTCGACAACGCCAGCAACAGCGCCGGTAACACCTTGTGCAAACTTTGACGCGCGCTAACCTGGCCGCCGTGTATCAAACGTTCGGTCAGATAGTAGAGCGTATAATCAGCGGAAATCCCGACAATACTCAGGCTCATCACCAGCGTCATTAAGTGCAACTCGCCAAAACACAGCAGCGTAATGGTGGTACCCGCCAATGCCCCAACGCCCACCGACAACGCGCATAGCGCCAGCGGCCGTAGAGAACGGAACACCGCGAACACCAGCAATAGCACCCCAGCCACGGTTGCCACGCCCAGCGTCGAGACATCATGCCGCGCTTGCTGACTGGCATAATCACTGAATAGCACGGTGCCGCGCGTGACGACGCGTGCCGTGGGATAGCGTTGCTGCAATTGGGTTTCCAGCGCGGTCAGTTGCTGCACTAACTGATGGCTTTGCTGCATATTAAACGCATTGTTAGCCAGCTCGCCGTGGATAAAATACCACGGCCGCCCTGCACTATCGGTACTCATGAGCCAACCATCGCGCAAGGTAAGCTGACTGGCGTTTTTTTGTAGCGCCAATTGCGCCCCACGCACCAACATCAGGGGATCGTGAGTAATTTCCTGACTGCTAACCCCGGCAAACGCCGAATAGAGCTGCGCCAGCACCCAATCCGCCTGCGCGGCTCCGCCTTGCGCTAAGCGCGCACGCGTCGCCGGGTCGATCAAATTATTACGATGTTGCCAGGCAAAGGTGCCCCATGCCTGTTGCTGCTGCGCGCTAATCGGCCCCTGCACCTGTTTTAGCGCTGGCATGGCTTGTAGCCGTGCAAGCCACCATGCGGCAGCGGCGGGAGATGCGGCATCGCCCGGGCTAATTAGCCAAACCATTTGGCCATCTAACCGTTGCAAGAAGCCCTGTTGTAACGCTTCAGGCGCTTGCCCCAGCACCTGATGAGGCAGTAACGCTAATACACTGCTATTCACCGTCGCGCGCGGCCATAGCCACGCCAGCGTGATCGCCAGCATTAGACAGACAGCGCCCCAGCTAACCGCCGCTAACCGGTAACGATTAGAAAACAAAACGCTGCTTCTCATCATCGGTTAACGTTTTTGGCTCAAGCTGCTGATGGCTAAGCACGATATGTGTACCATCGCCCTGCTTATCGCTTAGATCAATCTGCTCAAGGAAAGCCGCGCCTTGCAACGTAATGCGCGTAAACAGCTTATCCAGCGGAGAGACCTTCGGCGTAAGCTGAATACGCCAACGCCCCTGCCCCTGATCGACGAAATCAATCGCGAAATTGGCCGCCAACACCTGTCGGTCAGCCTGAAACAGCGCGCGCAGCAGGTGGTTAAACTGGAACATCTGCGGATTACTGGCGGCGGTAATAATTTGCGGCGGCTGACCGTTGATGACCTGCACCATGCGGTTATCGTCTAATACCAGCGTCAAGGGAAACGGCTGTGCCTGCTGCCACCATAAGCCTTTATCCTGTGCAACCAGTAGGTGACCGCTGGATTTAAGCGGCTGCGCCATTCCTTTGATTTCACGTAGCTGAGTGAAATCCGCGCGCACTACCGGCTGGCTGGCGAAACGCTGCTGCAAATCATCAAGCGTGACGGCGTGCGCATGCAGGCTGACTAACGCCAGCGCGGCCAATAACCGTTTTCTCATGACGTAACTCCCAGACGTTCAAACAGAACGGGCGGTGAGACAAAACACAGTTCGCCGCTGGCAACCTCGACCGCGACCTGAATGGTGTAGCCGGTGGTCGTGCGCTGCCCGCTAGCGACATCAAAGATGGCGTAATTAATGCGCAGTCGGTTTTCATACTCATCAATGGTGGCCTGCACCCGAATCGACTGACCAAAGGTTAAAGCATGGCGATATTTCACCCGGGTATCGACCACCGGCCAAACATAGCCTGACGCTTCCATTTCCCGGTAGCTGTAATTAAATTTGCCCAGCAACGCCTCGCGGGCAATTTCAAAATAGCGAAAGTAGTTGCCGTGCCAGACAACCTTCATCGCGTCCACATCGTGAAAGGGCACGGTCAGTTCTACTTCAATAGAGAATGGGGCATCATCGGTCACGCTGACTCCTCGGGGTCGGGCCTGGCATCCGGCAGCGCCCAAAAATCATAAAAGTTAAACCAATCCAGCGGCGCAATCAGCGCATGGTGCGCCAAACGTTCGGCATAGCGATCTACCGCGTGCTGCAATGCCTGCGGGCGATTGGCGCGTGGGAGCAGTAAGGGATCGGCGAAAGACTCACAATAGAGCTGTAATTTCCCCTGATGACGTAAGGCAAACATCAGTAAAACCGGGCAGCGCAGTGCAGCAGCCAGCACAAATGGTCCCTGCGGAAACGGAGCCGGACGCCCAAGGAAATCACTCCACACCACGCGTCGAACGCCGCCACGCTGGCGATTAATTGCCGTACGATCGCCGACAATCGCTACCCACTCGCCCGCCTCGATTTTCTCTTGTAGCAAGATGGCGGTTTCCGGCCCAATATCGCTAACCGGGATTAAATTTACCCCGGCCTGCGGCGCGATTTCCTCCAATGTTGAGCGGAAACGTTGAGCATTATCGGTAAACACCAACGCATTGATCACCAGACCGCTCACTTGCTGCGCCAGTGCGCGACAGGCTTCAATATCGCCTAAATGCGAGGCGAGAATCAGCCGTCCGCCCGGCTTAGCGGCATTAATCGCCGCCTCCGCGCCGGGGGCAAAATCAATCTCCTTGCCCCAACGCAAATCACCGCGCCAACTTGCGACTTTTTCCAGCATCGACTCGCCAAAACGTAAAAAATGCCGATAGCTAGACAACCGAGTTGGCAGGGAAACCTGTTGCTGCGCCGCCCAGACGCGGATCTGCTGTAACCAGTGACGGGAGGCATTACGCTGCTGGCGTCCGCTTAGCCAGTAGACGGCGGTAACCGGCCATAAGAGCAGCGTAAAGGGCCGTTTCCCGCAGTGTTGGTACACTGCCAGCATAAAACGCAGGCCAGCCTGCCCTTTACGCTCCGGCATTAATGACCAGTGTTGATGCCGACGCCGCCGCAGCAACGAGGGAATACGCGACAACATGCCGAAGAACAACCGCGTATGCATCCACGAGATACGCAGATTATCGCGCAGGGCATCAAAATGTGAGACACCGCCAGCCGGATAGATAACCCGCGTTGGGATAAAGCGGCTCTCCACGCCCTGCCAATACAGCCGCACCATAATCTCGGTATCAAAATCCATCCGCCGCCCTACCGGATGACGCGCTAGCAGCGCCAGCGTCGCGGCCAGCGGGTAGACACGGAACCCGCACATGCTGTCTTGCAACGAGAAAGAGAGTGTTTCTATCCATACCCACAGGTGCGTAATGTAGCGCCCGTACAGACGCACGCGCGGCACGGTGTGGTCATAAATTGGGCGGCCGGATACCAGGCTATTCGGATAGCGCCGCGCTTCCGCTAACAGGCGCGGGCAATCTTCAATCTGATGTTGCCCATCGGCATCCACCTGCAATGCATGCGTAAAGCCCCGTTGCGCCGCAGCCTGTAGACCGTGGATCACTGCCGCGCCCTTACCTTGATTTTGTGCCAGGCGCAGCAATGTCAGGTGGTCGGTTGGCAACGCCGCCAAGTGTGCCTGCGTCACGGCGTCGCTGCCATCATCTACCACAATCACCGGTAATTGCAGCGCCGCCAGCCGTGCCAATACCGCGGGCAGCATCGCACCGTGGTTATAACAGGGGATCACCACGCAGGGATGAAAGCCGACGTTTAACACAGCCGAATTTTCCCACTACTGGCGGCTACCGGCTCGACGGTGTCAAGCAAGCTATAGCAAAAGCGCAACAGGCTTTTTTCCGCCTGCCACTCAAGCGCCAGTTTTAGCCGTGAACCCGGTAATACCGGCCGCTGAAACTTAATATTTTCAATTGAGGAAAAACGTTTTCCCGGCGCTAACAGTGCAGCGTAGTGCAACACCCAATCAAGCTGGGCCACACCTGGGAGTAGCGGTTGACCGGGGAAGTGCCCCTGAAACCAAAACAAATCAGCATTGACCTGTAGCACCCACTCGGCCTGCTGGCCTTGATGATGGTGTGATAATTCAACCGGCAGCATGAAATAACTCCTCTATTTGCGGCCAGGCACGCTTGCTCTGACTGTTCTGCGGGATCGACGCCACCACACGCCAGTAACGTGGCAGCGCAACCGGTTCAAGCCAGCGCTGCAATTCACTCCGCCACTGACGTTTTAATCGCGGCAGCGTCTCCGCGCCGACCCCATCTTGCAGCACCAGCACGACACCAATTGCGGTACGCCCGTGGCGAACCAGCGCCAGCGCGGCGGCATCGCTAATTTCAGGGAGCGCCACCAGTCGACGCTCAATTTCACTGAGCGAAACACGCTTATCTTCAACTTTAACAATCCGGTCATGACGGCCAGCCAGTTGAAAACCACCGCCCGGTAGAAAGACAAGCTTATCATCCAGTTGCCACCCGGCTTTCTGCGGAATAATCGGTGAATGCGCCACCCAGCGCGATGAAACGTCTTGCTGGAATGACACCTCGGCAAACGGTACCCAGGCGGTATACTCTTCATCACACATTCGCCAGGCCAACACACCGGTTTCGGTACTGCCATAAATTTCGCTGACCGGCTGGTTAAACCAGCGCCATACCGCTTCCGCCGTCGTCCAGTGAAGCGCGCTACCGGCAGAAAAAACCCGTGCGAATCTCGGCGCAGGTAAACTAAGGTCAAGCCGGCGCAAAAATGCCGGGCTGCTGATAAACAGATAACGCCGCAGCCTGGATTGTGCGCTTAACTGTTCACTGTAGAGGCTTTGTCGGCAATCGAAAGGTAACCCAAGCGCCATCGGCAGAATAATACGAAAAGCGAAGCCATACAGATGTTGATGGCTGACCGACGCTACCACGCTACAGCCTCGCAGGCTCTCTCCCCAGCGCTGCGCCAGCCAACCGGCTTCCCGATCCAGGCAAGCGACCGGTTTACGTACTTCACGCGGTAAACCGGTAGAGCCGGAGGTGAACAGCACCACTTCGGCATTCTGCGGCAGCGGCGGCAACGTATAGGTTTCCTTTTGTTCAGCAACCGGTAGACGCAGAGAAGCGTGCGTAGCTGACTCCAGTGCCGTATCGGTCAACACGCCATCAAATTGCGTGGCCTGTTCGGCTAATAAAGAGGGTCGGCTATGGCCAAGGATAACCGGCGTTTTTCCGGCGTGCAGCACCGCTAATAACGCCACCGTAAACCAGAAACTATCGTCAAAGCAGAGCGCCCAGCGTACACCGGAATCCGCTTGCAAACGCACACACAGCGCGATTACCTGACGCCGTAATTGCGCCAACGTCAGTCTTTCATCGCCACGCCAGGCAACCTCGCGGTCCTCCTGCGCCTCATCCAGCCAACGGTGAAGGGGTAACGCCGTCATTGCCGCCGCCTTAAGCGCTGACGCACCAACCATTCGCCCCCCATCAGCAACCCCATTAGCAGGTAGCTTGCCATGCCGTTCCACCCGGTCCATAACGCCATGTTTCCGGCCAGACAGGTCGCCAATGCTACGCTGCCGTTAACCAGGAAAAATAAGCACCAAACCTGGGTCACACGCCGGGTATACACCACCGCGACGTGCGGCAAATTCGGTTCGCGCAGCCGTGCCAGGCGTTCAACCAACGGCATACCGCTCAGTAATGAACCGCCAAACACCAGCAGCATCACGATATTGACCGCAACCGGATACCACAATAATAAATGGTTTTCATGCAACCAAAAGCTCGCCAGGCAGAGTAGCGCCCCACAGGCGGCCAGGTATTTTCCCGGCGCAAGGGCAGCATTTTTTGGGCGACCAGACATCAGCCAGCGGAGCAGGAAAAGCCCGCCCATCACGGCTAACAGCCAGCGCCAGCGAGCATGTGTGATTGAAAGCCACGCCACCAACGGCCAGGCCAGCGTCATCACCCACAGCGAACTGCGCAGCAATCGTTGCATAGCGCGCGTCTACCCTGATTAACCTTGCCGGGTTAACTGGTCAACCGCATCAACCACATCTTGCACGGTTCTGACTGTTTTGAAGGTTTCCGGCGTGATTTTACGGCCAATTCGTTTTTGCAGATGAACCACCATATCGACAGCATCAATACTGTCGAGCTCCAAATCTTCGTATAACCGTGCGTCGGGGTGAATATCCGCCGCATCAACCTCAAACAGCTTGACTAACAACGCGGACACTTCCTGATAGATTTCTTGCTTATTCATACATCACTCGTGGGGTATATTTATCAGGCACTTCGCGCAGCGCGCTGAGCATTAATGAACGATGCCAGAGAGGCAACCGAGAAAAAATGTTGGCGCATGGTTTCGCTTTCGGCGGAAAGCAGCACGCCATAACGATTTTTCACCGCCAATCCCAGTTCCAACGCATCGATCGAGTCAAGGCCCAGACCGTCGCCAAACAGTGCCGCATCGGCATCGATCTCATCAACACTAATCTCTTCAAGATTTAGCGTATCAATGATCATCTGTTTTATGTCGAGAATTAACGCATCCATAAGATTTTCCGAATCACTCTTTCTGTTCTGGTGTTAAAGCCTGTTGTAAATCACGCGTTAGGCGGCGCGCAGCCAAGGGTAATGCGCCTTCCGACAACGCCAGATAACGCTGGCTGGATAACCGCGACTTTACCCGCACGGTAAAACAGGGTTTGACCGGTGGAATGTGATACCAACGGCTCTGTTTATCCAGCATGCGCTGGCTGCAAGTAATGTGCACAATACGTAATTCACAACCGGCACGAACGGCAATATTCGCGGCTCCGCGCTGTAATTTTAACGCTTCTCCGTAGCGAGTGCGGGTTCCCTCAGGAAAGATCAACAGAGTGTCCCCTTGCGCCAGTCGTCGCTGGCTTTCCGGCAGCAATGTTTCCGCCTCGCTATTAATTAAATAATCCGCCGCGCGAATCACGCCACGAAAAAACAGGTTATGACGCAATTCCGCTTTAACCAGGCAATCCACATCCGGCATCACTGACGCAATCATCACATAATCAATCAGCGATGGATGGTTAGCGACCACCAAACAGCCTCCATCGGCCTGCAATAGCTCTGCGCCCTCAATTCGGTAATCATAAACGCCTACCGCGCGACAAAAGCGCAAGAAACAGCGGAAGCTACCGGCAATACTACGCCGCGCCCACTGACGCCGCCGTAAAGGATCACGCTGCAGCAACAACAGGTTAAACCAAACTACCGATAGCAGCAGGCCGCCGACGCTGAACAGGGTGAAACTGAATGCCGTCATCACCAGGCGCCAGAGTGTATTCAGTCGCGAAGCGCGCTGCAGCGGTAGCGAACGATCAGCCATTTTGCGCCGCCCAACGCCACAGAAAACGATCGCCGCCCACGGTAAAAGCGCGCTGCTGGCTGAGCAGACCATGCAGAAATTGCAGGCTTTGTGGTAGCGATGGTTCCGCCTGATCATTCACCGGCTCTGCCACGCAGGTCATGCCCTGCCCGACACCAAGCAGTAGCGCAACGGCATAAGGCGCGTGAGGGGTATGCGGCGGTAGATAAGGCCGGTAAAAGGCGGGCACTACGCCATCAAAATCCACCAGCAGCACCTGCTGGTAACCGGCATGATGCAGCGCACTGACTTCAACCAGACCTTGCTGAAAAGAGTCAACGCCCGCCGACAGCGAGGTTGAAACCAGCGCGGCCTGCGCAGCGATGGTTAAGCTCCCGACCGCCGCGTTGTGTACCGACATCGCAAAATCCGTCGGCGATGCGCTTTGTTGCTGCGCAATCGCCGTCATCAAACGTAAGCTGCGCTCCAGCTCGCCGTGACGGCTGGTAAAAACAATTGCATCAACCGATTGCCGCATCATCAAGGCCATCCCGCAATCCACGGCAGCGCGACTGCCGCTGGCGAGCCGCCGGGCAGTCATCATCGGCAAGGTGCTGCACTTTTCCAGCGGCCGATCGGCATCCGGCGGCACGGCGGGCTGTTGCGCCCAATGCTGCCATTCAGCCGCCTGCGACAGCCCCGGCGCGCTGGCCTGCCAGTCGATGAGGGTAAAAGCTAATTTCATGCAATCGTTCTTCTTCTGGCGTTTTATCCAAACAGGATGCCGTTGCCCCGGTCAGAATGCGATCGGATTTAACCGCATTTGCGAGAAAGCCCGCAGCAAACAACGCGGCTGACGCGCAATGGTTGTCGGCATGCAGCACGCCGGACTTTAGTCAATTTATCGAATTTCGACGTGAGACGGTGCCGCACTCAACGGCACCCTATAGATTACTTCAGATTTTGCGCGGAGAGACGTAGCTGAATATCCTGGTCGAGGTTATTGATCCAGCGGTTGTAATTGCGGTGAATATCACCGTGCCCCGCCAGCAGATTCTCGCTATTGACATAGGTGATATTGTACTGCGTCGCGCTGTAATCAACACGGATAGTGGCTGAATGTTCACGCTGCGTAAGACGCCCGGTAATTACCCCTGGCGCCGTCGGCGTCATCACCCAATGGCGCGCCAGACCCGCTTCCAGAATCGCTGTTTTAACTTGGTTATCGCTATAGTGCTGTGTAATAGGATGTTTAACATTAAGAACCGGCGCAGTACGGGCGCAACCGGCTAATGCGCTGACAATAACCACCAGCGCAATGACAGATATTTTTTTCATTGTATTCCCTGTGCAATGTTCCCCGGTACAGCCGCAGACTAAACCGTATGTTTGGCACGGATTCCAGCCTGTCGTCCCCCTGGTTTCGGTAATTTGAAGCGCGCGCATAATAGCACTTTACGCTAAGAATTGTGAAGGCTTACCGCCGTAGTCATGGCTGCCAACCTCCGCCCAGCGCCCGGTAAAGATCCACCTGTGCTAGCAGCAAACTGTTTTTAAGCTGTACCACGCTAAGCTGCGTACTGAATAAGGTCCGCTGCGCATCCAGCTCATCAAGATAGGAGGCGTAGCCATTTTGATAACGGTTATGCGCAATACGTAGCGCATCGGTTACGATGGCCTGCTGTTTTTCCAGCTCATCCAGCTGCTGGCGCGTCCTTGAAATTGCATCAATATCGTTGTTCACTTCGCTAAACGCCTGGCGTACTACGCTTTCATAACGATATAGCGCCTGATTCCGCCCGGCCATCGAAACATCAACCTGCGCGGTAAGCGCTTCACGGTTCAGCAAGGGGGCCAACACGCTGCCGCCAACACTCCAAAGCCGGAATGGGTTTTCGGCAAGCTGATGCAAGACCGAGCTTTGCAATGTGCCACTGGCGGTGAGATTGAGCGAGGGCAGTAATTTGGCTTTGGAGGACTGCAACGTCTCATCGGCGGCCAGCAATTCACGCTGCGCCTGGGCAATATCAGGGCGTCGCTGTAGTAATTCCGACGGCAGCACCGTTGGCAATTGCTGCGGCAGAATAGTATCAAAACCGGCGCTGCGCGCAATTTCGCGCGGGTTCATGCCGACTAAAATACTGAGCGCATTTTCCTGGGTGGTGATTTGGTGTTGTAACTGAGGAATTTGCGCTTTCGCCGCCTGATATTCCGATGCCGCCTGTACCCATTCGAGGCGTGAGGTATAGCCAGTTTGGTATTGGCGCTGCGCCAGTTTCAGCGAATTCTCGCGCGAGGCCAGCGTTGCCTCCGTCACACGTAGCTGCTCATCCAACGCGCACAACGAGAGATAGCCGGACGCCACCGAGGTGACCACCGTTAATTCCGCCGCGGAGGCCGCCGCTTGTTGCGCCGCTAACGAGGCTTTGGCCGCATTAATGCTGCTACTGCGCGCGCCCCACAAGTCGACATCATAATTCGCCTGCAACAGCCCCTGATACACCGTATTATCGCCGGGCACGCCGGTGGCGGCAGAAAGCGTACGCGCACGGGTTACCGCAGCGCCGGCATCCAGAGTCGGATAATTATCGCCCTGAGCCGCCCGTAACTGCGCGCGAAATTGATCAACCCGTGAACGGGCAATTAAAATGTCGGTATTATGGCGCAATGACTGCTCAACCAATTGGTTGAGCAAGGGATCGTTAAACGCACGCCACCAACTCGCTTCAACCGGCGAAGATGGGCCGACGTGATTGCGCCACTGGGGTGGGATCAGTAACGAAGAGGGCGCTTTTTCAACGTGGGTGGCACACCCCGTTACGGTGAATGCCAACACGGTCAGCATGTCGCGAAGTCGCAGCCTCATTGCGGCCCCTTATCGTTTTTGGCCGCCGCCGAGGTATCAATATCCACTTCAACCGACATTCCCGGTCGCAAATGTGCCACGTTATCGCCAGTAATTTTGATGCGAACCGGAATACGCTGTGCGATTTTCACGAAGTTACCGGTAGCGTTATCTGGCGAAATGGCGCTGAATTCCGATCCGGCCGCCGGCGAAATATACTCCACTTCCCCGGTAAATTTTTCATTATTTAGCGCGTCAACGGTAAAGGTCACCGGCAGTCCCGGACGGATGTTCGCCATTTGTGTCTCTTTCATATTGGCGATAACCCATTTTTGTTCTGGCACCACCGAGGTCAGACGCGTACCGGCGGTAACGTAGGCCCCTTTACGTACCGAAATCTGCCCAAGCTGCCCCTCATCCGGCGCAATAATACGGGTGTTATCCAAATCTATTTGCGCCAGTTCGAGCGAGGCCAAAGCGTTCGCAACATCGGCCTCCAGCGACCCGCGATTAACCAGCGCGGTTTGTAAGTCCTGCCGTGACACTTCCAGCGTGGCTTTCGCTTGCTGAACTTCCGCGACCGCCTGGCTATTCGTCGCGCGAGAGGCATCTCGTTCGCGTATCGACAACGAACCGTCCGACACCAGATTTTCAACACGTTTCAGATCCAACCCGCTTTTTACCGCCTGCGCTTTGGCATTTTCCAATGCGGCTTGGTTACGAACAATAACCGCTTCCGCACTGCGCTGTTGTTGTTGATTATTGGCCAGCGCCGCCCGCTTCATCGCCAACTGCGCTTTGGCCTGATCGACACGTTGCTTATAGATACGGTCATCAATCGTCATCAGCACATCACCTTTGTGAACCGGCTGGAGATCGACCACGTTCACCGCGGTGATATAACCGCTCACCTGGGGGCTAATAAAGGTGACCTGACCACGAACATAGGCATTTTCAGTGCTCTGAACCGCGCTGGTAAACGGCCAAAGTTGCCACGCATATAAAATCACCAGTACGCCGACAATGACGATGCCGCTACCGAAGGCAATTGACAGGATGCGTAGTTTATTATGTCTTTCACGCTCGGCGGCGTGCATCTCTTCCTGCTGACTCATTGTTTCTCCGTGCGGGTTGCAGAGGTGGCGGAAATCGTTGTGGTCGAAACAGCCTGACGGCGAGCAATAATGCGCAGCCGCGTCAGGCGCCACAGCACCCAAATCAAGGTGCAGAACGCCATACCGGCGGTCAGTAAATAGGTATCGTTATACGCCAACACGTTGGCTTGTAGCGTTGCGGCATTCTGTAGCTGCACCACGCCCTGGGCGCCGCGTAAAACGCTATCGCCCAGTTGGCTGTTGAATAAGGCGGTGTATTGATTGAGCCGCTCGGTTACGTTTGGGTCCAGCAACGAAAGCTGATCGCCCAACAGGCTGGAGTGGTATTTTTCGCGCCAGGTTTGAAAGGTGCCCAGAATAGCCGAGCCAATTAAGCCTCCCAAGTTTTGACTCATCCCGAACAGCACCACAAAGCTGACCAGATTTTTGGGTTGGGTCACCACATTGCCAATGCCGAGTAACATCGCGGGCGCCAGGAAAAAGGTACTGGCAAAACCCAGCAGAAACTGGCTGAACAGCATATTATTGGCACGCGTTACCGGCGATGAGTGGGCATCCATAAATGACGCAATCATCATAACCAACAGGGAAACCACAATCGGCCAACTAAGATGAGTAGGCTTAATGGTTAAGGCGCTGGCGGCGATCCCAACCATGACGCCAGCAATAATCGCCCACGCCAAGCCACGCATTTGGTCGTTTTGCAACCCCAGTTGTTGTAAAAAACCGATCGCCCCGGTGTTCTGTTCTGCCAATACCACTCGCATCATAATCATGACAATACCGAGCCGCACCACCGAGCCGCTACTCAGCCAACGCGTGTTAATCAGCGGATTTTTCCGGTTATGTTCAACCACGATCGCCGCCACAATCAGCACCAGCGCAATCGCCAGGCAGATACCCAGCCACGGCGTACTGAACCACCACTCAATGCGCCCTAACGACAATACGCCGCACACCAACGCCATGCCCGGTGCCAGCAAAATGAAGGTGACAAAATCCATCTTTTCAAACACTTTAATTCGGTCGCCCGGCGGCAGTTTTAGTAACAACACGCACCCTAGCGCGATCATCGCCAGCCCGAGTTCGAACAGATAAAGCCCGCGCCACTCCTGTAATTGCAATAACCCGGTCGAGAACAGGCGCGCCAGTGGGATTGCCAATTGGGAGGCACTAATACCAATCGCCAGCGCCTTCATACGGTGCTTTGCCGGCCACGCCTGGGTTTGGTAATAGATCCCGAGTGAGCTCAGCGCCGCGCCAACCATACCGTGTGCGGTACGCACGATGATGGCTGAACTGAGATCGTTAACAAACAGATGAAAAAAGGCCACCAGCACATACAACAACAAGAATGCTTCGGTAAAAATACGCAGGCCGAATTGTTGGCGAAACTTCACCAGCAACAGGTTAATGGAGATGTTACCCATGACATACACCGCCGGTAGCCAGGCAATCTCATTGGACCATGCGCCGAACGTCCCCTGTAAATTGGTTAGATTAGCGGTAACCAGCGCGTTACTTAAAGCGCCGGTAATGGAGATCAATAGACCAATCAGACCGAAAGCGATGCGCGTCTTCCACGGATGGATCGGTGTCGACGGCGAACCGGGCAGCGTCGGTTTTTCGTGTGGCAGCCACTGATGCGGCGTGTAAGGGTTGCTTTTCGCCACGTTAAACCGTCCCGAGGGTAGCCAATAATTGTTGTAATACGCGTTGCGTGGTCGCCAATTCGTCCGGGTCAATATTCGCCAGCAGCTCAAGCCGCAATGCATCCGCCTCAACTTTCACTTTATTGAACAACGCATTGCCCTGGCTGGTTACATGCAGCAGGCGCTTACGGCGATCCTCTTCTGGCTGGACACGTTCCACTAACTGTTGTTTTACCAATCGATCAATTAGCGGCACCACGCTGGCATCCTCCAAGCCTAAGGTTTGCGCCAGCGCTTTCTGGGTGATGGGCTGGCTTTCGCTGGCAATGGTGGCGACGGCTAGCCAGCCGCTCATGCTTAAACCGCTCTCCTTCAAACGCCGCTCAAGCGCCAACCGCCAAGCATGCGCGGTGAGATGCAATAAACGTGAGAAGTGAGGCCAAGTCGGGTCCAAAATATAGGCACCTAATAATTAGAGTTCTATCTAAATAAGGATATTAATTATACGCAAAGGAAAAAGCCGATGTGAAGGGAGTAATGGAAATATCTTTGTGCAAAAAATTGCATTTGCTTAAGCTTATTTTGCGCTCTCTCGCCTGTGGCGCAGCGGCAAGCCAAGCGCCGGATTAATTAAAACGCTGCGGCTAACTTTTCATTTGCCTCCCCCGCTGGCAGGCTTATTATTATATAAACCAATAATAAGTGATACGGTAGTGGAAAAATGAATCGTTTACCGCTGTTTAGCCCACAACAATTACTGAGTTTTATCGCGGTGTGCGAAACCGCCAGCTTTACCC
Source organism: Paramixta manurensis (assembly GCF_013285385.1). NCBI lineage: Bacteria > Pseudomonadati > Pseudomonadota > Gammaproteobacteria > Enterobacterales > Erwiniaceae > Paramixta > Paramixta manurensis. The sequence goes on along the minus strand of NZ_CP054212.1, from coordinate 1,831,177 downwards.
GCGCCGCCGAACGTGTCTGGTTATCCCAATCCACCGTGAGTCAGCAGGTACGGCGGCTGGAGGAGTTGGTAGGAAAGCCGCTACTTGAACGCTCATCACATCAGGTTCAGCTTACCGAAGAGGGTGAAAAGTTACTAGGCTATGCGCGACGGATCATCGCGCTGAATGGCGAAGCGCATGACGCGCTCAGCGATCGATGGCGTGATGGTGTGGTACGGCTGGGCCTGCCGGAAGATTTCGCCGCGCCAACGACCGGTTTACTGGCCGCATTTAGCCGCCGCCATCCGCACCTGCGGCTGGATGTGACCAGTGGGTTAAGTAATGCGCTGCGCGAGGCGTGGAAACGGGAAGAGTTAGATATTATTTTGTTGAAGCAAGCGCGGGGAGAAAAAGCCAGGGCGGTACGTCAGGAGCCGCTGTTATGGCTGGATAGCGCGGCGCATCCAACTTTTGAGCAAACGCCGGTGCCGCTGGTGCTGTTCCCAATGAATGGGTTGTATCGCGAGGAGTTGTGTCAAACGCTGGATACGCTCGGGCGTCCCTGGCGTATTAGTTATAGCAGTGCGAGTCTGGCGGCACTGGTCGCCGCCAGCGCGGCGGGCCTCGGCATCACGTTGCTGCCAGCCAGTTGCCGCCTGCCTGAACACCGGGTACTGGGCGCGGAACACGGCCTGCCAACCATTGATAATTTTGAACTGGCGCTGTTCTGGCATGATAACGCCACGCCCGCGCAATTAGCGCTGGCGGAGCAATTAAAAACCCATTGTCAGTTGAACTAATGGCTTGGTTAGTGCTTTTCCCACTGGGTGGCAGTGGGAAATATCACAGCGCGGGTTGGGCAGTTCTTTTAAGGTGAAATATTGATACCGCTGACAAAAGGAAACTGAAGTGCAACATCTGCAATCTGCCAGCCGCCGCACCTTCCTCTCGCATTCCGCAAAAATTACCGCCGGTAGCGCGCTGCTCGCTGCCGGTATGGCCTCTGCCGCTCAACACTCTCCCGCTTCCGACGCGTGCAATAACGCGAATCGCATACACCAGATTAGCGTCGATCATTATCGGTTACGCAATGTGCGTCTTGAGGAGGGGTTTGAGCAACAGGATGGCGATATTGTCGCGACCCGCACCGGGCTGTGGCAGTTGGAAATTAAGCAGGGGAAAATCATCTCGATTACCGAGATGAGCCACCAACATAACGATGCGCTACCGGTTTTTGATGCCGAAGGAGGGTTACTGCTGCCCGCCACGCGTGATATGCATATTCACCTTGATAAGACCTTTTACGGTGGTCCCTGGCGTGCGCCGCTGCCGCGTAAAGGAAAAACTATTATGGATATGATTGCGCGCGAGCAGGTATTGATACCGCAACTGCTTCCCACCTCACAGCAGCGCGCCGAAGCGATTATTGGCTTATTACAGTCAAAAGGCACTACCGTGGCGCGCAGCCACTGCAATATCGATCCGGTCAGTGGGTTGAAAAGTCTTGAACATTTACAGCGTGCGTTGGAAAAACATCGGGGAGATTTTAGCTGTGAGATCGTCGCCTTTCCGCAACACGGGCTGCTGCACTCTCAAGTTGAAGGGTTAATGCGTGAAGCGATGCAAATGGGCGTGCAGTATGTTGGCGGGCTCGATCCGACTAACGTCGATGGGGCGATGGAAAAATCGTTGGATAGCATGTTCCAAATTGCGCTTGATAGCCAGCGTGGGGTGGATATCCATCTCCATGAAACCTCGCCTGCTGGCGTTGCGGCGATTAAGTATATGATTAAAACCGTCGCGGAAAACCCGGCGCTGAAAGGCAAGGTAACGCTGAGCCACGGCTTCGCCCTTTCTACGCTGAATGGTAATGAACTGAATAACGTTATTGAAGGTTTGTCGGCACAACAGTTTAGCGTGGCTTCCACAGTGCCAATTGGCGCGCTTTCGATGCCGCTGCCGGCACTCAGTGAAAAAGGCGTATTGGTGATGACCGGCACCGATAGCGTGGTCGATCACTGGTCACCGTTTGGCACCGGCAGTATGTTAGAAAAAGCCAATCTGTATGCTCAGCTCTATCGTCTGTCGGACGAGTTTGGTCTAACGCGCGCGCTGGCTATCGCCACCGGTAATGTTTTGCCGCTGGATGATCACGGCAAACGCCAGTGGCCGGCGGTGAACCAGGAGGCAGAGATGATGCTGGTCGATGCCAGTTGCTCAGCCGAAGCCGTGGCGCGTATTGCCGAGGTTAAAGCGACCTTCCACCGGGGTAAATTAGTTTTTGGTTCTTTACAGCGCGCCTGATTTTTGGCGTGGTCAGGCGGTTAATGACCACGCCGACTAACGGCCTTATCATCAACGCAGGGCTGGTAACTCTGCGCAAGGCTCGGTAACATTCCTGCACCCACCGATTAATAGCGTGGGATATAACCTCATCGACCAAGCCGCAGGCGACACCGCACTGTGGCGGTAAGACAACCAGAGCCTGCAAATTTTATGACCACACTTTCTGAAACGGCGGCGGAGAAGCATGCCGACAGTGCGTTGACGCTCGCCGCGGCGTTACGTTCACCTAAACTCTTTACCCGCGAATGTTTGGCTGGCGTAATCACTGCGCTGGCCCTGATCCCTGAGGTGATTTCGTTCTCCGTGATTGCGGGCGTTGACCCTAAAGTTAGCCTGATCGCCTCAGTGGTGCTGTGCTTAACTATGTCGATATTAGGCGGTCGTCCGGCGATGGTAACCGCCGCCGCCGGTTCTGTTGCGCTGGTCATTGGGCCGATGGTCCATGCCCATGGCGTCGCCTATATTTTACCAGCGGTGGTGCTGGCGGGCCTGATCCAAATTGTGTTCGGCCTCGCCGGGCTGGCACGCATGATGCGTTATATTCCGCGCTCGGTGATGTTGGGTTTCGTTAATGCATTGGGGATCCTGATATTTTTCGCTCAGGTGCCGCACGTGTATGGGCAAAGTGTCACTGTCTGGCTGTTGTTCGCCCTCACCTTAGCCATCGTCCTGCTGGCGCCACGCATCATAAAAGCCCTTCCCTCACCGCTTATCGCCATTGTCGTCGTCACGGCGATCGCGCTTTTTAGCGGCATGCGCGTGCCGAACGTCGGAGATGAAGGCCCAATGCTGGCGGGTCTCCCCGGTCTGACGCAACTGGCGGTTCCACTGGATCTTTCGACCTTAAGTATCGTTTGGCCTACCGCGCTCAGTATTGCGTTTGTCGGGCTGATGGAATCGCTCCTGACTGCCAAACTGGTGGACGATATTACCGATACGCCCTCCGGCAAACGCCGTGAGTGCCAGGCGTTGGGCGTTGCCAATATTTTTGCCGGTTTTTATGGCGGGATTGCCGGTTGCGCCATGATTGGGCAGACCATTGTTAATGTTGAGTTGGGGAAAGCGCGCACGCGTATTTCAACCGTCGCCTCCGGCCTGGTGCTGCTGTTATTGGTGACCGGTTTAAGTCATGTCATGGCGCAGATTCCGATGGTAGCCCTGGCGGGGATTATGATGATTGTGGCGATCAAAACGCTGAATTGGCACAGCCTGCAGCCAGCCACCTTAAAACGTATGCCGCTGTCAGAAACACTGGTGATGGTGGTCACCGTGGCCGCGACCGTCTGGACCGGTAACCTGGCGATTGGCGTGGTTGGCGGCGTGATTTTTGCCGTGTTGCTGTTTGCTCGCCGTATTGCGCATGTGATCCATGCTGAACGTCACCTTAGCGAGGATGGCGAGTCGGTACGTTACGTGGTGCGTGGTCCGTTGTTCTTTGGCAGCAGTAATGACCTGTTTGAACACTTTATGTATGCAAAAGACCCGCAGCGAGTGGTGATTGATTTAACCCATGCGCAAATTTGGGATGCTTCTAGCGTTGCCGCGCTGGACGCGATTGAAAACCGCTATCACCGTTATGATATTCAGGTCACTATTGTCGGGCTCGATCTACGCAGTAGCGACTTCCATCAGCGTCTGAGCGGCAATTTATAACGCCCTTCTGCCGCCCTCACCCGGCGGCAGAGTCTAACAGACCGAGAGTTTTTTCACTTTTAGCAACGAGTTAATCGCCAGCAGCAGCAATATCCCGCCCATCACCAGTAAAAACGCATACCCCATCGCCCGATAAAGCCAGATGCCGACAATGCCGCCCGCCAAAAATGACAGCACGGTTGAGCAGTGCAACATCAGACGTTGAAGATAGATTGGCGCGTCTTTCGGCGACTCTTTACGCCGCACAATATCGAACAACATCGCCAGTTCAATGCCAATATCGGTAGAGGTGCCGGAGACATGCGTCGTTCTAACGCGCGCGTTTGAAATCCGCGTGACCACCGCATTCTGTAGGCCCATTAAAAAGCTCAGGCTCAGAATCAACAACGTACCCGGCGCCGCAAGCGGGAGCGCGACTTCTATCAACCCAAGCGCGACCAACAGCAGCGCTTCAATCAGGATATTAATCGCGTATACCGAACGTAGTTGGCGGCGGCGTCCATGGTTGATCAGCACCGCCGAGAAGGTAGAGCCGAGAATAAACAGGCAAACAATTTCAAAGAAAAACAGCCCGCCGTGTAGATTGACCCGCGCCAAATGGTCAGACAACGAAGAAACATTACCGGTCATATTGGCGGAGAAAAAACCCACCGCCTCAAACGCCGCCGTATTCAGCGCGCCAGCCACAAACGCCAGGCTCGCCGCTAAGCGGCTGTCGGTATTGAAAGTGCGCGCATCATTTTCGCGAATCAACATCACTGAACTCGTAGCAAAAGAAGTTATCGCTATGTTCTACCTAAAAATATCGCGAAACAAGTTATGCCTTTCAAAGGGAGCCGCGATAAGAAAAAAACGGCACTTTTTAGTAACAGGCCGATTTTATTACTAAACTAGAGATTTATTGACGCTTCTTTACGCACAATGCCCGCCAGTATCTGGCAGGAAATGAATTTTATTTTTATTACATTTCAATAAATTACCACTCTGGTTTTTGCCACAGCAACCGATATGTTCGCACCGTGGTATCGGAGCCTCACAGATGGCGTGAGAAAAAAATTCCGGTGCTTCCACGTGATCTCTGTCATTTATTTGCAGTTTTTTTTGATAAATGTCACATGTCGATAAAATTTTGTTAACATCGCAATCAGTCAATTGCCCGATTAAAGAGCAATTGACCAGATCGAATCACCCTGTTTTTTTAGGAGGCAATCTTGGACGCTGCATCTGCAACGCCACGTCGGAGCGCAGGCTCTGTTATTCTGGCGATCGTACTCATTTTATTTGGCCTGGCCATTGGCGCAGGCGGGGCATGGCTAGTCACCCTCGGCGGGAGTTGGTACTACCTGCTGGCCGGTCTTGGCTGTGTAATTTCAGGTGTTTTGTTACTGATGCGGCGCGGCAGCGCGGTGTATTGGTTTGCATTAGTTTTTATTGGCACCCTCATCTGGGCGATTTGGGAATCCGGTTTAGATTACTGGCGCTGGGTGCCGCGTTTCGACGTGATACTGCTGCTGGCGATCGCCTTCGCTTTCTTGCTGCCCTCTATCCGCCCCGGTGTCAGCCGCACCGCAGCGCGGACTTTAGGCTGCCTGCTCTCACTGGTGTTCCTTGTCGCGGTCGGTTTGGCTTTTGTGCCGCATAACGTGACCGAAGCCACTAATGTACCGGAAGCAGGACAAGACAATTTTGTTGCCGATACCGGCGACGGTAAAGCCTCGAAACCGGATAGCGGCGACTGGTATACCTACGGCGGTAGTTTGGCTTCGCAACGTTTTGCCGATACCAAACAAATTACGCCGGATAACGTCAAACAACTGAAGCTCGCCTGGCAATATCGTACCGGTGATATTCCGGATACTCGCTGGGGCGCAGAGAATACGCCGATTAAAGTGGGTGATTCGTTGTTTGTGTGTACGCCACGCAACATGGTGATTGCGCTTGACGCCGCTAGCGGAAAAGAGAAATGGCGTTATGATCCGAAAGTCAGCGATAAATCCATTCCTTATACCGCCGCTTGTCGTGGTCTCACCTATTTTGATGGGCAAACCAATAGCCATATTACCGCGACATCTGGCGCACAACCTGCCGCTGCGTTGCCGACGGGTAATGACGGGAATAATGAGAACTGCGATAAGCGCATTATTCTCGGTACCCTGGATGCTCGCGTGATTGAACTGAACGCGCAAACCGGCAAAGTGTGTAAAGATTTCGGTAACAATGGGACCGTTAACCTTGCCGAAAACATGGGCGAAATCTACGAAGGCTATGTCGCGATCAACTCCGCTCCGGTGGTGGTACGCGATACGCTGGTGGTTGGTCACCAGGTGATTGATGGACAGCGTGCCTTCGGTCCTCCTGGCGTGATTAAGGCTTATGACGTTCGCAGTGGTAAACTGAAATGGGCCTGGGATGCCGCCGCGCCGGATACCGCCGATCCTAAAACCGGGCCGAACGCCTGGAAGCGCGGTTCCCCCGATGTGTGGACCTCGTTTACCGGCGACGATAAGTTAGGCATGATCTATCTGCCGGTTGCTAACGCCTCGGGCGACTATTGGGCCAGCACCCGTACCGCAGCGGAAAATAAGTATGCGGTTAGCCTGACGGCGCTGAATGTAGAAACCGGCTTGCCAGTATGGTCATTCCAGACCGCTCACCACGACGTATGGGATTACGATCAGGGCGCGCAGCCGTCGCTGGTGGATTACCCGGCAAAAGATGGCGGGAAAACCCCGGCGATTGTGGTGCCCACTAAACAGGGCGAAACGTACGTGCTCGATCGTCGTACCGGCAAATCGCTGTTCGGCGTTGAAGAGCGCCCGGTACCGGGCGGCGGTTTGGAGCCTGCTATACGTGCCAAGACTCAGCCCTACTCGCTATTTAACCATCTGAGTAAGCCTGATTTGACACCGCAGGATATGTGGGGTCTGACACCGATTGACCAGTTGGTTTGTCGCATTCAGTTCCAGCAGGCGAGCTATAAAGGCCAATATACGCCACCCACGGCAGACCGGCATTACATTGAGTATCCGGGGTATAACGGAGGTTCCGATTGGGGGAGCATGGCGGTTGATCCGACGCGCGGTATCCTGATTGCTAACTACAACGATATGCCTAACTACAATATTCTGGTTCCACGAGCCAAAGCGGACGCTATGGGCTGGAAACCACGCGATCAAATCGTCTACAACCCGCATGATCATGGTCACGCAGAGGGTGCTGGCGATCCACAGATTGGCGTACCTTATGCCGTGAATGTGAACGCCGGCTGGCGTTTGCCGTTTACCGGTATGTTATGTAAAGAGCCGCCGTATGGTGGTATCCGGGCGATAGATTTACGTAATGGTCACACTCTGTGGGATCGTCCGTTTGGTACCGCTCGTCGTAACGGACCCTTTAATATGCCAACCGGTTTACCGATCAGTATCGGGACACCGAATAATGGCGGTTCTGCGGTGACTTCATCCGGTCTGATTTTCATTGCGGCAGCAACGGATGACCTGTTGCACGCCATTGATATGAAAACCGGTAAAACACTGTGGACGGTTCCGCTTCCGGCTGGCGGGCAGGCAAGCCCGATGATTTATACGCAAAATGGGCGTGAATATGTCGTGATTGTTGCTACCGGGCATCACTTTATGGAAACGCCGAAAGGCGATTATGTGCAGGCATACGCCTTGCCAAATTAAACCTGTTCCTTAGGTTAATTGGATAAACGCGTAACGGAAATATCCGTTACGCGTTTTTTTATGTCAAAAAGCTATACGGCATTGAATCATCCACAAGATATTAACTAACCGTTTATAGCTAATGAATGTTCTTAAGGAAGGAGCACACCACGTGATTGCATAATGTCCGCAATAGTGGCGAAACGTGAAGTTAATGTCTCGTTATCCAGAAACGTATCATAAAAAAGCAGCATGCCAATCGTACCAGCAGTGCCCGATTTATATTGCACGTCAGATTCAGTTGGCGATCCGTTCACATAGAAGGGAGCCGTTCCTTGCACTCGGCTACTCACATTTGCCGTTACCACATTTAATGAGCGGCTAACACGCTCTATTTTAGACGCACTATACCTATGAGCTTGTAATGTCCACGCACCAAGCGACGTAGCAGTTAATGACGAGGTAGGATTACCGCCCGCCACACATGTTACGTTTGTCCCGGTAGCACGATGTGCTATACCATTTCTTGGATCATTAGCTGGCCTCAAATTACCGTAAATATGAGTGTTGATATTTGTTGTTCCAGCGGCCAGACTCCAACAGAAAACAACTGTCATATTCTGTGTATCAGCAAACGGTAGCGTCATAATATGATCTGTATCATTCGTCAAAACAGCGCCCTGCGCTGAGAACGTTCCATTCCAGCTAAAATCGTTGCCGTTACCGGAGAAATCTTTGTGATCGAGCATTGCATATCCGGCTACTAAATCAGGCGTATTGAGCGCAAAGAATGGATCGACTAATGGAAGGTCAGGATTAGAAAAATCCGCATCAAGTAAAATCCGCATTTAATTTATCTCCGTAATTTTTAATACGCCCAACTGTGCCACGGACATATCGCTGGCATCAAAAATAAGCGTTACCTGAGTATTACTGTCAGACACAACAAATTCCCGGTAAAAATATCCAAAGCCATCAGAGGCTGTTTTCCAGCGCTTAATCCCGGCAAGGTACTCCGTACCAGCCGGATCATTACCTGCAATCGCGTAAAAATTATTCGATTGCCCATTGTCCGTCTTCCAGCGGAAGCCAAAGCCGTAACGTCCGCCAGATTTTACGTCAAGCGTAATATGACTTTTACCACCTACTAACCGCCAAATATTACCTTTTACAGCAGGGTCAGAAGTAAAGGTTGATGTTCCGGCAATATCGGTAATCCAGTCGGGAGCATTATTGAGAAATAAAGGATCGGTTACGTAATTATTACTACTTAATGGATCTGTGTGATTTACAGCCATCCTCGCAGTAACAGGCTTAACCCAGACACGCATAGCATCAACCAAACGCTGTCCCATTAGTTTGGCCCCTACTCCAGTCGGGTGGCTGGCATCATAATTTAAGCTGGAATACCACTCACCGCTAAGTGGATCCGTAGTTGCTTCATGCATATCAACAAATGGCAAATGATAATGATCGGCGTATGCACGAATAAATTCATTTACCTGATACCGTAAACTATCCTGCTCCGGGCTATTGCCACTTTGCGCGGACATTGAACAGCATACTGGCACAATCCCGGCTTGGCGTAATCTGCGATAAATTGCCGTAAGATCGCTGGTTGTTTTATCGTAGTTTATATTCTGGACAATATTATTACGCCCAGCCAATACAACACAGAAAGCGGGACTCGCGGCAATGGCCCGAGGGACATGCGTCACCAGAATTTGATCGGCTCGGTAACCTCCGGTTGCTGATATACCCGCGACCTTAATTACGCCATCACTCAGTGCTTCACTCCATTGGGGCCATCCCTGGTCACATACACACGGTTTTTCGTTACGGTTAATATCGTTATATGCACCGCTGGTGGTCTCAGTAAAAGCAGTAATACTGTCACCGATGAAAAAGAAATCATTATTTAATAAGCCGGCACGATTATGTAGTGGCTGGCCGAGATAAATTTTAGTCCCATCCAGTCTCGTCCCGAAGATTACGTTACCGCTTTTATCTTCTTCGGTTGTTAACCAGTTGCCAAACGGTTTAATGATTTGGCTAACGCCAATATTTACCCGATCCGTTTTTAATGCAGATAATACGGCCATGTTGGCATTTAATTGCTCAGCATCAACACTCGACGTTTGTAGGCCGCCGGGTGTTTTTGCCTTTCCATCATCTGCGATTGCGAAGGCCAAAAATCCTTTTTTATCAACGAACTCGATCGGATTAGTGCTTTTTATCTGTGTCTGCAATCCTTGGGTACGTTGTTCAATTCCAACGGCTATGGCTTTTGTTGCTTCCACCAAGGCAGTACCAGCGATGCGCGACGTTTCACGCCCTGTACCCTTATCGTTAATGTATGTCACCACCGCAGAATCAGCACCAACGCCTTGGGCAACAGAAAAACTCTGACCATTTTGGGTTTTAGTCAGTCCGGTTGCAATATCAGGCATTATTCCTGCCGATACGACTGCGATATTCGCAGCATCGCGGGCATTAACAGCTTCATCTCGTGCCATCTTCGTATCAGTTAGCGACGATTGCGCTAAGGTCGACGATACATGAGCTTCAACAGCGGCCGAGCTGGCTTCAACCGCATGTTTTTCAGCTAAAGTTGCTGCCTGGCTGGATAACACGGCATCCTTAGCCGCTTGCAATGCAGCGTTCCCGGTAGTTTCAACCTCAAGAGAAACTTCGCTGGCAAACTTCTTTACGCTCCCATGAATTTTCCGGATGTCATTATAAACAATCGGATCGGCCAGGACATTTTCACCATAAAGTAAATAATCATTTAGCGAGCCTGATGGGCTACCGGTATCTAGGATAAAACTCCCTAATTTCTCATGTTTACCTTGTGGGTAAACGACTTCTACAGTATAGGCTCCCGGGAGAAGAGAAAAAGCATAACTCCCGTCACTAGCGGTCACCTGGCGCACGCTAACTTGACGAAAAGTATCCTGAGTATTTATTTGACTAAAAATAATAATCTTGACGTCAGGTAAAGGTACATCAAAGGGATCACGATAGATCCCCGAAATAAGAGTTTTCTCGGCCATTATTAACCTCTGAAACGAAGAGTACAGACTATCTGGTTGATTAAAATAAAGAGGTTATTAAGCTGTTCTGTACCAGCCCATTAGTTTTATCAAAGCGTTGGTTACATTTAGCGCTGCACCATTACCAACGGAAGATGTTGTGCCGGAAAAACTATGAGTGTGAGAACCAATTGCAACGTTGTGTGTATGTGAACCAATCACAACGGTATGAGCATGATTTCCAGCTGCGGCAGTAGCCTTATTCGCTGTCCAGAAACCTGTAGAACCGCCAGACACATGATTCTGGTTTTGATCTTGCGTTAGGACATTGCCTGGAATAGTATGCGTATGATTACCCGTAGTATTGGTAGTTTTAGTACCATAATCAAAAGCAGTCGTCGCTTTGGTAGCATAATCAAATGCACTCGTACTTCCAGAAACAGTGTGCGTATGTGCAGGTAAATTCCCAGCAGCAAGTGTAACTGTATCAGCTCCGGATGCTGTCATAACATCACTACCAGACTTCGCGCCAATACGAATAGATTTCTGCTCAGGTAAATATTGCCACGTAGTGCCAGGGAAAAGGGTATTTGGGTTTTTATTTTGAGCGAAAAAAGCAACAATCCCTACTGGATAGAGTGCATTTACCATCAGGGCAGAGAGCTTATCCAAGGTTAGGCTTTTATCATCGCCATCAGAATTCACCAACATTAAATCACTTGCTTTGGGTGTTGCAAGTGCAGGTAAATCTGTCAAAAAAGTGACCTCAAAATTACTCATATCAGACATTATTTATTCTCCAAGTCAGATAGCCGAACAAAAATTTCATTAAGCAAAAAATTAAGGTATTGGGCTGGTAATGGATCACCTAACTGTACACTTCCGTCAGGCATTTTAATCGGCGGCTTGAAGCCATTTTTTATAATTTCTTGTGGTATCTCAGCTTTATTAGTTTGCAAGTCAGAATATTGCACATCATTTTCTGCAAAAGAGTTAATTGTCATAAGTACCTACCAGATATGTAACGTTATTATCAGTAGATGCGATCGGCTTATATTTATTTAATCCAATAGCTTTACCGTCTGCACCAAGCACTTTACCACCCACTCCTAATAAGAGTGGTGTAATGTTCATTCCAACCAGATTGGATAAGCCCAACCCTCTCTCAGTCGTTACGCCCAGAAGATTCGAACTACTAACACCCAATGCGTAATTTGTATTTACGCCGAGGATTTGTTTATAACGTTCAATGCCAGCCAGGAAAAAAGATGTAGTTCCACGAGAAAAAGTTACATTAACAGAGACCCCTGCTGCAGAAGCAGCATCTACTAATGAATCTATTTTAAATGGAATTTCAACATCGTCATAAACATGCAAATTAAATGAGGAATATAACCTTTCTGTGATCACCATATCCTGAGAATTGGTTAGCACACCAGTATTATAATATACGTCGTAAGGTGTACCACTGGTTGATAATCGCCTTCTTGTTATTAATATTTCATTTCTGTAATCATCATCCATAAGTCCATTACGAGTGAGATTTACATATTCGCCAAACCTATCGAGTTCGATTCCTGTTGCGTTATATATACTTTCTGTTTCATAAATATATTTTGATAGCACCTCAATATTATTATGAAGTACACCTATAGAATCAAAGAGTAGCGGGACTTGATTATGTTGCTGAAGATAATCAGTTGGCCGCTTCCTAATTACCACTCCAAAATCTTGCATTATCCAGTCAGACACCTGTCACCTCTATATTTTCATCAGAAACAGTGGCATAAACTGAAGCAGGAATAGAAATATTGTTTTCAGAGAAATCATCTCCATCACTACTTACCGTAATATTTAACTTGCCGAGACCGGTTGTTATAGTATAGATATACCCATATAAACGCTGAGCGATAACATCATCACCCAGTCCTAAAGTATTAAAATAATTTTTAACACCTTCCTTAATCAGAGATACTACTGGTTGAGAAAGTTCTTCTTCATCATCTAATAAAGTAACAATAATTTTGATGTAAATAGATTGATTAACTGGACGAGAAAAACTCACTAAGTGTGATCTTCCCTGAGTATCCCTAATAGTGATCGAGGTAGAGCCAGAGGTTTCTATGCCTGCAGCTTTATATTTCCATATAGCATCCGCAACCTGCTGCTCCAATCCGCCATCAACAATACATTGTATTGATTTTGGTGGCATATCATCAACAAAATCCATGGTGTCATTTTCCAGAACAACAACCAGAGTAACACCGGGTACTTCATCAATAATTCTGGCACTTATGGCTGATTCGGTAGCTGCGCCATTATTCGCACTACGGGAGTTCGTTAGCCTTCTACGATAATCGGTATCACTTTCTCGATCTGAGCCGGTTGAACCGGCTACAAAGTTATTAATACCAACCCAACCGGATATTGCGCTAATTGGGATAGAAAGGCCCCCTACCGGAACTGAAACACTGCCTTTTACCGTTGAAGTAAATAGCGCTGGTGAACCAATTTTAATCCATGTCATACCCGATGTGAGCGAAACAGGATAGCCTTGTATTTTACTTTTACTGGTTAAATATACCGATGAGCCATAATTCCTGGCATCAAATTGCTCAGTACTATTGATCAAACCAGCCAGACGCTCAGCAATATCTGCGGTAGTATCTCCATCTGTTTTTACATAGGTGATATCTACACCATTGATACGAATTGTAAAAGAGTCTACTGCAACACTATCAATGCGAAATTGTCCATCAACTAAATCAGCGCGGCTTATAACCGTATCCACATCCAGTTTGAACTGATAGTTATCGAAAGATGCAATGGAACCAGCGGGAACTGCCGTCGATTCGTTACCGTAAATAACTGCATTTACTTTCGTAGCCGTCTGGCCAATTCGTGACAACCCAAACCATGAACCAATCGCATCAAGCGCCATTCCCTCTGCAGAGGAAAGGAATCGAGAATTCCATAAGTATTCTAATGCTTCGAAGTGTATAGCATTAGCCTCTGCTTCAATGCCAATCCATTGTCCGGTTGTACTGTCGGCCTCCCGGTTAACCGGACCGACGACGCTCTCCATTGCATCACCAATCTGCTGAATACATTCGACCAGCGTTGGCTTCTCAAGTCCCTTATCTGTGATATATGTGTTTGCCACGCTTTTCTCCAGACGTAAAAACCCACCACGTAGCAGGTTTGTAAGGTTTATATCGATTATGGAAATGATACGATACCGAAATCTGTTTTTGCTTCAAATTCTACCGAAAGTTTTCTATTAGCACGATCTAAACTCCATCGGAAATTACTGATATCATTGATTCCTTCTACCGCACGAATTTCTGTTTTAATAACACTGATAGCACCATTTATTGTTAATCTTTTTCCAAGAATAGATTGAAAATAAGGCGTACCAAATTCGCTATCAAGAAACCACTCACCTCGAAAAATAGACAATCTAAATTCAAGTTGTTGTCTGATGCGTTCTGCCCCATCGACGTATTGGAGCAAACCATTTTCAAAGACAACCTGCCCCTGTTTTAATTTAAAATCGAGCATATGCCTCCATAAATAAAGAGTCACTTAATGGTGAATTACAGTTAATATTAGAATTAAAATAAAAACCGCCTGATAGAAATATTAAGTTGCATAAAATTATTAATTTTGCGGGCCTCCCGTAGTTCCTCCGCTGTCTCCAGCATGTTTATGAGTGCTTATTTTTATTCCATTTATCACCACATCACCTGTAACTTGCATTGTCCCATTAATCGTCGCTACTGAACCATTACCGCCAGTCCCCGTCATTCCCCCTTGATAAGTCAAAAGTTGTTGAACCGTTAACTTGCCCTTCAGAAGATGCAAGGGTGTGGTTTCCTCAACGCCACCAGGTGCATTAATAAGTAATTTCCCAGCTTCATCAAAAGCCAAAAAAGCTTTACCAAAGTACAAGCGCATATCGTTGTTGCCTGGCACCGAGTCGTCATAGTCACCACCGGGTATTACGTAGCTATCGATAAGATCAAAACGCCGCAAATCATCTGGGTCATCAATTGACTGCTGGCAAACAATCAGAAGCCCCTTGTCACCAACAGTAACCGGCCCCTTTATCCCCGCCTGACCGTTAGCAAATTTGGGCCATACAAACCGCTGGTTGTGTAAGATCGGATAAGCGTTACTATCACCATCAGGATATCGTTTTTCACCATCAGGTCTAACAGTGACTCTGCCGTTGTTATACTCGAGAATCGTGCATGGAATCGCGGTATTGACTTGGTCAAGCTCGCCGCCGATAACCTGAGTCAGCGCTTCAATAAAATCACTTTTGTCCGCCATCTTTCGGATACCTCAGTAGTGCTTCAACATTCCATTCTTGTCCATGAGTATCGCCAATATATTTAGCTTCCTCGACACGGAAAAACTCACCATGAATGTTATTTGAAATAAGCTTAACATAGGCTCCCGGGTATATAGCTGGATTAAGCAACGACTTGACACGGTAACCGGCTCCATCAAGCGTTTGCCGATTTTTTATTTTAGCGGTTGGATCTTCAACATTTATACTGTTGTGAGTAACACGGTTACTTTCGTATTTTATACCAGTTTGGGCATTACTTTTTTCCGTCATTGTTTCCGCCTCACGACGTGGATAACCAATCAAGCCGGTATCTTTGGAAAGTACAACTGCCGTTTCAGCATACACACCACCTTTACGAATGATTTGTAACTCTCCATCTTGAGCAGACCATTCAAGATCCAGAAAATCACATACCCTATCCATTGCATCACGAGCACGTCCGTTATATGCAAAACCAGAAATGTATTGCTTATCATTAACATTTAAAGACATTTTCACTGGCAAGCCAAAATTAGAAACCACCCCTTTTAACACAGCAAGCGCAGAGTAATGAGGGGGATAGCTTACCGATATTTTTGCATCTCTCAGGGGAATCACACTATCTCGTAAATCTATTTCTGTAATAGTATCCGCGCCATCTACATATGTCAGAGACCGACAAACTGTACCGGTAAATAACGTTACAGCCCCTATATCTTGTTCATAACCGACTTTTAGGATAACAATATTATTTATAATTTCCATTTTTTTTATTGTATCCGGCGAGGCATTATAGACTTTTAGAGTACATTTATTTACAGTTTTAGATGATGTTTTTTGAATGCTAAAATTAAGCCGTAAGTCTTTTACGCTAATAGCCTTTTTGTTTGTTTGCGCGATGATTAATTCAGCTACTCTCAGAAATAGCGGCATCTATTTCATCTCCAGCCAGATAAACTAGCGAAAAATCATTGTCAATAGAATTAAAACTCGCCTGTTCCTTTACACCAAAGTTTCTCATAAAAATAAAATCACCGTTAATTCCATTTAATGACAAATGGCGTGTAAGAGGATAATCTCTAACCATCTTTATTCCCGAGACAATAGGAGTAAACTGGCGATCATAAATACTAAGAGACCAGAAAGAAAAACGTTCATTCCATTTTATCCGAAGCGTGAAAGTTTGTTCATTTATAGCCATATCTACTGTCTGGTCGGGATAACCAGAAAGAAAATTAACTGTTATCATACTTAACTTCCTGTGGTTATTTTTAAATATTCTTCTTTGGTTTATCTAAAATCCTTTTTACTTTCACTTCCATCCTTAATGGGACCTTTATCGGAAGATGCTTTTCCATTATTTTTCATGCCACCAGCTCGTTTTCGTGTAGCTATGTCATTACTGTTGGAGGTACCCGCCTTACCTTCACTATCCGTAACTTTCTTTACACCAAGGCCTTTGGGTAATTGAGTAGATTGTGCTGAAACGATACGAAGTTGTGTTGCTTGTAAGGTAAATACTATTGCGTCACCAATATCAGGAGTTCGCGGAATATTAATACTTGTAATGACCATATCTTTATAAATCATATACCGCGTATAGATAGTTACCAAAATTTTAGCGTGGTAAAGGTCGTCAAGTGTTGCTAATGCTTTAGCAACCCGTTCCTCAATGTTAACACTATTAAACTGCGAGCTAAATATTTCTGCTTCCGTTATGGGAGAATTACTAATCATTCCTGTAACTGTCAAGCTTCTTGGCTTTTCAATAATATGATCAGCAATAGGTATCCCATTTTCTACTGGATTTTGCGTTATGTCACGCTGCCAGTCATGCGTTTCGCTATCAATCGAATCAAATTCTAGTGAACCAATAACTTCATTGCTAACATGGAATAAATTATCCAACCCACCATTCCATGTAAAACCCAAAAGGTCAGAAAAAGACATTCTTACCCCCTATTAAAATTCATATCATCGCCTAATGATCCCAGCCTATAGCCAACGTCATTAAAAACTTCTAGTCCGACATCATTCAAATAGCTCATCTGTTCTTGCGTTGTACCCGGCGGCACGCTTATTGTACCTATTGAAATAGTAACCGAATTAGATTTAGCTCCTAACGTTCCTTGCATTTTCCAGAAGCCAGTGTCAACACTCATATTATTTACTGAACTAGCTACGGGAACTTGTGAATTACGATTACTTTCCCTGATTCTACTCAGCATATCATTCCACATCTTTGGCACATCAAAAACGCCATATGTTTGCTCATTAGCCTGAGAGGCCCAGCCACTAAGATCATCAATAAACCAACCTAACTTTTGTTTGATCCAGGGCGCTACTTTCGTTGTTCCAAGCTTGTCACCAAGGCTTTGCGCCGAATCCTGAAACGAGTTCATAAAATTTTTAAGATTCTCAAGCATACGAAGAGCAAACTTAGCTATCTCTGCTAAATCATCAAGCCCTTTAGTGATTCCATCTATTTCGTCATGATATTTTTCTGCAGGGCCGATAAAATCATCCAATAGAGAAGGCTGTTTCTTAAACCATCGATAAACATTCTCAGCGGCACCGTAAAGTAATATCAGGCCAGCAATAATTAGCCCCACAGGTGAAATAAGCGCCGTAAAAGCGGTAGAGGCGGCCCCGATAATACCAACCAATCCAGCAGCGCCAAAAGCAACACTCAGCCATTTCACTGCATTTTCTGCACCACCTAATGCATTAATAATCTGATCAAATATGTATTCAACCTTATCAGCCAACCACAGAAAATCATTTGCTATCAGGGGAACAATCGCCGTGCTGCGACTCAGGCGATGGATAAACATATCCCAGCGATTAGCAACCACCGTCATTCCTTGTTCAAATGTCATTGGCATAGAAGAAAACTCTTCCTTTACTCCACTTGATATATTACGCAATGCATTTATGACTCTATCACTGCTAATACTACTGCCTTCTCCCTGGGCGGCTTTTGCCATTTGATCTAGTGACGTTCCCAGAGAAGCCGCCAGACGGGAGGCAAAACCTTCAGAGTTTTGCATGATGACTTGCATATCAGACCATTGTAATTTACCTACCGCCATGGCCTGCGTTAGCTGCATTATTACATTGGTAGTTTGCTGAGTGCTTGCACCTGCGAGTTGGAGCCCCATCTCGACCGAGTCGGTAATATTGAGTAAATCTTGCTGAGATTTGATAAGCCCATGTGTAGCCGCTCCCATTTGGCTATAAACATCAGCATATGCTTCAATATTCACTCTCGCATCATTGGCATGTTTTGAAAGGTTATCCATTGCTTCAGCGCCACCATTAGTAGTAGTGATCACTTTACCCAACCGAAACTCCAATAATTGCATCTCATCCGCAATATTAACGACAGATAACACGCTGCTAAGCACACCACTAAGACTGCGAAAACTATCCATGAGTTGGTTAACTTTCACATCAATTTTATCCAGGTCGCGACCGGTGGCTTCGCCACCGGTCAGGCCCAGACGGACTAAAAGTTCACGTATGAGCATACTTACTCTTCCGGCTGGCTGTAATAGTCCACCATATCAATGAGACCATTCAGCTTGATGATGTCTTCGACAGAAACCTGGCCAGATTTGACGCCCTCAACGGTACACATCTGCCGCATTATTGGGCGCCATACCAACCATTCCGCAGTTACGTCATCCCTTAATTTCCCATCTGGTCTTTTGCTGCCAGCATATTTACCCGATCGGTAAGATCTCCCGGGTTCAGTCCAAACAGGTTCAAGACTCGAGTGAAAAAAGGGGCGAAATTCAGCTTTAGTACCTCCCAGATAACGTCAAAGAAATCGAAAAGCGTATCCGCTGTAAATACCCGATTAACATTTTGCTCATTATCTAGTTTCACGTTATCCGTTGTACAGGTTACTAGCGCGTCACGTAAGATTGGCATAATGACTGTCTCCAGAGTTTTTTCATCGACGCCGGAAAGTAATGCGATAGCATTTGCCTCCGTCCCCTGAGCGAGTCCTTTATCGAGTAAGGTTTTTAACTTTACTAAGTGGCGGGCAGCAGAAAAGGCGTTTACTTTTATAGCAGAAAACTCTTTTTCCCCGATCACGAAATTATAACGTTCCATTTATCCCACCTTAATTATTGCCACCGACATAGAGTTGTAGAGATGCAGCAGCGAATACCCAAGCCCTTTCCCCAACAGCATTAGTTGAGAAAGCTACAGATGGAGGCGTCTGTAACCAGCATTCACTGCCAGAGATAACAGTACGACCTGACATATCTACCACGCTAATCGGAAAAACAGCATCACCTTCAAGCCCAAGACTATCCATATTCATCAATAATGAAAGCGCGTCATTTGCTGCACTGGTTGATAATAACCGAACTTCAATTGTCCCTGATTTGTCAGTATTTTTAGAGCGACCGGTTGAACCATCTAACCCTGAGCGTTTAGTAAATAAATCGCCCGAACGAGTAGCAGTAATTGAATCACCATCTGAAAATCCTGATAGAGGCACTGTTCCAATAATTACATGAACTTCAGAACCATCAAAAGTGCCTGATAAGCTATAGTTAGCTGCCATTTAAATTCTCCTTATTGATAATCGTAAGAAAGAGTGCCATCAATTTGAGTCAATTGAACTGCGCCGGAAAGTAACCCAATAAAGCTGATATAGAGGATTCGAGAAGCTTTTGTATCTGCATCAATATCCGCTGCATTTGGATAATCGATTTTGAAGCCAGGGACGGTTTCCCCTGCACTATTTTTTTCATCTGGTGCGATTACACCTTGAATTTGAGCATTAGCGAGCCGAGCGCGAAGTGTATTGATAATTAATGCAATACCTACGTTGGTATAGGGGATTTTTCCATTGCGAACTTTCACACTCGCCAGAGAAGTCTGGATATCGTCAGTTAGCCAATCACGATCGCGTACTACATCAATCCACTCGCCGGAAACTACACGACCAGATGGTTTTTGTTCAGTACCTACCCCGAAAAGATAGATTCCGTCACTGTATTGTTCATAAGTATTGGCATTTTTTTTGATGATGTTAGCTTTTTCTGTATCTGTAAATTTACTATCCGCGATCGTCACTAGCGACTTCAGAGCAAACACCGCCTCTCCCGGATCCTTGGTAAAGAAGCGTCCCATGACTGCAGCATCAGGATATTGCGTAGCTGCGAATTTATCGGCAATTAATACAGTTCGCAGATATTGTTTTCCCATAAGTTGGCTAGCAAGGTCATCACTGTCAGCTGACCAAATGGAAGCAGTATTTGAACGTGCAAAAAATAACTTATTTTGCGTTTCCGTCCAGGATGCTCCCTGAGTGATCAAATCATCGTTTAACTCGACTAATGACCAGCCATACCAGGTATTATCTTCTGCCTTAATTTTATCCATATCGGAAGCAAGGTTATCAGTTGCACCAATAGACTGGATGCTTACATTATCTTTACCAAAAAGGGTTAGTGTGCTTTCTGGATGATTTTTGACTGTTAATGTAACTTTCCCTTCGGAGACAGTTGGAGCGTTAAAAAAATCAGTAATTTCAACCTCAGATCCCATTGCCTCACTTAGGCCAGTAGCAACCAAATCAAGCGTGTCGTCTTTCATTGCGGTATAACTGATTTCTGTACCGTTAACAGTGAAAGAATAAATTTCACCTTCAATCGGGCTACTATCTTTTGGCACTACCACAATTGTAGCTGCATCACGACGTCCAACGTAGGCTTGCTTTGGTCGAGGTGTCTGACTAAATACCGCCTGTAAAGCAGAGAGCGTATGAGAATCAAGCTGATCTGAAACAGCGGATGAATAACTCGAATACCGCCGAACACGTTCACCGAACGCAGTCGTTGGCGATACAACTAACGGGATGCCAAAGTTAGCTTTTCCTACCGTTGCGGTATTAAGATTAATATCAACACTAGCAATTTGGTTAAGAGATGACATTTAAATACTCCGTATTAGTCAATGGTAATAACTTGATGTATAGGTTCTTTGCCAACCGTACTGGCTGCGTCAACAGTTTCAATAATTCCCACATGATCGGTATAAAGACAGGTATACCTAAAAGTCAGTTCTACATTAGCCATTGTTTCAAAATGCATATCATCACGTAATGCAGTGATATCAGATACGTTGCCAGTATTACTGATAACTAGCTTTAACTTCCGCATTAATTCTCGCGATGATATTTTTTTAATGCAATTGACTAAGTCTCCGGCAATTTCTTTGGCATCGGCGCCAAAAAAGTTCACCATTATCGTACCTTCACGAACTCCTTTAATTTGTATAACCCCGTCATCATCTATTTCTCCATACTCGTCACTTCCTACTGTTTTACAGGCAGTTATCTGATAGCTGGCATAAGGTAATTTTGGCCGCGGCCCATTCTGATTAGCACGTACAACAGGAATATTGATGATATTTGAAAATAGCGTTTCGGTAACAGACTCGATAAAGTCAGCCATCGTATTTCCTTACTGCATAGTATTTATAATGCGGTATAATTCCGCTCTGCCAAGTCTCCCGATATGTTAGTTCATACTCAAACTCATCGATAGTGACAATGGCAGGTTGAAAATTTTCACCGTCACCAATCACTTGCAATTTCGCATCGCTATACAGCCGATAATAATCATTAACCCGCCTACCTTCTGGCAAGGATTCTAGCCCTCCATTTTTATTAAGTGGTTGCACCGAAAAATAAACTGTAGATTTTACCCCACCATTATCTTTCCATTCTCCATTTTCGTAGGCACCAAAAAAAACACCTGGCAATGGTGTTAATACGCTCAAAGGCCTGCGGAACGAATCCATACTATTAACCCCTTTCATTCTTGGCTAATTTTGGGTAATTTCCACGTTCATTTTTCACTTTCAGAGCTATTATCCCCAACCATACGTTCCTCGAGCAGCAATAGTAGATTTCCATAACTTGTCGTAGAAAGGTAATCTGTGTCATTAGAAATACTCTCATAAGAAATTGATAAATCTCCTTCAGTACGGGAAATTACTCTGGCAGTGGAAGTAAAACTCTCTTTGGAGAAACAGCCCAATGATGCCATCATATGGCCTGACATAAGTGCCAAGGCTATATTATTTGCTTCGCCGTAACTTTTATTACTTAAAAAAAGAGTAGATAGCTCAAGATAATCATTGATAGTTTCATCGGGAATTTCTGCAAATTCTAATGCAATCTGTCTAAACACTTCCAACGGTGGTTTAGCCTCGTATAAGGTCTGGCTCATTATTTAGTATCCTAACGTGAATATTCGCAGTGTAACTTTATGAATTAGAGCGGACATACTCCTGACTAAAGCAAAGTATCCTGCCGAAAATGGATGATCTGGCAGTTAATCAGGGTAATGCCCGCATGGCGCGGATATAGGCCTGCAAACCGGCTATTTGTTGGGTTGCGGTGGCAATACGCTCGCGGAGGGTGAAATAATCCCGTTGAGCGGCGTCAGTAAGTCGGGGCCTGGCATCATCATCCACGCCGGTGGCGGCGGCGGTTGAAGGTTTCCGGCAGGTGGCGTTGAGCTGCAACCGCTGGCGGCCAGCAATAACATCATGTTGAAGCTGGTCAATAGTCTTCCTCGCATCCGATAACTCCTGGGTATAGTGCATATCAATCGCGGCAGCATTAGCTTGCTGCTGTCGCAGGTCATTAATCAGCGTTAGTTGTGTCTGCATTTTGCTTTCCGCCGCGATCGCACGTTGGTGGTAATGGCTAATCAGGCAGGTGCTGGCAATGACCATCAGTAACAGCATCATCCACAGCAGGCCGCGCCAGTGTGTTTTTAGCCACAGGGCCAGGGAGAGGCTATTCATGCCAGCGCCGCCTTCGCTTGGTTAAAACGCTGTAATCGATCGGCAAGACCCTGTAGTGCCGGATTAATTAAGCGCGTTACGCGTTTGGTATTTTCGGCGTACGCTAAGCAACCGTTATGGGTAAAGAACCATGCGGCGGATAAGGCGGCATAATTATCACATTCCAGTTTTTCGGGTTCGGCGACCAGATCAATGTGCAGCGCCTCGCCGCAGGCAAGGTAATTATTCAGACCGGTTATCTGAATCAGCCCGCGCCCTCGATATTTCCAGCCATCATTGCTACTTTTATTCCCCATCCGCCCGGCATAAACCAAGTTTGCAATAGCCACCTGTCTCGCCGGGTGCTCTGACGTTCGCCCCAACATTTGCGCCTGGTAATCAGAGATGCGTTTTCCGAAAGTGCTCATCAAAGCCGTTGGCGTATAGTTGAAGTTTTCGCTGAGTTGAGTAAAACCTGCCGATTCATGGCCAATTTGTGCAATAAATTGCGCCTGTTGCAGAGGGTGAGAAATATTGAAAAACGTCATGGCTACATTAATAGAAGGACACCAGCGCGCAGCCAGTTCTGCGCCAGTGCCCGTAGCCTGCTGAAATTGTGTTGGATTCATACTGCCCTCAGGAACAAAACAGCCGCGCAACATTTCCCCGATTACGAAAAATCGCCACGCAGAGAATGAGGTTAACGGTCAATGTCGACCAGTGAGTTTGGAGATCGCAATGAAAAGCAAAACGAAACGGCACCGAGCCATAAGCGACAATCAGGCACCAGGCGAGCCACGCGGCCTGGCGGTTATGTTTCCCGGTGGGTTTGCGATAGAGCATCAGGCGCAAAACAATTGCGCTGCTGATCACCACATTAATGAACACCAGTGGATTACTTATGATCACGATCTCCTCCCGTCCAGCGCCGCAGCCACGCAGCCAGATCCTGTTCAAAGACGAACGTCAGTATTTTGATCGCCAGCGCCGAAAGGAGCACCGCACCTAATGCATCCAGTGGCTTATCGTTGTAATGCGTCAGGCTTGCCAATTTGGCGCCTATCAATCCGGCGCCATAAATCCCAACGATAAAGGAAACTAAAAAATAGAGCGCACGCCGCCACAGACTCAGTTCTGCTGCGGTTGCGACATAAAAGACGGCACCGGCAAACGCGCCAAAAATAACGCCATAATCGGAGGATGACATCAGGCCAAACAGACTGACGCCGGTTAGAGCACTGGCAGCAACCGTGGTGCCTGAAAAAAGATCGGACATTTTGCTCCCCTATAGTGCTGTGCTCCGCCGATAAAGACGGAGATAAAAAAACCGGCCGGAGCCGGTATAAAAGAACAGCGTTGTCTTTGCAGACGCATAATAAAATTCATCATCTGGTAAATGTGATCAGGAAAAACCTATTTATTCGCCCATAAAAAAACCCGCCGCAGCGGGTTGTTAATATATTTCAGGATAGAATTATCAGCTTATGTGAAAATAATGGCTCAGCACGCCAAGGCTGTCAATAGATTATATTATTTTTGTTGTATTTATTTAGAAAGGGCGGCCTGCAGGCGAACATAAATAAAAGATTCCATTGCTGAGAACATTTCATTTACTTCTCTGCGGCAAGTCGCCAATGATGGCACACGATATTTTGGTTTGCCTTGCACAGCGCTCATTAATCGGGGCTCACAAATGGACTGATAATAACCCGCCAGTTTTCTTTCAGATGCGCAAAACGCATAGCGACAAATTAATAGTGACCATGCTTGCTTATTAATATGATGAAGTTCATCTATAACACCATTAATCAATATACCTTCGTCATCATTACATAATGGCCGCCCTGTGCCGCTCACGCCTGCTGCTTGCGCCATAAACCCAGCAATAACGCTACTTTGCCGCCGATCGATTCGGCCGCTATAGATCCAGGCACCCCATTTTTCCAGCCAGGGGATTAGCCAAAGGGTTTCTTCACGATTGAGTTTTACTGCTTCACTACTTAAATGCTGTGCCATCAGGTTTCCTCCAGTTAGCGCAGCAGTCATTCAGCTCTGGCTGTTCAGGCCAGTCCTGCTTTAAAGCGGTTTCCCCTCGGGGGTGAATATCTGATAGCCCGCCTGCCCGGCAAGCTCTATTAACGCACGAAATGAGGCGATATGTTCATCATCTCTGATGATACGTACGCTAACCACACGCCCATTGTGGAACTTCACAAGAACCCGACCATCAGAAGGTAGTGTTTCATCAATGTCTTTAAAATCAGCCACTAAAACCTCCGCCGCCCGTTCCTGTTATCTTCGCCTCCAGGTTATTACAGCAAAATACTGTATATATTTCCAGTATGTTTTTCAAATATTGCTAAAATCGTTTTTATCGTTACGGTTAGGCGCTGACTTCACGAGGTGTTAGTTACTGCGGGCAGTGACCGTTTTCTGGCTATTTTCACTACTGAGATAGTAGGCTCTATCCACCTGATAGAGCGTAAATTCCGGCGTCGGTGTGGCATGTCGATCAATCTGGATATGCGGCGACAAACACATACGTTGTACCCGCGAGCGTAGCTGATGCATGGTTAGACCGTGCTCTGGGAAATGCTTATCTAAAGCAGCCATAATGCCGTAATAGCTCAGGGTTCTTCCCAACATTACGCTCACCAAGTTACACGCAGGAAAATCGCCGTGCCCAACGCTATTTTTCGGCGCTGACGGCTGGGGCGCTTGCTGATTTTCGTTCTCGCGCGGCTCGGTGAGTGGAAGGCAAACCGGCTCGCTGACCTTGATCGGCTCCGGCGGTGGCATCCATGCGGAGCGTGTCCGGGCACGGGCGCCTGCATTCATACGCCAAATAATTAATGCGGTATAATCGCGGCCGTCATCTTGCGCGCTACGATTCTGCGGATAAATAATATCGGTTATTACCATGGCTTTTTTTCTCCATACAGCGTGAGATGAAAATTACAGTTTTTATTTCTCTACGCCGCATAAATAAAAGGCGTAGCTATAATTCCCTGGGTAAAAAAGCAAAAAAACTTATGCAGCACTGAAAATCAGCGCCCGAAAAAGAGACAGAACCAAGGGAGGTAGAAATAAAAAAACCGCCCGGTGGCGGCAGTTGAGAAGTTATTATCACTTTACATTTTTCAGCTTATGGAAAAATATTGGCTCAGCACTTCAGCCTCGTCAATCCTTTTTTTACCATGGTGTTTATTTGGGTTTAAAAAACAGCGCCAGCACTGAGTTAACGGTAGAAAAAATTTTTTTGCGTAGTATTTCGTAATCCTCGTTTATTCCCGGTTATCTTTATAGTAATAGCGGTTATCATCGTGCGCATATGGATAGCGCTGCCATATCGCCATCGCTTATGTTAGATTTGGCTAACAACAGCATGCCTTAGGTCGTCAAACAAAGGAAAATCAGGCTAACCCGTCTATGCAACAGTTCGGCGAGCGCATTAGAGCGCGCAGGAAAGAGTTTAAGCTAAGCCAACGCGCACTGGCACAACGTGTCGGAGTCGCTCATGTGACCATCTCACAATGGGAGACTGGCGACAGTGAGCCGGGCGGCAAGAATCTTTTTACCCTGAGTAACGCACTACAGTGCTCGCCCGCCTGGATTTTATATGGTGACGATACGCTGGCGCCCGCTACACCGCAGGCAGCCCCGCAGGATGTGGATGAGCGAGAAACAGAGTTACTCGCTCTCTTCTCTGCCCTACCTGAGTCGGAAAAATTGCGCCATCTGGATGAGCTACGGGAAAAAGTTGACAGTTTCAATCGCTTATTCGAAGAGTTACTCTCTGCACGTAAAGAAAACAATAGTTAGTTTATTTTCAAGAGGTTGGAACTGATACGCTCACTTTGTTCGTTTTTACGAACAAAATACTTGCAATGAATGTTAGCTTTAACTAAATTTACTGATGACGACATCCTGAAAACCTTGCGGTAGTCGTTCAGCTAAATGTTCTGACACTCCGGAAAGACGGAGAAATGACCGATGGTGAATGAGTCGAGAGAGTATTACTGACGCAGGATCAATCCAGCGTTGTCAGCTAACAACGTCACGCATTCCATCACTTCGCCTTGCCAGCGCGGGAGCCCGACAATGATAAATCGTAATAGTTAGATATGATGCTAGGCAAGGTGATTTTCGGAACGAAAAAACCGCCCAAAGGCGGTTACGACATTGCTGCTTATTGCTTGTTTTAATTCGATATTTTGATTGGTGCCCAGGGCGGGACTTGAACCCGCACAGCCATACAGCCGAGGGATTTTAAATCCCTTGTGTCTACCGATTTCACCACCTGGGCAAAGTGGAGGCGCGTCCCGGAGTCGAACCGAGGTTGACGGATTTGCAATCCGCTGCATGGCCACTCTGCCAACGCGCCTTTGTCTTGCTATCGCCTTTTCAGGCGGTTACCAGCATACTGGCTGATAACAAATTTGGAGCGGGAAACGAGACTCGAACTCGCGACCCCGACCTTGGCAAGGTCGTGCTCTACCAACTGAGCTATTCCCGCATCATCAACAAATAACCAACTTGCTGATTTACTTTATCTTCTGGCGTCTGTACCGCCGTTCGATGCGTTGCATTCTACTGACCTGTGGCAATGAGTCAATAAAATTATCCATGCCACGCGTCCGTTTGCTGCTTTTTAAATCGTATCGATCACCCTTCAAACAAATCGCCGCGTGCCGCACTGAGATATTGGAACATTGACCAGAACGTTAAGACCGCAGCAATATATAGCGCGATGACACCAATTCCTTCAACCAACTGGTCCGGACGCCAGAGTAAGGCAAATAGCGCAAACATCTGTGCTGTCGTTTTCACTTTCCCAATCCAGGAAACGGCTACACTACTGCGCTTACCAATTTCCGCCATCCACTCACGCAGCGCGGAAATAATGATTTCACGCGCAATCATCGTTGCTGCAGGTAAAGTGATCCACCACGAGTGAAAATGTTCCGCCACCAGCACCAGAGCCATCGCGACCATCACTTTATCCGCCACCGGATCAAGAAACGCGCCAAAACGCGTGGTCTGCTTCCAGCGACGGGCTAAAAACCCATCAAACCAATCGGTAACCGCCGCCACAACAAAAATCAGGGCGCAAACTAACGGAGCCCATTGAAATGGCAGATAAAACGCCAGCACAAAGAACGGAATAAGGAAAACACGAAATACGGTGAGCCACGTCGGTATGTTAAATTGCATATGCTACGCTAACTATTTGGCTGGAGTGGAATTTACCCGTATGTTGCTACATTGACGACGGGGTTTCAATGCTAGTGTTTCAGCGAATGGAAGATTTTCTCCGCCAAGGCATGGGAAATACCGGGCACATTGGCTATTTCCTCAACAGTCGCACGCATCAGCGGCTGCAGCCCTCCCATGTATTTGAGTAGCTGTTGCCTACGTTTCGGGCCGATTCCTTCGATAGTTTCCAACGCGCTGGTATTTTTCACTTTGGCTCTTTTGCTACGATGACCCGTAATTGCATGATTGTGAGAGTCGTCACGAATATGCTGAATCACATGCAGCGCTGGAGAGTCCGGCGGCAGTGAGAACCCTTCCCCTTCCGGTTCAAAAAACAATGTCTCCAGACCCGCTTTACGATCGCTCCCTTTTGCGATGCCTAATAACAGAGGATGATCCTTGTCCCATGACACGTCGAGTTCAGCAAACACATTTTTTGCTTGCGCCAGTTGCCCCTTTCCACCGTCGATAAAAATAATGTCCGGCACTTTACCCGGCTCTAACGCTTTACTGTACCGACGACGTAATACCTGATTCATTGCCGCGTAATCATCGCCAGGGGTGATGCCGGTAATATTGTAGCGACGGTACTCCGCCCGCAGCGGGCCGTTTGCATCAAACACGACGCAGGATGCGACCGTTTGCTCGCCCATGGTGTGGCTAATATCGAAACACTCCATACGCTTTATCGCTGGCAGGTCGAGCGTTTCAGCCAGCGCCGCCATACGTTGATGTATTGTTGACTGCTGCGCCAAACGCGTTACCAGCGCCGTGGCAGCATTGGTGCGCGCCAGTTTCAGATAACGCGCCCGGTCGCCGCGAGGTTTGCTTTGCACATTCACACGCCGTCCGGCTAGCTCAGTCAGCGATTCAGCCAGCAATTCACGCTCTGGCAGCGCGAAATCCAGCAATATTTCCGCAGGTAACGTGCGGGCGTCACTCCCCTGTAGATAGAACTGCCCGACGAAGGTTTGTACTACTTCCGCCAACTCAGTCCCGCCCGGTATTTTCGGGAAATAGCTGCGGCTGCCTAAGACTTTCCCCTGACGAATAAACAGCACATGCAAACACGCCATGCCGGCATCAAACGCGACGCCAATAACATCCAGATCGTCCCCCTGATTAGAGACAAACTGTTTTTCCGTCACACGACGTACCGCCAATATCTGGTCTCGCAACCGCGCGGCTTCTTCAAAGCGTAGCGCGGCGCTGGCGGCCTCCATGCGGCTCACCAGCAAGTTGAGAACCTGATCATCTTTGCCGGACAAGAATAAACGCACATATTCGATTTGCTGCGCATACTCCTCTTCACTGACCAACCCGGCGACGCACGGGCCGAGGCAACGACCGATTTGATATTGTAAGCATGGGCGCGAGCGGTTGCGGTACACGCTATTTTCACATTGCCGTACCGGAAACACCTTCTGCAACAGTGCCAGAGTCTCACGCACTGCATAGCCATTAGGGAATGGGCCGAAGTACTCGCCTTTCGCGTGTTTTGCGCCACGTTGCATCGCCAGACGGGGATGTGTATCAGCGCTGAGGAAGATAAACGGGTAGGACTTATCATCACGCAACAAGACGTTGTAGCGCGGCTGATAGAGTTTAATGTAGTTGTGCTCGAGCAACAGCGCTTCGGTTTCTGTATGCGTAACCGTAACGTCAATTTGTCGAATATTCGTTACTAGCGCTTCGGTTTTGCGGCTGGCGACATTACTACGAAAATAACTGGTTAAACGCTTTTTAAGATCTTTCGCTTTACCAACATAGATAACCGTCCCGCCAGCATCATACATTCGGTACACACCGGGCTGGCTGGTGACAGTTTTCAGAAAGGATTTTGCATCAAAGACTTCACTCACTACCGATCAACGACTCCGCATTAAATAAGCCATGACGGATGGCCAAATGCGTTAACTCTACATCACCGCTGATATTCAATTTGCTAAACATACGGTAACGATAGCTGTTAACAGTTTTCGGGCTCAGGTTCAGTTGTTCAGAGATATCTGTCACCTTTTGCCCGCGGGTGATCATTAGCATAATCTGCAATTCTCGTTCCGACAAACAGCTAAACGGCGACTCGGCTTTTTGTGGCTCTATCTGACTTAACGCCATTTGCTGAGCAATGTCGGACGCGATATAACGCTGACCGGCATTCACGGAACGGATTGCACTCACCACCTCTTGCGGCGCGGCGCCTTTGCTCAGATACCCCGAAGCCCCTGCCTGCATCACTTTCGCCGGTAACGGATTTTCAGTATGAATGGTCAGCATAATAATTTTAATATCCGGGTTGAAGCGCACAATTTTACGCGTTGCTTCTAAACCACCGATACCCGGCATATTCATATCCATTAACACCACGTCAACATTGTTGGCGCGACACCATTTGACCGCATCTTCACCGCAGTTGGCCTCACCGACAACATGAATGCCTTTGATATCTTCCAGTATGCGACGAATGCCGGCGCGTACCAATTCGTGGTCGTCAACAAGGAGAATGCTAATCAAAAGAGGATTTCTCCAGAATGGTCAAAGTCGAAAAGTGCAACGGATTAATTCATACCGCTGATGTTACCCTTTTTTTGCTGCGGTTTGAACATAAATCATCGCGCGGGGAGAGTGCTTTTTTTTGTTCACACAAAGCAATAATAAAATGAGAAAATTAATAACTTTTTAGCAATTTATCGCCCAATGCTTCAAGATTAATTTTATTATCCTGGCAGACTTCGCTGAATGTAAATTATAAAATCACTGAAAAAACAATCAAATAAAATAAAACTAAATGTAATAGCTTTTATGAGCACCATTAATCAAAACCAGGCCGACAGACTAATTTTTTGAAACGGCTTTTCGTTTTTCATCCTCTTAAAACGCCAGGCGGCGGCCTCTACTCCTCCCCCGCTATCCTGATAGCCTCGAAAAGCATCATAAATTTTATGATATACTGGACGCTGTTTCATTTGCCCGATTTTTGTTGATCGAGCGCTTGCAAAAAGTCATCAAGGAGACCGTTATGAGTCAAATCGACTTTTCTACTTCTGAACACACCCAGGCGCTGGCGAATGAAGTCGCCTGCCTGAAAGCAATGATCACATTGATGTTGAAAGGCATGGGTCAGGCCGATGCCGGGAAAGTTATCATTAATATGGAGCGTTTCGTGGCGCAACTCGAAGATACGCAACAGGCGGAAGTCTTTAGTAACACCATCAAACAGATTAAGTTCGCTTACCGCCAATAACCTCATGCAAGCCCATTGATTTTCCGTATCATTTCACTCATCTTGGGTGTTTTTTAGGATATGGACAATGGGCTTACTTCTCAAAGCGGCGCTCGGTGCCGCCGTGGTCTTACTGATTGGGATACTGGCAAAAACGCGTAATTATTATATCGCCGGGCTAGTACCGCTGTTTCCAACCTTTGCACTTATCGCCCACTATATTGTTGCCACAGAACGTAATGTTGAAGCCTTACGCGCCACGATTATTTTTGGCATGTGGGCGATTGTTCCCTACTTTATCTATCTGTTATCACTTTGGTATTTGATTGGCTTAATGCGGCTCCCGTGGGCACTAGGCAGTGCAGTGCTCTGCTGGGTCGCCGCCGCCTGGTTATTGATCTCTCTGTGGTCGAAATGGCATTAATTAGCGACCACGCGTCTGCCAGTTGATCGATACACCTAATGAAGGCAGCACCTCTTCCGGGCTAAAGCGGCGCGCGCCACGATATTTTTTTGCCAGCTCAGGTTGGTCAACCGGGATTTTTACCGCAAATAAATTATCTTCCGACTGGATTAACCCCGGTGATAAGGGCTCAAATGCCACCTGATGCTGGTCAAACATCTTTTCCAACATCGGAGTAGCGGCACTGACGATATATTTAATCCCCGAGGTTTCCGCTAATTGAACCGCATGCCATAAGATATTGAGCGGTAACTCTTCATCGACTTCTAGTCGTGCTGAAAAGCGTGACATTTCCCATACGGCTTCATCCTCGAATGAAGCACCAATCCCATCGATGCCCTGCGGTTCTTGCCAGTGCATTAGCCGCACGCAGCCACTAATTCCATCCTGTGCGCTCCAGGCAATCAGCCAGGTGACATCTGAACGATCGAAACGATCGTACTCTTGACCCGGCGTGCTTAAACGCGATGGAATTGACCACCCTTCACCACGCGCAAAAACGTTATAGCGATAGCTGCCCAATTCAGCTAATAACGAAGATGGCATATCCTTCAGCTGGGTTTGGATAATTTTCATCATATTCCCCTGTCGCACTTCCTCGTTTACGCTGTACACATCATCCCGATTTGATGGTTTACCGGACGTCGGTCTGCCGCACGCCGAATAAACCCATGACGTACTTCAACAGCCCCGCTCTTCCCGATACTGAGCACCAACATTTAAACTCTGATGCGACATCGGCTAACTTTTGTCCCGCCAAATAGTGTAGTTTCATTGTTAAACGGGCTGATTTTTAACAATGCAATTATAGGTATTAATAATAACGCCGGGAGCGATGCATAGACCGTAACCAAGGTGAAACCGGCATAGCTGCACAGGCTGCGTATAACCGCGGACCGGCGTTATGATAAAATGACGGCGGTAATTAAAAAAACGAATTACAACGAGTAATTTTTTAATTCGTTCACCTTATTTTACTAACAGATCAACCTGTTCCGCGCCCTGCCGATAATTATTTGGCGTTAATCTCACGCTGCATCGCGGCCGATCTGCGTGACCAGCACCAGGATAAGGTAGATTATTTAGTATTGATGCCTTCACTATGCTGAACACTGTCGTATCGCTTAACCTTTATGGCTAAGAATAGGATTTTTCTTATAAATATTCAATGTTTTTGATGGAATACATTTCTGGTGGTTTATCGATATTTTACTGCAATGATTTTAAGCGAAATTAGCCAGATAAAGCTAAAGTAAAAGCTTAAATGACAGTAGGATAAGAGGATTTCGTCTTGGTAGTTTGTTGTCACGCTTAATCTACGCTAGCGTTAACGCTGGCAGGATTGATTAACCACTAACGCCGTTCCAGTACGCTAAAATAATCATCAATAAAATTGATTATCACCATTTATATTTTTGAAATGAAGAAAAAGTGGATGATGACCGGAATATCGCTTGAAAGTGTGCAAGAGAAATTTATCTATTATTTTCTGATAAATCATTAAGTTGTACTCGAAAAAGGATGGCATCATGATCAATCAACTGGCAATACTATTTTTAATCATTGGTGTCTGCACACTAATGATGATCGCAAAGGATCTGCTCGTGCGGCCACATCCAATAAAAATTATGAACCTCGTGTGGCCGGTTACCGGCTTATATATGCCATTTATTGGCTGGGTAGCCTGGTGGTATCTGGGAAGGCGTTATGTCTATCAGCCTTCGGCGGCATTGATTGCCGCAAGGCGACCTAAATGGCAAGGTACTTTTATTGCGACTTCATTGTGCGCAGCAGCCTGCGTTTTTGGCGATATTATCACGCTACCAATTATCACCCTAATAAACCATCTCGGTTTTAAAACCACGTTACTTCTTCAGGCAATAACCGCTTTTCTGCTCTCGGTCATTTTGGGACTCATGATGCAATTTTGGGCAATAAAACAACGTCAGCGACTTTCGTTTGGCCGTTCGTTATTGCAAGCGATAAAAACCGAGACGTTCCCCTTGGCTGTTTACCAGGCGGGTATTTTTTTCACCATGGCGTTAGCCCTGAAATTTGTCCTGCAGCAGCAGGTTAATCCCACATTATTACTGTTTTGGTTCATGTTGCAGATCGCGATTCTTACCGGCTTTGTTTTTTCCTGGCCCGCTAATCGCTTCTTGATCAAACGTGGTGCGCCATTGATGAGTTAGCGCCTCACCTAGTGTGTGATGTCAGTGCGCAAGCATGTCGAGAGAACGTTGTAAATACATATTGACATTGCGCCAGACGATGGGCTTCACGATTGCGAAAATAATATTACCCATAAATCGTGTTATTACACTATCTTATGCCAACTTGCCAATGGGCAAGCCCGATTAAATAACGGCCAGAAGAGCCGACACAACATCACTGACAGGAAACACACCTCATGGTTGATCACTCAAAAGAAGCAGCACTCTCTGAAGAGGGGCCGGATAAGCTCCAGCGCAATCTTCATAATCGTCATATCCAACTTATCGCTATCGGCGGCGCTATTGGTACCGGGCTATTTATGGGATCGGGCAAAACCATTAGCCTTGCCGGGCCATCAATCATTTTCGTCTATATGATCATCGGCTTCATGCTGTTTTTTGTCATGCGGGCGATGGGCGAACTGTTACTTTCTAATCTGGAATATAAGTCATTTAGTGACTTTGCCGCCGACTTGCTTGGTCCATGGGCTGGCTATTTTACCGGCTGGACGTACTGGTTCTGCTGGGTGGTGACCGGTATTGCCGATGTGGTCGCCATCAGTTCCTACTTTCAACTTTGGTTTCCTGACTTTTCCGTCTGGATGAGCGCCCTACTCTGTATTGCCGTGTTTTTAGCGCTGAATATTGCGACAGTGAAATTGTTTGGCGAAATGGAGTTTTGGTTTGCCATCATCAAAATCGTCGCCATAGTCGCCCTGATTGTCACCGGAATTGTCTTGGTTGCCATGCACTATCCATCTCCCGGCGGCGGCAGCGCTTCACTGGCTAATATCTGGAATCATGGCGGCCTGTTCCCAAAAGGGATTAGCGGTTTCTTCGCTGGCTTTCAAATTGCGGTGTTTGCCTTTGTGGGCATTGAACTGGTCGGCACCGCTGCGGCGGAAACGCATGATCCGCACACGGTGCTGCCACGCGCGATTAATGCCATCCCGCTGCGCGTTATCATGTTTTATGTGCTTGCCTTAATGGTCATCATGGCGGTAACGCCGTGGAGCAGCGTCATGCCCGACCGTAGCCCATTCGTCGAGATGTTCGTACTGATTGGCTTACCTGCCGCCGCGAGCATCGTTAACTTTGTGGTGCTCACCTCTGCGGCTTCATCGGCGAATAGCGGCATTTTTTCCACCAGCCGTATGTTGTATGGCTTATCGCAACAGGGAGTGGCGCATCGCTGCTTTGGTCGGTTATCGCGTCGCGCGGTGCCCACCAGCGGATTGTTCTTCTCTTGCTTATGCCTGCTGGTCGGCGTAGCGCTGATTTACCTGATCCCAAATGTGATGACGGTGTTCACGATGGTAACCACCGTCTCGGCGATTTTGTTTATGTTTGTCTGGACCATTATTTTATGTTCTTACCTCGCCTACCGTAAAAAATACCCGGAACGCCATCAACAATCGCGTTTTAAGATGCCGTTGGGGAAATTTATGTGTTGGGCGTGTATGGCCTTTTTTATCTTCGTATTGGTCTTGCTAACGTTAGAGGACGATACGCGTCAGGCATTAATGGTCACGCCAATTTGGTTTATTATTTTGGCGGTAGGTTGGTTTTTGCGTAGCAGGAAAACAGCCTGATCGTTGAGTGATGGGCGGCTTTTCGCCGCCTGTCGTTCAATCATGATGTCATTGTGGTCGGACTCGAATCCCTTCAATTATCATGTGTTGTACGTTTTCTACCGTCTGGTTAAAAAAAGCCTCATCATGCAACGTTTGCCCGGTTATCGCTTCAACCTGAGTGGCAAAATCGGCATAGTGCTGAGTCGTGGCCCACAGCATAAAAACCAGATGCTGAGGTTGTACACTGGCAAGACGTCCTTCCCTAATCCATTCTTCGATAATTGCGGCTTTCTCATCAATCAACGTTTTCAGGTCGCCCTCCAGCTCGGTTTTGAGCAACGGCGCGCCTTGTAGCATCTCAAGGCAAAACAAGCGCGATGCCTGAGGATGGTCACGCGAAACTTCGAGCTTCATGCGAATATATTCACGGATGGCATCTAACGGCTGATGATCACGCCGTAGCGCACGTAATGGCGCTAACCAAACATCAAGAATCTGTTTTAGCACCGCGATATACAGCGCTTCTTTGGAGGGAAAATAGTAGAGTAGGTTGGTTTTAGAGACCTGCGCGCCCTCAGCCACTTGCTCAAGACGGGTTCCATGCATGCCATACTGTGAAAAGAACGTCAGTGCAGCGCGAAGAATGGCTGAACGTTTTGCTGCTACCGCGCGATCGCGGCGTGTTGGGGAAGTTACCGTCGACTTCACTGTGATCTTAATCCTTCCTGCGGGCGTGTTACTTTTTTGGATGGCGATTAGCCACCGCGACTGTGGTTTGATTTTACACGCTTTGAATCACGTTGGATGGTAAATAGGTTGTATTCTTATCCGGGATAACCGATAACCGCCGGATTAATCCGGCGGCTTGGGTAATCGCAACCTGACAGCGCAATGCCTACTTTTTGCTGCCGCTGCGTCCCCCTTTCTCGCCCGCTTTTGCAGCGCGCTGCGGATCGTTTTTGAAATTACCTCCGCTATTTTTTCCGCCTTTGCGACCTGCCTCTGCTGCTCTTGCACGATCTTCAGCGAAATTACCAGATCCTCCACGATGCTCTGCCATTTCTAACCTCCAAATGGTTCAAATCATGCTCCTGCTTTAATCGGTGAGGAGCGCCTGCCATCAACCAGAGTACGTTGTCGTGTCGATAGGCTCACCTTTCTAAGCTTAGCTAATTCACCTCGTAAACCGGTTACTATTTATACTTTG
This sequence comes from Paramixta manurensis, assembly GCF_013285385.1. Lineage (NCBI taxonomy): Bacteria > Pseudomonadati > Pseudomonadota > Gammaproteobacteria > Enterobacterales > Erwiniaceae > Paramixta > Paramixta manurensis. The sequence goes on along the minus strand of NZ_CP054212.1, from coordinate 1,794,409 downwards.
AAACAGATAAATCACTTACTTCTCTAAGATAATCAAAATAAAACCCTTAAGTGTTTCATAACGCACTTAAAATTCCGCACGATAAAAAGATGTCATTTCTTAAGCGCGCCCACACGCCATGCAGCCCGCTGTGGATCTTCTATACTGACCTAAACATCTTCAACACCCAACGTACTCGGGAGGATATGATGGCACAACAGCAGCAACGTCCGGCAAAAGACGATCCGAAAAACGCACCGGAGTCCGGCGATAAAATGCCCCGGTCACCCGTTAAGAAGAAAAACGCATAACTCAACCAGCGCGCAAGTGTAAAAACTTGCGCGCTTTTTCTTAGGTAATTTCTGTTAATCAAGGAGTGTATCAATGGCAAAGGTATTAGTGCTCTACTATTCCATGTATGGACACATTGAAACCATGGCGAACGCCGTTGCTGAAGGTGCCCGCCGTGTCAGCGGCGCGGAGGTCACCATCAAACGCGTGCCTGAAACCATGGATCCCGAGCGCTTTGCACAAGTTGGCGGAAAAACATCCCAACCCGCCGAAGAAGCTACCCCCGAAGATTTACCGCAATATGACGCGATCATTTTGGGTACACCAACCCGATTTGGCAACATGGCCGGGCAAATGCGAACTTTCCTTGATCGCACCGGCGGGTTATGGGCATCAGGCGCGCTGTACGGCAAGTTGGCTAGCGTTTTCTCTTCAACCGGTACTGGCGGTGGCCAGGAACATACCATCTCTTCAACCTGGACGACCCTTGCCCACCACGGCCTGGTCATTGTCCCGATAGGTTACGCGGCAAAAGAGTTATTTGATGTCAGCCAGGTTCGCGGCGGAACACCTTACGGCGCCACCACTATTGCCGGCGGCGATGGCAAACGGCAACCCACTGAGGAAGAGCTGAATATTGCGCGCTATCAAGGGGAGTACGTCGCAGGTTTAGCGGTGAAACTGAACGGATAACTTCAACACAGGAGAATCATTATGGCAACGCAACAATCTAAAGCACATCGTGTCGGCGAATGGGCAAGTCTGCGCCATACCTCGCCAGAGATTGCAGAGGCCATTTTTGAAGTGGCGAATTATGACGAGAAGTTGGCTGAGGAAATTTGGGCACAGCAAGGTAGCGATGATGTGTTACTGCGCGCATTTGACAAAACTGACCAAGACGTTCTGACATGGGACGACAAAGTGGTTGAGCGTAAAAACGTTTAAGTCGGACAGCCAGTCGGGCGGGATATCCCGCCCTTTCTTTTTTCGCCTCCGGGCCGATGTCCAGCAAAGGAGAACACAATGTCAACATACCAGACGATCAATCCTGCGACGAATCAACTGATTAAAACGTGGCCAGCACATACCGACCAACAGGTTGAACAGGCGCTCGCCACCGCGCACCAGCTCTATCAATCGTCATGGTCTAAAGGCGATATTCAACCGCGGATTCAAGTCCTCAAAAAACTGGCGGATATTATAGAGAGTCGCGTTGATGAACTGGCGAAAGTCATCAGCGTTGAGATGGGAAAACTGATCGGTCAAAGCCGCGGCGAAGTCAAAATCTGTGCGCAAATCGCCCGTTATTACGCAGAAAACGCGGCACGTTTTCTGCAACCCACTCCTTATCCATCTTCACTGGGCAACGCTTGGGTTGAGAATCACCCTATTGGCGTGTTAGTGGCGGTTGAACCATGGAACTTCCCCTATTACCAATTGATGCGTGTGTTAGCGCCAAACCTTGCGGCCGGTAATCCGGTGCTAGCCAAACACGCGGCAATCGTTCCTCATTGCGCAACGGTGTTTGAAGCGCTGGTGCATGAAGCTGGCGCGCCGGACGGTGCCTGGACTAATCTCTTTGTCTCCAATGATAAAATTGCCGAGCTGATCGCAGATGATCGGGTTCAGGGCGCCGCCTTAACCGGTTCGGAACGCGCGGGCAGCGCAGTCGCGGCTCAGGCGGGGAAATATCTCAAAAAAACCACGCTGGAACTGGGGGGTAACGATGTTTTCGTGGTGCTGGAAGACAGCGATCTGGAAGAGGCGGTTAAACAAGGCGTGCAGGCTCGGCTGAGTAATGCCGGACAAGTTTGTACTGCCGCGAAACGGTTTATCGTGCATGAAAAAATCGCTGAGCGCTTTTTGGAAAATTTTACCGCCGCTTTCCGTGCAGTTAAATTAGGCGACCCTTTGGATGAAAGCACCACCTTGGGGCCACTCTCCTCCGCCGATGCCCGAGACCGGTTAGTAAAACAAGTGCAGAATGCCGTCGATCATGGCGCAACGCTACACTATGGCGGTGAAGTGGCTCCGGGAGACGGTTTTTTCTACCAGCCAACGATTTTAACCGGCATCACGCGCGATAATCCGGCATGGTTTGAAGAGTTCTTTGGGCCAGTGGCACAGGTCTATGTGGTGCCAGATGATGATGCGGTGGTCGCGCTGGCCAATGACTCGCATTATGGTCTGGGAGGCGCAATATTCACCGGCGACATTGAGCGCGGCAAGCGCCTCGCATCGCGCATTGAAACCGGAATGGTGTTTATCAATTCGCAAAGTGATACGTCGGCAGAGTTACCCTTTGGCGGAGTGAAACGTTCCGGCTATGGGCGCGAACTTGCTGATCTCGGGATTAAAGAGTTTGTGAACCAAAAACTGGTGGTAGTGGCGGGATAAAAGTCATTATTGCACAAGCGTAGTAACAGAAAAATGCCGGGCATTGCCCGGCATTTTTATTTCATCGTACCGCTTATGCGGCTTTATTCTCATCAGCAGGCGCCGCCTGTTGCGCTTTTTCTGGCGTTTTTTCGGGTGCCGGCTTCGCCGGTTGCCCCTGAGGCTGCTGCGTTTTCTCTTGCGGCTGTTTCGCTTTACTGGCTTTATCTTTCGCCGCTTGCTCAGCCGCGGCTTTATCTGCCGTCACTTTCTCTTCAGCGGCTTTTGCTTGTGCTGCTTTATCTGCAGCGGCTTTATCCGCGGCGGCTTTATCTGCCGCAGCCTTGTCGGCAGCAGCTTTATCCGCCGCCAGTTTGTCGCTATTAGCGGCATCATTGGTCGCGGCTTTTGCCGGTGCCTGCGGCGCTGTGGCAGCCGGTTGTTGCATTGGCGTCCCTTGCAATGCGCCATTTAAAACCTGCGCGAATTGATCCCAAGAGCAATAGCCATTGGCATCCGCCTGGCACCCGGTAAGTTGCAATGTGACACGTTTAGCTGGGTTTTTCAGCGACAGCGGCTCAGCGTTACGTAACTGTTCGGAAGTCTGGTAAACGTATTCCACTTTTACCAAATCCTTATCGCTCTTCGTATCGTGCCAGCGCTCGAACACAATTTGACCGCCAATCGGCGTTCTTTCATTTTGTCCCGGCAACGTGTACGGTTTGAAATTCAGCGCGGTTAGCATCGATGCGATATTGGAATCATGCCCAACCATCAGCATTACTTTCGGCGCCGAAGCTTTGTCCTGATCGATCAGTTGGCTGCGAATATAATCCACCAGCGGTGCGGCCACTTCCCGCGCAACGTCCGGGGAGGTAAATAACGCGTCCTGGTAACCGTTTTTAATCGCTGATAACTCTTTCCATTGCTCAGGCGTTTTGATTTGCCCCCACGCAACCTGATCCATCGGGAAACCTTCGTAATATTGCAGGGTGAAAGCGTCAACCAACGAGTTACCAATACTTAGCGGCCCGGCAACGCCCGGCTCTTTACCGTTATCCGCGCTAAATTTGTTTTGATTATCACTGCTTAAACCACACTGCTTCTTATCTTTACAAGCTGGCGCGTTTTTATAATCAACTATTTTTTCCAGGCGCTGGAAAGCAGGCTTCAGACTAAGTTTCTCGCCTGCGGCATTCATTGCGGTCAACGCTTTTTTGTTAAACTCGTCACTACCGTCAGTAATAACCGGATTAAAAATCGGGTCCATACTGCCCATATCATCTTGGTGTGTCACCGTTACATCACAGCCCGGGAAGGCGCCATTAATGAAAAACTGTGCGGTGGCGACGGTACGTTGCAAACTATTGGCATACGCGAACACATCTTCAGAAGCCGGGCATTCACCGTTCTTTACCAACCCTTGTTGCGCTAACCATTCACGGGTGTAATTCCCCATATACACCTCAAGCACTCCCCCTTTGGTGGTGAGTTGACCACCGGGAACATCCCATTCGGGCCATGCTTTTTTAGTGGATTGCGCTAACACACTGCCATTCGTTGCGAGCGGGGCGCGGAGGTTATGGCGGCTGAAGATGAGCACTTGCTGAAGTTGTAAATCGCCATCAGCGGCCTGAGCAGAGATTCCCAAAGGTAATGCGGCGATGACGGACAACGCGCAGAGACTTAATTTTTTGATCATTGTGCCTATTCCATATTTTCGATGATAAACATCCGGCTATCACCCTGTGGCAGAAAAATTTTCAAAACGATCGATGCCGTTTTGCTGCCCCAATCGCAAGATGTTCGCGTAAAGTCTGTATCAGGACTATAGCAGACTCTTGCCTTTACGGTTTAGTAGCAATAGCATTTTGAAAAGCAACAAGATGTTTTTTGACCTTGTGATTCTGGCGTAGCGCGAGAACGATCGCAATTTGGGCTGGGTTGCTATGGTCACAAGGCAGGTATTTATGCTGCCATTTGAAAAGCAAAAAGCCAGCAATTCTGCTGGCTTTTCACATAATTTGGCGGAGGAGGAGAGATTCGAACTCTCGAACGGTTTCCCGTCGCCGGTTTTCAAGACCGGTGCCTTCAGCCACTCGGCCACCCCTCCGAACTACACTAAAACCCGGGATATTTCACCGTGTTTCAGTTTATGCGGCGCAGTCTAACCGCCTGATAAGCCGAGAGCAACAAAATTTCTCAGCGTTTTGTGCTGACCGCCTGTTTTACAGCCAACCCCGCTGTTTTATTCAACATTGCCAGGGTAATTAGCACGCGCCGCGCCCAACCGAGCGTACCGCGCATAGCAAAACGGGCTAGCCGAAGCTAACCCGTTGCATTCAATTTGATGGCGGAGGAGGAGAGATTCGAACTCTCGAACGGTTTCCCGTCGCCGGTTTTCAAGACCGGTGCCTTCAGCCACTCGGCCACCCCTCCGCAATGAGGCGCACTATAAACATCCCTCTCTTGGTTGTAAAGACTGTTTTGTTTTGTTCGCCTGAAAAACAGCCAAACGGGTATTTTTTGGCGCGAATATCGCCATCATGCTCACATAAACAGCGGGTTAACGCGTAAAGAAGGGTAAAACGCCTTTCCCCGCTGAGGGTGGCTTCGTATTCTCATGGCAATATTCGTGACCTGTAAGAGGCGCTTTATGGATCGTATTGTTTATTCTACACGCACCAACTCCTTGTTGAGCACCCACAAGGTTCTGCGCAATACCTATTTTCTATTGGGATTGACGTTGGCGTTTTCCGCCGTAACCGCTACCGCCAGCACGGTACTTGCTCTACCCGCTCCGGGGTTGATTCTGATGCTGGTGGGTTTTTATGGCCTGATGTTTTTAACCTACCGGCTGGCCAACAGTCCGGCGGGTATTCTGGCCGCTTTCGCTTTTACCGGCTTTCTCGGCTACTGCCTCGGGCCGATTCTGAACAGCTTTCTTAGCGCCGGTATGGGGGATGTCGTTGCATTAGCTTTAGGCGGCACCGCGCTGGTGTTCTTCTGCTGCTCGGCCTATGTGCTGACCACCCGCAAAAATATGTCCTTTCTCGGCGGAATGATGATGGCGGGCTTTGTGGTGCTGTTGGTGGCGGTTATCGCTAACCTGTTTTTACACCTCCCGGCATTGCAATTGGCGATTAGCGCTCTGTTTATTCTGTTTTCCGCTGGCGCTATCCTGTTGGAAACCAGCAATATTATCCACGGTGGTGAAACCAACTATATCCGCGCCACGGTTAGTCTGTACGTTTCGCTCTATAACATCTTCATTAGTCTGTTAAGCATTCTCGGTTTCGCACGTAATAACTAAGACTGCATAGCCGGTTCAACAAGCCTCGCGACCTGCGGGGCTTTATTTTTGCCCGGCGAAAAATTTGCTAAACTGCTCATCGTTGTTGGCACTATGAGGCATTACCGTGTTATTTGAAGGCAAAGAGATCGAACGCGACGCGCAAGGATATTTAAAGCATGTTGCAGACTGGAGCGAAGCGCTGGCTCAGCAAATCGCGGCTGAAGAGGCGATTGAGATGAGCGCCGCCCACTGGGAAGTGGTGAATTTCGTCCGTGCGTTTTATCTCGAATTTAATACCTCCCCTGCCGTACGCATGCTGGTAAAAGCGATGGCGCAAAAATATGGCGAAGAAAAAGGGAATAGCCGCTACTTGTTTCGGCTGTTTCCAGACGGCCCCGCCAAACAGGCGACCAAGATAGCCGGCCTGCCAAAACCGGTGAAGTGTTTGTAATTGTCGTGCGTTAGCCGGTGGTAAAACGTGACGGGAGCGATTGCGGCTGATGCGGTTCTATTAATACGCGGTCAACGCGTGCACTGCGCGGCCCGCCGGCTTTTAACCACGTAATCAACGCGTCAACATCCTCAGCGTCGCCACAGGCTACTACCTCGACACTGCCGTCATCAAGGTTACGCGCATAGCCGCTAAGGCCGAGTGATTTCGCCTGCGCCTGAGTACTGTAACGAAACCCTACACCCTGAACGACGCCGTGAACCCAAGCTTTTACGCATTGTGTCGTCATACTTCCCTCCTTTGCATACGGATTGCTTTTTGCTGATAAGCACCGGACAATATCGCCTCATTTTACGTAGGTAAGCATAGCAAAATATGACCGTTCGATTGATTCTCGCAAAGGGGCGTGAAAAATCCCTGCTCCGCCGTCATCCATGGATTTTTTCCGGTGCCGTCGCACGTCTGGAAGGTAAGGCCAGCCGGGGTGAAACTATTGATGTATGCGATAGCCAGGGAAAATGGCTGGCGCGCGCTGCCTGGTCGCCCGATTCCCAAATTCGCGCACGCGTCTGGAGCTGGCAACCGGATGAGTCCATCGACATCGCTTTTTTTATCCGTCGCCTGCAGGCGGCACAACAATTACGTGACTGGTTGGCTGAACGCGACAATCTTGACAGCTATCGCCTGATTGCCGGTGAGTCCGATGGTCTGCCGGGCGTCACCATTGATCGTTTCGGTCAGTTTTTGGTGTTGCAGTTACTTTCGGCGGGGGCTGAATATCAGCGTGCCGCGCTGATTACCGCCCTGCAACACTGTTATCCCGACTGCGCCATTTACGACCGTTCCGATGTCGCGGTGCGAAAAAAAGAGGGATTACCCCTCACCCAAGGCCCGGTACTCGGGGAGATACCGCCGCCGCTACTTCCGATTACCGAGCATGGTATGAAACTGCTGGTGGATATCGAGGGTGGGCATAAAACCGGCTACTATCTTGATCAACGCGACAGCCGCTTCGCCACACGCCGTTATGCCGAAGGGCGCCGGGTGCTAAACTGTTTCTCCTATACCGGCGGTTTCGCCGTATCCGCATTGATTGGCGGTTGCCGTGAAGTAATTAGCGTTGATACCTCGCAAGCCGCGCTGGATATTGCACGCCAGAACGTGGCGCTCAATCATCTGGACGAGTCGAAGGCGCACTATCTGCGCGATGATGTGTTCAAATTATTACGCACCTGGCGTGACAAAGGTGAGAAGTTTGATCTGATCGTGATGGATCCGCCTAAGTTTGTCGAAAATAAAAATCAGTTGGCGGGCGCCTGCCGCGGTTATAAAGACATCAACATGCTTGCTATGCAGTTACTCAATCCGGGCGGTATGTTACTGACCTTCTCCTGTTCAGGCCTGATGCCGACCGATTTGTTCCAGAAAATCATTGCTGATGCCGCCGTCGATGCGCATCGTGATGTACAATTTATAGAACAATTCCGCCAGGCAGCCGATCATCCGGTTATTGCCAGTTATCCGGAAGGCTTGTATCTGAAAGGCTTCGCCTGTCGCGTGATATAACTTGAAAACGGCGCATCTGTCCCCATTTTGGAGAAAGAGCAATGTTTCTCAGGAGGTCCCGATGATTGCCAGTAAATTTGGTATCGGCCAACAGGTTCGACATAAGATGTTGGGCTTTCTTGGCGTCGTGGTTGATGTTGATCCGGAGTATTCACTGGACGAGCCGGATGTTAACGAAGTCGCGGAGAGCGATACACTGCGGGCTGCGCCCTGGTACCATGTAGTGATGGAAGATGATGACGGGCAGCCGGTGCACACTTACCTGGCCGAAGCGCAACTTTCAGGCGAAGCGCAACACGAACACCCGGAGCAGCCGTCACTGGATGAACTCGCGGCCTCCATTCGTCAACAACTTCAGGCGCCCCGTCTGCGAAATTAACCAAACCCCGCCACGCGGGGCTTTTCCTTAGTTCTTTTCTAATCCCAATCTGGGTATTTCAATTTTTGGACAACGATCCATCACCACGCGCAAACCGGCTTCTCCGGCTAATACGGCGGCCTGCTCATTAATGACGCCGAGCTGCAACCATAATGTTTTCGCTCCAATGGCGATCGCCTCCTGCGCGACGCCATAAGCGGCTTCGGTATTGCGAAAGACATCGACCATATCCACCGGGTAAGGAATATCGGCTAACGCAGCATAAACCGGCTGCCCTTGTAGCGTTTGCCCGGCAAGTTTCGGACTGACCGGCGTCACTTCATAGCCCTGGGCTAATAAATAAGCCATCACGCCATAACTCGCGCGGCTTGGCTTATCACTGGCGCCAACTAGCGCAATCCTTTTCGTCGAGGTCAATATATCGGCAATCGTTTGATCGTTCATAACCCGCTCCTGATTGGATGATTCACGTCATTTTAGGCGATTTACGCCGTTCCGTGCGCCGGGTTTTCCGGCGAACTTCATTTACGTCTTAATAGCACGAATATATATGTTAAAATGTTAATATGCTGCCATAATGTAAGAATTTGATACATTCAGCGCCCGGTTTTCGCCGCGCGCCCGCTGGAGTGATAATGAAGCTGCGTTTGGTCTTGCCTGGTTTATGCGCTTTGTTAGTTGCGGCAACTTGTCATGCAACGACGTTGAAGCTTAACCCGGATATTGACCTGCTGGTCCTGGATGGACGTAAAATTTCAGGTTCTCTGCTCAAAGGAGCCGAAGGCTTGGAATTAGAAAATGGCGAACACCAGTTTCTTTTTCGCGTTGAAAAAACCTTCGGCGAGGGTAATCCAGGCGGCGCGAAACATTACGTTTCCGAACCACTGATTGTCGCCTTTACCGCGCACGCTAAATCGATCGCCATTCAGTTGCCGCCGTTGCGAAATTTACGTGACGGTCACCATTTTAATAAAACCGCTGACTTTGGTTTAATCGATCAGGATGGTCATGAAGTCATCAGTAAACGTGACCGTCTGGCGAATGCCAGCCACTCTACCGACTTGGAACAAGCGATGATCGCCTATAATCGCACCGGTAAAATCGCCGCGGTTCCCCGTTTTGCCACGTTGCCGCCGGTTAGCGCTCTCCCCTCGACGCTTCCGGCTGATTTCGCTCTTAATGATGCGCCAACCGAGCGCTTGCTACGTTTATGGTTTCATCAAGTCGATAACGCAACGCGCCAACGGCTTATTTCATGGGTGAAAGCCTTGCAGGCAAGTTGATGTTTTATCCGCGAGCGGTAAACTGCCAACAACAGCACGCCCTATTTTTATTTTAGCCAACCAGGATGCATGAATGGAGCAAACCACCCGAACCATCCCCGAGTTGAAACATATCGCACTCGTCGCGCACGACCATTGCAAAACCTCACTGCTTGAATGGGTCGCCACGCATAAAACCACCTTGGGCAAACATACCCTCTACGCAACCGGCACCACCGGCAATCTTATCCAGCGAGAAACCGGTCTGGCGGTTAACGCGATGCTCAGTGGCCCCATGGGCGGCGATCAACAAGTCGGCGCACTGATTTCAGAAGGAAAAATTGATCTGCTGATCTTCTTTTGGGATCCCTTGAACGCCGTTCCACACGACCCGGATGTCAAGGCGCTGCTGCGTTTGGCGACAGTATGGAATATCCCGGTAGCGACCAACCGCTCAACCGCCGATTTTATTATCCATTCGCCGCTGTTCACTCGCCCGGTCGAGGTACAAATTCCGGATTACCAACGCTATCTTGAAGAGCGCCTGAAGTCGTGAAATGGGGCGGGCGCCCGGCCCGCCTAATCTAGGCCTTACGTAACAAAGGCACACCAAGACGCTTAAAGCTTTCCACGAATGATGAGGGATGCTGCCGATCGTATAGCAACCAAACTTGTTGTTTTGCACGCGTTACCGCCACATAAGCCAAACGCCGCTCTTCCGCATCGGGAAAATCCTCCGGCTGCGGTAATAACCCCTCCTCCATCACCGACTCACGCGCTGCGGCAGGGAAACCATCTTTTCCCTCATGTAAGCCAAGAATAATTACGTAATCCGCCTGCTGGCCTTTACTGGCATGAATAGTCATAAAATCGAGTTTCATTTTCGGCCAGCGGGTCTTGGCTTTCTCTAACAGTTCGGGTCGTAAGTGGTGATAACGGGCCAGCAACAATACGCGCTCATCGGGCTTCGCATAGCCACTGATTTTATTGAGCAGGGATTCAAGCTGGTCATCTGGCAATAGCGAAACCGCTTTTTTATTTCCTTTCGTCAAGCTATTTAGCGGCTTACGTAGTTGATGCGGGTTTTCTTGTACAAATTGATTGGCGATGGTCCCGATACGGTCATTAAACCGATAGGTGGTGTCCAACACACAGCGATCCCCTTCGCCAAAATGGTGATGAAAAGCGGTAGTCAACGTCATCTCTGCACCGCTAAAGCGGTAGATAGCCTGCCAGTCATCTCCTACCGCAAATAGCGCAGTCTGTTTGTTTTGTTTGCGTAATGCGGCAAGCAGCGCCGCGCGCTGTGGCGAAATGTCCTGAAACTCATCAACGAGGATATGTTTCCATGGGCTGATAAAGCGCCCTTTCTCAAGAATATTCACCGCCTGATGGATTAGACCGGAAAAATCGACCGCGCCTTCGTCTTTTAGCGCACTTTTCCATGCCTTAAGTAGTGGTGCCATCAGTTTTACCCGACGAGAAAAAGTCTCCCGTACCGCTTCAGGCGCAGATTCAATCATCGCCGCCTGAGCGCCGCCATGCATCCTCATCAGGCCCAACCAACGTTCTAACCTGCTGGCAAGGCGCTGAGCCAGTTTATCGTCACGCCAGAAATCACCCTCTTCTAACGACCATTGCAGTTCATCGTTCAACCATTGCCGCCACCCGTTGGCGTGCGCCTTTTTCTCAGCGCATTGCTGCCGCCAGGTATTAATCAGTAACGCCCGCCGTAAGGCGCTATCGGTCTCCAGCTTACTGATCGCAGGAGATTTGTTACTGCCTTGCTGGATAATATGCAGCGCCAGTGAATGGAAAGTGCGCGCCTGGATTCCGTCGGTATTTAAGCGCGCGTTAATACGGTCATTCATCTCTTCCGCCGCCTGACGACCAAACGCCAGTAACAGTATCTGTTCCGGCAGCGCTTGCTTTCTTAGCAACAACCATCCTGCACGAGCGACTAACACCGAGGTTTTCCCACTTCCGGCTCCCGCCAATACCAATAAGGCATCTTCACCATTCACCACCGCCCGCGCTTGTGATGTGTTAAGTGGCGAGGTTTCTACGGTGGCAAAATAGTCGTGATAACGTTCGAGCATTCGCGTTGTCCATTCAGCGTTACGCTGCGCTAACTGCGCTTCGCCCTCTTGTAACCACTGCTGACAGAAATGATACGCATCGCGACAGTTATCAAACTCTGTCAGACGTGAAACCGGCAAAGGGAGTGCGTCAAACGCGTGATGTAACGTCGTACGTAATTCAGCCAGTTCACTGCGTTTCAGCCAGCGATCCTGCTGCCCAAAACGCTGTAGGGTCTCTACCACCTCTTGCAAGACCTGTGCGCTTACCACGCTCATTTCCATGCTCCAGGTCTGCCAGGCGCGTTCTAAATAGTGATAGAAACGCTGCGTCTCCTGCCATTCGGTACCGTGCAGGCGAACAACCTTATTTTCCGGTAGCGCAAACTCCAATTCTCCCCACACCAACCCACGCTTACAATGAATCGCCAATAATTGATTGAAAGGGATCAGGTATTCATGCTTTTCGCCGCTGACTTCCACGCCGGCTGTCAGTAGACGCACCCGGTTGTAGGGATGCTGTGCAAGATGTTTGCCCAGTGAGGTTGCTTTCAATTCCATTCACGTTGACCATGGCCGCGTTATTATTCGTTAAGTAGTTTAACCGTCACGGGTTTACCGCTCCACCGTTAAAACACGTTACAATCACCGGATAATTTGATGATGACCGTCGCGCATTAGGATTAAGGAAAACATTCATGCGAACCGTGCTAAACATTCTTAACTTCGTTTTAGGTGGTTTCTTTACCACGCTCTCTTGGTTGCTGGCGACTGTGGTAAGCATTATTTTGATTTTTACCCTGCCGCTCACTCGCTCCTGTTGGGAAATAACCCGCCTGTCTCTTCTGCCCTACGGTAACGAAGCGGTACACGTTGATGAACTCTATCCTGAAAAGAAAAACGCGCTGCTGAACTCGGGTGGAACCTTGCTGAATGTGTTGTGGTTTATCTTCTTCGGCTGGTGGCTGTGCATTTCTCACATTATGGTCGGCATTGCGCAATGCATTACGTTGATCGGCATTCCGGTTGGCATTGCAAACTTCAAGATCGCCGCCATCGCCCTGTGGCCGGTTGGACGCCGAGTGGTGCCGGTGGAAGTTGCCCGTGCCGCGCGTGAAGCCAATGCACGACGCCGTTTTAATTGAACTAAGCCGCCATGTTCACACTCAAGTTGGGCCTACGACGTTACGTTTATAACAGTACCTGGTTGTATCACCTACGGATATTGATCGCGTTATCCGGGCCGGCTGCCATTGCGTTATGGCTACAGCAAATCACCTGGACCATTCCATTAATACTTGGCGTGGTGGCAGCCGCGTTGACCGACCTTGACGATCGGTTAACCGGGCGTTTACGCAACCTGGTGATTACGCTGTTCTGTTTTTGCATCGCCTCAATTTCAGTGGAGCTACTTTTCCCCTGGCCGTGGCTGTTTATCCTTGGTCTGGCGCTCTCCAGTTGGGGGTTTATTTTGCTTGGCGCGCTGGGCCAGCGCTATGCCACTATCGCTTTTGGCGCGTTGTTGATCGCGGTTTATACCCTATTAGGGATTAACCTATTTCCACAATGGTATCTTCAACCCGCATTACTGTTGACCGGCGCCGTTTGGTATAACCTGCTTACGCTTATCGGACACGTGGTTTTCCCTATTCGTCCTTTGCAGGATAACTTGTCGCAAACCTATGCGCGGCTGGCGGTTTATCTGGATGCGAAAGCAAATTTGTTTGATCCCGACCTTGAAGAGTATGACGATCAGCCGCTGATTGAGGTTGCGATGGCTAACAGCCAGTTAGTCTCGTTATTGAACCAAACCAAAAACTCTATCCAAAGCCGTTTGCGCGGAGATCGCGGTCAGCGCGGTACGCGCCGAACGCTGCACTATTACTTTGTTGCTCAAGATATTCACGAACGCGCAAGTTCTTCCCATGTGCAGTATCAGGCGTTACGTCAGGTACACTATTACAGTGAAATATTGTTCCGTTTTCAGCGTTTGCTAGCCATGCAGGCCAACGCGTGCCGTCAGTTATCCCACGCCATTTTACTACGCCAGGCTTACCAGCATGACCCGCGTTTTGAGCGTGCCTTTGCGCACTTGCAGGCGGCGCTGGAACGCCTTTCCGGCGAGCCTGGTCAATCAGGAAAGTTGAAAGCGTTGCACTATCTGTTGACTAATTTACGGGCCATTGATGCACAATTAGCGACCATTGAGTCTGAGCAAGCGCAAGTGCCGCAAGTGGGCAACACTAACGAGCAGCACCTCTCTAGTGAGGGGTTAACTGGCTGGAGCGATATACGCCTACGTATTAGCCGCCATTTAACGCCGGAATCTGCGTTGTTTCGCCATGCAGTGCGCATGTCATTGGTCTTATGCGTCGGCTATGCTTTTATCCAAATTACCGGCTTACAACGCGGTTACTGGATATTGTTGACCAGCCTGTTTGTCTGCCAGCCAAACTACAGCGCGACCCGGCGACGCCTCGCGTTACGCATTATAGGGACTTTAGCCGGCATTATTTTGGGGCTCCCATTGTTATGGCTGGTGCCTTCTGTTGATGGGCAGTTAATTTTACTGGTCATCACTGGCGTGCTGTTTTTTGCTTTTCGCAATGTTCAGTATGCGCATGCCACCATGTTTATTACCCTGTTGGTACTGTTGTGCTTTAACCTGCTGGGAGAAGGGTTTGAGGTCGCCATACCACGGATTGTCGATACGCTACTGGGTTGTGCGATAGCCTGGCTGGCGGTGAGCTTTATTTGGCCGGATTGGCGCTTTCGCCGTCTGCCCGCCGTAGCGGAAAAAACGCTTAACGCGAACTGCCGTTACCTCGACGCAATTCTTATGCAATACCATCAAGGCCGGGATAATAGCCTTGCCTACCGCATCGCTCGCCGGGATGCACATAATTGCGATGCTGAACTGGCCTCGGTCGTTTCCAATATGTCAACAGAAGCTCGCCCGGACCCTGCCTTTCACGAAGCGGCTTTTCGTTTGCTATGCCTAAACCACTCCTTCCTGAGCTATATTTCCGCGCTGGGCGCTCATCGGGAAAAAATCGCGCCTTCCGCTTTGCTTTCGCTGATGGATGATGCCGTTTGCTATGTCGAAGATGTCTTACAAGTGAACGTTGTCGGCGAACAGCAGGCGCAGAAAATGCTGGATGACCTTGCACAACGTGCCGGTACGATAAAACCCAATCCAGACACGAAGGAACCCCTGGTGCTTCAGCAAATCGGCCTTCTTACCGCTTTGCTGCCGGAAATAGCACAATTAAAAAAACGCTTAACTCAGCCTTAAGCCGCTTAGGATTTATTTATTTTTCGCCGTTTGGGTGGTTAGTTCCACCCAATCTAACAGCGCTTTTTTCACTTCAACCGGTAGCGCCGCCTGATGGTGGCCGCTAATCGCCCCCTGAAGCGCAAACAGAATATTGACCCCAATATTTTTATTTGCCGCTTTAAGCCGCAGCCAGCAAGATTTCGCCCCCTGCGCGCGCAACATACTCACCGTCAAAATCCCCACATCACGCAGCATGGTTTCCATCCTAATCCCCATATTTGGCAAATCCTTTAACCGGAGATTGGCATTTTTTGCCTGCAACTGATCGCGCGCCCGTTGCAGAGATGACGATGAGAGCGTGAGCAAGCGTGAGGGGTCTTTCCATAAGGTTTCATCCACGCGGAAATAATTAAGCGTGACCGGCATCCCTCGCTTGATAAAAACCAGCGCAGGAACCTGGCGCTCTACCACATAGGGCTTTAGCTGTTCACAGGCGCGTAAATAGAGTTCGCCTTCAGCTACCACCGCAAAAATGACCTTTTCGACAGCCAGACTGTAACCGCCAAACTGCGTGCGTGCATCGATTTTACCCAGCGCCGAAAGGACTTGTTTAGATTGTTCAATCCTTTGCTTTGAACGATTCATTCTTCATTTTCCTTATTAAAAGAACTTAAAAAACATCGTATTAGATGAGTATAAAAAATAGGTATTTCACGTTACTTGTTCAATCATTAATTGGCGTTGCTGCGCATTTCATA
The DNA here is from genome assembly GCF_013285385.1 of Paramixta manurensis. Lineage (NCBI taxonomy): Bacteria > Pseudomonadati > Pseudomonadota > Gammaproteobacteria > Enterobacterales > Erwiniaceae > Paramixta > Paramixta manurensis. Next base: position 1,778,697 of record NZ_CP054212.1, on the reverse strand, counting down.
CGCAAAATGCGATCTGTTTTCCGAAATTGAGGTTGATCTTTATGCGCCCCATCGTTACTGTATATACATACAGTGACATCGTGAGCGAACAAACTATGCGTACTCATTTACTGAACACCACGTCAATGCATTCTCCCCTCCCGCTTCCTCGTCAATCGGAGGCCGGTTCGTCGGTTTCCGGCGGCTGGGTCAGCGAACTGACATACAGTGAAGAGCAACCGGGTATGACGCAGATGTTGCTGTTGCCTTTATTACAGCAGTTGGGAACGCAATCACGATGGCAGTTGTGGTTAACGCCACCGCAAAAGCTGAGTCGTAAATGGTTACGGCAATCCGGCTTGCCGTTAGAGAAAGTGATGCAAATCCCGCACGGGGGCGCATTGCACACAATTGATGCGATGGTTAAGGCACTACAAAGTGGGAATTACAGCGTAGTTTTAGGCTGGCTTCCTGACGAAATTAGCCGCGAAGATCGTCGCCGGCTGGATGAAGCGGCAGCAATGGGCCAGGCTTTAGGTTTAATTATGCGGCCGCAGTTAATCACCTCGTCGCCCTCCAGACCCGAAAATGGGCTAAAAATTCACTCTACTTTGTATCATTAAGTAAAAATAAGAAATTTCTCAGAAGTTTTTCTCGTTCAGCGCCGAATATCCCACTCATTGTGTTCTGGCGCGGCTTGACAATGGTTTAGCCGCGCCACAGCTGGCTTTTTATGGCACAGAATACCCCTGTAGATGTTAAAAAATATGTATGAAACACTGTTTTTTTGCTGCGCTCCGTCACATCATACTTGTAAGTTTCCAACGACGTTGTAGACTTTATCTCGCCAGGGTGCTCAATAACCTCCATTTTTTCTGGAAGAGTAATAATCGAGCAAGAAGACCCGGCGAAGGATTAAACCAAGAGCTTAATTTGAAGCTCATTGCCTATTTTGGATGATAACGAGGCGCAAAAATGAAAAAGACAGCTATCGCAATTGCAGTGGCACTGGCTGGCTTCGCTACCGTAGCGCAGGCCGCTCCGAAAGATAACACCTGGTACACCGGTGCTAAACTGGGCTGGTCTCAGTACCATGATACTGGTTACTACGGTAACAATTATACAAACGGTAACGGCCCGACGCATGAAAGCCAGCTTGGCGCTGGTGCATTCGTAGGCTATCAAGCGAACCCTTACCTGGGTTTCGAAATGGGCTATGATTGGCTTGGCCGCATGCCGAACAAAGGTTCTGATGTCAACGGCGCATTCAAAGCTCAGGGCATCCAATTGGCAGCTAAACTTAGCTACCCGATTACGGACGACCTGGACCTGTACACCCGCCTGGGTGGTATGGTTTGGCGTGCTGATTCTACCCAACATCAAGTTGGCGTACCGGGCTCTCGCATCAGCGACCACGACACCGGCGTTTCTCCGCTGGCCGCCGTTGGTGTTGAATACGCGCTGACCAAAAACTGGGCAACTCGCCTGGATTACCAGTGGGTTAACAACATCGGTGATGCAAACACCGTTGGCGCTCGTCCGGATAACGGCATGCTGAGCGTTGGTCTTTCTTACCGTTTCGGTCAGGATGAAGCGGCTGCTCCGGCACCAGCTCCGGCTCCGGCACCGGCTCCGGTTGTTGAAACCAAACACTTCACCCTGAAATCTGACGTTCTGTTCAACTTCAACAAAGCGACGTTGAAACCAGAAGGCCAGCAGGCTCTGGATCAGCTGTATACCCAGCTGAGCTCTATGGATCCTAAAGATGGTTCTGTTGTCGTTCTGGGTTATACCGACCGTATCGGTTCTGACCAGTACAACCAGAAACTGTCTGAAAAACGCGCACAGTCTGTAGTTGACTACCTGGTTTCTAAAGGTATTCCTTCAGACAAAATCTCTGCACGTGGCATGGGCGAGTCTAGCCCGGTTACTGGCAATACCTGTGACAGCGTGAAGGGCCGTAACGCTCTGATCGACTGCCTGGGTCCAGACCGTCGTGTAGAAATCGAAGTTAAAGGTATTAAAGACGTGGTAACTCAGCCGCAGGCTTAAGTTGACGCGTTAAAAAAACCCCGCTCCGGCGGGGTTTTTTATGACCTTAATTCACCAAATTGTCCAGAACGATCCACGCCAAACCTTACTTATCCGGTTTACCCAAAATATCCTGCAGGTCCTGTTTCAGTGACGACATTTGGTTGGCGTACTTCTCTTTCCGTTCGGCATCCTCAATCAATTGCACAATGGTCTCAGAAAGCGTGCTCCGGCGGCGTTGAGCTAGCCCCGCCAGCCGCTGCCACACCAAATACTCAAGGTCGATGGATTTCTTCCGTGTATGCTGATGCTCCGCATTGAAGTGACGCTTGCGCCGGGCACGGATCGTCTGCTTCATACGGTTTTCGAGGTCGGGATTGATATGCAGCTCAATCCACTTCAGAACGTCAACCGGACGGTTTTCCATGGTTAGCAAAGCATCAACCGCTTCCTGCGCCGCGCTAATTTCGATATAACGCGTGATTAACTCACCCTCCCGGTGCTTCTTAACTAAATATTTCCACTTCCATCCGCTTTCAAGATTTTCGAGTTGCTGATATTTCATCGGGATCTCGTCATGAGCACGTAACAAGTTAAGAATAACAGCTTTTTTCCTGGTTGAGTCAGAGAAAAACCATCGCGTTAACCCTGATTGAATCCACCAGCACTGGAAATGCATCTGCACGGTGCTTAACAGCATGAAATCTTGTATAATCACGCTTTTAATCCATTCAGATAAAACGATAACTTTGACCAGCAACCGATTAGAATGGCGCGCCTTACAGCCTGATACTGACAGTTTCCAGCATCTATTTTCCCGATCATTTAGCGACAATACTGACACGTTGGCGGCAGTACAGCCTCGCGTAGTCAGTGCGTTAGCGTTGCAGCAGCTTCCCACCGCCGGTTTCCCATTAACCTTGATCCGGGCGGCTGAAAATAGCGAGTATTTATCGCTGTTCGCATCAGTACTGGAAAAACTCGATGAAAAGGCGTCAACGCTGTTCGGCGGACGTTATCTGATTAACGGGCATCAAATTAGCTTTGAGGCAGCGAGCGCGGTTACCGATAATTTTGCCAGCCAGGGCGGCACCCATTATGCGGATTGGATTGAAGCCGAGCAGCTTTTCGGCTGCGTACGTATAGATGGCGACAACGTTGAACTGCAACCCGGCTTGGTACATCAGGCCAATGGCGGAACGCTGGTACTCTCATTACGAACCCTGCTGGCTCAGCCTTTATTGTGGCTGCGGCTCAAACAAATTATTACCCGTCAGCGTTTTATATGGCTATCGCCTGATGAGGCGCGCCCGTTACCCTTTTCAATTCCTTCCATGCCGTTACAGCTCAAGCTGGTTCTCTGTGGTGAACGCGATGCGCTGGCCGACTTTCAGGAGATGGAACCTGAACTGGCGGCACAAAGTATCTACAGCGAATTTGAAGAGAACCTGCAGATTGTTGATGAAGAGGATTTTATACTCTGGTGTCAGTGGGTCACACATATCGCCGGGCAGCGCGGGTTACCAGCCATTGAGGCAGATTTTTGGCCTGAGCTGATTCGTGAAGCAGTGCGCTACACAGGCGATCAGGAAACCTTCCCGCTTTGCCCAATGTGGATTGCCCGACAATTACGCGATGCTGTGCTTCATGGCGAAGGGTTGAACGCAGAAAGCCTGTCCGCCGCGCTGGAAGCGCGCGCATGGCGTGAAAATTACCTTGCCGAGCGCGTGCGCGATGAAATTCTGCTGGAACAAATTCTTGTCGATACCGAAGGCGAATGCGTTGGGCAGATCAATGGCCTGTCGGTGATAGAGTTCCCCGGTCACCCGCGCGCCTTTGGTGAACCTTCACGCATTAGCTGTGTCGTACATCCGGGTGATGGTGAGTTCACTGACGTTGAGCGAAAAGCTGAATTAGGCGGGAATATTCATGCCAAAGGCATGATGATTATGCAGGCCTTTTTAATTGCCGAGTTGCAATTGGACCAGCAACTGCCGTTTTCCGCCTCGTTGGTTTTTGAACAGTCCTACTCTGAAGTCGATGGCGACAGCGCTTCCCTCGCAGAACTCTGCGCGTTAATTAGCGCCCTGGCGAATCAGCCCATCAACCAGCAAATTGCGGTAACCGGCTCGGTGGATCAATTTGGCAATGTACAACCGGTCGGCGGGCTGAATGAAAAGATTGAAGGTTTTTTCCATATTTGCCAGCAACGCAATTTAACCGGTAAACAGGGCGTTATTATCCCGGCCGCTAATGTACGCCATCTTTGCCTGCAACCGGCGGTTATTGACGCGGTGCGCGACGGGCTGTTCCATATCTGGGCAGTAAGCCAGGCTGATGAAGCATTACCGCTTCTGACTGGCGTACCGTGGCATAAAGAAAACGCCCCCTGTTTATTACGTACGATTCAGGAGCGTATCACGCAGTTTAATCAGCAGGATGCTCGCCACCGGCCGTGGCCTCTGCGTTGGCTAAACTGGTTGAACCACAGCTGATCGGAGTTGTTCAGCTTACACCTGTTAGCTAACCTTCGTGATTCACTAAAATAAGGCTTATTGAGAACATGGTAGATAAACGCGAATCCTATACAAAAGAAGACCTGATTGCTTCTGGTCGCAGTGAACTCTTTGGCGCGGGCGGACCGCCGTTGCCGTCAGGTAATATGCTGATGATGGACCGCGTAGTCAAAATGACAGAAGATGGCGGTAACTACGGAAAAGGTTATGTTGAAGCCGAATTGGATATTAACCCTGACCTGTGGTTTTTTTCCTGCCACTTCATCGGCGACCCGGTGATGCCAGGCTGCTTAGGTTTGGATGCCATGTGGCAACTGGTTGGTTTCTACCTCGGTTGGCTGGGCGCAGAAGGCAAAGGCCGTGCGCTGGGCGTAGGCGAAGTGAAGTTTACCGGCCAAGTGCTGCCAACCGCGAAAAAAGTGACTTATCGTATTCATTTCAAACGCGTGATCAACCGTAAACTGGTGATGGGCGTAGCGGATGGTGAAGTTCTGGTAGATGGCCACGTAATTTATACCGCCACCGATCTGAAAGTAGGCTTGTTTAAAGACACCTCGGCATTTTGATTACCGTGCTATAAACGACAACCTCCGCGCCCGGCGGAGGTGTTAACGTCCTAAAATGAACCGTTAGTTACACGGTAACCGAGCGGTCCTCCATGGCTTGTCGCCAACCTCCCAACCAGTGAGACTTGGCATCAATCATTTGATATGGACACATCTCTTTTGAGCGTCCGCTGATACCAGCTTGATAACCACGTGAATGTGCACGTTCCAGGCGATCTCGTTTCTGTCTCTTCATGCCTCGTTTCCCTCATTCTAGGTCTGGTGGAATCTGGTGGAAAGAAAACAATGACTACAAAATGTGCAGCCACAGTTAAGTTCTACCTCCTAAAACGGGAAAGATCAATGCGCAAAATTCACGCCAATGTCATAAATGTGAGTTACGCTGGGGAATTGATGCAAGGTTTTGAATTATAATTACTCTCTTTATCTTCCTGATTTTTAGCGAAAAAAAGCCCCGATTTTTCATATCATTAACGATACTAATCAACCAGGGCTTAGGCTTAAGTCATATTAATCTTAATTTAAGCGAGATAATGCATTAGCCATCTGCTGAGCTTCTTGCTGCCAGCCTTTTGCCAGCGTGCGCACCATCGCATCGTATCCATCTGCATCCTGCGGTAACGTTACCAAGAAAGGCTGTTTGGTCAATTGATCATTATGCTCCAACGTCCACTCGCCGCTCACAATCACTTTACCGTCATAGCGCCCATGAAAACCGGTCACATTCACGTTGAGCGTATCATGCGGCTGCGTCGGCGGCGTGGCTGAAATCAGCCAGCCCGGCAGCGCACTACTTAAATTGGTCACCAAGTTTTGTTGCAGTTGTTGATCTAATGGGCTGGCCCATAAATTATTTGCCGCAATCACATACTGCACATCGTTAGTCTGATAAACCACACCGTTGCCGGCCAAGTAATCCGGCACGGAAACATGCTCAATCCATAAGATAGGACGTGCGTTGCCCACTGTAATAGCCGAACTCTCGCTACGAGGGGCAACCTGCTGCCCCGCCGGGAGTTGGTAATACGTGGTGTCAGAAGTGCTGCTACAGGCGCTCAGCAACAGCGCCAATGTAACAGGGATCCATTTCATCATTGTTTCGCCCTCTTCGGCTGTGGGTCTTGACCGGGTTTCGCTTCAAAAACCAACGCGTTGCTTTTGTTATTCAGCGTTTTTAATACCGGCTGCAATTCGCGCAACACCTGATCAAGGCGCTGCATATCGCTCACCATGCGATTGTAGGCCGGTGAACCAGGCTGGAAACCTTTCATGCTGCGGTTTAGCTCACGTAGCGTCTGCTGCATATCTTTCGGTAACTGCTGCATTGATGGGCTGGCGGTAATCTGATTGATATTATCCAGCGTTCGCTGTAGCTCGCGCATCGTTTGCTGGCTCTGTTTCAATGTCCCGGTCGCCTGATTAATCATCGGGTTTAACGGCAGATTATTAATCTTATCCAGCGCATCCATCAGTTTCTGCTGTATCTGGTTCAGACCACCACTTACCGTTGGAATAGTCTCATAGCCTGCAACTCGATCCGGCCCTTTAAATGGCGGCACGTTATTATAGAAATCCAGATCGACATACAGTGCGCCAGACAAAATATTACCGGTTTTCAGCGAAGCGCGAAGCCCACGCCTTTTACCATCTTGCAGATGTTGTTCAAGATTGAAATCGCCACCCAAACGGTTAATAAAGCGATCAGGCTCGATGCGAATCAACACCGGAATGCGGTAATCAGTATTCAACTCCTGATTCACGCCAGGCACCAGGAATGGCGCTTGAGCCACCGTCCCGAGGCGAATACCGCGAAACTCGACCGGCGCGCCCGGTTGCAAGCCACGGATGGAGTCGCTAAAGAACATCAGGAAATCAACGTGATTAGTGTAGAGCGAGTCCTGAATGCTGCGTTGGTCATCGAACAGATGATATTCCGCCTGATTCTCTGCATTTTTGCCGAGATCCCACCCTTCCGGAACATCAAAGCTGACCCCGCCGCTGAACAACGTGGTCAACGACCCCATCTCCACGCGCATCCCGGACGCGGACATATCTACCGCAATGCCGCTGTCTTTCCAGAAACGCACATTGGTGGTAACCAGCCGATCGTAGGGCGCGGTAATAAACAGTTGGTAACGCATGGCGCGTTTATCGGTATCAAAGTTGCTGGTTTCTACCGTTCCGACACGGTAGCCGCGGAACAGAACCGGATCGCCGGCATTCAATTGACCCGCTTTATTACTATCCAGCACCACATGAATTCCTTTAGCGTCTGGCGGGGCCAACGGCGGCGCATCTAACAGTTGATAGCGCTCAGCTTTATCCCCTTTAGTGCCGGGCTGTAGCTCAATATAAGCACCGGAAAGTAGCGTGCCCAGGCCGGTTACGCCTTCACGCCCAATTTGTGGTTTCACCACCCAAAATGCGCTGTCTTTATGCAACAGCTTTTCCATGCCGGAATTCAACCGCGCTTTGATCTCCACATGGTGTAAATCATCGGATAACACCGCGCTCTCAACTATGCCCACATCAACGCTGCGGCTTTTAATTGCCGTTTTTCCGCCGACAATGCCTTCCGCGCTGGTAGTGGTCAACGTCACCTCCGGCCCCTGGTGACTAAAGTGATAAAACAGTATCCATGCCCCGATTAACACCGTGACTATCGGAATGATCCAGACCGGCGACCAGCGCTTAATCTGATCGACTTTGGCGATGCCGTTATTATTTTCCGTCAACGCTCGGCTCCTTCAGGCTATTTTCTCGTACACGATCCCAGGTCAACCGCGGATCAAAGGTCATCGCGGCAAACATCGTAAGAATGACTACCACCGCAAATAACAATGCGCCGATAGCAGGATAAATATTCATTAATTGCCCCATCCGTACTAGCGCGGAGAGGACAGCAATAACAAACACATCAATCATTGACCAGCGTCCGACAAATTCGACCACTTCATAAATGACGTGCATTTTTTCACTGTCGCGCCGCCCATATCCACGCGCATCCCAGCACAGCCAGGCAATGGCGATCATCTTTAACGATGGCACCATAATACTGGCGATAAAAATCACCAATGCGACAGGATATGAGCCATCGCTCCAGAGTAAAATCACTCCCGCCATGATGTTAGAGCTCAGCTTAGTGCCGAGCGCCTCGGTAATCATGATCGGTAAGATGTTGGCCGGGATATACAGCACCAGCGAAGTGATTAACAACGCCAACGTCCATTGCAGGCTATGCTTACGGCGCGCGTGACCGCCGGTGCCGCAGCGCGGACAATAATATTGCCCGGCAGGTAAAATCGCCGTACAGCAACGACAAGAGCGCATCTCCTGCTTCAGGCCGCTAATTCCGGCGATCGGCTTCGCTGGCAGGTTTGGCAAAGGCGCGACGGTATTCCATACCCAACGGCGATCGACGCACTGGAACGCGCGCAATTGCATGATGCAAAACAGGCACCAGGGAATAAAACTGGTGCCAACGCCAATATCGCCATAAGCCATTAGCTTAACGAAACTCACCAACACCCCGGCCATAAAAATTTCGGCCATGCCCCAACTTTTGAGTTGGAATAATACACGGGCGATACCACGACGTAGTGGATCGGGTAACCGAACCTGATTAACCAACAATAAAATCGCCACCATGCAAAATGCCGGTACACCCTGTACAAACAGCAAAAATAAGGTGGCCAGGCTGGCGTAATCCTCAGAAACCATGACCTGCGGGATAGCCATTAGCGTAATTTCGCTACTTAGCCCGGAGACATGCATATTGATGAAGGGAAATAAATTGGCCAGCAGCAGCATAAAAAGTGCGGCCAATGCGTAACCGGTTGGCCGCTTACGCGGCTCAACCCAGTTTGCAACTAATGTGGTATGACACCGTGGACAATTCGCTTTGCTGCCAGGCGTAATCGTCGGTAACTGTGTCATCAAATCACATTGTGGACAAAGCATCCAATGATGCGCGTGGTCCGACGAACACATACCTCTATCCCTCGTAATTTCAGTCGCCGTTTTTCAGGGATTCCAGGTATTCCCAGCGCTCAAACGCGCTTTCCATCTCCTGCTCGGCTGCATGCAGTGCATCTAACACCGGTTGCGTTTTATCATGCGGCTGGCTGAAGAAATTCGCATCCGCGACCTGCGCCTGCAACGCCTCTACGCGATTTTCTAACTGCTCCATCTGCTGAGGCAGTAGTTCAAGCTCACGCTGCAATTTATAGCTTAGTTTGCTTGTCGGACGTTTAATAGTTTCACTTTTCGGGCTATCCACCACCGCCGATGCCGCTTTTACGCTCACCGCGCGGGTCTGCTTATAGGCCGCACGCTGTTGCTGCGCATCATGATAGCCGCCAACAAAGCTGCCGATTTCGCCATTACCTTCGAAGATCCAGCATTCGGTCACGGTGTTATCAACAAACTGACGATCATGGCTAACCAGTAACACACTTCCCTGATAATCCTCAATGAGCTCTTCCAGCAATTCCAGGGTTTCCACATCCAAGTCGTTGGTTGGTTCATCGAGAATCAACAAATTGCTTGGTTTGAGGAACAGACGAGCCAATAACAGGCGATTACGTTCACCGCCGGATAATGCCCGTACTGGCGTCATCGCACGTTTGGGATGGAACAGAAAGTCCTGTAAATATCCCAGCACATGGCGCGGTTTACCGTTAACCATGACCTCTTGCTTCCCTTCGGCAAGGTTATCCATCACCGTGCGATCGGGATCGAGTTCAGCGCGGTGCTGATCAAAGTAGGCGACTTCCAGTTTGGTACCGATATGGACGCGCCCGCTATCCGCTTTCAATTGCCCTAACATCAGTTTTAACAAGGTGGTTTTACCGCAGCCGTTCGGCCCAACCAGCGCAATTTTATCGCCGCGCTGTACTTGGGCGGAAAAGTTTGTCACCAATTGCTTAGCGCCGATAGCGTAGTTAACTGCCTCCAGTTCAAAGACAATTTTGCCGGATTTAGTGGCTTCCTCCACCTGCATCTTCGCTTTTCCCATCACCTCACGGCGCTCGGAACGTTCGCGACGCAGTGCTTTTAGCGCGCGTACCCGGCCTTCATTACGTGTCCGCCGCGCTTTGATCCCTTGGCGGATCCAAACCTCTTCCTGAGCCAGCTTACGGTCAAACTCAGCGTTCTGCATTTCTTCCACACGCAGCGCTTCTTCTTTATCCAGCAGATATTGATCGTAATTCCCAGGCCAGGAGACTAATTTGCCGCGGTCAAGATCGACAATGCGTGTTGCCATATTGCGAATAAACGAACGGTCATGGGAAATAAACACGATGCTGCCCTGGAATGTTTTCAGGAAACCTTCCAGCCAATCGATAGTTTCAATATCCAGATGGTTGGTTGGCTCATCCAGCAGCAGAACCCGCGGATTGCTTACCAATGCGCGGCCAAGCGCCGCCTTACGTAACCAGCCGCCGGAAAGCGAAGACAGTGACGCATCGGCTTCAAGGCCGATTTTTTGCAGCACATCGTTAATACGGCTTTCCAGTTGCCACAAATTCTGGTGATCAAGAATCGCTTGCAACCGCGCCATCTCATTGAGATTTTTTTCGCTCGGGTCAAGCATCACCTGATGTGAGATCGCGTGATACGCTTTCAAATGTACCGCTTGCTCTTCAACGCCTTCCGCGACAAAGTCATACACCGACCCGGCAATATTACGCGGCGGGTCTTGTTGCAGGCGCGCAACCACCAAATCTTGTTCAAAAATAATGCGTCCATCATCAAGCGGCACCTCGCCGTTGATGATTTTCATCAGCGTCGATTTACCGGCGCCATTACGCCCCACCAGACAGACCCGCTCATTCTCTTCAATATGCAGTTCGGTGTTATCCAACAGCGGCGCATCGCTAAATGACAGGTAAGCGCCATGAATACTGATCAGTGACATAAAAATAATTCCTTAGCCTGCGTGAGTGATGAGCCAGCAGTTATGAATTTGGCGATTACGGGCGAAATCCTGCGACACGGTTTTGCTGGTGATCTCTTGTGCGGTTAAGCCCAACGCCTGCAAGCCTTCCTGGTCGATTTTAAAACCGCGCTTATTGTTGGAGAACATCAGCGTGCCGCCTTTACGCAGCAGACGCTTGAGATCTTTCATCAGCGCCAAATGATCGCGCTGCACATCAAAACTCGCTTCCATTCGCTTTGAGTTAGAGAAGGTTGGCGGATCGATAAAGATCAGGTCGAACTGTTCATCACAGTCATGCAGCCAGCTCAGGCAGTCCGCCTGTAACAAACGATGTTGACGGCCTGTCAGGCCGTTTAAACGCATGTTACGCTCAGCCCATTCAAGGTAGGTACGCGACATATCCACCGTGGTAGTGCTACGTGCGCCGCCCAGACCGGCGTGTACGCTGGCGCTACCGGTATAGGCAAAGAGATTAAGGAAATCTTTACCTCGGCTCATTTCGCCCAGCATACGACGTGCGATACGGTGGTCAAGAAACAGACCAGTATCAAGATAGTCGGTCAAATTGACCCATAGCCGCGCGTTATATTCCGAGACCTCAAAAAATTCGCCCTTTTCACTCAGTTTTTGATACTGGTTTTTACCCTTTTGCTTTTCACGCGTTTTCAGCACCAACCGATTGGTTGGCACGTCTAACACGCTCAAGGTAGCGGAAATAACGTCAAATAAACGCTGGCGTGCTTTGGTCGGATCGATAGTTTTTGGCGGCGCATATTCCTGCACCACGACCCATTCACCATAGCGATCAACCGCCACATTGTAATCCGGCAAATCGGCGTCATACAGACGGTAACACTCAATGCCCTCTTGATGCGCCCATTTATCCAGCTTTTTCAGGTTCTTTCTCAGGCGGTTAGCGTAATCTTCCGCAATCTGTCCACTGGTATGACCGGCACTGTTTGCCGCCAATAGATAGTTTTTCTGTACGCAATCCAGCGGGCCATTTTTCGCTTTAAACTGCCGATCGGCACGTAATTGTAAGCAACTCAATAACTCAGGAGAGGCGCTGAACAACGACAAGTTCCAGCCGCCAAATTGGCTTTTCACAATACGCCCTAACTGGCTGTGCAGCGCGATTAGCGCCGGTTCACTCTCCAGGCGCTCGCCGTAGGGAGGGTTGCTAATCAGCGTGCCGGTCGGCCCCTCCGGGAGGGGATTGGTTAACTTAATCACATCCTGCCCGTTGAAGGTGATCAAACTCGCCAAACCAGCGCGACGGGCATTGACGCGCGCGCGCTCCAAAACCCGCGAATCATTATCATACCCGTAGAAGCGTGAGGTGGTTTCACTGATTCCGCGTTTAGCGCGTACCTGCGCTTCGCTGGTAACGGTGCGCCATAACGCCTCATCGTGTTTTTTCCAACCGGTGAAGCCCCAATGGGTGCGATGCAATCCCGGCGCGCGATCGCCGGCAATCATCGCGGCTTCTATCAGTAAGGTACCGGAACCGCACATCGGATCGATCAGTGGCGTACCCGGTTGCCAGCCAGAACGCAACACGATGGCCGCCGCCAGGTTTTCTTTCAATGGCGCCTGCCCGGTTTGCTGACGATAACCGCGCTGATGCAAACCTTCACCGCTCAGATCGAGCGCAATACTGGCCGTATCCTTATTTAACCAAACATTGATGCGAATATCCGGTTGCTCACGGTCAACATTCGGGCGTGCCAAATTTTTGCGCGTAAAGCTATCAACAATGGCGTCTTTAACTTTTAGCGCGCCAAACTGGCTGTTACGGATCGCCTCATTGAGGCCGCTAAAATGTACGGCAAAGGTTTTATCGCTATCAAATAGCTCGCTCCAGTCGATGGCCTGCGTGCCAAGATAAAGATCCAAATCGCTATACACGTCACATTCGCCGAGCGGCAGCAAAATGCGCGACGCCAGGCGGCTCCACATCAGACTTTGATACAGCAGACGATCGTCTCCCTGAAAATGTACGCCGCCCTGAACGACTTGAAGATCGCTTGCGCCTAACGCTTCCAGTTCACTTTTTAACAGCTCTTCGAGCCCACGCGCCGTACTGGCAAACAGAGAATTCATATCGTCACTTACAGTCTTGAGAAAATTGTTGCGCATTATAGCTAATCACCGGCACATGTCCTAAAGTTAGCTTCTTTTTCGGCTACGATTTCGCCCGGTTTGTCCGCTTTTGCCTTGGTCACATGGAGAACGCCATGATTACGTTGTCACGCCTGTTTATTCACCCGGTAAAATCGATGCGCGGTTTGCAACTGTCGCACGCACAGGTGCTGGAAAGCGGGCTGGCGTTTGACCGTTTGTTTATGTTGACCGAGCCGGATGGCACCTTTATCACCGCACGCCAGTTTCCTGAAATCGTGCTGTTTACGCCTTCGCTGGTGCAAGATGGCCTGTGGCTACAAGCGCCCGATGGAAGCCATGCCACTTTGCGGTATGACGATTTTAATCTTACGCCGTCACCCACCGAGGTGTGGGGGAATCACTTCACCGCGCGGGTAGCACCCGATAATATTAATCAGTGGCTAAGCGGTTTTTTCCCGCGCCCGGTGCAATTACGCTGGACCGGTCAGACGATGACACGCCGGGTTAAACAGCGTCCGGATGTGCCGCTTGGTTTTGCCGACGGTTATCCTTTTCTGCTAGTCAATCACGCCTCACTGGTTGATCTACAGCAACGTTGCCCGGCAAGCATACGGCTGGAGCAGTTTCGTCCTAATTTGGTGGTGACCGGCGCCAGCGCCTGGGCCGAAGATAGTTGGTCAGTCGTACGAATTGGCGACATTACGTTTGAGGTCACCAAGCCCTGCAGCCGTTGCGTCTTCACGACGATTAGCCCGGAACGAGGCCGACGCCATCCGTCTGGCGAACCCTTGAGCACGCTGCAAAAATTTCGTAGCGCGCAGGATGACAGTGATGATATTGATTTTGGATTGAACCTGATCGCACGCAACAGCGGCATTGTGCGCATTGGCGACGAACTGTGTGTTTTGGAAACTAAACCCGCGCGTCCTTATGGCGCCGGGGAAGTCGTACAGAGCCTGGCGGTTGAGCCGATTGCGCAGGGCAAGGTGACCATTCGTTATCAGGGAAGGTCGTTTAGCGGGAATAATCAGCAGATTTTACTGGAACAATTAGAGATGCAGGGTTTCCGCATCCCCTACTCATGCCGCGCAGGTATTTGCGGCAGTTGCAAAATGAAACTGGTTTCAGGCGAGGTGCAGCCCTTAAAGCAAAGTGCGTTACGCGAAGACGGTACCATCTTATCGTGCAGTTGCATCCCCGCGAATGATATTGAACTGGCCTGAGGCTTATACAGCCTGATCCAGCGGCAACGCGTGCTCACCGGCCTGCGGTTGTAAGCGATCGTGCATGACTTTAATCGCATCGCCCAGCACCATATTTTTGCCGGCTAACGTTAGCTGCGGCTGTGCCAACAGACAAAGTGCCGCGCTCTCGCCATTTTCTACCACCAGCAAGTGTGCCCGCTCACCATTCTCGCACAGCTTCACCGTCACAATATCCCCTTCCGCCGGATGCCAGTTCTGCGGATGCGTGCTCTCAAAATGCCAGCTTTTCGGCATCAACGGCTTCAGAAAACGGGTTGCCACCAGCGCATTTAGCACCAGTTCAGCACGTTGATCGTTGGACAAGAGATGCTGGCGACATTTTTCATCGAAAGTAAAGAAAAGCGCCGCATCATCAACACAAAAACCCGATTCATCAAAGGCATCTGGCGTCAGCATCTTACGTGGAAAACGTGAACGAAACAGCATGCCATCAGCCAAATCAAGCATCATGCGATCATGTTCCGCATCAAAAAACCAGCGCCAGTTATCGTCAGGTTTGATTCTCATGGCCCGCCCTATAATATTTTGTTACTTAACTGCACATAAGAAAACTATTTAGGCTAACTATTTTCACCGCCATCGCGTTATTAAACCAAACGGGAAAAAAGCAAACAGGCTAAATAATATCTAATTGGGATAAAATATAAACGAGCCGAAGGCATAAATAAAGCCCTCGGTTCATTTTACCCGTCATACTTCACGTTACATGTGCGTAAGCTTCATTCGCTCACCCGAATCACTTAACCATAGTAAGCTCATCGGGATTCACTCTTTTGCTGCCTTCCTGCAACTCGAATTATTTAGGCTCCAGGCGAAAATGACTTAGAGATGGGTCACAATTTCTTTGATCAATGGCGGCCCTTTATAGATAAAGCCAGAATATATTTGCACCAGGCTAGCCCCGGCGGCTATTTTTTCACGGGCGGAAACCAGTGAATCAATTCCCCCTACGCCGATAATCGGCATACGGCCCTGAAGCTCCTGCGCCAGACGGCGTATAACTTCAGTACTGCGAGATTGAACAGGCCGCCCGCTTAACCCACCCGTTTCGTCGCAATATTTTAATCCGGCAACCAGTGAGCGGTCGAGAGTGGTATTTGTCGCAATCACTCCGTCGATATTATGACGAACCAGGCTATCTGCTATTTGGATCAGTTCTTCCTCAGAAAGATCCGGAGCGATCTTTACCGCTACCGGAACATATTTCATCTGCGATTTTTCCAGATCTTTCTGCTTTAATTTTATCGCGCTAAGGAGATCATCCAGCGCTTCGCCATATTGCAGCGTACGTAAACCTGGCGTATTTGGCGAAGAAATATTGATGGCGATATAACCGGCGTGGGCGTAAACCTTCTCCATGCAGATTAAATAATCATCCTTGCCATTTTCAACCGGCGTGTCTTTATTTTTACCAATATTGACGCCGAGAATACCGTCATAACGGGCTTTTTTAATGTTCTCGACCAAATGATCAACGCCCAGGTTATTGAAACCCATACGGTTTATAACGCCCTCGGCTTCAACAAGACGAAACATCCGCGGCTTATCGTTGCCTGGCTGTGGGCGCGGCGTAACGGTGCCAACTTCAATAGACCCAAAGCCCATTGCGCCAAAGGCATTAATACACTCACCATTTTTATCCAACCCGGCAGCCAGGCCAAGGCCGTTTTTAAAGGTTAACCCCATACATTTGACGGGCCGTGAAGGGAGACGCTGGCGGATCAACGCTTCTAGCGGGGTGCCGGTAATCCGACGTAACTGCTGCAAAGTCAGTTCATGCGCCCGCTCTGCATCGAGCTGAAATAGCGCCTTACGAACGAAGGGATAGTACATGCACTCTCCTGAATTCCCGATAGTCAAACCGGGGCGGTATTATCCGGTATAAAAGAAAGAAAAGGTAGGATCCAAAACAAATCCTCTGCTATTACCCTCTCTTTTCTGCGTCCTTGTCGTGCTATATCGCAAAAATGACTTAGATTTGCCGGAAAAATCATTTAAGCCCGCCCGCCTGCTCTGTCAGGATAAAAGTCATCTGTTCTTGATTGTGTTTAATTAATAACTTTTAGCTATAAGGAGTGGTTATGCGCGTTATTACTCTGGCGGGAAGTCCACGCTTTCCTTCACGCTCAACGGCGCTGTTAACCGTTTGCCAAACGGCACTGGAACAACGTGGTGTGGAGGTAATTCCCTGGAACCTGCACAACTTCCAGCCTGAAGATCTGCTTTATGCACGTTTCGATTCTCCGGCCTTACTGGCGTTAAAAGAGGATTTGGAAGGTGCGGATGGCGTGATTGTTGCGACACCTATCTATAAGGCTTCTTTTTCTGGCGCATTAAAAACCTTACTGGATTTACTGCCAGAACGCGCGCTGGAACATAAGGTGGTTCTGCCGCTTGCCACCGGTGGCACCGTCGCCCATATGCTGGCGGTGGATTACGCGCTGAAACCGGTACTGAATGCGTTGAAGGCTCAAGAAGTGTTACATGGCGTGTTCGCCGACGATACGCAGATTACGCATTATGATCGCCAGCCGGAATTAAACCAGATCCTTGCTGCGCGCATTGATGACGCGCTCGACACCTTTTACCACGCATTGTCCCGTCGCCATCAGCCGCTTGCCACCGCCGTGTAACCGTGGCGACGACGTTAAAACGTTTTACAGAGTAAAGGTATTGTATGCGTAAACCACTACACCGACTCGTCGACGCGTTGGTTCCCTGGGCGTTGCCGCTGCTACTCATTGTTGTTTGGCAAATCGCTTCGCAATCCGGCTGGCTATCAACACGGATCCTTCCTTCGCCAGAGAATATTGTTATTACTTTCTGGCACCTCTCTGCCAGCGGGGAACTCTGGCAACATTTGGCTATCAGCAGTTGGCGCGCATTAGTCGGCTTTAGTATTGGCGGCTCGATTGGGTTACTGCTCGGCCTGA
Source organism: Paramixta manurensis (assembly GCF_013285385.1). NCBI lineage: Bacteria > Pseudomonadati > Pseudomonadota > Gammaproteobacteria > Enterobacterales > Erwiniaceae > Paramixta > Paramixta manurensis. The sequence goes on along the minus strand of NZ_CP054212.1, from coordinate 1,761,342 downwards.
TTACCGGCATGTCGCGCTGGGGCGAACGTGTGCTTGATACCTCAATACAAATGCTGCGTAACGTGCCACACCTTGCGCTGATCCCTTTGGTGATTTTGTGGTTCGGTATTGATGAGACGGCGAAAATTTTTCTGGTCGCGCTGGGAACACTATTCCCTATCTACCTCAATACCTGGCATGGCATTCGTAATATCGATCGCGGTCTGGTGGAGATGGCGCGCAGCTACGGTCTTTCCGGCTGGTCGCTATTTGCGCAGGTGATTTTGCCCGGCGCCCTGCCCTCAATTATGGTGGGCGTGCGTTTCGGGCTTGGTTTGATGTGGCTGACGCTTATCGTCGCAGAAACCATCTCCGCCAATTCCGGCATTGGCTACCTGGCGATGAACGCGCGTGAATTTCTACAAACCGATGTGGTGGTGGTGGCCATTATCCTTTATGCCTTGCTGGGCAAACTCGCGGATGTTAGCGCGATGCTGCTGGAGCGAGTCTGGCTACGCTGGCACCCGGCTTATCAACTGAAAGAGGAAAACGCATGAGCGAGTTAATATCCGGCCCGTCGCGTCTCAATGCCGGCACGCCTCTGGTTATTAATCGCGTCAGCAAGCAATACGGCGGGCGCACCATCCTCAATAATATTGATCTGCATATTCCGGCCGGACAATTTGTTGCGGTGGTCGGGCGTAGCGGCTGCGGCAAGAGTACTCTGCTACGGTTGCTGGCCGGGCTGGAAACCGCCAGCGGCGGCGAGTTATTAGCCGGTAACGCACCGCTTGCCAACGCCCGGGAAGATACCCGTTTAATGTTTCAGGACGCACGTTTACTGCCGTGGAAAAGCGTGATTAATAATGTCGGGCTAGGGCTACGTGGCCGCGCGTGGCGTGACGACGCCCTGCAAGTACTGGAGGATGTCGGGCTTGCCGATCGCGCCAGCGAATGGCCCGCCGCGCTGTCCGGCGGCCAGAAACAACGCGTCGCCCTTGCGCGTGCGTTGATACACCGCCCCGGCTTGCTGTTGCTGGATGAGCCGTTGGGCGCGCTGGATGCCCTAACGCGTATCGAGATGCAGGGGTTGATTGAATCCCTTTGGCAACAGCACCACTTTACCGTGTTATTAGTCACCCATGATGTGAGCGAAGCGGTGGCGATGGCCGATCGGGTCTTGCTGATTGAAGAGGGTCAGATTGGCCTTGATTTAACCATCGACTTACCGCGCCCGCGTCGCCGCGGCTCAGCTCGGTTAGCCGAACTGGAAGCCGAAGTGCTGGATCGGGTGATGAAACGCAGTGAAAGCGAACCGCCAAACCGGCGCTACGCGCAGCGATAAAGCTTAAAAAAACCGGGAAAGTTTCCCTCCCCGGCCCAATGATGAACGCCTGACGCACCGCAGTGCGCCGGGCGATATTGCATTACGCATTCAGCGCTTTAGTAATTTTCTCGTACAGATCGCCGGAAAGTTTATCCAAACCTTTCAACTGCTCCAACGCCTTACGCATCAACGCCTGACGGCCTGCATCATAGCGTTTCAAACGGATGAGCGGTTCGATCATGCGCGCGGCAACCTGTGGATTGCGCGTATTAAGGTCGGTCAACATTTCTACCAAGAATTGGTAGCCGCTACCGTCTTTCGCGTGGAATGCCGCCGGGTTCGCCGAGGCAAATGCGCCAATTAATGAACGAATACGGTTTGGATTCCCCATACTAAACGAGCGATGCGTCAGTAAGGCTCGCACACGCGCCAATACATCAGCCGCCGGACTGGTTGCCTGCAGGATAAACCATTTATCCATCACCAGACCGTCTTGATGCCAACGTTGATCGAACGCCGCCAACAGTGCCTCACGGCACGGTAACTGCGCTGCCACCGCTACCGACATTGCGGCTAAGGCATCCGTCATATTGTTCGCTTTTTCGTACTGGGCGGTCACCAGCTTATCCGCTTGTTCACTATCGCCGAAGGCCAGATAGCTCAGGCAGACATTTTTCAACGCGCGTTGACCAATTTCCGCATGTTCTACGTGGTACTCCGCGTTTTGGTTCGCCAGATAGACCGCCAGCCACTCATCGGCCAGTTCGTTCGCAAGTGTACGCATCAGCGCATCGCGCACCGCCGCGTTAGCTTCCGGATCAATGGTTTCAAACAGCTCAGCAATTTCATTTTCGCCAGGCAAACTGAGGATCAACGCCATTAGCGCCGGATCGCTGTTTTCATCCAGCAGCACCGCGCGGAATGCGTCTGCCACATGCAGCGGCAGCGAAAGCGGTTGCCCTTGCTGGTAGCGCGCAACGTTCAGTTTGATATAGGTTGCCAACAAGCTTTGCGCGGCATCCCAGCGCGAGAAATCATTGCTGGCATGGCGCATCAGAAATGTTAGCTGCGCATCGCTCCAGTTATAATCCAATTTTACCGGCGCAGAGAACTCACGTAATAACGACGGCACCGGCTGGTAATACACCTTATCGAACACAAAGGTCTGGAACTCTTCAGTAATATTCAATACGTGATGGACCGGGTGACCATTATGCTGCAACGGGATGACTTTTCCTTCTCCATCGTACAACTCAATATCGAGCGGAATATGTAGTGGCAGTTTCTCTTTTTGATCGGCGGTTGGCGGCGTCATCTGGGTAACATGCAAGGTATATTGCTCCAGCTCCGGATTGTAATCATCACGGATTGACAACACCGGCGTGCCGGACTGGCTATACCAGCGACGGAACTGAGATAAATCGACGTTTGACGCATCTTCCATCGCCTGAACGAAATCATCACAGGTTGCCGCGCTACCATCATGACGTTCGAAATAGAGCTGCATCCCTTTCTGGAAATTCTCTTCCCCGAGCAGGGTGTGCATCATACGTATCACTTCCGAGCCCTTCTCATACACGGTTAAGGTGTAGAAGTTATTCATTTCAATAACCTGATCGGGACGAATCGGATGCGCCATTGGGCTGGCATCTTCGGCAAATTGCGCGCCGCGCATAACACGAACGTTGTCGATACGGTTCACCGCGCGTGAACCCAAGTCTGAACTGAACTCTTGGTCACGGAAAACGGTTAGCCCCTCTTTCAGACTGAGCTGGAACCAATCGCGGCAAGTCACTCGGTTACCGGTCCAGTTATGGAAATACTCGTGACCAATCACCGCCTCAATACCGAGATAATCTTTGTCGGTAGCGGTTTCCGCCTTCGCCAGCACGTATTTGGAGTTGAAGATATTAAGGCCTTTGTTCTCCATGGCGCCCATATTAAAGAAGTCAACCGCAACAATCATGAAGATATCAAGGTCATACTCCAGCCCAAAACGCTCTTCATCCCACTTCATACTGTTTTTTAGCGACGTCATCGCCCAATCGGCACGGTCAAGATTCCCGCGATCGACATAAATTTCGAGCGCTACGTCGCGACCGGAGCGAGTAGTAAAACTATCACGCAGAACATCGAAATCCCCGGCGACTAACGCAAACAGGTAACAGGGTTTTGGGAACGGGTCTTCCCACTTCATCCAGTGGCGCCCGTCATCCATATTGCCGCTATCAATGCGGTTGCCATTAGAGAGCAGGAACGGGTAACGTGCGCTATCGGCGATCAGGGTGGTGGTAAAACGCGCCAGCACATCGGGCCTATCGAGATACCATGTGATGTGACGAAACCCTTCGGCTTCACACTGTGTACAGAGCGCATCGCCTGACTGATACAACCCTTCCAACGCGGTATTTTTATCCGGATGGATGTCATTAACGATTTTCAGCGTAAAGTTTTCCGGCAGTTGGTTTAAAACCAATGCGCCTTCTTCTAACTGATAATCGCTCCACGGGACACCATCAACTTCCAGCGAAACTAAGGTGAGATCTTCCCCCTGGAGACGTAACGCGCTATCACTATCGCCCACTCTTTTTACCTGGCTTATGGCAATGACCCGCGTGTTGCTGGCATCCAGATTGAAAGTGAGGTCAATATCGGTAATGGTGTAATCCGGGGCACGATAATCATGGCGATACTTTATTTGCGGCTGTTGCGTCATAAGTCCTTCTCACATCTAAAATAAGTTAATCAGTTCAAGTCTATTCCTGTTGTGCTCAGGTTACCACGTTGAATCATCATCAATCGCAGCAATTACTACAACTCGTTAACAATGGCACGTTTTATCCTCGACCAGCGGCAGTGAATTGTGGTGTGATCGACTTCAATAAATTGGTAATCAGGTTATACTCCTGCGTCTTTAAGACATTTTACGACACCAACGGAAACGCTCCGCGCGAGAGGATGCTGAAACGCACCATGACACGACACGCTTCCCCGATATTAACTACGCTGCTGGATACCGATGCGTATAAGCTTCACATGCAGCAAGCCGTGTTTCATCGTTATTACAACGTGACCGTAGCAGCGGAGTTCCGTTGCCGGGGCGACGATCTGCTGGGTATCTATGCAGATGAAATTGCTGAAGAAATTGATCACATGCGCGCACTGGCGCTGAGCGATGCTGAATATCACTATTTAGCCGGCCTTCCTTTTTTCCGCCAGGATTATCTTGATTGGCTGAAGGCCTTTCGTTATGACCCGACCCAGGTTCGCGTGCGCAACCATGAAGGTAAGCTTGATATTCGCATTAGCGGTCCATGGCGCGAAGTGATTATGTGGGAAGTGCCTTTACTGGCGTTGATCAGTGAAGTGGTACATCGTCATCGTTCACCGCTAGTGACACCGGAAATGGCGGTTGAACGTTTGCGTGGCAAATTGGTGGACTTTAAACACCTCACGCGCGATATGGATTTGTCCCGTTTCAAACTGATGGATTTTGGTACTCGTCGCCGTTTTTCGCACGATGTGCAATTTGCCATCGTTAGCACCCTACAGCAGGAGTTTCCTTGGCTGGTGGGGTCGAGTAATTACGATATTGCCCGCAAATTAGGCATTACGCCGGTCGGTACTCAGGCGCACGAATGGTTTCAGGCACACCAGCAAATTAGCCCGGTGCTGGCCAATAGCCAGCGAGCAGCATTGCAGGCGTGGCTGGAGGAGTACGACGATCAACTCGGTATCGCGCTCACGGACTGTATTACCATGGATGCGTTCTTGCGTGATTTTGGTCCGGGTTTCGCTAACCGCTATCAAGGTTTGCGTCATGACTCCGGCGATCCAGTCGAATGGGGCGAGAAAGCCATCGCCCACTATCAAAAACTGGGTATAGATCCACTGACGAAAACGCTGGTTTTTTCTGACAATTTGGATCTGGATAAGGCAGTTTCGCTTTATCGTCACTTCGGCCAACGCGCCAACGTTATTTTTGGCATTGGTACGCGCCTGACCTGTGATATTCCACAAGTGAAGCCGCTTAACATCGTGATTAAGCTGGTGGAGTGTAACGGGAAACCGGTTGCCAAACTGTCTGATAGCCCTGGCAAGACCATCTGTCAGGATAAAGCTTTTGTGCGTGCGCTTCGTAAAGCTTTCGACTTACCGCTGGTAAAAAAAGCCAGTTAACTCCCCAGGGGCGGCCCTGTTCGCCCCTTCGCAATAAAATCTCCCTTCCGCCGCTTAATTCTTCTTGTGTCCTGCCGGACGGCAAGTAACATAAGCCATACCCCAAGTTCGGGGCCTTATTTTCTATTTTGACTAATTAAAAGAGAGAAATTTATGAGCGTAGTGCCTGTAGCGGACGTACTACACGGCCGGGTTACGGTAGACAGCGAAGTCACCGTACGCGGTTGGGTGCGCACCCGAAGAGATTCAAAAGCCGGTATTTCCTTTATCGCCGTTTATGACGGTTCCTGCTTTAATCCCGTTCAGGCCGTTGTAAATAATTCTCTGAATAATTATCAGAGCGAAGTGCTGCGTCTGACCACCGGTTGTTCGGTGATTGTCACCGGTAAAGTGGTGGAATCGCCGGGCGAAGGCCAAAGTTTTGAAATCCAGGCCACTGCGGTAGAGGTCGTTGGCTGGGTCGATGATCCGGATACTTATCCCATGGCGGCAAAACGTCACAGCATTGAATATTTGCGTGAAGTGGCCCACCTACGCCCGCGTACCAACCTCATTGGCGCAGTTGCCCGCGTTCGCCACACGCTGGCGCAAGCATTACACCGTTTCTTTAACGAGAACGGGTATTTTTGGGTTTCCACGCCGCTCATTACCGCTTCTGATACCGAAGGGGCCGGCGAAATGTTTCGTGTTTCCACCCTTGATCTGGAGAACTTACCGCGCGACCCGCAGGGGAAGGTTGATTTCAGCGAGGACTTCTTTGGTAAAGAGGCGTTCTTGACCGTTTCAGGTCAGTTGAACGGTGAAACCTATGCTTCGGCCCTGTCGAAAATCTACACCTTTGGCCCGACTTTCCGCGCGGAAAACTCTAACACCAGCCGCCATTTGGCTGAGTTTTGGATGCTGGAGCCGGAAATCGCCTTTGCTTCGCTGGATGATGCCGCCGCGCTCGCGGAAGCGATGCTGAAATATGTGTTTAAAGCGGTACTGGAAGAGCGGGCTGACGATATGGCGTTCTTTGCTGAACGCGTAGACAAAGATGCGGTTTCGCGCCTGGAAAGATTTGTGACAACGGATTTCGCGCAAGTTGATTATACCGACGCGGTTTCCATTCTTAGCACCTGCGGTCAGACGTTTGAAAACCCGGTTTCATGGGGGATTGATCTCTCTTCTGAGCATGAACGTTATCTGGCAGAGAAACATTTTAAAGCGCCGGTGGTGGTAAAAAACTATCCGAAAGATATTAAAGCTTTCTATATGCGCTTGAATGATGACGGAAAAACGGTAGCGGCCATGGACGTTCTGGCGCCTGGCATTGGCGAAATCATCGGTGGTTCTCAGCGTGAAGAGCGTTTGGAAGTGTTGGATGCCCGTTTGGAAGAGATGGGGCTGAATAAAGAAGATTATTGGTGGTATCGCGATTTGCGTCGTTACGGCACCGTTCCGCATTCAGGTTTCGGATTAGGTTTCGAACGTTTGATCGCATATGTCACGGGCGTACAAAATGTAAGAGACGTTATCCCTTTCCCACGGACGCCACGTAACGCCAGTTTCTGATTTTCGCCATTAAATATAAGAAATTCATATAAATACAAAGGTCAGCCATGCTGACCTTTTTTATTTTTTGTAAATTTTGAGACATCTCACAAAGTTCCCTATATTTTACATTTTGTAATACATATTTTCCTTTTGATACCAGATTACTAGATTAGTAGCATTTTCGCGCTAGAATTACCGTCATTGGAATGGAAAGATGCGTGCAGACACAGGAAGACACCAAACTCTCTTCATGGTTCTGTAAAGAATTGTTGACGGCAGTGGCAGGTGTCCAAATAACTCCAATGAGGGTAATAAAAAATGATGAAGCGCAACATTCTGGCAGTGGTTATCCCTGCTCTGTTAGCTGCGGGCGCAGCTAACGCCGCAGAGGTCTACAATAAAGACGGCAACAAACTGGATCTTTACGGTAAAGTTGACGGTCTGCACTATTTTGCTGATAAAGATGGTTACGCAGGCGATGGCGACCAGACTTATATCCGCTTTGGTTTTAAGGGTGAAACGCAAATTAATGACCAACTGACCGGTTACGGCCAGTGGGAATACAACGTTCAGGCGAACAATAGCGAAGGTGGTGCAGATCGTAATGATGGTACTAAAACCCGTCTGGGCTTCGCTGGTCTGAAATTTGGCGATGCGGGTTCAATCGATTACGGTCGTAACTACGGCGTGGTGTATGACGCAATTGGCTGGACCGATATGCTGCCGGAATTCGGCGGTGACTCAGCCTACAGTGATAACTTCTTCGTTGGGCGTAGCAACGGTCTGGCAACCTACCGTAATACCAACTTCTTTGGCTTAGTCGATGGCTGGAACTTCGCGTTGCAGTACCAGGGTAAAAACGAAGATAGCGCAGACGGTCGTGGCATCAAACAAGCTAACGGCGACGGCTACGCAATTTCTACCACTTACACCTCGCCTATCGGCATTGGTATCGCAGCAGCCTACGGTTCTGGTGACCGCACTGACAACCAACAGACCGCATTCTTCGGTAATGGTGGTGAGCGCGCTGAGCAGTGGTCAACCGCGCTGAAATATGATGCTAACAACATCTACCTGGCGGCAATGTATGGCGAAACCCGTAACGCCACCTTTATCCAGGATAATAGCACTGGTAACACGACTTCTGGTGAACTTGGTTTTGCCAACAAAACTCAGTTGATCGAATTAGTTGCTCAGTATCAGTTCGATTTCGGTCTGCGTCCGTCACTGGCTTACGTGCAGTCAAAAGCTAAAGATGTTGAAGGCATTGGCGACGTTGACCTGATCAAATACTTTGAAGTGGGCGCGACCTACTACTTCAACAAAAACATGTCCACCTATGTTGACTACATTATCAACCAAATCGATGACAACAACCGTCTGGGCATCGGTTCTGGCGATACTGTGGCAGTGGGCCTGGTTTATCAGTTCTAATTAACCCGGTTAATGGGTGTTGTATCGCCCATCAAAATACCGCTAAAACGGGGCTTCGGCCCCGTTTTTATTTTTGTCGACGCCGACACGAAAATGCGCTTTTCTTTTTGTCGCAAACGGTTGGCATTTACCTGTTCTGGCGTTAACCTGAGCTCTCACTTCGCTTTAGATTAAGCTTATGGACCTCTCACATGTTTGAAAATATTACAGCCGCACCCGCCGACCCTATTCTTGGTTTAGCCGATCTATTCCGCGCCGATAACCGTCCTAATAAAATCAACCTCGGTATTGGCGTCTACAAAGACGAAACCGGCAGCACCCCGGTATTGACCAGCGTGAAAAAAGCCGAGCAATTTCTGCTGGAAAACGAAACCACCAAAAATTATCTGAGCATTGACGGCATCGCCGATTTTGCCCGCTGCACGCAAGAGCTGCTATTTGGTCGCGATAATGCGATCGTGACCGGTAAACGTGCGCGCACCGCGCAAACCCCTGGCGGCACCGGCGCATTACGTGTTGCTGCAGACTTTATCGCCACCCAAACCTCCGCGCGGCGCGTGTGGGTCAGCAACCCAAGTTGGCCAAACCATAAAAACGTGTTTGAAGCCGCCGGGCTGGAGGTGTGCGAATACCGTTATTACAACGCTGAGCATCATTCACTGGATTTTGACGCGATGCTGGAAAGCCTGCGCGCGGCTAAAGCGGGTGACGTGGTGCTGTTCCACGGATGCTGCCACAACCCAACCGGTATCGATCCAACGGCGGAACAGTGGTCGCAGCTCGCTGAATTATCGCTGGCAAGCGGCTGGCTACCCTTGTTCGACTTCGCCTATCAGGGCTTTGCCCGTGGTCTGGAAGAAGATGCCGAGGGCTTACGCATTTTCGCCGCGGCCCATCAAGAGCTGATTGTCGCCAGTTCTTATTCTAAAAACTTTGGCCTGTATAACGAACGCGTAGGCGCCTTTACGTTAGTGGCGGCAGATGCTTCGGTGGCAGATACCGCTTTTAGCCAAGTGAAATATACGATCCGCGCCAACTACTCTAATCCTCCGGCGCACGGTGCTGCGGTAGTCGCGACAATTCTGGGTAACAGCGCCTTACGCGCACTCTGGGAACAAGAGCTGACTGACATGCGCCAACGCATTCAGCGCATGCGCCAACTTTTCGTCAATACGTTGCAAGAAAAAGGCGCCGATCGCGACTTTAGCTTTATCATCAACCAAAACGGCATGTTCTCTTTTAGCGGGCTGACCAAAGATCAGGTGGTGCGCTTGCGCGAGGAGTTTGGGGTTTACGCCGTCAACTCCGGTCGTGTTAACGTTGCCGGGATGACACCGGATAACATGGCGCCATTATGTGAAGCCATTGTTGCGGTGCTCTAATTATCTGGCGAGTTACACCAACAAAAAAGCAGCCTTCCGGCTGCTTTTTTTATTGAAGGAAAGGATTTGCTATACGCTCACGTCCAAGCGTCGACATCGGGCCGTGACCGGGAATAAAAGTGACATCATCGCCAAGCGGCAACAATTTCTGCTTAATCGAAGCGATTAAGTCCTGGTGGCTCCCTTGAGGGAAATCACTGCGCCCCACGCCGCCGTTGAAAATAACGTCACCGGACACCAATAAACGCCCTGCCCGATCAAAAAAAACAACGTGACCCGGCGTATGGCCCGGGCAATGCAAAACCTCCAGCGCCAGATTTCCTACCTGCACACTATCGCCCTCCTCCAGCCAACGGTCAGGCGTTAACGGCGAACACTCTGCAAGGCCAAACATTTGGCTCTGGGTCGGCAAACCATCAAGCCAAAAAGTATCATTTTTATGCGGACCAATAATCGGCGCCGCATAAAAAGCGGCGACTTCCGCCGCCGCGCCAACATGGTCTAAATGACCGTGTGTCAGCAGGATTTGACGAACTTCAATGCCTTGCTGCGCAACCGCCGCTTTAATCCGCTCCGCGTCACCGCCGGGATCAACCAGCGCACCCTGACGCGTTTCCTCACACCAGATTAGTGAACAATTCTGCGCGAACGCCGTCACCGGAATAAGATGATATTCCATAATGCTCCTGTTACCGGCTAACGCGATGCTGCCGGAATTTATCTGTTTACCAGTGCCTTATCGGCCCGGTATCAATATGCACAAAGTTACTGCTGGGGTAGTATCCTACACCACCGGCGCGCATATTTAACGCCGCTTTGCGAACATTGCTCAGAGAAATTCCTTCAATATGGAAGTCCATAGCCTGACCCAGCGTATGATAGCTGTGTTTCGCTACGCCTTTACTGTGGGAACGTAATTTATTATTGGTCGCCAGAGAGCGATAACCCGAGATGAGTTGAACCGGTTTGCGGGTATCCAGCATCGCCTGCAAACGATACAACTGGTCGAACAAATGGGGATCGATACTTTTTACTTTATTCGCCCGGTAGTCACGGAAAAAGTGATTCAAACGCGCCAGCTCATCCTTATCATAATGCGAGCCGTTAAAAAACTCCGTCTTCAGCGTTTCGCCGGTATTGAGATTATTTAACGTTAATATGCGAGGACGAGACGTTGATAAAGAAGCCAAAGCCCGCCCTGGAAGGAGCGCGATACCTACCGCAGCGCCGCCGAGCGCCAGCAATTTACGACGTTGTGAATCAAAGTTATCCATGAAATGCGGTTACCTGCAAAAAAGACCAAAGCGAACAAAAAGTACACAAGGCCGAACCATAACCGCAGGGGGCGTCTACGTCAACCCATGAAATAACCATACTGTGAGTGTTGCCGCTTATTGAGTTCAATAGACAACCGCCCCCGCTAGGGAGCGGTTAATAAGAGTAATTTAAGAATCAAGGATTAGAGTAGCAACTTACCCGCTTTCGTCAGCACCTGCGCGCCAGAACGCGCGGGCATATCGTAATTGTAAATATCTGTTCTGAATTGCGGTTTACCGTCATCTGCCACCCATGCCGTCAGATAATAGAGGTTAACAGGGATACGATGGCGAATCGGCACATAGCGCGTGTCTCCCTCTTTCAAGGTGCTGGAAATACGGCTATCGTTCCAACCGGCATCTTGTAATAACAAGTTCGCCAGAACAGAAGCTTTATTTACCCGCACACAACCAGAGCTTAGCGCGCGAATATCTTTCTGGAACAGATTATGGTTGGGCGTATCATGAAGATAGATAGCATCCGAACTTGGCATATTAAATTTATACCGCCCCAGCGAATTAGTCGCCCCCGGCGCCTGCCGCAGGCGATAAGGAAACGAAGCCGCTGAAACCATGCTCCAGTCAATCATCGAAGGATCTATCACTTCTGCATCGCTACTCCAGCCCGACAGCAAAGTGTAACCATGCTTGTAGAGGTAAGCAGGATCCTGCTTCACTTTTGGAATAATGTCCTTACGTACCAAAGTCGTTGGCACATTCCACGGCGGATTTAGCACCACATTATTCAGCGCGCTACGCATCAACGGCGTTTTACGATCCGGACGGCCAACAATGACGCGTGAAGAGAGAATCTCCGTTCCATTTGCGTAATAGGTTAATGAGTAGTTTGGAATATTAACCATAATTCCGTTATGCATATCATCCGGCAGCAGACGCAAGCGCTGAATATTCAGCGCCAATAGCGACGCACGTATTTGTGGCGAAACATTTAACCATTCACGCGTGCGGGCCCCGATAGCGCCGTCTGCGGCTAATCCCTGCCACCCCTGGAAACGTTTTACCGCCTCGACTAAATCTGGCGTATAAATATTATCGCCATTGGTTGCGGTCTGTTCCCCTTCAACTTGCCCCGGGGATTGTGGCGTATCCGCCTTGCTGGCTAAATCATCTACGCTTGCCGCTGAAGGGCTTAGCGCCGCCGGATGCCCAGCGTTATCCGCCGTTGCAGGCGCACCAGGGAACGCATCTTGATTCGGTTTCGGCGCCATGGCTTCCGCGCTGAACATTCCGGTACGCTGCAAGATTTCACGCAAAGCCGGTACATCATTACTGACCTGCCCCGGCTTTAGGGTTTGTGTATCCTGCAACTGCGGCCACGGGCGGTTATCTGCAAGCAGGTTTTTCAACGCTTCATGCATCAAATTATACTGTGGGTGTTGCGGCGTTAATGAGGCCATAAACGAGGCTAAATTGCCGCTATCAACCGCTGATTGCCATTGGTTAATCACCGATAACGGTGGTAATGCCATTTTGTAAGGCACATTGCTATACAGCCATGTCTCTCCTTTGGCAGGCACATTGGTGACAAATTGCAAGTAGCCCAACATTGCATCTGATAGCACAATATCGCGCGCCATTCCGTTGATAGACGGATCGGTGAGCTGTTTAACCCATTGTGTAAACTGAGGCTGTACGCCAGAGATCGCAACTTCTGCCAGTTGTTGCTGAAATTGCTGAACCGCTTCGCGGTCTTGCCATAGCGGCTGCATTTGATGCGCGGCATACAGCGCCGCTAATGAGCCGGGATAGAACAGTTTCACCCCTTGCGGCAGCGCGGCGAGAAGTTGTGCCTGGGTGTGTTGCGCCGCCGTAGTTACATTACCTGAGGAGGTGCCGGGCAATGCAGCAATGATGGCCGCATCCACGTTGTGCGCGTGAGCCAGACTCAGCATTACGGCACATGCCATTAGCGATTGCCTTAATGGACTCGATTTTTTTAGCAACATCCCTTGCCCCCTGTGTAATGTCATGCCCAACGAAACGACAACGCGCGTCATAGGGCCGTTAGTTATTGTAATAAGTATACAAACTAAAACGGCGTTTGCCTCTCGAAGCACAAACGCCGTGGTTTAGATTCATCTTCGGTAGCACAATTTACTACATTTAAACCTGAGTTTGTTCTGATTCCGATCCGACCGCGTTATCCGCTACGCCCGCAGACGGCTCAGCGGCAAAACCCCGTAACCCCACAACATGGACGTGTTCGGTATTGTTAAACACTTTACGCACCAGTTTGTAGGTAGTGCCTTTTTCCGGGCTGATATTTTCCGGTGCCGCAATAATTAGCTGCATTTCAAGGCGCTCACACAATTCAAACAGTGTGGCGATCGATTTAGCATCCAGACGCGCCGCTTCATCCAGGAACAGTAAACGACATGGCGAAATATCTTTACCCCGTAGCCGACGAGACTCCTCTTCCCAGCTTTGCACCACCATCACCAAAATCGACATACCGGTACCAATAGCCTCACCGGTGGAGAGTGCGCCGCTTTCCGCCCGCAGCCAGCCATCTGAGCCACGGTTAACCTCAACTTCCATTTCCAGGTAGTTACGGTAATCAAGTAGCTCTTCGCCAATGGTTTGCGGTGTCCGCTGCCCCATATCAATTTGCGGGTTCAACCGCTGGTACAATTTCGCCAATGCTTCGGAGAAGGAGAGCCGGTTACTGTTAAACAGATCCTGATGTTGCTCATGCTCTTCGGAGAGCACATCCAACAACATGGCATGCGTCTCACGAATATTGACGTTTAAACGTACGCTTCGCACCTGACCAAAGCTGACGCTTTGCAGCCCCTGGTTAAGCTGTCGAATGCGGTTTTGTTCACGCTGGATAGTTTTGCGGATAATGTTCGATACGCTGCGCGAACTGATCGCCAGCATCTGTTCGCGGGCGTTGAGCTCTTCGGTTAAACGACCCAGCTCAATTTCCATTTGCTCAATAGCTTCAACCGGATCATCGGTGCGAATAATATCCTGCCGAATACGCTCGCGCAGATGCTGATAAACCGCAATGAAGAACTGAATTTTACGTTCTGGTCGTTTAGGATCTTCGGACAAGCGCAGCACATCACGCAGGTGTTCATTATCCGCCACCGCCAAGCGCAATGCGCCAAGCGCTTTATCCGACATGGAACGTAGCTCATCGCCGCTCATGTAAGCCAGTTCACGCCGGTGCAGACGGCGTTCGACGCCATTGTCTTTCACCATCCGCATCACCGCACACCAACCGGCTTTGGCGCTCACCACCTGCTCTCTAGCCTGATGATATTCGCGCTCCAGGCGCCGCAGTTTTTTCTGCAAGGCATCCATTTCCGCTTCGCAGAACGTGAGTTGTTTTTCCAGTTGATTACGGCGCGAACGGTTATGACTTAGCGCGCTGTACAGTTCATCACGACGAATGCGCGCGCGCTCTTCCGCGCTGGCATCGGCCTGAACGCCAATCTCCTGCATCTCTTGATGCAGTTCTTTCAGCATATCGCGCTTCGCGTCGAACGAACTCTTCAACGACGCCAAAACCTGCGAATATTGCGTAAGCTGCGTTTGGTGCTCACGTAACCGTTCGCGGGCACGGGCGCGTTCACCTTCGGCCTGCTCCAGCCGCTGACGCAATTTCTCGTTGAGATCGCTGGTACCGGTCAGCATTCCGGCAGAATCGACATAACCGAAATGAGCGCGGCGCTGTACAACTTCGGTTAGCGCAAACGCCTGTTGCCGCGCATCACGCTGAACCCGCTGCGCTTGCTGATAGTCAGCTTTTAACTGCTCATGTTGCTCCGGATCGCTCTGCAAGACAGACACGATCGGCTCCAGCCGCGCCAGATGGTTGCCATGCTGCTGAATAAAGCGCGATGCTTCATGCGCTTCATCCATCAGTTCACGCAATTCTTCGCAGCGGTCTGCTAAGGTTTCATCGGTTAACAAGCTTACACGCGGCAGTAGCCGGTTAAGCTGTGCCACGCCTTCGCGTGCCTGTTCAAACTGCTGACGCTGCTGCTGATTTTCACTTTCATGGCTGCTTAGCGCACGTTCAATCTCGCTGCGACGCGCAGTAAGCTGGCGAATTTGCGCTTCCGGATCATCCTCAAACGCCACCGCCAGATGGCTGCCAATAAACCGGCTGAATGATTGATGCAAGCGCTGCGTCTTTTGCACGTCAAACGACAAGGTGGCATATTTTTCCGCCAGTTGCTCACGTTCGGTATGCAATAACTCCAGTTGATTTTCACGCGCCGCACGGCCAAACAGCGGTATTTTCGGGAAACGCGAGTAACGCCACTGGCGCTCAGCGACTTTAACCACTACCGCTTTTTCCAGCTCTTCTACGCTGAAGACGCTGTCATCAAAAGACTGTGGATCCCCCTCAATCAGATAGAGATCTTCCGGGCACTCTTCCAACCCATCCAGCTGCTCACGCACCAACGACAGGTCTGGCACCACAATCGCATGGCGTGACGGGCCATATAACGCCGAGAAATAAGGCGCATCATCCAACGTCACATCATCATAAATTTCAGAAAGCAATACGCCGCCAAACCGCTCGGCGAGGTTATTTAAGCGCGCATCTTCCGCGCCACCCGGTTGGCTCAGCCGTTCAATCTGCTGCTCCACCTCGCGCTTGCGTCCGGCCACGTTATCACGCTCAACGGTGGTTTCGCGCTCACGCTCCAATAGCTGTTGCATAAACTCGGTCACCTGCTGGCTATTTTCCAGCGGTTGCCCGATTTGTTCGCTTAGCTGTGTCAAAATCTCTTGCGCAGCCAGCCAGTGCGGCGCACGAGCGGTCAGCGTAGTGATGCGCTCACGCAGGGTTTCCAACTGTTGGCGCATGGTCATGCGGCGTTCACCCGCATCGGCCACGCTCTGCGACAACTGCTCTATTTGCGCTTCTAACTCACGTTGTAACGCTTCTAACTCATGGGCATCGTATTGTCGGCCCTGCCGCTTGCAGAACTCGTTCAGCAAACGTTCAGCGTCCTGTTGCTCGCGCAGGCGCTGCTCCATTTCGCCCAGCCGCATACGCAAGGAGGAGAGTTGTTCGGCGTGATGGCGCTGATTAGCCGCGTCGCGTAACAGCGTCCGGCCAATTTGCCAGGCTTCGCTACGACTTACCGGCCCGGTAATCTTGTTCACCAATTCAAACGCCTGTTCAAACTGGCTATGCGCCGCTTCCGCCACGCTCATTTTTTGTTCCAGCATTAACAGCTTATCAGTGGCTTCTTGCTCTTTTGCCTGAAAAGTTTCCTGCCACTCTTCTGCGTTATCAATCGATAAATCAGACAGGCTACAGATTGTTTGTGCGCGTTCCAGTGCTTGCAGCGCCTGTTGATACTGAATCGCTCGGGTTTGCTGAACATCCAGCGCTTGCTGATAATCCGCCAGTTGGCTTTTCAGCTCATCCACTTCAAGTTCGGCAGCTTCAGAACGCGCCTCGTTCTCGTCCTGCACTTCACGCGCTTCCGCTACCACCTCGTTCTGTTCTTCAAGGCGGTAAGTCAACTCATCCAAGTCGGCTTCATAACGCTCAATCTTTTCTTGTTGACGCATGGCGGTTTGAACCAAATTCAGATGGTCACTCGCGCCCTGATAATCCGTTTCAAGATCGTTCTCTGCGGCATTGTGCTCGGCTAACTCGCGTGCCATCTCAATATGGCGATATTGCTCAGTCGCCAATTGTTTACGACTGGTGAACAGATCATTACGCAACACTAATGCGCCATCTAAATGAATCCGACGCTCATTGGCATGGCGCATGTAATCTGCCGCCACATAGCTGGTGGCTTCAGAAATCAAATGCTTAAACAGATCGCGATCGGACTGCGTGACCCGAATCGCTTCCAGCGTCATACGGTTTTCCCGCAACGCAGCTTCCATATCCTGAAAAGCTTTACGCACACCGCTATTTTCCGGCAGCAAATAATCACGCAGCGAGCGCGTAATAGCGCTGGAGATCCCGCCATACAACGAGGCCTCAATCAAACGATAGTATTTACTCCGATCGCCTGCCGAGCGTAGACGACGCGCGACAATCCCCAACTCAAACATTAATGAGTGATAATCGGTAATCGAGTTGAATTGCCGAAACTGCACGCCTTCCATCTCTTCAAGGCGCTCTTTAAGTTCATTTAACGGCAATACGCGTGCCTGGCGCTGGTTAACCGTCTCGGTCAGGATCTCGGTCGGATTGAGCGCAGTGGGCAACCCATGGATGCTAAACGGGCGTATATCGACCTTTTTATCACGCCCGGCGACCTGTTGTAGCCGCACGCCCACCAGCACACGCTGATGACGCGAGTTAACAACGTCCAAAACCGAATAACACACCCCGGCGCGTAACTTACCGTGCAAACCTTTATCACGCGAGCCAGACGTCGCGCCAGCCTCGGTGGTGTTACGAAAATGCAGTAACGTCAGGTCAGGAATCAGCGCAGTGATAAACGCCGCCATGGTGGTCGACTTACCGGCGCCATTCCCGCCGGACAAGGTTGTGACCAGATTATCCAGGTCAAAAGTACGCGCAAAAAAACCATTCCAGTTAATCAGCGTCAGTGAGTGAAATTTTCCGCGTTCAATCATTCCTGTTCATCCTCCGCTGCTTCCGGCGGATTACTCTCGGTATCCGACTCGTTTTCATCACTTTCATCATTAAGCGCCATGCCATTTTCCAGCGGCATCGCCTCGCCATCCCGAATCATGCGTAATTGCGCTTCGCGTGGATCATCACCACTGCGCACGTCGGCGCCAAAGCGGAATACCGACTCAATAATCCGAAACTTACTGCTGTCATTACCCATAAACCAAACCATACCCAAGCGGCGCAGGCGGTTAAGCGACGCGCGCATCTTCTCCTGCAGCTTTTGCCGATCGAGATCGGAACCGGTTGAACGCTGGTTTACCAGCTTCAGCAGTTTGGTTTCATCGGCCAGACTAAGCAGTTCGTCGTACAGCTCCTGTTGGGTAAAAATCCCCTCATTGGCTAGACGCTCAGGGCTGAGGTAGAGATAACAGAGGATTTTACCCACCATCATATCCAGCTCAGACAGCACCGAACGCGGGATTAAGGTGGTAGAGCGCGGGCGCAGGTAGAAAAAACCTTCCGGCGCACGAATCAACTCAACGTTGTAGCGTGCGTAGAACTCCTCAAGAAACTCTTGGTAGTCCATCAGGAAAGCGTGATTATCCAGCTCTTCGATACCAACATGGCGGCCCGCACGTAGTTGACTATCCAGCGCCGGGAAAAGAGGATTGGCCAGAGCCTGAGCCAGTTTAACCGGCATCACTTGTTCAATATTTGTCAATGACATGCGCCTGCACCTTGGCTCCGTAATCATTAATGACCTGCCATTGCGCCTGCAGGCCGGAAAAATCTGCTTCGGCCACGCCTAAGCGCACGGCCTGATCGACAACAATGCGCGCCACATCAAAGTGACGCGCACGGGGATATTGCGCCAAATAATCCCGCATCACCATGCCCAGATTGAGCGGTTTCTGTTGTGCTTTGTAAATCTGCAGCGCTTCTTCAATCATCGCTGCAAGCTGTTCGCGAATTTCATTAAACTCTTCGTATTCCAGCTCAGAAGGCAGCTCGCCGGTAACCTCTTCGTTACGCAGCGTCAATTCTTCGTCGCGCATATCAAACAGACGATCGGCATTGGCGTAGGTTAAGGCCCAGGGTGCATCAAAATAGTTCTGTACCGACTGGCGTAAACGCTGGGCGAACACCCGATTTTTATCCATATCGATAGCGGTACGGATAAATTTATGTACGTGGCGATCGTAACCGATCCACAAATCAATCGCTTGCTGGCCCCAACTGATAATCCGGTCAAGTTTATTTTGCAGATCGAACACCAGCTTATCGACAAACCCCAAATCCGGGCTGCTCATTGTTGCATCCTGAATACGCAACAAATTGGCCTGCAGCTTGTCACCCGCCGCTTCCAGCGTATCCTGCAATTCACGTAGCGTGCCGGAGGTTTCAGAGAGTAAAAGCTCACAACTGGAAATAGCCGCGCGCCAGTCCTGATTAAGCAATTCAGCAATATCCGCCTTTACTGTTTGCTGTTGCTCATCCATCACCCGCTGCGTCATATCAATACTGTCGAAAATTTCAGCAACCGAATACTTCAGCGGCGCAAAAACGTTGCGATGCCAGTGGAACTCATCACCATCCTCTTCCGCCGCGTCCGCCGCCCGTTTCAGCTCTTGCGCCACGATGGAAAGCTGCATGGAGAGCCGCAACGTGGAAAACTCACGCTGGCGAATATAATAGTCAGTAATCCCAATCGCCAGCGGCGTCAGGCGATAGATGGCATTGCCATCAGCAAGTTCACTGGTAAAACGGTTGAGTAAACGCTGGCGTACCATGTCATTAATGGCATTGTTCGCGCGCACCTGAACCGTTTCATTGGTCTGCTCAAAAGCTTTACTCACATGGCGAAAGGCATCAATCAGCTCTCCTTCGCTCATCTCGCCATCCATGCGTTCGCCATTCAGCGTGGCGATAGCCAGTAAAAATGCCAGACGTTCGGTAGGCAAAGAGACGGAAAAATCATTTTTTCGCGCCCAGGCAACCAGTTCCGGTACAGTCTGGGAAAATTCACTCATAGTTCGTCCTTCTGAATGGGTTTCCGCGCTGTGACGTGGATATAACGCCCTAAACTTAAAAAGGGTTCTTGCTGACAATAACGTTGTTCCATTGCCAACACGTCATCAAACCGCTCGGTCTGTTTCTCTTTATCACGCATATAATCGTGAAATACGCGGATGCCAGCGCGGCTTTCAATGGTAAAACCGCAGTCACGCAGCCAACCATAAACCTGCTCCGGATCGCGCGGATAATCGGGCGACAAAGTTTTTTTCTTACGCTTACGTAAATTCGCCTGCAAATAACCAAAATTGCCCAGCGTCAGCGTACGCATGGTTAGCCCGTGCAAATTGTAAAACATCAGTGACAGCACGCCACCCGGCGCCAGCGTATTCCAGAGCGCGGCAAGAACCTCTTGCGGCTGGGCGACCCACTCCAGCACCGCGTGAAACAATACCAGATCGGCTGGCGTATCCAAATGTTGACCGACCTCTTGCGCGCTAATTTGTTTAAATTGCATGTTGTCGCTCACACCTTTTTCGTTAGCGTTAAGGCGAGCACGCTGCAACATTTCCGCCGAAAGATCGCAAAGCAGCACCTGATGCCCCAATGCGGCGATGCCACAAGCGGTCTGCCCCTCACCGCCGCCCGCGTCCAGCACCGATAGCCGGCGTTGCGGCAGCGAAGCAAAGATTTTATCCAGTTCCTGCCAGAGGATAGCCTGCCGAATCCGCCCCTTAGTGGTACCGTATATGTTTTGCGAAAATTTTTCGGCGATATCATCAAAGTTGCGATCCTGCATGGCTTGGCTCCGGTTTTTTGCCACACGCGAAACGGGTATTTTGGCATACACTGGCAGAGAATGAACCTTTCATGCATCGCTTCGCTTTTATGTGCTGTTTTTTCGGACAAAAGGAGTCCGTTTTCATGCTTTTCACCCTGAAAAAATTCATCGGCGGGCTGATGCTCCCCTTGCCTTTCCTGCTTACCGTTTTCGCAATCGGGATTTTATTGCTGTGGTTCAGTCGTTGGCAGAAAACCGGCAAAATTTTACTCTCTTTGAGTTGGTTAATCCTGCTGTTACTGAGTTTACAGCCAGTGGCAGACCGCTTACTGTTACCGCTGGAACGGCAATACCCCACCTGGAATGGGCAAGCAAAGGTAGACTTTATCGTGGTGTTGGGCGGTGGCTATACCTGGAATCCTAACTGGGCGCCTGGTTCGAACCTGATCGGCAATAGTTTACCGCGCGTAGTGGAAGGGGTGCGCCAATGGCAAGCTAACCCACAGGCCAAACTGGTATTTACCGGTGCAGCAGCGCAAACCAATCCGGTTAGCAATGCCGAAGTGGCGGCACGCGTAGCACGTTCGCTCGGCGTACCGGCAGCGGCCATCGTGACGTTAGATAAACCGCAGGATACCGGCGAGGAGGCCCGTGCGGTAAAAGCGCTCATCGGCACTCATCCTTTGTTGCTGGTGACCTCGGCGAATCATATGCCGCGTGCGATGATCTTCTTCCATCAGCAGGGGTTAAGGCCGATTGCCGCGCCCGCGAACCAATTGGCCATTGTATCCCCGCTAAATAGCTGGGAAAAAGCGCTACCTTCGTCGCTTTGGCTACAGCATAGCGAGCGTGTCTGGTATGAGAGTTTGGGTCAATTATGGCAGTGGCTTACCGGACATGATACCGCCAACTCAGGTCAGCCAGGGCAGTAAACCTTCCGTCGCTCGTTGGAAACGCCCGGTATCCAGTTTGCCGGTGAGAAGCATTTGGGCGATGGCCTCCCACAGTTGATAAAACCAGCGCCGGTAAACAAAATCCTCTGCGACCGGCGCCTGAGAGAGATAACGCCAGAGTAATGACTCCTCCGCTCCCGCCTCGCACAAATGGAATAACTCAAACTCACGCGGCGCCCACAGCACCATGCCGGGGTTCATCATTGCTAAAAGTTGATCGCTGCGCGGATCTTTTAACATATTGCGCAGCATGACGTTCCCATGTACCAGCACGCAATTATCATCAAAATCCTCAAACAAGCGCGGTAATATTTCGCGTGAACGATACAGCACTCTCCGCCCTTCCATGGAAAGAAATGGCGGTTTTAACGATGATAACGTCGCCCACAGCATTTCAACGCGCTGTGCATACCAGTTAACCCAGCCATTTTCCTGCGTACTATCGACGGTACCCACCACGCCATGGCTATCAATACGGTGCCATGCCATCAGGCTTTCAACAATCTGATCCTGTAACTGCGCCTGACGCTGCGGCGTCCGCGCTGGCGCATCGACCGAAACCCCACCTAATCGCTCAATCAACAAAACGTCATGCCGCGGTTTTTGTTGGCTCACAACCAAACCGTACACGCCGGGTACGCGCAATGTTCCTTCACGCGCCAGCATGGAGAGTTTCCTGGCTTCTTGTGCGGCAATACCCTGATTAAAATAGCATTTTGCCATTAATGGCATGGCATGACCGGCACGGTTATAGAGCGCGAAAAGATTGGCGTAAGGGAGTTCGCTAACTTGTTCAAGCCGACTAACCTGCTCCCCCAAGACCAGAGTCAGTTCAGCACGCAACTGTTCCATTCACATTACCTCTGACGTTATCAGGTTAATTATCATCAACCCCGGAACAGCGGATTTCATCAATACAGATCAAGGATGGTGCAAAATAAGCGGCAGGAGACAGAAGGAAAAAAGAGACAAACACCGTTTTCGAACGGATCGCATAATGAAGGGGCCCCGAGGCCCCGACAAAATTAAGGTGCCATGGCTACCCGCACACGTTGCAAATCTTCAGGCGTATCAACACCTACGCTTGGGATCGCTTTTGCCACATCGACGTGAATTTTTTCACCGTACCACAGTACACGTAGCTGTTCGAGCAGTTCAATTTGCTCAAGTTGGCTCGGCTCCCACGTCACATAGCGACGGATAAACCCGGCACGGTAGGCGTAAATACCAATATGGCGCAGGAACGTTTCGCCAATTTGCTGACGTGAATGTGCAAACCGCTCGCGATCCCAGGGGATGGTGGCACGTGAAAAATAGAGCGCGTAGCCCCTAGCGTCCATCACCACTTTTACCGCATTAGGATTAAACGCCTCTTCAGCCGTTTCAATCGGCACCGCGAGCGTTGCCATACCCACCTGAGAGCCGATCAAATTTTCCGCTACCTGACGAATAATGACCGGTGGAACCATAGGCTCATCGCCCTGCACATTGACAATCACCGTTTCATCAGAAAACTGATAACGATCGATAACTTCGGCCAGACGTTCGGTACCTGAATGATGATCGGCGCGCGTCATACAGACTTCCCCGCCTGCCGCCGTAACTGCCGCCGCAACGTCGGGATGATCGGTCGCCACAATGACCTGCGAGGCGCCTGATTCCCGCGCCCGCTCCATCACATGTACCACCATCGGTTTACCGTGGATATCGACCATTGGTTTACCCGGTAGGCGCGTTGAAGCGAAGCGCGCCGGAATAATTGCCACGAAACTCATGGATGGATCTCTTCAACAGAAAGGGTACGCGCCTCGCTTTCCAACAACACGGGGATCCCATCCCGCAGCGGATAAGCCAGACCATCTGGTTTGCAGATCAATTCCTGCTGTTCTTTGTTGTAATACAGTTTGCCGTTACAAACCGGACAAGCAATGATTTCGAGTAAACGGTGATCCATAATTCCTCCGTAATGGACCGGAACGCCAGAAGCGTAAGCATATCACAGACCAACGGCACGGGAAGGCGACACATTAATCCAGTTGCCATCCGCTGCCCCATGCCGCATATAGCCCGGCCGGAAGATGCTCAAAAACAATGCTTTCCGCTCCTTGCCATTGAGCAAAGCGCGCGAGGGCACGTCGCATATCGTTAAGCAGTGAAGCGCTCACCTTCACCTTGTCTTCCAACCAGAGGTTTTTGATCAGCAAGGTTTTTTCTTTACGCAGCATTTTCGCATCCAGCCGTCCTTTTAATGCGCCGCGATGTAAGATAGGCAACACAAAATAGCCATATTTCCGCTTCGGCTCCGGGGTGTAACACTCTAGACGGTAGTCAAAGTTAAATAACTCCAGCGCCCGGCGGCGATCCCAAACCACCGGGTCAAAAGGGGAAAGGAGGGTGGTATGGCTGGCTTTTAGCGGCTTTTCCAGTTGCGCCACTAAGCGATGATGGAGATAAAGCTGCCCCAATTGTTCCACGTTAACCGGTACTACGCGGCCCTCTTCCAGCCAGCGCGCCAGAGTTGCTTTGATCGGCGCTCGCTTTAAACGATAATAATCCGCCAGCCACTCGGGCCGAAAGATACCTAAGCTTTGTGCGCTGTTAGATAACATTTCATCTACTGCTTCTCGCTCACTGATGCCATGTAATTGGTCATCCCATTCAGGCAGCACACGATGGCGTAGATCATACACGCGCTGAAAATTACGCCGTTCAATTACCATCACCTCGCCGGCAGTGAATAAATTTTCCAAATGGCGCTTATGCGGCTTCCACGACCACCAGCCCGGCTTATGCGCCGGAGAGGTAGTGAAATCAGCAGAACGAACCGGGCCATTGTCCTCAATATGGCGCAATAGCTCGGCAACCTCATGCTGATGCTGCGCCATCCACTCAGCATTGTATTTCCAGCCCATTGCCTGCGGCTGTAGCATTTTATGGCGTAGAAGGCGGTAATCTTCCGCCGGGATAAAGCAGGCTTCATGTGCCCAATACTCAAACAGTTCACCTGTCGCCAGCGCCTCGCCCAGCCATGTTTCCGGGTAAGCGCCCAGACGGCTGAACAGAACCAGGAAAGGGCTACGCGCCACCACATGAATGGTATCGATTTGCAGTAATGACATTCGCCGTATCGTGTCGACAATATCAGTATACCGGGGCTTACGCGTGGGCGGATGTAACAAGCCCTGAGCGGACAGGTGTAAATTACGCGCGGTAGTGAGAGAAAGAGAGAGGTTGGTCATCGTACCCTCCTGGCAGGAAAGGTAATCAGTGTAGCGGCAACTAAACGCGGGCTTAAACTTTTAACGGCATACGCTTTTTATTTTTGCGACGATAGTACTCGCCCGATCGCTTAAATGCGCATCAACCGGCAGATACCACCAGTTATCATGCGCAAAGGCACGGCATTTGACCGCGTCTTTTTCCGTCATCATTAATGTCTGTTGTTCGGTTACCAATGGCGCGAGCATCTCTTCGGTATAGGTTTGATGATCGCCAAAGGCTATTTCCCCCACTGGGGTAATCCCCTGCTGTTTTAAGGTGCGGAAAAAACGAGGAGGATGCCCAATACCGGCCATTGCCACCACGTCGCTAAAATGCGCCAGTGGACGGCTTTCACCGCTTTTTAGGTTTATCGCAGCGCCGGGCGTGAGCTGCATAGTAATGCCATCTACTTCCGCTTCGCCGCCATTAATTATGACTGCATCAACACTTTGCAGGCGGGACGCACGCTCACGCATCGGGCCTGCGGGTAGCCACCAGCCATTGCCGAAACGGCGTACGCCATCAACCACCACAATCTCAACGTCCCGCGCCAACGCATAATGCTGCAGACCATCATCGGTGATAATCACATCGAGAGAGTGCTGCGCCAGTAGCGCTTTGACTGCTTCGCTGCGCACCGGCGAAACCGCGACCGGCGCCTGCGTACGTTGATAAATGAGCACCGGTTCATCACCGGCTTCTACGCTGCTGGTTTGCGCATCGAGTAACAGCGGATAGCGCGCCGCTTTACCGCCGTAACCGCGCGAAACCACCCCGACGCGTAATCCTTCGCGCCGTAAAGTTTCCACCAACCAGATCACCACCGGCGTTTTACCATTTCCGCCCGCAGTCAGATTACCGACCACCACCACCGGAACCGGCGCCCGCCAGCTTTTCCGCCAACCGCGTTGATAACTCAGGCGGATCAGATGGCTCACCAGCCCGTACAGCCAGCTAAACGGTAACAGCAGCAGATAAAGCGGTGAGCGCCCGCTCCAGATGCGCTCAATCATTGACCAAACTGCATTTTGTGCAATTGTGCATAGGCACCTTTACGCGTCAGCAAATCATCATGTGTGCCGCGTTCGATAATGCGCCCATCTTCAACCACCACAATCTCATCCGCCTTTTCAATGGTAGAGAGACGGTGCGCAATGACCAATGAGGTACGGTTTTTCTGTAACTCATCCAGCGCGGATTGAATTGCACGTTCCGACTCGGTATCCAACGCCGAAGTCGCTTCATCCAGGATCAATACCGGACTATCGCGTAACAACGCTCGCGCAATGGCGATACGTTGACGTTGTCCGCCGGAAAGCAGAACCCCGTTTTCACCAATCACGGTGTCCAAACCGTTATCCATCTTGCCAATAAAATCCATCGCATGAGCCATCTTTGCCGCGCGTTCAATTTCATCACGGCTATATTTTTCGCTACGGGCGTAGGCAATATTGTTGGCAATGGTATCGTTGAATAAATGTACGTTTTGCGAAACCAATGCGACCTGGTTACGCAAAGAACTGAGCGTATACTCCCGTAAATCATGGCCATCCATCAGAATCTCTCCCTGCTGGATGTCATAAAAGCGCGTAAGCAGGCTCGCCATGGTAGATTTACCCGACCCTGAGCGCCCGACCAGCGCCACGGTTTTGCCTGCCGGAATAGTTAGGTTAATATCACGCAGTGCGGGCACATCTCGTCCGGGATAGGTGAAGGTCACACCGCGGAATTCAATATCACCTTGCGCGCGTTCAATGGTACGCGTGCCGCTATCAGTCTCTTGCTCGCTATCCAAAATAGTGAATAACGTCTGACAAGCCGCCATGCCGCGCTGAAACTGCGCATTAACGTTAGTCAGTGACTTGAGCGGGCGCATCAACGCAATCATTGATGAGAACACCACCGTAATACTCCCCGCCGTCAGCGTCGCCATAACCGAAGGGAAGCTGGCAGCGTACAGAACAAATGCTAACGCCAGCGAAGCAATCAACTGAATAATCGGATCGGAAATTGACGAAGCGGAGACCAGCTTCATACCTTGCTGGCGCATGCGGTTGCTGACTTGGTTAAAGCGGTTGCTTTCCACTTCCTGGCCGCCAAAAATCAGCACCTCTTTATGCCCTTTCAGCATCTGCTCGGCGCTGGTGGTCACTTGCCCCATGGTGGTTTGCATGTTTTTACTGATGTTGCGAAAGCGCTTAGACACCATGCGGATAGCGTAGGAAACGATTGGCGCCAGAACAATTAAGATCAGAGAAAGCTGCCAACTGTAATAAAACATCATTACAAACAGGCCGATAATCGATGCGCCTTCACGCACCACCGTTACCAGTGCGCTAGAGGAGGAGGAAGCCACCTGCTCAGAATCATAGGTAATACGCGACAATAATGTCCCGGTTGATTGCTGGTCAAAAAAAGCGACCGGCATACCCATCATGTGGCTGAACAAACCACGCCGCATGTTCATCACCACGTTGCCGGATACCCAAGATATACAGTAACTAGAGATATAACTGGTGACACCGCGCACCAACATTAACCCAATCACTGCCATCGGCATCCAAATTAAGACCGATTTATCGGCTTTCCCAAAACCATCATCGAGTAAAGGTTTCAGCAGTGACAGCATTAACGTATCCCCTGCCGCGTTCAGGACCAGAGCAACAGCCGCGACCACTAACCCGGCCTTGTGCGGTGCAATCATTGGCCAGAGGCGACGGAATGTCTGCCATGTCGAGAGATCTTTATCTTGATGCATTATATAACCAGCATTGGATGAAATAGCCGCTCATTCTACCTGGAATCACGAGGGACGCCAAACCACTGATGATACCAACGAGGCAATATTTGTTCGCGGAAGCCAAAAACCACCCATTTATCGCTGTAAAATCGCACACTAAGCTGGCCCGAGAGCGCAGTATCACGCCATTGATAGCTATTACGTTGATAGCGCTCGATGATTTTTGACGCCGGTAAACGCCAGGCGTTATAACGCGCGGCAGAAGCCAAGCCCAACTGCGCATTAACCACGCGGAGAAATGGCGGTGAGGATGAGCTACGGCTCCCGTGGTGCGGAACCTGCAAAATATCCGCACGCAGCTCATTGCGCGAAAGTGTTACCAACTTTTTCTCGACAGGCTCCTCCAGATCCCCAGTCAATAAAACGCGATGTCGGCCATCCGTCACCGACAATACGCATGAGTCATTATTCCCGCCAGCGGTTTGCGTATTCTCAGGCCATAGCACGTAAAAATGCAGACCTTGCCACTGCCAACGTTCTCCTCTTTTGCACGGTAAGTGCTGCTCATTACCTAATGCGCTCCTGACGGAAATATCAGGGTAAACCGCCTGTAAACTTGCCAGTCCGCCACGATGATCGAGATGCCCATGACTGAGGATAACCTGGTCAAGCTGCAAGCCATGCCAGCGCAGCCAGGGCGCAATCACATTTTTACCGGCATCACCGCGTGCCCAACGATTCCCGGTATCGTAAACCAATGCGTGCCCCTGACGTGAAATAACCATTGCCAGGCCATGCCCGACGTCTAGCATATCCAACCGCCATACTGGCTCTGGTTGCGTATGACGCGGTTGCGTGATAACCAGCATGGCGCCACATACGGCGACCGGCGAACTCCGCAACCAGCCGAACCGCCAGCAAAATGCCAATAACCAACACAGCAGACATGCCAGTTCGGCCTGATGGCTAAAGGTCATCCATCCCGCCGGTAACGCCTGTAGAGGCCGAAACACCACCTCAAGAGAGATATTGGTCAGACGCCAGAAAACATCACTCAATGGAGAGAAAAAACTACCGATCAGTCCGCAAAGTAATAGAGGAACGCTGACAAAGGAGACCAGCGGTACTGCCCATAAGTTCGCGACCAGGGAACTTAAACTGATCCCGTGAAACAACCACGCCTGGACTGGCATCAGTAACAAGGTAATGCCGACCTGGATATGCAACATTTGCAATACCACCCAGCGTTTACGTTTGGCAAACCGGTTGGGTAGCGGAAAGTGTCGACACCAAATTATCAATGCGCCAGCCGCCAATACCGACAGCCAAAAACTATCGGAAAATACGCTAAAAGGATCAAACAATAAAATGAGCGCAACACAAATACTCCATACTTGGCTGCCCTGGCAGTTGATGGCGTTCAGACGAATAACGCACCAGACGCACAACCCCACTAATGTGCGGATAGCCGGGGGTTGGTTGCCCGAAAGCCAGACGTAGAGCACGCCAACCATCAAGTTACAAAATAGCGGAAAACGAAAACCTATCCATGATGACGGGATAAAACGTTGCAGCCCACGCGCCAGCAACCAGCCGCAACTGGCGGCGAGAGCGATGTGCAGACCTGAGATCGCCATTAAATGTGCGGTTCCCGTTTCGCGTAGTAACTGATTCAGCTCAGCGCTCACCTCCTGACGTTCGCCAAACAGCAAAGCCGTCATTATCGACTGCCATTTCAGGCGATGATATTGCTGGTAACTATGCGCCATAATGCGTTGGCGCCAGCCACACGAACCCTCCAATCGTTCTTGCAGTTGCGCTTTGCCGGTTAAGGGCGTGGCATTGGCTAACATAAATCGCTGCCTGTCGAACTCTCCTTCATTCAAGCGTGCGTGTACCGGTCGTAATCGTAATGCCATGCGCCAGCGCTGACCGGCGCACAGAGCTGAAGACGTTTTTAAATCATAAATATCCGCGTACAGCGGCGGATAAACCGGCTGACCAGCATAACGCATTAGCTTAATCCGCGTTTTATTCTCCCCATCCATACTTTCGATCCGCACTTCGACGCTAACCGTCTGCGCGCTAAATACCCCAATTTGGTATTGCATCTGTTTTGCTTCGCTCACCGCCCACAGAAAGAAAAGCAACACCAACGCGATAAAACGAGTGAATGACCATGGCAATGCGATTAACAATAATACGGCGATGATCATCGTCCAAACGTGGCGCATGGCGGGCAATTCCGGCAAGAAATGCAGCGGGATGACACCGCTAATAATTGCCCATGCAAGCTGCGTAACTGACTTGATCATCCTGATGTCTCTCCCGTGGCTGAAAAGGATTGTGACATCACAGGGCAGGAATGCGCAGAGGTGTTTTTTGAGGAGTCGAGAGGTTTTCCGGAGATTTTTTTGGGTTACGCAGAGTTGCGTACATCATGCGAGAGTGTTTGCAGAAACAGAATTTTAAGCAAAAAAAAACGGCACTAACGTGCCGTTTTTATATTTGCATTGGTGGCTGCTTAACCGTAGATATTTGCACGATCGCGCAATTCTTTACCCGGTTTAAAGTGGGGAACGTATTTACCTTCCAGATCCACTTTGTCACCCGTTTTCGGGTTACGACCGGTGCGAGGCGCACGATAATGCAAAGAGAAGCTGCCGAATCCCCGGATTTCAATGCGTTCGCCCTCGGCCAGCGTAGTGGCCATGTGCTCCAGCATTTCTTTTACCGCATCCTCAACGACTTTCGCCGGAATATGAGTCTGCTGGCCTGCAAGTCGTTCAATTAGTTCTGACTTGGTCATAAATCCTCCGGTTAATCCCTATTGGAAAAGGTTTGACAGCTAAACTACCGCACCCGGCCGGCAAACGCCTACCGGGTGCTCAGGCCAATTACTCGCCTTTAGCCGCTTTGAACGCTTCAGCCATTGCGCTAGAGAAGTTACCTTCTTCCTGTTTGTTGTTAACAGTCGCGATGGCATCTTTCTCGTCAGCTTCGTCTTTCGCACGAACAGACAGGCTAACAACACGGTTTTTACGATCAACACCGGTGAATTTAGCTTCAACATCGTCGCCAACATTCAGTACCAGAGTTGCATCTTCAATGCGGTCACGCGAAGCTTCAGAAGCACGCAGGTAGCCTTCAACGCCGTCTGCTAATTCTACTGTAGCACCTTTCGCGTCAACTGCAGTGACTTTACCGTTGACAATTGCACCTTTCTTATTCAAAGAGATGTAGTTGTTGAACGGATCTTCAGCCAGTTGCTTAACGCCTAAAGAGATGCGCTCGCGCTCTGCGTCAACTTGCAGAACCACAGCAGCGATTTCGTCGCCTTTCTTGTATTCACGAACCGCTTCTTCTCCGGTAGCATTCCAGGAGATGTCAGACAGGTGAACCAAGCCGTCGATACCACCGTCCAGGCCGATGAAGATACCAAAGTCAGTGATTGACTTGATTTTACCTTCAACGCGATCGCCTTTGTTGTGGGTCTCTGCGAACTGCTGCCATGGGTTAGATTTACACTGTTTCAGGCCCAGGGAGATACGACGACGCTCTTCATCGATATCCAGAACCATAACTTCCACTACATCGCCAACGTTAACAACTTTGGACGGGTGGATGTTTTTGTTGGTCCAATCCATTTCGGAAACGTGCACCAGACCTTCAACGCCTTCTTCGATTTCAACAAAGCAGCCGTAATCAGTCAGATTGGTCACACGACCGGTCAGTTTGGTACCTTCCGGATAACGCTTAGCGATAGCGACCCATGGATCTTCGCCCAGTTGTTTCAGACCCAGAGAAACACGGGTACGCTCGCGATCGAATTTCAGCACCTTAACGGTGATTTCGTCGCCAACATTCACGATTTCGCTCGGATGCTTAACGCGTTTCCACGCCATATCAGTGATATGCAGCAGGCCGTCAACGCCACCCAGATCAACGAATGCACCGTAGTCAGTGAGGTTCTTAACGATACCTTTAACTTCCATGCCTTCCTGCAGGTTTTCCAGCAGTTGATCGCGCTCTGCGCTGTTTTCAGACTCAATAACGGCACGACGAGAAACCACAACGTT
The DNA here is from genome assembly GCF_013285385.1 of Paramixta manurensis. Taxonomy (NCBI): domain Bacteria; kingdom Pseudomonadati; phylum Pseudomonadota; class Gammaproteobacteria; order Enterobacterales; family Erwiniaceae; genus Paramixta; species Paramixta manurensis. The sequence continues at coordinate 1,729,767 of NZ_CP054212.1, read as the reverse complement.
GTTGCGCTTCTGATCCAGCTTGATTACTTTGAATTCAAGCTCTTTGCCTTCCAGGTGCAGCGTATCGCGCACTGGACGTACGTCAACCAGAGAGCCTGGCAGGAACGCACGAATACCGTTCAGCTCAACAGTGAAGCCGCCCTTGACTTTGCCGTTGATTACGCCAGTAACGGTTGCAGCTTCTTCGTAAGCTTTTTCCAGCATCAGCCATGCTTCGTGACGCTTCGCTTTCTCACGAGACAGCAGCGTTTCACCGAAACCGTCTTCTACTGCGTCCAGGGCAACATCAACTTCATCACCAACCTGGATTTCAATTTCGCCCTGTGCGTTTTTGAACTGCTCAGCCGGAATGGCAGACTCAGATTTCAGACCGGCATCAACCAGTACTACGTCTTTGTCGATAGCAACAACAACGCCGCGAACAATGGAACCCGGGCGGGTTTCGATTTCTTTCAGGGACTCTTCAAAGAGTTGAGCAAAAGATTCAGTCATATTGATAATCTTCAGGATTCTTCAATTTAACGTCCACCTGACGTCCTGCCGGATGGGGTTGTTTAACATGCCCCATGACGTTCCATATCACAGGGGTATAGCAACTATTCTACCGTTCAGGCCTGCGGCAATGCGATTTTCTCGCGGGCATAATTCAATGCCTTTTCAATAACTTGCTCAATGGACATACTGGTTGAATCCAGCACCAGAGCATCTTGCGCAGGCATCAAAGGAGCAATCGCCCGATTACGGTCGCGATCATCACGTTCTTTGATCTCGGATAAAAGGCGCTCAAAGTTAACACTAAAGCCCTTCTCCTGCAACTGTAGCATACGGCGGTGTGCCCGTTCTTCCGCGCTGGCATCAAGGAAAATCTTCACTGGCGCATCGGGGAAGACCACGGTTCCCATATCCCGACCATCGGCAATTAGGCCCGGGAGCTCACGGAATGCTCTCTGGCGCCGTAATAATGCTTCACGCACCCGGGGAAAGGCCGCCACTTTCGATGCGGTATTACTGACTTCTTGCGTGCGGATTTCACCAGATACATCTTCACCCTCAAGAATAACGTTCATTTCGCCATCGGTGGAGACAAAACGGACATCCAGGTGAGCGGCAATCGGCACCAGCGCTTCTTCAGACTCAATATCAACCTGATGATGTAATGCAGCCAACGCTAACACGCGATAAATAGCCCCTGAGTCTAGCAAATGCCAGCGCAATGCTTCCGCCATCGCTTTACACAGCGTGCCTTTACCTGCCCCACTTGGGCCATCAATGGTAATTACCGGGGCTGTTGCCGTCATTTCTCTCTCCTATCGCTGGAATACCCATGGCTACCTGGCTGGCAAGCTCATTTCGCGGCGCATTATACGCTGCAATAACAATGATGGTTACCCTTAAGCATAGACAGAGTGAAAATAATCAGCCGTTTTTGGCTATTTCGTTGCGTGATGAAGCGAATAAGAGAGAAGAGAACCCGCTGCATAGCCGCAACGGGTTTTTACGGTCAGGCGAGTGTGCTAATACGCGCCAGTTGCTCAAAATAGTCAGGGAATGTTTTGGCGGTACATTTCGGATCAAGAATGGTGACCGGTGTGTCAGACAAGGCCACCAGGGAGAAGCACATTGCCATGCGATGATCATTATAGGTACCGATTTCAGCATGACGAATGGCGGGCGGCGGAGTGACGCGGATATAATCATGCCCTTCCTCTACTTCCGCTCCCACTTTGCGCAACTCCGTCGCCATTGCCGCAAGGCGATCGGTTTCCTTCACACGCCAGTTATAGATATTACGCATCACCGTGGTGCCCGTAGCGAACAACGCGGTGGTAGCAATGGTCATTGCCGCGTCGGGAATATGATTCATGTCCATATCAATTGCGCGTAATTCGCCACGCGTACAGGCAATGTAATCATCGCCCCATTCAATCTGAGCGCCCATCTTTTCCAACACGTCGGCAAAACGGATATCGCCTTGCACGCTATTGCGGCCAATACCGGTAACGCGCACCGTTCCCCCTTTAATAGCGGCGGCGGCAAGAAAGTAGGAGGCGGAAGACGCATCCCCTTCAACTAAATAATCACCGGGTGTTTGATAGTGCTGGCGCCCTTTAATATGAAAACGTTGGTAGTGCTGGTTTTCTACTTCAACGCCGAAGGCTTTCATTAAATGCAGGGTAATATCAATATACGGTTTTGAGACTAAATCACCTTTAATCACAATTGCGGTATCGTGCTCCGCGAGCGGTGCGGTCATCAATAGCGCCGTTAAAAACTGACTTGAGACCGAACCATCAACCGCAACCTCTCCACCGTTGAAACCGCCCTGAATACGTACTGGCGGATAATCGGCCTGTTCAAGGTACTCCACCTTTGCTCCACCCTGGCGAAGCGCATCCACCAAATGACCGATAGGACGCTCTTTCATACGCGGCTCGCCAGTGAGCACAATATCATTGCTTCCCAAACACAACGCCGCAGCCAGCGGGCGCATTGCCGTTCCGGCATTGCCCAGAAAGAGTTCTAATGCGCCTTCAGCACGCAACGGACCGCCGTTACCCACCACTTCGCAGACGGTACGATCATCCGATAAACGGTAGTCAACACCCAGCGCGCGTAGCGCGTTGAGCATGTGCTTTACGTCATCGCTGTCCAGCAAATTGGTCAACCGCGTGGTTCCGCTCGCCAGTGCCGCCAGCAGTAATGCCCGGTTTGAAACACTTTTAGAGCCGGGCAAATTAACAATACCGTCAACACGCGCGATCGGTTGTAACGTCAGGGAATCCTGCATGCGAAAACTTCTCTCCATAAAACAATAGCAATGAAACCTCGCTCACCGAGGTTTCAGTTATCAACATAAATACTTACTGAGCCTGATTAGCCATGGCGGCGTTCAAAATCGACCATAAAATCAGTCAATGCCTTCACCCCTTCCAGCGGCATCGCATTGTAGATGGATGCACGCATCCCGCCAACTACACGATGGCCTTTCAACGCATGTAGACCAGCATCAAATGACTCTTCAAGGAAACGTTTGTCCAACGCGGCATCGGCCAACTGGAACGGCACGTTCATACGCGAACGGTTGGCAACCGCCACATCATTGCGATAGAAATCACTGCGATCAATAACCCCATAAAGCAGATCGGCTTTCGCTTGATTCACTTTATCAATTTCGTCCACGCCGCCCTGCTCTTTCAGCCATTTAAACACCAAACCAGAAAGATACCAGGCAAAGGTTGGCGGCGTGTTAAACATGGACTCGTTTTCCGCCAATACGCTGTAATCCAAAACCGAAGGCAGCGCCTGCGAGGCTTTACCTAATAGATCATCCCGTACGATAACCAGCGTTAATCCGGCCGGCCCAATATTTTTCTGCGCACCAGCGTAGATCACGCCGTAACGGGTGACGTCAATGGAGTGGGAAAGAATAGTAGAAGAGAGATCGGCCACCACCACTTTGTCACCAAAATCCGGCTGCTCGTTGATCGCTATCCCATCAATGGTTTCATTCGGGCAAAAGTGAACATAGGCGGCATCATCATTCAGCGCCCAGCTCTTCATCGCGGTAATCGCCCGCTTACCATCAACGGTGGTTTTCGCATCAATCACATTAGGCACACAATATTTATGCGCCTCTTTTATTGCGCTCTGCGCCCAATATCCGCCATCAACATAGTCTGCGCTCTTCGCCTGACCGAGTAAATTCATCGGCACAGCGGCGAATTGCGCACGGGCGCCGCCATGACAGAACAAAACTTTATAGTTGGAGGGGATTTTTAGCAGATCACGAAAATCCTTCTCCGCATCTTGCGCAACCTGCATAAACTCTTTACTGCGATGGCTTATCTCCATCACGGACGTCCCCAGGCCATTCCAGTTACAGAGTTCCTGTTCCGCGCGACGGAGTACTTCTACCGGCAGCATGGCTGGACCGGAGCTAAAATTAAAAACCTGCGTCATTTCCCCTCACCACTATCAGATCTATCGGTTATGAATCTGTTATCGGTTTTATCACTGCGCCAGGAGCGCTGCAATCATTTATCAGGCGTGGATCACGTTTTTGCGCGCCCGACCGCAACAGCTTGTTCGGTGAAAAGAACCAGGCGCGATATTTTGTGAGGCGCTTTCGGTTACCACAAATAAGCCACGCCAAAAATACGCGAAAAGTGGCAGGATAACGCGAGGTAAATTTTTTATGCCTGATAGCAGATGTAAAACAAAACCCGTATCATTGCGCGCTTTATGCCCCTTAACAAAATAGTGGATACCATGACGCAAACTTTTATCCCTGGCAAAGACGCCGCGTTGGAAGACTCCATCTCACGTTTTCAGCAAAAATTGCAGGATCTCGGCTTCAATATTGAAGAGGCTTCCTGGCTGAATCCTGTTCCTCACGTCTGGTCAGTGCATATTCGTGACCGCGATTGTCCGCTGTGTTTTACCAACGGTAAAGGCGCCAGCAAAAAAGCCGCGCTGGCTTCGGCGTTGGGCGAATATTTTGAGCGTTTATCCACCAACTACTTTTTTGCTGATTTCTGGCTGGGTAACGCCATTGCCGAAGGCGACTTTGTACATTATCCCAACGAGAAATGGTTCCCGTTAACCGAGGATGGTCGTTTGCCAGAAGGCATTCTTGATGCCGGTTTACGTCAGTTTTATGACCCGGAAAACGAGCTAAACGCCAGCGATCTTATCGATCTGCAATCGGGTAATGCGGAACGCGGAATTTGCGCCCTGCCGTTTACGCGCCAATCCGACGGGCAGACGGTTTATATCCCAATGAATATTATCGGCAATCTGTATGTCTCCAACGGGATGTCCGCCGGTAATACCGCAAACGAAGCGCGCGTACAGGGGCTTTCCGAAGTATTTGAACGCTATATTAAAAACCGCATTATTGCCGAGTCCATCAGTTTACCGGAAATCCCGCAGGCCGTACTGGCGCGCTATCCTGGCGTTGTGGAGGCCATTGCCCGCCTCGAAACCGAAGGCTTCCCTATTTTCGCCTATGACGCCTCGCTCGGCGGCAAGTATCCGGTGATATGCGTAGTACTGTTTAACCCAAGCAACGGTACCTGCTTCGCCTCCTTCGGCGCACACCCGGATTTTGGCGTGGCATTGGAACGGACGGTAACCGAACTCCTACAGGGCCGCAGCCTGAAAGATCTCGATGTATTCACGCCGCCCACGTTTGATGATGAAGAAGTTGCCGAACACGCAAACCTGGAAACTCACTTTATCGACTCCAGCGGTTTGATTTCATGGGATATGTTTAAAGATGACGCGGATTATCCTTTTGTTGACTGGCGTTTCGATGGCAGTACCGAAGAAGAGTTCGCGACATTAATGAACATTTTTAACAGCGAAAACCAAGAGGTGTATATCGCTGATTACCAGCATTTGGACGTTTACGCCTGCCGAATTGTGGTGCCAGGCATGTCGGATATTTATCCGGCGGAAGATCTACTGCTGGCCAATAACAATATGGGCGCTTCCCTGCGGAAAACGTTGTTGGCATTGCCCGCCAGTGATTGGCCAGCGGATGACTATCTTGCGCTTATTCAGCGTTTAGATGACGAGGGACATGATGATTTTACCCGTGTACGCGAGTTACTAGGTCTGGCAACCGGTAAAGATAACGGCTGGTACACGCTACGTATTGGTGAGCTAAAAGCGTTGCTGGCATTAGCAGGCGGTGACACGGAACAAGCCCTGATTTGGACCGAGTGGACAATGGAGTTTAACAGCTCGGTGTTCAGTGCTGAACGCGCCAATTTTTACCGGTGCCTGCAAACATTACTGCTGCTAAGCCAGGAAGAAGATCGCGACCCGCTACAGTACCATCATGCCTTTGTTCGCATGTATGGCAGCGAAGCCGTCGAAGCCGCTTCCGCTGCCATTAGCGGCGAAGCACCGTTCTATGGTTTGCCGCCAGTAGATGAGAATTTGGTCGCCTTCCCGGCTCATCAGGCCTTACTTGCCGCCTATGAGAAATTGCAGGTGGCGAAACGCCGTTATTGGAAATAAATGCAATCGTAGTATCGTGGCGACGTCACTGTCGCCACGACATTATCAGGCCCGGATAATGTTTACAGATTATTAGAAGCGCATAGCATTTCCTAAATAACGGCCCGACATTCTGCAAAAGTAAATAAAAAGTTAACTTTAATCGCGTAAAATCGTTAGAGGTTACATTTATTAAAAATAACCCTCTTTTTCATTACTTTTCCCAATAAGTAAATAGTGCCTTTTTCAAATTTTATAATATATTTTAAACTATTTTTTTATGTTTTATTTCAATAGATTAGGGTTAAAAACCTTATAAATAACAAGGCTAAACGCCCCAATTACCCTACGCTATATGATCCACATCAAATTTTACCCTATACTCCTTTGTTAGTATCACTTCGTCTACTGATTCCGGAGAGCGTTAGTGTGAAAACTGACAACCTTTTTGATCTTTTATTACCGGCAGCAATGGCCAAAGTGGCAGAAGATGCTGGTGTCTACAAAGCAACAAAACATCCTCTCACAACGTTCTTTTTAGCTATTACGGCTGGCGTTTTTATTTCCATCGCGTTTGTTTTCTATATTACCGCCACGACCGGTACGGGCACCGTTCCTTACGGGTTAGCAAAATTGATCGGCGGTATTTGTTTCTCCCTTGGTTTAATGCTGGTGGTGGTTTGCGGCGCGGATTTATTTACGTCGACCGTGTTAACCGTGGTAGCAAAAGCCAGCGGGCGCATTACATGGGGCCAACTAGCCAAAAACTGGCTTAACGTCTACGTAGGGAACCTAATTGGCGCGTTATTTTTTGTCGCGCTAATTTGGTTCTCCGGCGAGTATATGGTTGATAATGGCGCGTGGGGCATGAATGTGCTGCAAACCGCCGACCACAAAATGCACCATACATTCCTTGAAGCCGTTTGCCTCGGCACACTGGCAAACTTGATGGTGTGTTTAGCCGTTTGGATGAGTTACTCAGGCCGCAGCCTGACGGACAAAATGTTAGCGATGGTATTACCGGTCGGCATGTTCGTCGCCAGCGGTTTTGAGCACAGCATCGCCAATATGTTCATGATCCCGATGGGCATCGTAGTACGTGATTTCGCTTCTCCTGAATTTTGGCATCTTACCGGTGCCAGCGCCGCACAATTTCCCGCTTTGACGGTCAGCAATTTTATTACCGCTAACCTGATTCCGGTGACGATTGGCAACATTATCGGCGGTGGGTTATTGGTAGGATTAACGTATTGGGTTATTTACCTGCGCGGTAGTGATGAAGTTAAACACTAACGTCGCGTAAGCACGCTATTTGAACCGGTTTCCGCCCTTCCGGCTGCAACCGGACGTAAAAGAACTCCATAGTATAAGGTAGGTATGATATGACCGAGCTAAACGAAAAATTGGCTGCAGGCTGGGCAAATTTCGCTGAAGGCGAATGGCAGAATGCGGTAAACGTTCGTGATTTTATCCAGAAAAACTACACACCATATGAAGGCGATGAAACCTTTCTGGCGGGCGCGACCCAGGCAACCAGCTCGCTGTGGGATAGCGTGCTGGAAGGCATTAAAATCGAAAACCGCACCCACGCTCCGGTAGATTTCGACACCGACCTGGCCTCAACCATCACTTCCCATGACGCAGGTTACATCAATAAAACGCTGGAAAAAATTGTTGGCCTACAGACTGAAGCACCACTAAAACGCGCCATTATTCCATTTGGCGGCATCAAAATGGTCGAAGGTTCTTGTAAGGTTTATGGTCGCGAACTGGATGCCAACCTGAAGAATATCTTCACCGAGTACCGCAAAACGCATAACCAGGGTGTATTTGATGTTTATACCCCTGATATTCTCCGCTGCCGTAAATCAGGCGTTCTGACCGGTTTGCCGGATGCGTATGGACGTGGTCGTATTATTGGTGACTATCGTCGTATTGCGCTGTACGGTATTGATTTCCTGATGAAGGACAAATTTGCCCAGTTCACATCGCTGCAAAGCGACCTGGAAAATGGCGTTAATCTGGAAGCCACCATTCGTCTGCGTGAAGAGATTGCCGACCAACATCGTGCGCTGGCTCAGATTAAAGAGATGGCGGCTAAATATGGCTACGATATCTCAGCGCCGGCAACCAACGCGCAAGAAGCGGTTCAGTGGACTTACTTTGGCTACCTGGCTGCGGTTAAATCGCAGAATGGCGCCGCAATGTCCTTTGGTCGCGTATCGACGTTCCTTGATATCTATATCGAACGTGATCTGAAAGCGGGCAAAATCAACGAGCAAGAAGCACAAGAACTGATTGACCACTTGGTGATGAAACTGCGCATGGTACGTTTCCTGCGTACGCCAGAATATGATGAGTTGTTCTCTGGCGACCCGATTTGGGCTACTGAATCACTGGCAGGTATGGGTGTTGATGGCCGTACGCTGGTTACCAAAAACAGCTTCCGTTTCCTCAACACGCTGTACACCATGGGGCCTTCACCAGAGCCCAATATGACCATTCTTTGGTCAGAAAAACTGCCGTTGAACTTTAAAAAATTCGCGGCGAAAGTCTCTATCGATACGTCATCTGTGCAGTATGAAAACGATGACTTGATGCGTCCTGACTTCAACAATGATGATTACGCTATCGCTTGCTGCGTTAGCCCAATGATTGTTGGTAAACAAATGCAGTTCTTCGGCGCTCGCGCAAACCTGGCAAAAACCATGTTGTATGCCATTAACGGCGGCGTAGATGAAAAACTGAAAATGCAGGTAGGTCCGAAAGAAGCGCCAATTACGGATGCAGTGTTGGATTTTGACACCGTCATGGCGCGTATGGATCACTTCATGGATTGGTTGGCTAAACAGTATGTCACCGCGCTGAATATCATCCATTACATGCATGATAAATATAGCTACGAAGCGTCACTGATGGCACTGCACGACCGTGATGTTTATCGCACCATGGCATGTGGTATCGCGGGTCTGTCGGTTGCTGCTGACTCCCTTTCCGCCATTAAATATGCCAAAGTGAAACCCATTCGTGACGAAGATGGTTTAGCGACCGATTTTGAAATCGAAGGTGAATATCCGCAGTTCGGTAATAACGATCCGCGCGTTGATGACCTGGCATGTGACTTGGTTGAACGTTTCATGAAGAAAATTCAGAAGCTGACCACTTATCGCCATGCAGTACCAACTCAATCGGTTCTGACCATCACTTCTAACGTGGTTTACGGTAAGAAAACCGGTAATACCCCGGATGGTCGTCGTGCCGGCGCGCCGTTTGGCCCAGGCGCTAACCCAATGCATGGGCGCGATCAGAAAGGCGCAGTCGCCTCACTGACTTCCGTTGCTAAACTGCCGTTTGCCTACGCGAAAGATGGTATCTCTTACACTTTCTCTATCGTTCCTAATGCGCTGGGCAAAGACGATGAAGTGCGTAAAACCAACCTGGCGGGTCTGATGGACGGTTATTTCCATCATGAAGCCAGCATTGAAGGCGGCCAGCACCTTAACGTCAACGTAATGAACCGTGAAATGCTGTTAGATGCGATGGATCATCCGGAAAAATATCCGCAGTTGACCATTCGCGTATCAGGTTATGCGGTGCGCTTTAACTCGCTGACCAAAGAGCAACAGCAAGACGTCATTACCCGTACTTTCACACAGTCACTGTAATCTGACGGTTCGGCTAATGCTAAAGGCTCCATTTATGGAGCCTTTTTATCAACAGCCTGCTTTGCCAGAGATCTATACTCAGGGTATCTGGCAAAACAGACTTTCACTTAACGCAGCGTAAACAAGACTGCGTCACCTACTTCGGTAGGTTCACTTTGGAGAAATCATCGCAATGTCAGTAACCGGTCGTATTCACTCATTTGAATCGTGCGGCACCGTTGACGGTCCGGGCATTCGCTTTATCACCTTCTTCCAGGGCTGCCTGATGCGCTGCCTGTATTGCCACAATCGCGATACCTGGGATACGCATGGCGGTAAGGAAGTGACCGTTGAGGAGTTGATGAAAGATGTGGTTTCCTATCGCCATTTTATGAATGCGTCTGGCGGTGGCGTAACCGCCTCCGGCGGCGAGGCAATATTGCAGGCGGAGTTTGTTCGTGACTGGTTTCGCGCTTGTAGAGCAGAGGGTATTCATACCTGTCTGGATACAAATGGCTTTGTCCGCCGTTACGATCCGGTCATTGATGAATTACTTGAGGTCACCGATTTGGTGATGCTTGATCTGAAACAGATGAACGATGATATCCACCAGAATTTGGTGGGTGTCTCTAACCATCGGACGCTTGATTTTGCGCGCTATATTGCCAAAAAGGGGATTCGTACCTGGATCCGCTATGTGGTAGTGCCAGGCTATTCCGATGATGATGATTCCGCACATCGTTTAGGCGAATTTACCCGCGATATGGGGAATATCGAAAAGATCGAACTGTTACCCTATCACGAACTGGGTAAACACAAATGGATAGCAATGGGCGAAGAGTACAAGCTGGAAGGTGTGAAACCGCCCACAAAAGAAACGATGGATCGCGTGAAAAGTATTCTGGAAGGATACGGTCACAACGTGATGTATTAAATAGTAAACCCAACGCGGGGTCAGGAATGGCCCCGCGTTGCGTATCAGGCATGCGCCACCGGCGTGGCATGCTGGTCGGCTTTGCGTAACAGCATAATGAGATAGACCAGCGCGACAACCGCAATCATCACAAACAGCAAACGGTCTGAATAACTTTGCATTAGCAGTGACGTCATGCTCGGCCCCACCAAACTACCGATAGTATAGCTCAACAGTAACGCCTGATTCATCGCCACCAATTCATGGTGCGCCACCGTTTCACACGCCCACGACATCGCAACCGGGTACAAGGTAAAGCCGGCACAGCCGAGCACGAACAGCGCGGGCGCCATTGCCGCGTTACTCAGCATCGCGATAGCGCCTAAAATGACCACAAACACCTGCACTCGCAGTACCAAAAGACGCCCAAAGCGATCCGCCAGCCGCCCTACCGGCCATTGCCCAACGATACCGGAACTGACAAGCAGCGCCATCCAGTAACCAACAGTGGCATCACTCATGCCTTGGTGAGATAAGTACAGCGGCATCAGGCCATACAATGAGCCCAGCACGATGCCGGAAATGATGCAGCCATTAATCCCCAAGCGGGAACTACGGCGACGCAACATCGGCCACATACGACCAGCGGCTGCCTCCTCATCGTTACCGTGCGCAGTGATTTTGGTAAACACCAGCGGCAGAATCGCGGCGACCACCACGCCGGTCACCCACGGCAGGACGTGCAACAACTCGGTAGAGACTTTGCTCACTAATAACTGCCCGGCCACGGTACCGAGGTAATAAACAATCATATACGCTGCCAACAGACGGCCACGGTTACGTACGGTGCCGCTGCATAACAACGCGCTTTCCACCACGACCCAAATCCAGGCGCAGCCGATCCCGGCAACAAAACGCCATAATGTCCATGCGTGGAAGCCGCTACTCAAACCCAGCATCGCCGTCGCGATGGCGAACACTGCCGATGCAAGGTAATAGGCCTGATTAAAGCCCAGACGTTTGATGAGCCAACCGGCCAATAATGTTCCTGCCAGGTTCCCGGTGTAGTAGGACGAACTCACCATACCGACCTGCCAGGTGGGTAATGCATCGTGCGTTAGCCAAAGTGGAACCAACGTGTTGAGCACGGCGATAGAAACCGTCAACAACAGCAAGCCGCAGAGCAGCAAAATGACAGGACGAGACCAGGTGGACATAGTGTGAAAAGCCAGGAAAAGAGAGAGATTTTGCGCGCATATTGCCATTGCCAAAAACAAAGTCAACGTACAGAAATTCACCACCGCACAATTTGCCGCCGACCGATTTAATTTTTTTATCTACAACCACTTAGCGACCAATGTGAGAAAGCGCACAAAACGGATATGCCTATGAAAATAGGCACATTTACTTCGCCCTGCCTTACCGGTATCGATAACATTTATTTTTGGATCTTTTTGCATAAAAAAGCCTGCCGGCACAATGTGCGGGCAGGCCGATTGAAGGGAGAAAAACGACCTCAGCCGATAATTTCCACGCCGTTCATGTAGGGGCGTAACACTTCCGGTACCACAATACGCCCGTCGGCTTGCTGGTAGTTTTCCAACACCGCGACCAACGTCCGTCCAACCGCTAAACCAGAACCATTCAGCGTATGCACCAGGCGTGGCTTTTTCTCGGTTTTGCTGCGGCAACGCGCCTGCATACGACGCGCCTGGAAATCCCCCATATTGGAGCAGGAAGAGATTTCACGATAGGTATCCTGCGCCGGTAGCCACACTTCCAGATCGTAGGTCTTGGTGGCGCTCGCGCCCATATCACCGCTGCATAACAACATTTTGCGGTAGGGCAAGTTCAACAATTGCAGCACCTTCTCTGCATGGCTGGTTAACTCCTCCAGCGCTTGCATGGAATCTTCCGGGCGAACGATCTGCACCATTTCAACTTTATCAAACTGGTGCATACGGATCAGACCACGGGTATCGCGCCCATAGGAGCCGGCTTCAGAACGGAAACAAGGCGTATGTGCGGTCAACTTAATCGGCAGCGACTCTTCCTCAAGGATCTCATCACGCACCAGATTGGTTAACGGCACTTCTGCCGTTGGGATCAACGCGTAGTGACTGCTTTCAGACTCTTCGGTTAGCGGTTTGGTATGGAACAAGTCTTCGCCAAACTTAGGCAATTGCCCGGTGCCATACAATGTTGCATGATTAACCAGGTAAGGCACATACGTTTCGCTATAACCGTGCTGCTCGGTATGTAAGTCCAGCATAAACTGGCTCAAAGCGCGGTGCATACGGGCAATCTGCCCCTTCATTACCACAAAGCGCGCGCCGGTTAATTTAACCGCCGAGGCAAAGTCCAGCCCTTGCGCCATTTCACCCAGCTCTACGTGATCGCGCACGGTAAAATCATAGTGACGCGGTTCGCCCCAGCGGCTAATTTCGTGGTTGTCACTGTCATCTTTACCAAACGGGACTTCGTCCGCCGGGATATTTGGCATCGTCAACGCAAAGTCACGGATCTGATTTTGTAGCGCATCCAGCCCCGCTTTGGCGGCGTCCAGGCGCTCGCCTAAGACGTTCACTTCCTGCCGCAATGGCTCAATATCTTCCCCACGCGCTTTAGCCTGGCCGATGGATTTGGATCGGGCGTTGCGTTCAGCTTGCAGCGTTTCGGTTTCTACCTGCAAGACTTTACGACGCTCTTCCAGCGAGCGTAACGTATCAACATCCAGCTTAAATCCTCGGCGTGCCAGTTTTTCAGCGACTGCGTCTGGCTCATTACGCAGTAGATTGGGATCGAGCATGCTTATCCTGTGCTTATTGTGATTAATTGAGTGTTCGGAGGGGATGCATTCCGCCGTGCGGCGAATGCATTGAATTCCTTGCTAACCTTACCGCAACGCCCGGCTTATCGGTAGCGTTTTGTCGGGCTATTTTGATCCAGTTCAGTCAGCCAGGCGAGCTTTTCACCAATTTTCCCCTCCAGCCCGCGGGAACTGGGTTGATAATAACGCGTCTGTGCCATTTCAGGCGGAAAATAGATTTCTCCGGCGGCGTAAGCATTAGGTTCGTCATGTGCGTAACGATACTCCTTACCTAGCCCCATCTCCTTCATCAGTTTGGTCGGCGCATTGCGTAGATGCTCTGGCACATCATAATCGGGGTTATCACGCGCATCGCGCATCGCAGCTTTAAATGCGGTATACACCGCATTACTTTTGGGTGCACAAGCAAGATAAACAATTGCCTGCGCGATGGCGCGCTCACCCTCAGCCGGGCCGACACGCGTAAAACAATCCCACGCGGCAATCGCCACCTGCATTCCGCGCGGATCGGCATTGCCGACATCTTCAGAAGCGATGGCTAACAGCCGCCGCGCGACGTAAAGCGGATCACCGCCAGCGGTAATAATACGTGCATACCAATAAAGCGCGGCATCCGGCGCTGACCCCCGCACTGATTTATGCAGCGCGGAAATCAAATCGTAGTAACGATCGCCTTTGTTATCAAAACGCGCCGCACGTTCGCCCGAAACCTCATTAAGCAATTGCGGCGTTAGCTCACGCTGACCTTGCGCATCGCTTTCCGCCATATCCGCCATCATTTCCAGCGTATTTAATGCGCGACGAGCATCCCCATTGACCAGTTCAGCAATCATCCGCCGCGTGTTATCCGGCAATAACAGATCCTGCTTACCTAGCCCGCGCTCGGCATCATTCATTGCCTGTTCAAGCACGGTTTCAATCTCTTCCGTGGTGAGGGATTTCAGCAGATAAACGCGCGCGCGCGACAGTAATGCCGAGTTCAGCTCAAACGATGGGTTTTCAGTCGTGGCGCCGATGAAGGTAATGGTACCGTCCTCAATATGCGGCAGAAACGCGTCCTGTTGGCTTTTATTGAAACGATGTACCTCATCGACAAAAAGAATGGTACGGCGGCCTGCGTTACGATTCTGACGCGCACGCTCAATGGCCTCGCGTATCTCCTTCACTCCCGAGGTCACGGCAGAGATACGCTCAACGTCGGCATTACCATAATGGCCAATAACTTCAGCCAGCGTGGTTTTCCCGGTCCCTGGCGGCCCCCACAGAATCATCGAATGCAGATGTCCCGCTTCAATCGCACGCGGCAAAGGCTTACCCGGTGCCAGCAAGTGCTGCTGCCCGATATATTGCGCAAGCGTGGTTGGCCGCATACGCGCGGCCAACGGTTGAAACTCATTTGAGGAAAAGTCCAGAGACAGGTTACTCACCAAAACCTCACTGACGTTGGTCGTCTACCGTTATGCCTTTAGGTGGCGTAAAGGTAAACTTATCCGGGCTTACCGCCCCATTCTGCTGGCTCTTCAGGGCATAGCTACTGCGCTGACCATCTTGCTCAATGGCGCTAAATTGGTTGATGGTGCCATTCGATGAAACGTTAATCGTGAATTGCTTCAGGTTACCGGCATCAGATTTAGGCGTCAGTTCGAAGTTATCACCTTGTTGTTTAATATTATATTGCTGCCAATCACTATGCTGGTTACGCGCAATCAACATAAATGGCGTATTGCTGGTGGCATCTTTCAACCAACTGGCGCTGACCTGCTCGACAAATGGGTTATAAAACCATAGCGTTTTCCCGTCGGAAATAATGATACTTTCATCAGGCGCCGTCATATGCCAGTTAAACAGGTTCGGCCGTTTGACCCATAATTCGCCTTCGCCATCCTGGACGTTAGTGCCAGAACCGTCGGTCACTTTCTGCGTGAAGCTGGCGTGAAAGCTACTCACTTTCCCCAGGCGCTGCTGCAAATCACTAGACGCATCCGCCAGAGCGCCAACAGAAACGAATGCGGATAACAGGCAGCAAGAGAGCACGAATTTTTTCATGACAACAGATTCCTTATTGATACATTTTATCCCGCGCGAAGCAGCGCGCCTGTAAATACTTTAGTCGGGCTCGCGCCGTCCCGACAGGCGAATAAACTGAAAACCTTCACCTTCATGGTGCAAAAACCACCATAAACAAAGAGGCCAGGCAAGCCTGACCCTCTACTCTTTGCGTTACGACCGCGCATCGTTACATCTCATGGGAAGGCGGCGCCAGTACTTCCCGGTTACCATTATGGCCCGGCGTCGACACAATTCCCTGCGCTTCCATCTGTTCAATAATCCGAGCAGCCCGGTTGTAGCCAATGCGGAACTGGCGTTGAACGCCGGAGATGGATGCGCGGCGTTTTTCCACCACGAAAGCCACCGCCTGATCGAACAACTGATCAAGCTCTTCATCGCCATCCAGGCCTAAGCCGCCGCCTTCGCCCTCATCGCCCGCTGTGATGCTATCAATATACTGGGGTCGACCGCGCGCTTTCCAATCCTGCACCACCGCATGCACTTCCTGATCGCGTACAAATGCACCGTGAACGCGTACCGGGTTCGAAGAGTTTGGCGGCATATACAGCATATCACCCATGCCCAACAGCGATTCCGCGCCGCCCTGATCGAGAATGGTCCGTGAGTCAATCTTACTGGATACGGTGAAGGCAATACGGGTTGGAATGTTAGCCTTAATCAAACCAGTAATCACATCCACCGATGGGCGTTGCGTCGCCAGCACCAAATGGATACCGGCGGCACGGGCCTTCTGTGCCAAACGCGCGATAAGTTCTTCCACCTTTTTGCCAACCGCCATCATCAGGTCGGCAAACTCATCGACCATCACCACAATATACGGCAGTTTTTCCAACACCGGCGGCGTGGTATCCATACTGTCGCCCGGTTTCCAGAACGGATCAGGAATCGGTCGGCCCATAGCCTCTGCTTGCTCAACTTTCTCGTTATAACCGGCCAGATTACGCACGCCGAGAGCAGACATCAGTTTATAGCGGCGTTCCATCTCACCCACACTCCAACGCAGCGCATTGGCCGCATCTTTCATATCAGTGACCACTTCAGTTAACAGATGTGGGATCCCTTCGTAAACCGACAGTTCCAGCATTTTGGGGTCAATCATAATAAAGCGCACTTCTTCCGGCGTGGCTTTATACAACATGCTGATAATCATCGCGTTCACACCAACCGATTTACCGGAGCCGGTGGTACCCGCGACTAATAAATGCGGCATTTTCGCCAAGTCCGCTACCACCGGTTGGCCTGCAATATCTTTACCCAGCACCACCGCAAGCGGCGACGGGTTATCACGGAATTTCGCGCAATCCAGCACTTCGCGCAGATAGACGGTTTGACGATGTTTATTCGGCAACTCAAGCCCGACGTAAGGTTTGCCTGGTATCACTTCCACCACACGCACCGCAACCGCAGAGAGCGAGCGCGCCAAATCGCGTGACAAGTTAGAAATGCGCGCGGCTTTTACACCTGGCGCCAGATCCAACTCAAAACGCGTGATCACCGGCCCCGGAGAAATCCCTACCACCTCGGCTTTAACCCGGTAGTCCGCCAAACGGGCTTCCACCAACCGTGCCGTTTGTTCCAGCGCAAACATATCAACCGGCTCCTCTTCTGCCGGTGGCGGCGTAAGCAGTTCCAGCGTCGGTAACGGCGTGGTCGGCTTGTGTAAGGGTTGCTCGTGACGGACCAGGAATGGATGTATCAAACTATTCGCCGCCGGCTGCGGCTGTTCTGGTTCAGGTGCCGCAGGCTGCTGATACGCCTCCGAAGGCGCGGGAGCCGATTGCCAGTGTGCAGCCGGAGCCGAAGTCGGCGTTGAGGGGGCTTCCGGTTCCGGCGTGGCCGCGATGGTAAATAATGGTTCACTTGGGCCATCATCAACCAAATCATCCATCGGTGAAAAATCAAATGCGCCGGACGTATCCAGCGTAAAAGCCGGCCCACGATCCGCTGCGGCCGCCCCCGGCTCACCATAACGATGTTGCTGCTGCGCGGCGAACTCACGCGCTAATGCCGCCTGCTGAAGCGCCGTTTCGTCGTCTTCATCAGGGGTAAACGCCTCACCATAGCGTTGCTGTTGTTGTGACATAAAGGCGTCACGCAGATGGGCCTCCTGCTGCGCCATATTCTCTTCTTCATCGTACTGTTCGGAAGCGATTGGGCTTTGCGAGGCTTGCTGCTGGCGCTGCGCTTCTTCTTCGCGCGCCTTCTCTTCCGCCATACGTTGTGAAGGTAACTTAATGCCGTAAGAAGCCAGTTCGCGGCGTGTCGGTAATTTCACCGGATTAGGACGCGGGAGTTCAGGACCAATCCCCTGTTTAACTTGCGGATTGGCCTCCTCGCCCGTGGCGCTAAAGCCCGGCATAAACGGAGCAACGCCTCCTGACACGGCAGCGGCTTTCGCTGCGTCAGATAGCCCAGCAGACGCGGGCACGGCCAAAGGCGTGGAAGGTTGCGGAGAAGAAAAATCAAACGGCGATGGTGCAGATTCTTGCACATCACGCCAGTTGCCCATCCGCGGCCCCTCATCCTCATCATTCGGCGCCACCGTTTTTTCTTCAGGCATCTCGAAACGATACAGCGGCGGCGCGGCGGATACTGGCTCGCTGGCCGGAGGCGTAGAGGGAGAAGAGGTTTGTTGAACCGGCTGTGGCGCTGTCTCTTCTGGCGCCTCTGCTTGCGCATCATGCACAGCGGCAACCGCCGCGGCAGGTAGCGTAGTTTTCGCTAACAGCGGATCGTCATCATATTCATCATCACTTTCCGGCGACGACAAACGCGGAGCGGTAAGTAAGACATCATCCTCTTCATCGTCGGCACGGAGCGGACGCACGCGTTTAATTACCGGCGCGCGATCATGACGGTCATCTTCATCATCTTGCCACTCTTCATTATGGCGCGAACGGTTACTGGCGAAGGTCAAGACCCCCATCACTACCGCGCCGATTTTCTCGGCAATCGTCAGCCAGGACCAGCCGGTATACAACGTCAGGCCCGCCGCCCAGATGCACAACAACGTCAGCGTTCCACCCGCGCCGCTGAACCACGGTGCCATCGCGTTACTAATCAGGCTGCCAATCACGCCGCCGGAAGCGAAATACCAAATATCATCCGCATTCAACGCCGCCAGGCCACACGTGGTGACCACCAGCGCCAAAACGCCAATCAGCCGTAAGCCGACGGCGAAATAATCAATATAGTCCTGACTATCGCGTTGCCGGAACGTGATCCAGCATAGGCCAAGGATAACCGGCGGAATGGCGTAAGCCATCACCCCGAAAATAAAGAGAAGCGTATCGGCAAGCCATGCGCCGATGCTGCCGCCCAAATTATGAATAGGTTCATGCCAGGCGGTTTGTGACCAACTGGGATCGGAAGGATTAAAGCTCAGCAAAGCCACCATCAAGTAGACGGCGAAAAGCGCAACAATAATCAACAACGCTTCGAGCAAACGACGCCCGCTGCTCAGCGGCTGTAAGGATACTTCTTTATCTTCTGTGTATTCCTGGCTCAAGAGAACTCTCCAGGTGCCTGTAAACTATGGAGGCAACAGCGCCGGGCAAGCCCGACGCTGAACCTGTATGAATTCACAGGAGTGTATCGAAAACTATCAGGTTTTGCACCTGCCCTGTGTTAGCGCGTTTTTATCACTAAGCGATTACTTTGTTTCACTTCTTCCATGACAACATAGGTACGCGTATCGTTCACGCCGGGCAGACGTAGCAAGGTTTCGCCCAACAGCTTACGGTAAGCGGACATATCCGGTACACGCGTTTTCAGCAGATAGTCAAAATCACCTGAAACTAAGTGACACTCTTGAGTTTCCTCAAGTTTTTGCACAGCGGCGTTAAATTGTTCAAACACATCCGGCGCGCCACGATTCAGAGTAATCTCAACAAACACCAACAGTGAAGCATCCAAATAGTGCGGATTTAACAGCGCGGTGTAGCCCAGAATAAAACCCTGACGCTCCAAACGACGTACGCGCTCTAAACATGGCGTAGGAGATAGCCCAACCCGTTTGGAAAGTTCCACGTTGGAAATGCGCCCATCCTTTTGCAATTCATTCAGAATATTTCTATCGATTCTGTCGAGGTCTTTACCGGGGCGTTTTTTATTGTCTACCATTATTATTGTCTCTCTTAATTCCTTCCCTTTACCTGCCATACCCTGAACCTATTCACTGTGCAGGGTCATTTAAGTGAAGACATAGCGCCTGTTGCGGTTTAAAGCGCCCATCCGTATGACGCATGCTGTCTGTCCACACCATGCGTCATGACAAATGTCAGACTGAGTTTATTTTCGGCTGAATAGGCAAAACAGCATATGAAACGCTGCCTTTACCGCCAAAATACTCTCTGCTTCCTACAATGTTTTCGCAAAAGCGCAGCCGATTGTCAAAGTAAAACAACCAAAATCAGTACAACATGCCAGATTGATTGCTGCGTCGCTGTTTTTTAATGGATATTTTTCATCTGTTGCACCATGAAAACCCATTTCTACGCCCTGTTTTAGCGCAGCGGCAATCGCCCTGCCTTGATTATCGGTCAAACCTCTTACATCGATTGTTAACAAAATTGCCCGGCCCTTTTTTTGCGTCTTCAAATTCCCTACAATCGCCGTTATGTTTGCCAGTAAACAACTGAGGATCTCATGGGCACGGCTAAACACAGTAAATTATTGATTCTGGGCTCCGGTCCGGCAGGCTATACCGCCGCCGTTTACGCTGCACGCGCCAATCTCAACCCGGTGCTGGTTACCGGGCTGGAAAAAGGCGGTCAGCTCACTACCACTACCGATGTCGAGAACTGGCCAGGCGATCCGAGCGATCTGACCGGCCCGCTGCTGATGGAACGTATGCATGAGCACGCGGTAAAATTTAATACCGAAATCATTTTCGACCATATCCACACGGTGGATCTGCAAAACCGTCCATTCCGTCTGGTGGGCGATAGCGGCGAATACACCGCCGATGCGCTGATCATTGCCACCGGCGCCTCTGCACGCTATTTAGGGCTGCCATCAGAAGAAGCGTTTAAAGGTAAAGGCGTCTCGGCCTGCGCCACTTGTGACGGTTTCTTTTATCGCCAGCAGAAAGTGGCTGTGATTGGTGGCGGTAATACGGCGGTCGAAGAAGCGCTTTACCTGGCGAATATCGCCGCTGAAGTGCATCTCATCCACCGCCGTGACAATTTCCGCGCCGAAAAAATCTTGATCGACCGCCTGATGGAAAAGGTGAATAACGGCAATATCGTGTTGCATACGCATCGTACGCTTGAAGAAGTCGTGGGCGACCAGATGGGTGTCACCGGCGTGCGCCTGCGTTCAACTCAGGAACCAGAGCAGATTGAGCAATTAGAGGTGGCCGGGTTGTTTATCGCCATTGGTCACAGCCCGAACACCGCTATTTTCCAGGGGCAATTAGAACTGGAAAATGGCTATATCAAAGTCCAGTCCGGCTTGCAGGGCAACGCCACGCAAACCAGCATCCCAGGCGTATTCGCGGCTGGCGATGTGATGGATCACACTTATCGGCAAGCCATTACTTCCGCCGGCACCGGCTGTATGGCGGCGCTGGATGCCGAGCGCTATCTGGACGGATTGGTTAAAAACGATAAGTAAATTGTTAATAACCTGATCTTATTTATTCGAGGCGACAGTTCAACTGTCGCCTTTTTTCTTTCCCGCATGTTACATTGCCCAAGCCCCAAATTAGCTGACCTCATGGCAATGCCGCCCTGGCTGCCAGTTTCGTTTTTCTTAAAGAACGGCAACTGATGAACAAAACGCGTCAACAAGAACTTACCCGCTGGCTACGAGCACAAAGCACACACGCTCGTCGCTGGCTGCGCCTCTCTTCTTTGCTCGGCCTCATGAGCGCTCTGTTAATTATTGCGCAAGCTTGGCTATTGGCGAGGTTATTGCAGCAATTGATTGTCGTGCACCAACCGCGTGAGCAGTTGTACGGTGATTTTTTAGCGCTGCTCCTGTGTTTCGTTATCCGCGCACTGATCGGTATTGCCCGTGAACGCGTAGGATTCCGTGCAGGTCAGCAAATCAGGCGCACGCTACGCGCCGCGGTGCTGGACCGTTTGAACACGCTGGGCCCGGCATGGATCCAGGGCAAACCCGCCGGCAGTTGGGCGACGCTGCTACTCGAACAAATTGAAGATATGCAGGACTATTACGCGCGTTATCTTCCACAAATGTCGTTAGCCACCTTGGTCCCGGCGTTTATTTTAGTCGCCCTGCTGCCGATTAACTGGGCCGCAGCACTGATCTTACTGGTTACCGCACCGCTGATTCCGTTATTTATGGCGCTGGTCGGAATGGGCGCCGCGGATGCCAACCGCCGCAACTTTCTTGCGCTCTCACGGCTAAGCGGTGATTTTCTTGACCGATTGCGCGGCATGGAAGTGTTACGGCTGTTCTGGCGCGCGAAGGCCGAAACTGCAAGCATCGGTGCCTCATCAGAAGAGTTTCGCCGCCGTACCATGGATGTGCTGCGCCTGGCTTTCCTCTCCTCGGCGGTGCTGGAGTTTTTCGCCTCACTTTCTATCGCCTTTGTGGCGGTCTACTTTGGTTTTTCCTATTTAGGCGAATTCCATTTCGGGCATTACGGTCATGGCGTTACCCTATTCGCGGGCTTCCTTGCATTGATTCTGGCACCAGAATTCTTCCAGCCATTACGTGACCTCGGTACCTTTTATCATGCGAAAGCGCAGGCTGTGGGTGCTGCCGATGCTTTGCAAACCTTTCTGCATCATTCGGCGAATCAACCACGGCAGTCTGGTGAGCAGCCGATTGCGCCTGAGGCGGCATTAACTATTGATGCCGACGCACTGGTGATTATCGCGCCCAATGGAACGGTGCTCGCGGGTCCGCTCACCTTCCACTTGCCTGCCGGAAAACGCGTCGCGCTAGTAGGACAAAGCGGCGCGGGCAAAACCTCGTTATTGCAAGCGCTGTTGGGTTTTCTGCCTTATCAGGGCTCATTAAAGGTAAACGGGGTCGAATTACGTGAACTGCATCAGCAAGACTGGCATCGTCTGGTTGCATGGGTGGGGCAAAATCCCCATTTACCGGGATCGACCCTGCGCGAAAATATTCTTAGCGGAACAGCAGCCAGCGAGATACAGCTCCAACAGGTGATTGAAGACGCGGGAGTTGATGAGTTTCTTGATCGTTTACCGGCGGGTTTGGAAAGCATGATGGACGATGGCGCAGCGCAACTTTCCGTCGGCCAGGCACAACGTATCGCCGTCGCCAGAGCGTTGCTAAAACCGGCAAAACTGTTACTGCTTGATGAGCCTGGCGCCAGTCTTGACGCCGACAGCGAAAATCGGGTCACCGCAGCATTGCTGCAAGCTTCTTATCGACACACTACCCTGTTGGTTACCCACCAACTTGATCGCTTAGCCGAGTGGGATGAAATTTGGGTTATGCGTGACGGTCAATTACTTGAGCAGGGAACGTATGCACAGTTGGCGGCCTCCTCCGGCGCATTCGCCGCCTTGCTGGCGCAGCGACAGGGAGCAATAAAATGATGCCGACATTACGCCCTTTTTTACGTCTCTATCGCCGTCATATCTGGCGTTTATCGTTAGGTATTGTGTTAGCGATACTCACCTTATTAGCCAGTATCGGATTGTTAACGCTCTCCGGATGGTTTCTTGCCGCCTCTTCGCTGGCCGGGATCGCCGGTTTATATAGCTTCAACTATATGCTACCAGCCGCTGGCGTGCGCGGCGCGGCCATTGTCCGTACCGCGGCACGTTATTTCGAGCGGTTGGTTAGCCATGACGGTACGTTTCGGGTACTGCAACATCTGCGCGTGTTTACCTTTAGTAAACTACTGCCGCTCTCCCCTGCGGGTATTGCTCGTTTCCGTCAGGGGGATTTGTTAAACCGTTTTGTCGCCGATGTCGACACGCTCGATCATCTCTATCTGCGCGTGATCTCGCCACTAATCGGTGCTTTGGTGGTCATCCTCTGCGTTACCGTCGGGTTAAGCTGGCTGGACGTTCATCTGGCCTTAACCCTTGGCGGCATTATGCTGCTCACGTTGTTAGTCCTGCCTCCGCTGTTTTATCGCGCCGGACGACCGACGGGCGAAGCAATGACGACTGAACGGGCCAGCTATCGCCTGGCGCTTACCCGCTGGTTACAGGGCCATGCCGAGTTAACCTTGTATGGCAACGAAAAGGCGTGGCGGGCACGGCTGGATGAGAATGAGCAGCGCTGGCAAACGGCCCAGCGCCAGCAAGCGAATCTCACCGCTTTATCACAAGGCGTGATGTTGCTGATTAGCGGCCTCACGGTCACCCTTGTGCTATGGCTGAGCGCTGGCGGTGTTGGCGATGCTTCTACGCCTGACGCGTTAATTGCGCTGTTTGTTTTCTGCGCCCTGGCAGCTTTTGAATCATTAGCGCCGGTTAGCGGCGCGTTCCAGCATTTGGGGCAGGTTATTGCCTCCGCACAACGCGTGGCGGAAGTGATTGATCACTCGCCGCAAGTGACCTTTCCAGCCACGTCATCGGCGGTGCGCCACGGCGCAACAGTAGAAGTGAACAACGTCACTTTTCGCTATGACAAAGCACTCTCCCCGGCGCTGAATGACATCAGTTTACGTATCGCCAATGGCGAAAAAGTGGCGCTGCTCGGGCGTACCGGATGCGGTAAAACCACCCTGCTACAACTATTGACTCGTGCCTGGGATCCACAACAGGGTGAGATTTCATTAAACCAGTTGCCCTTGGCGCAATGGGACGAAGCCTCGCTACGTGCGCAGATCAGTGTGGTCAGCCAGCGTGTCCATCTGTTCAGCCGCACGCTGCGCGATAATTTACGGCTTGCCGCGCCCGAAAGTAGCGACCAACACCTTAGCGCCGTACTTCGCCAGGTTGGGCTCGACAAGCTCCTGGATAACCATGAAGGACTGAATGCATGGCTGGGTGAAGGTGGTCGTCAGCTTTCCGGCGGCGAACTGCGCCGGCTGGCTATTGCCCGCGCACTGCTGCATAACGGTGCGTTAATGCTGCTGGATGAACCCACCGAAGGGCTCGATGCGCAGACAGAGCGTCAAATCCTGGCACTGTTGCAGGAGGTCACGCGCGACAAAACCGTCATTGTGGTCACCCATCGCTTGCAAGGTATGGAAAATATGGACCGTATCTATGTAATGGATCAGGGGAAAATTATCGAGCAAGGCACCCACCCTACGTTACTCGCAAAACGTGGGCGCTATTGGTATTTTCAACAGCGCGTTACGCTATAGTTTTGACGACAGAGTTAAGTGAGTAATCCACCATGCGATTGTTCCAGCTAAGCCGCGAATCGGTAAATTTTCCACCGCCGGAGATGGCGCTACGCGAACCTAACGGTTTATTAGCGATGGGCGGCGATCTGAGCCCGGCGCGTTTACTCAACGCTTATCAGCGCGGTATCTTCCCGTGGTTTTCAGCAGGCGATCCGATTTTATGGTGGTCACCCGACCCACGCGCCGTATTGTTACCACACGAGTTCCATCTCAGCCGCAGTATGCAGCGTTTCCACCGCAAATCGCCCTATCGGGTTACGTTAAACCACGCGTTCGCCGAGGTTGTTGAAGGCTGCGCCAATCAACGGGATGAAGGCACCTGGATTACGCCTGAAGTGAAACGCGCATGGCGTAATCTCGCCGAAATGGGCCATGCGCAGTCGATTGAGGTCTGGCTAAACCAGCAATTGGTTGGCGGCATGTATGGCATGGCGCTGGGACAGATTTTTTGCGGAGAATCAATGTTTAGCCGCGCCAGTAATGCCTCAAAAACGGCACTGCTGGTATTTAGCCGCTACTTTCAACAACACGGCGGTCAGTTGATTGATTGCCAGATTTTAAACCCGCATACCGCCTCTCTGGGCGCAAAAGAGATCGCCCGCGTCGATTATCTGCACTGGGTAAACCAGTTGGCTCACCAGGCCGTTTCTGCTGATTGCTGGCACAGACAGACGCTTTTTTAATGACGAAACGATGTTTTATGCGCATTAGCGGTCAATAGTGGTATAATAAATGCGTTTGGTATGTCGTCCGCTTATCGCCATTGTGCAAGCCGGAATTACCAGGCTGAGAATCTTAACGCACCTTCAGGACCGTTTTAATCGTGCGAATGAAGCCGGTTTCAACAGGTTCTTAGCCCGAAATTCTCCCCGCTGACGTCAATTACTCCAAAGTAAAAATGCTTACTCAGCTTGCGTGTGATACGCGAAGCGCACGTAAGCGCTGGTGAAATCACCAACAATTCTTTACATAATACGTGGAATTCGGCATTATCTTGCCGGTTCAAAACTAAGGTAGTCCACCCAGAGGATTCGATGGCCAAAGAAGACAATATTGAAATGCAAGGTACCGTACTTGATACGTTACCTAACACCATGTTCCGCGTGGAATTAGAAAACGGGCACGTGGTTACCGCTCATATCTCCGGTAAAATGCGCAAAAACTATATCCGCATCCTGACGGGCGACAAAGTCACTGTAGAGCTGACCCCGTACGACCTGAGCAAAGGCCGCATTGTCTTCCGTAGTCGCTAAGTTACCGCTATTCTGCGGCTGAAGATACGCAACCCTGCCGCACATCAACAAGGCCGGAATTCCGGCCTCTGTTTTTGCTGTTAAATACACATCCCGCCGGAAACCTCGATCCGCTGCGCATTTACCCAACGGTTTTCCTCCATCAGCAATGAGGCAATCATAGGGCCAATATCGTCAGGTAACCCCACCCGCCCTAATGCCGTTAAGCTGGCAACCTGCTGATTGATTTCCGGATTATCCCTCACCATACCGCCGCTAAAATCCGTCGCCACCGCACCCGGCGCCACCGTATTGACCGCAATCCCACGCGGCCCCAGCTCTTTTGCCAAATAGCGCGTCAATACCTCAACCGCGCCTTTCATCGCGCCATACGCCGCGCTGCCAGGATAAATAATCCGCGTTAGCCCTGATGAGATATTAACTATCCGACCACCATCATTAATTAACGGCAACAGCTTCTGAGTGAGGAAAAAAACGCCTTTAAAATGCACCTGATACAGGCTATCCAACGCCTCTTCGGTCACCTGATCAAAGGGCGCATGATGCGATATGCCCGCATTATTGATCAAGTAATCAAAACCTGCCGCGCCCCATTGCGCTAACGCCTGCTCAACCTGCCCGACAAAGAGGCTAAATCCGCCGGTAATACCGGTATCTAAAGGTAATGCGATGGCTTTCGCGCCTAACGCTTCAACCTGGCGAACGGTTTCAGCAGCTTCCGTCTGATTTCGTTGATAAGTGATAATCGTGTCCACCCCGCGGCGGGCGAGGTTAACGGCGCTGCTCCGTCCCAGCCCACGGCTTCCTCCGGTGATAATCGCGATTTTGTGTGATGTGTGAGTTGACGATGACATGACCTTCTCCTGAGTTCTGAACAGAATCATCAGCATAAAGCCCAAAAGTCAGGTTATGAATGCCTTAACTCGGCATTTTCTTGCCTAATCCTACTCGCCTGGTTATAACTTCTCCCATGTTCCGACCATTGCAGGAAGAGAGGCTGTGCTACAAACCTTGGTTGATACTGTCAGGCGCTACACCGAGCGTAGCGCAGGCGAGAACCCTTATATTACTGCTATCGAGGGGCTAACGATTTTACGCTCCGATCATGAGAAATCCCCTTCTCATTTGATTTTTAAGCCCTCGCTGTGCGTGGTGTTGCAGGGCGCAAAATCGACCCGTTTCGGTAGCCGACAGTTCGATTACCATGCGGGGCAGGCGCTAATTGTTAGTGTGGAGATGCCAGCGTTCAGCCGGGTAACGCTGGCGAGCCCTGAGCAACCCTATCTGGGGCTGGTGATCGAGCTTGATCAGGCAATAATGAGTGAGATTAGCCTTCAGTGCGGCATTTCTGCCTCCGCTACGCGCCCTGCCTCACCGTCAGTTTTACTCACTGAGTTTGCCGGGCCGTTGACAGAGTGCGTATTGCGAATGGTTCGGCTATTAGAAACTCCGCAGGCCATTGCGACACTGGCGCCGATGATCATGCGTGAAATCGCGTACTGGCTGCTGCATGGCCCCGAAGGCGCTGAGGTGGCGCGTATCATGCTGGGCAATGACCATACTCAACGCGTTGTTAAAGCCATCCACTCTCTGCGCGATAATTTCAGGAAAAAGATACGTATTGAAGAACTGGCGCTGATCGCCCAATTAAGTCCGTCCGCTTTCCACCGACAATTTAAGACACTGACATCACTGACGCCGTTACAATATCAAAAAAAGCTGCGCTTACTGGAAGCCCGTCATCTATTGCTGTCCGGCGAAAATAATGCGGAAACCACCGCCTTTCACGTTGGCTATGAAAGCCCCTCGCAATTCAGTCGTGAATACCATCGGATGTTCGGGCTGTCCCCGCGGCAAGACAGAGTCAAAAAAGACGCACGCTAAATAATCGGCAAAAAAATCCCGGCGCGGAAGCCGGGATTTTTCATCAACACGCGTTAGTTAGTGTACCGTTCCTTCCGCTTTGCGCTTTTCCGCGCTCAGGAAGTGGTATGTGAGCTGGTTCTTCTCTTTATCCAGCCCGACGGAAACCGAACCACCATCCACTAACGAACCAAATAACAGTTCATTCGCCAACGGTTTCTTCAGGTTTTCCTGCACGGCTCGCGCCATTGGACGTGCGCCCATCGCTTTGTCATAGCCTTTTTCTGCCAGCCAGGCACGCGCCTCATCGCTAACTTCCAGCGAGACACCCTTCGCATCCAACTGTGCCTGCAATTCGACAATGAACTTGTCGACCACCTGATGGATAACCTCTGGCGACAGATGGCTAAACCAAATGATATTGTCCAGGCGGTTGCGGAACTCCGGCGTGAAGATCTTCTTGATCTCCTCCATCGCATCGGTGCTATTATCCTGCTGAATCAAGCCGATAGATTTACGTTCGGTTTCACGCACGCCAGCGTTGGTGGTCATCACCAACACCACGTTACGGAAATCAGCTTTGCGGCCGTTGTTATCGGTCAACATACCGTTATCCATTACCTGTAACAGTAGGTTGAACACATCCGGATGCGCTTTTTCAATTTCATCCAGCAGCACGACGGC
This sequence comes from Paramixta manurensis, assembly GCF_013285385.1. Taxonomy (NCBI): domain Bacteria; kingdom Pseudomonadati; phylum Pseudomonadota; class Gammaproteobacteria; order Enterobacterales; family Erwiniaceae; genus Paramixta; species Paramixta manurensis. The sequence goes on along the minus strand of NZ_CP054212.1, from coordinate 1,701,191 downwards.
ATGAGGATGCTTGATCACCGCATCGGTCAGCAATCCACCCTGGTCGAAGCCCACGTAGCCCGGAGGCGCACCAATCAAGCGGCTAACCGTATGACGCTCCATATATTCGGACATATCGAAACGCAGCAGTTCAATGCCCAGCGCTTTCGCCAATTGAACCGTGACTTCCGTTTTACCCACCCCGGTCGGGCCGGCAAACAGGAAAGAACCGACCGGTTTACGGTCTTGCCCCAGCCCTGCGCGGCTCATCTTGATGGCTTCAGTCAGCGCTTCAATGGCGTTATCCTGCCCGAATACCAGCATTTTCAGACGCTCGCCGAGCGTTTTTAACGTATCGCGATCGGTTGCCGAGACGCTTTTCTCCGGAATACGTGCAATACGAGCCACCACCGTTTCAATATCGGCGACATTGACGGTTTTCTTCCGTTTGCTGACCGGCATCAAGCGACTACGCGCGCCCGCTTCATCAATAACGTCAATCGCTTTATCCGGCAGGTGGCGATCGTTGATATATTTCACCGCCAGCTCTACCGCCGCACGAACCGCTTTTGCGGTATAACGCACATCGTGATGCGCTTCATACTTGGTTTTCAAGCCATTCAGGATCTGCACCGTTTCATCAATAGAGGGCTCGGTGATGTCGATCTTCTGAAAACGCCGCGCCAGTGCACGATCCTTTTCAAAAATATTGCTGAACTCCTGATAAGTGGTCGAACCCATCACGCGGATCTTGCCGCTGGATAACAGAGGTTTGATCAGATTGGCGGCGTCAACCTGCCCACCTGATGCGGCGCCCGCGCCAATGATAGTATGAATCTCATCAATAAACAGGATGCTGTTATTATCCTGTTCCAACTGTTTTAACAGCGCCTTGAAACGTTTTTCAAAGTCACCGCGATATTTAGTGCCCGCCAGCAGCGAACCGATATCCAGTGAGTAAATCGTACACTCTTTCATCACTTCAGGGACATCGCCCTGAACGATACGCCAGGCCAGCCCTTCAGCAATAGCGGTTTTCCCTACGCCGGACTCGCCCACCAACAACGGGTTGTTTTTACGTCGACGGCACAGAACCTGGATAGCGCGTTCCAGCTCCCGGTCGCGACCGATCAGCGGGTCAATACCGCCGACGCGAGCAAGCTGGTTAAGATTGGTGGTGAAGTTTTCCATACGATCCTCCCCGCCTGCTTGCTCTTCATTAACCGGATTTTCGGTGCCGGGCGCCTGACCAGACTCGTCTTTACGCGTACCGTGGGAGATAAAGTTCACCACATCGAGACGGCTAACTTCATGTTTACGTAGCAGATAAGCAGCCTGGGATTCCTGTTCGCTGAAAATGGCCACCAGTACATTCGCGCCGGAAACTTCGCTGCGCCCGGATGACTGGACGTGGAATACCGCGCGCTGCAATACACGCTGGAAGCTGAGCGTGGGTTGCGTATCACGCTCCTCTTCAGACGCTGGCAGCACCGGCGTAGTTTGTTCGATGAAGGCTTCGAGCTCCTGACGCAGAGCCACAATATCCACCGTACAGGCTTCCAGTGCCTCTCTGGCCGACGGGTTACTGAGCAAAGCCAGTAACAGATGCTCGACGGTCATAAACTCATGACGGTGCTCACGCGCTCTGGCGAAAGCCATATTTAAACTGAGTTCCAGTTCTTGATTGAGCATTAGGCACCTCCCCCAATTATCGCCCTACAGATCGTACCCGGATGGCACAATGCCGATCAGGCTTTTTCCAGCGTACACAGCAACGGATGCTCATGTTCCCTGGCGTATCGGTTCACATGCGCGACTTTGGTTTCCGCCACTTCAGCAGTGAACACACCGCAAATCGCCTTCCCTTGGTAGTGAACCGTAAGCATCAGTTGCGTTGCACGTTCAACATCATAAGAAAAGAACTTTTGCAGAACGTCAATAACAAATTCCATAGGTGTGTAATCGTCATTGTTGAGTATAACTTTATACATCGAAGGTGGCTTTAAACCTTCGCGCAGTTTCTCATCTGCAACATGTTCAAAGTTAAGCCAATCGTTGTTGTTTCCCATAGTAATCCGTGGTTATTCTGCGTTGCGGGCTGACAGCACAATAGTATGCCATACCCTCAGTTTAACACGCCGATCCGCATGGCGCGGACGCGTTAAAATTTATTCGAAAAAAACCGATCGCGACCGCCATCACAAAATTCGCAATAGCGTTAACTGCTTCAAATTTTGATGATTTTCTCGCCGCCCGTGCAGGCCATTTGCTTGACGCTAAGACCTTTTTCTCTACATTCTACTCACACAAGCTGATCGAGTTTTAAGCGATTTGGCTCACAGCTTAATTTACCTCACCTACTTATTAAAACGTCTTGCGAGGGATGTAGAAGCATGGAGACGGGTACTGTTAAATGGTTCAACAACGCCAAGGGCTTTGGTTTTATCTGCCCGGTTGGCGGTGGCGAGGATATCTTCGCGCACTACTCCACGATTCAGATGGAGGGGTACAGAACGTTGAAAGCCGGGCAACAAGTCCAGTTTGATGTGCATCAGGGCCCTAAAGGCAATCACGCCAGCCTGATCGTCCCGGTGGAAACCGCAGCGGTCGCCACTGTCTGACGTGCTCCTTATGCGTTCTGTACAACCCGATTAAAAAATGCCAGCCACCGTTGCTGGCATTTTTATACATCTCTTTATGTTTGGCTATGTCAGTTATATTTGGGGCCTTTCACGCTTTTCAACCCCTGCGCTAATCCGCTTTACCACGCGCCAACCATAAAACCTGACCAAACATTTGACGCAGCAACGGCGGTATAGATTCAATCCCCCGCTCTGCCGCATCCATTGCCACGGTAATTGCCAACTCCGGCTTGGATGAACGCTGAATCGCCTTAGTAATAATACGTCGCATATTCATGGGTACGTTTACCGGCACGTGCGCTACCCGATGGTAGACATCGCTAAACCCTTGTCGATAAAGAAAATGTTCCATATCCAATGCGGGCAATACCGTCAGATGGCGGCGCTCATCGTCCGCTGAATCCTGCAGCAAACCACGCGTGGTGGCGGCGTATTTTTTCCCCGCTTCATCGCCATCGGTCAGAACATGCCATTCAATCCCCATCCGCTGGGCAAATTTTAATAGTGGCCGTAAGCCTGCCTGGGCAAATTCAATCACCTTAATCCCTTCCGCTTCGAAACGGTAACCGCACTGCCGCGCCAGCTCATTCATGACCCAGACTTCGGTTTCTCCTTCGACTAATAACCAGCAACGGGCAAAGAGCGCCGACGGGCGATTAACGCGAATATGAAACGCAATACGCCGGCTCTCCTCCTGGCTCATGCCCGCCGGCCCAATGCGCCAGGTTGCCACCCGATTCGGTTCGCGTACCAGCCGACAAACCTGCTCAACCGGAACCTGAGACAGCAGCTCACTGGAGTTAGTGGTGGCAATCTTTTGCAACGGCAATAACTCCAGCAGTTCCCACGCCACCGAGAGCATAATCGGATGCAGACGTGTTTCAGGATCTTCTACCAATAATAACGGTCGGGCATCCGGATCGAGACGCTGCGCGCCACGCGCCTGAACCAACAGTGCAAACATGCGCAGCACTATCAGTTGGCGACTGCGGCTATCGGCGTTTGCAATTAACTGGTTGATGTTACCCAGATAGCGCCAGCCATGCCGCGAATCACGCGACGTTGACACCGCCCGCACTCTCGGTTCAACCCCCGGCGACGATTGAACGGAAAAATAGTGTTCCAGTAATTGCTGCATAGTCAGCAGCCCCTGCCGTAGCGCGGTATCGGTAAGGTTTTGCGGGCGGGTGACCAAGTCTCGCGTCAGTGCATTAATCTCATCGGTTAATTTCCCCAATGTTTCAACGCTGTGTGCCGTAGGGGTCTCCTGCCGTAAGCGATGGTTAAAGCGCGCATCACGTAAACGCAATACCGGGAACAGACGCATTAAGGTTCTCACCTGCTGTTCTGAGGCCTGCTCACTCAACGGCTCACCATCAGTACGCAGAAAACGGCGTAGGGTCACGACCTGCTGTTGGGGATTTATCCGCCCTTCTACCTGATAAAAAATTCGTCGTACCCCGTCAGTACCTTGCTGCCAAAGCAGTGATAAGGTTGCATCGCCTGATATCCGCTGGTGATCACGCGGCTCTTCGCGAAAGGTAAACCGCAGAGTCAGATGATCGCCATGCCCGTTTTGGTTACCGGGTGGGAAGTGGAAATCATGGCGCGTGAACAGATACAACGTCTCTTGCGGCGTTAGCATTAGCGTTAAAGCATCTAGCAGGCTGGATTTCCCCCAGGCATTTTCGCCAATCAGGACATTACTTTCCGTGAGCGACAGCGACAAACGGTTGATGCCGCGAAAGCCCACAATTTCTATCTGCTCCAGCATCATAGTGGCTCAATCCTCTGTTTTTTCTGAGCATGACGGCTCAGCCTGGCGCTTTCAAGCACCCTGCGATAACAACGCTTTACTGAACATACTTTTTTGGATAGCGTGTCGCCACTTTTCTTTGACAAGGATGCGTATACGCCATGTATTCAGGCTTATTGATTATTATTCTGCCGCTCATCGTGGGTTATTTAATTCCCCTCCGGCAACCGACCTTACTGCGCCTGATTAACCGGCTGCTTAGCGGCATGGTCTACGTCATTCTGTTTTTTATGGGCATCAGCCTCGCCTTTCTCGATAACCTCAGTAGCAATCTGCTGGCGATTTTTCATTACGCCATCGTGAGTGTTATTGTCATTCTCGGCTGCAATCTGTTCGCATTACGCCTGCTGGAAAAGCGCCTGCCGTGGACCTGGCAGCATACACAGGAAAAGCTACCTTCACGCCTACATATGGCGCTGGAATCGCTAAAGCTGCTGGGTGTGGTTATCGTGGGTTTTCTGCTCGGATTAACCGCCTGGCCGCCGCTCCACTTTGCTGCGCGCGCCAGTGAATATGCGCTACTTCTGCTGCTGCTATTGGTTGGCTTACAATTACGCGGCAGCGGTATGACGCTGCGCCAAATCATGCTCAATCGCCGTGGCATGATGGTCGCCATCGTGGTGTGTTTCAGCGCATTAGTGGGTGGCGGGTTGGCTGCATTACTGCTTGGTCTACCGCTGAAAACCGGTCTGGCGTTAGCCAGCGGTTACGGCTGGTATTCGCTTTCCGGTATCCTGATGACCGAGTCATTCGGGCCGGTTATTGGCAGCGCGGCGTTTTTCAACGACCTGCTGCGCGAATTACTGGCAATAATGCTAATCCCAAGCCTGATCCGCCAACATCGCTCCAGTGCGCTAGGGTTGTGTGGCGCCACGTCGATGGATTTCACTCTGCCGGTCTTACAACGCTCCGGCGGTATCGAAATTGTCCCGGCCGCCATTGTGCATGGCTTCGCCCTTAGCCTGGTGGCACCGATTCTGATCGCGTTATTTTCCTCCTAACCCCTGCGCATTTGAGATAGATCAAAAATACCTTGAGTTTCTGTTCCGACTACTTTCCAAGTAGCGGAACAACTCATAGCATTAAGTTGCATTTAAAATACAACTTAAGGTCGTTATCATGTTTTGTGTGCAATGTGAGCAAACTATTCGAACCCCGGCAGGCAACGGTTGTGCTTATGCACAGGGAATGTGCGGGAAAACCGCCGAGACATCCGATCTACAGGATCTACTTATCGCTGCTCTTCAGGGCCTCTCCGCATGGGCGATAGCAGCACGTAAGCTCGGAATTATTATCCATGAGGTGGATAACTTTGCGCCGCGTGCCTTCTTCTCAACGCTGACCAATGTCAACTTCGATTCACCACGTATTGTCGGTTACGCCCGTCAAGCCATTACCATGCGCGAGCAGTTAAAAGCGCTCTGTCAGGAAAAAGATGCGCAGATGAAAGTTGAGCATCCGATGGCAGCGCTTGAACTGGTCAGCAATGATCTCGGCGAACTCCAGCGCCAGGCTGAGAGCTTTACGCCAAACCGGGATAAAGCCGCAATTGGCGAAAATATTTTAGGGCTGCGTCTACTGTGTTTATATGGCCTAAAAGGTGCGGCCGCCTATATGGAACATGCGCATGTACTGGGCCAGTACGATAATGACATTTATGCGCAATATCATAAGATTATGGCGTGGCTCGGCACCTGGCCTGCGGATATGAACGCGTTGTTGGACTGCGCGATGGAAATTGGCCAGATGAACTTCAAAGTGATGGCGATCCTTGATGCTGGCGAAACCACTGCTTACGGTCATCCAACGCCAACCCAGGTAAACGTTAAAGCGGTAGCCGGTAAATGCGTGCTGATTTCTGGTCACGACCTGAAAGATCTCTACTATCTTTTGCAACAAACCGAGGGCACCGGCGTCAACGTGTATACCCACGGCGAAATGTTACCGGCGCACGGTTACCCGGAATTACGCAAATTTAAGCATCTGGTCGGCAACTATGGCAGCGGCTGGCAAAATCAACAGGTTGAATTCGCCCGCTTCCCGGGGCCGATTATTATGACCTCCAACTGCATCATCGACCCCACTGTTGGCGCGTATGACCAGCGTATTTGGACCCGTAGCATCGTTGGCTGGCCGGGCGTCAATCACCTGGAAGGCGACGATTTCACCGCAGTGATCGAACAAGCTAAATCGATGGGCGGCTTCCCGTACAGTGAAATCGAACATTTGATCACCGTTGGCTTCGGGCGCCAAACCTTATTAGGCGCGGCAGATAGCCTGATTGACTTAGTGAGCCGTGAAAAGTTACGGCATATTTTCTTGATCGGCGGCTGTGACGGCGCGCGTGGCGAACGTAACTACTTTACGGATTTTGCAACCAGCGTACCGGACGACTGTCTGATTCTGACGCTGGCCTGCGGTAAGTATCGCTTCAATAAACTGGATTTCGGCGCTATCGAAGGCTTACCGCGTTTAATCGATGCGGGTCAGTGCAACGACTCTTATTCGGCAATTATACTGGCGGTCACCCTGGCGGAAAAATTGGGTTGCGGCGTCAACGATCTACCGCTGTCACTGGTCCTCTCCTGGTTCGAACAGAAAGCCATCGTGGTGCTATTGACCCTGCTATCGCTCGGCGTCAAAAACATCGTCACCGGCCCGACTGCGCCCGGCTTCTTCACGCCAGACTTATTAGCGGTGCTGAATGAGAAATTCGGCCTGCGTCAGGTAACCGAGGTTGAAAACGATATGCAGCAGTTACTGAGCGCCTAAGGAGCAAACCATGACCATGCCAACTCCACAGTGCCCGTGGCGCATGCAAGTCCATCATATTAAGCAAGAAACGCCGGATGTCTGGACGCTGTCACTTATTTGTCACGACGCGTACTCTTATCGCGCCGGGCAGTATGCGCTGGTAAGCATCCGCAATACGGCAGAGACATTACGCGCCTACACGCTCTCCTCAACGCCGGGAGTCAGCGAATATATCACGCTGACGGTTCGTCGCCTTGAAGGCGGCGTGGGTTCCGAATGGTTAACACAAGATGTAAAGCGTGGCGATTATCTTTGGCTGTCCGATGCACAAGGGGAATTCACCTGCGATAACCAAACTAACCATCGCTTCTTGCTACTGGCGGCAGGCTGTGGCGTCACGCCAATCATGTCAATGCGTCGCTGGCTGGCAAAACACCGTCCGGACGCCGACGTACAGGTTATTTTCAACGTTCGTTCGCCGCAGGATGTGATTTTCGCGGAAGAGTGGCGTCACTACCCCGTCACGTTGGTGGCGGAAAATAATGCCACACACGGCTTTCTGGCCGGGCGACTGACGCGTCGCCTTCTCGAATCGGTACCCGATCTGGCAATGCGCACCGTGATGACCTGCGGACCCGCCGCTTATATGGCGTGGGTGGAAGAGCAAATCGGTGCGTTGGGCGTCACGCATTTCTTTAAAGAAAAATTCTTTACGCCGGTCGCGCCTGCGGCGAGCAGCGGTCTGAAAATTGAGACCCTGCAACCGGTACGCGAATTCTATGCGCCGGTAGGCAGCACATTGCTAGAAGCGTTAGAAAGTAACCAGGTGCCGGTCGCTGCCGCCTGCCGCGCTGGAGTGTGTGGCTGCTGTAAAACCAAAGTCATCTCCGGCCAATATACCGTCAGTAGCACGATGACGTTAACCGACCAAGAGGTTGCCGAAGGGTATGTACTGGCTTGCTCCTGCCATCCGGCGAGTGACATGGTTCTGGCCTAAACTGAAACGCCCCGCAAAACGGGGCGTTTTTCCACCGGGCACCGTGTGCGGTTATGCGATACCAATCGGCTGATAACCTTGCCATTCCGGCTGAAAACGCTGACCATTTGCATCAGGCGTCAGGTGAATATAACGATCCCCAACGCGTTCCAGCAGAATACAATCATCGACCTCTTTCAGGTTGTCTTTATGCTGTTGCGATGTGCCGACCAGCAAGGAAGCCAGCGCCTTCTGTTTGGCCTCCTGCGCCCCATCCGCCACGAACAAATCAAAAGCGTGTAACTCAGCCAGGCTATCCGGGCGGTAGCCCCCGGCATTAACGAAAAACAGCTTTTTCCCCGCGGTTGGTGGCTGCTCTGACAGCGTGACCGCGTACCCATCCGCCCAAGTGATACGCGCATAGCCGTCGATATGGATTTTATCCGCATCGCCAAACCACGCTTCACGTAACGCAGGCCAGGCATCTTGCGCATTTTCCGCCGCCACAAACTGAATGTCATGAACCTCAATATTTGATTTTCCGGCGTTACCGCCGACATAAAACATAAATAAAAACACGCGATGATTCTCCTTCGTCAACCGGCAATAAACGCGCCAACCAGGTAAGCGCTATATAATAATCCACATAACGCAGTATTTCGCCTCCCTCAACCCTGCGTACTTTTTCCTGACGCAGAATACCGCTAACTTAACCAACTACGCTAAGCTTGTAGGCATTATCACAGATGAGGAGATGGACAACCGATGAAACAAACCGTTGCTGCTTATATCGCGAAAACCCTTGAACAGGCGGGCGTCAAACGCATTTGGGGCGTTACTGGTGACTCACTGAATGGGCTGAGCGACAGCCTTAATCGTATGGGCACCATTGAGTGGATGTCGACGCGTCATGAAGAAGTCGCCGCGTTTGCCGCCGGCGCCGAAGCGCAGTTAACCGGCGAACTGGCGGTGTGTGCTGGCTCATGCGGGCCGGGTAACTTACATCTGATTAATGGCTTATTTGATTGCCATCGCAACCATGTTCCGGTGGTGGCGATCGCCGCGCATATACCTTCCAGCGAAATTGGTAGCGGCTATTTCCAGGAGACGCATCCGGAGGAGCTGTTTCGCGAATGTAGCCATTATTGCGAACTGGTTTCCAACCCGGAACAAATTCCTCAGGTGTTAGCGGTAGCCTTACGTAAAGCGGTCATTAATCGTGGCGTCTCGGTGATTGTGCTGCCAGGCGATGTGGCGCTGAAACCGGCGCCGGAAAGCGCCAGTTCACACTGGTATTCCGCACCGCGTCCGGTGGTAGTGCCGGAACATGAAGAGCTGAAAAAACTCGCCCAACTGTTACGTTACTCCAGTAATATCGCCCTAATGTGCGGCAGTGGCTGCGCGGGTGCGCACGAAGAACTTCTGCAATTTGCCGCCACGCTGAAAGCGCCAATTGTGCATGCTCTGCGCGGGAAAGAGCATGTGGAATATGATAACCCTTATGATGTGGGTATGACCGGGTTGATTGGTTTTTCCTCTGGTTATCACACCATGATGAATGCAGACACGTTAATTCTGCTCGGCACACAATTCCCTTACCGGGCGTTCTATCCTGAAAGCGCCAAAATTATTCAGATCGACATTAATCCGGGTAGCATTGGTTCACACAGCAAAGTGGATATGGCGCTGATTGGCGACATTAAAGCTACGCTAAGCGCACTGCAACCGCTGCTGGAAGAGAAGACCGACCGCACCTTTCTCGACCGTGCGCTGAAAGATTATAAAAAAGCGCGTGAGGGGCTGGATGAGCTGGCGCAGCCCAGTGAGAAAGCGATCCATCCACAATATCTGGCTCAGCGTATCAGTGACTTTGCCGCTGATGATGCAATATTTACCTGTGATGTCGGTACGCCGACGGTGTGGGCCGCGCGCTATCTGAAAATGAATGGCAAGCGGCGCCTGATTGGCTCGTTTAACCACGGCTCAATGGCGAACGCCATGCCACAAGCGTTAGGCGTAAAAGCCACCGCGCCCGACCGCCAAGTAGTCGCACTGTGCGGCGATGGCGGCTTTAGTATGCTAATGGGTGACTTTTTATCGGTGGCACAAATGAAGCTACCGCTGAAAATCGTGGTGTTTAACAATAGTTCGCTCGGATTTGTGGCGATGGAAATGAAGGCGGGTGGCTACTTAACCGACGGTACCGATCTGCACGGCACTAACTTTGCACGCATTGCCGAAGCCTGTGGGATCACCGGCATTCGCGTAGAGAAGGCCTCAGAGGTCGATACCGCGCTGGAACGGGCTTTCTCGCTGGAAGGGCCAGTATTGGTGGATGTGGTGGTCGCCAAAGACGAATTGGCCATTCCGCCCCAGGTTAAGCTGGAACAAGCCAAAGGCTTTAGCCTCTACATGCTGCGGGCGATTATCAGCGGCCGTGGAGATGAGGTGGTCGATCTGGCGAAAACCAACTGGCTGCGGTAAAACATCACCAGGCATATTTCACGGGCACCTGGCGTGCCCGTTTTTTTGGGAGATCAGATGATCGATTTACGTAGTGATACGGTAACGCGCCCTGGTAAAGCCATGTTAGCGGCGATGATGGCGGCGGAAACAGGTGATGATGTTTACGGCGACGATCCCACCGTCAATGCGCTTGAAGCGCAGGCGGCTAATCTCAGCGGTAAGGAAGCGGCACTGTTTTTGCCAAGCGGTACCCAAGCAAACCTGGTAGCGCTCCTCACCCATTGCCAACGCGGCGATGAATATATCGTTGGTCAGCTAGCGCATAATTATAAATATGAAGCGGGCGGCGCAGCGGTGTTGGGCAGTATTCAGCCGCAACCGATTCTGGCGGCGGCCGATGGTAGCCTACCGCTCGACGTGGTCGAGGCATTTATTAAACCCGACGATATTCACTTCGCACGCACTACCTTATTAAGTCTGGAAAATACCCACAACGGTAAAGTGCTGCCTTTAGCTTATCTTCAGCAGGCGTTTCAGTTTACGCGAGATAAACACCTGGCACTGCATATTGATGGCGCACGCATTTTCAACGCGGCGGTCGCGCTAGGTCTGCCGCTGGAGGCGCTTGCGCGTTATTGTGACTCATTAACAATTTGTCTATCCAAAGGATTGGGCGCGCCAGTCGGGTCGTTACTGTGCGGCAGCGAGGCGTTCATTCAACGCGCCAGACGTTGGCGTAAAATGGTGGGCGGCGGTCTGCGTCAAGCCGGAATTTTGGCTGCGGCGGGCAGCTATGCGCTAAACCATAACGTTGCGCGGTTACAAGAGGATCATGACAATGCCTTCTGGCTGGCAGAACAGCTAAAAAGCCTCGGCGTGGCGGTCACCCGTCAAGATACCAATATGGTGTTCGCACGGCTGCCAGACGAGCAGATAACACCGTTACAAGCCTGGATGAAGCAGCGGGATATTTTAATCAGTACCGGGCCGGTCACCCGGTTGGTAACCCACCTGGATGTCGACCGTCAGGCGTTGGAAACGCTGGTTGGCGAGTGGAAAGCCTTCTTGTCCTCGCGTTGATTATAAACGGCGGGCGGAGCCGCTCTCCGCCACCGTCATTTAATCGCCACTGCCGTACTGCCCGACGAGCGCCTTCGCGATTGCCAGGGTTTCCGCATCGGGCAGACCGCGATAATCACTCGGTCGAAAATGCATCTGGAAAGCGGCAATGACTTTTTGCTGTTGCTCTGGCGTCATCTGCTGGTTAACCGCATAGCCGTAATCCGCCAGCGCATTCAATACCTCCTCTACCGGCACCGATGCCTGTGGATCGCGGCCATCTAGCCAAAACCGCACTCGCGCGGCGTCGGGCCATGCGCCAATCCCCTGCTGCGCCAGCAACGCCCATGGAAATAACGGCCCGGGATCTTGTTTACGCTGTGGCGCGACATCGCTATGCCCGACAATGTTTTGCGGCGCAATGCCATAGCGATGAACAATATCGCGCAGCAGTGGCTGCAACGCGGCAATCTGTGAGGCGCTAAACGGTGCAAAAATGCGTTGCCCTTGCGCGTTACGACGATAGCCGGCATTCACCAGTTCAATGCCCACCGAGGTGTCATTAATGCGCGAAGCGCCGCGCCAAAAGCTCGGCCCCGCATGCCAGGCCAACGCGGCTTCAGGCACCAATTGCCAGACAACCGGCTGGCCCGCATGCTGCGGCGGCTTGGCCGGGATCAGGTAATGTGCGCTGACTTGATTGCCGGTTAGCGTGGTCAGCGACTGCGGAAAATCCTCCGCCGTGTAGTGGATCACCACCATTTTAATACGCGGCTGAGCGCCCTGCGCCGGATGGCGGGTATCGACAACATAGCCTGGGCGTTGTTCAAGGCCGGAGGTAGAGCAGGCAGTCAGCCACAGCGCCAACAGCACAATAATCAGGCGCATCAACGGGTTTTCACCGCCGTACCGCTGACGCTCACCATCAGCATGGTGTTATCCTTACCGACCGTTTCATAATCGATATCAATCCCCACCACGGCATCGGCGCCCAGTGCTTTGGCTTGCGCTTCAAGCTCTTCAAATGCCACATGGCGCGCTTTACGCAGCTCTTTCTCATAGGCGCCGGAGCGGCCGCCGACGATATCGCGAATGCCGGCAAAAAAATCGCGAAAAATATTTGCGCCAAGGATCGCCTCGCCGGTGACCACCCCGCAATATTCGGTAATCGGTTGTCCTTCAAGCGTTGGGGTCGTGGAAAATTTCATCCTGAGTCTCCTTAAATATAACGTCGCGACAGCGGTTTAGCCCGAGAGGTTAAAAACCCTGTCTATACTTTATGCTAAAAACAAGCCTTGCCAGTTAACCATAAGGAAATTGAGATGAAAAACAAAGCGTTTGCCGCGTTATTACCGGCTGCGTTACTGTTGAGCGCCTGTACAACAGTCCAACCGGCCTACAAAGACATCGGCACCCGCACCTCACCGTGCGTTGACGGTGGCCCGGATACCGTGGCGCAGAAGTTTTATGATCTGCGTACCGCCCAGCCGACCCAGGGATTGCCGGACGCGCAGCTACTGGCAAAATATCGCCCTTACCTGAGCGATAAACTCTATCAATCCTTACTGAAAGCCAATACCGAAACCAATAAGCATACCGCGCTACAGTCTGGCGACGTCTTTTCCAGTCTGAAAGAGGGGCCGACTTCCGCCGACGTGGCGGACGCTTCTACCATTCCTAATACCGACGCGCGTAATATTCCGTTGCGCGTTAACCTGAGCCGGGACGGAAATAAGAAAGTGGAGTGGCAGGATGAGGTGCTGATGGTGCGCGAAGGCACCTGTTGGGCAGTGGACGATGTGCGTTATGTCGCCAGTTGGGCGCACCCCAATGGCGGTTCACTGAGCCAAGCGCTGGAAAATTAATCACGCTGACGGCGCGCCATGGAGTGATGGCGCGCCGGTTATCGCACATTCAGGAAAAATTACCCGCGCTTTCCCCGTCAATTGCCGCCATGACACTATCTTGTGCTACGCTTAAGTCAATCTACCCTTCATTCATAAATTTTAACGCACCGTGATTGCATAACTATGCTGTCAACGTTAAGATTTGCGGCATCAATTGCTATTCATTTTTTGCGCATGAGTATTCAACTTAACGGTATTAATTGCTATTACGGCGCGCATCAAGCGTTGTTTGATATTCAACTGGAATGTCCCGAAGGTGAAACCCTGGTTTTGCTCGGCCCTAGTGGTGCGGGTAAAAGCTCACTCTTGCGCGTTCTGAACCTGCTGGAGATGCCGCGCTCCGGCACTTTGAGCATTGCAGGCAACCGCTTTGACTTTGCTAAAGCGCCTGCTGACAGCGCGATTCGCGAACTACGCCAAAATGTTGGCATGGTCTTCCAACAGTATAATTTGTGGCCGCATCTCACGGTGGTACAAAACCTGACGGAAGCGCCTTGTCGCGTATTAGGGTTGAGTAAAGACCAGGCTCGGGCGCGCGCTGACAAACTGCTTGAGCGTCTACGGCTCAGTAAATATGCCGATCGTTATCCGCTGCATCTTTCCGGTGGCCAGCAACAACGCGTGGCGATTGCGCGCGCGCTGATGATGGAACCCCAAGTGCTACTGTTCGATGAACCCACCGCCGCGCTCGATCCGGAAATTACCGCACAGATCGTCAGCATTATTCGTGAACTGGCGCAAACCAAAATTACCCAAGTTATCGTGACTCATGAAGTGGAAGTGGCCCGGAAAACCGCCAGTCAGGTGGTATATATGGAAAACGGCTACATTGTGGAACAGGGTGACGCCAGCCGATTTACACAGCCGCAAACCGCTGAGTTTGCCAATTATCTCTCGCACTGATGCAGGATATTATGATGAAAAAAGTCGTACTTGCCGCCCTGTTAGCCGGTATGAGCCTGAGCGCCACCGCTGCACAGACCATTCGTTTCGCCACCGAGGCCTCTTATCCTCCATTTGAGTTTGTTGATGCTAACAACAAAATTCAGGGCTTCGATGTCGATCTGGCTAATGCGTTATGTAAAGAGATTGATGCCACCTGTACCTTTACCAACCAGGCATTCGATAGCCTGATCCCTAGCCTGAAATTCCGCCGTTTTGATGCGGTAATGGCCGGGATGGATATTACGCCGGAACGTGAAAAACAGGTGCTATTCAGTAAGCCTTATTACGACAATTCGGCGCTGTTTATCGCACAAAAAGGCAAAGTTGCCGATGTCAGTGCCTTGAAAGGCAAACGCGTTGGGGTACAAAACGGTACCACTCACCAGAAATATCTCACCGATCGCCACAGCGAAATTACCACCGTACCGTATGACAGCTATCAGAATGCCATTCTTGATCTAAAAAATGGCCGTATTGATGCGGTGTTCGGTGACACGGCGGTGGTTAATGAATGGCTGAAGCAGAACGCTAATCTGGCGCCGGTCGGCGATAAAGTGACCGATAAAGCCTACTTCGGTACTGGCCTCGGCATTGCCGTTCGTCAGGGAAATAGCGACCTGCAAGGCAAGTTCAACACCGCTTTGGACAAAATCAAGGCGGATGGCACCTACAAAACCATCTATAGCAAATGGTTTCAGCAGTAATTAATTGATGAGTGAACTTTTTCCTCTCGCAAGCGCCGCCGGGATGACCGTCGGCCTTGCCGTTTGCGCACTGGTGGTCGGGCTGATTTTGGCGATGATTTTTGCCGTCTGGGAATCAGCGCGCTGGCGCCCCATTGCCTGGCTAGGTACCGGGTTGGTGACGCTTTTTCGCGGCCTACCGGAAATTCTGGTGGTGCTGTTTATCTATTTTGGCGCCTCGCAACTGCTGCTGACGCTTTCTGACGGCTTCCGGCTGAACTTTGGTTTATTCAGCATTCCGGTGCAGATGCAGATCGAAAATTTTGACGTTAGCCCCTTCTTGTGTGGCGTTATCGCGCTATCGATTCTGTACTCTTCTTATGCCTCGCAAACACTGCGCGGCGCGCTGAAAGCCGTGCCGTCAGGCCAGTGGGAGTCAGGGCAAGCGCTGGGCATGAAGAAATCCGCTATTTTCTTTCGGTTGATCATGCCGCAAATGTGGCGACATGCGCTCCCCGGCTTGGGTAACCAGTGGTTAGTGCTACTGAAAGACACCGCGCTGGTCTCACTGATCAGCGTCAACGATCTGATGTTGCAAACCAAAAGCATCGCGGCCCGCACGCAACAGCCCTTTACCTGGTATGTGATGGCAGCGGCGATTTATCTGGTGATTACGCTGCTTAGCCAACGCGTATTACAGCGTATTGAGCGTCGAACCACACGTTTTGAGCGGGAGAATGGGTAATGTTGGCGTATTTACCCGAGTTGCTAAAAGGCTTGCATACCAGCCTGACGTTGACCCTCGCCTCGCTGATTCTGGCGCTGGTGCTGGCGCTGCTGTTTACCGTGCTGCTTACGCTAAAAGTGCCGGTACTCAGCCAGATAGTCAGGGGTTACATCACCTTGTTTACCGGCACGCCGTTGCTGGTACAAATTTTTCTGATCTACTACGGTCCGGGGCAATTTCCGTCGATTCAACAGATTCCCTGGTTGTGGCATCTGTTTTCTCAACCCTGGCTCTGCGCGATGCTGGCGCTCTCGCTCAACAGCGCCGCCTACACCGCGCAGCTATTTCATGGCGCGGTACGCGCGATTCCTTCTGGTCAGTGGCAATCCTGCGCGGCGTTGGGAATGAACCGCAAAGACACACTCCATATCTTGCTGCCTTATGCTTTTAAACGCGCCCTCTCCTCATACTCCAATGAAGTGGTGCTGGTGTTTAAAAGCACTTCGCTTGCCTACACCATTACGCTAATGGAAGTGATGGGGCACGGTCAGTTGCTATATGGCCGCACTTATGATGTGACCGTGTTTGCCGCCGCCGGGCTTATTTACCTGTGCGTTAATGGTTTGCTGACGCTATTAATGCGGCTCATTGAGCGGCGCGCGCTGGCGTTCGAACAACGTAGCGAGTAACCCTCTGGCGCGTTTACCAGGCTGTAAGCGCGCCAGCTTATTGATGGCGCAATAAGGTTAGGACTTCGTAATGCGCCGTGTGCGGGAACATATCGAACAGTTGCACCCGTTCAATCCGCCAGTCCGCTAATTGTGCAATATCCTGCGCCATAGTTTGCGCGTTACAGCTAGAGTAGAGAATATACGGCGGAGCCATACGGCTAAGGTATTGGCAAAGTTCTGCGCCAATACCGCGGCGCGGCGGGTTGACCAGCACCAATTGCGGCACGTCGTCACGCGCGGTAGCAAAACGCGTTGAGTCCAGCGCGGCAAACTGTACCCCGCTTAACCCCATCATTTTCGCTGACTGCGTTGCGCAAGCTATTGCTTCCGCGTTGATCTCAATGCCGGTCAACATCATTGATGGCGTCGCGCAATGCAGACCAAAACCGCCGACGCCGCAAAACAGATCCCACATGGTATCAACCTGCAACTCACGCACCCATTCACGCGCCGTGGCATACAGTTTTGCCGCAACCGCAGGATTGGTCTGGAAAAAACTCTGTGGGCGGATCCATAGCGGCACGTCGTTAAGTTGCTCCGCAAGCGCCTGGTTTTCCGTTAGCGCAATCTCCTCTTCTCCTTCGAGAATGGCCATATGGACCGGTTGAATATTGGCGGAGATCACCGCCAATTGCGGCAACTGCTGCTGTAGCCATGGCAGCGCGGCACGTAGCTGCGCCAGTTTCGCGGTGGAGCGCAACACAAAACGCAGCATCAATTTGCCGTGCTGCGTGCTCTCGGTCAGTAAAATGAATTTCAGTTCGCCCCGCTTGCGCGCCACATTGTAGGGCGTCAAACCGGCGCGGGCGATAAAGGGCTTCAGGCAATCAAACACCGGCGCAAACGAGGCGGGATAAAGCGGACATGCGCAGAGATCCACCGCTGCCCCATCCCGCGCCAACATGCCCAATATCGGGCGCTCAACGCTACCACTCACTACCATTTTCGCTTTATTGCGAAATGCCTGTTGCGCGGAGGTCACTGGCGCAAACCACTGCTGCGGCGAATGCGCTTTCAGCAACTGTTCAAGGTGTGATTGTTTATCGGTAATTTGTTGCGAATAAGGGCGCTCCAGCCATTGGCAAGAACGGCAGCTACCCGCGTCGTAAAGCGCGCAATACATGGTGAGGCCTGTCATTGGGTAATCAAGCAAAATGCGGCGAAGATTGTAACACCGAAGCGTTAGTGACGGCGAAAATATTCCCGATAGTCTGGCGGAATAAACCATAAGACCCGCCCCGTCAATCGGGGGTTTCTGCCTCAATAACGCATGCACAATTTCAGCCGCTGTTCGCCAGTTTCCGGCTACGCTACGCAAACTTTCGTGCTTAACCACGCGTTGCTTTCTGAATATCGCGCAGACGTTTCTTCTCCTCATTGGCCATTAAACGCCAGGCAATAAAACCAACAATACCGACCACGAATAAGATCAGCGAGGCCAGGGCATTAATCTCCGGGTTTACTCCACGCCGTACGGTAGCGAAAATCGCCATCGGCAAGGTGGTAGCGCCTGGGCCGGTAACGAAACTGGCAATCACCAAATCATCAAGCGATAGCGTGAAGGCCAGCAGCCAGCCGGTAACAATCGCTGGCGCAATCATCGGGACGGTGATCACGAAGAACACTTTAAGCGGCGTCGCGCCCAAGTCCATCGCCGCCTCTTCAATCGAATGATCCAATTCACGTAAACGCGCATTAATCACCACCGACACATAGGCGGTACAAAAGGTGACGTGCGCCAGCCAAATGGTCAACATGCCGCGATCGCCCGGCCAGCCGAGCGTATTCGCCATCGCCACAAACAACAACAATAGCGATAGCCCGGTAATCACATCCGGCATCACTAATGGCGCGGTCAACATAAAGGCAAACCCGGTCGAGCCACGAAAGCGCCCAAAACGCACGATAACCACTGCGGCAATGGTGCCTAAAACCACCGCCATGGTCGCCGCTAGCGCGGCAATCGTCAGGCTTAACGTTACCGCATCGATCATCGCATCATCATGGAACAGCACACGATACCAGTGCACCGAGAAGTGTTCCCACACGGTAACCAGTGGCGAACTGTTAAACGAATACACCACCAGCAACAGCATTGGGGCATACAGAAAACAGAAGCAAAGCGTTAAAATTGCCGTGCGCCACGGCGAGCGAATTGCTGGTAAAGTATTCATGCTTTCTCCCCCAGCGTTTTATTCTGATGTTTATGGAACCAGATAATCGGCAAAATCAGGATCAGCAAAATAATCACCGCCAATGCCGAAGCCACCGGCCAGTCGCGATTATTAAAAAACTCCTGCCATAAAATACGCCCAATCATAATGCTATCCGGGCCGCCTAACAGTTCAGGAATCACGTATTCGCCAACCGCCGGAATAAACACCAGCATTGAACCGGCAATAATTCCACCGCGCGTAAGCGGGACAATAACGCTGAAAAACGTTTTTAGCGGGCGAGCGCCTAAGTCAAGCGAGGCTTCCACCAACGAGTAATCAATCCGCGTCAACGCGGTATAAATTGGCAGAACCATAAACGGTAAATAGCAATACACAATGCCGATATAGACGGCAGTATTGGTATACAGAATCACTAAAGGGTGATCGATCACCCCCAGCCACAATAAAAAGCGGTTCAGAATGCCATTATTGTTTAGTAACCCCATCCAGGCGTAAACGCGCACCAAAAAAGAGGTCCAGGAAGGTAAGATAACCAGCAATAACAGAACATTACGTACCGAGGGTTTACTGTGTGCCACCGCCCATGCGAGCGGATAACCAATCACCAGGCAGATCAAGGTAGAGATCGCTGCCACTTTTAATGATTGTAAATACGCATCGGCATACAGCGGATCGTCGGTTAACTGGAAATAGTTCGCCAGATTAAGTACCACATTAAGCTGGTCGTCAGCCCAGGTAATTAGATCGGTATAAGGCGGGATCGCGCGGGCAATATCGGCAAAACTGATTTTGACCACAATAAGAAACGGCAGCAGAAAAAACAGCGTCAGCCACAGATAAGGCAACGCAATCGCCAGTTTGCGGCCATGTTTCATTTTCACCCGCGTTAAGGCGTTTTTTAGCGGATGCGCTGCGCGGTTTGGCGGTTTACTGCCCGCCGGTTCGCTGAATGTGCTCATCATCCCTCCCCTATACCGTCAAAACCACGCAACTGTCGGCTTCCCAACAGAGCCGCACTTCATCGCCCCATGTCGGCGCGCCTTTGCGGAAACGGTGCGCATTCTGTAGCTGCGCGCTAATCATCTGGCCGCTGCGTAACCGCACGTGATAAATCGATAAGTCGCCGAGGTAGGCAATGTGGGTGACTTCCCCAACGGCAAAATTACAGCCATCGGCGGGTACCTCTTCACACAGCATCACTTTTTCCGGACGCAGCGCGACATACACCGGCACGTTATCCATCACGGAAACATCGGAGTCAACTTTGAGAGGATGCATCAAGCCTGGGCTTTGAATGACCAACCCATCTGGCTGACGTTCATGTAACAGGCCTTCAAACACGTTGACCGACCCAATAAACTCCGCGCTGTAGCGACTGGTGGGATGCTCGTAAATCTCTTCCGGCTCGCCAATCTGCACAAACTTCCCGCGATTCATAATCGCGATCCGCCCGGCCATGGTCATCGCCTCTTCCTGATCGTGCGTCACCATCACGCAGGTAGCGCCGACACGCTCAAGAATATCCACCACTTCAAGTTGCATACGGTCCCGCAACTTTTTATCCAGCGCCCCCATTGGCTCATCCAGCAACAACAATTTCGGCCGTTTTGCCAGGCTACGGGCCAGCGCCACGCGCTGACGCTGTCCGCCGGAGAGTTGATGCGGTTTGCGTTTGGCAAACTCTTGCATATGTACCAGCGCCAGCATTTCCTCAACGCGCCCGGCAATTTCCGCCTTGGGTAAACGATCCTGTTTCAGGCCGAAGGCGATGTTTTGTTCCACCGTTAGGTGAGGAAACAAGGCGTAAGATTGAAACATCATATTGATGGGGCGCTGATAAGGCGGCACGTGGGACAAATCTTGTCCATCCAACACAATTTGCCCGTGAGTGGGTGTTTCAAACCCGGCCAACATCCGCAGCAAGGTTGATTTACCGCAACCGGAAGCGCCCAGCAGCGCAAATATTTCGCCTTTATAAATCGTCAGACTGACATCATCAACAGCATGCTGACCATCAAATGATTTGGTCAGGTTGCGGATCTCCAGCAAAGGCGTCAGCGCCTTCACCGGTTTACTTTGAGGGCGGGGGATCGCGTCGTTCACTAACATTTATCTCCGGCGCTAAGCGGAACGTTACGGCAAGGAGCCGCACAAATGACGCAACAGAGGCCAGGACAGAACCTCTGTTGCGTTAACTCCATGGAATCAACTCGTCTTCGACGAATTATTTACCACTTTTAACTTTAGTCCATGCGCGCGTACGTACCCGATCAAGTTTCGGTTCCTGTACTTTCAGCACAAACAATTTCGACATGGTTTCCGGCGTGGGGAAAATCCCCGGATTATTGCGAATATCAGCATTAATCAGCGGCAACGATGCCTTATTACCGTTGGCATAGAACATCTTGTCAGAAATGTCGGCAATGACCTTCGGATCCATGATGTAGTTCAGGAACTGATAGGCTTCATCAACATTTTTCGCATCTTTCGGAATCGCCATCATATCGAAGAAGGCCAATGCGCCCTCTTTTGGAATGCTATACGCCAGATGTACGCCGTTTTTTGCTTCAATAGCGCGGTTTTTAGCCTGCAAAATATCGCCCGCCCAGCCGATAGCCACACACGTATTACCATTCGCAAGGTCGTTGATATATTGCGAGGAATGGAAATAGCGAATGCTCGGACGCAGCTTCAGTAATAAATCGGTCGCTGCGCCAGAGTAATCTTTCGGGTCGGAACTGTTCGGATCTTTGCCCAAGTAGTTCAGTACCGTGGCGAAAATCTCTTCAGGCGCATCAAGGAAAGAGACGCCGCAGCTTTTCAGTTTTTCCAGATTTTCCGGTTTCAGCACCAGATCCCAGCTATTTACCGGCGCATCTTTCCCCAGCACTGCTTTGACTTTATCAACGTTATAACCAATGCCGGTAGTAGCCCACAAATAAGGGATAGCGTATTTATTGCCGGGATCGTGTTCCTCAAGTTTTTTCAGCAGCGCCGGATCGAGATTTTTATAGTTTGGTAATTTGCTTTTATCCAACGGCTGGAAAACGCCGGATTGCAACTGACGCGCCAGGAAACTGGAAGAAGGAACCACCACATCGTAACCGGTGCTGCCCGCCATCAGTTTGCCTTCCAACACCTCATTGGAGTCAAACACGTCATAGACAACTTTAATCCCGGTTTGTTTTTCAAAATTGGGCACCGTGTCTGGCGAAATATAATCTGACCAGTTGTAAACGTGCAGCGTTTTTTGCTCTGCCAGGGTACCGGCGGAAACCGCCATTAGCACACCAGCCACCACACCCGACAACCATTTTTTACGTTGGTTGAACATGTCTTCCTTCCTCCAAAAGCGGGGGGTTCGTTCCCCATGCAGAACAAGCGAATCACGCGTTAAATTACTGGCTTACAATGAATCATTATTCATCTGCAGTTTAATAGAAAAAAATGATGCCTGAGCGGGCATTGCACGCAAAATGCAGCCCCGCAAGAATAGCCCCACTGGCGAGCGCAGACTAGCCCCTAGCGTAAAAAACGCCTTTTATCGATTTTTTATGCATGTTTCTTCTATGTGATACGCCAGATATGGCATAAACCGCGAGAAATATCTGGCATTAAAGGGCAAAATGCAGAATAAAAAATGGTGGGATAAAAATGGAAAATGCCGCGTAATGCGGCATTCAGCAAGCGATTGGGGGATTAGTGCAGCATTGACTGCCGCACGCCAGATGCGACCGGGTCTTCTTCTTCGCCTTGCATCAGTAAATTATTGGCAAAGGCTTCCATAATCACCATTGAAATTTGCTCTTCGCTCTGCTTCATAAAGCCGGCGAACTGACCAAAGGTTAAACCGGCGCTGGCAATGATCGACTGGCAAACAATCAACTTCGGTAAGTTATCATCCTGAATGTCGAGAAAAGCCTTCACGGTCAGCGAACTGGCGTTAATCTGCGATAAATCGGCGACGAGTGGAATTAATGCCGTTGGCTTCACCTCCGCCAGCGCCGAAAACAGGATAACGTCATCCACCAAATCTAACTTGGCGTCAAACACACCTTCAAAATTTTGCATATGCGGCAAATGCAGCGCCTGGCAGGCATCACATTCAAACCAAGTAATACTTTGCTGATCCAGCCAACGTCGTAATACGTCTAAATCTGGAACGACGAGTGAATCCATATGCTACTGCCCCATGCCGCGTTCAAATAAGCGCAATAGCTTACGGAAAAACGGGGGCGAAAACCATGCTCGCCGATGAAATATAGCGCCTAACCACCGGTTTTAAGACAGAAGCCCGGTCGCGCCTGCTGTTCAATCCAGTCCACCATCATCGCGGCAATGTTTAAACCCGTAGTGGTTTCAATCCCTTCTAAGCCCGGCGACGCATTCACCTCCATCACTAGCGGGCCTCGTTTAGCGCGTAGAATATCGACCCCCGCCACATCCAGCCCGAGCGTGGCGACAGCCTTTACCGCGATTTCGCGTTCGCGTTCGGTAATTTCTACACAGCGCGCCCGGCCGCCGCGGTGCAGATTGGAACGAAAATCGCCCTCCTTCGCCTCGCGCTCAATTGCCGCAACCACTTCGTCGCCAATCACCAGGCAACGGATGTCTCGCCCCTGCGCCTCTTTAATAAACTCTTGCACCAGAATATGGGCGTTGAGGCCGCGAAAAGCGTCAATCACACTTTCCGCCGCCTGCCGCGTTTCTGCCAGTACCACGCCAATGCCTTGGGTTCCTTCAACCAGCTTAACCACCAATGGCGCGCCGCCCACCATCTCAATCAGATCGTGGGTATCATCCGGCGAATGCGCAAAGCCGGTGACCGGCATATCAATTCCCTGGCGCGCGAGTAACTGTAGCGAACGCAGTTTGTCACGCGCTCGGGTAATGGCCACCGACTCATTGAGCGGATAGCTGCCGCACATTTCAAATTGCCGTAACACCGCCGTACCGTAGAAGGTGATGGCGGACCCAATGCGAGGGATCACCGCATCGAAATAGCCCAGTTGCCGCCCGCGATAGTGCACCGCTGGCGAAGCCGGGTTGATATTCATGTAACATGAGAGTGGATCAATAATCTCAACGCTATGGCCGCGCGCCTGCGCAGCCTCCCGTAAGCGTTTACAGGAATAGAGCGAACCATCGCGGGACAAAATGGCAATTTTCACCCAAAGGCCTCCGAAAAAGCGTCGTTAACGCGTCGCCCAGCCCTGTTTATGCAGAAAGTCCAGAATAAAGGGGCGGTTTTCTCTAATGATGGTTTTACGGATATGCTCGCTCCAGCTCTCCTGGCGGCGATTGCTATCACGCGTAGTGTAGTACTCAATCAGGTGGCGATCGTAATCAGCCAGTACCGCAGGATCAACTGCCTGGTAATGGTTTTCGTGCACCAGCATCTGCGGGGGGATGCGCGGCTTCAGATCGGGTTGCTGCGCGGGCCAGCCGAGGCACATACCAAATAAGGGCAGTACATATTTCGGCAGGGCAAGCAATTCGGCAACCGGTTCGATATTGTTACGAATACCGCCAATATAGACGCCCCCCAGACCTAATGATTCTGCCGCGACCATCGCATTTTGCGCCATTAATGCCGTATCAACACACCCTAATAACAGCTGCTCCGCCATCCCGAGATGCGCTTCCGGGCAGATTTGCAGGTGGCGGTTAAAATCGGCGCAATATACCCAAAATTCGGCGGCTTGCGCCACATAGGCCTGCCCGCCGGTCAGCGTCACTAATGTGTTACGCATCTCAGGATCGGTGACACGAATAATTGAGGAACACTGCAAAAAGCTGGAGCTTGAAGCCGACTGCGCGGCAGCAATAATCGCCTCGCGCCAGTCGGCCGGAATGGGCTTGTCCACAAAGGCGCGTATGGAGCGGTGCGAACGTAACAGTTCGATAGTGGGCGTCATAACAGTTTCTCCAGTCTATACATTGCTTAATTAAACGCTTACTAAGGTTAAATTCATCGTATCAGACAGTTGCCGAATCCCTCCGGGAAAGCGTAATCTCGATGGATTGCATAGTCTGCACTAATCAGACTAACAGGCAAATCCTTCTTCCTTTCAGGGAAGGAAGCAGGCATCATGAGCGCCATTGAGCTGAAATCTGTGATTCAGATCACACAAAATAATCGTTAAGGAGATACCTATGTTTGCTGTCATTTTCGGTCGTCCGGGCTGTCCTTACTGCGTTCGCGCAAAAGAGCTGGCGGAAAAACTGACGGAATCGCGCGATGATTTCAATTTCCGTTATGTTGATATCCACGCGGAAGGTATCAGTAAAGCCGATCTGGAAAAAACCGTTGGAAAACCGGTAGAAACCGTGCCGCAGATCTTCCTTGATCAGAAACATATTGGCGGTTGCACCGATTTCGAAGCTTACGCGAAAGAGCACCTGAGCCTGTTTCAGGAATCTTAAGCTTAAAGAGAAAACCGGCTCTGGTGACAGGGCCGGTTTTTTCATGCGCCGGGGGTTGATTAAGGTAAGCGGCCGGAAGGTGTCATTGCGCGCCAAAACATCACCACCAATGCGCCCAACCCACTCCAAAAAATCGCACTACTATTCCACGCCATCTCTTGCCAAAAGCTATCGACACAGGCGTAAACCAGCCAAGTCACTAGCACACAAAACGGCGTAGCAATAAGCGCGGCAAGTAATGCTACGCTAAGCGGCGCGCGCGGGGCGATGAAAGCGGCGACCATGCCTGGCGCGATAAACAACAATAGACCCAATTGCGTGTGGGAAGGATTATTATTGTCAGTCAGAAGGTCGTGACGTACAAAAATAAAAACCGCACAATAAATAGCGGCTCCGAACACTACGCTAAACCAACGGACGCCATGTAATAACATAGGTTTTCCTCAGCTTTTCAGATTAGGCCGATCGCACGAAGATAATATTGTGACATTGAAAGGTTTGGCTGCAGAAAGATTGAAAATAAACCTTCTCTCTCGACAGGGCTTTTTACTGGCTGTGACATGAATTCCCGTCTAAAATAGGGCCGCTTTAATTTATCCTCTGAGAACCATGACGATGGAACGGCATGCTTTTCTACCGCCGCCCTGTTCACGACGATAAACGTTAGCGCAATAAACCCATTCTTTCAACAAGTTACTGGTAAACAAGAAGTTAAGCCGTGAACATAAACGTCGCAGATTTGTTAAGCGGGAATTACATCCTGTTATTATTTGTCGTATTAGCACTTGGGCTTTGCCTGGGGAAATTACGATTGGGTTCGGTTCAACTTGGTAATTCCATTGGCGTTTTGGTTGTTTCGCTTCTATTGGGGCAACAGCATTTCCTGATCAATACCGATGCGCTGAATCTTGGCTTTATGTTATTTATTTTTTGCGTTGGCGTAGAAGCAGGCCCTAACTTTTTCTCTATTTTCTTTCGCGATGGAAAGAATTATCTGATGCTGGCGATGGTAATGGTCAGCAGCGCACTGCTTATCGCGCTGGTATTGGGGAAAATTTTCGGCTGGGATATTGGGCTCACCGCCGGGATGCTAGCCGGGTCCATGACCTCAACGCCGGTATTGGTCGGCGCCGGCGATACGTTGCGGCAAACGCTGTTCGATAGCCAACTGCTTGGTCGCATGCAAGATAATCTTAGCCTTGGCTACGCGCTCACTTATTTGGTTGGCCTGGTCAGCCTGATTTTGGCTGCGCGTTATCTGCCGAAATTACAACATCAGGATTTATCGACCAGTGCTCAACAAATCGCGCGGGAACGCGGGCTGGATGCCGACAGCCAGCGCAAAGTCTACTTACCGGTTATTCGTGCATATCGCGTGGGGCAAGAGTTGGTTTCCTGGGCCGATGGCAAGAACCTGCGTGAGCTGGGGATTTATCGTCAAACCGGCTGTTATATTGAGCGTATCCGCCGTAATGGTATTCTCGCAAGCCCGGATGGCGATGCCGTGTTGCAGATGGGCGATGAAATCTCTCTCGTCGGTTATCCTGATGCCCATTCGCGGCTCGATCCCAGTTTCCGTAATGGTAAGGAAGTGTTCGATCGCGACCTGCTGGACATGCGCATCGTAACGGAAGAGATTGTGGTTAAAAACCACAATGCGGTTAATAAGCGTCTAAGCAAGCTTAATTTGACCGATCACGGCTGCTTTTTAAACCGGGTTATCCGCAGTCAGATTGAAATGCCAATTGATGACAGCATTATGTTGAATAAAGGGGATGTGTTACAGGTTAGCGGCGAAGCGCGGCGAGTAAAAAGTGTTGCCGACCGCATCGGATTTATCTCAATTCATAGTCAGATGACCGACCTTCTGGCTTTCTGCGCCTTTTTTATCATCGGCCTGATGATTGGCATGATCAACTTCCAGTTTAGTAATTTCAGCTTTGGCATCGGCAACGCCGCCGGGCTGCTGTTTGCCGGAATTATGCTGGGCTTTCTGCGCGCCAACCATCCCACTTTTGGTTATATTCCCCAGGGGGCGCTAACCATGGTGAAAGAGTTTGGTTTGATGGTGTTTATGGCCGGCGTCGGTCTCAGCGCAGGCAGTGGAATGACGCATGGTCTTGGCGCGACCGGCGTGCAGATGCTGCTGTCCGGGTTAGCGGTAAGCTTAATCCCGGTCGTACTGTGTTACTTGTTTGGCGCTTATATATTACGGATGAATCGCGCGTTGTTATTTGGCGCCATTATGGGCGCACGCACCTGCGCACCGGCAATGGAGATTATTAGCGATACGTCGCGTAGCAACATCCCAGCCCTTGGCTACGCAGGCACCTATGCCATCGCAAACGTGCTATTAACGCTGGCCGGGACATTGATTGTGATCATCTGGCCTTTGTTAGGCGGTTAAAAAAATATTTATATATTCCGCAGAACTTTTAGTCAGGGATGTAGTCATAATTAATGCCACTGCTTTTCTTTGAAATCCCCAAATTGAGGTGCCCGTTAATCTCTGATTAACGGGTTTTTTTATGCGTTAACCCTCTCCCTCTGCGCGTTCCCCCGCTTTGGTTGCTTAAGGTTATCTTAAGCAGGAGTGAGCAAAATACCTATCCTGTTTTCTTATTCATCAATTCTTCATGCAACTGACTTCAAAACTAAATCAAACCTTAACGCCGGAAAGGATTCGGACAAACTCCATTTACCTGTTGTCCGCACGCTTTTACGCTACCCACTTTGTTTTATTGGCTTTTTTCGGTGTGATGTTTTTTTGGTTCTCGCGTAACGAAAGCTGGGATTTGATGTTGAGCCAGGTCTGGTACGATCCCAGCGCGCAGAATTTCCCGCTGAAAGATAACCGTTGGCTGGAATGGATTAATCATCGCTTACTGAAGGATCTGGTGATTATCGGCGGCGTTGTGCTGTTACTGCGCGGCATCATCAAACGCCAGCCGCGCCAGATTTTAGTGGCGTTATTGATAGGTATTGGCCCGTTAGCGGTTGGGATACTGAAAGCCACCAGCGCGCATTCATGCCCGTGGAGCCTGGTCGAGTTTGGCGGTAAGGCCATCTCGTACCCACTACTCGGTCATATCCCACTCGGCAGCGGCCCCGGACGTTGCTTCCCGGGCGGCCATGCCTCCAGCGGATTTAGCGCCATGGCGCTGTTTTTCCTGTTCTGGCCTGAACGCCCGAAATTGGCTTGGTTTTGCTGGAGCGCGGCATTGGCGCTGGGCTTGTTAATGGGGTTTGGTCAGGTCATGCGCGGCGCGCACTTTTTTTCTCACAACCTGTGGGCAGGTTGGTGGGTTTGGTTAGCACAACTTTTCACTTTCGGATGTGTTTCGCATCTGTTGAATAGAACGAGGAAGCATTCATGATGGAAGAACTGAACCGGAGTCTGTTTCTCTGGATCAATGCCACGCCGCACTCGCCGGAGTGGGCGCTGGAAATGGCGACGTTTATTGCCAAAGATCTGATCGCCATTGTTCCAATGCTGATCGTCGCGTTGTGGTTATGGGGGCCGCGCGATCGGGTCGGCTCACAACGCGCGCTGGTGTTAAAAACCGGCATCGCCCTGTTATACGCAATGGCGATCTCTTGGTGTGCCGGAGAGCTGTTTCCACATGCGCGTCCCTTCGCCGTTGGGCTCGGTCACCAATTCCTTTCACACGCGGCGGATGACTCCTATCCCAGCGATCACGGCACGGCGATCTTTACCTTCGCGCTGGCGTTTATTTTCTGGCATCGCCTGTGGTCTGGCGTGTTGCTCCTGCTGGTTGGCGTTGCTATCGCCTGGTCACGGATTTACCTTGGCGTACATTGGCCGATGGATATGCTGGGCGGTTTCCTGGTCGGTATGTTGGGCTGCTTGTTTTCCCATATGGCCTGGCAGTTTTACGGCGAAACACTCTCCGAACGGGCAAGCCAGGCCTACCGTTTCGTGTTTGCGTTGCCAATCCGTAAAGGTTGGGTGCGTCATTGATTCCTGCGGGCCCATTTATGGGCCTCCTTCTCTCCCCCTACGCTATTCCATCACGCCACACCCCGGCAATTTCAGCAGATAACGCTACCTTTTTAGCCAAAAACCAGCATGGACCGATACCAACAAGACAATAAATAGACCATAAAACCAACAGGGAGATTACAGTTGTGATCGCGCTCACCCTCAGCGGCTAAACAGACGCTGAGTTCACGTTTTACTGGTGATAGAGTATGCGGCATTCAACGGCAGAGGCATCACGACGCCGCAGAGATTTTATTGACTGCAAAGGGAAAGGAAATAATGGATTCATCCCAAACTATCGTCACCGAACAGCGCGCAGATAACGCCGCCGCCTGGCGAAAAAGCGACACTATGTGGATGCTGGGGCTATATGGCACCGCCATTGGCGCAGGCGTACTGTTTTTACCGATCAATGCCGGTATCGGCGGCCTGATCCCACTCATTGTGATGACCATTCTGGCCTTTCCAATGACGTTTTATGCCCATCGCGGACTCTGCCGTTTTGTGCTCTCTGGCCGCAATCCGGGCGAAGATATCACCGAAGTGGTAGAAGAGCATTTTGGAAAGGGGGCCGGTAAACTGATTACTCTGCTCTATTTCTTCGCTATCTATCCTATTTTGTTAGTCTACAGCGTCGCAATTACCAACACCGTCGAAAGTTTTCTGACTCATCAGTTACACCTCAATGCTCCGCCGCGCGCGCTGCTGGCATTGATTTTGATTATCGGCCTAATGACCATTGTGCGTTTCGGCAAGGAAATCATCGTGAAGACCATGAGTCTGCTGGTGTTCCCTTTTGTCGCCATATTGATGTTATTAGCACTGTGGTTAATTCCTGGCTGGAGCAGCGACATTTTCCGTACGGCCAGCTTCTCCGGCAGCGGCAGCGGTTTGCTAATGACCTTGTGGCTGGCTATTCCGGTAATGGTGTTCTCCTTTAACCATTCACCGATCATTTCGGCTTTTGCGGTAGCAAAGCGAGATGAATACGGCGCGGAAGCCGAACCTAAATGCTCACGGATCCTTGCCCGTAGCCATGTCATGATGGTTATTACCGTCATGTTCTTTGTTTTTAGCTGCGTTCTGAGCCTTTCACCGGAAAATCTTGCCGAAGCGAAAGCGCAAAATATCTCTATTTTGTCCTATTTAGCTAATCACTTTAATACGCCAATGATGGCCTGGCTGGCGCCGATTATTGCGATGGTTGCAATTACCAAATCCTTCCTCGGTCACTACCTTGGCGCGCGTGAAGGTTTTAACGGCTTAATCATCAAGTCATTACGGGGCCGAGGTAAGCAGATTAGCGAACCGGCGTTGAACCGTTTTACCGCGCTGTTTATGCTGATTACCACCTGGCTTGTCGCGAGCTGGAATCCGAGCATTCTGGGGATGATTGAAACGCTCGGCGGCCCGATTATTGCCGTTTTGCTGTTCTTGATGCCGATGTATGCGATTAATAAAGTCCCGGCGATGCGTAAATACAGTGGTGCCGCCAGCAATCTATTTGTGGTGATTATTGGCCTGATAGCGATTTCCGCCATTCTCTACTCGCTGTTCGAATAGAGAACAACAGAGCGCGGCATGCCGCGCTCTTTCACCCACGCGGCTTTATTCAGGAAAACCACTTCCCGAATAAATCATCCAACTTCATCATCACAAAATCCCAAATACGGCTAAAGAAGCCACCTTCCGGCACCGCCTCCAACACCACTAAAGGCCGCTGCGCCACGCTTTTGCCATCAAGCTGAAAATCAATAGTCCCCACTTGCTGATACTTTTTCAAAGGCGCCTGCAACTGCGGCGATGCTAAAGTAAAGCTAGCCTTGAGATTCTTTACCTGCCCGCGAGGAAGGGTCAGCGACGCGTCTTTCTGTACGCCGAGGCTGACACTCTTTTGCGCACCAAACCACACACGCTGCGTCGAAAACGCAACGTTGGCTTTCAGCGGCGTAACCGTTTCAAAAAAGCGAAACCCCCACGTGAGCAACTTTTCACTTTCACGAAAGCGGATACTATCGGTTGCGGTTCCTAACACCACCGAGATTAGACGCATATTACCTTCGGTTGCCGACGCCACCAGATTATTACCCGCGCCGGAGGTGTGACCGGTTTTAATGCCATCAACGTGAAGGTTGGTGCTCCATAACAGGCGGTTACGATTCGGCTGGCGAATATTGTTAAAGGTAAACTCTTTTTCCTTATTTAACGCATACTCATCCGGCACATCGCGAATCAATGCCTGACCAATAAGCGCCATATCGCGCGCGGTACTATACTGACCTTCGGAATCTAAGCCGTGGACGGTTTTAAACGCGGTATTTTGCAAACCGAGCGCTTTGGCGTAGCCGTTCATTAAACCGACGAACGAGTCCTGGCTACCGGCAACGTAATCCGCGAGCGCAATACTGGCATCATTCCCCGACTGGATAACCACGCCTTTATTCAGTTCGGATACCGGAATACGGTCGCCCGGTTTAAGGAACATTAGCGAAGAGCCTTTTAGTGCCGGATTGCCGGTGGCCCAGGCATCTTTACCCACGGTGACCATATCATCACGGGTAATTTTGCCGGCTTTAATCGCCTGCCCCACCACGTAACTGGTCATCATTTTGGTGAGACTGGCGGGATCAAGGCGATCATCCGCGTGCGACTCGGTCAACACGTCGCCGCTGGCGTAATCCATCAAAATCCATGCTTTGGCATCGATTTGCGGCGCCGCTGGCGCCTGTTCAGCAGAAGAGAGTTCGGGGATAAGCAGCAATAGCGTGCCGCCCACAGCCAGTGCCCGGACACCGGCAGAGAAACGAGTTTTCATCATGACGTGACCAGAGTATCCATTTTAATATCAAGTGTTTCACAGTGTTACGAAACAGGGACGCGCTATCTACGCTAACTTTTCGGCGCGCGGAAAAACAGAGTATGACCGTAAAGTTTTTTAGAGTTTATTAGATAAATCCGGGGATTGCTGCGCTGATCCCATTTTTTTGCCCTCTCGTATCGTCAACGCACTTGGGGGTAATTCCGATTTTTGCCAGAAAAGTTAAGTGCGTCACAAAATTCCGTTAACCTGATCTAAGTTTGTCTGAGGAGAACGATGATGGATTTAGCCCTTTTCGACCTGGATGAAACCCTGATTTGCGAGGACAGTACCAGCCTTTGGCTGCGCTGGTTGGTATCGCAAGGCTTTGCCCCCGCCTCGTTAATTGAGCAAGAACAGGCGCTGATGGCAGAGTATTATCAGGGAAAACTCTCGATTGAAGATTATATGAACACCACGCTGGCCCCGTTGGCTGGCCTTGGCAGGTTAACCGTTTCAGGCTGGGTGCGGCGCTTTATTCAGCGCGATATTATGCCACGCGTTTACCCCTCCGCCCGCGAGCGTATGGCATGGCATCAATCGCGCGGCGACACCATCATGGTCATTTCCGCCAGCGGCGAACATTTAGTGATCCCCATTGCGCAGCAATTAGGCGCACATGGCGCGTTGGCCATTGGCGTTGAGATTATTGACGACCGCTACAGTGGGCAAACGTATGGCACCATGACCTACCGCGATGGCAAAGTCTCCCGGCTTACTGACTGGAAATCGCTCCAGACAGTAAACCACTTCCAGCATACCTGGGCCTATAGTGACTCGATGAATGACCTGCCGTTGCTGGAACATGCTGACCATGCCTATGTCATCAACCCTGATGCACTTTTGCAGCAGGAAGCGGTGCAACGCGGCTGGGAAATTTGCCGTTGGGTAAAATAACCGTGACCGGGCACGCCATCGACGTGCCCGGCCCGTTTGACTACCCGGTACGGCTAGCCGGGAAATTAGGGTTGTAACCCCACTTTAAGTAATTTCCCGTTATCTTCATCGGTCAGCACGTAGAGATAGCCATCCGGTCCTTGGCGCACATCGCGGATCCGTTCCCCGCGATCTTGTAATAACCGCTCCTGCTCTACCACCTTGTCACCATTGATACTCAGGCGAATTAAGCTTTTCTCCTTCAATGCGCCAATGAACACTGAGTTTTTCCAGATCTGGAATTTGGCGCTATTATAAAATGCCATTCCGCTAATCGCTGGCGAAACTTTCCAGTAAAAGATTGGTTGCTCGGTGCCAGGAACCTCGCCGCCTTTCGACTCTGGTACTTTTTGCCCGCTATAATCAATGCCCCACGTTGCTACCGGCCAACCGTAGTTTTTGCCTTTCTGCGGAATATTAATTTCATCGCCGCCGCGCGGACCATGTTCGCTCTCCCAAATCTGTTGCGTCCATGGGTTTAATGCCAGCCCTTGCGGGTTGCGTAACCCATAGGCCCAGATCTCGCCGCGCGCCCCTTTACGCCCGACAAAAGGGTTATCCGGCGGGATACTGCCATCGGCATTCAGGCGTACCAGTTTGCCCTGTAACTTATCCAAATCTTGTGCAGCGGCGCTATGGAAGTGATCGCCCAATGAAATATAGAGGTAACCCTGCCGATCGAAGGCCAGCCGGGTACCTATGTTTGCCCCGCTGGAGAGTTGTGGCTGTTGGCGGAAGATGACGTTAAAATCGCGTAACGTTTGATTATCGTCACTCAGTACGCCATAACCTACCACCGCCCCGGCCTGCCCGGCTTTATTGGCTTCGGTATAGCTCAGATAAACACGTCTGTTATCGGCAAAATCAGGCGCTAACGCCACATCTAATAATCCTCCCTGTCTTTGTACCCACACTTTTGGCACCCCGTTGATGGGTTGCGATAGCCCGTGTTGGGGGCTCCAGGTGCGGAGCTGACCTGAACGCTCAGTAATTAGCAGGTTTTGATTATCGGGGAGAAAAGCGATTGACCACGGATGATTCAGTTTGTCCTGTAACTGCTGGACGGTGACTTTCTCCGCCGCGGTTGCAGAAACAGAAAATACCAGCGCACTGGCTAATGCAGAGGATAACAATAGGCGAGTCATAAACATCTCCTTGGACATTATTGTCTTCTAACTTTAGTAATAACTGCCGTAATGGGTAACCATAATCGCGCTATCTTTACAAAACCTTGCCTGACGAGAAAAGTAACGATCTTATTTAGCGTTTTATCTGCCAGTGGTTTATTAAAACCATTTAAAATAAGTCAGAATCACCGTAACAAGTTGTTATAACGAATCCCTTCCAGAAGAATAATTAAATATTACGCGACTTTGAGATGGATTATTATCACGATAACGGAGCAATTAATTATTGAGGTAAGGAAATGAACGATCTCTTTTTAAAAGTTCACAACGTTACAGGAGAATCGAAAGATGCTAACCATCCGGCATGGATAAATATTCACGCCTATACGTGGGGAGTAACACGTTCCGGCAATGGGCCGGGGATGGTAAATTATCACAACCTGATGGTACGCACCACCATCGATAAATCAACGCCGGCATTGATGTTATTTGCCTCCAACGGGAATCGGATTCGGAAAGCAGAACTCTCAGCCTGCAAGGCTGGCGACGGGCAGATCGAATATTATCGTATTACGCTGGAGAACGTCATGGTTTCCGAAGTACTGTTTGATGATAGTGGTTTAGAGACAGAGGTTGAATATGAATTTCAGGCTGAAACGGTAAAGTTGCAATACTGGGAACAACATGCCTTGGGCGGCAGAGGTGCGGAGACGCGCGCTGGCTGGAATATTAAACATCATACCTCCAGTTTTTAGCCTCCTTAGTCGGGGTGGTGGAATGCTGCCCCTCGCTAATTAAATATATTTATCCGGCATTAACTTACAGGCAACCCATCCGACGATAAAGACCGTAATCAGCGTTAACTTACCCCAGTGCTGGGGGATAAATTCGACATATAAAATAGCAAAAATGACATCAATAACTACAGGTATGTACGTAAAAAGTGTCATATAAAAAATTCTCTTTAATATTCCTTTAATCTTTTACTCCTCCGTTGATAATTTCACTAGTGATTTATAAATTCTATTTATTTTTTAATTGGATCAAAACAATCCCCTTTCCACACCACCACAGCAATTGTAAGTAGCGTTAACTTACCCCAGTGCTCGGGAATAAATTCTACATATAAAGCTGAGAGTATAATAACTATCCATACCGGAATGACATCAAAAAATAAACTTAAAAATATAAACTTAATAATCTTCATCATTTTATTAAATCCTTTAAAAGTAAAGCAAACTCATCTTCCGTTAGATTTTTTCTGGTTTCTAGTGCATGAGTGAAAATAATAATAATTGGCTCAATATAGAGGTATAGCATCTCAAGATTATTTCTATAAAAATCATAGTGAGTTACGCCTTAAATATCACATATATTTATCCGGCATTAACTTACAAGCAATCCACCCGACGATAAAGACCGTAATCAGCGTTAGCTTACCCCAGTGCTGGGGGATAAATTCGACATAGATCGCGGATAAAATTATAATAACAATGATAGGAATGGTATCGAACAAGATCGGATAAATTATTCTTTTTAATAGATCTTTAATCATTTTCTTAAGTTCTCAATAAAATTAATCAGTTGCTCTTCCGTGATATTTTCTTTTTTTTGCAACACATAAATCAATTCAACTATAATCGGCTCGATATAAATATATAGCATCTCAAGGTTATTACGGTACAATGCATGGTAATAAGTGGGATGTACTCTTTTTAGCCTTCGCGCAGCCAACGCTGCTTTTTGATTTCTACCATAGAACCCAATCGCTGTAAGAATATACCGGCTGCCGTTATATATCTGATTTTTAATCCGATGAGATAAATTAAAAGATTCAGAAATAGTCCTGGCTATTGAGTAAGCCAGTGCTTTTTTTGTAGCAATACCTGTAACACCCTCAACAACAATACCACTTACTCCCCTGGTGACATTCCCTACAACTTTATGCTGACCTTCCTGCGGCAACCCCAACACATACTCGACATACAACAGAAACATATCGAACACCACATCCTTGCGATTAAAAACCTCCACTATCGCCTTTACCATCCGCACATCTTCTCTGCCGATCTCGCGGCAAATATCCTGGTAGCGTTCGAAAAAACAGGAAGAGTACCAACTGGCGCGTTCAAGACCATGGTAAATATTGTCGAAAGTGTTCCCGGCGCCATTAATCGTCCCTTTAATCCCCTTCTCCAACGCCTGTGCGATGGCGCGATCGGTTTTGAACCTGGCTCTCATGTAGGCGGAGTTATTCATTTGCTTATCATCCATTGATAGCGAAAGCGCTTCGCGGTTTAACACACCAACAATCTCTGCTAACCATACGCCAGTAATCTCTAAGCGCAAACTCTTTTTATTAATAACTAACTGAAAACGTTACACAAAAAACCAATTCAAAAAATACCAATAACCGTACTGAAACCGGCGCGATAAGCGAGGTCACTCTCCTCTTCATCCG
The DNA here is from genome assembly GCF_013285385.1 of Paramixta manurensis. Lineage (NCBI taxonomy): Bacteria > Pseudomonadati > Pseudomonadota > Gammaproteobacteria > Enterobacterales > Erwiniaceae > Paramixta > Paramixta manurensis. The sequence continues at coordinate 1,664,519 of NZ_CP054212.1, read as the reverse complement.
CTATCATTTGCATACCTCTTACCATATGGATATACTGAAATTACCAAATGGGAGAAAGCCAATGAAAGTATTTACCCCCCTCACAAACTTCCCCCTCCCGCGAGCGGCTTACGTTATAATCTTCACTGCCGTACCCAAAGCCCATAATTAGTCAGATCCTGAGCCTCCAGTAATGGCATACGAATAAAAGGAAGCTCTGCTATTTCTCGGCCAGACGTCTGCATTGCTGCGTAATCCCATCAAAAACACTTGCCGCAACTTCTTGTGGAAACGTTTCCGGGAGTACCCTGGAAACACGTTCAATGACACCCGCAGTCGCGGATATAATTTCTTCAATCATTGTCTCGATCTGCTGCTTGCCAAGGCCAGTTAACTCGCCATGCTTGATCCAGTGTCGTCTTTGTATTCTGTTAATAAGGTAATAGTTAGTGCTACCACGGACTGCCATTGCCAGTTTGCATTTCTGCCAGGATATCTTATTGTTTCCGTGACCAATTACCGGCCATGCCGATAAAACATCATAGAGAGGGGTAAGGTGATAACGACCCTGAGGCGCTATCGTAATACTGAAATTCTTGGCATGGCCGTCTGTGGCTGCCATCAGCCAGAAAATTATCTGCGATCTGAAGAACAGTGCTCTGTCATGTTCAGCGTGGTCTGAATGAGCCAGTATATCCATTACATCTGTGATACCCGGGCCGCCATCGGCCTGATATTTTCGTAATGGCGAAACACCCCGAGCCTGACACATATCTTCCTGGGGTAAGCGAATTATCCACTGTCGGTCCCTTGACCATTTCCGGTCAAAACGCTCAACCACCAGAGCCTTCTGGTCTTCAAATTGGGCCATCTGCGTTTTTGCCACCGGGATCCCGTAATGTTCAAGAAGCTGCGAACAGAGCCATTCATTTTCCACCGATGAGCGCATGTCTGCTTTCATGTTTCCTACTAGCCCGAGCGGTAACTTGAATATATGCGTCGTCGGCGTATTGCCCTCTGGCATACACCAGCGATCTTCATGCCAAAGTAAAGCTGTTTTTTCCTGCGCACCGGCAATCGACAAATGTAAGTCATCAGAGTCACCCGGCCTGCCAGGTAACAATGCCTCGGTAGTATTGCGCAATGTCGTCGCTATTTCTGATTCAGACAGAGGCCGGTATTTTACGGAAAATAGGTCTGTGGGCTCCTCGTCTTCATGAAGTAGTTGTATAGCTCCCACGCAGTCTTTTCCCAGTTCTGTCAGCAGATCAAAAGGTTCGGGGCTTTCTGCCTGATAGCGCATAGCCAGACGCCTGCGGATCCCTTCACTGTCCGGTAGTAAATTATCAAAGTAATCACGTACCACATTTCCGCGCCAAGTCTGGTTCCCGGGCGTAAAAGGTAGAGACAATGATAGAGGCCTTCCCTGCGCATCAACACTCCATTCCGGAAGGTATCGTAAGATATCTTCCCCTTTACGCTTTTCCCAGAATCCGACTTTGATGCCGTTCATCCATATCGCTAAATGCTGCTGTTTTCGGCTCATATCATTACCATTTCTCCAGTCTGGCAGGTGAATTTAATACTTTATCGTTTTCTTCCGCCTGCTTCATTTCAGATGTGACGGCCTCAGAGGAGAGGCTGATTTCGACACCCAACACGGAAAACACCTTAAACAGGCGTTCAATGCTCGCACTGGCTGGGTTGGCCTCGAGACGAGCATAAGTCTGCTGAGTAACCCCTAACCTTGTGGACACGTCTTTTTGCGTTAGTCCATTCGCTTTACGGAAACCAAGGAGAAATGGCCGTAACTGGTTGAGCGTTTTTAGCGGATAATCATTTTTCATACTATCTGATCCAAAAGGTGGTTCTGATACAGCCTATAGATTGTTATACAACATTACACCCTATAAGCTGTTATAACAACATTACAGCATTTAGGCTGTTAAAAACCGTAAACAGCTTTAAAGCTGTAATAAAATTTTGAAGCGCCATGGGTGCCAGCAGGAGTTGTAACCCAACCGTACTGAAACCGGCGCGATAAGCGAGGTCACTCTCCTCTTCATCCGCTATCATTTGCATACCTCTTACCATATGGATATACTGAAATTACCAAATGGGAGAAAGCCAATGAAAGTATTTACCCCCTCACAAACTTCCCCCTCCCGCGAGCGGCTTTGGCAGATTGCGGGGCTGGAAAGCGCCGAAGGCATTGCTGTTGTTACTCAGATTGATAACGGGCTAAGCGGACACGTCGCTTCACTGGTGATGGAGTGGGCGGATATCACGCAAAGCGAGTTTAAGCGTATTACCGGTATTCCTAACACCACCTTTAGTCGCAGCATTAAACATGGCTTCACGCCCGAACAAAGCGAAAAAATCGTGCGTTTTATTCGCATCCTCGATCGAGCGGTTGAACTGTTCGAGGGTGACAAAGCCGCCGCCCGGCGCTGGCTTAATGAGCCGGTACGTGGGTTGAACTGGAAAACCCCGGCTGAACTGGTGGCATCTGAGGCGGGCGCTTATGAAGTGATGAAAATGATTACCCGCCTGGAGCATGGAGTCTATTCGTGAAGCTCTATCGCCTTACCAAGACTCGCTATTTAACATCCGCATGGAGTGGTTATGGCGCCAGGGAAGGCGGCGGACGCTGGAACAACGTTGGCACCTCAATGGTGTATTTGTCAGAAGCCGCGTCGTTGACGATGTTAGAAATGCTGGTGCATCTGAATGCCGCCAATCTGTTGGATTCATTCACTCTACTTAGCCTTGAGGCTGATGAGTCGTTAAGTCAGACGGTTGATATTTCATTGCTGCCCGCGAGCTGGGCCGCCTCTGAAGCTCCTTCTGCGCTGGTCGCGCTTGGCGATGAATGGGTGGCAGGTAGCAGCTCGGCTTTATTACGCGTTCCCAGCGCCATTTCTCCGGTTGAGTTTAATTACCTGCTGAACCCCGATCACCCCGATGCTGTTTCACTGATTGCCGCCGCAAAATCGGTGCCTTTCCAATTCGATGAACGCTTAAAATAACAAACTGCCATTGCTAAAATTAATTGATAATAACCCACTATGCTAATTAGCTAAAACGCTTACGGGTTGAGTTGATTAAATACTCGTTGCCAGATAGCCGCCAGAATCAGTATTGTGGTGGTTGGCTTAACAGGCTATAGTACCAACACATTTAATGGACTACTATGTGAATATGATGAATGAGACAGGATTACTTCGGCAACTACATGAACAGGGTTTTACCGCTAAAGATATTGCTATCCTGCGGCAATACGTTGAACAAGATGGCGTAACGTATCTGTCGCTATTAAAAGAGTTACGAAAAAGATTAATCGTTATGTCCATATTTACACTATGTATGTTTGTTTTATGGGCTTGCATGGCGATTTTTGAGTACCATCAATTGTTCTCTTTTTCTATAACAATGCTATTTTTCTTAGTTATTGTCTATATTATGACACCAGTAAGGTTAGCAACCAAAGCGTATCTTTTTCTTAAAAAGGAATTTTAACGTTTGTCGTTAATGAGCTCATAGATGGATTTTACAGAAGCGGTATCATTACCGATTTCAATACCCAACTCTAATGATGTCATATTATTGAAGTTACGAACATAATCCTGATTAAGATAATGAAATAAGCGCCATGACTGTGGTTTCAATGTGAGTCTAAATATTCCATAGGCAGACAATGCGATGTCCATTGAGTGATAGGCTATTTCGCCCATTCGGCGATCACACCCTATAAATTGCGCTATAATACGATAGCCTTCTTTTAAAAACCCCACGCTGCTATCTGTTTCATTTTTCATGTTTTCAAATGATTCCTGCACACCATTAAATCCATGGGCAGTAAGCATCGCCCCAAACACCAGCCCCGCCGGGTTTAACGTCATCATCACGCCGATGCCGGCGGCTATTTGTAATCCACTCAGAACTACCGCGACGCCTTTAATGATGTATCCCCAAACATCCCCTGTTTTAACCAACGCTATTGAAGCATGCAACGCCGCTTCACCCGACCGCAACATCCGATCCTGAATGGTCAGATATTCACGCTCCTGTTGAATATTTTGGAGGCAGACCTGACACTCTTTTTCAGACTTCGCGTAACGAATAGCGTTAATTTGAGCGTTAATAAAAGACTTAATATTATCCTGAAATTGGATTCTAACAAAACCATCTTTAAGATGAATAAGCGAGATAGTATTAGCAACACCTGTTAATTGATTCGCTTCTAAATTTGCCATAGTGAGATAGTAACTCGAAAATCTTTTTTCATTCCAGTAGTTGTCCATAACGATACCTTTGTGTCAGTATGAGTTTCAGCCGGTCAATTTAATAGAGTACAAATTACACTGTAATAAAAAGGAAGACAAATGAGTACGGATATTTTTCTCAATATAGACGGCATCCAGGGCGAGTCGCAGGATGCAAATCATAAGGGCTGGATTAATGTAACGTCGTTTACCTGGGGAGCCAACCAACCGGGAAATATGAAAGTCGGTGGCGGCGGTGGCGCGGGTAAAGTTCACTATCGTGATTTAACCGTTCAGTCTCAGCTTGATAAAGCCGCCCCCGCAATAATGCGTTACGTTTCCAATGGCAAGCATATTAATAAAGTTGAATTATCCCTCTGTAAAGCCGGGGGGAATCAGATGGAATATTGCCGCATCACGTTAGAGGATGTTCTTATTACGAACGCTCTTTTTAACGGTAAGACAAATAGCGATATTATTGGCATGTCGTGGGAATTCCTGTCCGCTAAAGTTAAAACCCAATATTGGGAACAAGCCGCCTCCGGTGGAAAAGGCGCGGAATCACAATCCAGTTGGAATATTAAGGAGAACCGCGAGTAACCACTATTACTGCCTGTCGCCTGGTCTCTTTTCGCAATACAATACATTGTTATGTTGAGGGTTAACCAGGCGACAGGCGAATACGGCGCTACGCCCGCCGTATAAGATAGCGGTGCATTTTTGCTTCAACCCCGGTAAAATCCCCGCCTGATAACTCCCTAAACGATGAAATTTTGACCTTATGAGCAATGTGACCCAACAGCCGCCGCGCGTCGGCTTTGTCTCCCTCGGCTGCCCAAAAAACCTGGTTGATTCCGAGCGCATCCTCACCGAGCTTCGTATCGAAGGTTACGATGTGGTGCCGCGTTACGATGACGCAGAAATCGTGATTGTGAATACCTGCGGGTTTATTGATAGTGCGGTACAAGAGTCACTAGAGGCGATTGGCGAGGCGCTTAATGAAAACGGTAAAGTGATCGTTACCGGCTGCCTGGGCGCAAAAGAGAATCAGATCCGCGAAGTACATCCAAAAGTGTTGGAAATTACCGGCCCGCACAGCTACGAACAGGTGCTTTCCCACGTCCATCACTATGTGCCGAAACCACAGCATAACCCGTTCCTTAGCCTGGTGCCTGAACAGGGTGTTAAGCTGACGCCGCGTCACTACGCCTATCTGAAAATTTCCGAAGGCTGTAATCATCGTTGCACCTTCTGCATTATTCCGTCGATGCGTGGCGATTTGGATAGCCGCCCCATTGGTTCGGTGCTGGATGAAGCGAAACGCTTAGCCGAAGCCGGAGTAAAAGAGCTGCTGGTGATTTCGCAAGATACCTCTGCCTACGGTGTTGACGTTAAACATCGCACCGGCTTCTGGAACGGTTCACCAGTAAAAACCAGCATGGTAAGCCTGTGTGAACAACTGGCCAAACTGGGTGTGTGGGTGCGTTTGCATTACGTTTACCCTTACCCACACGTTGACGAAGTTATTCCGCTGATGGCCGAGGGCAAGATCCTGCCGTATCTGGATATTCCCTTGCAGCACGCTAGCCCGCGTATTCTCAAATTGATGAAACGCCCCGGTGCGGTAGAGCGCACGCTTGAGCGCATTAAACGCTGGCGCGAAATTTGCCCGGATCTAACGTTACGCTCCACCTTCATCGTTGGCTTCCCTGGCGAGACCGAGGAGGATTTCCAGATGTTGCTGGATTTCCTGAAAGAAGCCCGTTTAGATCGCGTCGGCTGTTTCAAATACAGCCCGGTAGAGGGCGCCACCGCCAACCAGTTACCGGAACAGGTGCCGGAAGCGGTAAAAGAGGAACGTTACGATCGCTTTATGCAACTCCAGCAACGGATTTCCGCTGAACGTTTACAAGAAAAAGTCGGGCGCGAAATACTGGTCATCATCGATGAAGTCGATGAGGAAGGTGCAATTGGTCGTAGCATGGCCGATGCGCCGGAAATTGATGGCGCGGTGTACCTCAATGGCGAAACGCGCGTTAAGCCGGGCGATGTGATCCGCGTGACGGTGGAAAACGCCGATGAGTATGATTTATGGGGCAGCCGGGTTTAGCCATAAGCCTGTTGATGCGCTTTTTTACGCGCCAGATAATCTTCATCGGCGCGTAAACGACCCCAATAGCGTTTAAAAATGGCCGCCGCAGCGGCTTGGTAACGCTCCGGCGAATGGCGAAAATCAATGTTGGCGAAATCCTGCTGATAGTTAAACGGCTTCATGTTTTTAACTTCGGATCCAACGCGTCGCGTAAACCATCGCCCAGTAAATTAAAGGCCAGCACGGTGAGGAAAATCGCCAGGCTGGGGAATACCGCCACATGCGGCGCCATCACCATATCCGCCCGCGCTTCGTTGAGCATCGCGCCCCACTCTGGCGTCGGCGGCTGCGCGCCGAGACCCAAAAATGACAAACTGGCGGCGGTAATAATCGACGTCCCAATACGCATGGTGAAATACACCACGATCGAGGAAATAGTCCCCGGCAGAATATGACGCAGGATAATGGTCAAATCCGACGCGCCAATACTGCGCGCCGACTCAATATAGGTTTGATGCTTCAATACCAACGTATTTCCACGTACCAAACGGGCAAAGGCGGGTATGCTAAAAATCGCCACCGCGACAATCACATTCGAAATACCGCTGCCCATGATGGCAACCACGGCAATGGCCAACAAAATCCCCGGAAAGGCGAACAACACATCGCAGATACGCATAATAATGCGATCCCACCAGCCTTCGTAATAGCCCGCAACCAGGCCAAGCAGCGTACCAATTACGGTCCCGATCGCTACCGAGAAAAAACCGGCAATCAACGAAATACGCGTGCCCAGCAATATCCGGCTAAAAATATCACGGCCCAACGAATCCACGCCCAGCCAGTGAACCAGCGACGGCCCTTCATTAAGACGGTCATAATCGAAGTAATTTTCGGCATCAAACGGCGCTATCCACGGCGCAATAAACGCCACAATAATCAGCGCCACCACAAACAGACCGGCAATCATCGCCACATGCTGATGGCGAAAACGGCGCCAAAACTCCCGCCACGGCGTGCGGACGCGATTTTCGTTCAGCGTCGGCATCGTCTTCAGTGCCGCCTCACGTCGCCAATTCTTCATCGTCGCTCCTTACTTATAGCGAATCGCAGGATTGATCGCTGCGTAAAGCATATCGACCATGAGATTGATTAAAATAAACTCCAGTGAAAACAGCAGTACCTCCGCTTGAATAACCGGATAATCGCGCATCTCGACGGAATCAACCAATAAACGTCCTAATCCCGGCCAGTTGAAAACCACCTCAACCACAATCGAGCCGCCCAGCAAAAAACCGAATTGCAGACCCATCATTGTGACCACCGGGATCATCGCATTACGTAAACCATGCTTCACCACCACCAGCGATTCCCGCACGCCTTTGGCCCGCGCGGTACGCATATAATCTTCTTGCATGACTTCGACAAACGAAGCGCGCGTAAAACGCGCCATGATCGAGGCTACTGCCGCGCCAAGCGTAATCGACGGCAGAATATAGTGACGCCAGCTATCGGCACCCACGGTCGGCAGCCAGCCCAGTTGCACGGAAAAAACCTGCATAAGCAGCATACCGAGCGCAAACGCCGGAAATGAGATCCCTGAAACCGCCAACGTCATGCCAATGCGGTCGGGCCAGCGATTACGCCATACCGCCGAAGCGATGCCAATCGCCATACCGAAAATCACCGACCACACCATGCTGGTTAACGTGAGCCATAATGTCGGTAGAAAACGCGTGGCGATCTCCTGCGAAACCGGACGTTTCGATACCATCGATTGCCCAAAATCGCCCTGCAACGCATTGAGAATGAAATGCCAGAACTGCTGTGGCAACGGCTGGTCAAGCCCTAACTCTTGACGAACCAAAGCAACCACCGAGGCGTCCGCCTCCGGGCCGGCAATCAGCCGCGCCGGATCGCCCGGCAGCAGGTGAACAAACAGAAACACCAACACCGCCACAATCAACAGCGTTGGAATTAACCCCAGTAAACGTTTAACAAAATAGTTGAGCATCGGTTTTCCTGACGTAGCAACGCCAGCCTTCCTCAGGCTGGCGTTGACGGCATTACTTCAGATCGGCGTCATCAAAACTAAAGGCGGTGTCCGGCATCACGTAAAAACCGCTGAGCGATTTAGTATTCGCTGAAACCAGTTTTTCCACCACTAACGGCACCCACGGCTGATCTTTCCAAATGGTATCCTGCGCATCTTTATACAGTTGCGCTTTCTTACCCCGCTCGGTCGTTTTCAACGCATCGGTGAGATCTTTATCCACTTTTGGATTGCTGTAGAACGCGGTGTTAAAGATCGCAGGCGGCCAGGAAGTCGTCGCGAACAGCGGCGTTAACGCCCAATCCGCTTCGCCGGTAGAGGCAGACCAGCCGGTGTAGAACATTCGCACACCGCTCTCTTTCTGCCCTTTGCTTTCTACTTCCGCCGCGCGTTGACCGGCATCCATCGCCCTGACTTGTACCTTTATTCCCACCTGCGCCAATTGCTGTTGAGTAAACTGCAAGACTTTCTGCGCGGTACTGTGGTTATGCGAAGACCACAAGGTGGTGGTAAACCCATTTGGGAAGCCCGCCTCTTTGAGCAGTTCACGCGCTTTAGCCGGGTTGTACTCTATCGCCGGATAGTGCTGTGCGAAATCAATCGCAGGCGGCACGATGCCGGTTGCTGGCGTGGCATAACCGGCGAACGCAACTTTCGCTAACGCCTGGCGATTGATGGCATAGTTAATCGCTTCACGCACTTTCGGGTTATCAAACGGTTTTTGCGTCACGTTTAAGCTGATGTAACGCTGCATAATGGATGGCGTCGTTACCAAATCCAGCTTACTGTTTTTCGCCAGTAACTTTGCCTGTTCGTAAGGGATTGGGAAAGCGAAGTTCGCTTCACCGGTTTGTAGCATCGCCGCGCGCGTATTGTTATCAATCACCGGACGCCAGGTGATGCTATCAAGCTTTGGATAGCCTTTTTTCCAGTAACCGTCCCATTTTTTCACCTTAACGAAATCGGTCTGGTTCCAAGTGACGAACTGATAAGGGCCAGTTCCCACCGGATGGAAACCAATCTCTTTACCGTATTTTTTCAGGGCGGTAGGCGAAATCATCGCCGCAGCCGGGTGCGCCAGGATATTGATAAAGGCCGAGAACGGCTCTTTTAAGGTGATTTTTACCGTGGTGGGATCAACCGCTTCTACGGTTGCAATCTGTTTAAACAGATTATAACGCTTGAGATGGTTATCCGGATCGCTGGCGCGTTCGAGGTTGACCTTCACCGCTTCGGCGTTGAAATCGGTACCGTCCTGGAACTTGACGCCGGAACGCAGTTTAATGGTGTAAATTAACCCATCCGGGCTGGCCTGGTAACTCTCCGCCAGCACATTGGTCAGTTTCATGTCCTTATCAAAGCCAAACAGCCCTTGATAAAATGATTTGGCGACCGCCTGCGAAAGCGTATCGTTGGCATCATACGGGTCCAGCGTAGTGAAATTCGACCCTACCGCAATCACCGCATCTTTTGCCGCCCAGGCAGGAAGCGCGGCAAAACTGCCGAGCAAACCGGCGGTTAACAACCATTTACGTGTCTGTTTACTGGTCATATGCTTTCTTCTCCTGTAGTCCCTGTCATTATTATGCGAAACGCGCTCACGCCCCATTTACCGCATGGCGGGCGACAAAATGCCCGGCGCTAACTTCTACCAATGGGGCGACATTAGGTTCATCACCGAGGGCCCGGATCGGGCTGAGGATTTCATCCACCAGCAACGGTCGTTCCCGCCGCCGATGGCCTGGTTCTGCCACCGGTACCGCCGACATTAATTTTCGCGTGTACGGATGCTGCGGGTTTTCAAACACCGCCTGGCGCGGGCCAATCTCAACAATTTGCCCCAGATACATTACCGCGACGCGATGGCTAACTCGCTCGACCACCGCCATATCGTGAGAAATAAATAAGAAAGCGATGCCAAACTCTCGTTGTAGGTCGAGCATTAAATTAACGATTTGCGCCTGAATAGAAACATCCAGCGCCGAAACGGATTCATCCGCGATCACCACTTTCGGATTAAGCGCCAACGCACGCGCAATGCAGATACGCTGCCGCTGCCCGCCGGAAAACTCATGTGGATAGCGCCAGGCATGTTCCGGTTGCAACCCCACTTTCTCCAGCAGCCAGGCAACGCGTTGCTCTGCCTCGCGCCCCTTCATCACGCCGTGCACCAGTAACGGCTCCATAATCGAGTAACCAACCGTCAACCGTGGATCGAGCGAGGCATAGGGATCTTGAAAAATAAACTGAATATCACGCCGTAAATGCGACAGTTCACTATTTTTTAAACGATCAATACGCTGTCCGTTAAAGGTAATACTGCCGCCCTGGCTTTCAACCAACCGCAGTAACGCTCGTCCGGTGGTTGACTTCCCGCAGCCAGACTCGCCAACCAGCGCCAGCGTCTCGCCGGGGCGGAGATCGAAACTGACCTTTTCGACCGCGTGTACCCGGCGCATCACGCGATTAAACAGACCGCCACGAATATCGAAGCGCGCCACCAAATCACGAACTTGAAGGATCGGCGCGCCCTCCGCCAACACCGTATTTTGCGGCTGTGACGCGTTGGCGCCTTCATCGTTCAATAAGGGGAATTTCGCCGGTAGCGGCTGACCACGCATCGCGCCTAATTTAGGCACCGCGGCCAATAACGCGCGGGTATAGGCCTGCTGCGGCTGCCGGAAAATGGTGTTAACCTCCGCGCTTTCAATGCCTTCACCGCGATACATCACCTGTACCCGGTCGGCCATTTCCGCGACCACGCCCATATCGTGGGTGATAAAAATCACCCCCATTTCCATCTCTTTTTGCAGCACGCGGATCAGTTGTAAAATCTGCGCCTGAATGGTGACATCCAGTGCCGTCGTTGGCTCATCGGCAATCAATAACGCCGGCTTACACGACAACGCCATCGCGATCATCACCCGCTGCCTCATGCCGCCGGAAAGTTGATGCGGGTAACGGGTGAGAACCTGTTTCGCTTCCGGAATTCGTACCAAGTCCAGCATACGGCGCGCTTCCGCCAACGCCTGCTGATGACTTTTCCCCTGATGTAAACGGATGGATTCGGCAATCTGCTCGCCAACCGGAAAGACCGGGTTAAGCGAAGTCATCGGCTCCTGAAAAATCATCGCCATATCGGCGCCGCGAATAGTGCGCATCTGCGATTGCCGCGCTTGGGCTAAATCTATCGCCTGACCGTTACGACGGCGCAGCCAAATTTCACCCTGTTCGAGCGTGCCGCCCGCCTGTTCGATCAGGCGCATTAACGCCAGCGAGGTCACCGACTTCCCGGAGCCGGATTCACCGACAATTGCCAGGGTTTCACCGCGATTGACCTCCAGAGAAAGTCCTCGTACCGCTTCGGTCACTCTACCTTGCTGCTGAAAGCTAACGCTTAGATCGCGTACCGCCAGCACCCGATCCTCCGGTAAGGTTTCTATCGCATCCGGCTGATTCATGCGTTCTCCTCAAGCCTCACGGTAAATTCCCACCACCGCCTCGTCGCCAACATACCCATAACCGCGATACATACCTTCGCTGTTAAACGGCAGCGCCACATTGCCATCGCGATCAACGGCGATCATGCCGCCCTCGCCGCCCAGTGCCGGCAATTTATCCAACACCACGCGGTCGCTGGCCTGTTTTAACGATAACCCGGCATACTCCATTAATGCCGCAATGTCATACGCCGCCAGGGTACGGATAAAGACTTCGCCAACGCCGGTACAAGAGATCGCCACATTCGCATTATTGGCATAGCAGCCTGCGCCGGGCAGTGGCGAGTCGCCAACCCGGCCGGGTTGTTTATTGGTCATGCCGCCGGTCGATGTCGCTGCCGCCAGATTACCGTTAAGATCGCAGGCCACCGCGCCCACGGTCCCCAACTTGCGATCGGGGTCGAGCGGGTCGTCCACGCCTGAAGGCGCGCTGCCATGATCCAACACCACCTGCTGCGAAGACAGCGCTCGCTGTAGCTGATCCCAACGTTGCTGGGTAAAAAAGAAATCGGCCTCGACCTGCTCAAGGCCCTGAGCCTGGGCGAACTTTTCCGCGCCTTCGCCGATCAGTAAAACATGCGGGCTGTTTTCCAACACCGCACGCGCTGCCAGTACCGGATTGCGCAGCCGGGAAACCCCGGCAACCGCGCCCGCCTCCAGCGTACGCCCATCCATTACACAGGCATCTAACTCGTGGGTGCCCTGATGAGTGAAGACCGCGCCTTTGCCCGCATTGAATAGGGGACACTCTTCCAATTGGCGAACCGCTTCGGTCACCACATCCAGCGCGCTATGGCCTGCGGCCAGCAGACGTTGTCCATGCGCCACAATCGATGAAAGCGCCTCAATATAGGCGCGTTCTTTTTCCGCACTCATCGCCGCTCGCGCAATGGCTCCCGCGCCGCCATGAATCGCGATTACCGCTCTACTCATAATTCGCTTGTCCTGTGAATTAAATCAGCATGAAAAACACTGAGTTAGCTTGCCATTGTTAATTTTCAGCGATTTTTGACTATAGGTAGCCGTTAAGGGGATGTAAAGAGGAATGTTTGCCTGCTGATAATAACTTTAGGTTGTAAATAATAACCGAATGTTCAGGCGGGATGATCCCTCGGCGTTTTCGCGCCATAATAAGCGCCATCAGAAAGAGTAATGGCCGGAGGCCCTATGGAATGTTTCACTGCCGGATTAATTTCGCTCGAAGAGGCGCAGAGCAAAATGCTGGCGCAGCTTACGCCTATTGTTGATGCCGAAGATATCGCCATTACCGCCGCCGCAGGGCGAATTACGGCGGAAACGGTTATTTCACCGGTCAATGTCCCCTCATTCGCCAACTCCGCAATGGATGGCTACGCGGTACGGCTGGCCGACGTCGCCAGCGGCGTGCCACTGCCGGTCGCGGGTAAATCTTTTGCCGGGAACCCGTTCAGCGGCGCCTGGCCGGACGGTAGTTGCATTCGCATTATGACCGGCGCACCGCTGCCGGAGGGCGCTGAGGCAGTGGTGATGCAGGAGCAGACCGAGAGCGACGCCGATGGCGTCCGTTTTACCGTTACACCGGAAGCCGGGCAAAATATCCGCCTGCCGGGTGAAGATATTCAGCAAGGCGCCAGCGTGCTGGCAGCAGGCGTCAAACTCGGTGCGGCAGAGTTACCGCTGCTGGCTTCGCTTGGGATCGGTCAGGTTCGTGTCCTACGCAAGCTACGTGTCGCGGTATTTTCCACCGGCGATGAGTTACAGCCGGTCGGCGAGCCGCTGGCAGCCGGGCAAATCTACGATACTAACCGCTTTGCCGTGCGCCTGATGTTGGAACGCATGGGGTGCGAGGTGCTGGATTTAGGCATCATTCGCGACGACCCCGCCGCGCTACGCGCCACCTTTATTGAAGCCGATCGGCACGCTGACGTAGTGATTAGCAGCGGTGGCGTTTCGGTCGGCGAGGCCGATTATACCAAGGCCATGCTGGATGAACTGGGGCAAATCTCTTTCTGGAAACTGGCGATCAAGCCCGGTAAACCCTTCGCGTTTGGCCGGTTACATACTAGTTGGTTTTGCGGGTTACCGGGTAACCCGGTGTCCGCCGCCTTGACCTTTTACCAGCTGGTTCAGCCGCTACTGGCGAAGCTTAGTGGGCAACACCACGCCGCTCTGCCGCCGCGTCAGCGCGCCCGCGCTGAACAACCGTTGAAGAAAACACCGGGCCGCCTTGATTTTCAACGCGGTATTGTAAGCCGTGGCGCGGATGGCGAACTCACGGTACGTTCCACCGGGCATCAGGGCTCGCATGTGTTCAGCTCCTTTAGCCTCGCCAACTGCTTTATCGTACTGGAGCGTGAGCGCGGTACGGTAGAAGCCGGCGAATGGGTAGAGATCGAGCCATTTAACGCATTGCTGGGAGGCTAAGATGCGCCCGGAACTGACCGACAGTGAAACCCTGCGCTATAACCGTCAAATTGTTTTGCGCGGTTTTGACTTTGACGGCCAGGAGAAACTCAAGGCGGCGCGTGTCCTGATTGTTGGCCTCGGCGGCCTTGGCTGTGCCGCCGCGCAATACTTAGCCTCTGCCGGAATTGGGCATTTGACGTTGTTGGATTTTGATACCGTCTCCCTCTCCAATTTACAACGACAAATCCTGCATACCGACGCCACTATCGGTATTGCCAAGGTGACGTCAGCACAGCAACGTCTGGCGGCGCTTAATCCGCACAGTACTTTGACGGCAATTGACGCGCAGTTAGATGACACAGCGCTGGATGCAGTGGTTCAGCAACACGATCTGGTTCTTGATTGCAGCGATAATCTGCCAACGCGCGAGCAACTTAATCGCCTCTGTTTCAGCCACAAAGTGCCGCTAGTCTCCGGGGCGGCGATTCGTATGGAGGGGCAGATTAGCGTGTTTACCTGGCAAAAGAATACGCCCTGTTATCGCTGTATCAGCCGGTTATTTGGTGCCGAGACGCTGACCTGTGTCGAAGCGGGTGTGATGGCGCCGCTGGTTGGCGTGATTGGCTCGCTACAGGCAATGGAAGCTATCCGGCTGCTGGCTGGCTACGGCGAATCACCAGGCGGAAAGCTGGTGATGTATGACGCCATGACACTGCAATTTCGTGAATTGAAAGTGGCGAAAGATCCTGCCTGTGAAGTCTGCTCCCGCTAAATTATTCCTGTTGAACCCATCTCGAAAAACGCGCCGGGGCGCTTGGCCCGGCGTCGGCATGAGTTGCCGATTGAGGCTATATTTTACCTATGACGCGTTGATAATTTTGGATAATACCGACGATGACTGAACAAACCGGTGTCGTTGCTGGCGTATCAAAATCAATGTTGCGCCAGATGATGCTGATATTTTTAGTGGTGATAAGTAGCGCCGTACTCGCCGTCAACGGTTGGACGTTGTGGAGTTCATGGCAACGGATGCTGAGCTCGACAGAAGATAACGCGCGCAATCTCTCGATCTCGTTATCGCGCCAGGCTGGCGATACCTTTCTCCAAACTGAATTGACGCTGCAAGACTTACGCGACCGGATCAATATTGTTGGGCTTCGCCATCAATCCGCTGCGTTGACCCAGCAGCTTTTGCAGCGCAAAGCGGTACTCCCGCAGTTGGACGGGCTGTTTATCTATGACACCGAGGGCAACTGGATAGTCAGTACTGCCAGCGCCCTACCGGCTAACGCGAATAACGCGGACCGTGAATACTTTCAATACCATCTGAAACATAGTGATAACCAGGTTCATATTGGCGATGTGGTGCGCAGCCGTTCGAGCGGCAACTTAATTATTCCGGTTTCAATGCGGCTAAATAATTTCGATGGCACATTTCGCGGCGTACTGCTTGCCACAATACGCATTGATTTCTTCCGCCAAGTCTACGATTACTACAACCTTGGCGAACATGACATTCTCGGTTTGATGAAAGCCAACGGAAATATCCTCTACGCACGCCCCTTGAGCGACACACTGATTAACAAGAGCCTGTCAGCCAGCCCACTGTTTACCCGGCTACTTAAAACATCCTCCGCCGGTGCGGCCATGTATCGCTCAGCGCTTGATGGTCGGGAGCGTATCTTTGGCTACTCACGTCTGAAACGTTATCCGCTGGTGGTGGTCGCCGGCTATGACAAACAGCAAATCTGGCGCACTTGGGGCGCTGACGCATTTACTTTCGCGATGTTAAGTGTCGTGCTACTGCTATTACTGTTTTTATTTGGCTTTATTGTTCTGCGGCATATCCATCTCAATCTGAAAAACCAGTTCGAATTAACCGCAGTGCGTGATCAACTCACCGCCATGAACCGCACGCTACAATCGCTGGCCCTGATCGATGGCCTGACCGGGCTGGCAAATCGACGTCAGTTTGATCTCTGGCTACAGCGCAGCATTGAGCGCTCCTCGCGTCAGCAAACACCACTTTCTCTGCTGATGATTGATGTCGATACCTTTAAAAACTATAACGATCACTACGGGCATCAGGCCGGTGACCATTGTTTAAAACAGGTGGCCGCCTGTCTGCAACAACATCAACGCCAGCCGGATGATTTGGTTGCACGTTATGGCGGTGAAGAGTTTGCCATCGTGCTACCGAATACCCACGCGGCGGATGCGTTGCTGCTGGCGCAACAGATGGTGAGAGACGTTGCCGGGTTAGGTATTCCGCATGAGAAGAGTAGCGTGGCGGAAAAAGTGGTGACGATCAGTATTGGGGTACATACCACCATCGCCGGACGGGATAGCGCCGCGCAAGATCAGTTGATTGCCGAGGCCGATAAGGCGCTTTATCAGGCGAAAAATAGCGGAAAAAATCAGGCGGTCGCCCTTTGAGAGGATAAACCGGGCAACGCTTACCGCGCCGCCCAGCCCATTAGCCGGTTATTCGAACCCTGTGCTACGCAGGTAATCGTCGTAATCACCGGTAAAGTCGATCACTTTATCGGCAGTAATCTCCAGGACGCGCGTAGCCAGTGAACTGACGAACTCCCGATCGTGCGAAACAAAAATCAGCGTCCCTTCATACATTTCCAGCGCCATGTTCAGCGACTCAATCGATTCCATATCGAGGTGGTTGGTCGGTTCATCCATAATCAGGATATTCGGACGCTGCATCATTAATTTACCAAACAGCATACGGCCCTTTTCGCCACCGGAAAGCACTTTCGCCGGTTTTTTGATTTCATCCTGGCTGAACAGCAACCGGCCTAAAATCCCGCGCACCACCTGCTCATCATCGTTCTCTTGTTTCCATTGGCTCATCCAATCGAACACGCTGAGATCGTTATCAAAATCAGCGGCGTGATCCTGTGCATAGTAGCCAATACGCACATTTTCAGACCACTTCACGGTACCGCTGTCCGGTTGTAGATCGCCAACCAGCGTTTTTAACAACGTGGATTTACCGATCCCGTTAGCGCCGAGCACCGCCATCTTCTCGCCCACTTCCAGCAGCAACTTCAGGTTCTTAAACAGCGGTTCGCCATCAAACCCTTTGGTTAACCCTTCCACTTCCAGCGCATTACGGAATAACTTCTTATCCTGTTCAAAACGGATAAATGGGTTTTGGCGGCTGGACGCTTTCACTTCATCCAGCTTAATTTTGTCAATCTGTCTGGCGCGTGAGGTGGCCTGACGGGATTTCGAAGCATTGGCGCTAAAACGGCTAACGAAGGATTGCAGCTCGGCGATTTGCGCTTTCTTCTTCGCATTATCGGAAAGCAGACGTTCGCGCGCCTGGGTCGCCGCCGTCATATACTCATCGTAATTGCCCGGATAAACGCGTAACTCGCCGTAATCCAGATCGGCCATGTGGGTACAAACCATATTCAGAAAATGGCGGTCATGCGAAATGATGATCATGGTGCTATCGCGATCATTTAACACCTGTTCCAGCCAGCGAATCGTATCAATATCCAGGTTGTTGGTCGGTTCATCCAACAGCAGAATATCGGGGTTGGAGAACAGTGCCTGCGCCAGCAAAACACGCAATTTCCAGCCGGGCGCGACTTCGCTCATCGGGCCATAATGTTGTTCCAGCGGAATCCCCACCCCCAGCAACAGCTCGCCGGCGCGCGCTTCCGCGGTGTAGCCATCCATTTCGCCATACCGCACTTCCAGGTCGGCAACCTTATAGCCATCCTCCTCGCTCATCTCTGGCAGCGCATAAATACGGTCGCGCTCTTCCTTCACCTGCCACAGTTCGTCATGCCCCATGATCACCGTATCCAGCACGCTGTACTTTTCAAAGGCGAACTGGTCCTGGCGCAGCTTACCAATACGCTCATTCGGATCGAGCGACACATTGCCCGCGCTCGGCGCTAAATCACCGCCGAGGATTTTCATAAAGGTAGATTTACCGCTGCCGTTAGCGCCAATCAAACCATAACGATTGCCGCCGCCAAATTTGACAGAGATATTTTCAAACAGCGGCTTACTGCCAAACTGCATGGTGACATTGCTGGAAACTAGCACAGGGATTGCCTTACGTTTGAGGAGTGTGAATGTGAATCAGCGCGCATTATGCCATAAAAAAAGGGTCGGCGAACACTGCCGACCCGTAGAGAGATACGCGGTTTGCCTTAACGGACTTGGCTGGCATCAACATCGCCGCTGGTTGCGGCGCCAAATACCGGGTAATCCGGTAACGTCACGTTTTGATAAGGCTCCCAACCGCCGCCGAGCGCTTTATACAATGCCACCAGATCGAGGCTCGACTGCACCCGCGCCTGCGCGGCTTGCTGTTTCGCCTGCGCCAGTTGACGCTGCGCGTCGAGTACATTGAGGAACGTAGACAAACCTTTGCGATAGCTATCGCTCGCTAAATCAAAAGTATGTTGCAGCGCGTCAACCGTTTCATCCAGATGGGTGACTTGCTCCTGATCGGTTCGATAACTGACTAGCGCGTTCTCGACATCCTGTAAGGCGGTCAACACCGTCTGCCGATAGTTCAGCGCCGCGTTAGCCTGCTGCGCGCGCGCCAGTTTTACGCTGGAGACCAACCGTCCGCCCTGGAAAATTGGAATCGAGAGCGAGGGGCCGTAACTGTAGAAATGGCTGCTCCAGTTATCCAGATAACTGGCATCGGTATTGCGCACGCCAAATTGCCCGGTGAGCGAGAGACTGGGGAAGAGATCGGCCACCGAGACGCCGATATTGGCAGTCGCCGCATGTAGGCTGGCTTCAGCCTGTCGCACATCCGGACGCCGCCGCGCCAGCGTGGAAGGTACGCCAACCGCTACCGCCTTCGGTAGCGCCGGTAACGGTTTGCTGGCCATCAGTTCCGCGTCCAGCGCGCCCGGCGGTTTACCAACTAATACCGCAAGGCCGTTCATTGCCTGCCGTGCCTGTGCCTCATACTGCGGCAATTGCGCGCGTAACGAACTCAATTGCGCGCGGGCGTTTTCCACATCCATTTGCGGCGCTAGTCCGTGGCTTTGCTGGCTCTGCGTCAATTCCAACGTCTGTGAAGCCACTTCGATTTGGGTTTGCAGCGTCTGGCTCACTGCCTGCGCGCCACGCAGTTGCAGCCAGGCACGCGCCACTTCCGCCTCCAGCGACACCAGCGCATCGTTACGCTCCTCTACCGATTGCTGCTGTTGCGCGCCCGCCATTTCTACCTGACGGCGGACTTTGCCCCACAAATCCAGCTCCCAAGAGGCGTCGAAGCTGCCTTGATACAGTGTGACGGGTTTAGATAAACCATCCAGAGAAGAACGCAGGTCCGGTGCTACTTGATCAACCTGGTCATACACGCCATTCGACTCCAGCTCGCCTTTTACCCCTAATTGCTGGCGTGTCACCGCCGCGCTGCCATTCAGCGACGGGAAGAAACCGCCACGCGCTTGCGAAAGTTGTTCACGGGCGCCGGCAATACGCAGCACCGCCTGTTGTAGCGACAGGTTGCCGCTAATCGCGCGTGCAATCAGGCTATCCAGTTGTGGATCATTAAACGCTTTCCACCAATTTGGATTGGTTTGTGTCGCCTGCGGCTGCGAATTCTCGCCTGACTGCATGGTGTTAAATTCAGCGGCGGTTTTCGCTGTTGGCGCCTGGTAGTCGGGACCCACCGCGCAACCGGACAACATCAGCGTAAAAACCACCAATCGGGTAATGCGCGCAGGTGAATTTCCGGCTATCGTCACATTCATGTCAGTGTGCTCCTGCACTGCCTTCGCTCTTAATTGGCGCTAGCAGCAAACAAAATGGAATCAAAATAAAGGCCACAATACTCAATCCGGTAAACACATCGATATAGGCCAGAATGCGCGACTGGGCAATCATCTCCTGGTAGAGCTGCCCGCTGGCTTGTGTCATCGGGTCGCCGATAGCGCGACTAAAATCGCGGATCGCTGCGCTCCAGTGCTGCAAGGTGATATTAAACGGCTCATTAAACGGCGATAGGTTATGCACCATATGCGCGCTACGCGTTTGCTCACGTTCGGTAATGGCAGCGGTTGATAGCGAAATACCGATCGAGCCCGCCACGTTACGGAACATGGTAAATAGCGCCGAGGCATCCGCATTTAAGCGCTGTGGAATGGTCACAAACGCCACGGTGGTCAGCGGTACGAACAGGAATCCCAATCCAATGGATTGCGCGCTCCGCATCATCACTAACGTCATAAAATCAACATCGGGCGTGAGCGTCGAAGAGTAGAGGAACCCCAACGCCAGGCAGGTGAAGCCAAAGGCGATAATCCATCGCGTCTGCACAATTGGCATTAACTTCAACACCAGCGGAATGGTCATCACGATCAGCACCGCTCCGGGTGAAAGCACCAACCCCGACCAGGTGGCGGTATAACCTAAATCCTGCTGTGCCAGTTGTGGTAACACCACTGAGCTGCCATACAGCATCATCGCCATACCGGCCATCAACAGGCCGGAAACGGCGAAGTTGCGATCCTTCATCACCAGAATATCTACCACCGGCTTACGGGCATACAGCAACCAATAAATGGCGCCGACGATGCCAATCACGGTGAAAACAGTAAACAGTTGGATAAACCCGGACGAGAACCAATCTTCATCTTCGCCGCGATCAAGCATGACCTGCAGACATCCAAGACCTAAAGTAATCAGGGAAATACCGATATAGTCGATTTTTAGCTTCCCTTTCGCCCATTTACGCTCCCACGGCGGATCTTCCAACAGTTGATAAATCGCCAACACCGTCAAAATCCCAACCGGAATATTGATAAAAAACACCCAGCGCCAACTGTAATTATCGGTGATCCAACCGCCGAGCGTTGGGCCGATGACCGGCGCCACGATGATGGCAATTGAAGAGAGCCCAAAGGCTTTTCCGCGATCTTCAGCTTTAAAATAGTCCAGTAATACCGACTGTTGAACCGGCTGTAACCCGCCGCCAAAAAAGCCCTGCAACACACGAAACAGGATGATTTGCCACAGCTCGGTTGCAATACCGCACAGGAATGAGCAGATGGTAAACATCACAATACAGATCAGGAAAAACTGTTTGCGACCAAATAAACGGCTAAAGAAGGCGGAAATTGGCAGCACGATGCCATTCGCCACCAGGTAAGAGGTGAGAACCCATGTCGATTCGTCATAGCTGGAGGAGAGTGAGCCGGCAATATGCGGCAGCGCCACATTGACAATAGTGGTGTCCAGGATCTCCATGAACACCGCCAGAGTGACCATAATTGCCACCAGCCAGGGATTACTGGCCGGTTTCCAGCTTTGGTTTTGACTCATTCCACCGTCACCTTAGGCTCCACCGAAAGACCAAGCGGTAACGGTTTGTTCGGATCCAGACCTTTATCAATGACGATTTTAACCGGTACGCGTTGAACGATTTTGACGTAGTTACCGGTGGCGTTTTCCGCCGGGAAAGTCGAGAAGCGCGAACCGGAACCCATCTGCACGCTATCGACGTGACCTTCCAGCTTCATATCCGGCCACGCATCGACGCTAATCTGCACCTTATTGCCCGGTTTCATGCGTTCCAACTGCGACTCTTTGAAGTTAGCTGTCACCCAAACGTTGGGCGAAACCAGCGAGAATAGCGCGGTGCCCGCCTGTACCAGAGTACCGGTTTGCACGTTACGCTTGGTGACAAAACCGTCGTAAGGCGCGCGCACTTCGGTATACGAGAGATTGAGTTCTGCGGTATTCAATTGCGCCTGCGCCTGTTCGACTTGTTGTTGCCGCGCTTCAACATTGGTTTCCTGCTGACGAATTTGCAGTTCAACCTGCGACGCGACCTCAACCTGCGCTTTGGCACTCTGAAGTTGCGCTTGCGCCGAGCGTAGTTGCGCGCTGGCGCTATCGATATTACTTTGCGAAGTGGCGCGCGGATCGACACCTTTCTGACGCCGATACTCCGCCTGCGTATTCAGCAGGTTGGCTTGCGCTCGCGCCTGATCGGCCAGCGCCTGATCACGCTGTGCCGGATATTGCACGCGGGAGAGCGCCAACTGCGCCTGCGCCTGATGTAATTGCGCCTGCGCCAACCCCAATTGGGCCTTGGCTTGATCGCGCTGTGCGGTATTATCGCGCGGGTCGATGAGCACTAACAAATCGCCCTTTTTCACCCGCTGGTTATCATTAACCAGCAGTTTTACCACGTAGCCAGAGGCTTTTGGGGCAATGGTAACCGCATCACCTTCGGTAAAGGCATCGTCAGTGGTTTCTTCATTGCGGGTCGTAAGCCAAAAGAACAGCGCCACCACCAACATAACCACCACCACGATCGCCAGAATAATTAGCGGCTTTTTTCCCGGTCGTTTACGCGGCTGCTCTTCCGCCTCATCCTGATCTTGTGGTTGCTTTTCCTCGTCTTGGCGGTTAGACGTGTGTGGTTCATCAGGGTGATGCTGTTGATCATCAGTCGGTTTATCGTTTGAATTTGCCATAGTTTCCATCATTCAATATGGGCTCAAACCGAGCCCTTAAAGATTCAGACAGATTTAACAATAGGAAGAAAAATGACAAATGCCAGTGTCACGGCTGATTTCAGGAACACTCCGGCACTACGCCGCACGAAGGGTTAAATAAATTAACCAACCGAGCACTAGCGCGATCAACAACATTGGCAGAGAAAATAGATGGAATTGCCACCAAATACGCCGTTCTTTCGCCATCCGTAACGCAATCAGATTTGCCAGCGAGCCCGGCAACAAACCAAATCCGCCAATATTGACCGCCCAGGCAAACAGTTGGCTGGCGGGCATAAACGGCAGCAACAAAATGGTTGCCGGTACGTTACTAATCACCTGCGAGAGACCAATGGCGGCCAGATAACGCGCCCCGTCACTCCAGTGCGCGGCCTGCGTCATTCCGGCATGTACGCCGGGTAACCGGGTTAATAAAAAGACATCGATAAACATGGCGATAAATACCGTCAGTAAGCTCCAGTCAATACGCAGTAATACCTGGCGCGCCATCAGCAGATAGGCGGCGATAACCACGATCAGCGCCCATCCGGCAAACCGGCACTCCAGCGCGGCAATAAACAGCAGGTATAACAGCACGCTGAGCCATAATAAACGCCGTTGCCACCCCTGCGCCTCCTCCGGTGCGTGACGCTGAATAATGTGGTCCGGAAAGCAAAACCATGTCAGCGCCAATAAGCACACCATCAGCGCGCTGGCCAGCGGCAGCATCTGCCAAATAAAGCCGAAAAAGGAGAGATCGCTATGCCCCCACAACAGAATATTTTGCGGATTGCCGATCGGCGTTAATAAGGAGCCAGCGTTAACCGCCAGTGCTTCAAAAATGATGAGCCGGGAAACCGGCAGCGAAGAAAATTTACGCAGTGTCAGTGTCAACGGCACGACAATAAACAGCGCGACGTCATTGGTAAGGAAAGTGGAAAGTAACGCGGCACCGGCAACCAACGCTAACGCCAGAGCGCGTTGATGTTGAAAGTATTCGATCACCCGGCGGCCCAACACCTCAAAATAGCCGCTCAGTTCAATTCCTTTGGTCAGTATCAGCAGACCGCACAACGTAATTAAGGTGTGCCAATCCACCGCGCCGGGTAATTCCGTTAGCCGGAAAGGCGCGAAAATGGCAAGAACAATCCCCAAAATAACCATCAAGTGCAAAAAGCGATCGTGCAAAAACGGCTTAAAGAGCGTTACCATAATATCGCGCCAAAACAGCGCCAGGGCTAGCGCTGGCTCTGATAGAATTTTTCGAAGATCGCCAAGGTTTCATCGCTCACGTGGTGCTCAATGCCTTCTGCATCCCGACGTGCCGTATCCGGGCTGATTCCCAGCGCCAGTAAGAACATTTCCACAATATGGTGACGGGCGCGGCTCTCTTCCGCTAGTTTCTCCCCTTCACGGGTCAGGAAAACGCCGCGGTAAGGGACTTGTTCCACGAAGCCCGCGGTTCCTAAACGCTTCAGCATTTTCGCCACCGTCGGTTGCGAAACGCCGAGACGCGCCGCCATATCGACCTGACGGGCCTCACCAAATTCGCGGATCAAGTCGGAAATCAGCTCAACATAGTCATCAATTAATTCACGGCGATGCGCTTCGCGAACCTGTCGAAAACCTTCAACATGTTCCTCGATCTCTTTTAATGACCCGTTAAGGCTGGCTGCCCCGGGTTTTGCGCGACGACTCATTCAGCTTCCTCATCTTATTAACCGGCGTTGGTACTTCCCTGCCGGTCTGTTGGTGCCACATTGTAAACGATGATGAACGAAGCACAAATTTTCTGGTAAATAGCACTGGCTATACGATATAGCCTGTGCTATACCTGTTCATTAAGCGACCACATCATTATTCCGGTTTTGGAGGTCAATATGAATGCCCCCTTCCTGCTGTTAATGATGTTCTTACTGTTCATTGGCGCGCTTTGTTTGCTCTTTAGCCGCCGCCATAAGGGATAACACCATGCAAATGAGTCGAAAAATGATGCCATGTTGCGCATCGCCGGAGGTTAGCGCCATGAAAGCGCCCTTATTATTACGTTTATTTAGCCGGTCGCCGTTCACGTTACGGCTGATGCTGTTGGAGATGTTAACTGCCCCCAAATCCGCTGATAAACCGGCAGCGTAAGCTTTAAAAAAAATTTAGTCCGTATTTGACAGAAATGTGACAACAGCCAATTGCCTTTCGCGCAAGCGAGGATTATCTTGCCATGCCTTTCGTAAGAGTGCTGGCAGAAGCGGCAACAAATCCCCTCCTGGTTCCACCCTCCACGAGCTGTATCAGGCTGATACGTCTTCAATCACCGTGAAGATGCGTTTTTTTGCGTCATTTTAAGATTAAAAATGAACCTGACACTGATTAAGTCTACGGCGTTAACCCGCTGTCGTGAGTTATTAAGCCCCTATATTGGGCTGTATTTACTACTTTCTCTGCTGATTAACCTGGCGCTCGGCTATCCCATCAGCCTGTTGTACACCCTGGCTTTTACCGCCCTCCTCATCTTATTAGGCAATTGCGCAATTGGGCTGCAAAAAGGGCTGATTATGGTGTGTGCGCTGGTGGCCGGCTGTTATTATCCGTTCGGCCAGTTATATGGGCCACCCAATTTCAATACCTTGCTGGCGTTGCACTCGACCAACCCGGAAGAAGCCAGCGAAATGATCGGTATTTTCCCGCCGCGCGATTACCTAATGGGACTGGCGATTATTAGCTGCGGACTGTTAGCATTGCGCCGTAAATTGCCGCCACCCAAGTCGTGGTCGCATATTGAAAGCGCTTGTCTGGCGTTTGTGGTCGTGGCCTGGTTAACTCAGCCGACGCTGAATAAATTGGCTGGCTGGCCGTTTAGCCTGGTCGATGCGGGTTATCCGGTGGCGCGCTTTGTGCGTGATACGGTAGAGAGTAAACTGACGGTGGACAGCGAATTAGCCCGCATGAAAAACCTTACCTCTGTACCGGATGACTGGCAGATCACTGCGGTTAAGCCGACCCGGCAAATCTATGTCATTGTGATTGGTGAAAGTGCGCGGCGTGACGCGCTGGGTGCGTTTGGCGGCAGATGGGACAATACTCCGTTCGCCAGCCAGACCGTCGGCACCTTTTTTACCCACTACACTTCTGCCGCCTCTTCCACGCAAAAATCGCTCGGTTTGACGTTGAACCTGGTCGAAAACGGTCAGCCATTGTATCAGGACAGTATCATTACCCTGGCAAACCGTGCCGGTTTTGAAACCTGGTGGCTTTCCAACCAAGGACAAATTGGCAAGTACGATACGGCTATTTCCAGCATCGCGCATCGCGCCATGCATGTGCACTTTCTTAAAAACGGTGATTTTGAAGCCGATAAACAAACCCGTGATGATGATCTACTTACACTGTTACCCGAGGCGCTGAAACAACCGGTCGATGCGCCGCGCTTAGTGATATTTCATCTGATGGGCTCACATCCTAAAGCTTGCGACCGCACCGGCGGGCAATACGCCACTTTCGTTCACTCGGCGGAGACCTCGTGCTACCTCTACAGCGTCACGCAGACCGACCATTTCCTACAACAGTTACGCCAACAGTTGCAAAACAGTGGCCTAAGCTATTCGATGATCTACTTTTCCGATCACGGTCTGGCGTTGAAAGCGAAAGGCGGTAAGAACGAATATCTGATGCACGATGATAAGTATCAGCAAAACTTTCAAGTACCCATGATGATTCTGTCGAGCCTGGATAGCCGTCATCAGGTGATTAACGCGGCGCGTTCCGCCAATGATTTCTTAGCGCTGTTTTCACAATGGACAGGGATTAACAGTAAACAGATTGTGCCACGCTATCGGTTTATTTCATCACAAAAGGCGCCGCCGATATATGTGACCAACTTTGCCTTAAAGCGCGTCAATTATGCGCGCCTGGCGCAAGACAAATTTTAAGCATAAAAAATCCGCCTCATTGGGCGGATTTTTTCATACCGGCCAGAAAAACTGGCCTGAAGAGGCTGCCTGATTAGAAGCTGTAGCCTACGCCAGCAACCCAGGTGCCAACGTCAACACTGCGGATACGGCTCTGCTCGTAACCAACGTCAACCGCGAAGTTTTCAACCGGGTTGAACTGCATACCAGCACCGTAAGAGAAGCCAACATCGCTGGTGTCAGACTTATCACGAACAACCTGGTTGTTCTGCTGGAATTTACCGTAACCGATACCGACCACGCCGTAGATACTTGCCCAATCGTTCAAACGATAAGCAGGACCTGCAGTGACGCCATAGTATTGGCCTTTATTGTAAATATCGCCTGAGGTATGATCTTTTTCAGTGTAGGTGAAAGAGCCGATCCAACCCAGCGGATCGCTGCCGTTCTCATAACGATATTTCAGGTTGAAACCGTTAGCTTTATTAGCCACACCCTGGTAATCGCTCTGCGCGTAACCACCGGAAACGGTGCTTTGAGCCATTGCGGAACCAGCGGACACAGCCAGTACACAAGCCAGTGCAGAAAGACATGCAATTTTTTTCATAACCACCTCAAATGTGAAAGTACTTCTCTCCTGACAACGCTGAAAATATAACAAAACTTAGCAAGAAACTCTGCCTTGATTTTGTTGTCCAATAGAAAGTTTGGTGTAACAGAAAGTTAATGAATTTTCGTATCTTATTATTTTAATTAGTGAAATCCGTCACAGTACCGCTTCGCTTCCATTAGGTAAAAAAAGGTTCATTGAGAAAAATCTTAAATAAACTCGACGTTTCTTTACGCTGAATTGAACACTTTTTAACCAATTGAATGGATGATTTTATACGCCTTAGCGACTTTTTCTCCCTCCATCCAGTACACTGACGCTCTTCTTTTGACCGATCGGACGCAAGTATAAGGCAGGTACAGGATGTCTTCGGGTTTCTCTCCCTCAACCAAATTGCACCCACTAATACCGGTATGTGTGTTACTGGTGTCAATGATTTCTATTCAGGGTGGCGCCTCGCTGGCGAAATCCCTGTTTCCCCAAGTTGGCGCGCCGGGTATTACCGCGCTGCGTTTGGGGTTGGGGACGCTAATCCTTTGTCTGATTTTTAAACCGTGGCGGTTACGCTTTCGCCCTGAACAACGTCTTCCATTGTTGGTTTACGGGTTGGCGCTCGGCGCGATGAATTATCTGTTTTATCTGGCGCTGCGTACCGTTCCGTTAGGCGTTGCCGTCGCACTCGAATTTACCGGGCCGCTGACCCTGGCGTTGTTGGGTTCGCGTCGTCCGGTTGATTTTATATGGGTTGCGCTGGCAGTGCTTGGTCTGTGGTTTTTGCTGCCGCTCGGCGAAGGCTTTTCCAGCGTGGATATCAAAGGCGCATTGCTGGCGGTTAGCGCTGGTGCCTGTTGGGCAGTATACATTCTTTCTGGCCAGCGAGCGGGGGCCGAACACGGCCCGGCAACGGTAGCACTCGGTTCAATCATTGCTTCGCTGGTCTTCGTACCGTTGGGGCTGAGTTTTGCGCAAAGCGGCATTTGGAACCTGTCGATCATTCCCGTGGCGGTGGCGATTGCGGTGTTATCCAGCGCACTGCCCTACTCACTGGAAATGATCGCGTTAACCCGCTTACCGGCGCGGACGTTCGGCACGTTAATGAGTTTAGAACCGGCGCTGGCGGCAATTTCAGGTATGTTGTTCCTCGGTGAAATGCTCACGCTGACGCAGTGGCTGGCGCTGCTGGCAATCATTCTCGCCTCGGCTGGCGCAACGCTGACTATGCGCCCTAAGCAGACGCACCTCGCCCCGCTTGACGAGACCTCTAAATAAGCTGCATTGCCTCGATTGCGCCTTAAATCCAGGCGCAATACATTGCGGTGTTATGTGTAAAAAACATTAATCTGCATTATAGGTTGCAAATATGTTGCACTTATATTTAGACAGACTGGTTGTTATTATTTATTACCTGTCAGCGCCAGCCATAAATAAAACCACTTTCTTTTAACTTTCAAATAATTACATTTATTCATTGAGGATATAAATAATTACGTATTTAAAATAATTATCATTTTTAATTACGTAATTTCTCTCAATACCAGCAGGTTAACGCTATCTGACCAATAGGCAGTAACTTTCCTGCAGCTTTAAAAAGCGGTGCTATACTTAACTCCGTACTTAATTAGGACAACCGACAACTAGAGGATATTAATGATGAGTACCGCTAAGCTGGTTAAAACTAAATCTTCCGATCTGATTTACACCCGTAATGACGTGGCAGAGAGTGAGAAACAAGCCACAATCGAGGTGCTCAACCGTCTGGTTATCGCATTCATTGACCTGTCCCTGATCACCAAACAGGCGCACTGGAACATGCGCGGCGCCAACTTTATTGCCGTGCATGAGATGCTGGATGGATTCCGTACCGCGATTATTGATCATCAGGATACCATTGCAGAACGCGTTGTGCAGTTAGGTGGTGTAGCGCTGGGTACCACACAAGTGGTTAATGATAAAACCCCGCTAAAAAGCTACCCGCTAAATATTCACAGCGTGCAGGATCATCTGAAAGCATTGGCTGACCGTTACGGTTTGGTTGCCAATGAAACGCGTAAGGCCATTTCTGAGGTTAAAGATGAAGATACGGCCGATATTTTTACGGCGGCCTCGCGTGATTTAGATAAATTCCTGTGGTTTATTGAATCAAACATTGAGTAATACCTGAGCGGCCAAGGCAGGCCCTAAATGCTAAATGTTAGCTAACAAAGCGGATAACCAAAGGTTATCCGCTTTTGCATCCTGGAGGTAAACGATGGCCAACGGTTGGGCGCGCGATGACGCGGTTCAGGAGCAGATCGACTCTACTATTGATGATGCCGTTTCACGGGCGCGTCGGCAACTTCACTCCGGCGCCAGCGCCAGCGAGTGTCAGGAGTGCGGCGAGCCGATACCCGAAGCGCGGCGGCAAGCGTTACCCGGCGTACAATATTGCCTGGCGTGCCAACAGGCGCGTGACAAACAGCGGCAGGCGACGCTTTATAATCGACGTGGCAGTAAAGACAGCCAACTAAGATAAATGCGCTTCTCTACGCGTTAATTTGACTCCTTTAACACTTTTGTTACTTCCCTATTCATTGTTGTGCTAATTTCAGGCTCAATTTGCGGGTAACGCCCTTTGCACCGAAACAGAACTTGCGCACCGTAATGGCGCCCTAAAACAGGGCATATCCGTTACGTCCGGGTTCTCTGACCAAATTGAATCGATTAAGCCGCTGTTTTTATGAATGTTGCAAACCTGGCATACATTTTTCATATGGCAGCAGGCATCAAACGGGAAATGCTTCCCCGCAACAGTGATAAGGATAAGATAATGAAGTCAGCTTTTAAGTTTTCTCTGGCCGCGTTAGCGCTGGCCTTTGCTGTTTCTTCCACGGCTGCAGACAAAAAACTGGTGGTCGCCACTGATACCGCCTTCGTTCCGTTTGAGTTTAAGCAGGGTGATCAGTACGTTGGCTTTGATATTGACTTGTGGAGCGCTATTGCGAAACAACTCAATCTCGACTTCACTCTGAAGCCGATGGATTTCAGTGGTATTATCCCCGCCCTACAAACCCATAACGTTGACGTGGCGCTGGCCGGTATCACCATTACCGATGAGCGTAAAAAGGCCATCGAATTCTCTGATGGCTACTACAAAAGCGGCCTGATGGTGATGGTTAAATCCAGCAATAATGAAATTAAAGGTATCGACGATCTGAACGGTAAAGTGCTGGCGGTTAAGAGCGGCACCGGCTCAGTGGATTACGCCAAAGCGCATATCAAAACCAAAGATTTGCGCCAGTTCCCGAACATTGATAATGCATATATGGAGCTTGGCACCAACCGCGCCGATGCGGTATTGCATGATACGCCGAATATCCTTTACTTCATTCATACGGCAGGTAAAGGCCAATTTAAAGCGGTCGGCAACTCCCTTGAGGCGCAACAGTACGGTATCGCGTTCCCGAAAGGCAGCGACGATTTGCGTGAAAAAGTTAATGGTGCATTAAAAACCCTGCGCGACAACGGCACCTATAACCGCATCTATAAAAAATGGTTCGGTAGCGAACCAAAATAATTTTCTTATCTGATTGATTTCAGGGGTGATTACTCATCGCCCCTGCTTTTTTATGGCAACAAAAAACGCCTTTATCCGGAGAATATAACCATGGAATTCGACTGGAGCGTCATCTGGCCCGCTCTGCCCATTTTGTTGGAAGGGGCGAAGATGACCCTGTGGATCTCGGTCCTCGGTCTGATTGGCGGCCTGATCATTGGCGTTATTGCTGGTTTCGCCCGCGCCTACGGGGGTTGGCTTGCCAATAATATCGCGCTGGTATTTATTGAACTGATTCGCGGTACGCCGATCGTGGTGCAGGTGATGTTTATCTACTTCGCCCTGCCGATGGCATTTCCCGATTTACGTATCGACCCGTTTAGTGCAGCGGTGATCACCATCGTCATCAACTCCGGCGCTTACATTGCCGAAATCACCCGTGGGGCGGTGCTCTCAATCAACAAAGGCTTTCAAGAAGCGGGCCTGGCGCTCGGGCTTTCACGCCGCGAAACCTTGCGTTATGTCGTCATGCCGTTAGCCTTACGCCGCATGCTGCCGCCGCTGGGGAATCAGTGGATTGTCAGCATTAAAGATACCTCACTGTTTATCGTGATTGGCGTGGCGGAACTGACTCGCCAGGGGCAAGAGATCATCGCGGGTAACTTCCGCGCGTTAGAAATCTGGAGCGCGGTGGCGGTTATCTATCTGATTATTACGCTGGTGCTGAGTTTTGTGCTGCGTCGCATTGAGAAAAGGATGAAAATCCTGTGATTGAATTTAAAAACGTCTCGAAGCACTTTGGTCAAACCCAGGTGCTGCACAATATCGATCTGAAAATTAATCAGGGTGAAGTGGTGGTGATTATCGGCCCGTCAGGCTCCGGTAAATCAACGCTATTGCGCTGTATCAACAAGCTGGAAGAGATTACCAGCGGCGAACTGTTTGTCGATGGGTTGAAAGTGAACGACCCGAAGGTGGATGAACGCCTGATTCGTCAGGAAGCCGGCATGGTTTTCCAGCAATTCCACCTTTTCCCGCAGATGAACGCGCTGGATAACGTCGCCTTTGGCCCGATTCGGGTACGTGGCGCGCGCAAAGAAGAGGCGCATGCGCTGGCGAAAAGCTTGCTGGCGAAAGTGGGGCTCGCCGAACGCGCCCATCACTTCCCTTCCGAACTCTCCGGCGGCCAACAGCAACGAGTCGCGATCGCCCGCGCGCTGGCGGTCAAACCCAAAATGATGCTGTTTGATGAACCCACCTCGGCGCTCGATCCCGAACTGCGTCATGAAGTGCTGAAAGTGATGCAGGATTTAGCCGAGGAAGGTATGACAATGGTGATTGTGACGCACGAAGTCGGTTTCGCGCAAAAAGTCGCCTCACGGCTGATCTTCATCGATCAGGGGCGCATCGCTGAAGATGGTGACCCGAAGGCGTTGATCGATAACCCGCCTGGCGAGCGGCTACGCGAGTTTTTACAACACGTGTCATAACCATTGCTCCTGACGGCGTGACGCATTGCGTCGTCAGGAGGCCGCACGGATTCCCACACCGCAAAAAATCCTTCTCAAGCTCAGCGACTATACTTTCCTGTCGACGCATTTTTTTCGCCGCCACAGGAGAGCGTAATGCCGGGAACCCATCCACCCTTGTTTGCTGTCTTACGGTGGCTACTGTTATTTATTTTATTTGGCGCGCCCTTACACACCGTTCAGGCGGTAACCCTGCCCGCTGCCGCCACCACTCAACCAGCGCCGACGCAACCCTCCGGCAACACGCCAGAACCGAATATTGAACAAAAAAAAGCCGCCTATAGCGCACTGGCGGACATTCTGGCAAACGATCACTCCCGGCAAGAGTTAATCAAACAGCTTCGCGACGCCGCCGCCAGCCCCTCCACCACCGCGCCACCAGTACTGAACCCACCCGCGGCGACAGATGCGCAGGATAAAACCGTGCTGCAAAGCCTGACCGATACCAGTCGCCGTTATGGCGGCGCGTTTGCTCACCAGTTTATCAAGCTACATCACACCATTGTCGCCGCGCCGCATAAGCCTTTTCATCAGCAAACGTTTATCAATGCCGTGGTCCATTTCGTCATGCTTGCCGCAGCGTTATTTGCCTTTTACGGCGTGATTAAGTGGCTGATGGCGCCGGTTTATCGTCGAATGGGACATTGGGGACGGAAAAAAAACCGCGACCACACCAATTGGCTACACTTGCCATCGATGATTTTGGGCGCCTTTGTGATTGATTTGCTGTTACTGGCGCTGGCGCTATTTGTCGGCCAGATCCTCAGCGATTATCTTAATGCCGGTAACCGAACCATCGCCTACCAACAGGGGCTATTTCTCAATGCCTTCGCGTTGATTGAATTCTTCAAAGCCATCTTGCGGTTAATCTTCTGCCCTCACTATCCCGACCTGCGCCCTTTTCATATTGCCGATGACCGGGCGCACTATTGGAATTTACGTCTGAGCTGGCTGAGCGGATTGATTGGCTATGGGTTACTGGTGATCGTGCCGATTGTCTCAAATCAGGTCAATATCCAGGTCGGCGCATTGGTCAACGTGGTGATTATGGGGCTGATCACGCTGTGGGCGTTGTGGCTTATTTTCCATAACAAACGCAATATCCAGTTTGAACTGGTGGCGCTCGCCGATCGCAGCATGGCCTTCTTCGCTTTATTTATCCGCGCCTTCTCACTGGTCTGGCACTGGTTAGCCAGCGCTTATTTCATCACCCTGTTTCTATTTTCGATGTTTAATCCCGGCGATAGCCTGAAGTTTATGATGTCGGCCACGGTACGTAGCCTGGCAATTATTGGTATTGGCGCCTTAATTTCCGGCATCCTGACACGCTGGATTAACAAAACCATTATTCTCTCGCCCGACCTGCGCCGTACCTACCCCGAACTGCAGAAACGGGTCAATGCATGGGTCTCCGGCGGCCTGAAGCTGGCGCGTTTTTTAACCGTGCTCGGCGTGATGTTACTGCTGCTTAACGCGTGGGAGTTGTTCGATCTCTGGCAGTGGCTTACCCTCGGCGCGGGCAAAAAAGTGGTGGATTTACTGATTCGCGTCCTGACGATCTTACTGTTTTCCGCCGTTGGCTGGACGCTGCTGGCAAGTTTGATTGAGAGCCGCCTCGCATCGGATTCGCACGGGCGCCCGATGCCGAGCGCCCGCACGCGTACGCTGCTAACACTGTTTCGTAACGCGCTGGCAGTCTTAATCAGCACCATTACCATTATGATTTTATTGTCGGAAATCGGGGTGAACATCGCGCCACTCCTCGCCGGGGCGGGCGCTCTGGGCCTCGCGGTCTCCTTCGGTTCGCAAACGCTGGTCAAAGATATTATTACCGGCATCTTTATTCAGTTCGAAAATGGGATGAATACCGGCGATTTAGTCACCATCGGTGACATTACCGGTACCGTGGAGCGTATGTCGATTCGGTCGGTCGGCGTTCGCCAGGATACCGGCGCTTATCACATCATTCCCTGGTCTTCGATCACGACCTTTGCCAACTTTGTGCGTGGGATTGGCTCTTTTGTCGCGAACTACGATGTCGCGCGTGATGAAGAGAGCGATCGCGTCAATGCCACCCTGCAGGAGGCGGTAAAAGAGCTGATGGAAGATGAAGAGATCCGAGCGATGGTGATTGGTGAACCGTCATTTGCCGGGCTGGTCGGTCTCACCGATCAGGCATTTACCGTGCGCGTCTCCTTTACCACCCAGCCACTGAAGCAGTGGACGGTACGCTTTGCGCTGGATGATAAAGTGAAAAAACATTTTGATCAGGCGGGAATTAAAACACCGCATCAAACGGTGCAAGTGATGCAAACCGGGAACGATGTGCAGGGCGCGGCAGGTGTACAGCCGCTCCCGGCGCCAGAGTAATTGGTTTATCCGGCGAGAATACGCGCACGCACTGCCGGTTCGTAAAAGCTCCAGGCAATAAACCGGCTCTGCTTCTGACCTTGCGCCATCTCAACAATACGTACCTCACGCGCGCCAGCGGTTTCCAGCGCGCGACGTAACGCGGGCAAATTCTCCTTACGAGAAACCAGCGAAGTAAACCACAGGCATTGACGCGCAAAGGTCACGCTTTCGGCAATCATCCGGCTGATAAAGCCGGTTTCGCCCCCTTCACACCACAACTCATTATGCTGGCCGCCGAAGTTGAGCGGCGCACGGGTATCCAGTTGCAAGTTACGTAGTTTACGTTCAGTTCCTTGCCGCGCCTCCGCCGCCGAAGCGTGAAACGGCGGGTTGCACAGTGAAGCATGATACAGCTCATTTTTATGCATAATGCCACTGAAAATGGCCTGCGGATCCTTCTGTCGACGCAGACGAATAGCGCGCGATAAGCCGGGGTTTGCCTGAATAACCGCATTGGCCGCTTTCATCGCGTGTGGATCAATTTCGGAACCGGTAAAGCGCCAGCCATATTCCCGGTAGCCAATCAGCGGATAGATGCAGTTCGCCCCGCAGCCAATATCCAGTAGGTTTAGGTCGCGCGGTATCACACCGTGATGATCGGCCGCCAGTAAATCAGCTAAATGATGGAGATAATCCGCCCGGCCCGGCACCGGCGGGCAGAGGAAGCCGTCGGGAATCGACCAGTTTTCAATCTGATAAAAGTGCTGAAGTAACGCCTGATTCAGCATCCGAACCGCCGCAGGATTGGCAAAGTCGATTGACTCATCGCCATATTGATTGACCTGCACCCAAGCCGCCAACGGCGGATGGCTGTCAATCAATGCGGCAAAATCATAGCGGCCACGGTGGCGATTACGCGGATGGAGGGCAGTTTTTTCAGCAGCTTTTTTCATAAATGTTTCTCGTAGTGAACGGCGCGTAAGATACCCGTTACGGTAAAACCCGTAAACAATTGTTGCGGTTTTTTCTGCCGGCAAACAGGCTAAGATGGCAGAAATAACCGAACGGAAAGGAAGATCATGTCGCGTCAACGCTACTCTTACCAACCGCGCGCCGGCCACGGCCTGCCTCACGACCCACTTAACGCAATTATTGGCCCACGGCCGATTGGCTGGATCAGTTCAATCAGTCGCGATGGGCAGCGTAACCTTGCTCCTTACAGCTTTTTTAACTGCTTCAACTATCGCCCCCCGATCATTGGATTCGCCAGCAGCGGCTGGAAAGACAGCGTCCGCAATATTACCGAAACCGGCGAATTTGTCTGGAACCTGGCAACCCGTTCGCTGGCGGTACCGATGAATGAAAGCTCGGCGTCAGTACCGCGTGAACAGGATGAGTTTGCCTTAGCTGGCGTCACGCCGCTGGCGGCGTCGCAGGTTAATGTCAGCATGGTGGCTGAGAGCCCGGTAAATTTCGAATGCAAGCTCTCGCAATGCATTCAATTACAGGGTGCCGATGGGGAAAAAGTCGAAAGCTGGCTGGTACTGGGGGAAGTGGTGGCGATTCATATTGATAGCCATCTCCTTGAAGAGGGGATTTATCAAACCGCAAAAGCTGAACCTATTTTACGCGCCGGTG
Source organism: Paramixta manurensis (assembly GCF_013285385.1). NCBI lineage: Bacteria > Pseudomonadati > Pseudomonadota > Gammaproteobacteria > Enterobacterales > Erwiniaceae > Paramixta > Paramixta manurensis. The sequence goes on along the minus strand of NZ_CP054212.1, from coordinate 1,628,175 downwards.
GGCCCAGCGCTTATTACGCCATTAGCGACGAACTGCGTTTCGATTTGATTCGTCCGGATGCGCGTTAAACCGCCACGGTACGGGCAATACAGATATTGCCCGTTACTCGTTAGGGTTCAACCATTTCAGCTTGCATCACACTAACCGCTTTGGCGATCTCTGGCGCTAACCAGCGATCATCTTCCCAGGTCGCCACCGCTTCGCGCAGCAGCGCCCACGCGCGTCGCGTCCCTTCGCCGGATTGTTCTCCGCCGTGGAAATCTAACGCTTGCGCCGCCAGCAGATATTCAATCGCCAAAATTTGCCACAGGTTGCCGCTGAGTTTCAGAAGCTTCAGCGCCGCGCTGGTGCCCATGCTGAGGTGATCCTCCTGCAACGCCGAAGTGACAAAATTATCCAACACCGCCGGTTGCGCTAACTGTCGATTCTCGCCACACAACGAGGCGGCGACATATTGCGCAATCATCATGCCGGAATTAACGCCGGGTTTAGCAACCAGGAACGCCGGTAGGCCGCTGACTAACGGATTAATCAACCGATCGAGACGCCGCTCGGCCACGCTGCCCATTTCTGCCAACGCCATCGCCAGCAAATCGGCCGCCATCGCCACCGATTCACCGTGCGGGTTAGCTTGCGAAACCACACGCCAGCTCTCCGGGGAGCCTAATACCAGCGGGTTATCGGTGGCGGCGTTTAACTCGATTTCAATCTGCTGCTCGGCATGACGCATTTGGTCGCGGCACGCACCATGAATTTGCGGCATTGAACGCAGGCTTAAGGCATCTTGGGTGCGAATTCCCTTCCCGGCCGCCAGAATTTGGCTATTACGTAATAACTGGCGTAGGCGCTGACCCACGCGTTGAATACCGGGGCTGGCCTTCAACGCCAGAACGTCCTCATCAAAGGCATCAAGCTGCCCACGTAACGCTTCAAAACTCATTGCGCCGGTCACATCGGCCCAATCCATCAAACGCCAGGCATCATCCAACGCCAGGCAGGAAAGCCCGGTCATACAGGGCGTGCCATTCACCAGGCTCAGGCCATCTTTGGCCCCGAGCCGACAAATACTGGCGCCTTCCAACTCCAGCGCCTGATGCGCAGGAACCGTTTCACCGCAATAATGAACCGAGCCAATGCCAATCAATGCCAAGCCGATATGCGCCATATGGGTCAGATACCCTACCGAGCCTTGCGACGGCACTTGCGGCGTAATGCGCCGATTCAGTAATACCAGCAGCCCTTCAACCACCGCCGGGGAAATCCCCGATTTGCCCTGGCTGTAGTTAGCTATTGCGGCACACAAAATCGCCCGCGTTTGCTCCTCGCTCAACAACGGCCCGACGCCACAAGCGTGGCTCATTAACGTATTACGCGATAGCGTGCTGAGTTCATCATCGGACAGAGTGATATTACAGAGCGCGCCAAGTCCGGTATTAATCCCATAAGCAATATGACCGGTCGCCACAATATTATCGACAATCTCGCGTGCCTGACCAATGCGCCGCCAGGCCGTGTCGCTCAGCGCCAGTAACGCGCCGTGACGCGCCACCGCCACCACATCTTGCCAACGTAACGGGGCATCGCCCCAAACCACCTGTTGTGCCATACCCACCACTCAATGATGACTGGAAATAAACTGTTTAAAACGCGGCGATCCCTGTTCGCCAAACATCTCTTCCGGCGTCCCCTGGCAATCAATCATGCCCTGGTGCATAAACACCACTCGATTAGAGACATTGCGGGCAAACCCCATTTCGTGGGTAACCACCAGCATGGTGCGGCCCTCTTCCGCCAGGCTACGCATCACTTTTAGCACTTCGCCCACCAGTTCCGGATCAAGCGCCGAGGTGGGTTCATCGAATAACATAACTTCCGGTTCCATCGCCAGCGCCCGTGCAATCGCGACCCGCTGTTGCTGCCCGCCGGAGAGTTGTGAAGGATAAAAATCCTTACGGTTCAATAACCCGACGCGATCAAGGATTTTCTCTGCTTGCTCAATGCACTCTTTCCGATTCTTTTTCAGCACATAGTGCGGTCCCTCAATCACATTCTGCAGCACGGTCATGTGCGACCAGAGATTAAAACTTTGGAACACCATGCCAAGCCGCGCACGCATACCTTCAACTTGTTTGTGGTTAGCCGCTAACTGATGACCACGAGCATGGCGTTTCATCTCAATCGCTTCGCCTGCAACGCTCACCACGCCGGAATCCGGCGTTTCCAGCAGGTTAATACAACGTAAAAAGGTACTTTTACCGGAACCACTGGCGCCTAAAATTGAGATGACATCCCCTTTGCGCGCATCCAGTGAGATCCCTTTTAAGACTTCCAGCGAACCGAAAGATTTATGGATATCGCTCATTGAGAGCGTGACAGGTGCGAGATTAGTCATTTTTTTCTCCGGCAATCGCAGGGTTTACAGGCAGTGCAGGTTCTTCGTCAGGCGTGCGCAGGCGTGGTGATAAATAACGCTCAATCTGCGCGTAGATTTGCACAATAATAAAGTTCAGAATCAAATAGATAAGCGCGGCACAGATAAAGACTTCCATCGTCCGATAAGTACGCTGGATAATCTGTTGCGCTACCCCGGTCACATCCCACACCGTGACCAGGCTCGCCAGCGCGGTTGATTTCACCAGCAGGATGGCTTCCGTGGAGTACGCCGGTAGCGCGTAACGCAGCATCACGGGCGCGATGATCCGCCGTAATAACAACCAACGTGACATGCCGCAGGCGATGCCCGCCTCAATCTGCCCTGTCGGAATGGCCAGTAAGCCGCCGCGTAAAATTTCAGCGGTATAAGAAGCGGTACACAATGCCAACGCCACCACAGCACAGGCGAACGGCTCGCGCAGTACCGGCCAGACAAAACTATGCCGAACCACTTCAAACTGCCCGAGGCCGTAGTAAATCAAAAACAGTTGAATCAGCAGAGGCGAGCCACGAAAAACCAGAATGTAGCCGCGCGCAAAACCGCTTAACAGTCGATTACTACTCATGCGCATCGCCAGAATCAGCAACGACAGGACGCCGCCCAATACGAAGGAGCAAAAGAACAGACCCAACGTCACCGGCAATGCGCCGATCAGTTTGAGAAACGTATCGCTAAGAAACGCAAAATCGATCATATCAGTCTCCCGGTCAGTGCTGAGCCGCAGTACGGCTTTGATGCGCGCGGCCCATGCGTTTTTCCGCTTTACGGAAAGCGCCGTTCGACAACACCGTTAATACCAGATAACAGCCACCGCCAATCAAATAGAAGGTAAAATACTGGCGGGTTGATCCCGCCGCGACTTGGCTGGCGCGCATCAGTTCAACAATGCCGGTCACCGAGATCAACGCGGAATCTTTCAGGCTCATTTGCCAGACGTTCGACATGCCGGGTAAGGCATAACGCACCACCTGCGGGACAATGATGCGCTGAAAAATGCGCCATTTTGGCATCCCAATGGCCTGCGCGGCTTCCACTTCCCCTTTGGATAACGCCAGCCGCGCCGCCCGGTATACTTCGCCCTGGTAAGAGCCGGAAATCAGCCCGATAGCCAGTGCGCCAATCAGAAACGGCGGCATTTCAATAAATCCATCCGCGCCAAACAAATGACCAATCTGAGTCACCAGCCCCGACCCGCCGAAATAGAACAGATAGATAATCAGCAGCTCGGGGATGCCGCGGAAAATGACTGAGTAACCATCACCTAACCAGCGTACCGGACGGTGACGGGATAATTTCGCCGCCGCCACGCCGGAGCCCACCAGCGCGCCAACCATCAGCGCAACCAGCGACAACAGCAGCGTGGTACATGCCGCACCGAGGATTAAATTTCCCCAGCCATTTTCGCCAAAACCCAATGTGGCCATCATTGCAATACCTCACTTACGGCGTTACGTCAGTCTTAAACCATTTTTCACTCAGTTTCTTCACGGTACCATCGGCGAGCGCGGCTTTAATCGCCTGATCCAACTTGGCTTTCAAATCGTTATCCGCCGGGCGTACACCCATGGCCTCGCCCTCTCCCCAAATCGGACCACCCAGTTTCGGGCCGCTGAAGTTCAAATCTTTGTTTTCCGGTTTAGAGAGGATGGATTGCGCAAAAGTCACATCATCGAATACCGCATCAATACGTTCGGCCTGTAAATCGAGAATCGCATCAGCCGACGCGTTGTACTCACGGATGGTGGCAATATCTTTAAAATATTTATCAATGAATGGCGTATAAACGGTGCCGGAAGCGATACCGATAGTTTTGCCGTCTAGCGCTTTACGCAGGCTAGCAATGGCTGGCGTGATTTCTGCCGGGTTATCATGCAGTTTGATGGTGGCGTTCGGCCCTTTCGCTTCAGGTAGTAGATTCCCTTTCAAAGTAATAAAGCTGGCAGGAGTCGAGGCGTAAGGCGTGGTGAAGTTAATCACCTTTTTCCGTTCTGGCGTAATCACAATCGCATCCATAATGACGTCATATTTACCGGCCTGCAAACCAGCAATCATGCCATCCCAGTTTTGCACCACCAGCTTGCACTTGATCTGCATACGCTGACAGAGATCGGTAATTAACTCCGGTTCAAAACCGCCCAGTTTGCCGCCTGGCAGCGTCAGGTTCCACGGCTCATAGCTCCCCTCCGTGGCAATAGTGATCGACTTCCACTCTTTCGCCTGGCTGGATAGTGCGCACATCAATGCCGATGTAATCACGCTACTGACCAATAATCGACGGAATAACAAAGTGTGTTTCATCTGGCGCTCCTGGAGTTATGGCCTCAGCCTTAGCCGGACCCGAAAGGTGACGTGGTCAGTGTTGACCTGAAAACAACATCGCTTCATCGCTGTGGGTGTTATGTCATGTATATACAACCGATTGGGCGACAATTCATCCACAGTGATTAAAAACTGTGACTCAGTTATTGTTAATGGAAAGTTATAACCAACTTGTTATATCTTGTACATACAAGCCAAGCAAAGGCTGTGCCAGATTAACCGTCAGCTGCTAACGGTTTGATTTTTCTTTTAAATCATCACGTTCGAAAACGTTTAGTAAAGATGACTTTGCACCAATGTGATGCAAATGCACGGTTATTGATCGTCATCTGAACGGTGTTCAACCCGGCGTGCGGCTGGTAATTTGCGATGTTGTTGTATAGACAGATAAAGACAGTTAAATAAGGTAAACTTCCTTCATCATCATGCTGAAAGGTCAACTATGGTGCCCGAATACAAAACGCTGGCAGAGATAATAGCCCTGATAAGTGACGAACCTGCGCCCTTATACCAGCAGGTGAAACAAGGCATTGTGCACTTGATTCGCGATCGCCGCTGGCAGCCGCACCAGCGTGTGCCATCAGAAAGTGAGTTGGTGAATGAGTTAGGCGTCAGCCGGATGACCGTCAACCGTGCGTTGCGTGAACTGACCACCGAAGGGTATTTGGTTCGTCTACAAGGCGTCGGTACTTTTGTCGCTGAAAACAAAGCCTTCACCCCGATGCTGGAAGTCCACAATATCGCCGACGAGATTGAAAACCGCGGGCATCGTCACACCAGCCAGGTTTTACTGCTGCGTAGCGAGAAAGCCGATGAGCCAACCGCACAGGCATTTGGGCTTAGGCACGGCGATCACTTATTTCGCTCGCGCATTATTCATTTTGAAAATGATGTGCCGGTGCAACTGGAAGATCGGTTGGTCAATCCGGGGATCGCGCCGGAGTATTTGCAGCAAGATTTTACGCGCGATACACCTTTCGCCTATTTGACGCTGAAAGCGCCGCTCACCGCCGGTGAACACGTGGTAGAAGCGGTCAATGCCAGTGTGGAGGAGCAGCGGCTGTTGCAGATTGAGAGTAGTGAGCCCTGTTTGCAGATTCAGCGCCGTACCTGGCATCATGAGGATGTGGTGACCTCTGCCCGGTTACTGTATCCCGGGGCGCGCTACAAGATGTTTGGTCGTTTTCAGCAAAGTTGATGGCGACATTCCGTCGCCCAAAATCAAAGGGGTTGGCCGCGCCAACCCCTTTTCGCAGTGGCTTAAACCAACCTCTTGCCCTGCGCAAGGAAATCAACAATCAGTTGTTTTAACAGCGGCTGTAACTCAGATGCCTTATCGCCACGCCACCCAAACGGCGGCTGTTCATCCATGTAGTTACACTGCGCTAATTCCAGTTGCACCGCATGCTGTTTTTCCGCCGGTTTTCCGTAGGCGCGGGTAATATAACCACCTTTGAAGCGCCCATTCATCACCCAGCTAAAACGTGACTGCGCTTCACAGCGCTGTGTTAGCGCTTGCGTAATCCCGGCGCTACAACTGTCGCCCGCGTTAGTACCTAAATTAAGATCGGGTAAACGACCTTCGAACAACCGTGGGATCACCGACGCAATGGAGTGCGCATCAAACAGTAGCGCGTAACCAAACTGCTGCTTCAGACGCGCCAACTCTTGCTGAATTTTTTCATGATACGGCGTCCAAATACTCTCAAGATAATGCTGGCGCTGTTGCGGCGTCGGTGTCATACCGGCTTTAAAGGTCGGCGTACCGTCGAACAAGGTTTCCGGATACAACCCGGTGGTCGCGGTGGTATAGAGCGGTTGATTATCCGCCGGGCGGTTCAGGTCAATCACAAAACGCGAGTAGTTGCCGATCAGCACGCTGGCACCCAGATCGCGGACAAAATCATACAGTTGTGGAATATGCCAATCGGTATCCGGCAGCCCTTGCGCCGCCTCGCTGAGACCGGCCTCGACTTCAGGGGTTAGCGCCGTACCGGCATGGGGAATACTCACCAGTAGCGGTAGGGTACCGGCGGTAAAATGATAAGGTGTCATTGTTTTTCTCCACGATAGATAACCTGACAAGGCAACTGTCCACCCAGCCAATAAATCAACTCAGCCGGACGCGCCAGCGGCCAATGGACAAAGTTCGCGACTTTGCCCGTTTCTAAGGTACCGTGACTCTGTTCCAGCCCCAGCGCTCTGGCGCCATTGAGGGTCACGCCAGCCAATGCTTCTTCCGGCGTAAAACGAAATAATGTACACGCCATATTCAGCATTAAGCGCAGTGAAAGCGCGGGTGAAGTACCCGGATTCGCATCGCTGGCTAATGCCATCGGCACCTGGTAGCGGCGGAATAATTCCACCGGCGGTAACTGCGTTTCACGCAGCAGATAAAACGCGCCTGGCAACAGCACCGCCACCGTTCCGTGTTCCGCCATGGCCTGAACATCACTCTCGGTGGCATATTCCAAATGGTCGGCGGAAAGCGCATTAAAACGCGCCGCCAGCGCGCTGCCGCCCAGCGATGAAAGCTGCTCGGCATGCAGTTTTACCGGTAGCCCAAGCGCCTGCGCGCGGGTAAAGACCCGCGCCACCTGTTCAGGTGAAAAGGCCAGATGTTCACAAAAGGCATCCACCGCATCCGCCAAACCTTCCGCCGCCACTTGCGGCAGCAGCCGGTCACAAATCACCTCAATCCAGCCATCGGGATGCTGTTTAAATTCAGGCGGCGTTGAGTGCGCCGCCAAACAGGTTGACAGCACATCCGCCGGGATCTCCTGCGCGATCTGACGAATCGCCCGCATCATACGCAACTCGCTGCTTTCATCCAGGCCATAGCCAGACTTAATTTCCAGCGTCGTCACCCCTTCCGCCAGCAGATGCTCAATACGCCTGCGGGCGCTACTTACTAACTGCTCAAGCGAGGCTTCGCGTGTGGCACGCACGGTAGAAATAATCCCGCCGCCCTGCGCTGCGATCTCCGCATAGCTTACGCCGTTTAGGCGTTGCTCAAACTCATGGCTGCGATCGCCGCCAAACACCAGATGCGTATGGCAATCGACCAAGCCTGGCGTAATAATGCCGCCGCCAAAATCGGTATGCTCCCGCGCCGTAATCGTCGCGGCCTCGGCACGCGGCCCCAGCCAGGCAATTTTCCCATCCCGCACGGCAATCGCGCCGTCTTCAATCAGGTTATAGCGCCCGTCACGCATGGTGACCAGATCCGCGCCGGTCCAGATACTGTCACAGCTTATTTCGCCTGCCATCTGCCCTCCTGGTTTGTCGCGGCCGTCATTTACAGCTCACGTTAAAGTATGTATATGTATATACAACTACCGTGCCCGAGGATCAACCATGACAAGTTATTTTGCGCCGCGCGCTCTGCTGACCGCTGGCTGGAAACAGAACGTTCGCCTTGATGTTGATGACCAAGGTTTTATTCAGGCTATCCATCCCGATAGCGCGTCAACCGGTTGCATTGCACTGGATGGCGCGGTCATTCCGACTATCGCTAACCTCCACTCGCACGCTTTTCAACGGGCGATGGCCGGGCTAGCGGAAGTGGCAGGCGATCCGCAAGATAGTTTCTGGACATGGCGTGATTTGATGTATCGCATGGTACAGCGTCTGTCGCCGGAACAAGTCGGCGATATTGCGACTTATCTGTACATCGATATGCTGAAAGGCGGTTATACCCAAGTCGCGGAATTTCACTACTTACATCATGACACGAACGGGCGCCCCTACGCGAATGACGACATGCTGCAACACCTGGTACAGGCGGCGGAACAAGCCGACATCGGTCAAACGGTGCTGCCGGTGCTGTATAGCTACGCGGGGTTCGGCGCTCAGCCTCCTCAGGCCGGACAAAAACGGTTTATTCAGGATAGCGACCAGTATCTGCGTCAACAGGCCAATCTCGCTCAGTTACTGAAAAACAAACCGTTACATAATCAGGGGCTCTGTTTCCACTCGCTACGGGCGGTAAGTGAACAGCAGATGCGCCAAGTATTGGCCGCCACCGCGCCAGACGTGCCGGTGCATATTCATATCGCTGAACAGGAAAAAGAGGTCAATGACTCGCTGGCCTGGAGCGGTCAACGCCCGGTTAACTGGTTGCTGGATCGTTTTGATGTCGATGCGCGCTGGTGTCTGATTCATGCTACTCACCTTGAAGAGGCGGAAATAGATCGTCTGGCGGCCAGCGGTTCGGTGGCCGGACTTTGTCCCACCACCGAAGCCAACCTTGGCGACGGTATTTTTCCGGCTACCGACTATATTGCGCGCGGTGGGCGTTGGGGCATCGGTTCAGACAGCCATGTCTCACTTGATGTGGTAGAAGAGTTACGTTGGCTGGAGTACGCCCAGCGCCTGCGCGACCGACGTCGTAACCGCATTGTGACCGCGCAACACACCTCAGTTGGCGATCTGCTTTACCGTCAGGCTGCCGCTGGCGGCGCTCAGGCTTGCGCGGTGAAAACCGGCGAACTGTCGCCAGGGCAACGAGCCGATTGGCTGGTGCTGGCGAATGACGCCTGGTTGGGAAGCTGCGACGATCGTTCGCTGATTAACCGCTGGCTGTTTGCCGGGCATCGCGGCCAAATTCAGGATGTTTTTGTTGCTGGTACGCAGGTCATTCACAGTGGTCATCACCGGTTAGAAGAGCAGAGCGCTAGCCGCTTCCACGCGGTAATGAGGGCACTGCAATGATGCATTTTTATGATACCGCCACCCTGCCGGTCAGCCGTTGGCGTAATGGCGGCGGCGAAACGCGTGAAATCGTCAGTTTTCCGCCCCACGCCGAACCTTTTGGCTGGCGCGCCAGTATCGCGACCATCGCCAGCAGCGGTGATTTTTCAACATTTCCCGAGGTTGACCGTGTGATTACGCTACTGGAAGGGGATGGCGTGGAACTACACGCCGCCGGGCGCTATGTGCAACCGCTGCAACTCAATCAACCGTTCCGTTTCGCTGGTGAAGAGGCGATTAGCGCACATCTTAACGGCGGTGAAAGCCGTGATTTTAACGTGATGACGCGACGCGGTGAATTTCGTTCCGAAGTGTTTACCACCGCTGAAAGCCAGCACAGCGCGCTGGGAGTGTGTTGGATTATCGCTGGCGTTTGGCGTGTGGGCGAGCGGCAGCTAACCCGTGGCGAGGGCGCATGGTGGGAAGAGAACAGCGAACCTATTATCCCTGTCTCACACGATGCGCTGATGCTGTTTGCCGCCATCAGCGCCTGACATATTGCGGCGACGGCGGCTTAGCGGGCCGCCGCCTAACGCTTAGCCGTGCCCTTTAAAACGCCCAAGTAACTTGTAACGCGAACCGGGGTAAAGCAGCTTTGCGTAGGTCACAATCTTCGCATCACTCCAGGTCTGGCGACGAATCAACAAACAAGGCTCATGCTCATCCAGCGATAAATATTTGCGTTGTCGCGCATCTGGCAACACCGCTTCCACAATGTGTTCACCCGCCGTCAGCGGCGCAACACGCATTAAATAGGTGTACGGCGTTTGGCTAAGATAATCCTGATTCAAATAATCCGGCGCCATCAGCGGGTTGACTAAACGATCTTCCAACTGCACCGGCAACTCATTCTCAAAATGGACGATCAGCGAATGATAAATCGACTGGCCGGTCGAAAGCCCGAGGATTGCCGCCTGCTCCGGGTCAGCCTTAACTTCGCTCAGCGATAAAACCTTGCTGCTATGCGTATGCCCTCGCTGCGCAATTTCTTCGGCGATATTATGCACTTCCAACATCGCCGTGTAGCCTTTCACCTCCGCCACAAAGGTGCCGACGCCTTGCATACGGATCAAATACCCTTCGCTGGTTAGCTCACGCAAGGCCCGGTTGATCGTCATCCGGCTGACGCCCAACTCACTCACCAACTCGCTCTCGGAAGGAACGCGTTGGTTGGCTTGCCAGACGCCTTCGGTGATTTGACTAATAATGGCCTGTTTCACGCGTTGATAAATCGGCGCCGGTTGGGCGCTCATGGCGGCGGCGAGTTGCGAGAGTGCCGTCTGCTCAACCATATCACTATCCTTAATCTAAATAATCACCCTAGTTTACGACCTGATCCCTTAAATGTATATACATCTGTACCCTGCTCTCCGGCACCCAAAATGTGCAGCCGTTGCATCAGCGTAGTGCGCGCGGCGGAACGATTAGCGGGCGCGCGCTTCGTCACAGCCTGACGTTAGCGGATTCGCGATTTTGTGATCAATCTGGCATAGGCATTGCTAGTTGTATAGACAAGAATATACAGTTGTGATTCACTTTCTCACGTGACTGATTCTACCGCTTTGCCAGGTAGGCGAAGCGAACGACCCGATTTTATCGGGTGCTTATTTCGTCGAAGTTGTATAGACAGGAGTATACTATGTCGCTCAGTACGCAGGTATGTCGTCTCACGCCGGGTGAGGTCGATCTGGCGATGCTTAAAGCTATCTATCAGGGTGGCGTAACGTTGGCGCTGGATCCGCAGGCGCGCCATGATGTGTTAACAGCACGTGAAACGGTAGAAGCCATTGTCAATGCCGGTAAGGTGGTGTATGGCATTAACACCGGTTTCGGCAAATTGGCACAAACCTCTATTCCGGCGGAACGTTTGGCGGAATTACAGCGGAACCTGGTGCTATCCCATAGCGTCGGTTTAGGTAACTTGCTGCCGGACAACGTGGTGCGTCTGGTGATGGCAACCAAAGTTATTAGCCTGGCGCGCGGCCATTCCGGTATTCGTATTGAACTGGTGGACGCGCTGATTGCGCTGTTTAATGCCGGTGTGATGCCCTGCATCCCGGAAAAAGGCTCGGTTGGCGCCTCCGGCGATCTGGCCCCGCTGGCTCACCTGTCGTTGATGTTGATTGGCGAAGGTGAAGTACGGGTTGGCGGCGAAAAAATTTCCGCCGTAGAAGGGTTGAAACGGGCCGGTCTGGCACCGTTCATCCTTGGGCCGAAAGAGGGGTTGGCCCTGCTCAATGGCACGCAGGTTTCTACCGCGTTGGCGCTACGCGGTCTGTTCGAGGCGGAAAAAGTGTTCGCTGCCGGGCTGGTCGCTGGCGCGTTGTCGCTGGAAGCGATTAAGGGCTCGGTAAAACCGTTCGATGCGCGGATCCATCAGGCCCGTGGGCAGCAAGGTCAAATCGCCGTTGCTGCCGCGGTAAGCCACCTGCTGGAAGGGAGCGAAATTCTGACCTCGCATGCCAACTGTGGCCGGGTACAAGATCCCTACTCGATTCGTTGCGTGCCGCAGGTTATGGGCGCCTGCCTTGATAACCTGAACCACGCCGCACGCGTATTGCAGATTGAAGCCAATGCCGCGTCCGATAATCCACTGGTGTTTTCTGATAGCGGCGAGGTGATTTCCGGCGGTAATTTCCATGCTGAGCCCGTCGCTTTCGCCGCCGACATTATCGCCCTCGCGGTGGCCGAGATCGGCGCGATTTCTGAACGTCGCCTGGCGCTGTTGCTGGATACCGGCCTTTCCGGATTACCGCCGTTCCTGGTCAACGATGGCGGCGTCAACTCCGGCTTTATGATTGCACAGGTGACCGCCGCCGCGCTGGCCTCAGAAAATAAATCGCTGGCGCATCCCGGCAGCGTTGACAGCCTCCCGACTTCCGCCAATCAGGAAGATCACGTTTCGATGGCGACCTATGCCGCCCGCCGTCTCGGCGAGATGTGCTTCAACACCGCTGCCGTGGTGGGTATTGAAGCAATGGCTGCCGCGCAGGGCATCGATTTTCATCGCCCGTTGCAAAGCTCGCCGCTACTGGAACAAGAGCTGGTTCAATTACGCCAGCACGTCGCCTTTCTGGAAAAAGACCGGCTGATGGCGCCGGATATCGAACAAATGCGTCTGTGGGCATCGCGTGATTCGTGGCCGCAGGCTATTGCCAATCTGCTGCCTGGCAGCGCCGTTTAAGTACTTGGTTGATAAGGAAAAAGATGATGAGTGAATCCGTAAGCAAAGCCGTTTCCCGCGTGGTACGTGCGCCGCACGGCAGTGAGTTGCATTGTGAAAACTGGCTGATTGAAGCCGCTTACCGCATGATCCAGAACAACCTCGATCCGGATGTCGCCGAACGCCCGGAAGACCTGGTGGTGTACGGCGGTATTGGTAAAGCCGCGCGCAATTGGGAGTGCTTTGAACAGATCCTACGTTCGCTGCGCGCGCTGAAACCGGAAGAGACGCTGCTGGTACAATCCGGCAAACCGGTTGGCGTGTTCCGTACCCATGCTGACGCGCCGCGCGTATTGATTGCTAACTCCAACCTGGTGCCACATTGGGCGACCTGGGACCATTTCCACGAACTGGATAAAGCCGGTTTGATGATGTATGGCCAGATGACCGCCGGTTCGTGGATTTATATTGGTGCGCAAGGCATCGTACAGGGTACCTTTGAAACCTTCGCTGAAGCCGGTCGCCAGCACTATAACAGTGACCTGAGCGGCAAATGGATTCTGACCGCCGGTCTGGGCGGAATGGGTGGCGCGCAGCCGCTGGCAGGTGTGTTGGCTGGCGCGTCGGTGCTGGCTATCGAGTGCCAGGAGTCACGTATCGATTTTCGTCTACGTACCCGTTATCTCGACTACAAAGCCTATACCCTCGATGAAGCGCTAAAAATTATTGACGATGCCAATAAAGAAAAACGCGCCATCTCAGTTGGTTTGCTGGGTAACGCGGCGGAAATTCTGCCTGAAATGGTCAAACGCGCCAAAGCGGGCGGCATGAAGCCCGATATCGTGACCGACCAAACCTCGGCGCACGACCCGGTGAACGGTTATCTGCCGATTGGCTGGACACTGGATCAGTGGGTCAATACCCGTCGTGAAGATCCGAAGTCAGTAGAAAAAGCCGCGCGCGCCGCGATGGCGGTTCATGTGCAGGCGATGCTGGATTTCTGCCATATGGGTATTCCAACCGTGGATTACGGTAACAATATTCGTCAGGTGGCAAAAGAAGAAGGCGTAAGTAACGCGTTCGATTTCCCCGGTTTTGTACCGGCTTACATCCGCCCGCTGTTCTGTGAAGGTAAAGGCCCGTTCCGCTGGGTGGCGCTGTCCGGCGACCCGGAAGATATTTATAAAACCGATGCCAAACTGAAAGAGCTGTTCCCGGATAACAAAAACCTGCATCGCTGGCTGGATATGGCGCAAGAACGTATCGCTTTCCAGGGGTTACCGGCACGTATTTGCTGGCTGGGCCTCGGCGAACGTCACCTGGCCGGGCTGGCATTTAATGAGATGGTCCGCAATGGCGAGTTGAAAGCGCCCATTGTTATTGGGCGTGACCATTTAGACTGCGGTTCAGTTGCCTCGCCTAACCGTGAAACGGAAGCGATGAAGGATGGCTCCGATGCGGTTTCCGACTGGCCACTGCTGAACGCGTTGCTGAATACCGCAGGCGGCGCGACGTGGGTGAGCCTGCACCACGGCGGTGGCGTCGGTATGGGCTTCTCGCAACATGCCGGGGTGGTGATCGTCTGTGATGGCACCAAAGAAGCCGATGCGCGTCTGGGCCGCGTGCTGTGGAATGATCCAGCCACTGGCGTAATGCGCCATGCCGATGCCGGGTACGAGATTGCGAAAACCTGCGCCACTCAGCATGAACTGAATTTGCCGATGATCAAATAACCACCATTATCGCGCGTAACCAAGGCCTGAGGTGACTCAGGCCTTTTTTTGTCCATAAACTACGCCAGCGTTGCGGCGCTCTGTATTTTGTCACAAAAAAAAGCCTGATATTCATACTGTCTCCCTTCTTTTCTGCTGGAATCGCTGCGTGATAACGTGATAAGGATCCACCATGCATCGACGCCAATTTTTAACCGGCTTTGCCGCCTCGATTATTGCCGCAAAGGCCGGCCGGGTTTTTGCCTCACCCTACCTCGACCGCCCCTCGATGATTAAATTATGGGACGGCATTCCACCCGGTGGCGGCGGACCCGTGGGAAACCTCATCGTGTCGCCAACCGGCGCACAACATCATATTTCCACGCCATGCCTGACGGTTCTGACACCGCGTTTGCCACAGGGGCACGGTGTGTTGATCGCAGCGGGTGGCGGTTATAAGAAAATTGAAACCGGTATCGAAGCTATGCCAGCCGCCGAGTGGTTGGTTGCACACGGCTACACCGCCTATATTCTCAGTTACCGGCTTCCCGACGAAGGCTGGGCCGATGGCGCCATAGTGTCATTGCAGGATGCCCAACGCGCATTGAGAATCGTCAGGCAGCGCGAACAGCAGGTCAGCCTTTTAGGTTTTTCTGCCGGTGGCCATTTGTTAGGTTTGGCGGCTACCCGACCCGATTTCCACAGTTATCCGGCGCAGGATGCGTTAGATGAAGTACCGGCTAACGCTGACCGCGCGGCGTTGATTTACCCCATTATTACGCTGGAAAAGCCCTACACCCATACTTCCACGCATAAGCTGCTGGTTGGCCCTCATGCTTCAGACGCTGAAAACGCCAAATGGTCGGTTCAGAACTATGTTACGCCCCACTCGCCGCCGTTTTTTCTGGTACAGGCCGAAGACGATCCGGTTTCGGATCCGCACAATACTCTGATTATGGATACCGCCTGTCAGCGTGAACATGTGGCAGTTGAGATGTACCGTTATTCACACGGTGGACATGGCTTTGGAATGGGTAAACCGGGTACGCCGACGGTAAAATGGCCGCAATATTACGCCGATTGGCTGCAACGGTGAATGTCAGCTTTTCACGTCATCGGCCCTGTAACACTCAAAGATGTCCGGCCAGTGACAACGTCCCGTTTAGCTGATTACTGTTACCCCGCACAATAACGTCGATTTTCCGCCAACAGCGATAGACGCCGCCCCCTGATTACCACTACAGTGAAACGCTGGACTTGCCGCGTTGCTGCGCGGTAGAAACACCCCCTTTACAAGGAGAAACGCCCGCTTATGACCGTTCCCGCTTCACTGACTGAAGAAGCTATCGGCTGGCGCCGCCAACTGCACGCGCAGCCGGAATTGGGGTATCAGGAACAAAAAACGGCACGGTTTGTCGCTGACCAATTGCGCGCTTTTGGCCTTCAGGTGCATACCGGCCTTGCCGGAACTGGCGTAGTAGGCACGCTGGAAAACGGCGCCGGCCCGGTTATCGGCTTGCGCGCCGATATGGATGCACTGCCAATTACCGAGTTGGGGCAACCCGCCTGGCACTCGCAGCAATCTGGCGTGATGCATGCCTGCGGGCATGATGGGCATACCGCTATTCTGCTGGCGGCGGCGAAATGGCTGGCGGAAACCCGGCGATTTAGCGGTACGGTACACTTTGTCTTTCAACCCGCGGAAGAAAACCTCGGCGGCGCGCGGAAAATGGTCGAACAGGGGTTATTTACGCGGTTTCCGATGGATGCCATTTACGCACTACATAACTGGCCGGGGCTGCCGCTCGGGCAGGTCGCTATCAATAGCGGCGCGATGATGGCCTCCCTCGACTCGTTTGAAATTACCCTCACCGGTAAAAGCTGCCATGCCGCGATGCCGGAAAGCGGCGCCGATCCGATTGTTGCAGCGGCAGAGCTGATCCTTGCGCTACAAACCATCCCGGCGCGCCGCCTTTCGCCGCTGGCTTCTTCGGTTGTGAGCGTCACGCAAATTAGCGGCGGTGAAGCGATTAATGTCATCCCGGAAACCGTCACGCTACGTGGGACAGTGCGCTGTCTGCAACCTGAGGTGCGCAGCAAGGTACGCGCGCTGATTGAGGAGTTTGTCGCCACGCTGCCGCGCCCTTTTGCGGTGGAGGGCAATATCCACTGGTATGCGGGTTATCCGGTGACGCAAAACCATCCGCACCAGGCGCAGCAAGTTGCGCAGACGGCCCGTCGCCTGGTTGGAGAAAAAAACGTTCACTGGGAAGTGAATCCCTCCATGGCATCGGAAGATTTTGCCTGTATGTTGGAAGCTTGCCCGGGTGCCTATTTGTGGCTTGGTGCCGATGGCGACACTCCGTCAGCGCCGTTACACAACGCTTTTTATGATTTTAATGATGCGCTCATCGGTCCGGGCATTGCCCTCTGGCAACACTTGGTTGAAACAGTGTTAGCGCCGCCATCTGGCGCTTAATATCCTGCCGCTGTCAGCAATGCGAAGCCTTCCTCAAGCGTCTCGCTGCGCCCGGTCGCCACCAAACAGCAGGCGACTTGCCCACGTAACGCTTGCGGCACCGGCAGGGTTTTATTGATGACCGCCTGAATCCATGCGGCGGTGGTTGCGGCATCTTTTGCCGCTGGCAGTTGCGCATCGCTCTCTTGCTGGCGTGCGAGTAACACCTGCGGCTCGGCGGCGTCGCCCGTTACCAGGTTAATCGACGGACACCGCAACGGATTGGCGTAAACCTCACCCTCGGTTCCATTCAGCAGTAACGCCGGCGCGTCAATTGCACTAAAGAAGGTAGCCACGCGTGGAATATACTCCGGATGGGAAACGCTGGATAAACGCAACGCGGCCCGCTCAGCGAACGGCGTTGCCAGCTTCGCCAGCGTATGAGCGCTGCTTCTTACCCCCAGCCGCCAGCGTAGCGCTAACTGCTTCGCCATTGGCGCGCACAACGTATCAATGGTGATAAAGACCGCTTCACCGGCATTCAGTTTCGCCTGCGCCTCTTGCGCATCACGCGCTGGCGCGACGCCAAGCGCCGCAAAGACCGCTTCGCTGGTCACGCGCGTCGGATCTTCGCTGATGCCGTGCACCACCACCGGAAAGCCCAGTTTGGCGAGCAGCAACGCCAGTAGCGGCGTGAGGTTGGCCTGTTTACGGGCGCCATTATAACTCGGAATGACCACCGGCATCGGTTGACCGGCTGGCGGCGTAAGACGCATCATGCTCTCCTGCATTGCCTGATAAAACCCGAGCATCTCCTGTTCACCTTCTCCTTTAATGCGGAAAGCCACCAGCAAAGCACCCAACTCCAGATCCGGCACCTCTCCTGCCAGCATCGCGCGATACAGCGCGCGCGCGGTATCGAAATCAATATCCCGTGCGTGATTTTTACCGCGCCCGACTTCTTTAATGATTTTGGTGTACAGCAGCATTAAGCGTGTTCCTGCAAAAAGGTTAACTGCGCCGCGCGACTTTCGTTGTACGTGGCGCTTTTTTGGGCGTCTGAAGCCGAATTTCCCCTTCCGGCATCGCCGGTTGTTCAATCGGAAACACCGGCAATGCCTTTAATAAGCGTGCGCCGTAGGGTTTATTGATCAGCCGCCGATCGTAAATCACAATCTCGCCAAAGCAGTCATGGCTACGGATCAGACGCCCCACCTGTTGTATCAAGGTAAAAGAGGCGCTGGGTAGACTCTGCACCTCAAATGGATAGCGTCGCAGGCTTTTCAGCCATTCTCCTTCCGTCAAAATTACCGGACTGTCCACCGGCGGGAAAGCGATTTTATGAATATGCACTTGGGAGAGCAGCTCGCCTTTTAAATCCAGCCCTTCGGCAAAAGATTGTAGCCCAACCAAGATACTGGTATCGCCTTGTTGCACGCGTTGGCGGTGCAACTCCACCAGCCGGTAGCGCGGCTGATCGCCCTGCACTAACATCATTAACCGCAGCGCGGTAACCTGGCTGAGAAAGAGCTGCATCGCGCGGGCGCTGGCAAACAACACCAAAATCCCTTTGTGCTTACCAAGGCTTATCTGTTGCCGGAAAAAATGCGCCATTTCCGCAATATGCTGCGCTTCAGTGGCCATCAGCGGTTCGTAACGCATTTGCGGAATGATCAACTTCCCTTGTTCGACGTGGCGAAACGGCGAGTCGAGCGCCACAAAGCGGTCACCTGGCTTCTCACTGAGGCCGGACATTTCCTGAAGCCGGTGAAAACTGTTGAGAGAGCGCAGCGTGGCGGAGGTCAAAATCACATGCGGTACTTTACGCCACAGCAGTTTTTCCAGTTGATCGCTTACGCGGATACCGGCGCAGTGCAGCAGCAAATGGGGGTTGCCTTCGCGTAGTTCACGCGTCACCCATTTCGAGACCGGCGCGCCGGAGGCCTGCTCCATCGCCGCCAGCCGCCACAATTTACTCATTGCTTCGAACCAGCCAAAGGTACGGTTCATCTGCATGAGGGTGCGATGCAAACGTACCACATCATGCTGGCCGGTCTTTTCACTCAGATCGTTTAATAACGCCTCCGCCAGGCCGCGTAGCGCGTCGCTCAGTTTATATAAACGTGCGCAAAGGGTCAGAACCGCTTCCGGCAGTTTGCCCATCTCGAAACGATACTCCGCCTCGCTTTCCGCCAGTGGCAGTAGGCCGCTAAGTAAAGTTGCCAGCATCTGTAAGTGTTCGCGTACTTCCTCACAATGCCCTTTCAGGCGTTCAATATTGGCTAATGGCGGCGGCGATTTTGGCCGAAATTGCGCCATGCATTGCTCCACCAGGCGCACAAAAAGATCGAGCTGGAGCGCGTTCCAGCCGGGCGTAATATCGCCACTCATTTCCAGCGCATCACGCGCGACGTCGGGCAAATGGTGCCCTTCATCCAACACCAGCAATAACTGTTTCGCCGGCGGCAAAACCGATTCGTTTTCCAGTGCCGCCATCACTAACGCGTGATTAGCCACCACCACATCGGCCTGTTCAATTTCACGCCGCGCGACAAAAAACGGACATTCGCGAAACCAGTGGCAATTACGCCCCAGGCAGTTAGCTTTATCGGTGCTAAGCCGCTGCCACAGGCCATCATCAATCGCCTCATCGCAATGATCGCGCAGCCCATCCCATTGATAACGATTGAGGTTTTTTTCCAGCCGCACACACAGCGCCTGCTCCTCTTTACTGGCGGTGAGATCATCGTCAAGAAACAGCGGTAAATCCCCCTGCTTATCAGCATCGGTCGCCAACGCGGAGAGATTGCGCGGGCAGACATAACGCCCACGTCCAAAAGCAGCGGTGAATTTAAGTTCCGGAATGATTTTTTTCAGTAGCGGCAAATCTTTGCTGAAAATTTGATCTTGCAAGGCCACATTAGCGGTACTCACAATCAGCGGTTTCTCTTCTGCCCGGCTCACGGCAATACCCGGGATCAGGTAAGCTAGCGTCTTCCCCACGCCGGTCGGCGCCTCAATCGCCAGATGACGCCCGTCATCGCCCGCCAGCGTTTTCGCCACTTCGGCAATCATCTGGCGCTGCGGTGAACGCGGAATAAAATCCGGCACCTGTTGCTGAAGGGCTTTGTACCACTCGCCGATTTGCGCTTTTAACGCTGCGGTTAACGCCATAATGTCCGGTCTCTGCTGAATTGACCTGTATTTTTACACAGTATCGTTTCAGCGTCAGCCTGAAAGCGCAGATTTACGGCGCGGCAGCAAGGTATTAAGCACTTAGCGTAGCCAAACGCACGGCAAAACCAATAAACAAAAACCCAATCAGCCCATTGCCGACTTTCGCTAGCGCCTTACGGCGCGCAAAGAATGCCGCCAGCACCGTGCCACCAATAATCAGCACTGTGAGATAGATAAAGCTAAAGGCCTCAAGGAAAAGCGCCAGTACGCTGTACGAAATCCACGTATGCGGGTAGCTATAGTCGATAAACTGAACGAAGAAAGAGACATAAAACAGGATCGCTTTCGGATTGGTCAGACTCAGAATCAGCGCCTTACGGAAAATGCGCTCGCTATGAATTTCCGCCGCGGCGTTCTGCGGTTTTTTGCTGAGAAAATTGGCGTGAAAAATTTTTATTCCCAACCAGAGCAGATAGGCAACGCCCAGATAACGCACGGTATTAAACAACAGCGGAGAGGCTTTAATCAGCGATGCGACGCCGATATAGGCAAGGAAAATCAAAATCGCATCACCCAGGAAGACCCCGGTTGCCGCCTTATAACCGGCTTTAATACCGCGCGATGCGCCGGTTTTCAGCACGTAAAGAGAGTTTGGCCCCGGTAATAATACAATAAACAGTAAACCGGCCAGATAGGTCCAAAGGTTGATAATACCGAGACTTTCGAACACGCTCTGCTCCCTTCCTCGTTGGTTAATCAAATGATAACCCGCTCACTTTATCTCGTTCCGGGGGTTTATCTGCTCTGATATTACGTCATAATTTCTCCCGAAGAGAAGACCATGCCACAAATCTGTTGGTTAAATTGTACAAATAAAAAAATATTGTACAGGAATGGCAAGCTCCGCTAACGTTATAGTAGTAAGTTGTACACCCGAGGAATTGAATGACCCGTTATAGCATTGGGGAAGTCGCCGAACGTTGCGGCATTAATCCCGTGACGCTGCGCGCCTGGCAGCGGCGTTACGGGCTGTTGAAACCACAGCGCAGCGAAGGCGGCCACCGGCAGTTTGATGATCAGGATATTCGCCGCATCGAAGAGATAAAGCGCTGGGTAGAAAGCGGCGTGCCAGTCGGTAAAGTGAAAGCGCTGCTTGAAGGTGAAGTGCTTGATACTCACGATGGCTGGACCCGCTTGCAGGAGGAGTTGGTCGCGGTGCTACGCCAGGTCAAACCGTCAAAACTGCGCGCCAAAATCGCCACTATGGGCCGTGAAAATCCGGCCGATACCCTGATTGATCATGTGATCCTCCCGGTGCGCCAGCGGCTGGGCCTGGAACAAAATACCGCCCGCGCACTATGTAGTTTTTTGGATGGCGCACTCATTGATTACGTGGCATTTTGCCTTACCGCTGAACGCAAAAAACCCGGTAAAGACGCACTCTTGATCGGCTGGAACAGCGAGGATCGTCCGCGGCTGTGGCTGGAGGCGTGGCGCTTATCACAACAGGGATGGCGTATTGACGTACTGGCGGAACCGCTGGAAAACCCCCGGCCCGATCTGTTTCCTGGCCTGCAACTGTTTGTCTGGACCGGTAAAAAACTGACCCAACGTCAACAAGAACAGCTCGAACAGTGGCAGCAAGCCGGTTTTACCATAGCGGCAGCCGACTAATCAGATGGTGTATGCCGCAAATCGCCTGGTATGAGAGGACGGATCGCGTTATCATCCGCCCTCTTTTCTTTTGTGATGAGTCGTTACGTAATGAACTGGCAAAAAATTGCGGTTATCACGCTGTTTCTAATCATGGCCCTTGGCGGCATGGGCGGACTGATGCTGGTCGGCTATACCATTATTCTGCATGCCGGTTGAGCCAACGTAGTAGCCGCTCAAACAACCGGTCAGTCACAATCGCCAATAACGCGACCAGAATAGCGCCCTGTATTACATAGGCGGTATTAAAGCCGCTCAGGCCGATAATCACCGGCGTTCCTAAACTTTTCGCCCCAACTGTCGATGCAATCGCTGCCGTGCCGATATTAATAATTACCGAGGTACGCACGCCCGCCAAAATCACCGGCGCCGCCAGCGGAAGCTCCACTTTCCATAAAATCTGCCACGGATGCATTCCAACGCCTTCGGCAATATCACGCGCACTGGCCGGTACCGCGCCAATGCCCGCGAGCGTACCTTGCAAAATCGGCAATAAACCATACAGCAACAACGCAATAATCGCCGGTTGCTCACCAAAACCGATGACCGGCACGGCTATTGCCAGCACCGCTACCGGTGGGAAGGTTTGCCCGGCGGCGACGAGGGTTTCAACCAGCGAACGAAATTCCCGCCCGGCGCGACGGGTAACCAGAATGCCGGCCCCCATCCCAATCACAATGGCGAGCAAGCTGGAGACCGCCACCAGTTCAATATGCGCCACGGCCAGTTGGCTAAAGCTATCCTGTAAATAAAGCGGACGTTCTAACTGAGGGAACCAGTGCGCGAACAGCGGCCCGCTATACGGCATCGCCAGTAACAGCGCGATGAACAGCGCCGCCAACCACAGTAACGGCGAGCGTAGCAGCCGGATCATAATGCCTCCCGCTGCCGTAGTAGATCGCTAAAATGCAGCACGCCCAACGGCTTCTGCTGTTTATCAACTACCGGTAACCTATCCGTCTGACGAGCGATGAACTGCGATAACGCTTCGCGCAACGTGAGCGTTTCCTCAATCGGCTCGCCTTCCAGCCATTCACCACGGCGAACCGCCGCGCCGGCATGTCCCAACGACAACAGCCGAACGCCTAACTCGCTGCGCCCGAAGAAATCACGCACAAACTCATTGGCCGGTCGCGTTAATAGCTCAATCGGTTTCCCTTGCTGAACCACGCGCCCGCCATCCATCAAGACAATGCTATCCGCCAAGACTAATGCTTCATCAATATCGTGCGTCACCAGCACAATGGTGCGCCCGGAAAGCTGATGGATACGGATAATTTCCTGTTGCAATGCGCTACGCGTCACCGGATCAAGCGCACCGAACGGTTCATCCATCAACAGCACTTCCGGATCGGCCGCTAACGCCCGCGCCACCCCGACCCGTTGCTGCTGCCCACCGGACAGTTGGTGCGGATAACGGTGGCGAAAATCGTCGTCCAGATTGAGTAAGGCTAATAACTCACCGACGCGCTCGTGAATGCGTGCTTTTGGCCAGTTGAGTAAGGCAGGCACCGTGGCAATGTTCTTCTCCACCGTCCAGTGGGGAAATAAGCCGATCGACTGAATGGCATATCCCATCCGGCGGCGCAATGCCTGGGCATTGAAGCGGCGAATCTCTTCACCAGCGAATTTGATGGTGCCTTCATCATGCTCAATCATCCGATTGATCATTTTTAAGGTGGTCGATTTACCGGAGCCTGAGGTGCCAATCAATACGGTAAACTCACCTTCATCAATATTCAGCGTCAGGTTGCTGACCGCCGCGTTGCCGTCGAAGTATTTGCTGACCTGGTTGAATTGGATCATGAGTGCTTCGCCTCCAGCACAGAAATCAAAAATTTAAACAATGCGTCGACGATCACCGCCATCACAATCACCGGGATAACGCCCAGCAAAACCAACTCCAGTGCGCTACTTAACAGCCCCTGGAAAATAATTGCGCCAAACCCACCGGCGCCGATGAGCGCAGCGATCACCGCCATACCGATGGTTTGTATGGTTACCACGCGTAACCCGCTCAATAATACCGGCAATGCCAGCGGTACTTCCGCGTGCCAGAAAATTTGCGCGCGGGTCATGCCCATCCCCCACGCGGTTTCCAGCACCTCGGTCGGTACCTGTTGTAATCCAGCCACCACGCTACGCACCAGCGGTAATAACGCATACAGCACCAAGGCAATGAGCGCTGGCGCAAGGCCAATACCGCTCACGCCAAGGTCGCCCAACCAAGGGAGAGCCTTTGCCAGCCCGGCTAATGGCGCAATCAATAAACCGAACAGCGCCACCGAGGGCACCGTCTGGATAATATTCAACACCGCGAACACCACTGACTGTACGTGCGCCTTACGGTAGCAAAGCAATCCCAATGGAATCCCCATCAGCAATGCCGGGATCAGCGTGGCAAATAGCAGCAGAATATGGCGGCTGAACGCCTGGTCGAACACATCCTGCCGATTAACGTACTCTTTCAATAGGGCCAGTTGATCTAATTGCCCCATCAGTAACAACGCGACAATCGGTAACCACATTTGCGCATTAAGCAGCAAACGCCATAACGCGCTACGCGTTAAGCGTGTCAGCGCATCGGCGGCAATCAATAAGCAGAGCGCGGCGGCAATCCATAAGCCGCTACCAAATGAGGTACGGGCCAATGCGCTGCCTTCCGAGGCGAGCCGCGCGGCGTGTTGGCCACTTAATGCCACCAACGAGGTCAGTAAAATTTCGCTTAGGATCACTACTAGCGCCAGCGGGAGGCGATGCGTTGGCCACCAGGCCAGCAGGAATAACAGCGGGAGCGGTAACAGCAGCAGCCAACTGACACCGTGCATCGCCTGACTTAATGACACTGGTTGTCCCGAGACGAGGCGATTAGGCGCAAAATTGAGAAAGGGAAAAGCGACCATCGCCACAATCAGTAGCACAGTCAGCAGCAGTAACACACGGTTATGAATTGTGATACGCAAAATGTCTCCGTTTGCCGGAGGAGAATCCCGCCTCCGGCTCAGGTCAATAAAGAAAGATTAGAGTAATTTTTTCTGTTGCAGGTAGTCCGCCGCCACTTTCTTCGCGTCCT
The DNA here is from genome assembly GCF_013285385.1 of Paramixta manurensis. Taxonomy (NCBI): domain Bacteria; kingdom Pseudomonadati; phylum Pseudomonadota; class Gammaproteobacteria; order Enterobacterales; family Erwiniaceae; genus Paramixta; species Paramixta manurensis. The sequence continues at coordinate 1,603,374 of NZ_CP054212.1, read as the reverse complement.
GACCGTCGACGGCGATTTTCGCGTTGAGCCCCTGCAAGGTTTTTTCATCCAGCGTCGCAAACACCGGTTGCAGCCATTTTTCCATCTGCGGATATTGTTTTAGCACAGCTTCACGCACCACCGGCGCCGGTGCATAGATGGGCTGCACACCTTTCGGATCGCTCAGGGTTTGCAGCCCCAGCGCCGCTACCGGCCCATCGGTGCCATATGCCATGGCGGCATTCACGCCGGAGGTTTGCTGCGCGGCAGCTTTAATTGTCACGGCGGTATCGCCGCCCGCCAGCGACAGCAGTTGATCCTGGCTAAGCTTAAAGCCATAGGCTTTCTCAAATGCAGGTAAGGCATCCGCGCGTTCAATAAATTCCGCCGAGGCCGCCAGCTTGAACTCGCCACCGGACTTCAAATACTGACTTAGATCAGCCAGCGAGTTGAGTTTATTTTTCTGCGCCACATCTCCGCGCAACGCAATGGTCCAGGTATTATTTGCCGGAGCCGGTGTTAACCAGACCAGATGATTTTTTTGTTGGTCAAGTTGCTTCACTTTCTGATAACCGGCCTGAGCGTTTTTCCATGCCGCATCCTTTTCATCATTAAAAAAGAACGCGCCATTGCCGGTGTACTCCGGATAAATATCCAGTTCGCCGGAGGTGATTGCTCCGCGCACCACTTGCGTGGTACCCAACTGGATTTTGTTGACGGTTTTGACGCCGTGTTTATCCAGCACCTGCAAAATAATGTTTCCCAACAGTGACCCTTCGGTATCAATTTTAGAGCCCACGCGCACCGGGTCGGCGGCATGCGCGGCTCCTGCCAGCGTCATTAAAGCGGTAAACCCCACTAAACCGCGACGCAAACGAGGTAAGTCCATCATGTTTATCCTTTTAGTCAGTGTCATGCCTGTTGCCAGGGCGCTCTACAAGCGTAGCGCAAAACCACATAAACGCCGCGCCGGTGACCTTTTTGTGTTTGACCTCAGGAAATCTGACCTTTAGCGCATAAGCTGGCAAATCAGTTTTTGTTTTAACTTATAACCAGATGGAATTTAATCATCGGCGTCTGACGATTATGCTCAGGGTCCACTTAAATAAAAAAGCCTAACATCATGACGGAACAGACATCTTCGGCGCACGTTGCGCTCACAGGGGAAAAACCAGCGGGAAAAACCGAATGGATACGCAGCGCGGCTGACGTTTCACAGTTGGTGAACAACAGTACACAGGCACGTAAAAATGCCAATATCGTCATCGCTATCGCGCTGGGTGGCGTTTTTCTCGATGCTTACGATCTCGGTTCACTGGCATTCGGCATTAAGGATGTCACACGCGAATTTCATCTTACGCCGGCCGGAACCGGTATGGTGGCCTCGGCCATTACTTTCGGGGCAATTGTCGGCGCGTTAATCGGCGGTTATCTCACTGATAAAATCGGACGTTATCGGGTCTTTATGGCCGATATGTTCTTTTTTGTGATTGCCGCCTTGGCCTGCGCTTTTGCGCCTAATGAGTATGTGCTGGCTGGCGCACGTTTCGTCATGGGGCTGGGTGTCGGGATCGACTTACCGGTTGCGATGGCCTTTCTGGCGGAGTTTTCCCGGTTAAAAGGACGTGGGAATAAGGCGGCCAGTATTGCCATGTGGTGCCCCACCTGGTATGCGGCAATCAGCATCTCCTATTTGCTGGTATTACTGCTGTACGCGGTGTTGCCGGAAAGCCATACCGACTGGATGTGGCGCTTAATCCTTGGCTTTGGCGCGGTACCCGCGCTGGTGATTATTGCCATTCGCAGCCGTTATATGAGCGAATCGCCGGTTTGGGCGGCCAACCAGGGGAACCTGGCAGGCGCCGCCGCGATTCTGCGTGCATCGTGGGGGATTAATGCCGATGTCGCGCCGGATGCCGATACCACTGTCGCCACGCCGACGCGGCGCGCGGGTTGGCGCAATTACGCGGTGTTATTGCAAGGGGTGTACCTGCGCCGCACGGTGCTGGCAACCATTATCTCGATTGCGTCTTCCTTCGCTTACAATGCGGTGGCTTTTGGCCTGCCGGTGATTTTATCCAGCTTCCTCGCACAATCAATGCTAACCACTATTCTGGTGTCACTGGCGCTAAATTTGCTGTTTGCTTTTGTTGGCGGCGTGCTCGCCGTGCGGCTGGTGCCACGCTTCGGCGCATGGAAAATGACGGTGCCAGGCTATGCACTCCAGTTGATCGCGCTGATCGGGCTGGCGTTAATCGGGCGCCCGGAGAGTGTCACCCAGGCGGCGACCGCCATCGGTATGCTGGCGTTATTTTTACTCGGACAGGGTTTTGGCCCCGGCTCTCACACCATGACTTATGCGTCGCTCAGCTATCCGACTTCGTTACGCGGTGTTGGCGTCGGTTTTAACCAGACATTGATGCGCGCCAGCTCTACCCTGTCACTTTTCCTGTTTCCGTTGCTGTCGGCAGCGCTGGATACCGGTGTCTTTTGGGTTATCGCGCTGGCGCCGCTTGCCGGTCTGGTCGCCCTGGTGGTGATTCGCTGGGAGCCGTCAGGCTACGATGTCGATGCCGAAGACTTTGCCGCCACGGGCTCACTGACAAACTCAGCAAAATAACCGGGAATACGGGCAAAGGTATGCAAAAACCACGGCGTAAAGTCCGCAGGATTTTTCGCCACATCGCGGCTGATGTCGTCAAGCGTTTCATAACGCCAGGCATCAGCCTCGTCCGGATTGATCTCCGGCAAGCGGTCGCTGATGGCGAAGAACACATGCCCATATTCATGCTCGGTTAAACCATTACTCATCGCGAGGTTATAGCTAAGCTCGAAAATTGGGGTGAGCGCAAGGTGCAGCCCCATCTCTTCACGCAGGCGGCGTTGCGCCGCATCACGCGTGGATTCATGGGGATAAGGATGACCGCAGCAGGTATTACTCCACAAACCGCCGCAGTGGTATTTCTGACTGGCGCGGCGTTGCAACAATAGCTGATGACGGGAATTGAACACGTAAACCGTGACCGCCCGATGCAGCAGACCTTGCTGGTGTACCGCCAGCTTTTCCATCTTACCGGTTGGCCGGTCAAGGTGGTCAACCAGAATAACTTCTATCTCAGACATGCAAACTCCCTAAGATTTATCCCATCTATTTTGGCACAACCTCTATGGTGATTGCGGTACAAAATCGTGCGAATTTATAACAATCTATACCGAAAAATAAAATCGCCACGATAAACCACTGAAAAAGGGTTAAAAAAAACCGCCGTACGCTAACGCGTGACCGGCGGTTTTTATTCAGGTGTTTTTATAACTTAAAGCTGTTTACCACCTGCTCCAGTTGCACACTCTGCTCTTCCATCGCCTGTGCGGCAGCAGAGACTTGCTCAACCAATGCGGCATTTTGCTGGGTGGTGCTATCGAGCTGGTTAATCGCCAAATTAACCTGTTCAATCCCCATACTCTGCTCACGGCTGGCGGACATAATCTCACTCATTAAGGCGGTCACATTCCCTACGCCTCGCATCAATTCATCCATGGTTTGCCCTGCCTGTTCGACCAGATGGCTACCGGCGTCAATATTCGCGACCGACTCTTCAATCAGCTTTTTAATCTCACGCGCGGAGTTGGCGGAGCGCTGCGCAAGGTTACGCACTTCCGCCGCGACCACCGCGAAGCCACGCCCCTGTTCGCCAGCGCGCGCCGCCTCAACCGCCGCGTTAAGCGCCAGGATATTGGTTTGGAAAGCAATACTGTCGATCACGCTGATAATATCCACCACCTTACGTGAGGAGAGATGAATTTCACCCATTGTCTCCACCACCTGGCGTACCACTTCCGTTCCGCGTTCCGCCACTTTTGCAGCTTCCCCCGCCAGTTGGTTGGCGTGTGTGGCATTATCCGCGTTTTGTCGTACCGTGCCGGTTAACTCCTCCATTGAGGCGGCAGTTTCCACAATTGAACTGGACTGTTCTTCCGTGCGAGAAGAGAGGTCGAGATTGCCGCCAGCAATCTCGCGTGAGGCGCCGGTAATCGCTAATGCGCTATCGCCAACCTGGCGCATCAACCCTTGTAGATAAGCGATAAACTGGTTGAAGCTTTGCGCCACCGCGTTAAATTCCGGGCTAGTGCTGGCGGGCAGGCGTTGGGTGAGATCGGCTCCGCCGGTCGACAATGCCAGAATATTGGTGTTCAGCCCGTGCAAACGTTTCATCATCGCACGCACAAAACCGAGTAGTACCAGCAACAGGATCAACGCTAACGGAATTTGCACCATTCCGATGCGCGCCAGAATGCCGTGCGTCTGCGCCATCAGCAGCGCGGAAGGAACATCACTGGCGAGATACCATGGACTACCGGCAATCGGCTGTAGAAACAGTGTGTGACCACCATCTTTGGCGCGATAAACACGCTGTGTCGGTTGTGAACCGGCGTTCACCAACAACGATTTTAACGGCGCCGCCATCGGTAATGACAGATCGTTTAAATTTTCCAGCTTCGCCTCACCGCCGACTAAGGCCGCGTTCCCAACCACTTCACCGTTGGCCTCGACAATTAACACTCGCCCATGAATCACGTCTCCCATCTCTTTCGCCAAATGGTTAAAGAAACCGAGCGTCACATCAATGGTCGCCACGCCCCACGCTTTACCATCGCGATAAATCCCCATCGCACAGTTGGTACGCGGCTGCGGGCTCGCCGCATCCTGATAGGCATTTGCCCAGGCACAGGTGCCTTTTGCCGCTGCCAGGCCCGCTTTATACCACGGCTGTTGGTAATATTTATCGGCGGCGTCGGTGTTCCAGTAGGTATTGACTTTCAATTGCTGGCTACTATCGCGCGCAAAGAAAGTGCTGAACTTTTCCCGTGATGCATCTCGTTGGTGCGGTAATGGCCAGATGCCGCCGCCAAACACGTTCGCATCCTGATATTGGTTTACCAGCACCGGCAACAAGCTATCAATGGCGGCGCTATCCATCACCGCCGCGGCTTCGGTAATGCTGCGTTGTTGCGCCTGCACGCGGTTCATCTGCTCAACAATCCGTGCTGCCAGCGCATCAACTTCATAGCGGATCAGCCGGCTTTCATTGGCGGTTAACTGCGGTGCGACAAAGAGTTTGATAACCACAACGGTAATCACCAACAGCGCAATAAAAAACGCGATGATGGAAACCATGAAGCGGGATTGCGTTGTTTTTAACATGACCACACCATTTCACTGGAAAAAGGCGCTATTGCCCGATCCGAGTTAACGGCGCAAAAAGAAGGAACTTGAGACTATTTACCTGAGGAGATCAAAATATTCCGGGCCGTGGTTTGACCCGGAGAAAAGGAAACTTAGCTTTGCCCTTCGACCACCTGCTGACGCGGCCGGAAAATATGGTTAGCGCCCGCTTCAAGCAAACGGGTAATCAGTTGATTTCCCGCCCATTCATCGCTCTCAGCAAACTCACGTTCTGCGGTGGTCACCGGCGCAGTCCAAAGTAGATTAACTCGCTCGCCTTCGCGTTTTGGCAACGCAAACTGCCCGCCCTGCTGACCAAGCGCACTGGAAAGAATAAAGCCTTCAAACCCCACCGGCGCTACCGAGGAAGTGACCAGATGCCCTTCACCTACCCAGTTCAGTTGCGCCCACGGCAAGTGGGCAAAACTTGCCAGCGCGCTGGCCATTTGTACTGCGTTCTCTTCCGTCATCACATTGGCGTCAATCGCCATCGCCAACTCTGTCCGGCGATGCTGCGGCGCCAGATCCTCATACAGGAAATCCACCCACGGCATTGGGCGAATACTCATGCCCAGCGTGAGGAAGTACCACACATCTTGATGATAATGCTGTGAAATCGCCATCGGCGGCCAGTTGCCCTGGTCAATAGAATAATATTTCACTGATTGGCCGTATTGCGCCTCATAACAGCGCAGTAGTTCGCGTTGAACCGGCTCCCACAAATGACCGTCGTGCCAGTCCCGCCAGAACAGGCGGTGTTGCTCTGCCTGAGCATACCAGGTGTTGGTAGAGGCTGAACCCAACGGGGCCGTCAGGCGGTTTTCTTTAATACAGCCCGCGGAAAAACTGACCTGCTGATCCTGATAAAGGCTCCAGCCAGGAATGACCGCCAACAGTTGACCTTGATACCAGACCGCCGCACCGTCATCGGTCGGCTCCCAGATAATTTGTAAACCGGCAGGATCAAGCGGCGGCTCGGCTTCCAGCGTGCGACAATATTCAGCGCTTAATAGCGGCGCAATTCCCTGCTCCATCGCCTCACGATCTTCCTGTGCCGGTGCGGGCAACAGATTACGCAGCCAGCAACCACGTACCGCAAACCGGGTACGGAACGGTTCCGCAGGCCAGATATAGAAATAGGCGGCGCGCTCATTTTGCTCAATGACGGCGGTCAGTGTTTGTTGCTGATTGGTGACTTCAACAATCAGATCTGAATGTCTCATAGCGCCTCGACGTAACGTGGAGGGATCCTTTTTCCCCGAGAATAGAGCAGGATCCCGCGTTATGCCACGCCCGGACAAGGGTAAAACTCTCAAATATTGCGCCCCATGCGTCGCATCGCACGCGGATAGGTGCCATTGGTCACCGCCCAACGCAGAAATTTAGCGATCGCGGCCACCCGAAGATCAATACTGTGGCACCGTAGCGCAGAGAAGTGAAACCCGGATTGCTGTTGCGCCCACACTGGCAGTAACAGAATGCCGGCCAGTATCAGGGTTTTCATCACCGGTCGGGCCTGCCACGAAGGGGCCGGCGCGTTGATTAGCAACTGGGTAACTTCGCGTACCCGGCAATCGCAGCGCAACTGTGGCTGCATCATCACCAGGTACTCCTCTACCGCCTGGCGGCTCTTCGGCACCGCTTGCGCCCCTAACGCCTCCGCTACCCTGGCGGTTTCCGCATAGTAACGGTCTTGATCCTGCGCGCTTAATGCCGGGTTTTTATAGCGCAGATGAGCGGCAAGAAAACGACTGGTTTCAGCCACATGAACCCACGTTAACAGCGCCGGATCGCTGGCAGCATACGGATTGCCATAGGCATCCACGCCCTTTACCCGTAGATGGATGCGCTTAACCCGCTCAATCAGCGTCTGCGCATCGGCCTGGTTACCGAAAGTGGTGACGGCAATAAATTGGCTGGTGCGGCTTAAGCGGCCAATCATATCCTGACGAAAGGTGGAATGGTCCCATACGCCCGCCAGCGCCGAAGGATGCAGCATTTGCATCAATAGTGCGCTTACACCGCCGCACAACATGGCGGTAAAGTCACCATGTACCGGCCAGATGACGCTATCCGGGCCGAATAGCCCCGGATCGCCCGGCGGTTGGGAAATATCAAATTCATTCAGCGCCAGGCCATTCAGGCGAAACACCTGACGCTGAATCCGCTCCCGTAATGATTCCATGTTACTGGTAGCTGAATTCCGTATTTTGCGTGCGGACGGAATCAAGACCAATCATGACGTCAAACTTGCCCGGCTCCGCCACCTGCTGCATCTGCTGGTTCCAGAATTTCAACGCATTAACATCGATCGGGAAAGTGACCGTTTGTGATTCGCCCGCTTTGAGCATAATACGCTTAAAGCCTTTCAGCTCTTTCACTGGTCGGCTAATACTGGCGGTTTGATCGTGTAGATAGAGCTGCACGACCGTCGCGCCATCGCGTTGACCAATATTAGTCACCTTCACGCTGGCATTGATCGAACCATTACGCGTCAGCGTGTTAGCCGACAGCGTCACCGGTGAGACCGTGAAGCGGGTGTAACTCAGGCCATAGCCAAACGGATACAGCGGCCCATTCGCCGCATCATAATAGTGCGAGGTGTATTTGTTCGGTTTTTCGAAGTTATACGGGCGACCGGTTGGCAAATGGTTGTAATAAATCGGAATTTGCCCGACTGAGCGCGGGAACGACACCGGCAATTTGCCGGATGGGTTATAGTCGCCGAACAGCACGTCGGCAATCGCATTGCCACCTTCGGTGCCGCTAAACCAGGTTTCCAGCATGGCGTCGGCATACTGATCTTCACTGACTAATGCCAGCGGACGCCCGTTCATCAACACAATTACCAGCGGCTTACCGGTGGCTTTTAACGCGCGCAGCAGCGCTAATTGGCTTGGCGGAATAGTGATATCACTGCGGCTGGAGGCTTCATGGGCCATGCCTTGTGCTTCGCCCACCGCCACCACCACCACATCAGCCTTTTTCGCCGTCGCCACCGCCTCGTCCAGCATTTGCTGCGGCGGACGCGGGTCCACTGTTACGGCTTTTTCGTAGATATTCAGGAAATCCTGAATACCTTTGTTGTCGGTGACGTTAGCGCCTTTCGCATACAAAATGGTGGCTTTGTCGGCGGCAACATTTTTAATGCCCTGTAACAGCGTGACGGATTGCTTTATCACCCCGGCGGCTGACCAACTGCCCATAATATCGCGCTGGCTATCCGCCAACGGCCCAATCACCGCAATGGTGCCCGCTTTTTTCAGCGGCAGCGTTTCCAGGCGGTTTTTCAACAGCACAATACTCTTACGCGCCACATCGCGCGCTTCCGGGCGATGTAAACGGCTTTCCGCATTAGTATCGACCGGATCGCTACCTTTCGGCCCTAAGTGGCTGTACGGATCGTTAAACAGCCCCATATCATATTTAACGTTCAGCACGTGGCGAGCCGCATCGTCGATCTCTTGCTCGCTCACCGCGCCGCTCTTCACCAGACCCGGCAAATATTTGCTGTAAAACTCATCGCTCATACTCATATCCACGCCGGATTTCAGCGCAATACGCACCGCATCCTGTGGATCGCTGGCCACGCCATGCTTAATTAACTCTTTGATGGCGCCATGGTCGCTAATGGTAATGCCTTTAAATTTCCACTGCTTACGTAGCAGATCTTTTAGCAGCCAGCTATCGGCGGTGGCGGGAACGCCGTTGATCGAGTTAAGCGCCACCATGACCCCGCCGCTACCCGCATCCAGCGAGGCTTTATACGGCGGTAAATAGTCCTGAAACATGCGCTGCGGGCTCATATCTACCGTGTTATAGTCACGCCCGCCCTCTACCGCGCCATACAGCGCAAAGTGCTTGACGCTGGTCATCACCGAGTAGCGATCTGCCGGGCTTTTACCCTGCATGGATTTCACCAGCGTGCGCCCCATCTCGGCGGTGAGATAGGTGTCCTCGCCAAAACCTTCTGATACTCGGCCCCAGCGCGGCTCGCGGCTCACATCCACCATCGGTGCCCACGTCATATTCAGGCCATCATCCGCCGCTTCATAGGCGGAGATCCGCCCAACCTGCGCCACGGCATCTAAATCCCAACTGGACGCCAGCCCTAACGGAATCGGGAATACCGTGCGCTGACCATGGATCACGTCATAGGCGAAAAACAGAGGAATTTTCAGACGGCTAAGCTGCATCACCTGATCTTGCATCGCGCGAATATCTGGCCGGGTAACGGTGTTAAAGATCGCCCCCACTTGCCCATGTTTGATCATCTCGCGAATGGCTTCTTTCGGATTATCCGGTCCGACGCTGATTAAACGGAGCTGGCCGATTTTTTCATCAAGCGTCATTTTTTTCAGAAGTTGCGTCACAAACGCATCGCGTGCTTCGGGCGTTAAAGCATGAGGACCAAACAGGTCTTCGGCGAAAGCAGGCTGTATCGCCAGCGAGACAGCAAGGCTAACAGAGCAAATCCATTTCATTAGGTTGGTTTCTCTCAAGTCACTGCACAAAAAGAAGTTATTGTTTGCCGGTACGGCGAATCATCAGAGTGTGCCACAAGTTGAGAATAGCAGGTAGTTATCCTGTCGCTGCGCGCTATCGCCCCTCGGTAGCCAAAATTGCTGCGCGACGTGACGCGGCGCCAGGTTTACGCAAGATAGCCACCCATAAATATGAATATTTACTTCAAAATATTTCAAGCGTATAGTGGTAAGTAATTTATTTATTATTAATATAATCAGTAATATATGTAATTAACAGGATGTTAATCGGCGCGTTCAGCGCTTAAGAAAAGGAGTTTTATTAATGGATCGTCTTATTATTGCGCACGTCCCGGCCAGCCCGGAAGAACTGCTATTTAAGTCGCTTTCTGGCAAGGAACACCTCTCCCGCGTGTACGCCTTTGAGGTGGAGCTGCTCTGCCCGGCCAATAATCTCGACCTGAAGGCGCTGCTGGGGCAGCCGCTGACGGTGGAAATCCGCAGCAACCCGCTGACGCCGCGCTACCTGAGCGGCTTTATCACCCGCATGACGCTGGCGGGGCGCGAGCCGCACGGCGACCGTTACTACATCTACCGCGCCACCATCAACCCCGCCCTGTGGTACCTGGAGCAGAACCGCGACTTCCGCATCTGGCAGGAGAAGACGGTTCCCGACATCGTCAGCACCCTGCTGAACGACTATCAGATCCCGTTTGAAAACCGGCTGACCGGCTCATACCGGCAGTGGGGCTACTGCGTGCAGTACAACGAGAGCGACCTGGATTTTATCAGCCGCCTGATGGAGCACGAGGGCATTTATTACTACTTCCGCCACGAACAGGGCGAACAGACGCTGGTGCTGGCCGACGCGCCGGACGCGCACAAGGCGCTGCCGGGGTATGAGGCTATTCCGTACAACCAGCCGGAAGGTGAGATGCGGGTGAAGGCGGAGGGGATTCAGGGCTGGAGCGTGACCGGGGCCATCACGCCGGGGCTGTACAGCCACGACGATTATGACTTCCGCAAGCCGCGCGCGCGGCTGTTCGAGGCGCGGCAGAACCCGGGGCCGCAGGCGGCGAAGCAGACCGAAGTGTACGACTGGCCGGGGCGCTTTACCGACCATCAGCACGGGCAGTTTTACGTGCGGGTGCGCCAGCAGGAGCTGGCGGCGCAGCACGAACAGATGGGCGGGGAGGCGACGTCAACCGGCCTGGCGCCGGGTTTCGTGTTTAACTTTATCCGCGCGCCGCGGCGTGAGGACGAGGGCGAGTACCTGACGGTGGGGGCGAGCTACCTGTTTACCGAAAACCACTACGCCAGCGGCGGCGACCAGCAGGGCGAGCACCGGACCACCTTTACGGTGGTGCCGGCGGAGCTGAACTGGCGGCCGGAGCGCGGGACGGCGTGGCCGCGCACCTACGGGCCGCAGACCGCCGAGGTGGTGGGGCCGCAGGGGGAGCCTATCTGGACCGATAAGTACGGGCGGGTGAAGGTGAAGTTCCGCTGGGACCGCTACGCCAGCGGGGACGACACCAGTTCGTGCTGGGTGCGGGTGTCGAGCGCGTGGGCGGGCTGGAAGTACGGCGGCGTGCAGGTGCCGCGGGTTGGCGAAGAGGTGGTGGTGGACTTTATCAACGGCGACCCGGACCGGCCGATAATTACCGGGCGGGTGTACAACGAGGACAGCCTGCCGCCGTGGGACCTGCCGAACGACGCGACGAAGATGGGGTTTATGTCGCGCAGCAAGAACGGGACGAAGGACAACGCCAGCTTCCTGTTTTTCGAGGACCGTCTGGGCAGCGAGTCGTTTGACATGCACGCCGAGCGGGACATGAATATCTCGGTGGAGAATAACAAAAAGGTGACGGTGGACGGGACGCACACCGAGGTGGTTCAGAAGGCGACCCGCTACCATCATAAGGACACCCGTGAGACCACGGTGGACCAGCACGATACCCAGACGTTTAATAATGGCAGGACGCTGAGCGTAACGGCGGGCGGGCGTAAAGAGAGCATTACCGATGGCGAAGAATGCTACATTACTGGAAATCAAACACTATCCTTGGAAGGTGATCAACAAAAAACGCTATCCGGGACGCGTAGTGTCAATATAGGTAAAGGAGAAAAACTCACCATCATATCGGGCGGTAAGACTGAGACAATTAGCGGCGATGTTAATATCACCATAAATGGAAGCTGGACGCAGAGCGTTACCCACGGCAGCGTTAATATTTATAGCCCTGAATTGATTACTCTAAAAAGTGATAGTAAGGTTTTTATCGATTCACCACATTTTGAACACAATGACCAAAAGAAAGAAACCAGCTCCAATAAAGTGTATGAATTTATAAACGATAATGTCACAGTCAAAATAGCTTCCGCCTCGTTTAAAGGGGTTGATTTTTCCCTGACGAATTTTAGTGCAGGAATAAAAGGAGTTTCTTTTAATAAAACACTTTTCGACATATCAAATAAAGATGGACGCGTAGAGTTTACGAACGCAATAAAGGCAGCATTGGGCGCCTTAAAATATAGCGCTTCACAATTAGACATCCGTTTCTGAGGTTAATATGAAAGAAGCTTTTATTATCGTCATCATAGTGGCTTTCTTATTTTACATTGGTAAGCAATTCTACCGCGATCGCGTATTAACTCGACATGGAATAACCACCATGGCAAGTATAATCGAATCTAAACAAGTTTCGGGTAATGAAACCGGAAGCATCAATGGTTTTTTTACTGTTTCATTTAAAAACCAAAAGAATCAAGAGGAAATTGTATCCTTCCAAACAACGATCCCTCAACTCTATGCTTCACAAGTACAAAAAGGAAAACAGATCAAAGTCATCTATCTTGAAGCCGATCATAGAAAAATTGACTTTATTTTTGATTAGATACGCCCATCACACGATGTATGACCAAACCGGCAAGGAGTGCTACAGTGATTGTGTCACAAATAACAGGACAAAGGATATGCACGCTCACGCCACCGCCTCTGACACTAACCGCGCCCTACTCACCGAACTCACCCGCATCGTTGGACGCAGCCATCTACTTACCGACCCGAAAAAAACCGAACGCTATCGCAAAGGCTTCCGCTCAGGACAAGGCGATGCGCTGGCGGTGGTTTTCCCCGGCACGCTACTGGAACTCTGGCGCATCCTGAAAGCCGCGGTGGCCGCCGATACCATCATTTTAATGCAGGCCGCCAATACCGGGCTAACCGAAGGTTCCACGCCAAAGGGTAATGATTACGATCGTGACATTATCATCATCAGCACCCTGCGGATGGACAAAATTCAACTGCTGGATAAAGGCAAACAAGTGCTCGCTTTCCCCGGCAGCACTCTCTATCAGTTGGAAAAAGCGCTTAAACCGCTCGGACGTGAACCCCACTCGGTAATTGGCTCCTCCTGCATTGGCGCCTCGGTACTGGGTGGCATCTGCAATAACTCTGGCGGCTCCCTGGTACAGCGTGGGCCGGCTTATACCGAGATGGCGCTATTTGCGCAAATTGATGAGCGCGGTCAGTTGAAACTGGTTAACCACCTCGGTATCGAACTTGGCACATCGCCTGAACAGATCCTGGCTCGCCTGGATGATGAAAACTGGCGCCCCGAGGATGTTAAATACGATCAGCGTCACGCCTCTGATAGTGACTACGCTACCCGCGTGCGTGACGTCGAGGCCGATACGCCTTCACGCTTTAATGCCGATGCACGCCGTCTATTCGAAGCCTCGGGCTGCGCCGGTAAACTGGCGGTATTTGCGGTCCGTCTGGATACGTTTGTCACCGAAAAACAGCAGCAGGTATTCTATATCGGCACCAATGATACCGCGGTGCTGGATGATGTCCGCCGCCATATTCTCGCCCATTTCACACACTTACCGGTGGCCGGTGAATATATGCACCGCGATATTTTTGATATTGCCGAAGTCTACGGTAAAGACACCTTTGTGATGATCGATAAACTCGGTACCGATAAAATGCCGCTGTTTTTCACGCTCAAAGGACGAGTTGACGCCATACTTAATCGCTTGCCGCTGTTTAACGCCAACTTCACCGATCGCCTGTTGCAAAAAATTAGCCACCTGTTCCCTTCCCACTTACCGAAGCGCCTCAAAAACTATCGCGATCGTTTCGAGCACCATTTAATGCTGAAAATGTCCGGTGAAGGAATCGAAGAAGCGCGCGCTTATCTGAAGGCGTACTTTAATGAGGGCGGCGGCGAATACTTTGAGTGCAACGCAGAAGAAGGCGCCAAGGCCTTTTTACACCGTTTTGCCGCTGCCGGCGCGGCGGTGCGCTATCACGCGGTTCATCATCAGGAAGTGGAAGATATTCTGGCGCTGGACATCGCCCTGCGCCGTAACGATCGCCACTGGTTTGAAAAACTGCCGCCAGAGTTTGATGACGCGCTGGTACATCGCCTCTACTACGGCCACTTTATGTGCCACGTTTTTCACCAGGACTATATTGTGAAAAAAGGCGTCGATGCGCATGCGTTAAAAGAGAAAATGCTGGCGATCCTCACGGAACGAGGCGCGGAATATCCGGCAGAACACAACGTGGGCCATCTGTATCAGGCAAAACCGCAACTCAAAGCGTTTTATCAGCAGTTAGATCCCACCAACAGCTTTAACCCCGGTATTGGCAAAACCACCAAAGCGAAAAACTGGGGTGGCTGCGACTGCCATTCTCCACACCAATAAACCAATCGGGTCGACAATATGCCGACCCGATGATCACAACCCGCCTCACGGTGTGAGCCGTGTGGCTTACTCTTCAAGCTTATCAACCACCACATTGCCCGACTTACTGCGTTCAATGATCATAGTTTGTGGTTTCGACAACACCACGCCCTCTTTACGCAAGCGCGTTAAAATATCGAACAACAGATCGCTCTTGGCGCCACTAATTTGCCGCTGGCTGGCAACATTGCCGGTAACGCTCAGCACAATGCCCGCCGGGGTCAAATCTTTAAAGCTGACGGAGGGTTCAGGCGTTTCCAAAATGCGCTCGTTCTCGTTGTACACTTCCAGCAAAATCTCGCGTACCCGTACCGGATCGATATCCAACGGAAACGTCAGCAAAATGGTCACCACCCCTTGCGCATTGCCCATGGTGGCATTCCGCACATTCTGTGAGATCAACTGTGAGTTGGGTACAATAACCGTCGACTTATCGCTTAGTTGAATCTCGGTGGCGCGGACATTGATCCGGCGAATATCACCCTCAATACCGCTAATACTCACCAGATCGCCCACTTTTACCGGACGTTCGGTTAACAAGATCAGGCCGGAAATAAAGTTCTTCACAATTTCCTGTAAGCCAAAACCAATCCCCACCGATAACGCGCTGACGATCCACGCCAGCTTGTTCCACTGGAGCCCCATGGTCGACAACGTCAGCAAAATAACCAGTACATAGCCGACATTGCTGAACAGCGTCACCAGCGAGACGCGCATACCAATATCCATGGTGGTCTTCGGCAGGAAATCTTTATCCAGCCAGCGTTTTATCGCCCGCAACACATAGATGCCGACGATAAAACATAGCACCGCATTGACCAAATGCGCCGGAACGATACTTAACGATTCCAGCCCTTTCCCGCCCCAAAACTCCACCGCTTTTTGCATTAACTCGATGGGGGTTGAGGTACTAAAGGTGCCGTTTAGCAGTGCCACCACAACAAACAGAATCAGCACGGTTTTGCCCAACGCCGCCAGCAGCGCAGCCGCCTGGGCCAGGTGGCGCTCATCAATATTTAACGAACTTTGGATGCGCCGACCGGAAGGATTATTGGTTGATAGCAAGCTTTCACAACCATCGTTAATTAAATGGCTCAGCAAGTAAAAGGAGCCTAAAACAATCCCGGTCCACACTAACTCATAACTCAAAAAGCGTGCCAGTGAGACGTAGCCGATGGCTAATGTGACCAGAATAGCAATCCCGGTTAAGGTAATGGCCATCTGAATCAGCCCGGTCAGCGTGGACTTCACCTCTGGCTGATGCCCCTCATGCAAGACTTTCCGCCGCACCCGATTGGAACGGATACTGATCGATAACGCCATGGCGCCAATCAGTAACGCCGTCATTCCATAGGCGAAGACGGTAGTATCAAGGCTAGTGCCGACACTGCTGTTGAACGCTTCCACGCCCTGAAAAACAAACACCAACGCGGCAATAATCGGCGGATAGGGTTTTAATGACTGCGCCACTTCATTGGTCATGGCGGGCAAACGCCATGACGGACGGCGGGTAGAAAGAAACGCGCGGCCCAGCCCGGCAATTAACCCGCTAAACACACTAAGCTGCACCAGTTTATCGACAAAGTCCTGCACCTCATCGGAAACCTCTTGCCGCCGGGTAAACGCCTGGTCGAGGAAATTAAACGCCAGCACTACCGCCGCCAGCGTGGTTAATGCGATTGCCGCAGCAAGGAAACTCCGCCGCAAGCGCCCTTCCGGCAGTTTATTGATGCTGATCCAGGCAAGGAACTCTTCGCCGTAGCGCCGCCCCAGCGTAGCCACCAAAACCGCAGCAATAAACCAGGCAATGGTGCCAACGCGCCAACCATCCTCCCAGGACAGCCCGATGGTGGCGCCCAACTCATCGCTAAACTGGCTGATTTTATCGCTATCCTGCGAGTTCCCCAGCAACGGGCTCCAGAAATGTGCGCTAAAGATACTGCCAGAGTTACGCGCCAACTGCGTTTTTAGCGCATCACGGCGTAAATTGACGATTTGCGCCGACAGGTTTAGCGAACCATTTTTAATCGCTTCCGCCTGCTTTATCTGATCATCCAGCTTACTTTTTTGCGCCTCCAGCGTATGACGTTTACGCGTCACCTCCGGCGTCTCTTTCACGCCGCTATTCGGTTTCGGCGCTGGCCCTAATACCGCCAGTTGCGCGACCAGTTGCGCACGCTGCGGGATCAGCGCCTGCCCCAGCGTATCGGCATTCCCCGATAGCTCCAGCGACATATCATTGAGTTGCCCCAATTTGCCATCATTACTTTCGCCGGAGACTTGCCCCTTAATCTTGTCGAGGATTTTTTGCATCTTCGGCAGTTCAAGCGCGGCATTGACTTGATGCGCAGGTTGCCCCTCGTCGCCGGACGCTGCATTGTCGTCTGCCAACGCTAACGTCGGCGTCAATGTCGCCAAACCGAGTACGCAGACTAATAAAAAAGTTAACCACCTTGACATAAAAACTCGACCCACCGGTTATCGCCAACGAAGACATTTCAGCGCGTAAGTGTAAGCTTTTGCTTTGCGCTTCACTATCAGATTTGGCTGCGAAAATACTCCGCGCCACGATAAGAATTTCCTATGGTGTAGCATTTTTTCCTTTGTGTCAGAGTAATGCAATAACCTGTTCGCATGGAGCTGACATGTCTGCTTTTCCCTCTTCTTTCAACCATATCCATATCCGTGACGCTCACGACGACGATATTTCGGCAATGACAAAAATTTATGCCTGGCATGTCATCTATGGCTGCGCCTCCTTCGAAGAGATACCGCCCGATGAAGCCGAAATGGCGGCGCGGCGCGCGAAAGTGCTACGGTTGGGGCTACCCTATTTGGTCGCCGAACAGGCTGGTACCCTTGTTGGCTTTTGTTATGCCAGCGAATATCGTCCGCGCCCGGCTTACCGTTTTACGATTGAGAGCTCAATTTATCTGGCGGCGGAAGCGGGCGGGCGCGGTATTGGCAGCGCGTTAATGCATGAATTACTGACCCGCTGTGAGCGCGGCCCCTGGCGCCAAATGCTGGCCATCATCGGCAACGGTGAACGTAACCCGGCCTCATATAAACTACACGCCAGAATGGGCTTTGAGGTGGTTGGCACCTTGCACAACGTTGGTTTTAAACACGGCGAATGGCGTGACACGTTATTAATGCAACGGGCGTTGATCCCCTCCTCCCCTGTCTGTGAGGAGGGGCAAGGCTGCGTTACTCAGTGACATCCTCACCGGCAAGGCGATTGCTGGCGGTTTGCTGCGCTTTTTGCTTTTTATAAGCCAATGCGGCAGCGGGAACTGGCGCGGCTTTACCGGTCTCCAGCCAATCGCGTAGGCGGTTAGCGTCGGCAAAATGGGTATATTTGCCAAATGCGTCCAGCACCACCAACGCCACCGGGCGCTGATTAATCACCGTGCGCATCACCAAACAGTGTCCGGCTTGATTGGTAAAACCGGTTTTGGTTAATTGAATGCGCCAATCCGCTTTGTAGACCAAATGGTTGGTGTTTCGAAACGGCAAGGTGTAATTCGGATTAGCGAAACTGGCCATATCCTCATGCGTGGTGCTGAGCTGACCAATCAGCGGGTAACGTTTGGTCGCAATCAGCAACTTGGTCAGATCGCGGGCGGTCGAAACGTTATGGATCGACAAACCGGTCGGCTCAACGTAATGGGTATTGGTCATCCCCAGTTCACGCGCTTTGGCGTTCATCGCGCGGATAAAAGCGTCATAGCCGCCGGGGTAGTGATGCGCCAGGCTCGCCGCCGCGCGGTTTTCCGATGACATTAGCGCCAATAACAGCATATTTTTGCGGCTAATTTCACTGTTCAGACGTACGCGGGAAAACACGCCGCGCATTTCTTGCGTATGGCTAATATCCACCTTGAGCATTTCATCCAGCGGCTGATGCGCGTCCAGTACCACCATCGCCGTCATCAGTTTAGTGATAGAGGCAATCGGGCGCACCAGATCGGGGTGGCTGGCATACAGAATATGGTTGTTGTTCAAATCAACAATCATCGCACTGCCGGAGGCAATTTGCGGCTGTGACAACGGTGCGGCATCGCTTAAATGAGGAGCGGCAACCGCCTGATTCAGGATCCCCTGACCAGCAAACAGAAAAACCAAACTAAGCAGCGAATAACGAATTTTTGCAGGCATGGTGTGAAAACTTAACCGGGTTAATATTTTGCTGTGTCAAAACACAGGCCGCCGCCGTGAAAATCAGGCCGCACGGGGCTGGCAGCAGCATCATACTCCGGCAAACGGGAAATTTCCTACAGGAGATTCGTTTCCGGGCGTTAATGGGCCGCCGCCGAAATAGACGGCGGCCACGCCTTAAAACATGCGGTAGCCGTATCCCCACAGCACCACGGTAAGCGCCAGAAGAACCTCAAATACCAGAATACCAATCGCCAGCGTTGATCCGGAGAAACGGAGACTTTCGTCACGATCAATATTCAGAAACAGCGGAATGCCGACATACAACAGATAACCGGTGTAAACCAGCGCCAGCGCGCCAACCAGCACGCACAGCCAGACCAGCGGATAAAGCGCCACAATCCCGCTAATGAATAATGGCGTTGCAACATAACCGGCAAACACTGTGCAACGAGGCAGATTCGGACGCTGCGGATAATCGCGAGCCATCCAGTAAATCACTCGCCCCATCACCGCCACACCACCGAGGATGATGGCATAAAACAGCACCGCCAGACCGAGAGCGGTAAATAATGAGAGAGGAATAGTACGCCCTTCCCCCAAATTCCAACCAATTTGGGTGGTACCAATAAAGGCGCAAACTACCGGGATTGCCGCCATGAGTAGTACGTGGTGCGTATAGTGATGAGAAACCGTTTCATTCTCTTGCTTGATATCGTGCATTTCCCGATTGGGATGCGCGAGTAGTCCCCAGACATGATTCATAAAATCACTCCTCTGATACGACTCACACCGCCAGCGCTGACGGTTGGCGGATACCCTTTAATTATAATGGCTGCGGGTATTTTTGCGCGGTGTCGAAACATTTATTGCTGTTGGCGACAAACGAGAAAATTACGCGATTCTCCTGATGCTTTGCGCAACGGGGTATAAAATAAGAGATCGACGCGCAACAAAAGGAAGGTGAGTTTTGCATATTGATATCAATGGACTAATTTCACAGTACGGTTATCTGGCGCTGTTGATTGGTTGTATTGCCGAAGGGGAAACGTTTACTTTGCTGGGCGGCGTGGCGGCGCATGAAGGGTTGTTACGCTTTAGCGGCGTGGTCATTGCCGCAATGCTCGGCGGCATTGTGGGCGACCAAATTTTGTTCTATGTCGGTCGTCGTTTTGGCACCCGTATTTTACGCCGCTTTAAAAAACAGGAAGATCGGTTAGTACGCGCGAATCGACTTATTCGCCGTAAACCCAGCTTATTCGTGATCGGCGTGCGGTTTATGTATGGTTTTCGCATTATCGGGCCGATTATTATCGGCGCCAGCCATTTACGCCCGATGAAATTTTTCTTGCTGAATGTACTCGGCGCGTTTATCTGGTCGCTGATTTTTGTCTCACTGGGCTATTTCGCCGGTGAGATGATCACCCCTTGGTTGCATAAGCTGGATCAGCATCTTAAACATTTACTGTGGCTGATCGCCGCGATTGTTTTCGCCTGGGTTGTGCGGTTCTTCTTTCGCCGCTGGAACCATAAACGGACGGATTAACCCACCGTCGCCGGGCTTAGCGCAACTGAGCGCGCTGATTATAGAAACCACGATAGGCGAGATAGCAGGCAATCATGGTGGAAAGCCCGGCGGTGCCGATCAGCATAAACGTCACCATAATTTGGTACTTGATGGCTTTTACCGGGTCGATACCGGCGAAAATTAACCCGGACATCATACCCGGTAAGCTGACTAACCCCACAGTTTTTGCCGCATCAATGGTCGGTATCATCGCCGCGCGAATACTGGCTCGGATAATGGTTCCGGATGCCACTTTAATGCTGGCGCCCAGGCTTAACATTTCAAGGATTTTTTGCCGTTGATCGTCAAAGCGTTGGTTGAGGTTGTTGTAGCATAAGCCGACCGCCACCATCGCATTTCCGGCAATCATGCCGGATACCGGGATGACTTGGCCGGGTAAAAAAGCGATCGCACCGCTTAACACCAGAATCGCCAGTGTCAGTGCGGTGCTGACGCCAATAGCGGCAAAAGAAATTGAAAACCCGTTGCCGATATTGTGGCTGCGTTTTCTGGCGTTCAACGCCGCGTTAATACAGATAAACAACACCATCAGTACCGTTAGCCAGCGGTTATTGAGGTTAAAAACCGCTTTTAATACATAGCCAACAATCACCAGTTGAACAATTGCCCGCCCTACGCTCCAGAGAATATCCTTCTCCAGCCCAAGTTTTTCCCGGTTACTCACCACCAGCGCAATCAGCACCAGGATACACGCCATCCCCAAAGAGGCGTTGGTAATGGTCGGTTGATTCATGACACCCTGCTCCGTTGTGTGGCGGGCGTCATGGTTATCACCCGCGTAGCCTCCGCGATTTCTTCCCGATCGTGGCTAACCCATAACACCGTTAAGGGATGTTCTTGTCGTAGCGAGCGGATCAGTTCGCGAACCAACTGTTTATTGCTGTCATCCAACGCGCTGGTGACTTCATCCAATAACAAGACCGCCGGCATAAACTGTAAGTTGCGTAACAACGCCACACGCTGCCTTTCACCGCCCGACAATGACGCAATCGGTTTATCCAGTATTGCGGCGGGCAAACCGAGGCGCGCCAGCCAGTTAATCAGCGGTTCCCGTACAACCGGTTGCTGGCGGATCACATAGGGAAATGCCAGGTTAGCGTAGACCGTTTCGCCAAACAGCGAGGGCGTTTGAAAGCAATACGACACCTGTTGACGCCAGGCTTCCGGTTTGAACTCGGCGCTGTCGCGCCCATGCAACGCAATACGGCCGCCGGAAGGCGTCAGTAACGAGGCAATTAACTTAAGTAAGGTACTTTTCCCACAGCCAGAGGGGCCAGAAAGCATGACCTGCTCTCCCAACGCCAGCTCAAACGAAATCGGCGCCAGCAGTGTAACCCCCTGCTGGAGGTAGCTGAGATTGTTTACCGTTAATAACGGAGAACGTCGCGACATATCAGATAAACCCGGATGACTGGTGCGGGGATAATAGCGCCGAAACCGTGCAGGGTAAAAGATTTGCGCTCACTCTCATTGCAGACTTGCCAAATAGCGAAAATCAAGAAAATAGAAGGAGGCTTTTTATAAGACTGAGTAAGTCAGGAGAATCAGCATTACTCCCCTACGCAAATAACAAAAGTAAATATTGAAAACTGTCGAAGATTTTAGGGGCGGGATAGTCTGCCGATTACAGGGGGCATTGACCGTATCCTCGTAGCGGAATATTCTTAAATTTCACTTAAGATTCTATTCGTTTTGATGCTGAATAAAGGGAATTATAATGAATGATGAGGAAGGTTTGACGGTCGCGGTTTCTCCTGTGCAAATGGCTGCTATCTTGCGCAGAAAGCATATAAGTTCGGGTGAAACCCTGAGTAATCGACTTTGGGGCGGGCTAGGTATCGTTGGCGGCGTGGCCGAAATATTTGGGGCCGGAGTACTTTGCATTGTACCGGAACCCACCATGATTACTAAAGCTGGGCGCGCATAGTCTGGATACTCTTAACTCATCATTTCAACAAGTTCTTACCGGGCGCAAAATCGATACGGCAACAGCACAGCTCGCAGAGTTAGCGGCGGGCAAGCTTGGCGCTGATAAAGATACCGCATACAAAGTGGGTGTTACGGTTGACCTTGCCGTCCCGTTTGGTTTTGCCGCAGCGGCGGGGGCAGTAAGAGTTGGCTCAATATTTTCTGGTCGTATCCGGTTGGTAGAGCACGAAGGAGGGGCGTTGGGACACACTATTGTTCGTCATGTTGGGCAAACGCCTGAGCAAATGATAGCGCGCCTTAGTTCCCCGAGAGCACCGGGCCGGGTAAGCAGTTTTAACAGCGTTAAACAAGCAGAATTACTGATTTCTGAAATGCTTTCGCTTAAGCGCAGCCAGTTGGAAGGAGCACTCAAGTATATGGTTCCCGAAGCAAAATTACCGCTGGAACATCGCTTTTCCTATCCGGTCGGAACCTATATAGACAAGGGAACAACGACGCTCAGAAAAGCCTACACCGTGCGGGTTGTTGTCCGGGCCAGGCAGTTTGGCGGCAGAACATACTACATATTGACAGCCTACCCGGCACCCTGAGGAAACAATGGATACTGATTCAACTAAACCCTGCGAGCTTGATACCGTCGTTATCGTTTATTTTGGGCAGGACGCTGACCTTATTGATGAGAACTGCGATTTTGATAATTTGCTTAACGACTATTTCAGCACCGCTACAGAATTTAATTTAAGAATGTTACTGGCTAACCTTACCGAGATTGAGAACCAAGAAGACGGCTATAAGGTGATTATCGACCGATACCGGGGGGATTTTTTGCCGGACCGTTGGGATATGACGCCTGATGCGTGGGTAAGCAATGTTAAATCACGATTGGTTGATTACATGAATAAAAAAGGCTACTCGACTAAGTTATCACATTTTTAACGTGCTTGATCATACTTACCGTTTCAGCACTTATGTTTTATTTTGTCACTTCATACTCATGTTTTTCTATAGTAAACGCTGCCAGTGCTGAACAACGGGCCCTGCGAAGCGTTAGCTATAATGCTGACGTTATAAAATTTTTGTAAGTAACCTGATCTCCCCACAGGTAAGCCATTAATGCTACCCCGCCGCCCTCGGCAAGCGGTAAAACAATGTTTAGCTATAGTAAACGGGTAAATATTTTAACCGGGGAACGGCATGACAGAAATTAAACGTAAAATTGAAGACCACGGTATTATCGGCGATTTGCGCACCTGCGCACTGATTGCCTGCGATGGCACCATCGATTACTTCTGTTGGCCAAACCTTGATAGCCCATCAATATTTAGTGCGCTGCTGGATAGTGACGCTGCGGGATTATTCAGCCTGGCGCCCGATTGGCAGGATTGCCGCCGCCAACAAATCTACTTACCGGACACCAATATCTTACAAACCCGCTGGCTGGCGCGCGAAGGCGTGGCGGAGATGACCGACTATATGCCGCTGTGCGATCAAGAAGATCGTCAACCACGCATTATTCGGCGTATAAAAATGGTACAAGGCGAAGCACGCTTTCGGCTGCGCTGTGCGCCGGTACATGATTACGCTCGCGCGAAAACGCATGCGCAACTGCGCGATAATCATGTCGAATTTACCGCTGAAGGCCAACCGGGATTACGCCTCGCCGCGACCTGCGAACTCCAGGTTGAAGGCGGTGCCGCCGTCAGCGAGTTTACCCTCAAATCAGGCCAACACGCCGAATTTATGTTTGGCAGCGTCGATGATGAACATCTTGATGAAATACAGACCGAGACCTGCTTTCGCGACACGCTCAGTTACTGGCGCAACTGGGCGAAAAAGAGCACTTACCGCGGACGCTGGCAAGAGATGGTTAACCGTTCTGCGCTGGTGCTAAAGCTGCTCACCTCATGGCAACACGGCTCCATTGCCGCCGCCGCCACCTTTGGCCTACCGGAAGAGCACGGTGGCGAACGTAACTGGGATTATCGCGCTTCCTGGATCCGGGATGCCTCCTTTAGCGTCTACGCATTAATGCGCCTGGGTTATGTCACCGAGGCCAAACGTTTTACCAAATGGGTGGGCCGCTGCGTTGAGAATAGCCAGCGCGATAAGGAAAAACTGCAAGTGATGTACCGTCTCGATAGCGGCACCGAACTGCAAGAGAGCGAGTTGTTAAACCTCTCCGGCTATGCCGGTTCCACCCCGGTACGTATCGGAAACGACGCCTGGCGCCAAACCCAACTGGATATTTACGGCGAGTTAATGGACGCCATTTATCTGGCGAATAAATATGGCGAGGCTATTTCCCATCGCGGTTGGGAGAACGTTAGCCGGATGATCGATTACGTTTGTGAAAACTGGAACCAACCCGACGCCGGAATTTGGGAGATGCGTGGAGAACCACAGCATTTTCTTCACTCGCGCCTGATGTGCTGGGTGGCGCTAGATCGTGCGCTACGGCTGGGAATAAAACGCTCGCTGCCGATGCCCTTTGCGCGATGGGATAAAGTCCGTAGCGAGATTCGCGAGGATATTTGGCAGAATTTCTGGAACGCAGAACGTGGGCATTTTACCTCAACGCGCGGTGGAAAATACCTTGATGCGTCAATGTTACTGATGCCGTTGGTGCGCTTTGTTAGCGCCACCGATCCGGATTGGATCGCAACGTTGGATGCCATCAAAGATAAGTTGGTGAGCGATGGCCTGGTACGCCGCTACGATATGGCTGAAACTCCCGCCGATGATCTGCGCGGCGAAGAGGGCTCCTTCGCCGCCTGTTCATTTTGGTATGTAGAGTGTTTGGCGCGCGCCGGTCGCATTGAAGAGGCGCATTTTGAATTTGAGAAGTTGCTGAGTTATGCCAATCCACTCGGTTTATATGCTGAAGAGTTTGATTACCGGGGATATGCGCTGGGTAATACGCCCCAGGCGCTCAGCCACCTTGCGCTGATTAGCGCGGCGTTTTTTCTCAATCGCCGTTTAAGTGGCGAAGATCCGCTCTGGCAACCTTAAAAACTTGCTAAGAAAGAGAAATATCATCACTGGTTACGTAAAGTTGATTCAGTTACGACAATTCCTGGTTCCACAATGAGGGGTTATGAACATATAATGTGCAGCCGGTCACATTGACGGGTATTGGGTCGACTCTCTAACAAGCCGTTCCAGGCATTAATCACCTGAAATCACCTGAAAAAACATGAAAAAGAGCATTCGCGCGATCGTATCACTGGCACTGACTGTGGCCGCTTTCAGCCACTCGGCTTTTGCCGTCGTTTATCCGCTTCCGGCCGCTAATAGCCGCCTGATCGGTGACAATTTGGAAATTACCGTCCCTGAAGACAGCAAACTTCCGCTGGAAGCTTTTGCCGCACAATACCAAATGGGCCTCAGCAACCTGTTGGAAGCGAACCCCGGCGTGGATGTGTATCTGCCTAAAGCGGGAAGCAAACTGGTTATTCCTCAGCAATTGATTCTGCCCGACGCGCCGCGCGAAGGCATTGTTATCAATAGCGCGGAAATGCGCCTCTACTACTACCCGAAAGGGACTAAAACGGTGGTGGTGTTGCCGATCGGTATCGGTGAGTTAGGGAAAGATACCCCGATTAACTGGACAACCACCGTTCAGCGTAAGAAAGATGGCCCAACCTGGACGCCGACCAAGAAAATGCATGAAGAGTATGCGTCGCGCGGGGAATCTTTGCCTGAGGTGTTCCCGGCCGGGCCAGACAACCCGATGGGGCTTTATGCATTGTACATCGGGCGCTTGTACGCGATTCACGGCACCAACGCTAACTTTGGTATTGGTTTGCGCGTCAGTCACGGCTGCGTGCGCCTGCGTGCCGATGATATTAAATGGCTGTTTGACAACGTACCGGTTGGTACGCGCGTGCAGTTTATCGACCAGCCGGTGAAAGCCACGGTTGAACCCGATGGTTCACGCTATGTCGAAGTGCATAATCCGTTGTCGACCACCGAAGAGCAGTTTAATTCAAGCGCGCCGGTTCCGTTGAGCATTACCCCTGCGGTCAGCAAAATCGTCGTGGATGCTGGTGTGAACCAAAGTGATGTGGATGCCGCGTTGAAAGCACGTAGCGGTATTCCGATGAAAATCAATAGCGTAGCTGATAACAGCGCGGCACCGACTGCGGTGCCGGAAGCCGAGGGTGCGCAGCCGAAAGAGGAACCGATGACCCCGGTAACGCCACAAGGCGCGAATGTGTTGGATCCGAACGCCGCCGCACAACCGCAGCCGGCCGATGCGCAACAAAACGCGCAACCGCAGGCGGACGGTAACGCCGCGCCGGTAACCAACGAAAATACGACCGAGAATGCCCCGGCAGCCACTGCGCCAGAGCAAACCGATCAATCTTCTTCTGCCGCGCCGCAGTCAACAGACAATTGACGCGCCGACAAAAGAAGCTGGAAATGAAAAAGGGGCGATATTCGCCCCTTTTGTTTTGCTCTGAGCAGCTCAGCCTGATTAGTGCAAACCACCATCGATGACGGCGGCAATCGCACCGGAATCCCTCAGCGTACGGATCTCGCTAAACAACCCTTCCGCTTCTTGGTACTCTTTACGCAGGTAGCCAAGCCACTGTTTGATACGCGCCACGTGATACATGCCAGTGTCGCCCTGCTTTTCCAGCCGAACATATTTCTGTAGCAGTTGCATCACGTCCGGCCACGCCATCCGCGCTTCGCCATATTTAATCACCCGGCTTAGGTTCGGCACATTAAGCGCTCCGCGCCCAATCATTATGGCGTCACAGCCGGTTACCTTCAGGCAATCCTGTGCGCTTTGTCCGTCCCAAATTTCACCATTGGCAATCACCGGAATGGTTAAACGCTGACGGATCTCACCTATCGCCGACCAGTTAATCGCTTCCGCTTTATAACCGTCCTGCTTTGTGCGCCCGTGAACCACTAATTCGCTGGCTCCGGCCTGCTGAACCGCATCGGCGATTTCAAACTGGCGTGCGCCAGAGTCCCAACCAAGGCGTATCTTTACCGTTACCGGCAACGCGGCAGGTACCGCTTCACGCATGGCCTTCGCGCCGCGATAAATCAGCTCAGGATCTTTCAACAATGTCGCGCCGCCGCCGCTCCCGTTCACGACTTTCGAAGGGCAACCACAATTCAGGTCGACCCCCCAGGAACCCAGTTCAACCGCTCGCGCCGCGTTTTCCGCTAACCATTGCGGATGCTGCCCGAGCAGTTGTACGCGCACTGGCGTCCCGGCTGGCGTGAGACTGGCATGGTGCAACTCAGGGCAGAGACGATAAAAGGATTTGACCGGCAATAGTTGATCCACCACCCGTAAAAACTCGGTGATGCAGAGATCGTAATCGTTAACTTCAGTGAGCAGTTGGCGCACCAGTGAATCCAGTACGCCTTCCATCGGTGCCAGTAATATACGCATACCGGAACCTGATACTTAGCCGTTATTCGCCGGTTTAGAACGACGTGGGCGACGCGGCTGGCTGTTATTCTCGCCCTGACGCGGACGGCGCGGCGCGGCTGGTTTGGCCTCGCTGCTGCGCCGACGTTCTCCGCCCTGCCCGTTACCGCCACGGTTGCCCGCGCCGCCGCGCTGTTGGCGACCATTTTGAATGGGCTCAGCCTTGATAGACGGGTCTGGCTCATAACCTGGGATTGCCAGACGCGGAATTTCACGCTTCAGCAAGCGCTCAATATCACGCAGCAGTTTATGCTCGTCGACACAGACCAGCGACAAAGCCGCGCCAGTGGCTGCCGCACGGCCTGTTCGCCCGATGCGATGCACATAATCTTCCGGCACGTTCGGCAACTCATAGTTAACCACATGCGGTAACTCTTCAATATCCAGGCCACGCGCAGCAATATCGGTCGCCACCAGCACCCGAATTTGCCCGGCTTTAAAATCACTCAATGCGCGTGTACGTGCGCCCTGGCTTTTATTGCCGTGGATTGCCGCTGCGGTAATCCCATCTTTATTTAACTGTTCAGCCAGATGGTTGGCGCCATGCTTGGTACGCGTAAACACCAGAACTTGCTGCCAGTTATCACGTCCAATCAGGAAGGAGAGTAGCTCCCGCTTGCGTTTCTTATCAACAAAATGCACTTGCTGACTGACTTGCTCGGACGCGGTATTACGATGCGCCACTTCCACTTGCTCTGGGTTATGCAACAATTTTTCCGCCAATGTACGAATCTCGTCGGAAAAGGTGGCGGAGAACAGCAGGTTTTGTCGCTTCGGCGGCAGTTTCGCCAACACGCGGCGAATATCGTGAATAAAGCCCATATCAAGCATCCGATCGGCTTCGTCCAAAACCAGGACTTCCACTTTCGACAGGTCAACCGCGTTCTGATGTTCCAGATCCAGCAGACGGCCCGGCGTCGCCACCAACACATCTACCCCGCCGCGCAATTTCATCATTTGCGGATTGATGCTCACGCCGCCAAACACCACCAGCGAACGAATATTCAGATATTGGCTGTACTCACGTACGTTTTCGCCCACCTGGGCCGCTAACTCACGCGTCGGCGTAAGGATCAGCGCGCGTACCGGACGCCGCCCTTTGGCGGGTGGATTAGCGCTCAAGCGTTGTAATAACGGTAAGGTAAAGCCTGCGGTTTTACCGGTTCCGGTTTGCGCGGTTGCCATTAAATCGCGCCCCGCCAGTACCACCGGGATCGCCTGACGTTGAATAGGGGTCGGCTCGCGGTAGCCTTGTTCCGTAACCGCACGCAAAATATCGGCACTCAGGCCGAGAGAATCAAAAGACATACTAAGAATTACTCCGGTTCCACCCTGACCGTAAATCACGGTGCAGTTTCCAGGGGGAGTATTTGACGCAAGCCAAAGCCAACGTTTGAAAGGGGGCACAAACTACGGTGCGTAAGCCAGAGAGTTTACCATCTTTCCGCGCGGCGGGCGAGCATATCGCACGTCAGCGCAAAGCCTGGCCGCCGCCATAAAAAAGGGCCACGATGCGTGACCCTGAACGGAACCTGATAAGGTTAGCTCCGTTTCTTTTGCACCCGATGCGTAGGCTCTTTCGCCAGCAAAGAAACCAGCGCCGGCCCAACTAACATCACGACACCCATGCAACCCAACACCAGATTGTTATGCACTACCCGTGAAAGCAGAAACAGCACCAACATAGCGGCGCCAAAATACCAGGTGGTGGTGACGTCTTCGAGAAAATCCCCGAGGTTACGTAAGCGGTGGATGCGCTGCGTCAACAGCATAGCAAGAAAGATCGTGGCATAGGTCGCTAACAGAATGGTACTGACCTGAACCAATGCCTGGTGCTTCCATCCCCAAACCAAGGCTGCAATCAGCAACAGATGCAGTGCGATGTGTACACAGGTTTGTCCGGTGACAATCTGAATACGGTTAGACCATTTCATTCTCTTCTCCTGGCAGACCCAACAGGTCGCCCAAGTGTTACCGGCGAAAGCCGATGACGAATTTCCTCAGAGTAACGCAATTTTCGGATAATGCCGCAAATTACTGCCTCAATCGGCACCCTTTTGTGACAAAGACTACACTTTATCCTTAACGAATTGGATAAGGAGAGCGCCATTAGTATGTCACAAAACGCGCATGGATTTACATTTAAAGTCCTGACGATTAATACTCACAAGGGTTTCACTAGCTTTAACCGCCGTTTTATTCTGCCGGAGCTCCGGGAAGCGGTGCGCGCGACCTCGGCAGATATTGTCTTTCTGCAAGAAGTGATGGGAACCCATGCCCTGCATCCGTTACAGGTTGAGAACTGGCCTGACACACCTCATTACGAATTTTTGGCCGATACCATGTGGAATGATTACGCTTACGGGCGTAATGCCGTCTATCCAGAGGGGCATCACGGCAATGCCGTGCTTTCACGCTTCCCAATCGTTGCGTATGAAAATCGTGATATTTCCGTGGCCGGCACGGAAAAACGCGGCATGTTGCATTGCCAACTCAAAGTGCCGGATCGCGATATTACGTTACATGTTATCTGCGTTCACCTCGGCCTACGCGACGCGCACCGCCATGCGCAAATGAAAATGATGTGTGAACTCATCGCCTCCTTGCCACCCGACGCGCCGCTGGTGGTTGCCGGTGATTTTAATGACTGGCAGCTACGCGCCAACAAAATCCTTAAACGTGGCGCCAACCTGGAGGAAGTTTTCAGCCGTAAAAACGGTCGTCCGGCACGCACTTTCCCTGCCCGCCTACCCTTGCTACGCCTTGATCGCATTTATGTGCGTAATGCTGGCGCGAGCCATCCCTGGGCGCTGCCGATGCGGCCTTGGTCACACCTATCCGATCACGCCCCGTTGGCGGTGGAGATCCATCTATGAATATGGCGTGGCGCGAAGGAAACCGCATTACGTTGCTGGAAAATGGCGATGAATTTTTTCCACGCGTATTTGAAGCTATTCGCCGTGCGCAACACAGCCTGCTGCTGGAAACCTTTATTCTGTTTGAAGATTCGGTAGGTAAAGCGTTACACGCAGTCTTGTTGGAAGCCGCGCAGCGCGGTGTGGTGATTGAAATGATGGTGGACGGCTACGGCTCACCGGATCTCTCCGATGAATTTGTACATAGCCTAACCTCCGCTGGCGTACGATTTCTTTATTACGATCCACGCCCTTTAGTGTTCGGCATGCGTACCAACGTGTTTCGTCGTCTGCACCGTAAAATCGTGGTGGCCGATGGCGTCATCGCCTTTGTCGGCGGGATCAACTTTTCTGCCGAGCACAATACCGATTACGGCCCGGAAGCGAAACAGGACTATGCCGTTGAAGTGAAAGGCCCGATTGTTGACGATATTGCCGGTTATGTTCAGCACGCGATAGGCAGTGAACAGACTATTGGTCGTTGGTGGAATCACCGCTCACACCGTCCAACGGTTAACACTACGCCCGGCGAGGCGCAGGCGCTGTTTGTTTTTCGCGATAATGACCAACACCGCGACGATATTGAGCAACACTATCTGGATATGTTGCACAGCGCGCAACAGGATGTGGTTATTGCCAATGCCTATTTCTTTCCCGGCTACCGGCTGTTACGTGAAATGCGTAATGCGGCACAACGTGGCGTCAGGGTCCGACTGGTGGTACAGGGTGAACCAGATATGCCGATTGTCAAAGTCGGCGCTGAGTTACTGTATAACTACTTGGTTGATGCTGGCGTGGAGATTTATGAATATCGCCGTCGGCCGTTACACGGCAAAGTGGCGGTAAAAGATGGGCAATGGTCGACCGTGGGTTCCAGTAATCTTGACCCGCTGAGTTTGTCACTTAATCTGGAAGCTAATCTGATTATTCACGATAGC
This sequence comes from Paramixta manurensis, assembly GCF_013285385.1. NCBI lineage: Bacteria > Pseudomonadati > Pseudomonadota > Gammaproteobacteria > Enterobacterales > Erwiniaceae > Paramixta > Paramixta manurensis. Next base: position 1,571,952 of record NZ_CP054212.1, on the reverse strand, counting down.
CAGTTTAACCGTGAATTGCGTAACAACCTTGACCGGCTGATTGCCGAAGATTGCCAACAGGTCGATGAGAGCCTGCTGCCGAAGCGCACCTGGTGGCACCTCACCAAGAGCGTGATTGTGTTTCACTTTTTACGCCACTTCCCCGCCATCGCCGGCTGGTTACCCGCCCATACACCGAAACTCACCCAGGTTAAGCCGCCGGTGCAGCCGGAGCTTGAAACGCAGGATCGCGTGGATACCGATAACCCCGGAGTTAAACCCTGATGTCGAAAGCCCATCCTAAATGGACGCTATTCAAAAAAATCCTCACTTGGCTGTTTTTTATCGCGGTCATTATCTTGTTGGTGGTGTACGCGCGAAAAATCAATTGGCAAGATGTCTGGCATGTCATCATCCACTACAACCGCCGCGAGATCCTGACGGCAGTGGCGTTGGTGGTCGTCAGCTATCTGACCTATGGCATTTACGATCTGATCGGGCGCGTCTATTGCGGACACAAACTGGCCAAACGCCAAGTGATGCTGGTGTCGTTTATCTGCTACGCCTTTAACCTGACGCTAAGCACATGGGTGGGTGGCGTAGCGATGCGTTACCGGCTTTACTCACGGCTTGGGCTGCCGGGCAGTACCATCACCCGCATTTTTTCACTCAGTATTGCCACCAACTGGCTGGGTTATATTCTGCTTTCCGGCGTGGTGTTCAGCGCCGGGATGGTGCCTATCCCCGCCGGTTGGTTTGTCGGCGAAGGAACCCTGCGCGTAATCGGCATCGCTTTGCTGGTCTTTGTGGCGTTTTATTTGGCTCTCTGTGCGTTCTCTAAGCGTCGCCACTGGAGCGTGAGAGGCCAAAAGTTAGCGCTGCCCTCGTTGCGTATGGCGTTGTTTCAGTTTGCGGTCTCTTGCGCCAATTGGTTGGTAATGGGCGCGATTATCTGGCTGCTACTGGCGCAACAGGTCGGCTATCCGGTGGTATTGGGGGTGTTGCTGATTAGCAGTATTGCCGGGGTGATTATTCATATTCCGGCCGGGATCGGCGTACTGGAAGCGGTATTTCTAGCCTTGCTAAGCGGACAGCACGCTTCGCACGGCGCGATTATCGCCGCCTTGCTGGCCTACCGCGTGCTCTATTTTATTTTGCCGCTGTTACTGGCACTGGTGTTGTATTTATGGCTGGAAAGCCGGGCAAAACAGTTGCGGGAGAAAAACCAGCGTAAGATGGAAAAACCCGCCGGTTGAAATAAGACTGGCGCGGGAGCAGATATGCCACCCCGCGCCACGGAGATTAACGACGGTTACCCATAATGCGCAGTAGCATCAGGAACAGGTTAATGAAGTCCAGATACAACGTCAGAGCACCCATAATCGAGTAACGACGCAAATTCTCTTTATCATCAACATTAAACCCTTCGCCGATATTTTTCAGTTTCTGCGTGTCATACGCCGTCAGCCCGACAAATACCAGCACGCCGATATACGTAATCGCCCACATCAGCGGCGCGCTCTTCAGCCAGATATTGACCAGCGACGCCAGCACAATCCCGATCAGTGCCATAAACAGCAGGCTGCCCATTCCACTCAGATCGCGCTTGGTGGTGTAACCCCAAAAGCTCATGGCACCAAACATCCCACCGGTGACCAAAAAAGTACTGGCAATAGAGGAGTAGGTGTAAACCAGGAAAATGCTCGCCAGCGTCAACCCGGTCAGCGCCGAATAGAGCATAAACAGCCCGGTCGCCGCCGCGCCGCTCAGCTTATGCACCATTCCGGAGAGCACAAAAACCAGCCCCAGTTGAACAATGATTAAACCGAAGAAGGTAATACGATTAGCGAACACCAGCTCCATTACCGCAGGCGTATTGGCCGCAAACCAAGAGACAAACGCCGTCAGTAACAGGCCGCAAGTCATCCAGCCATAAACTTGCGCCATATAGGTTTGTAAACCGGCGCGCGTGTCCTGCACGATGGAACCGTTTGAACGTGGATATCGATCCATGATGCACCTCTTTGCATGAAAATGGAGAAAAACCGATAGCGTAAATTGTGGCACATTTAACCTGGCTTACGCTATGGGCAACCCTTAACTATTCAATAACGATTGAGCAAATGCGCGTCGCTTCCCACACTTTATCCGTTTAGCCACGCGCCATACACTGCTGGTAGCGCCCGTTAACCCGCTGCGCGAACCAGGCAGTGGTTAAATTACGGGTAATTTTCGGACTTTCCAGCTGGATACCGGGCAGCATTTCACGTGCTACACGTTTACCGTTCTGTTGGTCCGCCAGCGCAAACAGACGATGATACAAATCGCTCTGTTCAAATTCAGCGGTATTACTGTTTTCCAAATCACGCCGGATAGCCCGATCGCTCATCTTCAAACTTTTCCCCAGCGTTTTCACCGCCCGTTCTGTCGTCCCCGCCTGGTCAGAACCATACAGGATGAGATCGCCATCCAGCGCCAGCTTCATGCCGGTTAAACGTGAGACTGCCGCCTGGAATGCCGCATTGCGACTGGCGTACCAGCCGGCATTAAAATCGGCAAAACGATACAGCGGCTGAGTGTATGAGGCCGGATAGCCAAGTAAATGCAGAGTACCAAACCAGACGCCGCCGCGACGGCTAAAGACTTCATGCCGAATTGAGCCCTCCACCGGCCAGGGGTAGCCCTGAGCATGCGCCTCGGCGAACGCGATACTCACCTGCATCGGCCCGCCGGTATGAATCGGGTTGAGATTACCGAATAACCGCTGGCCCATCGGCACCATATCGATAAAATCATCAAAAATGGCGCTAAGCTCTTTTTCCGTGCGCACATGGTCTAGCCGCTCACTGTAGCTTTTGCCATTCGGAGAATGAATCAGCAGTGCGGTACGTACCACCAAAGCCGGGATATGCAATTTTGCCGCCCGGCGATTAATCTCGCCCCACGCGATGTCAGGCAAACCGGCGACCGGTGCATCGGGATTGAAACCTGACTCCTGATCGGTCACCGCGATCACTGCACAGAGGTTACTGTCGCTTGGCGTTAATTGTTGGACCCGAAACGCGGTATAAATGTCGCTGGCCCACGCCGGTTTATTGCTGACTTTTGCCGGTAACAAACGCGTAATACGCGCTTTTACTTCATCAGGATGCGCGACGGGCGCGGGCGGGGATTTTTTGCTGCTACAACCTGCCAGCACCAACAGCATAAGTAGCGAAAACGCGCCTGAGGCGCGCTGTGATAACGATGACATACCTGTCCTTCTCTGGTTGGTAAGCCCTAACGAGCCAGTTTAGCGACAGCTTATTGCGGTGACTCCCAGCGCTTTGCCGCCTGCCGATCGCTGTCGCGGGCATCAACCCAACGTTCACCTTCCGGCGTCGCTTCCCGTTTCCAGAATGGCGCGCGGGTTTTTAAATAATCCATCATAAATTCAGCGGCGGCAAATGCGGCACTACGATGCGCTCCTGTCACACCGACCATCACGATTTCATCGCCGGGGAACAGCTCGCCGATTCGATGAATCAAGGTAACGCGCTGTAACGGCCAGCGCTGACGCGCTTCATCGACAATTTCCGCTAACGCTTTTTCCGTCATGCCGGGGTAGTGCTCCAGCGTCAAGGCTGAAACATCATCGCCCAGGTTATGATTACGCACTTTACCGGTGAAGGTAACCACCGCGCCATCTTCATCACAGGCGGCAAGCCAGGTGTACTCTGCCGCCATATCAAAGGGCTGATGGCCCACGCGAATACGAGTGTCCATTTTATCCTCCGGTTACCGGTGGGAAGAAAGCGACCTCATCGCCATCCTGTAGCGGATGCTGTAGCGACACCAGCGTTTGGTTAACCGCCGCCAATAATTTCCCGGAGGTTAATGCCAACGCCCAGCGTTCACCGCGTGTAGATAGCGCGGCACGCAACGCTTCCACATCGGCATAACCTTCATCCAGCGTCAAACAATCGGTACCCACCAGCTCTCGTACCTGAGCGAAAAACAGGACCTTAATCATTGTCCACCGCCCTGAAGTCGCCAGATTTTCCGCCGCTTTTACTCAGCAGGCGCACCTGCTCGATCACCATATCCTTTTGCACCGCCTTACACATATCGTAAATGGTCAACGCGGCTACCGAAGCGGCAGTTAACGCTTCCATCTCAACGCCGGTTTTTCCCTGCAAACGACAACATGATTCCACCCGCACGCGGTTTTTCTCTGGCTGTGCGCTCAGTGTCACTTCTACTTTACTGAGCATCAGCGGATGACAGAGTGGGATCAGATCCCACGTCCGTTTGGCGGCCTGAATCCCCGCAATACGTGCGGTGGCAAACACATCGCCTTTATGGTGACGCCCTTCAATAATCATGTTCAGGGTTTCAGGGTGCATGGTGACAAAAGCTTCGGCGCGCGCTTCACGCACGGTTTCATCTTTTGCCGAAACATCCACCATATGCGCCTCACCGGCGGCATTAATATGGGTTAATTGCGACATACCTACGGTTTCTTTAAATGCGAAATAAAATTACATGGGCGCGTACGTGCGTCCAACTGGTCGGCAATGATACGTTCCCAGGCGCTACGGCAAGCACTGGTTGAGCCAGGCATGGCAAAAATTAGCGTTTGGTTCGCCATACCGGCTACTGCTCGCGATTGCATATTCGCGCTGCCAATATCTTCCCAAGAGATCATACGAAACAGTTCGCCAAACCCTTCTACCTCACGGTCAAACAGCGGTAACAACGCTTCCGGGGTACTGTTTTTAGTGTTAAACCCGGTACCGCCGTTAACCAACACGACCTGTACGTCTTCGCTGGCAATCCAACTGGAGACGATCGCGCGAATGCGATAGCGGTTATCTTTGACAATCGCATGGTCAATAACCTGATGTCCGGCTTCGGTCACCGCTTCTCGCAAATAGTCGCCCGAGGTGTCATTAGAGGCATCGCGACTGTCAGAAACAGTTAATACCGCAACTGACGCGGCAATGAATTCAGAAGAAGGCTTACTCATGTTGTTCTCCAGCGCTTAGCCGCCGATAAAAGAAAGGTTTTTCGTCATCCCGGTATTCCCCTGATGCAGGAAATGCGTTTGCTTTTTCTCGCCTAAACTGGCGGCGATACGCGCTTGTAACGCGGGTTGTTGCGTGTCAGACGCCAGCAGGTCACGCAGCGGAATACCGTTCTCGCCGAACAGGCATAAATGCAAATTGCCGATTGCCGATACGCGCAGCCGATTACAACTGGCGCAAAAGTCTTTTTCATACGGCATGATCAGGCCGATTTCGCCCTGATAATCCGGGTGACGGTACACTTGTGCCGGGCCATCGCTGCGCGCGCGCGCCTGACGCTGCCAGCCTTGTTGCACCAATTGCGCACGGATGACATCGCCAGAGATGTGATGTTGTTGGAACAGCGAGCTACCGTCGCCGGTTTCCATTAATTCGATAAAGCGTAATTGGATGGGACGCGTACGGATCCACGCCAGAAAGGTATCGAGTTGATGATGATTTAAGTTACGCATCAACACCGTATTGACTTTCACCTGGCGAAAACCCGCCTCGAAAGCGGCATCAATACCGCGCATCACCTGATCGAACTTGTCTTGCCCGGTAATGGCGTGAAATTGACGCGGATCCAGGCTATCAACGCTAATGTTTAGCGCCGTCAAACCTGCCGCGCGCCAACGCGCGACATCACGCGCCAGGCGATAGCCATTAGTGGTGACCGCAATCTGCCGAATACCGGGATTTTCACGCACGGCGGCAATAATCTCGACGAAATCACGCCGTAAAGAGGGTTCTCCGCCGGTCAGACGCACCTTTTCGGTACCGGAGGCGGCGAATGCGCGCGTCACGCGACGAATTTCATCAAGCGAGAGGAAACTTTTATTGGTGGTTGCCGCTGGCTGATAACCATTCGGCAGGCAGTAAGTGCAGCGAAAGTTACAGACGTCAGTCACCGACAGACGTAAGTAATAAAACTCGCGTGCAAAAGCATCTGTAAATTGTGGCACCGGGACACCTTTCCAATAACGGGAGATGCAGGCATTTCTTTCTGCACCCTGGTAGCTCAAGGCTACGGCCAGAGAACCGTATCATGCGACTTAGGTTCAAAGGCTAGAGTGTGATTTTCCGGCGGGAAAACCGTGATGTTGCAATAATAACGCCAATCCACGGATGATTCCACAGCGAGTTACGCTATATATTTAATTATATAGCCATTTTTAACTGCACGTTTGCCGATGATCACTACATTTAGCCGCTAAGCGACGCAAGTTATTGTCTGAGGTCGGGAAGTGCTTTTTTTGTGTATCATAGTGGATAACAACAAACGATCAGGCGCGGTGTGCGCCTGTTGATCAGAAAGTTATTGGTTTGCTAACGCACCGTTGCAGGAGTTTTATGAATCGTACCCTGGCAGATCTGGATCGCGTCGTCGCCCTCGGCGGTGGACATGGTCTGGGTCGCGTAATGTCTGCCCTCTCCCCGCTGGGTTCACGCCTTACTGGCATTGTTACCACCACCGATAACGGCGGGTCGACCGGACGTATCCGCCGTTCAGAAGGCGGTATTGCGTGGGGAGATATGCGTAACTGTCTTAATCAACTGATTACCGAACCCAGCGTTGCGTCCGCCATGTTTGAATACCGCTTTGCCGGTAATGGAGAACTGGCCGGGCACAACCTTGGCAACCTAATGTTAAAAGCGCTCGATCATTTAAGCGTGCGCCCGCTGGAAGCCATCAACCTGATCCGTAATCTGCTGAAAGTTGACGCGTTTCTTATTCCCATGTCGGAACAGCCGGTTGACCTGGTGGCCATGGATACCGAGGGCCATTTGATTTACGGCGAAACGGATATTGATGCCATGAAACAGCCGCCGCAGGAGCTGATGCTGCATCCCAATGTCTCTCCCACCCGCGAGGCGCTTGATGCCATTGCAGAAGCCGACTTGATCCTTATTGGCCCCGGCAGCTTTTATACCAGCCTGATGCCGGTGTTATTGATGAAGGAGATGACCCAGGCATTGCGCCGGACGCCTGCCACCATGGTGTTTATCGGCAACCTGGGGCGTGAGCTTAGCCCGGCGGCGGCGAGCCTAAGCCTGGCCGATAAGCTGGCGATGATGGAAAAGTATATTGGTAAAAAAGTGATCGACGCCGTGGTGGTCAGCCCATTGGTGGATACCCACGGCGTACAAGAACGCCTGATTATTCAGGAGCCGCTGGAAGCCGCCGATATTCGTTACCGCCACGACCGCCAGTTGTTGCGCATTGCGCTTGAGCACGCGGTCCAGGCCTTCGGTTGACCTCCGGCCTACGAGGCGGCAATAAATAACTCGCGCAGTTGATGCAATTGGTCGCGCACCTGCGCGGCCTCTTCAAACTCAAGGTTCTGCGCATGCTTCTGCATCTGCCCTTCCAGTTCGTGGATTTTCTTCTGCAACGCCTGCGGCGTCAGCGCCAAATAACTGGCTTCTGCTTCGGCTGCCCGTGTAGGCGTTTTTCCACGTGTTTTCCCTTTACTGACGCGGCCCAGTTCAAGAATATCCGTGACTTTCTTATTCAGCCCTTGCGGCACGATACCGTGCTCGGCATTGTATTGCGTCTGTTTTTCCCGACGGCGTTCGGTTTCGCTAATCGCCCTTGCCATTGATGGAGTAATTTTATCCCCATACAGAATGGCTTTACCGTTAATGTTACGCGCCGCACGACCAATGGTCTGGATCAACGAACGTTCAGAACGCAAGAAGCCCTCTTTATCCGCATCCAAAATCGCCACCAGCGATACTTCCGGCATATCCAGCCCTTCTCGCAGCAAGTTGATGCCGACCAGCACATCAAACTCGCCGAGACGTAAATCGCGAATAATCTCCATCCGTTCGACGGTATCAATATCCGAATGCAGATAACGCACCTTCTCGCCGTGCTCTTCAAGGTATTCGGTTAAATCTTCGGCCATCCGTTTGGTTAACGTGGTCACCAACACCCGCTCATTAACCGCCGCCCGTAAGCGGATTTCAGAGAGTAAATCATCAACCTGCGTGCTTACCGGTCGGACTTCGATCAACGGATCGAGCAAGCCGGTAGGCCGCACAACCTGATCGATCACTTCACCGCCCGATTTCTCCAGTTCATAATTACCGGGCGTTGCTGATACATAGATGGTTTGCGGCGCCAGCGCTTCAAACTCCTCAAACTTCATCGGACGGTTATCCAGCGCCGATGGTAGGCGGAAACCATACTCTACCAATGTCTCTTTACGCGCACGGTCACCGCGATACATGCCGCCAATTTGCGGAATGGTAACGTGCGATTCATCCACCACCAGCAAACCGTCGGCAGGCAAATAGTCAAACAACGTCGGCGGCGGCTCGCCGGGGCCGCGCCCGGAGAGGAAACGCGAATAGTTTTCGATGCCGGAGCAGTAGCCCAACTCATTCATCATCTCTAAATCGAACTGGGTACGCTGCGTTAAACGCTGCTCTTCCAGCAGCTTGTTATTATCCAACAGCACTTTACGGCGATCGACTAACTCTAGTTTAATCTCTTCCATCGCCTGCAAAATACGCTCGCGCGGCGTCACGTAGTGAGTCTTTGGATAGATGGTATAACGCGCCACGGTTTGCTCAACCTGGCCGGTCAACGGATCGAAAATGGATAGCCGTTCTACCTCGTCATCAAACAACTCGACGCGCAGCGCAATCTCATCCGACTCGGCGGGGAAAATATCAATCACTTCGCCGCGCACCCGGAAGGTACCGCGCTGAAAAGCCTGATCGTTACGGCTGTACTGTAACTCCGCCAAACGCCGCAAAATGCTACGCTGATCGATAACCATACCGCGTGTAAGATGCAGCATCATTTTGAGGTACAAATCCGGATCGCCCAAACCGTAGATCGCTGAAACGGACGCCACTACGATAACATCACGACGCTCCAGCAACGCTTTGGTGGCCGACAGCCGCATTTGTTCAATATGTTCGTTAACCGACGCATCCTTCTCAATAAAGGTATCTGAGCTCGGAACGTAGGCTTCCGGCTGATAATAGTCGTAATAGGAGACGAAGTACTCCACGGCGTTATCCGGAAAGAACTCTTTCATCTCGCCATAGAGTTGCGCGGCGAGGGTTTTATTCGGCGCCAAAACCATCGTCGGCCGATTAAGATCGGCGATCACGTTCGCGACAGTAAAGGTTTTACCCGACCCGGTTACGCCCAATAACGTTTGATGTGCCAGCCCATCCTCTAACCCCTCCTCCAGGCGACGAATCGCCTCAGGCTGATCGCCTGCTGGTTTAAATGCGGAGTTAAGTTTAAAAAGTTTGCTCATTGCTAAGGCACCTGCTGAAGAATTGCGCGAACCGGAGGGTAATTCTACTCTGCCTGGCTAAATTTGCCAGTAAAAAATACTGGATATAAAAACAGTGTTATTGCATAATGCTTAGTGAAAAGGCAAAGGGTAACTTTTGCACCCCGTTTTGGCGCAGAAATAGCGCCGCTGGCAACAGGGTTATCCCCAGAAGCTTTTAGGCTTTAACATTTGTCAATAGATTGTCATCAAAAGCGCGCGGCAAAAAAAGCGGGAAAAGCCTTAGGCTTGATTTTAAATATCTTATTGATTTTTAATTGTTTTATCGAAAAGCCCAGTTTCGCGCCACTTCGGGCAAAAGCCGCGTCTGCTCTCGCTTCGTCGATGTTTTCATTGGCTAATGCACATGGTTATCCACAGGAATGGTGGATAAGTGTTTACAGCGCCCGAATCGTCTGGTGTGTATAAATTCGCGTTGGTGTTATCGGGCAGGGTGAAATATTTTTTTTTCGATTTTTTTCTGCTTTGCTTAAGAACAATTTCACCCACCATCCTCTTCCCTCTGCGGCCTCACCCTCTTTTTCTCCCTTTTCGTCAAGCCCTTTATTCATGAAAGTTTTTGCCTGGTGAAGACGGAATTGCACCACAAAGGTAAAACAATCAGCACTGCCATAGTGCACGTCTCTCTGTCCGTCTTGATGACGGCAATAAATTGTTTAGCAATATTGACCATTTCCGGGCGGTGATAACCCAGTCTTCACTCCCTGGCACGCTGCTCTCAACGTTGTGGCCTGTTAATTGCAAGTTTGATGAACCCCTCACGCTGGCATCCACCAGAGCGATGAGCACGACGACACTCTGCGTCGGCCTGCAAAAACGATCGATACGATCGGTAAGGAGAGTGAAAGATGCTTAGTTTACGTTCGGTGAATCAGTTTTATGGCAAAAATCATATTCTATGGGATGTCGATCTCGACTTAGCACCCGGTACCTGTACCGGCGTACTAGGGCGCCCCGGTATGGGAAAAACCACTTTAGTCAATTGCATTATGGGGCATTTACCGGTTAACAGCGGCAGCATGACGTGGCAAGAGTCGGGATCGCCGCCGAAAGACCTGCGGCAACAATCGGTAGGACAGCGCGCCCGGCTGGGTATTGGTTATGTTCCGCAGGGACGACAGATCTTCTCGCAAATGAGCGTGGAAGATAATCTCCTGATTGCTTTACTGGCGGGTCAGGATGATCGCCATTGCGCTATTCCGCCGATGGTGTATGAGCTATTTCCGGCCCTGTGGTCGCTGCGTCATCAACGTAGCGGCGAGCTACCGATCGATCAGCAGCAACAATTGGCATTAGCTCGCGCGCTGGTGCTGCAACCTAAGTTACTGATCCTGGATGAACCGACAGACGGTATGGCGCCATGGCTGGAGGAGGAGATGGGAAACTTGCTTCATCGTCTCAATAATGACTTTGGGTTAACCATTTTACTGTTAGAACAGCGTATTTCGTTTATTCGCCGCGTCGCTGACTATTTTCTGTTGCTGCATTGTGGGCGCAATGTCGCCCAAGGGCGCGTCGCACAACTGGATGACAGTATGGTCGCCAAATGGCTAACGGTTGTGTAATGCTGAGTCAGTCGTGTTGCTGGATGGCGAAGCGACTGACTCAGGCGCGTTTGCCGTGGCCGGAGAGACTCCGACCGGTGCGGTTAAGACGGCAGTTGTACATAATCAGCCAATTGTTCAAACGCTGCTGGCTGGCGTAGAAAGGGAATCTCTCCCAGCAACGGAGCGTTAATCACGTTTTTCAACGTGACCAAATAATCTTGATGCCGCCGCCCCGGCGGCTGTACCGTGTTCGCAATCCATCCTGCCAGCGGCAATCCGGCTCGCTCGATCGCTTCCACGGTCAGATGCGCATGGTTTATACAACCCAACTTCACTCCCACCACCAAAATCACCGGTAACTGTTCCAGTTGTACCCAATCCGCGAAGGTGGTGGTATAAGAAAGCGGCGTATACCACCCTCCGGCCCCTTCGGTAAGCACCCAGTCGGCCTGCGCGCTGAGCGCGGCTAACCCGGCGGAAAGCCGCTCAAATGTAATCGGTCGCCCCTCTTGCGCGCTGACGATATGCGGAGAAGTCGGCTCGGCAAACGCCAGCGGGTTAACTTGCGCATAGCTTAACGGCAGACCACTGTATTTTTGTAGCGTCAGCGCATCGCTATTGCGTAACCCTTCTGACGTCATTTCACAGCCGGAAGCGACTGGCTTGTAGCCAACCGCGCGATGACCGGCTTTTACCGCTGCCTGTAATAAAGCGCTACTGGCGACGGTTTTCCCCACCTCGGTATCGGTGCCGGTGACGAACCAACGTTTACTCACTGTTTATCACTCCAAAAACCAAATGGTAACTTAATAAAAAACCACGCGCGTCCTGCGGCCAGCTACTGGCCAGGCAACGAACGCGTTCGCGTGTCAAAACGCCCTGATCTCGTCCTTGATGAAGGTGAGTTGCGCCGATGCCTTTTAATGAGCGCATCGCGGCCAGAACGTCAGGAAAAGCCTGTACCACGGTGGTCTGCTGTAAATCGCCTCCCCACGGCTGGAGCGCGGCTTTTATTTGCGCCAACGACAGAAATTGATTCACGTGCGATCGCCCATCAACCGCGCGCCAGGCTACCTCCACTTCCGATAATGACGCGGCGGATAACGTTGAAAACAGAACCGTACCGCCAGGGCGCGTTACGCGACACATTTCCCCCACGGCTGCGCTCAGATCATCGCACCACTGTACGGCCAGATTGCTCCAGCACAGATCAACACTGTTTTCAGGCAGCGGTAACGCTTCAATATCCCCCAACAGATAATGATCGGCGCTCGCTGCATGTTGCGCCTGCGCCAACATCGCAGAGGAGAGATCGAGCGCAGTCACCTGGTGCCCCTGTTGGCGCCAGCGTCGACTGAACCAACCGGTACCGCAACCCGCGTCCAGCAGCGATAAACGCCGGGTTGGGGTATGTAATGCCATCAACATCTCACCGCTCTGCCTCTGCAATGATGCATGATGATCGTAGCTTTGCGCTGCCCGACCAAATGCCTGCGCGACCGCCTGTTTATTCACCTTATGCGTCATGCAGACTCTCCAGTAGCCGATCAATATCCTGTGCCTGATGAGTCGCGCTTAGGGTGATGCGTAACCGGGCGGTTCCCGGCGGGACGGTGGGTGGGCGAATCGCACTCACCCAGCAACCCGCGTCGCGTAGCCGCTGCGCCAGCGTCAGTGCCTGACGTTCATCACCAACTATCAGCGGTTGAATCGCGCTATCTGAATCGGCAAGGCGGAACGGTAAGTCACTTGCTCCCTGGCGGAACCGGACAATATTGTCCGCCAGCCGTTGACGCCGATCGTCGGCTTGTTGCAGGCAGACTAATGCCGCAAGCAGCGCGCACGCTTGGGCGGGCGGCATCGCGGTGCTGTAAATCAGATGACGGGCAAACTGAAGTAAAAAGATCGCCGTCGTCTCATCGCATAACACCGCCGCCCCGCTCACGCCTGCGGCTTTACCAAAGGTGACGATCTGGAGTGCCGGTTTAATTCCTTGCTGCCAGCAACTCCCGCGCCCCTGTTCACCCACCAGACCAAAACCATGCGCATCATCCACCATCAGCCATCCCTTCGCCTCGGTAGTAATCCGTTGCAATGCCTGCAACGGCGCACGGTCGCCATCCATGCTAAACACGCCTTCGGTGACCACCAATGTCTCACCCGCGCCCGGCGCCGCCAGTAAGCGTTGCAGACTTGCGGGCTGGTTATGGGCGAAGCGGCGTAAGGTCGCCGGGCTCAGATTTGCCGCCTCCAGCAACGACGCATGCGCCAACTTATCGGCCAAGATACGATCATCCTTTCCCGCCAGCGCGGCAATCACCGCCTGATTAGCGGCAAAGCCAGAGATAAACAGCAGCGCGCGCTCATAACCCAGCCAATCCGCCAAATGCGCTTCCAGCGCCGCGTGAGCATGGCTATAGCCGGTTACATGGCCGGAGCCGCCCGCGCCAACGCCGTAGCGTTCAGCGCCTTGCTGCCAGGCATGAATAATGCGCGCGTCATGGCTCAATCCCAGATAATCATTGGCGGAAAAATTGAGGTATTGCTGTTGATTCACGGTTATCCAACGCGCATTCCCCCCGTCATTGACGATGCGTTGTCGCATCAAACCGCGTTCGCGGCGCGTCTCCAGCGCCTGCCCAATACGTTGCTGCCAGCTCATTACACCGCCGCGTTATAGAATTGATCGCTATCGGCGTTAAGAATCTGCCCGGCAAGCTGTTGCTGCTGCTGGTTATCTCCGGCTGCGGTGGTGGTATGTTCGGGGTTCAACCCCAGTTTGCGGAACAGTTGGTGATCTTTATCTTCGTCCGGGTTCGGCGTGGTAAGCAGTTTACAACCATAGAAAATGGAATTGGCGCCCGCCATAAAACACATCGCCTGCGTTTGTTCGCTCATTTGTTCACGACCTGCAGATAAGCGCACATGGGAGGATGGCATCATAATTCGCGCCACGGCGATAGTGCGGATAAAATCAAACGGTTCAACATCGTCGTTATCCGCTAACGGCGTGCCCTTTACTTTCACCAGCATATTGATTGGCACGCTCTCCGGCGGCGTCGGCAAGTTGGCTAACTGAACCAGCAAACCGGCCCGATCGTTAACCGTTTCACCTAAACCCACAATTCCGCCAGAACAAACTTTGATGCCCGCATCGCGCACTTTATCCAGCGTATCCAGCCGCTCCTGATAGCTGCGGGTGGTAATGATGTTGCCGTAAAACTCTGGCGAGGTATCGAGGTTATGGTTATAAAAATCAAGCCCGGCATCGGCCAAACGGTGCGCCTGCGCATCGCTGAGGGTACCGAGCGTCATGCAGGTTTCCATCCCCAGCGCTTTTACGCCCTGTACCATCTGCTCCAGATAGGGTAAATCACGATCGTGCGGGTTTTTCCACGCGGCGCCCATGCAAAAACGGCTGGATCCGGCAGCCTTGGCTTTCCGCGCCGACGCCAGCACCTCTTCGACTTCCATCAAGCGTTCGCTCTCCAGACCCGTTTTATAGCGCGCGCTTTGCGGGCAATATTTACAATCTTCCGGACATGCGCCGGTTTTAATCGAGAGCAAGGTACTGACCTGTACCTGCCGGGGATCAAAATGCTGGCGATGTACCTGTTGCGCTTCAAACATCAATTCGAGAAAAGGCTTATCAAACAGGGCTTGCGCCTGCGCGATTGTCCAACGTTGTGCCATTGCTTGCTCCAAAAATACTGTCGTTTATCATGATTACCGGTTTATACTTGTAAACTAAATCTTTTTAATTTGGTTTACAAGATAGCAATGACACCTGCCGACATCGCCTTTGACCGTGAACATATCTGGCATCCTTACACCTCAATGACCGAGCCCTTGCCCTGTTATCCGGTGGTTGCCGCGCGTGGCACCGACCTACAGTTAGAGGATGGCAGAACGCTAGTGGATGGCATGTCCTCATGGTGGGCGGCAATACATGGCTATAATCATCCGCGCCTTAATCAGGCCATGCAGGCGCAAATTGAGCAGATGTCGCATGTGATGTTTGGCGGGATCACCCATCCCCCTGCCGTGGCGCTGTGCCGCAAACTGGTGGCGATGACGCCTGCGCCGCTGGAGTGCGTATTTCTCGCCGATTCCGGTTCGGTTGCGGTCGAAGTCGCAATGAAAATGGCGCTTCAGTACTGGCAAGCACGTGGCGCGAAACGCCAACGGTTTTTAACGCTGCGCCGCGGTTATCATGGCGATACGTTTGCTGCCATGTCGGTGTGCGATCCGCACAACTCTATGCATAGCCTGTACCAAGGCTATTTGCCGTCCCATCTGTTTGCCGCTGCGCCAACCTGTGGATTTGAAGAAACCTGGCGCGAAGAAGACATTGCAAGTTTCAGCACGCTTATCGCGCAGCATGCCGATTCGCTAGCGGCGGTCATCCTGGAGCCGATTGTGCAGGGCGCGGGTGGTATGCGTTTCTACCATCCTGAGTATTTGAAGTGCGTAAAAGCGCTATGCGACCGCCACGGGATATTATTAATCGCCGACGAAATCGCCACCGGTTTTGGTCGTACCGGGAAACTGTTTGCCTGCGAACACGCCGCTATCTCGCCGGATATTATGTGCGTGGGTAAAGCGCTGACCGGCGGTACCATGACGCTTTCCGCCACGCTGACCACTCGCGACGTCGCCGATACCATTAGCCAGGGCAGCGCGAGGTGCTTTATGCACGGCCCAACCTTTATGGGAAATCCGCTCGCCTGTGCGGTTGCCAATGAGAGCCTGGCGCTGTTGCAGGAGAATCAGTGGCCGCAACAGGTCGCGGCTATCGAGCGCCAACTCCGCGCTGCGTTATTACCGCTGCGTGAGCATCCCCGAGTAGCCGACGCGCGCGTACTGGGAGCGATTGGCGTTGTCGAGTGCCGCCAAGCCGTCAATATGGCCGCTATCCAGCAATTTTTTGTCAGTCAGGGCGTGTGGATCCGCCCGTTCGGTAAGCTGATTTATTTGATGCCGCCCTATATTATCGACACCACCGCATTAGCGCGCTTAACCCGCGCCATTGCTGAAGCATTAGTACGACCTGACTTGTTTCTCGAAAACTAACCTGCTGGCTCCAGGCGAGGCTGGCTGTGATGCACTACGCTTGTATCACCCCATCTTCGTAAGGAGCTTATTATGTCGCAGCAAAGAGACACCAACCGCCGTGTGGTGCTGGCGTCACGCCCGCACGGTGTGCCCACCGATGCCAATTTTCGCTTTGAACGCCAATATGTGCCCACTCCCGCCGATGGCGAGATCCTACTCCGGACTATTTACCTCTCTCTCGATCCCTATATGCGTGGCCGCATGAGCGATGCCCCCTCGTATGTTCCGCCCTATGAGGTTGGCGAAACCATCGGCGCTGGCACTGTCGCCATCGTCGAACAATCCAACCATCCCGATTACCAGGCTGGCGACTGGGTGGTGAGCGAGAACGGCTGGCAGGACTATGCGTTATCCAACGGGCGCGGGCTGTTTAAGTTACAGGGGCCGGTATTAAAACATCCTTCATGGGCATTAGGGCTGCTCGGTATGACCGGTTTTACCGCTTATATGGGGCTATTAGATATTGGTCGCCCTCAGGCGGGGGAAACGGTGGTGGTTGCCGCCGCTACCGGCGCCGTGGGTTCGGTAGTCGGCCAAATTGCCCGGCTCAAAGGTTGCCATGTTATCGGCATTGCCGGCGGCGCGGAGAAATGTCGCTATGCCGAAGAGGTGCTGGGTTTCGATGCCTGCCTTGATCACCATTACGATGATCTGGGTGAAAAACTCAAACGTTACTGTCCGGACGGCATCGATGTCTATTTCGAAAGCGTGGGCGGCAAAGTGTTTAACGCCGTGCTGCCGCTGATGAACACCAAAGGCCGCATCCCGGTTTGTGGATTAATCGCCGATTATAACAGCACAGAATTACCCAACGGTACCGATCATCTGCCGCTATTTCAGGGCGCTATCTTGCGTAAGCGTCTGCATGTGCAGGGCTTTATTATTACGCAGGATTATGCGCATCGTTTCGACGAATTTTTCCACCAAATGAGTCAATGGGTGGCGGAAGAACGGCTGGTCTTCCGTGAAGATGTGATTGACGACCTTGATAATGCGCCACAGACCTTCATCGGGATGCTGGAGGGGAAAAATTTCGGCAAAGTCATTATCCGCGTCGCGACTGATAAACCCGGACATGAATAATGAAAATTCTGATGGTATTAACCTCTCATGACCAACTTGGCACTAGCGGTCAGAAAACCGGCTTCTGGCTGGAAGAGTTCGCTGCGCCTTGGTATGTCTTTCGCGACGCCGGTGTGAACGTGGTACTGGCGTCGCCGAAAGGCGGCCAACCGCCGCTGGATCCGAAAAGCGATGAGCCAGCCGCGCAAACCTCCGCCACCCAACGCTTTCGCGCAGATATCGCCGCACAACAAGCGTTAGCAAATACGCAACGGCTTGATATTATCGATGGCTGCAAGTTCGCGGCCGTGTTTTATCCCGGTGGCCATGGCCCACTGTGGGATTTAGCCGAAGATGCGCACAGCATTGCACTCATTGAAAATCTGTTTGCCGCTGGCAAGCCAATTGGCGCGGTCTGCCATGCGCCCGGCGTACTACGCCATGCGCGTAAACCGGACGGCACGCCACTGGTCGCTGGCAAACGCGTAACAGGTTTCACCAACAGTGAAGAACGCGCGGTGGGTTTGCTGGAAGTCGTCCCCTTCCTGGTGGAAGATACGCTAAAACAACTGGGCGGCGAATTTGAACGGACCGATGACTGGGGCGCATGGGCAATTACCGATGGTCATCTGGTGACCGGACAAAATCCGGCCTCTTCCGCCATTGCGGCAGAGGAGTTACTCAAACTATTACATCAATAATTAACCGGAGGTTTGATGAAAGTTTATAGTCACGATTTCAACGATGGAGAAAAGATGCCGGAGCGTCAGGTATTTAACGGCATGGGCTATCAAGGTGACAACCTCTCTCCGCATCTGGCCTGGGATGACGTGCCAGAAGGGACCAAAAGCTTCGTCGTAACCTGTTATGACCCGGATGCGCCGACCGGTTCTGGTTGGTGGCACTGGGGCGTCGCGAATATCCCCTCAACGGTGACCGTATTGCCGCAAGGCGCGGGATCGGGCCAGGCAGATCTGCCGGAAGAAGCAATCCAGACGCGTACCGACTTTGGTCAAAGCGGCTACGGCGGCGCGGCGCCGCCGAAGGGCGAAACCCATCGCTATATCTTTACGGTGCATGCGCTGGACGTGGAGAAAATTGACGTGGATGAAGGTTCGAGCGGCGCGCTGCTCGGTTTTAATGTGCATTTCCATAGTCTCGGCAGCGCTTCGATTACCGTGACGTATAGTTAACAAGGTTATCCGGCCAGCGCCTAATCCATCCCGGCGCTGGCCATTTTGTTACGCTGCGAGTTGATGAACCACCACCCACATTGGCCCCTGGCCGACCGCGTAACGCGCCAGCGGCTGCAATAATCCCTGTTCGCCGCTAATTTTGTACACTTCAATATGATGCGATTTTTGTCCTGCCGCGACCAGGTAACGCCCGCTATGATCGAGATTAAAACCGCGCGGCTGTTTCTCAGTCGGTTGATAACCTTCTACGGTTAACAAACCGCCATCTTCACTCACGCTAAACACCGTGATTAAGCTGGCGGTGCGATCGCAGGCATAGAGATGGCGACCATCCGGCGTGAGATGAATATCCGCCGCCCAGCGCGTATCGTTAAACTCCGCTGGCATCATATCCAGACTTTGCACACGCTCCACTTCACCTTTGGCATTGTTAAGCTGCCAAACATCGACAGTGCTATCCAGTTCATTGACACAATAGGCGTACTGCTGGTTAGGATGGAACACCATATGACGCGGACCGGCGCCTTCAACGGTGGTGACCTGCGCTTGTTTGTTTGGCGTTAGGCTGCCGCTGGCGGTCAGTTCATACAGGCAAATGCGATCTTGTTTGAGCGCCGGAACCAACAACGTACGATTGTGTAGATCAATATTCGCCGAATGGCAGCCATCCAAACCATGAATGACCTGGCTCGGCGCCTGCGGCACGCCATCTTCCCCAATTGGGCTAATGCTCACACATGCATCGTTATAGGAGCCGCAGAACAGGTAGCGACCTTCGCGGTCGGTTGAAATATGGGTTGGGCTACCGGGTAACGGCGCTTCCCCGGCTTCGGTCAGAGTGCCATCTACGCCAATACGATACGCAACCACACGGAACTGGGGCCGTACGCCGACATACAGAAAGGCTTTATTCGGGCTAACCACCATGGGTTGTACCTGCCCCGCCACATCCACCACCTGCAACAGCGTTAACGCGCCTTCGTCGTTAAGCTGCCAGACGTGAATCTGCTGGCTTTCCGGGCTGGCGGTATAGACAACTTGTTTCATGAACTCTCCTTTTTCGATACCGGATAAAGGTAACCTGTGGCAAAGCGTAGCGCGTTTTAGTTAGGCCTGTTGGATTGTTTTGTGCCTACCGGTTTGGTCGCTGCGCCAACAACGTGTAACATTGTCATCCTGTTAATTATTTCTGACGGAACGATTTATGAGTTATCGCGTTATCGCTCTCGACCTTGACGGCACGCTGCTGACGCCGCGTAAAACGATTTTACCCGCCTCGCTGGAGGCACTAAAAAAAGCGCGTGAAGCGGGGGTAAAAGTGTTAATCGTCACCGGGCGACACCATTGCGCCATTCTCCCTTTTTATCAGGAACTGGCGCTGGATACACCTGCCATCTGCTGTAACGGCACCTATCTGTATGATTACCAGGCACAAAAGGTGCTGGCCTCCGATCCGCTGGAGAAAACGCAGGCGTTACAGGTTATTGAGATGCTGGATGAGCAGTCTATACACGGCCTGCTGTATGTGGATGACGCGATGCTGTATCAAACCCCGACCGGCCATGTAGAACGCACGCTAAATTGGGCGCAATCTTTACCCCCCCATCAACGCCCAACGTTCCTGCAGGTTCCTGATCTTGCAGAGGCGGCGCGTGCCGCACAATCGATCTGGAAATTTGCCCTTTCGCATCCCGATACCCGTGCGTTACAACAGTTTGCTGAAACGGTTGAGAATCGGCTGGGGCTAGCCTGCGAATGGTCGTGGCATGATCAGGTCGATATTGCGCAGCAAGGAAACAGTAAAGGAAAGCGCCTGGCGCAGTGGGTAGCGTCAGCCGGTTATCAAATGAGCGAGGTGATCGCTTTTGGCGATAACTATAACGATCTGAGTATGCTGGAAACCGTCGGGTTAGGTGTCGCCATGGGTAATGCCGATGAAGCGATTAAAGCGCGAGCCGATCGGGTAATTGGTACCAACCTCGAAACCGGTATCGCGGATACCCTCTACCGCGAAATCCTCTAATCAGGAGGTAATCGCCACGCTTTTTATTTGGGCATACAGCCACATCCCCGGCTTTATGCCTAACTCATCTTTTGCCCACGGCGTGATTCGCGCCCAAATATCACGTGCGCCTATCTGAAGTTTCACTTCAATTTGCTCATCCACATTAAGAAGCTCCGTCACCCGCGCCGGAAGAATATTACGAATGCTGCTGTTGTGCGGCGGCTGTAGTACCAACGAAACATCAGCCGACTGAATGCGGATACGCAGCGGTGTCTTTGGCGGCGCATCAATACGGCTAACCCAAATATGCTGGTCGCCAAGCGCCAACGCGGTCATGGCATAATCCGGATGGTGCTCCAATACCGACACGCGCAAAATACTGCTTTGCTCGGCACGCGGTAGCCAGGGACGCATTGCGCTACTGCTCCAAACCGTTTCCAGTGAGCCGAAGGCTTTCACCTCGCCGCTATCCAATACCAGAACGTTATCCGCCAAGTGCAAAATTTCATCAAGGCTATGCGAAACGTACAGCATTGGAATGGCAACCTGCCTGGCCAGTTCTTGCAAATAGGGCAACAACTCGCGTTTGCGCGGCAGATCGAGCGACGCCAGCGGCTCATCCATCAGCAAGATTTCAGGCGCGGTCAACAATGCGCGCCCAATCGCTACCCGCTGTTTCTCGCCGCCGGATAATGACCAGGGAAATCGATCCAGCAACGCTTCAATGCCGAGCAGATGAACCAGCGTATCAAATTGCGCTTTCATGCTACGCGCCATGCCATATTGCAAGTTACCGCGCACGCGGTAATGGGGGAACAGGCGTGCATCCTGGAACACATAGCCGACTCGTCGTTTCTCCGGCGGCAGATAAACGCCCTTTTCGGCATCGCTAAGGAGACGTTGATTAAGACGAATACTGCCCTGTTGTGGCCGGGTAAGGCCGCCGATGGCATTAATCAATGAGGTTTTGCCGGCGCCGGAAACGCCAAACACTGCGGTAATGCCTTCGGCAGGGAGCTGAACATCCACTCTGAGCCGATGGGTGCCTAATTGCTGCGTAAAATTAAGCTCAAGCATGATTTACGCCCCCAACCGTTTACGGCCCCAGCGCGCCAGCCACTCGGACAGCAACAGTGAGATTAACGCCAGCACAATGGCAATGATGCACAGACGCGCGGCATCGCCTTCTGCGCCAGGCGTTTCAATTAGCGTAAACATCGCCAGTGGAATGGTGCGGGTTTCCCCCGGAATGTTCGACACAAAGGTAATGGTGGCGCCAAACTCACCCAGTGAGCGGGCAAAAGCCAACACCGTCCCGGCAATAATGCCCGGCAGCGTCAGCGGTAAGGTGATGGTGAAGAAAACGCGCCAGCGACCGGCACCCAAGGTTCTTGCCGCTTGCTCCAGCTTGTGGTCCACCGCTTCCAGCGCCAGCCGAATCGCGCGTACCATTAACGGAAAAGCCACCACTGCAGCAGCCAGCGCGGCACCGCGCCAGCTAAACGCAAAGCTGAAACCAAACCAGTCATACAACCAGGAACCGATAAACCCACGCCGCCCCAACGCAATCAGCAACAAATAGCCCACCACCACTGGCGGCAGCACCAGTGGTAGATGAATAATACTGTCGAGCAGGGCTTTGCCGGGAAAATGGCAGCGAACCAAAATCCAGGCGACCAGGATCCCAAATGGCAAGCTCCACAGCACCGCGAGGGTTGATACCTTCAGGCTGAGTTCAATCGCCTGCCATTCAAGATCGGTCAGAATCATGTACGAGGAGTAAATCCGTAACGTTTAAAAATTGCCGCCGCTTCCGGCCCTTTGAGATAGGTATAGAAAGCACTAACGTCAGGTTTATTGTGGTCTTTAACAATCGCCATTGGATACTCGACGGGTTTATGGCTATCTTCCGGGAACACGCCAACCACCGTGACTTTTTTGCTGGCCACCGCATCAGAACCGTACACGATACCGTACGGCGTTTCGTCACGCTCAACTAACGCCAACGCCGCACGCACATCATTGGCGCGCGCCATTGCCGGTGACAACGTATCCCACGCGCCAAGTTTTTGTAAGGCTTCTTTGGCATAAATCCCGGCCGGAACATGGTCCGGATCGCCAACCGCCAGCCGATGCCCTTTCAACAGGCTTTTCCAGTCGGTTTGTTTGCTGATACTTACCGGCTGCGGCTTAACCGAGGTTGGCGCCACCAGCACCAGGTCATTGCCAAGCAACGTATAACGCGTCGCGACGTCAACGCTTTGTTTTTTCACCGCGTAATCCATCCACTGCTGATCGGCGGAAATAAACAGATCGGCGGGCGCGCCTTGCTCAATCTGACGCGCTAAAGTGGAAGAGGACGCAAAAGAAGAGACGATTTTAACCGCTTTTCCCTTTTCGTACTGTGTCGCAATGTCCTGCAAAGCATTGGTCAACGAAGCAGCGGCAAACACGGTAATTTTATCCGCGGCAACCGCATGACCCGCGACAGAAAGGGTTAACGCAGCGGCGCCAAACCAGCGGTTCCATTTAACAGACATAGCAATCTCCAGAGGTAACGTTGTATATTTCATACTATAACGCGCAGGCGAAAACTGTCATGTGCTTTATCGGCAGAGAACGAATAATGTTGAGGGAGATCAAGAAAATACGCGCCCGATAGACCATCGGGCGGCGGGAAATGCTTACTGGCGGTTTTTCGCTGGCTGGTCATCACGATGACCAATTTTGGAAATAACGTTAAAGACTTCACCCAATCCATAAATCAGGCCAAGAATAATCGCCATTACCACCGGAACCATGATAATCGCAACCGCCAGGCTTTCAATTAACTCAAGCATGGTGCCTCATCTGAAAACTGTACCAAAAAGCCATTGTAACGGCAGCGAAAAAAAGTGCACTGCCCTTTCGTGCGTTTTACCTTTCTTCACAGTTAGTCCAGCTTGCAGGGGATGGTAAGTTGGCGAATATTGGCCTCGCCATTTAACAGCCCAACCAATTGCCGCGCGGCGGCGGCGCCAGCATTCGCATAACCCAAATCCACTGAAAGTGTGGCGGGAAACAGGAAGCTTAGCAGCGGCGTATGGCCGATACTGCCAATTTTTACCCCGGATAGTGCTTGCTGTTGTAGATACTTCATCGCGCCGAGCGCAATGGTGTCAGAAGCGCAAATCACCGCTTGCGTCTCCGGCGTGATCACTTGCTCGGCCAAGCTGAAACCGCTTTGATAACTTAAATCGCCCAATGCCGCCTGAGGCGCGATGGCTAAGCGTTGGCAGGCATCAAGGTAGGCTTGATAGCGCAGGCGGCCGGTCGTTTCATCATTTTGCGCCACGCCAATATAGCCAATTTGCCCGCTGCCTTGTTGCGACAAACGCGCCATCAATAGATTCACCGCGCCAGCATCGTCATAACAAACCGAAGAGAGACCTGGATACTCCCGCACCATTACCACCATTTTTTCCTGCCACTCACTCAGGACTTCGCGTCGCAGCCCGGTAAAGCCAAACAGGATAATGCCGTCAACATTGCGCTGGCGCAGCACGCGTAAATGTTCAGCCACCAACTCAGGCCTTAACAAACTCTCCATCAAAATCGAGTCATATCCCTGCTCATACAGCAGCGGCAAAATTGCGCGTACCGACTGATTTTCCGAAGGTGAATCAAGGCGTGAAACAATAATCCCAATGATTTTGTCGCTCTGACCACGCATCGCCTGCGCCGATTTAGAGGGGATAAAGCCCTGTTCGCGAATCACCGCCTCTACTCTCTCGCGGGTTTGCTGGCTCACTTTACCCTCATTATTTAATACCCGGGAAACCGTCGATTTCCCAACGCCGCTCAGGCGTGCAATGTCTTTAATGGTTAAACGTGAAGAAGATGACATGAATGGCGTACCCGGTTGACCGCGCTCCGTCCTGTGAATAGCGCTAGTTTACCATTGAAGCGATAGCGCGTGACCAGAAGCACGAATTAACCGCGCGACGAACGAAATATTGTGATCTTTGTCGAAAATGGGAACGTTCCCAGTTTAACAAAAAACCGGCGCAGGCTATTTTTCTGGCGAATTTGGTTGTTCCCATTTACCCCGACAATCTGGCAGGCCTGGAATGAAAAAAAGCAATCCGCAGGACATCGATCGTCTGATCGATCTGGTAGGCGGTAAGGACAATATCGCTACCGTGACGCATTGCATTACCCGATTACGCTTTGTACTGCATAACCCGGCAATCGCCGCTCCAAAAGCCATTGATGAACTCCCAATGGTCAAAGGCAGTTTCACTAATGCCGGGCAATTCCAGGTGGTGATTGGCACTGATGTCGGTGACTGGTATCAGTTGCTCTTACAGCGAGCCAGACTTGATGGCAGTGATAAAGAGAGCGCTAAACGCGCCGCACGCCAAAATATGAGTTGGCATGAAATATTGATCTCCCATTTCGCCGAGATCTTTTTTCCCCTATTACCGGTACTGATTAGCGGCGGGCTAATCCTCGGCTTTCGCAATGTGATTGGTGATGTTCCGCTGTTTGGCGATCAGCCGCTCACCAAAGGGCATCCCTTCTGGCAAACCCTGTATGACTTTCTGTGGCTAATTGGCGAAGCCATTTTCTTCTATCTGCCGGTCGGTATCTGTTGGTCAACAGTGAAAAAGATGGGCGGAACCCCCGCGCTCGGCATTGTGTTAGGTATCACCCTAGTTTCACCGCAATTAATGAATTCGTATTTATTGGGGCAACAGGTGCCCGACGTCTGGAATTTTGGTCTGTTCACCATTGAGAAAGTCGGCTATCAGGCACAGGTGATCCCCTCACTGCTGGCAGGCATGACGCTGGCCTTTATTGAGTTACGTCTCAAACGCTGGGTGCCGGATTATTTGTATATGGTCGTCGTACCGGTGGTGTCGTTGATTCTGGCGGTATTCCTCGCCCACACCGTCATTGGGCCCTTTGGCCGAATGATTGGCGATGGCGTTGCCTGGGCGGTAAAAGGCTTAATGACCGGTAGCTTCGCGCCGATTGGCGCCGCGCTATTTGGCTTCTTGTATGCGCCGTTAGTGATTACTGGCGTGCACCAAACCACGTTGGCGATTGATCTCCAACTGATCCAAAACCTTGGCGGCACGCCGGTCTGGCCGATTATCGCCCTTTCCAATATTGCGCAGGCCTCATCGGTATTAGGGATCATTTTGATCAGCCGTAAAGCCAATGAACGCGAAATTTCGGTACCGGCCGCCATTTCCGCCTTTCTTGGCGTTACCGAACCGGCGATGTACGGCATCAACCTGAAATATCGTTTCCCGATGCTGTGCGCCATGATTGGTTCCGCCTGCGCAGGCTTAATTTGCGGCTCATTCGGGGTACTGGCAAACGGTATCGGCGTTGGCGGTTTACCCGGCATTCTCTCTATCCAGCCGCATTATTGGCAGATTTATAGCCTCGCGATGCTGGTGGCTATCGTGGTACCGCTGGTACTCACCGTCGCGGTCTATAAACGTAAAACGCGTCTGAATGCGCTGCCAGTGATTTAAGTTGCTGACCGGTTCTACTCATCACCACAGGAAACAGTTATGAATGCGCTTACGCCCTGGTGGCAAAACGGTGTCATCTACCAGATTTATCCGCGTAGTTTTCAAGACAGTAGCGGGAATGGGGTTGGCGACCTACAGGGCATCATCCAACGGCTCGACTATTTACACTGGCTGGGTGTCAGCGCCATTTGGCTGACGCCGGTGTATCTCTCTCCGCAGGTGGACAATGGCTATGACGTTGCCGATTATTGCGCCATTGATCCCACCTTCGGCACGCTTGAAGACTTCGAACAGTTGGTCGCCGCCGCGCATCAGCGCAATATTCGCATCGTGATGGATATGGTGTTTAACCACACGTCCACCGAACATGCGTGGTTTAAAGCTGCCGAAGCACCTCAGAGCCCGTATCGCGACTTTTATCTCTGGCGTGATGCGGTCAACGGCGGGCCGCCCAATAACTGGCACTCAAAATTCGGCGGCTCGGCATGGCAGTGGCATCCCGCCAGCGGGCAATATTATCTGCACTCGTTCGCGCCGCAACAAGCCGATCTCAATTGGGAAAATCCACGCGTCCGCGAGGAGCTGAAAAAGGTTTGTCATTTTTGGGCCGATAAAGGCGTCGATGGTTTACGTCTCGACGTGATTAATTTGGTTTCCAAACACCCGGACTTTCCCGACGATGACCAAGGCGATGGACGCCGATTCTATACCGATGGCCCGAATATTCATCCGTTCCTTGAGGAAATGAGTCGCGAGGTGTTTCAACCGCGCGGGTTAATGACCGTCGGTGAAATGTCTTCGACCCGGCTTGAACATTGTCGGCGCTATGCGCGACTGGATGGGCAAGAATTGTCGATGACCTTCAATTTTCATCATCTGAAAATTGACTATCCAAACGGCGAAAAATGGACCGAGGCACCGCCGGATTTAGTGGCACTGAAGCGTATTTTCTCTGAATGGCAGCGCGGTATGCACGGCCATGCCTGGAACGCCCTCTTCTGGTGTAACCACGATCAACCACGCATTGTTTCACGCCTCGGCGATGATGGGCCACTACGTACCGTGGCCGCCAAGATGCTGGCGCTGGTACTACACGGCATGCAAGGCACGCCTTACATTTATCAGGGCGAAGAGATTGGCATGACCAATCCCCACTTTAGCGAGATACAGCAGTACCGCGATGTGGAAAGTCTGAATATGTTTGCCGCCCGCCAGGCACAAGGCGCGGATGAGGCGGCATTACTGGCGGTTTTGCGGCAAAAATCGCGCGATAACGGACGGACGCCCATGCAGTGGAGCACTGGGCGCAACGCGGGGTTCACCGAAGGCGATAGCTGGATTGACCTTGCCGATAACTACCGGCAGATAAATGTTGAACACGCGCAGGCCGACCCTCAATCGGTGTTGTATACCTACCAGCGGCTGATCGCGTTACGCAAAATCCATCCGGTGATCACCTCAGGCGATTATCAGGATTTAGCGGCTGAGCACCCGCATCTCTGGTGCTATCTGCGCAGTTGGCAAGGCAGCAAGCTATTAGTGATTGCCAACCTGAGCGCCGCGCCTCTGCCGCTGACCACCGATTATCTTGATGACAAAGCGAAATGGCGTCTGTTGTATAGCAACTACGGCAACGTGTATCAATCGATGAATGAGCAGGCGTTAAAACCCTATGAAGCGGCCTGGTGGCTGTTAGAAGAGTGATTTATCTGCCCCGCTCTTCTACAATCCCCCCAAAAGGATTCTCGCGGGAGCGATCATGCAGGCCGATATTTCGCTAATTATTAAATTACAACAGAAGCTGTTCGCCGACCCCCGGCGCATTACCTTGCTGCAACAAGTACAGCATACCGGCTCGATTAGCCAAGGCGCGAAACTTGCCGGTATCAGCTATAAAAGCGCCTGGGATGCAATTAACGAAATGAACCAACTGGCTGATCGTACCCTGGTGGAACGGGCCACCGGGGGGAAAGGCGGCGGCGGCGCGCAGGTAACGCGCTACGGCGAGCGGTTAATCCAACTGTTTCAATTGTTGGAGCAAATTCAGCAAAAAGCATTCGATGTGTTACAGGATGACCGTTTACCGCTCGACAGCTTACTCGCCGCCATCGCACGTTTTTCGTTACAAACCAGCGCGCGCAATCAGCTTTTCGGTACGGTTATTCAACGTGACAATCTTCAGGTTCAACAACATGTCGATATCCTTCTTGCCGATGAGCGCACCACGCTGAAAGTCGCGTTAACTGAGCAAAGCGCTGAACGCTTACATTTAGACGCCGGTAAAGAAGTTTTAGTGCTGATTAAAGCGCCGTGGGTTGGCGTAACCAGCGGAATCAGCACCGCAGATAACCAGTTGCCGTGCGTGGTGAGCCAGATTGAAACCGGCGAGCGGCAGAGTGAGGTGTTGATGGCGTTGGAAAGCGGCGAAACGCTGTGCGCAACGTTGCCTAACCCGATAGTCCAGCGGGAAAAACTGCAACCTGGCGCCACGGTAACAGCATATTTTAATGCCGACGAGGTGATTATCGCGACACTCCTCTAAAACTGACGGTGGCATTTGACATCAGTGCAGACAGTGGTTAAAAACGTTTATCGATGCAAAAAACGGAATAACTAATGACTGTATTGCAAATTACGCAAGGCACGTTTCGTCTTAGTGATACTCGCGTATTAACCCTGAGTGACTTAGTGGTAAAGCGGGGCGAAAGTTGGGCGTTTGTCGGCGCCAATGGCAGCGGCAAATCCTCTCTCGCCCGTGCGTTAGCCGGTGAACTGGTACAACTGCAAGGCCAACGTCAGAGTGAGTTTCGTCATCCTACGCGCATCTCCTTCGAGCAGTTGCAGAAGTTGGTGTCAGATGAATGGCAACGCAACAACACCGATCTGCTTAGCGAAGGAGAAGATGATACCGGTCGCACTACCGCAGAAATTATTCAGGATGAGGTGCAAGATGCCGACCGCTGCCGTCACCTGGCGGAGCAGTTTGGCATTGCGCATCTGCTTGATCGCCGCTTTAAATATCTCTCTACCGGTGAAACGCGTAAAACGTTACTCTGTCAGGCGCTGATGCCTGAGCCCGATCTCCTAATCCTTGACGAGCCCTTTGATGGGTTGGATGTTCAGTCACGCGCCAGCCTCGCAACGCTACTGGGCGAACTTAATCAGCGCGGCTACACCTTAGTGTTAGTGCTTAATCGCTTTGATGAAATTCCGGAATTTGTCGAAAAGGTTGGAGTGCTGGCAGAATGCACGCTAACCCATGTCGGCGAGCGGGCAGCCATTTTAGCCGAGGCGTTGGTGGCCCAGCTAGCCCACAGCGAACGGCTGGCCGGAATGGCGTTGCCGGAAGCCGATAATCAGGCGCAATTGCCTCAACTGCCGGAAGGCGCCTCGCGTATTATTCTCAAAGATGGCGTGGTGTCGTACAACGATCGCCCGATCCTGCACCGGCTAAGCTGGGAAGTTAAACCCGGCCAGCACTGGCAAATTGTCGGCCCGAACGGTGCCGGAAAGTCAACCCTGTTAAGCCTTATCACCGGCGATCACCCGCAGGGCTACAGCAATGATTTAACCCTGTTTGGCATCCGACGTGGCAGCGGAGAAACCATTTGGGACATTAAGCAACATATCGGTTATGTCAGCAGTAGCCTACACCTTGATTATCGCGTCAGTATCAGCGTCCGTAACGTGATCCTTTCCGGCTATTTCGACTCAATCGGCATTTATCAGGCGGTATCCGATCGGCAAGTGACACTGGCGAATCAATGGCTGGCGCGGCTCGGTATTGACCGCCAAAGCGCCGACGCACCGTTCCAGAGCTTATCATGGGGCCAACAACGGTTAGTACTGATCGCGCGTGCATTGGTGAAACACCCCACGTTGCTGATCCTTGACGAACCGCTACAAGGCCTTGATCCCATTAATCGCCAACTGGTGCGCCGTTTTATTGATGTGCTGATTGGGGAAGGACGCACCCAATTGCTGTTTGTTTCACACCATGCCGAAGACGCGCCACGTTGCATTACTCACCGTTTAACCTTCGTCCCGGACGGCGACATTTATCGCTATCAGCAACAGACGCTAAGCGAGGCGTAATGCTTTGTGCCCTGCCCGCATTGGCGGGCGGGTTCAATACTTCCACACATCCCGCAACATTTACGGACAGCACATCACACCGGTTTTTTTATCATTAGCGTGAAGAAAAGAGTTTCGGAGACGCTATGCCCGCTGCGCTAGTACTATTAAATTTGATTGAAGACCTTGCCGGCGGCAAGGGACGCGCTAATTACAGCCATCAGCAGGTGGTTGCGCGTAACATTATCGAAAAAGTGAATGTCACCGCCGCTTACGCGCGAGTGCGCAAAATCCCGATAATCTGGAGCCGGGTTGGATTTGACGATGATTATCAGGATTTACCCGCCGGTTCTCCCCTGTTCGCTCAGCTCAAACTGATCGGCGCGCTACGTCGCAGCACGACCGGCTGCCATTGGCTGGATGGCCTTGAGGTGCAATCGACCGATACGCAGTTTTATCATCAGGGTTTGAGCGGCTTCGCTGGTAACAATTTGTTAGGCTGGTTACAGCAACATCAACGCCATCATCTGCTTATCGGCGGTGTGAGTTCCGGGTTAACCATTGAAAGTACTGTACGGGAGGCGCACGATCGCGGTCTGCAGGTGACGGTCCTGGAGGATTTGTGCGCCGCAGAAAATGATCTCATCCACCAGCAAAGTATGCAGACCCTACAGCGTATTGCGGACATCTCCTCTACCCGTCAATGGATGAATCGCTAACCCTTAATGTAACCGCTACCATTTTATTACCTGCCTGTGCTATCCCTCTGCACAGGCATAGCGACTTTTACTGATAAGTGAGAATATTCGTCTTGTGTAAACGATTCCATTTATACAGACTCGATCACGATTTCCTCTTAAGCAATGTGCTACTTTTTAAGAAGCGCTTTTCGCTGTAGTCAGTTACCAGGATATAACATGGAAAAATTTAATCCGGTCGATCATCCGCATCGCCGCTATAACCCGTTATCCGATCAGTGGGTCTTGGTTTCCCCACATCGCGCCAAGCGTCCGTGGCAAGGGGCACAGGAGGCAACCTCGACGGAAACCTTACCTACCCACGATCCCGATTGTTTTTTATGCCCCGGGAACACCCGCGTCACTGGCGATAAAAATCCTGATTATACCGGCACTTATGTCTTCACTAACGATTTTGCCGCGTTGATGACCGACACGCCCGAAGCGCCGCAAAGCGGCGATCTGCTGATGCGCTGTGAAAGCGCACGCGGCACCAGTCGGGTGATCTGCTTTTCACCCGATCACAGTAAAACGCTGCCGGAATTGTCACTTGAGGCGTTGGAAGAAGTGGTGCGAACCTGGCAACAACAAACCGCCGAATTAGGCCAAAACTACCCATGGGTACAAGTGTTTGAAAATAAAGGCGCAGCAATGGGCTGCTCCAATCCACACCCACACGGTCAAGTCTGGGCCAATAGCTTTTTGCCTAATGAAGCCAGCCGGGAGGATACCCTGCAGCGTGACTGGTACGCCAAACAGGGTTCACCGATGCTGGTGGATTACTGTGCACGAGAATTAGCCGATGGTAGCCGTACCGTAGTAGACACCGAGCACTGGCTGGCGGTGGTACCGTGGTGGGCAGCCTGGCCGTTTGAAACGCTGCTGTTGCCAAAAGCGCCGGTTCAACGCCTGGTCGATCTGAATGGCAGTCAACGTAAGGACCTGGCGCTGGCGCTGAAAAAACTGACCAGCCGCTATGACAATTTATTTAACTGTTCCTTCCCCTATTCGATGGGTTGGCATGGCGCGCCATTTAATGGTGAAGACAATGCCCACTGGCAGCTACATGCGCACTTTTATCCACCACTGCTACGTTCAGCAACCGTGCGTAAATTTATGGTGGGCTATGAAATGCTGGCCGAAACCCAGCGTGATTTAACTGCGGAACAGGCAGCGGAACGTTTACGTTCTGTTAGCGACGTTCATTTTCGCCATACGGGAGCCTAACATGAGTTTAAAAAAACTTACCGAACAAATATTTAATGAACGTTTTGGCTATGCGCCGAGCCACTTTATCCAGGCGCCGGGCCGCGTAAATCTGATTGGCGAACATACCGATTATAATGATGGTTTCGTGCTGCCCTGTGCGATTGATTACCAAACGGTGATTGCCTGTGCGAAACGCGATGACCGTCAAGTGCGCGTCATTGCAGTGGATTATGACCATCAGCAAGATACTTTTGCGCTGGATGAGCCCATTATGGCGCTAAAAGAGCCGATGTGGGCCAACTACGTGCGTGGCGTGGTTAAGCATCTACAAAAGCGCAATAAAAATTTTAATGGCGTGGACATGGTGATCAGCGGCGATGTGCCGCAAGGCGCGGGTCTCAGCTCTTCGGCGTCGCTGGAAGTGGCGGTCGGCACCGTCTTTCAACAGCTCTATCACCTGCCGTTGGATGGCGCGGAAATCGCCGTTAATGGTCAAGAAGCGGAGAACCAATTTGTCGGCTGTAACTGCGGCATTATGGATCAGTTAATTTCCGCGCTGGGCAAAAAAGACCACGCCATGCTACTGGATTGCCGCACGCTGGGTACGCGCCCGGTGCCGATGCCAAAAGATATTGCAGTGGTGATTATTAACTCCAATTACCGCCGTAATTTGGTAGGAAGTGAATACAATACTCGCCGTGAACAGTGTGAGACCGGCGCGCGTTTCTTTGCCCAACGCGCGTTGCGCGATGTGGACATCAACCAGTTTAAGGCGGTTGAACATGAACTGGATCCGCAGGTCGCGAAGCGGGTTCGTCACGTTCTGACCGAGAATGCCCGCACGCTTGAGGCCGCAGAAGCGCTAAGCAAAGGTGATTTAAGTCGTATGGGTGTCTTAATGGCCGAATCCCACGCTTCGATGCGGGATGATTTTGAAATCACCGTGCCGCCGATTGATTCGCTGGTCGAAATCGTTAAAGCGGTGATTGGCGATCGCGGCGGTGTGCGTATGACCGGCGGCGGTTTTGGCGGCTGTGTCGTGGCGTTGATGCCGTTTGATTTAGTCGATCGCGTTCAAGCGGCGGTGGCGGAAAAATATGAAGCGCAATCCGGGCTCAAAGAAACCTTCTACGTCTGTAAAGCTTCACCGGGAGCCGGCCAATGCTAACTTCGTCGCTGTCCCACGCGCCGGACGGTCAGCCCTGGCGGATCACCGTGTTGCGTAACCGTAACGGCATGGTTGCCACTTTTATGGATTGGGGCGCCACTTGGCTCTCCGCACGGGTGCCAATGAAGGATGGCAGCGTGCGTGAGGCATTGCTTGGCTGCGCGACGCCGTCCGATTATCTCCAACAATCGGCCTATCTTGGCGCAACCGTAGGGCGTTATGCCAACCGCATTGCCAATGCGCGTTTACAAACCGCAGGCATCCAGTTAGTGGCGAATCAGGGCGAGCATCAACTTCATGGTGGCCCGCAAGGTTTTGATAAACGGCGCTGGCAAATTGTTAGCCAAAGCGACAGTGAAGTGCATTATCGTCTCGACTCGTCAGACGGAGATCAGGGTTTTCCCGGCACGCTGCTGGTTTCACTGCGCTATCAACTTGACGATGATAACCGCTTGTCGATTATCTATGAGAGCCAGGTCAGTAAACCTTGCCCGGTCAATCTAACCAATCATGCTTATTTCAATCTTGATGCGAACCATGGCGATGCGCGACAGCATCATCTACAACTGCATGCCGATCGCTATTTGCCGGTCGACAATAGCGGGATCCCGCGCGGTACGCTAAAAGCGGTTGAGCAGACAACGTTTGATTTTCGTCAGCCGAAAACCATTGCGCAACATTTCTTGCAGGATGATGATCAGCGGGCAGCCAAAGGCTACGACCATGCCTTTCTGCTGAACCCATCCGCGGCGCAACCAGCGGCCCAACTCTGGTCTGCGGATCGGGCATTGAGCCTGACGGTGCGTACCACCGCGCCCGCGTTGCAGTTTTATAGCGGCAATTACCTGGCGGGTACGCCTGCGCGTGAACAGGGAACCTATAATGATTACCAAGGCATCGCGCTGGAGAGTGGTTTTTTACCCGATTCGCCCAACCATCCTGAGTGGCCGCAGGCCGATTGCTGGCAACAGCCCGGTGAAACTCGACGGACGGTAACCCACTACACGCTGACCGCCGAATAAAAACGGGATGAAAAACGCGCACTGCGTCTTGCACGCACTTACGCCCTGCGCAGAATTCAGCTATGGTAAAGCACTATCAAATTGCCGGGCGGGACCGCCAGCAATATAATGATATTCATTATCATAGAAACGTTAGCGTATTAAGGAGTTAAGCTATGGCTGTAACTAAGCTGGTACTGGTGCGCCACGGCGAAAGCCAGTGGAATAACGAAAACCGCTTCACCGGATGGTACGATGTGGATCTGTCCGATAAAGGCCGTACCGAAGCGAAGGCAGCAGGTCAACTGCTGAAAAAAGAAGGCTTCAGCTTTGATTTTGCCTACACCTCCGTGCTGAAACGTGCCATCCACACGCTGTGGAACATTCTCGATGAGCTGGATCAGGCTTGGTTGCCTACTGAGAAATCATGGCGCCTGAACGAGCGTCATTATGGTGCGTTACAAGGCCTGAACAAAGCCGAAACCGCTGAGAAGTACGGCGATGAGCAAGTGAAACAGTGGCGCCGTGGTTTCGCCATTACGCCGCCGGAGTTGGAGCGCAGCGATGAGCGTTTTCCGGGCCACGATCCGCGTTATGCGAAACTGACCGCCGAACAGCTTCCCACCACCGAGAGCCTGGCGCTGACTATTGATCGTGTGATTCCTTACTGGAATGAAACCATTCTGCCGCGCCTGAAAAGCGGTGAGAAAGTGATCATTGCCGCACACGGCAACTCCTTGCGTGCGCTGGTTAAATATCTCGATAACATGAGCGAAGATGAAATTCTGGAATTGAACATTCCAACCGGCGTTCCGTTGGTATATGAGTTCGATGAGAATTTCAAACCGATCAAACACTACTATCTGGGTGATGCCGACGAGATCGCCGCGAAAGCCGCCGCCGTCGCGAACCAGGGTAAAGCTAAGTAACCGCTTGCCCGTGATAAAAAATCCGCCATTCCGGCGGATTTTTTTATCGTTCTAACAAGGCAAATGATTAACCGCGGCGTGCCTTAACCGCATCGGCCAATTGGCGTAACACCCGTTCGGTATCTTCCCATCCAATACAGGCATCAGTCACACTTTGGCCGTAAAGTAACGGCGCACCGCTTTCCAGGTTTTGGTTACCCTCAACCAGGTGACTTTCAATCATCACTCCAATGATCGCTTTTTCACCGCCGGAAATCTGCTGCGCGACGTCATCAGCCACCACTAATTGTTTCTGATACTGCTTGCTACTATTAGCATGGCTGAAATCGATCATCACCTGTGGCGCCAGGCCCGCTTTTTCCAAACCGGCTTTTACCGCATTCACATGGTGTGCGCTGTAGTTAGGCTCTTTGCCGCCGCGCAAAATAATGTGGCAATCGCCATTCCCGCTGGTTTCGACAATTGCGGAATGCCCATACTTCGTCACGGATAAGAAGCAGTGCGGCGCGCTGGCGGCATTGATGGCGTCAATCGCCACTTTGATGGTACCGTCGGTGCCATTTTTAAACCCAACCGGACAAGAAAGCCCGGAAGAGAGTTCACGGTGAACCTGCGATTCGGTGGTGCGTGCGCCAATCGCGCCCCAGCTCATTAGATCAGCCATATATTGCGGCGTGATCATATCGAGGAACTCGCCCGCAGCGGGTAAACCGCTGTCATTGATATCCAGCAGTAATTTACGCGCAATGCGTAAGCCATCATTAATCTGGAAGCTACCATCCATATGTGGATCGTTAATTAGCCCTTTCCAACCCACCGTGGTGCGCGGTTTTTCAAAATAGACCCGCATCACCACTTCTAAAGCGCCTTTTAACTCCTCGCGCAGGCTAAGCAGACGAGCCGCATACTCTTTCGCCGCCGCAGTATCATGGATCGAGCATGGTCCAATAACCACCAGTAAACGGTCATCTTCATTTTTAAGAATTTTGTGTATCGCGTGGCGCGCCAGCGAGACGGTTTCCGCCGCTTTTTCACTGGCCGGGAATTTTTCAAGCAGTGCAACCGGAGGTAAAAGTTCCTTTATCTCTTTGATTCTTAAATCATCATTCTGGTAATTCATAACCTATCCACTAATTTCCCTGCCCGGTACGCACCGGGCACAACCTGCCCAATTTAGCCCGTCAACTCCGCGCTGTAAATCGACTTTCGTCACCGGAAGCGCGTCACAAATTTGCTTTTTGGCGATCTGTTACTACACTTTTACTCGTAACCTCT
Organism: Paramixta manurensis; assembly: GCF_013285385.1. Taxonomy (NCBI): domain Bacteria; kingdom Pseudomonadati; phylum Pseudomonadota; class Gammaproteobacteria; order Enterobacterales; family Erwiniaceae; genus Paramixta; species Paramixta manurensis. Next base: position 1,535,760 of record NZ_CP054212.1, on the reverse strand, counting down.
TAAAAAAAACGCATTTACCCCACAAATAATTATCAAATGATATGAAGCCGGGATTTTATCTTGTGTGGTGAGTATGCACGCTCTAAAACTGCTTTATCGGGTTTGTCTCAGCAACCATCAATAATTAACGGGAGCATCATGATGAATAAGTTTGCAATCGTATTTTTGGCAACAGCAATGACACTGGGTAGCGGAGCAGCCATGGCTGCAAATAGCAATGGTAATGAGAACTCTGCTGCTGATGCAGGTGCTAAAGCACCGGGCGCGAAAGAAAATCTACCGCCGAACAAAGTTGATAATAATAAAATTAACACCGGCGATACCAATACGGCAAATCCCGGTAATGGCAGCATGAGCGCTGACCAAATTGATAAAAACTCCGACTGTAAAGACGGAAAATGCCCAAATGTTAATGAGAAAGTAAAAACTAAACAGGGCGGCGGTAGCGTCGATCGTCAGACCGATGGTACCAGCCAGTAATACATCTCATTACAGGAGAGCGTCTGCTCTCCTTATTTTTACGTCATCTTGGTCAATTCATCCACGTCCAACTGTCACCCCAAAATAAAGCGCATCAGACTCTCATAGCAGAGCCCTATTTCCTGGTATGATGGGTGCCTGAATGATTAATCATGGATAATTATGGCGCATCAACATTCACATTCGGAAGGAAACGGTAACCGTTCACGTCTGCTGGCGGCATTTACCGTTACCGCGCTATTTATGGTCGCGGAAGTTATCGGCGGCTTGCTCTCTGGTTCACTCGCCCTACTGGCCGATGCCGGTCATATGCTGACTGATACCGCAGCGTTGCTGGTCGCTTTACTGGCGGTGCAGTTTGCCCAACGCCGTCCTAATGAACGTCATACTTTTGGCTGGCTGCGTTTAACCACGCTGGCGGCTTTTGTTAACGCAATTGCTCTACTGGTCATTACAGTACTGATTGTCTGGGAAGCGATTCGTCGCTTTTATCAGCCGCAGCCCGTCGCTGGCGGCTTTATGTTAGTGATTGCCTGTGCCGGATTATTAGCTAACTTACTTTCATTCTGGCTGTTACATCGCGGGAGTGAAGAGAAGAATCTCAATGTGCGTGCCGCGGCATTGCACGTTATGGGCGATTTACTCGGTTCGGTGGGCGCGATTGCCGCGGCGTTAATTATCATCGCCACCGGCTGGACGCCTATCGATCCTTTGTTATCGATCTTAGTTTCGGCGCTGGTACTGCGCAGCGCCTGGACATTGATGAAAGAGAGCCTGAACGAACTACTGGAAAGCGCGCCGAGTTCCGTTGAGGTGGTAAAACTGAAGCGTGACCTGACGTTGAACATCGCCGAAGTCCGCAACGTCCACCATGTTCATGTCTGGCAGGTGGGTGAAAAACCGGTAATGACCTTGCATGTGCAAGTGGTGCCGCCCTACGACCATGATGCGTTGTTACAACGCATTCATCACTATCTGCACCAGCATTATCAGATCGATCACGCGACGGTGCAGATGGAGTACCAACGTTGTGAAGGTGAGGATTGCTCACTGGGCAGTAGCGAACATGCGCATCATCACCCGCATTAATTAACCTGAAAGCGCTTGCGAACCCTGTTGGCGGGCGCTTTTAATCCATAACCAACTGCCATTCAGTGCGATCAGCGTCAAAATCGCATATTCCAGCGACATGGCGTACACGCCCTGACGGGCAAAAATCATCACGCTGATCACATTAATAATCACCCACAGCAGCCAGTTTTCGACGTATTTACGCGTCATCAGTATCATCGCCACAATTGAGAGTACCATCATGCAGGAATCCCAAAAAGGAAACGCATCCGGCTGCAATACCGGCATTGTGACCTGCAACCCAAGCTGGTGTAACACCGCGACAGAAATTTTAGTCAGGAAAGCGAAAACCGGGTCAATAAACGCCGTCATCAAAGCAATTGCCACCACACATACTGCGCCCCAGCCAATGGCTTTTGGTAACGGCAACCAGCGGATTTTTAGCTCGCTCTGATTATCCGTTGTTTGCCGACTCCAGGCGTACCAGCCGTAAAGGTTGGCGACAAAAAAGAACAGTTGTAGTAATAAACTGGCGTACAGTTGAATTTGAAAAAAAATCGCGGCGAATAACGAGACGTTAATTAAACCAAACAGGTAATTAATCAGTTTTTCTTTACTTGCTAACCAAATACAGAGTAAACCAGCCAGCGTGCCAATCCCTTCAATCCATGAAAGATCGTAACCGCCCGCCCCGAGAGGAATATGAACCGCTATATTTTGCGTGCTAAAAAAATCCATATCAGCGCCTTGTAAAATAAGAAAAGATCAGGCGTTACCCTTCACCTGTAGCCTGAGACTCGCTGCAAAAGATAGCATACGATTCAGCGGGAGCAATGCGCCTTCTCGTAACGCCGCATCCACCTGAATCTCATGCGCTTCACCGCCAGACTCTAACCCTTCGGCAATGGCGCGCAGGCCATTCATCGCCATCCATGGACAGTGCGCACAGCTTCGGCAGGTAGCGCCTTCACCAGCGGTAGGCGCCTCAAGCAACGTTTTATCCGGACATGCCTGCTGCATTTTATAAAAGATGCCGCGATCGGTCGCGACAATCATCTGCTGATGCGGCAGCATTTGCGCGGCCTGGATCAATTGACTGGTCGACCCAACAGCATCAGCCAATTCAACGATCGCCTGCGGTGATTCAGGATGAACCAATACTGCCGCCTGTGGGTAGAGCGCTTTCATGCGCTGCAACGCTTGCGTTTTAAACTCGTCATGAACAATGCAGGCGCCTTGCCAGCACAGCACGTCCGCGCCGGTTTGCCGGGCCACGTAACGCCCTAAATGGCGATCCGGCGCCCAAAGAATTTTCTCCCCGAGGCTATCCAAATGTTCAATTAGCTCGACAGCAATACTGGAGGTCACCACCCAATCGGCGCGCGCTTTTACTGCTGCCGATGTGTTGGCATAGACCACTACGGTGCGATCGGGATGCTGGTCGCAAAACTGATTAAAATCATCAATGGGGCAACCCAAGTCGAGCGAACATTCAGCCTGTAACGTCGGCATCAGCACCGTTTTTTCCGGACTGAGTATTTTTGCCGTTTCGCCCATAAAACGTACGCCTGCGACCAATAGCGTTTTAGCCGGATGCGCGCTACCAAAACGCGCCATTTCCAGCGAATCTGCAACGCAGCCACCGGTCTCTTCAGCCAGAGCCTGGATTTCTGGATCGGTGTAGTAGTGGGCAACCATCACCGCATCGCGCTCGCGTAGCAACCGTTTGATTTTTTCGCGGTAAGCATCCTTTTCATTAGGCGTAAGCCGCTTGGGCTTAGGCGGGAAAGGATAAACGGCAGTTTCAGGATCGAACATTAGGCTCATAATCGCAATCTCGTTTTACCGGCTTAACATATCAGGCTAAACATAGCGGTTATCCGCCACATATAACCTAATTTGTTTTATATGCTAAACAAGATAGCGAAATTAATCGCCGCTGTCGCCCGCTTTTTGCGGATGACCAAAAATATCACCGGCACGCAGTCCGCATCACTCCTCCTGACGCTCGCGCGACTCAAGCCCAAGCAGCAACGCTTTATTATCCAGCCCGCCGGCAAAGCCGGTCAGCTTGCCGTTTGCGCCGATCACGCGATGGCAGGGAGCAATAATTGAGATTGGGTTTTTACCGTTTGCCGCGCCCACCGCCCGCATGGCTTTGGGATGACCAATCTGTTGTGCGATTTGCGCGTAGCTCCGCGTTTCTCCGAAAGGGATGGAAACCAATGCCTGCCACACCTTTTGCTGAAACGCGGTGCCTTCGAAAGCGAGCGGTAGCGAAAAACATTGACGCTGACCGCTGAAATACTCGCCCAGTTGACGTTCGGCTTCCAGCAGGATCGGATGCTGATGATCTTCCGTTAGCGGATTAAAGCGAAAATGGTTACGCAGCTCATTTTCCCACAGCACGGCAACCAGTGCCTTTTCAGTGGCAATTAGCGTGAGCTCCCCTACCGGCGATTTCATTTTTTTGCAGAACCAGCTCATTTTTCCTTCTCCTTTATCAGTAAAGCGATAACCCGACTTATTTCGCTGAAGGTTATTATCCGCCCTTTTTCCCTGCTGGCTGGCTGTTTTCGGACATCGGTATAAAATAACCTGATGTCCGAAAACAGCCGGTTTTATCGTGACGTTTCGCCTACAGTGCTACCTACGACCTTTAAGGAAGCGTAATTATGATTGATCAGAATGCAGCGTATCAGGCGCTAACGTCGCGCGATGCGCGCTTCGATGGCGTTTTTTTTGTCGGCGTGACGTCAACCGGTATCTATTGTCGCCCGATTTGCCCGGTGAAGCCACCACGCAAGGAAAACTGCCTGTTTTTCGCCAGTGCCGAAGCCGCAGAGAAAGCCTCATTTCGCCCCTGCTTACGCTGTCGACCTGAATTAGCGCCGGGTAATGCTCCGGTCGATAATGCGCACCGCATCGCTGATTTACTCATTCAACGCATTGAGGAAGGGCTAATCGAACAGGTTGGTAATTTGGAGGGTATTGCCGCACAGTTCAACCTTAGCCTACGACAATTGCGGCGTATCGTACAAAAAGAGTTGGGCGTTTCCCCACTGGAACTCAGGCAAACACGTCGGCTGTTACTCGCTAAACAATTGTTGACCGAAACCCGTTTGCCGATCACCGAGGTCGCCTTTGCCAGCGGCTTTGCCAGTTTGCGGCGCTTTAATGATGTGTTTAATGCCTGCTATCGGATGCCGCCGGGCAGGTTGCGCAAAGAAGCCGGTGAAGCTTCGCACGGCATCATCGAGAGCGAAACCTCCTGTCTACAGCTAAGTTATCGGCCGCCTTATGATTGGTCGGCGATGCTGGCTTTTCTTCAACTACGTGCGCTAAAAGAGGTCGAGATCGTTGATGACCAAAGCTATACCCGCACCGTACGTCTGGGAGCTTATCGCGGCTGGGTACGCGTAACGCAAGTGCCGGGCAAGCATGCTTTACAGGTGGAGTTTACCCATTCGTTGATCGGCGCATTACCTGCGTTGTTGCGGCGTTTACGTCATCTGTTCGATCTTAATGCGCATCCTGACAGCATCGACCGTCACCTACAGCAAGATCCCTTATTGCGTGACAGTATTAGCAAAAATCCTGGCTTGCGGGTACCGGGCGCATTTGATGGTTTTGAAATGACAATACGGGCGATTCTCGGCCAGCAAATCACGGTAAAAGCGGCAACGACGCTGGGCGGTCGGTTTGTTAATGCCTTTGGCGAGAGTATCAATACGCCTTTCCCGTCGCTTACCCGGCTGACGCCTTTAGCGGGGCGCGTGGCGACCGCTACGCTTGATGATATTGCCAGCCTCGGCATTGTTAGCGCACGTTCACGCTGCATTATGGCGTTAGCGCAGACCTGTGCCTCGGGAGAACTGGTATTGGATGCCAGTGCTCATCCTGAAGGGATGATTGCACAATTACTTGCGTTACCGGGGATTGGTAACTGGACGGCGCAATATATCGCAATGCGTGCCTTACGTTGGCCTGATGCCTTTCCGGCCGATGATATTGCAGTGCGTAATAATTTGGGTGGCGTGAGTGCGAAACAGGCGGAAGCGTTGTCTGTCGGTTGGCAACCGTGGCGTAGTTATGCGGTGTTGCATATTTGGAAAAATTTGACGCCGGAGAAACAGAAACAGGGCTAGCTCGACTCGAACCTTTTACGGTTCGAACCCTGCCGAATTAGCGTAGCAAAAAGGCGCCTTTAGAGCGCCTTTAGAGCGCCTTTCTACATTGGTGGGTCGTGCAGGATGACTCGGCCTTTGGCCTCGCCCTGCGGGCCGTTGCCGCTGGCAACGTTGTCTCGCCTTCGCTCGACTCGAACCTTTTACGGTTCGAACCCTGCCGAATTAGCGTAGCAAAAAGGCGCCTTTAGGGCGCCTTTCTACATTGGTGGGTCGTGCAGGATTCGAACCTGCGACCAATTGATTAAAAGTCAACTGCTCTACCAACTGAGCTAACGACCCGCTGTGCGGTTTTCTTTATTTTCGCCGGGCGATGAAAACCAACCGTGGGTTCGCTTCCTTCACGATTTAACGCCAAACCAACTTTGAAGTGGTGGGTCGTGCAGGATGACTCGGCCTCTGGCCTCGCCCTGCGGGCCGTTGCCGCTGGCAACGTTGTCTCGCTTTCGCTCGACTCGAACCTACTGCAGGTTCGCTTCCTTCACGATTTAACGCCAAACCAACTTTGAAGTGGTGGGTCGTGCAGGATTCGAACCTGCGACCAATTGATTAAAAGTCAACTGCTCTACCAACTGAGCTAACGACCCGCTGTGCGGTTTTCTTTATTCTGCCGGGCGATGAGAAACGGCTATCAACGCTAAAGTGGTGGGTCGTGCAGGATTCGAACCTGCGACCAATTGATTAAAAGTCAACTGCTCTACCAACTGAGCTAACGACCCACTTATCGCTGACCGGAACGCCTTGCGTTATCCCCTGTCAACGGCGGCATATATTACTGATTTGAGTTTCCAGCGCAACCACTATTTTCCGTTAAAGGCTTCAACTGCTTACCTTTCATGCGGCAAGACCAGAAATCCACCGAAATCCGGTCAAGTCATCGCAATTACAGCGTGGCAGCGCGTTTTTGCGCCTGCTTTGCCGATTCGGTATTGGGATACTGTTTGACTACTTGCTGATAGACGGCTTTTGCCTTCGCCTTATCGCCTTTATCCTGCATGATCACCCCAACCTTAAACAGCGCTTCCGGGCTCTTTGGCGATTTCGGGTAATTCTTCACCACCGTGGCAAAATAGTAAGCGGCATCATCCTTTTTACCCTTGTTGTAATTCAACTGCCCAAGCCAGTAATTGGCGTTTGGCTGGTAAGTCGAATCCGGGTATTTTTTAACGAAAGCCTGAAAAGCGGCAATGGCTTGATCGTACTGTTTTTTCTCCAGCACCAATGCCACCGCATTATTGTAATCGGTATTCGCATCGCCGCTTTGAACCGGAGCAGAAGAGGCTGGCGTACCAGCCGCACCGCTACTATCGCCGCCAGCTGCTGCTGCGCCGCCGGCAGCGGCAGCCGCGCCAGTCGAAGCGCCCTGCGCGTTACCGTTACTGCTTAGGCTATCCATCTGCTGATAAATCTGCTTCTGGCGCTCAACAACCTGGTTCAACTGATAAGTATTCTCCTGGATTTGCCCGCGTAGAGAATCAATATCATTTTGCGTGTCGCTGAGTTGCTGCTGAAGTTGTTGAAGAAGCTGGGCCTGAGCATTAGAAATACGCTCAAGCGTAGTGACCCGGTCTTCTACCGAGCCTGAGCCGACGCTACTGATTGCTGCCTGGGCATTAGCGGCCCAGGGGGCCGCTACGCCAATCAGTAACGACAGACTCAACAGGTGAGGTCTGAAGCTACTAATCATGTGACTCTCTTAGTATACCAGTACGGCACGACGGTTTTTGGCATATGCCGCTTCGTCGTGGCCCAGAACAGCCGGCTTCTCTTTACCATAAGAAACGATAGAGATCTGATCGGCAGAAACGCCTTTGCCCTGCAGGTACATTTTCACCGCTGTTGCGCGACGTTCGCCCAACGCGATGTTGTATTCCGGCGTGCCACGCTCATCCGCATGACCTTCAACAGTCACTTTGTAAGACGGGTTGCTACGCAGGAATGCTGCGTGCGCATCCAGCATCTGAGCGAAGTCAGAACGGATGTCATATTTATCCAGATCAAAGTAAACGATGTTGTTCTTCTGCAGTTCTTGCATCTGCAGGCGAGCCTGCTCTTCAGAAGACATGTTACCGTTAGCGCCGTTGCCGTAAGCACCGTCAGCGCCAGCACCGTTGGTCTGGTCGTTATTATTGTTTTTGTGTGAGCTACAAGCCGCCACAGCGATCACTGGCAGTGCCAGCATTAACCCTTTCAGCACTTTGTTCAGTTGCATTTCTAAATCCTATTATTGTTTGCCATACATATTTACACATGCATCACAGATACGGCGACCAGGCAGGAAATTTGACCTGTCCATCAGTTGCCGGAAGACGCGCTTTGAAACGCCCATCGGTCGAAACCAACTGCAACACGGAACCCATCCCCTGAGTAGAGCTATAGATAACCATTGTGCCGTTAGGTGCGAGACTTGGCGTCTCATCCAGGAACGTGTCCGTTAATTGTTGAACGGCTCCCGTTTCCAGATCTTGTCTGGTGACGTGTTGCGCACCACCATTGGTGCTAATCATCACCATAGATTTACCATCAGTGCTAACTTCCGCATCCTGGTTTTGCGAACCTTCCCAGGTAATACGCTGCGGCGCGCCGCCGGCACTGACTTTATAAATTTGCGGACGACCCGCCTGATCCGAGGTATACGCCAGGTTTTGGCTATCCGGGAACCAGGTCGGTTCAGTACTATTATAACGACCATCGGTAAGCTGACGCATCTGACCTGATGCAAGATCCATCACATACAGGTTCAGGCTGCCTGTTTTAGACAGGGCGAAAGCCAGCTTAGTCCCATCCGGTGAAAATGCCGGAGCGCCGTTGTGACGCGGGAACGAAGCTATCTGTTTAATCGCGCCATTCGCCAGCGTCTGCACCACCAACGCGGAACGCCCGCTTTCGAAGGTCACATACGCCAGTTTACTGCCGTCTGGCGACCAGGCTGGCGACATTAACGGCTGCGGTGAACGGTGAACCACAAACTGGTTGTAGCCATCGTAATCTGCAACGCGCAATTCATACGGGAACTGGCCGCCATTGGTTTGCACCACGTAAGCGATACGCGTACGGAAGGCGCCCTTGATACCCGTCAGCTTTTCAAAAGATTCGTCGCTGGCAGTATGCGCTGCGTAGCGCAGCCACTGCTTAGTCACTTTATACTGGTTCTGCGCCAGCACCGTGCCCGGCGACCCGGAAGTATCCACCAACTGATAGGAAACCAGATAGCTACCATCGGCGCTTGGTTGAACCTGACCAACCACCACCGCGTCAATACCTAACGCCGTCCAGGCAGCAGGTTGCACTTCAGCAGCCGTCGTGGGTTGCTGCGGCAGGCGTGCGCGATCCAATGGATTAAATTTACCACTGTTACGTAAATCGGCGGCGATAATGCCGCCAATATCTTCCGGCGCCGCGCCCGGACCATCCCATTTAAACGGCACAACGCCAATCGGACGCGCGGTGTTCACACCTTGCGTAATTTCAATGCGAACCTCTGCATGCAGCGCGGCTGCCCACAAAAGCAAAAAGCTTAATGCTACACGAAATGCCTGCTTCATCTTCTCTCCCTTATCTGAACCGATGAGTCCACGATAAATAGCAGTGTTTCAACAACCATTAATGCAAAACGATATACCCGTCATTCTTCAAGCTGCAGGTTCGTTGGTAACGTTCGCTCACCCGAATCACTTACCGCGGTAAGCTCATCGGGATTCACTCTCTTGCCGCCTTCCTGCAACTCGAATTATTTAGGATATAGAATACGGCATGCGAACCAGAGTTCAACATGCCGCGTGTGACCCAATCCTTAAGGCTTAAACTCCAGCGTAGCCTCTTTCACCGCTTGATACACATCCTGGCTCGGCGGTTTCGGAATACGCGCCATACGCGCCGCATTAATTGCCGCCTGGCACAATGCCGGGTCGCCACCGGCCTGTGTCGCTGAGATTAACAACCCGTCCGGCGCGAGTTTAATACGAACATCACAGGTTTTCCCTTTAAACGTATCCGCATCGTAAAACTTGCTTTGGATAGCCCCTTTGACCTGCCCGAGGTAGCTATCAATTGCCGCGCCGGATGCGCCGGATTTTTTCTGATTCCCCTGCCCCGCTGCTCCGCCGCCTGCCTGGCCGCTTTTCGGCGCATTCTTACCAGAAGTTAACCCACCTAACAGATCATCGACATCATTTTGGTTTTTCGCTGCTTCTGCCGCTGCCTTTTTCTTCGCATCCGCCGCCGCTTTCGCTTTGGCTGCCGCATCCGCTTTTTTCTTCGCATCAGCCGCCGCTTTTTGTTTCGCTTCTTCGGCGGCTTTTTCCTTCGCCTCTTGCGCAGCTTTCGCATCGGCTGCGGCTTTGGCTTTCGCGTCTTCCGCCGCTTTTTGTTTCGCGGCGGCCGCAGCGGCAGCTTTCGCCTGCTGATCGGCTTGTTTCTTGGCATCCGCCGCCGCTTTTTTCGCCTCGTCTTCAGCTTTCTGCTTCGCCTCAGCTGCGGCCTTGGCTTGCGCATCTGCCTGAGCTTTCGCGTCAGCTTTCGCTTTCGCGGCAGCGGCTTCTGCCTGTTTCTGCTGCGCTTGCGCCTGTTTTGCTGCTTCCTGCGCTTGTTTCTGCTGCTCAGCCTGCTGCTGCGCCTGCTGTTTTGCCTCTTCCTGTGCCTGCAAACGCTCTTTTTCAACCTCTTTTAAGCGTTGTTGCTCGGCAGCTTGCTTCTGTTGCAACTCTTCAGCCTGCTGCTGCGCCTGCTTTTTGCGCTGCTGCTCGGCACGCTGGCTATCACTCTGCTGATTTTGCTGGCGATTGTACTGTTCCACCACCGCACCGGGGTCGACCATGACAGCATCAATATCGCTACCGCCACCGCCGCCGCTGGCTTCGATGTTTTCGTTAAACGAACTCCAAATCAGTAATGCAATCAAAATGATATGCAGTATCACTGAAATGATAATGGCACGTTTTAACTTATCGTTCTGTTCGGTTGCCTTCGACACTCTCGGTTCCCAAAAAACGGTTCGAATTAATTAAATCGGCTGCGTCATCAAACCGACTGATTTCACGCCTGCCTGGTGCAGCAAGTTCAGCGCTTTGATGATTTCGTCGTAAGGCACATCTTTCGCGCCGCCAATCAGAAACACGGTTTTCGGATTGGCTTCCAGCCGACGCTGCGCTTCCGCAACAACCTGCTCTGACGGCAGTTGGTCCATACGATCGTGATCAACCACCAGGCTATACTGCCCAACGCCCGCCACTTCAACGATAACCGGCGGATTATCATCACTGGAAACTGTCTTCGAATCGGTCGCATCCGGCAGATCGACCTCTACGCTTTGCGTGATGATCGGCGCGGTTGCCATGAAAATCAGCAATAGCACCAGCAACACATCCAGTAAGGGAACGATATTAATTTCAGACTTCAGGTCGCGACGATGGCGACCACGCGTTCTGGCCATGCCAACCTCCGCTTACTTGCTGTTCTCGCTAGAGAACGCCTGACGATGCAGAATAGCCGTGAACTCTTCCATAAAGTTATCGTAATTCTGTTCCAGCTTATTCACGCGCTGATTGAGCCGGTTATATGCCATCACCGCCGGAATGGCGGCAAACAAGCCAATGGCCGTGGCGATCAACGCTTCCGCGATACCTGGCGCCACCATCTGCAATGTCGCCTGCTTCACGGCACCCAGCGCGATAAAGGCATGCATGATGCCCCACACCGTCCCGAACAGGCCGATATAAGGGCTGATCGAGCCGACGGTGCCGAGAAAAGGAATATGCGTTTCCAGCGTTTCCAACTCTCGATTCATTGAAATACGCATCGCGCGGCCCGCACCTTCGACTACCGCTTCCGGCGCGTGATTGTTGGCACGATGCAAACGGGCAAACTCTTTAAAGCCCGCGTAGAAAATTTGTTCCGACCCACCGAGCTCATCACGGCGAGCCTGGCTTTCCTGATACAGGCGAGAAAGCTCAATACCGGACCAGAACTTATCTTCGAAGGCTTCGGCTTCGCGTCCGGCGGCATTCAGGATACGGGTTCGTTGAATGATGATTGCCCAAGAGGCAATGGAAAACCCGATTAAAATTAACATGATAAGTTTGACCAGAAGGCTCGCCTTCAGGAACAAATCAAGAATGTTCATGTCAGTCACTGCTTGAACTCCGCGACAATAGACTTGGGAAGCGCAATGGGCTTCGTTAGATGTGGGTTGATGCAGGCAATAAGGACTTCTGCTTCATTGAGCACTTTACCTTCCGCATTCACGATACGTTGTGCGAATGTCATGGTTGTTCTACTCATTGCGACCACCTCGCTTTGGACTTCCAACAAATCATCAAGGCGCGCAACCGCAAGGTAATCAACCGTGATCCGACGCACGACAAAGGCCACCTGCTGTTCCAGCAGCGCCTGTTGATTGAAATGGTGCTGGCGCAGCATTTCAGTACGTGCTCGTTCATAAAAAGCGATATAGCTAGCGTGGTAAACCACACCACCAGCATCGGTGTCTTCATAGTAGACCCGCACCGGCCATCGAAACAGCGTTGTACTCACTCTACATCCCGGTAATGCATTTAAACGTTGCTACTATACGCAAGAGCAAACGGCTTGGGAATGGATTGCCAGAGTGGAGAGAAAATAATTATCACTCAGAGACAAACGTGGCGCTTTTCGGGATAAATCTTAGCGCTGGCCTGACAAAAAACCACATAACTGGAGGTTTATCGACATTACGGTAAGCGGCCAGACGACGCTGGCCGTATCAGAAAGGATTATGCAGCGTGAAACCAAAAACCAAGGCCGCAGACAAGGATAATCGCTGCCGGAAGCGGCGCAAAAAAAGCCTGCCAGCGAATGCGACGCAGGCGAAAACCTACGCCATGAATTACGCCAGCACACACTGCCCACATCATTACCAATGCTTGCCAAATATTCAGTGGGCCGGTTTTCGCCGCAAAGCGTGCGGGTTCCCAAAACATACACCCCGCCAACAGTAACGCCATCAGTAAGGTAAGAGCCCTTAACGGGCCCTTATCCATCACCGCATATAGCCAAGAGATCAACGGCTGCATTACGGTTTTTCTTTCAGGTCGGCACTCGCTTCCACTTGCTCAATCGCCAGCGCGGTAACAATACCGAAAGCGCAGGCAAGGAGCGTTCCAAGAATCCAGGCAAAATACCACATTGTTCAGCTCCTTATTAATAGAGTGAGTGCGAGCTACTTTCGATCTGCTCTTTAGTAATGCGACCGAACATTTTGTAGTAACACCAACTGGTGTACGCCAGAATAATCGGCACGAAAACGATCGCGACAAAAGTCATCAACTTCAACGTCATGGCGCTCGAGGTCGCATCCCACATGGTTAGGCTTACGTTAGGTACGGTACTTGACGGCATAATGAACGGGAACATGGCGACGCCCGCAGTCAAAATTACGCAAGCCAGCGTTAATGAGGAACTGACAAACGCCCAGCCCCCTTTTTCCAGCCGGGAGAACAGCACGGTTAATAGCGGGAACAACACCCCCAGCGCCGGGATGACCCACAACACTGGCGTCTGGTTAAAGTTCACCAGCCATGCGCCCGCCTGACGAGTGACTTCTTTCGCCAAAGGGTTAGACGCCGCATGGTGATCCAACGCCGAGGTCACGACATAACCGTCGATACCATACATCACCCAAATACCCGCCAGCACGAAACAGACCATCATGACTAACGCGGCAATCTGCGCGGCGGTGCGTGAACGAAGATGCAACTCACCGGTGGTACGCATTTGCAGATAGGTAGCGCCTTGGGCAATGATCATCGTCAGGCTAACCACACCCGCCAGCAGACCAAACGGGTTCAGTAACTGGAAGAAATTACCGGTATAGAACAGGCGTAAATATTCATCAGCATGGAAAGGAACGCCCTGCAACAGGTTGCCAAAGGCCACACCAATCACCAACGGCGGCACCAGGCTACCAATAAAGATGCCCCAATCCCACATTCCGCGCCAGCGCATATCCTCAATCTTAGAACGATAGTCGAAACCGACCGGGCGGAAGAACAGTGACGCCAATACCAAAATCATCGCCACATAGAAGCCGGAAAACGCGGCGGCATACACCATCGGCCAGGCGGCAAACAACGCGCCGCCAGCGGTGATCAGCCACACCTGGTTACCGTCCCAGTGCGGTGCGATACTGTTAATCATGATGCGGCGTTCGGTATCATTGCGGCCCAGAATGCGCGATAACATGCCAACGCCCATATCAAAACCGTCGGTAACCGCGAACCCAATCAGCAAGATGCCGATCAGTAGCCACCAAATAAAGCGCAATACTTCGTAATCTAACATTTGTCGACTCCTTTACCGCACCGGCTGTGATGAAACCGTTGACTGCTCATAGTGATAGCGTCCGGTTTTCAGGCTGCTCGGGCCAAGGCGCGCAAACTTGAACATCAGGTACATTTCCGCAACCAGGAACAGCGTGTACAGACCGCAAATTAGCCCCATTGAGAACAGCAGATCGCCCGCGGTCAGTGACGAGTTCGCCACCGCGGTTGGCAACACCTCGCCCACCGCCCACGGTTGACGGCCATATTCCGCCACAAACCACCCGGCTTCGATCGCGATCCACGGTAATGGAATGCCATACAGCGCGGCTTTGAGTAACCAGCGGTTTTTACCGATACGATTGCGAATCACGCTCCAGAACGAGAGGCCGATAATCAGGAATAGCAGCGCTCCGCCGAGCACCATGATGCGGAAAGCGAAATAGAGCGGCGCCACGCGCGGAATGGAATCTTTGGTTGCCAATTGAATTTGCGCTTCCGTTGCATCATAAACCTTCGGCGTATAGCGCTTCAGTAACAGGCCATAACCCAAGTCATGCTTACTGTTATTAAAGGCATTACGTACCGCGGGATCTTTATTCCCGGAACGCAACTCTTCCAGCAATTGGTAGGCTTTCATCCCATTACGGATACGCACCTCATGCTGAGCCAGCAGCTCTTTCAAACCGGTTACCGGCGTGTCAACCGAACGCGTCGCAATCAAGCCCAGCAGGTAAGGAATTTGTATCGCATATTTATTTTCCTGCTTTTCCTGATCCGGCACACCAAACAGGGTGAAAGCCGCCGGGGCCGGCTGCGTTTCCCACTCGGCTTCAATTGCCGCCAGTTTGGTTTTTTGTACGTCGCCAATTTCATAACCGGATTCATCACCCAGTACAATAACTGACAACACTGCCGCCATACCAAAGCTCGCCGCGATAGCGAAAGAACGTTTGGCAAAGGCGATGTCACGCCCGCGCAACAAATAATACGCGCTGATTCCGAGAATAAACATTGCGCCGGTGGTGTAACCTGCCGCGACGGTATGAACAAATTTCACCTGCGCTACAGGGTTTAATACCAGTTCGGAGAAGCTCACCATCTCCATACGCATGGTTTCAAAATTGAAGTCGGCAGCAATCGGGTTTTGCATCCAGCCATTGGCGACCAGGATCCACAACGCGGAGAGGTTCGAACCGAGTGCCACCAGCCAGGTTACAGCCATATGCTGAACTTTACTGAGGCGATCCCAACCAAAGAAAAATAAACCGACGAAAGTGGATTCAAGGAAGAACGCCATTAATCCTTCAATCGCCAGCGGCGCACCGAAAATATCGCCAACATAGTGTGAATAGTAAGACCAGTTGGTTCCGAACTGGAACTCCATGGTCAGGCCAGTGGCCACGCCCAGCGCAAAGTTGATACCAAACAACTTGCCCCAGAACTTGGTCATATCTTTATAAATTTGTTTACCCGACAGGACATACACGGTTTCCATAATCGCCAACAAAAACGCCATACCCAGCGTTAAGGGGACGAAAAGGAAATGGTACATCGCAGTCAGAGCAAACTGTAAGCGCGACAGTTCGACAATATCAAACATCTTGACCCCTTGCTCCTCACAAAAAGACCTTAGCCAGCAACTCGCGCCTGACAAAACGCCGAGCGAAATGATGACTAATATCTAATAAACACCACCGACAGTGTTCCCGTTATTACTGCGCAGGCGAATAAAACCGACATCGCAACCACGACAGCATCCGCATGTAACAAATACGTTAAATAAAAACTCAGGAAAGAACGCCATTATAATACGCCGTCATTCAATAACGGGAAACAACCTTTGCGTGACCGCTAATACATTTCCATCAATAAATCGACTTCTTACTAAAATCAGCCTCAGGCATTAAATTGATATAGAACAATTTAAAAGGATTTTCGGAAGTTTTCCAGCGCTGCCGTCAGTTATAAAGCGATTTTTATTGATCTATGTTAACTCTATGGCAATCAAAACCATTATTGGTGAATGTATTGTTAAATATATGTATTAATCACGTAGTTAAAAAACCAATCGAGTTAAATAAACTCATATCAATTAACCTGCGAGACAAAACAAGGCCAATTTTAGCGTTAAATTTCCAGTTAGTTTAATTATCGATGATAAATTTCTTTTTATAGCGTTGGTATATTAAGCCTCTTGGATTTTACAACTCATTCACCATTATCAGCATTACTTTTAACATCGATTTTTAAAGGATAGCGTGAATTTTCTATTTTACCTGCGGCACCGCCTCCGGCTCATGTTTCCTCCCTTTTGGGCATAAAAAAGGCCACTCGAAAGTGGCCAATATGTCGAGATTGTCAGACACAGTATTATTTTTGAGGTAATACCGCTTTTACCGCGTCGCCAATGTCTGCAAGGCTACGAACTGTTTTCACACCTGCGGCTTCCAGCGCGGCGAATTTCTCATCGGCAGTCCCTTTACCACCGGCGATGATGGCGCCCGCATGCCCCATGCGTTTACCTTTTGGCGCCGTAACGCCCGCGATATAACCGACAACCGGTTTAGTCACGTGCTCTTTAATAAAGGTCGCCGCTTCTTCCTCGGCACTACCGCCGATTTCACCGATCATCACGATCGCTTCCGTCTGCGGGTCGTCCTGGAACATTTTCAGGATATCAATAAAGTTGGAACCCGGAATCGGGTCACCGCCGATACCAACACAGGTTGACTGGCCGTAGCCAATATCGGTGGTTTGTTTAACCGCTTCATAGGTCAGCGTACCGGAACGCGAAACGATACCGATGCGGCCAGGCTGATGGATATGACCCGGCATGATGCCAATTTTACACTCGCCAGGGGTGATTACGCCTGGACAGTTAGGGCCAATCATCCGCACGCCAGCTTCATCCAGCTTCACTTTTACCGTCAGCATATCCAGCGTCGGGATACCTTCGGTAATGGTGATGATTAATTTAATGCCCGCATCGATCGCTTCCAAGATGCCGTCTTTACAGAATGGCGCGGGAACATAGATAACCGAAGCGGTTGCGCCAGTGGCTTCTACCGCTTCACGCACGGTGTTAAACACTGGCAGGCCCAGATGAGTCGTGCCGCCTTTGCCTGGCGTTACGCCGCCAACCAACTGCGTACCATAGGCCAGTGCCTGCTCAGAGTGGAAAGTCCCCTGTCCGCCGGTAAAACCCTGGCAAATGACTTTGGTGTTTTTGTCGATCAAAATGGACATTATTTACCCTCCGCTGCGGCAACAACGCGTTGTGCCGCGTCTGTCAGGCTAGTTGCCGCAATAATGTTCAAACCGCTGTCCGCCAGTTTCTGTGCGCCCAGCTCAGCGTTGTTACCTTCCAGACGTACCACTACCGGTACGTTGACACCCACTTCGGCTACCGCACCGATGATGCCATCCGCGATCAGATCGCAGCGGACGATACCGCCAAAAATGTTAACGAAAACGGCTTTTACCGCCTCGTCGGAAAGAATGATCTTGAACGCTTCGGTTACGCGCTCTTTGGTTGCGCCGCCGCCCACGTCGAGGAAGTTCGCTGGCTGGCCGCCGTTAAGCTTAACGATATCCATGGTACCCATCGCCAGACCCGCGCCGTTCACCATACAACCGATATTGCCTTCCAGCGCTACATAGTTCAGTTCCCACTGTGCCGCGTGCGCTTCACGCGCATCTTCCTGGCTCGGATCGCGCATTTCACGCAGTTCCGGCTGGCGGAACATCGCATTACCGTCCGCACCCAGTTTGCCGTCGAGGCACACTAAGTCGCCCTGCTTGGTGATCACCAGCGGGTTAATCTCAACCAACGCCAGGTCACGCTCAAGGAATAAGGTCGCCAGGCCCATAAAGATCTTAGTGAACTGGTTTACTTGCTTACCTGTCAGCCCCAATTTAAAGGCTAATTCACGCCCTTGATAAGGCTGCGGCCCGGTCAGGGGATCAAGCGCCATTTTGTGGATCAGGTGCGGCGTCTCTTCCGCTACCTTTTCAATTTCCACGCCGCCTTCGGTTGAAGCCATAAACACCACGCGACGGCTGCTGCGATCAACCACTGCGCCGAGATACAGCTCTTTATCAATATCCGTTGCCGCTTCAACCAGAATCTGATTCACCGGCTGACCGCCAGCATCAGTTTGATAGGTAACCAGTTTTTTACCCAACCAGTTTTCAGCAAACGCGCGGATATCTTCTTTGCTGTTAACCACTTTCACACCGCCCGCTTTACCACGGCCTCCGGCATGAACCTGACATTTCACCACCCACGGGCCTGCGCCGATTTTAGAGGCAGCTTCTTCCGCTTCACGTGGCGTGGTGCAGGCGTAACCAGTAGGTGCCGGTAAGCCATACCGTGCAAACAGTTGTTTCGCCTGGTACTCGTGTAAGTTCATGATGTTCTATCCATTCAGGTCTGAAAAGAGTAAAAACAGGCACGGTATATACCGTGCCCGACGAGATTAAACGTCCAGCAGCAGACGCGCCGGATCTTCCAGCATCTCTTTCACCGCCACCAGATAGCCCACGGATTCGCGGCCATCAATCAAACGGTGATCATAAGAGAGCGCCAGATACATCATCGGCAGAATGACCACTTGGCCATTGACTGCCATCGGACGATCTTTAATCGCATGCATACCGAGGATGGCACTCTGCGGTGGGTTAATGATCGGTGTCGACATCAGTGAACCGAACACGCCGCCGTTGGTGATGGTAAAGTTACCGCCGGTCAGTTCATCAACGGTCAATTTACCGTCGCGCCCTTTCACCGCCAGTTCCTTAATTTTCTTCTCAATGTCAGCCATGCTCAGCGCATCCACATCTTTCAGCACTGGCGTCACCAGACCGCGCGGCGTAGAAACCGCGATGCTGACATCGAAGTAGTTGTGGTAAACCACATCTTCGCCATCAATTGACGCATTCACTTCCGGGAAACGCTTCAGCGCTTCGACGACCGCTTTAATGTAGAAGGACATAAAGCCGAGGCGCACGCCGTGACGCTTCTCGAAAGCATCGCCGTACTGCTTACGCAGTTCCATAATCGGCTTCATATTCACTTCGTTGAAGGTGGTCAGCATCGCGGTGCTGTTTTTCGCTTCCAGCAGACGCTCTGCCACGCGCTTACGCAGACGCGTCATCGGCACACGTTTTTCACTGCGATTACCCAGTGCAGGTGCAGATTGCGCCGCGCTCTGTGATTGCGGCTCAGCTTTTTTCTCTTCTGGTTTTTTCGCCAGATGTTTTTCAACATCTTCACGCGTAATACGTCCGCCTACGCCGCTCCCCTTAATGGCGGAAACATCTAAATCATGCTCCGCGATCAGGCGACGGATGGCCGGGCTTAACGCGTCATTGCTCTCTTCTTCCAACGAAGCGGATTGGCGCTGTGCAGGCGTAGACTCTTTCACTTCAGGCTTGGCTGCGGCTTCTTTGCCACCGCTGTTGCCCTCTTTCAAACGCCCCAATACCTGGCGAGAGGTCACCGTCGCACCTTCATCTTCTAACACCGCTTCAAGAATACCATCGGCGGAGGCAGGCACTTCCAGCACCACTTTATCGGTCTCAATTTCAACCAGAACTTCATCGCGGCTTACCGCATCGCCTGGTTTTTTATGCCAGGTTGCCACGGTCGCATCGGCAACAGATTCAGGCAGGTCGGGAACGAGAATATCTACGTTACTCATTATCTATCCTTTAATTTAATCAACGTTCAGCGCGTCATTAACCAGGTCTTTTTGCTGTTGCTGGTGAACGGACATATAGCCCACCGCGGGTGAAGCGGAGGCCGGACGACCGGCGTAGCGTAAAGAGGCACCAAAGGGAACCACTTCGCGGAAGTGGTGCTGACTACAATACCAGGCGCCCTGATTCAGCGGCTCTTCCTGGCACCAGACGAAGTCATGCACGTGCGCGTAGGGCTGCAATACTTCCTGCACGGCTTTGTGCGGGAACGGATAAAGCTGCTCAATACGTACGATGGCAACATCGGTCTGTTCATTCTTACGGCGTTGTTCCAATAAATCGTAATAGACTTTGCCGGAACAAAGTACAACACGTTTCACGCCTTGCGGATCAAGTGAGTCAACCTCGCCGATCGCAGGCCTAAAGCTACCTTCCGCCAGCTCATCCAGCGATGAAACCGCCAGCGGGTGGCGCAGCAATGATTTCGGCGACATGACCACCAACGGACGGCGCATACCACGCAGCGCCTGACGACGCAGCATGTGGTAAACCTGCGCGGGCGTTGATGGGACACAAACCTGCATGTTTTGCTCTGCGCAAAGTTGCAGATAACGTTCCAGACGCGCCGATGAGTGCTCCGGCCCCTGACCTTCATAGCCGTGCGGCAGTAACATTACCAGGCCACACATACGGCCCCATTTCTGCTCGCCAGAGCTGATGAACTGATCAATCACCACTTGCGCGCCGTTCGCGAAGTCGCCAAATTGTGCTTCCCAAATGGTCAGCGTGCGAGGCTCAGCCGTCGCGTAACCGTATTCGAAAGCCAGAACCGCTTCTTCAGACAGTACCGAATCCCACACTTTGAACACACCCTGGCCGTTATGTACATGCTGTAACGGGGTGTAAGTGGAGCCGTTAGCCTGATTGTGGATAACCGCATGGCGATGGAAGAAGGTACCGCGCCCCATATCTTCGCCAGACAAGCGGCACGGAATGCCTTCATCAACCAGCGTCGCGTAAGCAAGGTTCTCCGCCGCGCCCCAGTCGAACAGTTTATTCCCCTCTGCCATTTCGGCGCGGTCGCTATAAATTTTCGCGACACGGGCCTGGATTTCAACCGTTTCCGGTACGTGACTGATGCGCTTAGCCAGCTCCTGCAACCGTTTTTTATCAATGGTTTCCGGGTAGCTCTCATCCCACTCGTGGTTAAGATAAGGCGACCAGGTGAAGGAGTGCAGACTCATCGGACGCCATTCCGGCACCACGCATTCGCCCGCATCCAGCGCATCGCGATACAGGTTAACCATCTCGGTTGAGTCTTCCAGGCTGGCAATCTTTTCCGCTTCCAGTTTATCGGCGTAAATTTTACGCGGCGTCGGATGTTTTTTAATTTTCTGGTACATCACTGGCTGGGTCGCACTTGGCTCATCCGCCTCGTTATGACCATGACGGCGATAACACACCAGATCGATAAAGACATCACGTTTAAAGGTATTACGGAAATCCAGCGCCAGGCGCGTTACGAATGCTACCGCTTCCGGATCATCCGCATTAACGTGGAAGATTGGCGCCAGTACCATTTTACCGATATCGGTACAGTACTGAGTCGAACGCGCATCACGCGGGTTCGAGGTGGTAAAACCAATTTGGTTATTGATAACAATACGTACCGTACCGCCTACCTCATAACCACGCGCCTGCGACATGTTCAGGGTTTCCTGCACCACGCCCTGGCCGGTGACGGCCGCATCGCCATGAATAGTGATCGGTAAGACTTTATTACTGCTCGGTTCGTCCAGGCGATCGAGACGCGCACGCACCGATCCCATGACCACCGGGCTGACGATTTCCAGGTGCGAGGGGTTAAACGCCAGCGCCAGGTGAACCATTCCGCCTTCGGTTTCAACATCCGATGAGAAGCCCATGTGGTACTTCACATCACCGGTACCGAGGTGCTCTTTATGTTTACCGGAGAATTCGTCGAACAGATCCTGCGGCTTTTTACCCAGTACGTTGATCAGGACGTTTAAACGCCCGCGGTGCGCCATACCCAG
This sequence comes from Paramixta manurensis, assembly GCF_013285385.1. Taxonomy (NCBI): domain Bacteria; kingdom Pseudomonadati; phylum Pseudomonadota; class Gammaproteobacteria; order Enterobacterales; family Erwiniaceae; genus Paramixta; species Paramixta manurensis. The sequence goes on along the minus strand of NZ_CP054212.1, from coordinate 1,513,971 downwards.
CACCACTTCACGCGTACCGCTTTTACCGGCATGGCGAATCATTTCGCGTAGCATCGGCACCAGCGCATCGCCGCCCTCAAGCGAGAAGCGTTTCGCACCAGGGAATTTCGCGCCGAGATAACGCTCAAGACCTTCCGCTGCCGTCAGTTCTTTTAGGAAACCTTTCTTCTCTTCAGCGGTAAAAGAGGCGTGCCCTACCACCGATTCGATCCGCTGTTGCAGCCAGCGTTTTTCTTCGGTGTTAGTAATGTGCATATACTCTGCGCCGATCGATCCGCAATAGGTTTGCTTCAGCGCGGCGTAGAGATCGCCGAGCTTCATGGTTTCTTTACCGATGGCAAAAGATCCCACGTTAAAGCTTTCCTGGAAATCCGCCTCGGTTAAGCCGTGGAACGCAGGGTCAAGATCCGGTACCGTTTCCTGTTTCCACAGGCCTAGCGGATCGAGGTTTGCATGTTGATGGCCGCGAAAACGAAAGGCGTTGATCAACTGGAGAACTTTAACTTGCCGGGAGTTGGTCTCAGGATCGCCGACTGATGCGGCATAACGCGTGGCATCTTTCGCCAGGCGGCGGAAATATTCACGCGTCGTTGAGTGGAACTGTTCAGGTCTAACCCCAGTGCCAGGAAGCTGCTGGAACAAAGAACGCCACGCAGCATCAACAGAGTCAGGATCGGTTAGAAAATCCTCATAGAGTTGCTCTATGTAAGATTGGTTCGCGCCGGCCAGCCAGGAGGAGTCCAGCCAGGGCTTCATCGCGCTGTTCTGCATTGTGATCCCTTAAGCATTTTATGCTTTTTTTCGAGGTTTCATTGTTGCCGGGTTACCGGCTTGCCGTAGTCAGGGTGTGACAAATTTCATTAACACACCCGGTCAGTTCATCGATACGAGCGCTGTGCGCTACCGGCGCCCGGGCCCGTAAGGGAACCTTTGTAAGACTTGTCGCCAGGATCATGCAACAGCCCTTACAAAGGTTTCCGTGCAACTGGCGGCAATCGCGGAGGATCGCCGCCAGCATCAATATCTATGCGCTACGTTGCAACAACATTGATTTAATATGACCAATCGCCCGCGTTGGGTTGAGGCCTTTCGGACATACGCTCACACAATTCATGATGCTGTGGCAGCGGAATACACTGAAAGCATCATTTAGATTATCCAGACGCGCATCGGTTTCGGTATCGCGGCTATCAATCAGGAAGCGGTAAGCGGCCAGCAAGCCGGCGGGCCCGATAAATTTATCCGGATTCCACCAGAATGACGGACAAGAGGTTGAACAGCAGGCACACAAGATACACTCATACAGGCCGTCGAGATGCTCGCGCTCTGCCGGAGATTGTAAATGCTCGCGCGCAGGCGGATTCTCGCCATTATTCAACAAGAAGGGTTTAATCTTCTCATACTGCGCATAGAACTGGCTCATATCGATAACCAGATCGCGAATTACCGGTAGACCGGGCAGCGGACGGATAACGATTTTTTGTTTGCCGTTGCCTAAAGCCGAGATCGGCGTAATGCACGCCAGACCATTTTTGCCGTTCATGTTCAGGCCATCTGAACCACAAACCCCTTCACGGCAGGAGCGTCGAAACGCCAGCGTCGGATCTTTCTCTTTCAGGCGAATGAGCGCATCCAGCAACATCATGTCACGCCCCTCTTCCGCCTCCAGGCTATATTCCTGCATGCGCGGCGCGTCATCAACATCCGGGTTATAACGATAAATAGAAAATTCGAGTCTCATCGTTCTCTCTCCGCAATTAGTAAGTACGCGCTTTCGGTGGGAAAGCTTCGCGCAGTTTCGGTTGCATGTTCACCTCACGGCGCGTCATGCTTTCCGTTTGCGGTAAATACAGGCTATGGCACAGCCAGTTTGCATCGTCACGTTCGGGGTAGTCGAAACGGCTATGCGCACCACGGCTTTCGGTGCGGAAGTTCGCCGCTACCGCTGTGGCGTAGGCGGTTTCCATTAGGTTATCCAGTTCCAGGCACTCAACACGCTGGGTATTGAAGTCGCTGGAACGATCATCCAGACGGGCGTTTTTCAGGCGCTCACGCAGCACTTTCAGCTCTTCCAGACCTTTCGCCATCGCATCGCCTTCACGGAATACCGAGAAGTTATGCTGCATACAGGCCTGCAACGCTTTGCGTAACTCGGTAGGATCTTCGCCGGTGACATTGTTATTCCAGCGATTAAGCCGCGCCAGCGAAGCTTCAATATCCGACTCGGAGGCCTCACGCAGTTCGCCCTGCTGCTCAATGGATTCCTGTAAATGCAGGCCCGCCGAACGACCGAATACCACCAGGTCAAGCAGTGAGTTCCCGCCCAGACGGTTAGCACCATGGACAGATACGCAGGCAATTTCACCCACCGCGAACAAGCCAGGGATCACCACATCTTCACCCTGCTCATTCACCGTCAATGCTTGACCGGTAACTTTCGTCGGGATGCCACCCATCATATAGTGGCAAGTCGGGATGACCGGGATCGGCTCTTTGACTGGATCAACGTGGGCGAATGTGCGAGACAACTCGAGGATCCCCGGTAAACGAGACTCGAGGACTTCTTTGCCCAAATGGTCCAGCTTCAGTTTCGCGTGCGGCCCCCACGGGCCGTCACAGCCGCGCCCTTCACGAATCTCAATCATAATAGAACGTGCAACCACATCGCGACCGGCCAAATCTTTGGCATTCGGCGCATAACGTTCCATAAAGCGTTCGCCATGTTTATTCAACAGGTAACCGCCTTCACCGCGACACCCTTCGGTTACCAGCACCCCGGCGCCAGCAATACCGGTTGGGTGGAATTGCCACATTTCCATATCCTGGACCGGTACCCCCGCGCGTAGCGCCATACCGACACCGTCGCCAGTGTTAATGTGCGCGTTGGTCGTCGATTGGTAGATGCGCCCCGCGCCGCCGGTCGCTAACACCGTGGCTTTGGCTTTGAAATAAACCACTTCGCCGGTTTCGATACACAACGCGGTGCAACCGACCACCGCGCCATCGGCATTTTTCACCAGATCCAACGCGTACCATTCAGAGAAGATAGTGGTTTTATTTTTCAGGTTCTGCTGGTACAGGGTATGCAATAAAGCATGGCCGGTACGGTCGGCGGCCGCAGCGGTACGTGCCGCCTGCTCGCCACCGAAATTTTTCGATTGGCCGCCAAACGGGCGTTGGTACACGCGACCATCGTCGAGGCGAGAAAAAGGTAAGCCCATATGTTCCAGTTCCAGAATCGCTTCCGGACCGGTTTTACACATATACTCAATCGCGTCCTGGTCTCCAATATAGTCGGAGCCTTTAACGGTATCGTACATATGCCATTCCCAGTTATCTTCATGGGAATTGCCCAGCGCAACCGTAATACCGCCCTGAGCGGAAACCGTATGCGAACGCGTGGGGAACACTTTTGACAACAGGGCGCAGGTTTGGCCCGATTGGGAAATCTGTAGCGCGGCACGCATGCCTGCACCACCCGCGCCGATCACAACGGCGTCAAACTCTCTGACTGGCAAATTCATCACGCACCCCACACCACTACAGTTCCATAAATTGCATACACCAACAGTACGACTACAATCACTAGTTGCAGCATTAAGCGCATCGCCAGCGGCTTAACGTAGTCGGTCAGCACTTGCCACATCCCAATCCAGCCATGAACCAGAATGGAGAACAGGGTTAGCAGGGTGAAAACTTTGGTGAAGTTGGAGGCGAAAAAGCCGCGCCAGGTATCGAACGTCAGCGTACCGGACATCACGATAAAACCGAGGATATAGAGCACATAGAGGGCAATAACCATGGCTGCGGCCCGTAACAGAAGCCAGTCATGTATACCGTTGCGCCCCAGTGCAGAAGCATTGCTTACCATACGAGGACTCCAGCCAAAATTGAAAGCACGACAGTAATACCAAAGGCCACTTGAGCAGAACGCGTGCCAATGGCTAGCGTCTCACCAAGAAAACCAAAATCCATCAGCATGTGGCGGATGCCGCCGGCGATATGGTAAGCCAGAGCGGTAAGAATACCCCATACGATGAATTTAACGACAAAGCTATCCATCACGGCAGCAGCCTGTTGGAAGCCTTCGGGTGATGAGAGAGAGAGACCAAGTAGCCAGAGCAGAATACCGACCGCCACAAAGGTGATCACGCCGGAGACGCGGTGGAGAATGGACGCTATTGCAGTAACGGGAAACCGGATCGTAGTGAGATCCAAGTTGACAGGTCTTTGTTTTTTCACGGTTTTGCCCACACAGCCTTTCTTATTTTGCTTCCTCCGGTCCTGAAGGTGAGACCGAACACGGGCGTGTTCAGACGATTGGCACCGTCACCAAAACAGCAACATCCAGTGTTAATTGACGCGGTAAAACGCTGGGTGGCTCCTGGTGTCAGGGTATTCCGGAGACCTGGCGGAAGTATAGGGGGATCACATTCCTATTACAATTCCCCTACAATCTCTTTGGTCACATTTAGACGGAACAGTGATCATACTCACATTTTTCATAAATTACACAAATTTAATTATCTGATTTGACAAAAGTTCAACATTCCTGTTACAAACAAACCATTAAAAACCCTATGATGCGGAAAAGTTATGGGGATACACTTTCCCCTAAGCACAAGTTATGTAACATTGGCTGGGTGAGTTACCCAACAGCATCAGGTTATTGGTTACGAGAAAATTAATGACTAGACCGGATCTTTAACAACCGCGAAACGCAGCAGCACACCTGCCGGACACTTCACTGGTCGCGCCCATCGCTCTGTACCCTGCACGAAACAATATGCCACAGAGTTGATAGTCTGCATTTTATCCCGGCAGTCCGGAATGTGATGGCAATTCAGGTGTCAAAGATCCTACAAATAAGGCGCTAAGGAGACTGTAAATGGCTGATAAAAAAGCGACGCTAAACCTACAAGGCGAAGCTCCTATCGAGTTAGATGTGCTAGAAGGTACGCTAGGTCAAGATGTTATTGACGTCCGTACGCTTGGATCAAACAACCTGTTCACATTTGACCCTGGCTTCACCTCTACTGCGTCTTGCGAATCCCAAATTACTTATATTGATGGTGATGAGGGAATATTGCTCCACCGCGGTTTTCCTATCGATCAACTTGCCACTCACTCTAACTACCTCGAAGTTTGCTACATTCTGCTGAATGGCGAAGCGCCGACGCAGGCACAGTTCGAAGAGTTCCGTACTATTGTGACCCGCCACACCATGATTCATGAGCAGATTACCCGTCTGTTCCATGGCTTCCGTCGCGATTCTCATCCGATGGCGGTAATGTGCGGCGTGACCGGTGCGTTAGCCGCGTTTTATCATGATTCACTGGACGTTAATATTGAGCGTCACCGTGAAATCGCCGCTTTCCGTCTGCTGTCTAAAATGCCGACGGTCGCTGCGATGTGTTACAAATACTCGATTGGTCAACCGTTTGTTTATCCGCGTAATGACCTTTCTTATGCCGCTAACTTCCTCAACATGATGTTCTCTACACCTTGTGAAGAGTATGTCGTTAACCCGGTCCTGGAACGCGCAATGGATCGTATTCTGATCCTGCATGCTGACCATGAGCAAAATGCTTCCACCTCTACCGTTCGTACCGCTGGTTCATCCGGCGCCAACCCGTTTGCGTGTATCGCGGCCGGTATCGCTTCTCTATGGGGGCCGGCACATGGCGGCGCTAACGAAGCCTGTTTACGTATGCTGGAAGAGATCAGCACCGTTGAGCATATTCCAGAGTTCCTGCGTCGCGCGAAAGATAAAAATGACTCTTTCCGCCTGATGGGCTTTGGTCACCGCGTGTACAAGAATTACGATCCGCGTGCCACCGTGATGCGTGAAACCTGCCACGAAGTGTTGAACGAACTGGGTATGAAAGACGATCTGTTAGAAGTGGCGATGGAGCTGGAACATATCGCGCTGAACGATCCGTACTTTATCGAACGTAAGCTGTATCCAAACGTCGATTTCTATTCCGGTATCATCCTGAAAGCGATGGGGATCCCCTCTTCTATGTTTACGGTTATTTTCGCCATGGCGCGTACCGTTGGCTGGATCGCTCACTGGAAAGAAATGCATGATGATGGGATTAAAATTGCGCGTCCGCGCCAGCTTTATACCGGCTACGACCAACGTGATTTTCAGTCTCAACTGAAAAAATAAGTTTCCGGCGGGCCTCCCCGCCCTGCACAAAAAAGCGGACATTGTCCGCTTTTTTTATTTCTGACACCCAGGGCACCAGTAAAAGGGCCGAGAAGAGAGCACGCTTCGCTCAATGGTTGTACCACAGCGTTCGCAAGGCTGCCCGGTACGGTGAAATACCTTGAAGCGAAACGCTGCGCCATGATGTCGGCTTTCATCCATGGTGCCGCGCATACGGTATGAATGGCGTGGGATCGCCAACAACGCATGGCATAACGCGTTCAAGCGATCTTCACTGAGGTTTTGTGCTTTGTGCGTTGACAGCAACTGTGCTTCCCATAAAATCTCTGCCCGCAAATAGTTACCTAATCCGGCGAGAAAGGCCTGATCAAGCAACAGCCCGCTTAGCTGACGCCGTGCAAAACGCGTAGACAGTAAACGTTCCCGTACCGCCTGTTCCGTCAGTGTCATATCCAGCACATCCGGGCCGACGCGCAGTAAGAACGGATGGTGCGCCAGCCCCTCCGCATCGAGCAACTCAATATCGGAGGCGCTATACAACAGGATCGTTCGGTCGGCGGTGGCTAAGCGAACGCGCAGCACCCGTTGTGTTTCCGGTTCCTGACCGGTGTCGATAACACGCCATACCCCATATAGCTGGTTATGGCTGTATAACGTCAGATGATTAGAGAAATGGGTAAGTAGCGCTTTACCGCGCGTTTCAATCGCACAGACTGTTTCGCCCACCAATGCCGGTTCGTAGGTTTTTAACGCCGGAAAAGCAAACCAAACGTCGGTCAATGGCTTACCAACTATCGCCTGTTCAAGCTGGTCCGCCGCTCGTCTTATCTCCGGGCCTTCAGGCATCACTGCTCCTTGTCATTAATGTGTTGCGCCCCCTTCCAGACGCAAATCCTGTTCGGTACGTAAGGCAATGGTTATTGCCATCTCCAGCGCTAAAATCACCGTTTGCGCCGCCATGCTTGGCGTTCCCGGATGTTTTACCGCTTGCTCAGGCAAATAGGGGATATGAATAAAGCCGCCGCGTACCTCGCCGCCCTGTTGGTGCAGATGGTGTAATAAACCATACATCACATGGTTACACACATAGGTTCCCGCGGTTTGTGAAACCGATGCCGGAATACCTGCTTCACGAATGCCTTCCACAATGGCCTTAATCGGTAACGTGGAGAAAAACGCCGCTGGCCCCTCGCTTACTATCGGTTCATCAATCGGCTGATTTCCTTGATTATCGGGGATACGTGCGTCATCAACATTAATCGCCACGCGCTCAACGCTAATCTCTGCTCGTCCTCCCGCCTGGCCGACCGCTAAGACCAGTTCAGGTTGCAACTCATCAATGGCCTTATATAACGAGGTTAAAGCGTGGCCGAACACACAGGGGAGTTGACGCGCCACTATCTTCGCGCCGCATAACATGCGCTCATTTAACTGGCGAACCGCTTCCCAAGAGGGATTAACCGACTCGCCGCCAAAAGGTTCAAACGCCGTGATCAGGACCGTTTTCATTATCACCTCACAAAAACATCAGGAACCAAAGCAGGAACATATTAACCACTAACAGTAGCACGCCAGTCGGCACCTGCGCTTTGATCACCGCATTACGATCCGGCAACTCCAGTAACGCCGCGGGTACCAAATTAAAGTTGGCGGCCATTGGTGTCATGAGTGTGCCGCAATAGCCTGAGAACATCCCAATTGCCGCCATTACCGCCGGATTTCCACCATGTTGAACCACTAAGATAGGGATACCGATACCGGCAGTCACAATCGGGAAGGCGGCAAACGCATTGCCCATCACCATGGTGAGTAATGCCATACCCAGCGTGTAAGCCGCCACGGCGACAAAGCGATTATTCACCGCCAGATAGGTTTCGGTGAGATGTGAAATTGCCGAACCGACACCGGCGGCGGTAAACAGTAACCCAAGCGTGGCGAGCAGTTGCGGCAAAATAAACGCCCAGCCAATCGCATCCAGCAAACGTCGCGCCTCCTGCATCGACTGCGCCGGACTTTCACGCGTCATGGCGAGCGCCATCAGCCAGCCCAGCACACATCCCAGGGTGAGAGAAAATAGCGTGATTAGCGTGGTATGATTTCCGGCGCCAAACACTTTTTCCTGCAGGCCGGGAATATGGTTAAACGCCAATACACTGATCACCGTGACGACCGGAATCAACAGCGCAGGCATAAATAGGCGGTTTTTCAAACGCGCAGCGCTGGTTTTGCGTTCCACATCGGTGCGCTGATGATAGCGTCCCACTTTCACTCCACCGAGCCCGGCAATAAGCCCCATCACTATCACCAACACGCCCACCAGGATATGCAGCATGCGTTGACCGTCCGGCGCGGAATGGTTGAACGAGGACAACAGTTTCGCCGCCCAGTCGCCCAACAAAAATACCACCCCATACAGCGCCCAAAACAGGCCGGTCGTCAAGCGACGTGGGTTCGCCTTATCGCGCCACGACATAATGGCAACCACGCAGAGAATGATACCCGCCAGCCAAAAGAGATAATGCTGCTGAAACATTAGCGCTCTCCTTTCGCTGTTAATGCCTGTGCAGTTAACTGCGACAATTCTGCCGCCAGTTGCTTATCCATCCGACGTAAGCGTACTGCGTGAATGATAAAGGCGCACACTGCGGTCGGGATCCCCCATACCGCGATATGTAACGGCTCAGTTTCGATCCCACCGGCTTGCAACATGAAGTTATGCATAAACAGGATCGCGCCAAAGGCAACGAAAATATCTTCGCCAAAAAATAGGCCGACATTATCCGTGGCGGCGGCCATCGCTTTTAACCGATGGCGGATTTCAGGCGTCAACTCGCCATAACGGTTTTCCGTCGCCCCTTCCGCCATTGGCGCCAGCAACGGACGAACCATTTGCGGATGACCGCCAAGGCTGGTGAGGCCCAACGCGGCGGTGATTTCGCGGATAAAGAGATAGATAATCAACAGACGCCCCGCGGTGACGCTTTTAATCTGTGCAATCCAGGTTTGTGCACGCTCTTTCAGCCCGTGCCGCTCAAGGAGACCGATAACCGCCAACGGTAACAGTAAAATCAAGGTTAAATTACGCGTATCAAGAAAACCTGCGCCCAATTTTTCCAGAATATCCACCACCGGAATATGTGCGGCCACCCCCGTTACGATACCGGCAATAATCACCACCAGTACCGGGTTGAAGCGTAATAAAAAGCCGATAATAATCGCGCCGATGCCGATTAACGGCCACAAATTAACCGTATTTTCCATCTTTTCCTCCCCTGGGAGACGCCCACCAGACAACCGGGCGCCTCTATTTGTCATGCTATAGTTTGAATTATTGTCGGTGTAGTAAGCCTGTTTTAAGCGCTGGTCAGCGTAATATGCTGGCGGGAAAACGCCGCGCGCAACTGGCGGGCGAAATGTAGCGCGTGTGCGCCATCACCATGTAAACAGACGCTTTCTGCCTGGACTGCTACCCACTCGCCTTCCACACTCTTCACCCGTCCCTGCTGTACCATACTGAGTGTTTGCGCAATCGCCTGCTCATCATTTTCAATCAACGCGCCCGGCTGGCTACGCGGCACCAGCGTACCGTCACGCTGATAACCGCGATCGGCGAACACTTCTTGCCGCGTTGCCAGCCCCAACCGACGCGCCGCAAGCAGCGCCTGGCTGTTGGGTAGGCCAACCAAAATCAAACTGGCATCCACGGCTTTTACCGCCCGAGCGATGGCTTCAGCCAATTCCGCCTCTACGGCGGACTGGTTATATAACATGCCATGCGGTTTCACATGCGTCAGCTTACCGCCCTCACCTTCGGTGATCGCCTTCAACGCCCCAACCTGGTAGACAACCTGGGCATAGACGGTTTCCGCCGGTAATCGCATCGCGGTTCGACCAAAATTTTCACGATCGGGAAAAGCCGGGTGCGCGCCAATCGCCACACCGGCAGCCAGCGCCAGGCGAACCGATTGCAGCATGGTTTGTGCATCCCCGGCATGAAAACCGCAGGCGATATTGGCTGAGGTGACGAGCTGTAGCAGTGCTTCATCGTTGCCACAGCCTTCTCCCAAATCCGCATTCAAATCAATTTTCATGGTTCAACCCCCACACCATTTGATCGATAACCCGCTGCTGATGCTGCTTCGCCAACAAGGCCTCTTCCAGCGTGCAAGGCACAAAATGGATCGGATCACCGAGGCGAATTTGCGCCAGATGGTAAAGATCAGCCTCAATCACGCAGGCAATACGCGGATAACCGCCGGTGGTTTGCGCATCCGCCATCAGGACAATCGGCAACCCATTGTGAGGAACCTGCACCACGCCGGGTAATAAACCGTGTGATAACAATTCCCGATCGGTTTGACGCGTTAGTGGCCTGCCCTGGAGGCGATAGCCCATCCGATTACTTTGTGGGTTCAGCGTCCATGACGTGCGCCAAAAAGCCTCCTGGGAATCGCTACTGAACTCGTGATATTCCGGGCCGGGAAGCGCGCGCAGACGGTTACTCCATAACAACTGGCGCACACCGACAGGTCGCTGAAAACGTTGCGGTGCCTTGCGCAATGGAATGCGATCGCCATCGGCCAAATTGCGCCCATGAAAACCGCCAAAGCCTGCCCGTGTATCGGTGCTGAGCGAACCCAATTGCGCCGTTAGATCAAAGCCGCCATCAATCGCCAGATAGCTACGCATCCCGCGCCGCGGCATCGCTAATGTCAGCCGCTGGCCTCGTTTAACCGCGGTACGCCAGCCGGTCCAGACCGGCTTATCATCCAGTTTTGCCTGGCAGCCAGCACCGGTAAGCGCAATCCAGCCATCACGTTCAAACTCTGCGCAAAACTGACCAAGGGTGATTTCGAGCACCGCGCTATCGGGTGAATTGCCAACCAACAGATTGGCGGTTTTCATCGCCGGAACATCTAGCACGCCTGCCCCGCTGATCCCCAACGCCCGCCAGCCATGACGCCCTAAGTCCTGAATTGAGGTACTGATACCCGCACGGATAATGGTTAGCATACGCCCTCCTTTTGTGGCACAAAGCGTACGCTGTCACCGGGGCGTAATAAGGTGGGCGGTTGCTGCCGCACATCAAACAACCGGCGATCGGTGCGCCCAATCAATTGCCAACCGCCAGGCGACGCCAGCGGATAAATGCCGGTTTGGCTGCCGCCGATCCCCACCGAGCCGGCAACAATTTGGACGCGTGGTTCAGCACGGCGTGGCGTGTGCAGGCTGGTGTCCAGCCCTCCCAGATAAGGGAAACCCGGCTGGAAACCGATAAAATAAACGGTGTACTCGGTGGCCGAATGCCGTTCAACCACCTGCCGTTCTGAAAGCTGACAATGTTGCGCCACGACTGCCAGATCCGGGCCGGCTTCACCGCCGTAAATCACCGGAATCTCTATCTGGCGCGATTCGACGCTCACTTCTTCGCTCTCTTCCCACCAGCGTTGTAATTGCTCAATCGCATCTAACGCCAGCGCCTGTGGGTCACGCAGAACCACCGTGACATTATTCATGCCGGGAATCACTTCAATCACCTGCGGGTGGGCGCTTAACCGTGCGGTTAATCCCCAAATTCGCTGTTGACTGGCTAACAGAACCGGCGGCTCAAGCTCAAGCACGACCGCGCGCTCCCCTAACAGGTAACAACGTGCTCGTTGCAAAACGCACCTCCTGGTAACGAAAAAATACTAAGCTTATGAGTTATGCGTAAGTGACGGCAATGTGTCAACCGCTTTACCCTTGCTGTGTGGCGGGAGTATGGCTACGCGATGCTGCGTAGCCATAAAATGCGTTAGGCAGGATTTTCTATATCAATAAAGGTAACGTCAAAATCATAACTTTCCGCCAGCCAGGCGCCGAGTGCCTGGATACCGCCGCGCTCCGTCGCATGGTGCCCGGCGGCAAAGAAATGCAGCCCGTTTTCACGCGCGCTGTGAATGGTTTTTTCCGATACCTCGCCGGTAATAAACGCATCAACGCCGAATTCGGCGGCATCGTCGATAAACCCTTGCCCGCCGCCGGTACACCAAGCGACACGGCGGATCTGCTGCGGCGCATTATCACCGCAATGCAAGGGCGCTCTCCCTAAAAGGGTACCGATCCGTTGTGCCAGTTGCGGGCCGGTTAACGGCTCCGCCAACTCGCCCCACGGAACCAGCGGCATGATTTCGCCCTTAATGGAAATGGATAGCTGTTGCGCCAGGCGCGCGTTATTGCCTAACTGCGGATGCGCATCTAACGGCAGATGCCAGCCATAGAGATTAATGTCATTCGCCAGCAATGCCCGCAAGCGCTGGCGTTTCATGCCCTTGATCACCGGCGATTCGTTTTTCCAAAAATAGCCGTGGTGCACCATTACCGCATCAGCCTGCAGCCGAACCGCCTCATCTAATAACGCCTGACAGGCGGTTACGCCGGTAACAATTTTTTTCACCGACGCGCGGCCTTCAACCTGCAAACCATTCGGCGCGTAATCGCTAAACGCCGCCGTATTAAGCTGTTGGTTAACCAGCTTCTCTAACTCAAAATTATTCATGTCACCCTCATGCAGACGTGATAACTAGCGCTTACGTGCCGCCTCAAACGCTGCTAACGTTCGCTTGCGCGCCTCCTTATGTTCCACTATCGGCGGCGGATAATCGAGAGTCTTACCATTTTTCTTTGCCCACGCTTGTGGCGCGTGAATATCCCGGTCGGGTACCTCATGCAGTTCTGGCAGCCAGCGCCGGATAAATTCGCCGTGCTGATCAAAACGTTCCCCTTGGGTAGTGGGATTAAAAATACGGAACCACGGCGCGGCATCGGTCCCGGTTGAAGCTGACCACTGCCAACCTCCGTTATTCGCCGCCAGGTCGCCATCAATCAGGTGTGACATGAAATAACGTTCGCCGAGCCGCCAGTCGAGTAGCAGATCTTTAACCAGAAAACTGGCGGTAACCATACGCAGACGGTTATGCATCCAGCCGGTAGCATTAAGCTGACGCATTGCCGCATCAACTATTGGGTAACCGGTTTTGCCCTGTTGCCAGGCTTCTAGCGGAGTTTTATCGCTTTCCCATGCGACGCCATCGGTCCAGTCAACAAAAGGTTGGTGACGACACAACGCTGGCCAGGCCACCAGTAAATGCCGATAAAACTCCCGCCAAATTAGCTCATTAAGCCAGACTGCCGCCCCGCCTTCGCCCCCTAGCGCATGGGGATGTTCTGCCAGTAAACGGTTCAGACACTGGCGGGGCGATAAGGTGCCGACCGCCAAACAGACCGAAAGACGGCTGGTTCCCTCCCTCGCTGGCAGATCGCGCTGCTGTGAATAGTCTGCAACCGGTTGGTGACAAAAGCGACGTAACTGCTTTAGTACCGCCTCTTCGCCAACCGGAAACAGAGCAGGATCAAAGGCCTCGCGTGGGTAATCAAACGGATGGAGCGCGGGAGTGTGTTTCAATGCTTGCGGGGTGCGTTTGCCGGGTGCCGGAAAGCATTCTGGCGTGTGATCGCGCAGGCGCTTTAAAAACGCCTTACTAAACGGGGTAAAAACCTTATACATCTCACCGTTGCCGGTGCGTATGCTGCCTGGTGCGAGCAATACGCTGTCGTCAAACCCCTGAACCTCGATCTTCATGCGATCTAACGCTTTTTCCGCCGCGGCGTCGCGCTCCCGTTCATTTAACTCATATTGATAATTGTAAAACAGCGCGCTGACATGGTGTTGCTGACAAAAGGTCTGAAGGTACGCCACCGACGCGTGAAAATCCTCACACTGATGGTAGTGTAAGGCGATACCTCGCGCGGCGAGCGCCTGCTGTAGTGCTTGCAGGCTGTGCCAAATGTAGTCAGCCTGGCGTGGCGACATAGCATGTTGTCGCCATTGGCCGGGAGTAGCGATAAACAGTGCCAGAACCTGCGCGTTTGGATCGCGGCAGGCGGCATACAGCGCAGTATTATCATGCAGACGTAAATCATTACGCAGCCAAACCAAATGCGTTGCCATTCTCCCCTCGCCGTTGTTTTAATAACCGTAACGCAAACGGAGCGCTTCCGGGTAGGGTTCAAAGTAGCGCTGTTGTGCCAGCCACGTATTCGGCCAGGACGCCATGTAGTGTTTCAATAAAGTAATAGGCGCTAATAGCGGCTGCACGCCACGCCGGTAGCGATCAATCAGCGAGGCCAGTTCCTGACGTTGCGGGCTGCTTAATTGCTGACGGAAATAACCCTGTACATGCATTAAAACATTGGTGTGATTGGTACGGCTTGCCGGATGCGCCAACAGGTGCATCAGACGTAAGCGATATTCGGCGGCAAACTCTTCCAGCGATGACCACTGCGCCATTTGCGCCACGAAGCGCCCCAGTTCGCGGTACTCGCTCTGGGAGTGGGCAAGCAATAATAGCTTGTAACGCGTATGGAATGCCGTCAACGTATGGCGTGTCAAACCCGCACGCCATAACTGATTAAATTCATGTAAGGCGTAGATGCGCCCGACAAAGTTCTCCCGTAACGCGTCATCATGCAAGCGTCCATCCTCTTCCATCGGCAGCCAGGGCATTTCGTCACGCAGGGCCGCCGCAAACAAGCCAGTACCCTGTTTACGATTATTGCGCCCATCCGCTGAATAAACCCGCACTCGCTCCATGCCGCAACTGGGGGATTTCGCGCATAAGATATAGCCGCAAAGGTGATGTAAAGTCGCGACTTTACCACGCGCATATTGTTGCATTTCGGTAGTGACTGACTCACCGCCCTCTTTGCTGAAACAGAGCACAGTGTCATCGCCCTGCTCAACAAGGCGTAACGCCGGGCGCGGCGTTGGCAACCCGATAGCCATTTCAGGACAGATGGGTTGATAGTGTACGTAAGGCGCCAGCTCGTCGGTCGCGAAAACTGACCGTTTATGCCCACCATCAAACCTTACGCTTTCGCCTAGCAAACAGGCGCTAATTCCTACCGGGATTTTTTCACTCATATCTATACAACCATAAAATTATTGTACAAGTTTAGTGTAGTGCAAAATCCTGAAAAATGCAGCAGTGTTAAGCTGTCGATTATGGTGAGATGTGGTGCGCGGCAACGTGGTTTTATAATCATAAAAAAACCGCCCTGTAGGGCGGTGTATTGGCTAAGTCATGGCGTGCTAGTAAAAATCCCCGCCGACAGCTTCAGTTTGGGCCAACCAGACCGGTTTGGTACTGGTTTTACTCCAGATACGATGCAGATAGCTATAAAAGCGCGCACGATCGGCGCGGAATACCATCACGGGTAACGCCAGCAGCCCGACCAGCACCACCGCGACACGGCGCAGGATAATTTTCTGTAAAGGATAGTGTTGATACATCGCCTGGCCCTCCTCCAATATTCATAATGGCGTACCGAAGTAATCTGTGCACAATATTACGCCTTTCTGTGTAATTTTACTACTCATCCGACCACTGAATTGAGCAAAAAGAAGCCGTTTTTACTGATAATGATGTAATCAAGTTACACTACTGTTAATTAACAACGCCGGAAATGTTAAAGGAGAACCACGCGCTAGCCTACTATGACGGTTTTTCTGCGGTGCCTTTTTTCAGCCCTACCATAAATTCACGGAACGCATCGCGCAGCGGCGTGAAAACCGGATGTTTACGGTTCTCTAGCATCACTTCAGAAAAGAGTTTTAATCCCACGCCGAAGGCGGCGGAATCATCTGCGCCAAAATCAAGATCTTCACGCTGACGAAGTCTTTCGACGATCGCCAAAATATCGTCGTGATTTTCTACCTCAAACTGAAGTGCGGGTTTATCTACCGCCTCCCCTTTACGATCGCTCAGAGCTTCAACGGTAATACGAAAACGATGTCCGGGCATGGAGCCTCCTCATAAGCAAATAAAGGCAGGCATTATAACGAGAATGATTATTATTACGTGGATAACCGTGCGCATAAAAAAAGCGCCGATCGCTCGACGCTTTCAATTTGCTGTTAGTGCTGAAATTAGGCGTTTTTCAACACTTCACTGACGATTTCTACCGCTTCCTTTTCAATTTTTTCGCGATGTTCCGCACCAAGGAAACTTTCACAGTAAATCTTGTAAGCGTCCTCGGTACCTGACGGACGCGCGGCAAACCATCCATTCTTCGTCATCACTTTCAGGCCGCCAATCGAAGCGCCATTACCCGGTGCCGCGGTTAAGCGAGCGGTAATCGGATCGCCTGCCAGCGTATCTGCACTGACCATTTCCGGAGAAAGTTTTGATAATGCGGCTTTTTGCGCCGAGGTGGCCGATGCCTGCAAACGGTTGTAACTTGGCGCGCCAAACCGTGCGGCCAACTCATCATAGTGCTGCTGTGGGTTTTTACCGGTGACGGCGGTAATTTCCGCAGCCAACAGACAGAGGATGATGCCGTCTTTATCGGTTGACCATGGCGTACCATCAAACCGCAGGAAAGAGGCGCCAGCGCTCTCTTCACCGCCAAAACCAAAGCTGCCGTCAAACAACCCGTCAACAAACCATTTAAAGCCAACCGGCACTTCCACCAGCTTACGACCAATATCTTCAACCACCCGGTCAATCATTGCGCTGGAAACTAATGTTTTCCCTACCGCAACCTCTTTGCCCCACTGCGGACGATGCTGGAAAAGATAATTAATTGCCACCGCCAGATAGTGGTTAGGGTTCATCAACCCTGCCGGCGTCACAATGCCATGACGGTCATAATCCGGATCATTAGCAAAGGCCAGATCAAACTTGTCGCGCAGCGCCAGCAAACCCGCCATTGCACACTCGGAGGAGCAATCCATCCGGATCGCGCCATCTTTGTCCAGATGCATAAAGCGGAAGGTTTGATCAACCTCGTCATTAACGATGGTGAGATCTAACTGGTAGAATTCTGCGATGCGATGCCAGTAAGCAATACCGGACCCACCGAGCGGATCGACACCGATCTTCAAACCTGCTTTTTGAATGGCAGGAATATCGATCACCTGCGCCAACCCTTCAACATACGGCTGAATCAAATCCTGCTCACGGATATGGCCGCTGGCCCACGCCGCATCCAGCGTCAGGCGCTTCACCTCTTGCAGACCATTCTTGATCAATTGATTCGCACGGTCTTCCACCACTTTTGTGACGTTAGTATCCGCGGGCCCGCCATTCGGCGGATTGTACTTGATCCCGCCATCATCCGGCGGATTATGGGAAGGCGTGATCACAATACCGTCAGCCTGTGCCTGCCCTTTCTTATTGTGCTCAAGAATTGCGTTAGAGATCGCAGGCGTTGGCGTATAACCATTATCCTGCTGAACGATCACATCCACGCCGTTTGCCGCCAGCACTTCCAACACCGAAATAATCGCCGGTTCAGACAGCGCATGCGTGTCTTTACCTACATAGCACGGGCCGGTAATGCCGTTCTTTTTGCGCTCTTCGGCAATCGCCTGTGCGATCGCCAGAATGTGCGTTTCATTGAAACTGTGACGCGCCGAACTGCCGCGATGGCCTGAGGTGCCAAACTTCACCGCATGTTCTGCATTCGCCAAATCGGGCTGTAGAACGTAATACTGTGACGTTAACTGTGCAACGTTAATTAAATCGCTCTGACGGGCGGGCTGCCCGGCACGGGGGTGATTGGCCATTGGCGCTTCTCCCTGACGCTTCGGTTTAAATGGTGCCGCAAACCTTGTCTGCCAGTTCCTGCGGGAACTGCATTGACAGCATAATATGTTCGATCATGCTGCATTTGCGGCCTGTGTTGGTATTGGTAATTACCCAGTACGGCGTGCCGGGAACATGCTTCGGCTTAGTATGGGTGCCATTCTGCACTAACGTCTGCTGATCGCCGGCAAAATAGACGCGCGTGCGCCCTTGTAAAGAGGCGGTAGCTTCAGCAAACGCTTTTGGATCGATACGATATAAAGTCGATAAAATCAGCATAAAGCGATTTACCGCTTTTTTCTGTTCCGCATACTCGTCAGAAAGCAGCAACTCACGCACGGCGCGCACGCTATTTTGCGGATTCACCTCGTTTTTCACTGCAACCGACGGTTTAGCTGCGGAATTCGCCGCGCCGGGCGCCGCGGCTGGCATCGTTTGGCCGGCGGTAAATTTCAGCATCCGGCGCAAAATATCCGAGGCGCTTTCACCAATATGCTGAGTGTGGCTGGCAATATAACGGTAGAGCTCTTCGTCGACTTCAATCGTTTTCATCTTTATCCGTACGGTTATTACTAGTGGCAGAACCGATCACACTCTGTTGCGGCATTAACAAAAAAAACCGGTACACATTGTGATCGCGTTCTAACATAAGGATTATAAAGTTAAATCCAGCAGGTCGATAGCATCAGTCGCCGCCGTCGGCAAAAGTCAGAATATGCCGCAAAAAAACGCCGACCGCCATCAGTATGCCGGGCTGCTGACCAAGTGAAAACCATGATAACCTAAGCTTTCCTCACAACTGTAAGAACTTTGCCATGATTTTGAATGCTCGCCTGCAAACTGAACAATCTCCTGCCGATGCTACCCCCGTTTTATTGATTCACGGTCTGTTTGGTAGCCTGGATAACCTTGGCGGTATCGCCCGTGGGCTAAAAGCTGAACACCCCATTATACAGGTGGATGTCCGTAACCACGGTTTATCTGGCCGGGCGGAAGAGATGTCTTATGCGGTAATGGCACAGGATATGTTGGCAACGCTTGATGAACAGGGCATCAATCGTGTAACGGTGATTGGTCACTCAATGGGGGGAAAAATCGCCATGGCGATGACCGCACTGGCGCCCGACCGTCTTGAGCAGTTGGTATTAATTGATATTGCGCCGGTGGATTATCAGACGCGTCGCCATGATGCAATCTTTGCGGGCGTGAATGCCGTAACGGCGGCGGGTATCACCTCACGCAGTCAGGCGGCAGAGAAAATGCGCGAGCATATAGAAGAAGAAGGGATTATTCAGTTTTTACTGAAGTCCTTCCATGAAGGAGAGTGGCGTTTTAACGTACCGGCGCTTTGGAACAACTACCCGAGCCTTTCCGGTTGGGAACCGATCCCGGCCTGGCCGCACCCGGCCCTGTTCATCCGCGGCGGCAATTCGCCCTACCTCGATGATAGCCACCGTTCCGCATTATTAAGCCAGTTTCCGCAGGCAAAAGCGCATGTTATTGCCGGTGCCGGTCACTGGGTTCACGCAGAGAAACCGGATGCGGTTTTGCGCGCCATCCAACGTTTTTTAACCGTTTAATAGCAAAGTGTTATTGAAACTGTGAAATGTTTGTCGCAACGACTTTTGCCAGGGTATGATGGCGCGCTAAAATTTTGCCGCCTTTATTTCGGCAGCAAACCGGCTCATTTAGTCACAATCCGCGCAACAACAGGCGCGCGGTCTGGCCAGTATCACTATCTATTCTATGGCAAAAGAACAAACGGATCGCACCACGCCAGACTTGTTCGCAGATGAACGTCGGCCTGGGCGCCCTAAAACCAATCCGCTCACGCGTGATGAGCAGCTACGAATCAATAAGCGTAATCAGTTAAAGCGTGACAAAGTACGCGGCTTACGCCGTGTCGAACTGAAAATGAATCATGAAGCGGTGGACGCGTTAAATTCACTCGCCGAACAACGTAATATGAGCCGCAGCGAATTGATTGAAGAGATGATTTTAGCGCAGCTACAGGTTACCGACGCATAACCGCCGCCGGATGGCGTAATCGCACAAAGCGACAAATGCAGCGGCTTTACAAGTTCCGCGCCCACGCTCTGTCTGCTATTATTGCCGATAACTGCGTACCAATAGCAATCACCATATTTTTAAGTTTCAAGAGGTTATTAAACTCATGGCAATCGTAGGCATTTTCTTTGGCAGCGATACGGGCAACACGGAAAACATTGCAAAAATGATCCAGAAGCAACTCGGCAAAGACGTTGCCGACGTGCATGACATCGCCAAGAGCAGCAAAGAAGATCTTGAAGCCTTTGATATTTTACTACTGGGTATTCCAACCTGGTATTATGGCGAAGCCCAGTGTGATTGGGATGATTTCTTCCCAACGCTTGAAGAAATTGACTTTAACGGCAAGTTGGTCGCGCTGTTTGGCTGTGGCGATCAGGAGGATTACGCTGAATACTTCTGTGACGCGATGGGGACTATCCGCGACATTATTGAGCCGAACGGTGCGGTAATTGTCGGCCACTGGCCTACCGAGGGTTACCATTTTGAAGCGTCAAAAGGGTTGGCGGATGATAAACACTTCCTCGGCCTCGCGATTGATGAAGATCGTCAGCCTGAATTGACCAATGAACGCGTTGACGCGTGGGTAAAACAGATTTTTAACGAGCTTCATTTGAAAGAAATCATCGAAGCGTAACGTTAAGCGTTCAATGTGGGCGCTGGCTCACATTGAATGTGTGGTTTTTCCTATAGAAATAATAGATACATATTTGTAACTTTTGGCCTCAGATCTGTAGAATATCTCCATCGGTCAATCCGCTTTCTCATCTGTTAGAGGTAAGGATGAGCTTAAGCGAAATGTTAACGCGGCATAATACAGGCATGAACTTCTCAGGACGTAGCGATACTTCTCCTTACATCCATTAGCGGTTTCACGCTTACCCTACTGTTTTCATTTCGGTTCATCAGTTCTATAATGAGACGCAATTAGATTCAGCGTCGACCGATGTTCAGGGCTTTTCAGCCACATAGTGACTAGCAAAGTAACAGGACAATATCCGCATGACTGACAACAATACCGCATTAAAGAAGGCCGGCCTGAAAGTCACGCTTCCTCGCTTGAAGATTCTGGAAGTGCTTCAGGAACCAGAGAGCCATCATGTCAGTGCGGAAGATTTGTATAAGCGCCTGATTGATATGGGCGAAGAGATCGGTCTGGCTACGGTTTATCGCGTTCTGAACCAGTTTGATGACGCGGGTATCGTAACCCGGCATAACTTCGAAGGCGGCAAGTCCGTGTTCGAACTCACTCAACAACATCATCACGATCACCTTATTTGCCTGGATTGTGGCAAGGTCATCGAATTTAGTGATGAATCTATCGAATCTCGTCAGCGTGAGATCGCCACGCGTCATGGCATTAAATTGACCAACCACAGTCTTTATCTCTATGGACATTGTGCGTTGGGCGATTGCCGTGAAGACGAAACACTTCACGATCAGTAATCTGTTTTCTGCCATAAAAAACCGGTGCCATGATGCACCGGTTTTTTTGTGGTTAATTAAAGCGCTTCTACGCGACTGACGCGTTTACCATCCGGGCTGACGGAGCGAACTGAAACTTTCCCGCTCACATTTGGCCGTGAGCCGTTGTCATACCGCTGCCAGCTTTTTCCCTCATCCAGGCTGTATTCAATCGTTAATCCCGGCAGCGCCAGGTTCGCTTCGAGAACGCCGTTGACAATACGCGCGCCCGGCACCGGAAGACGGTAAGACACGCCGGCAAGATCGAGCTTCGCCAGCTCACGTTGCCCTAACAGATTGGCAAAACGCTGCCAGTCAGTGAGTAATGCCTGGCTATCCACATAACGCGTTTCGCCGCCGACATACTCTTTCCCTGCCTGATAATCCTGTTCCCAGGATGCCCGATGCCAGCCACGCTCGGCAGCAGTGAAGAGACGCGGAAAAATCATATACTCCATATTACTGTCTGTGCGCACCGTCTCACTCCATAACTGAGCTGAAATACCATAAGCGCCAAGCCAGGCTTTATCTGATTTTGCACTAAACGTATTCCCGTCGCGATCAACAGAGGTTTCGGCATTTTGCGGCAAATTATTCGGTGCGAAGGAGAACATTTTACGCTCATCGGTAAAACGCGTTCCCCAGTAATAACCGCGCTCTAGCGGGTTAACCTCCGAAGGGAAATCCATATAGAGGTAATCCGGGTTGGAAAGCACCACTTGGTAACCTTTGTTTGCCCAATCATTAGCGGTGTCAAAGCCTCCCCAATAGAGCGTGTCCCAAAAATTCACTCTGACCTGCGCAGTAGAAAAAGCGCCTGCATCTTTGGCATCTTTCAGGCCATCCTGCCAGGCCTGCATGCTGTCGATACCGTGCGCTTTCACCAACTTGCTGACTTTTAATGCAAAAGAACTGGGAAGATGCGCCAGATCGCTAACTTTCCCCTCGCTAATCAATTTTTGACATGCCAGAGATTTAGCCCATGGCTTATCTTCTTCATCCATCGTTCGTAGCCCGGTTCCCGTCACCGGTTTAGCGCGGTCGGAATATCCGGCGCCGAGCCGAATATTTTTCGCTTCGTCTCCACCAAAGTGCCAGGTTTTAAGCGGCTGACCAGCTGCAAGATGCATCGCCTGTATTTCACTAATGACTTTATCGGTAAAACGGAGAGAAGAGTCGAGACAAGGATTGAGGTAGCTGGTGCGATCGTACAATTGCACCGAGGTGGTGTTGGAACTATCCGTGGGATCGACCAGTCGGTATTCCGACGCTGCACTGGCGTCCCCCTTTTCCATTAGGCGATGATAGCGTGCCTCCATTGAAACCACCGCCGCACGCGCGTGCGCGGGCATATCCACTTCCGGAATCACCTCGATATTACGCGCCGCGGCATATTTCACGATTTCAATATAATCGGCACGGCTAAAAAAACCGCTACCGTTATTATTGCTAAATGGGCCGGAACCTAGCTGCGGCAGCAAACAATGCTGCTCGCTCAGATCATGGCACCGCCTGGCGCCCACGCCGGTCAACTCAGGTAACCCAGCGATTTCGACACGCCAACCCTCATCATCGGTCAAGTGGAAGTGGAATTTGTTCATTTTCCACGCAGCCATTTGATCAAGCATACGCAGCACCGCCGCTTTGCTATGGAAATTTCTCGCCACATCTAAAAACGCGCCGCGATAAGCAAAACGGGGGGCATCGGTTACCGCAAGCGTAGCTATTTTACCCTCGCCGCTAGCGGGCAGCAGCGAAAGGATAGACTGCAAACCATAAAACACACCGCTCCGATCATACCCTGTCACGTCGGCCTTTGCTTTGCCGATAGTTAACCGATACCCGCCGGAAACGCTTGCCGCTTTGTCTAATGCCCCGGCATTAATTCGAGCGATAATCGGATAGCCATTCGGCTGCTCTTTAATTCCCAACAGGCGAAAACGTTGCCGGATGGCCTCCGCTTGCGCATCCGGCAAGCCGGATAGATCCAACTTAATGCCTGCGGAAAGGTCGGCATCTTCAGCGAAAACCTGTGCCTGGATTGGCGTGGGAACAATTTGCCCGCGCAAAGATGCCGGTGTCAGTAAAGAGAGGTCGCTATTTTTTTCAAAGCGGCTTGTTGCTGTCATCAGAACATTTTTATCCTCTACGGTACGTTTCCACTGCGTGCCGAAAGGGGCGACGAAAGCCGTCAAATCTTCAGTATCGGTACTGGTGATCATTTTCGGTTGCGCCTCACCGGACGTGACATACCAGCGCGGCATTATATCGGTAATAAAGAGCTGCCAATATTCATTAACGATTGGGATTTCAACCGATTCGTGTGCGGCGAAACCGGTAAATTTATCCGTCGGTTCGAGACGTGTTAAGTCCCCGACAATGTGTACCATGCGGAACCGTTCGTCTTCGACTTTAAGCGTTTGGTGAACATTGGACATATAGATAGCCCAATCGTTACTGGTTACCGCCTCCCCCGGATTAGTGAGCGTAATTGTCGCCCGATTACAGGAAGCCCAATCTGCGCCAAGCGCCGCACAATCGACGCCATGCTGCGCGGCGTGGTTATCCGTCACCGCATATTTCACGCCGAAGCGACTGATTTGATCAACAACTTGCTGGTCCGCTCGCGCGGCGTGATTGCCCATTACCACCAGCAGCGTGCTGGCGAGAAAGCTCGGGGTAAACCTGTTCATAGACACTCCTTGTTTATTCGTGATCCGTTGGTGCTATTTCATGCTGAAGTTTGCCGCAGCGTGTTTCAATCACATCCCCACCGCCCATTTTTTCCGCATCCAGACAACGCTGATAGTCTATTGATGGCACCGTTTCAGTGGTCGATACCGGGCCGCTCTGCACACAGGCACAAAGCGACATCATGCTGATTACAAGGGGAAATATTTTTTTCATTTCACTAATCCGGTTGTGGTTTACAGACAGCCCTCCGGCCGCCGGGTGAATCAAAACAGCGTGAACGGTGCGATGACCATAAATTTCACGTCCTTTTCGTCCTGAAAAATATTGCCGTAACCGCCTCCCCAACTGGGGATATCGGTATGGTTGTCATAACGGGTAAAGTGCAACTTGAATAGGGTGCCTTTAGCGCGGCCTTGCTGCACCGTATACAGCAAATCCAGGTTCCAGGCCGACTCACGTAAACGGGTATGTTGGTCATAACCTGGATTATTGGCGGGTTTGGCACCCCAACCATATGCCCACGAAGCGCCTAGCGACACGCCCGGCAAGCTCCAGCCTACCAGGTCATACAACACACCGGCGAACACGGCTTTTTCGCCATTTGCATTCCAGTCGGAACGTGAATCCCACCAAATGTCCAGCCGACCGTTGGAGGTGGCGTAGCCTGGCGTCATACGTTGCAGAAAAAACCCCTGATTACCTTCCGCTTTCACCCATGTTCCTTCCACCCGGAAATCAAAAGGCCCGTGGGTATAACCAAAGGTCAACGCCTGCAACCAGGCTAAACCGTCATACACGTCATTAGCGTTGGAGACGCCGCCGTGTTGTTTATCTTGTGCGCCGTAAAACTGATAGCTGGTACGCAAATCATGACCGGCCAGTGAGAATGCATTGGAAATTTTCGCGAAATATTGGTCCATATAACTTTCGGCTTGCCCGAATGCCGCTTCCAACACCAGGTCATGACCAAAATCATACTTAGCGCCAATAGAGTGCAAATAACTAATGCCGGTTACCCCGTCGGCCTGGCGAAAGTTATACATATTGCGATACCACGGCGCTTTATATTCATCCGCCCACATATACGACAGAGAAAGCACCCCGGCATCGCCAAAATCGTGTGACAGGCCGGTTTCAAAACCACGATAACTGCCCGGTAAAAAGCTCCAGTGCGGCGCTAGTAAGGTTTGACCGGTTGGCTGGAGATAACCTCCACGCAGCCAATAGTCGCCAACATGAAATTTTATTGCCGCTTTATAGATGCTGGCGCCGTTTTTATCACCGCGCCAACGCTCATCCCACCGTGTTTTTGATTCGCTAAAACCAATCTCATTGGGCGCGGCTGGCCCATGACTAGACAACTCAAGTGCGCCAAAGGCGGCCAAATCCAGCCCCACCAAGTCACCGGCAAAACCGGAACTAAAGTCCAGACTCCCGTTAAACGTCGAATGATGAAGATTGGTCTGATATTGACCGTAATCTTTACTGCCCGGATCCTTATCTTTACGCTCTCGCTGTCGCTGCCAGTAGTAGATGCCACCGTTGAGCGACGCATCGTCAATAAACCCCTCTGCCCGCGCCTCCGGCATGCATGACATCCCGGAGAAAGCGCTAATGCCGATAATCGCCAGCCCTGATGTTTTCCGTATCCCCTGTAACCTCGCCATAAAATCCCTCTTTGCTCCATGCTTAACCACACCCCTTGCGGCTAATCTTCATCAGAATCCTATTTTTCGCGTCGCGAATTATCAATATTATTGTCTATTTTTAACACAGTTTTATGATGGGGCGCACATAACGCGATTAACCATAAAAATCATAATTATTAGCAAGTTAATCAATTAACTAACGTTACTACGTAATAGTGGAAGCGGGGTTTAAAGTTTATGGTTGGCAAAAATGCAGAATCAAGGAGGGAAATAAAACTGAGTTATTTTTCGTCTTAAAAAATCATAAAAAAAGAGCGAAAATATCCGCTCTTTTATGACTGCTGGGGGATAAAGCCTTATGCGCCGATTTTCGCCCACGTATCACGTAAGCCAACCGTGCGGTTAAAGACCAGCGCTGACGGTGAAGAATACACGCTATCGGCACAAAAATAGCCTTCACGTTCAAACTGGAACGGGCTTCCGGCCACGGCATTACGCATACCAGGCTCAACAAAACCCTGCCGGATGACCAGTGATTCCGGGTTAATCGTCGCCAGAAAATCCTCAGCGGCGGCCGGATTTGGTACGCTGAAGAGCCGATCGTAAAGACGGAATTCCGCCGGTAGCGCATGCTCTGCGGAAACCCAGTGAATAACCCCTTTCACTTTACGACCATCAGCCGGATCTTTACTCAAGGTATCCACATCACAGGTGCAGTACAGGCAAGTAATATTGCCCGCTTCGTCTTTCGCTACCCGCTCAGCTTTAATGACATACGCATTACGCAGACGAACCTCTTTCCCCATCACCAGGCGTTTATACTGCTTGTTCGCCTCTTCACGGAAATCTGCACGATCAATATAGATCTCGCGGCTAAAAGGCACGTCGCGTGTGCCCATCTCCGGTTTGTTAGGATGGTTCGGCATCGTAATGATTTCTTCATGCCCGGCGGGCAGGTTTTCAATCACCACTTTCAGCGGGTCAAGCACCGCCATGGCGCGCGGCGCATTTTCATTCAAATCATCGCGAATACAAGATTCAAGAGACGCCATCTCGACAATGTTGTCCTGCTTCGTCACGCCGATGCGACGGCAAAATTCGCGGATTGACGCGGCGGTATAACCGCGACGACGCAAGCCGGACACCGTCAACATCCGTGGATCGTCCCACCCTTCGACAATCTTTTCGCTAACCAACAGATTCAGCTTACGCTTCGACATGATGGCGTACTCAAGATTCAAACGCGAAAACTCGTACTGGCGCGGATGAACCGGAATGGTGATATTGTCCAGCACCCAATCGTATAAACGACGGTTATCCTGGAACTCCAGCGTACACAGCGAGTGAGTAATGCCTTCCAGCGCATCGGAAATGCAGTGAGTAAAATCGTACATCGGATAGATGCACCACTTATTACCGGTCTGATGGTGCTCGGCAAACTTAATCCGATACAACACCGGGTCGCGCATCACGATAAAGCTGGAGGCCATATCGATCTTCGCGCGTAAGCAGGCGCTGCCCTCGGCAAACTCGCCGTTACGCATTTTTTCAAACAGCGCAAGGTTCTCTTCAACACTGCGATCGCGATATGGGCTGTTCTTGCCAGGCGCAGTCAGCGTACCGCGATATTCGCGGATCTGTTCTGGCGTCAGTTCGTCCACATAAGCGAGACCTTTATTGATTAGCTCAACAGCATAATGATGCAGTTGATCGAAATAGTCTGAGGAATAATGAATGTCGCCAGTCCACTCAAAACCCAGCCACTGCACGTCACGCTTGATGGATTCGACATACTCAATATCTTCTTTTACTGGGTTAGTATCGTCGAAACGCAGGTTGCACTGCCCCTGGTAATCTTGCGCGATGCCAAAATTCAGGCAGATCGATTTAGCATGACCAATATGCAGATAGCCGTTCGGCTCCGGTGGAAAACGCGTATGCACCGTCTGATGCTTACCGTTCGCCAAGTCTTCGTCAATAATCTGACGAATAAAGTTAGTTGGGCGGGCTTCAGCCTCACTCATCTCAATTTCCTCAACACGAATGTCTGGTGATTTGTTTCACGAAATAACGGAGTATGATCCACAAAGCGGAGAAGGGAAACAACCGTTTGTTAGCGGTTAGGCAGAAAAAAGGGCAGGAATCGCTTCCTGCCCAAGATGATTAACGAGAAAAGCGTTAGTTAGCCTTTAATTTCGTACAGTTTGGTTTCGCCAGCCACTACATGGCCGCTGGCCAATAGATTGACCCCGCTGAAGTCATCAATATTACTGACAACTACCGGGCTTATCATTGAACGTGCGTTGGCATTCAGGAAATCAAGATCCATTTCCAATACTGCCTGGCCTGCGGAGACTTTCGCCCCCTCTTCGACTAAGCGTTTAAAGCCTTTACCTTCCAGCGCCACGGTATCCAGCCCCATATGGACCACTATCTCAATACCGTTTTCGGTTTCCAGACAGAACGCGTGATTCGTATTGAAAATTTTCACCACTGTACCGGCAATCGGCGCCACCACGGTTTTATCGGTAGGCTGGATCGCCAGACCGTCGCCCACAGCTTTGCTGGCAAATGCCTCATCTGGCACATTCTCAATAGCCACCACTTCCCCGGTCACCGGCGCAACCAGCGTAGCAATAATGCCTTTGGCAGCGTTGGGAACCGCCTGGGGTTGCGCTGGCGCAGCGACAGGCGCGGCGGTCGTTGAAGCCGCAGCGACGGGCCCTTTTGCCAATACAATTTTCATTGCCGAGGCAATAGATTCCGCTTGGGTACCAACAATAATCTGCACGCTTTGTTTATTCAGACGAATCACGCCTGAGGCGCCAAGACGCTTAGCAACGCCTTCATTAACCGCAGCGGCATCTTTTACATTCAGACGCAGACGCGTAATACAGGCATCAATATTGGTCAGATTATCGGAACCGCCAACCGCGCTGATATAACGACGTGCCAGTGTTTCGGTAGCGGTTTCCTTGCTGTCACCGGTGGTATCTACGTTAACGTCATAACCATCACTTTCATCACCGGAGACCGCCAGTTCACGTCCCGGCGTCATCAAATTGAATTTCGTGATGGTGAAACGGAACACCACATAGTAGAGGAAGAAGAAGACGATACCTTGCGGGATCAGCATATACCAATGGGTCGCCAACGGGTTGCGCGAGGAGAGCACCAAGTCGACCAAACCGGCGCTGAAACCGAAACCGGCAATCCAATGCATGCTGGCAGCGATAAATACCGATACTCCGGTCAGGAAAGCATGGATGACATACAGAACCGGCGCCACAAACATAAAGGAGAACTCAAGCGGCTCAGTAATCCCGGTAAAGAAGGCGGCGAAAGCGGCAGCCATCATAATACCTGCGACTTTGGCACGGTTTTCCGGACGGGCGCATTGATAAATCGCCAACGCAGCGCCTGGCAGACCGAACATCATAATCGGGAAGAAGCCCGCCTGATAACGACCGGTAATCCCCACAATGCCTTTACCGGCTTCGATTGATTGCGCGCCGCCAAGGAAGTTAGGAATATCGTTAATTCCTGCCACGTCGAACCAGAATACAGAGTTCAGCGCGTGGTGCAGACCAACCGGAATCAACAAACGGTTAAAGAAGGCGTAGATCCCCGCGCCCACTGAACCCAGTTTCTGAATGTGTTCGCCAAAACTGACCAGCCCGCCAAAAATGACCGGCCAGACATACATCAGGATAAACGCCACCAGGATCATTAGGAAAGAGACGAGGATAGGAACCAAGCGACGCCCGCTAAAGAAGGAGAGCGCTTTCGGTAATTCTACGTGGCTGAAACGATTGTATACTTCAGCGGAAAGGATACCGACCAGAATCCCGACGAACTGGTTGTTGATTTTACCGAAGGCGGCAGGAACCTGCTCAACCGGCATTTTTTGAATCATCGCCACCGCGGCAGGCGAACACAACGTCGTCACCACCAGGAAGCCGACAAAGCCGGTTAATGCGGCAGCGCCATCTTTATCTTTCGACATGCCGTACGCGACGCCGATGGCGAACAGAACCGACATGTTATCAATGATAGCCGAACCCGATTTGATAAATAGCGCGGCTAACGCGTTACCCGCGCCCCAACTGTCCGGGTCAATCCAGTATCCCACACCCATTAAGATTGCTGCGGCAGGCAGTGTTGCCACCGGCACCATTAGTGCGCGGCCCACCTTTTGTAAATAGCTAAGAATATTCACCTTTTCCCCCTATATAGCCCGCTAAGGCGCCTGAAGCTGTTTCGTTTTATTATCACAATCTTCAGATAACTTGATGACAGTACACACCACAATGCGAAGTGTAAAAAGAAATTAATTCGCTTCGCAAATTAAAACCTTTGTATATGTGACTTTTATCACCAAAATCCGCTTCATCTCTCACGCGGTTCTGGCTATCGTCACAAACTTATTTTATGATCTAAAATATCAAGGCGGATTTTTCCTCTGTTGTGGTGATGAAGTCGCATTGCGCTTGTGTAACAACTGAAAGCC
The DNA here is from genome assembly GCF_013285385.1 of Paramixta manurensis. Lineage (NCBI taxonomy): Bacteria > Pseudomonadati > Pseudomonadota > Gammaproteobacteria > Enterobacterales > Erwiniaceae > Paramixta > Paramixta manurensis. The sequence goes on along the minus strand of NZ_CP054212.1, from coordinate 1,483,788 downwards.
GTCTTTAACCTGCTTTTAATTTCTGCTTAAACGAGGTGAAACATGAGACTGATTCCTTTAGCTACTCCCGCTCAGGTGGGGAAATGGGCCGCACGCCACATCGTTAATCGCATCAATGCCTTTAAACCTACAGCCGAACGCCCTTTTGTTCTCGGTTTGCCAACCGGCGGTACGCCACTGGAAGCCTACAAGCACCTGATTGAGATGCACAAAGCGGGCCAGGTTAGCTTTAAGCATGTTGTCACGTTCAACATGGATGAATATGTCGGTCTACCGAAAGAACATCCGGAAAGCTACCATAGCTTTATGTACCGTAATTTCTTTGATCATGTAGATATTCAGCCGCAAAACATCAACTTACTGAACGGTAATGCACCGGATATTGATGCAGAATGCCGTCAATACGAAGAGAAAATCCGCGCCTACGGAAAAATTCACCTGTTTATGGGCGGCGTAGGTAACGATGGTCATATCGCGTTTAACGAACCGGCGTCTTCACTGGCTTCCCGCACCCGTATTAAAACCCTCACGCATGATACGCGTGTGGCGAACTCCCGCTTCTTCGATGGCGACGTGGATCAAGTGCCTAAATATGCCTTAACCGTCGGCGTTGGTACGTTGCTGGATGCGGAAGAAGTAATGATTCTGGTGACCGGCCATGTTAAAGCGCAGGCACTGCAGGCTGCGGTTGAAGGCAACGTCAACCATATGTGGACCATTAGCTGTCTGCAATTGCATGCCAAAGCGGTGGTGGTTTGTGATGAACCAGCAACCATGGAACTGAAAGTTAAAACGGTGAAATATTTCCGCGAAATGGAAGCGGAAAACGTGAAAGGCCTTTAAGCCTGCTTAATTGACAGACCGAAGCGTTACCGGGCGAGCCATTCGCCCCTTAGAGCCGGGAGAACATTAATCATGTACGCACTTACCAATGGCCGTCTATTTACCGGTCATGAAATCTTAGATAATCATGCCGTTGTTATTGCTGATGGCCTGATCGAACGCATTTGTCCGCTGGCTGACGTTCCGGCGGGGATCGAGATGCGCGATGTGGGAGGCGCAGTTATCGCTCCCGGCTTTATTGACCTACAGCTAAACGGCTGCGGCGGCGTGCAATTCAATGATGATATCGAAGCCATTAGCGTCGAAACCATCAACATCATGCAAAAAGCCAACGAGAAATCGGGCTGTACTAATTTCTTACCCACACTTATCACCAGTACCGACGTGTTAATGAAACGCGCGGTAGAAGTGATGCGCGCTTACCTGGCGCAGAATAAGCATCAGGCATTGGGCCTGCACCTTGAAGGGCCGTGGCTGAGCGTTGAGAAGAAAGGAACGCATGACCCGGCGCTGATCCGTAAACCCGATCCGGCGCTGGTCGACTTTTTGTGCGAAAACGCCGATGTGATTTGCAAAATTACGCTGGCGCCGGAAAATGTCGATCACGCCATTATTCGCCGCCTAAAAGCGGCCGGTATTGTGGTTTCTGCCGGGCATTCCAACGCTACTTACCAGCAAGGGAAAGCAGGGATTACCGCCGGGATCTCATTCTCAACGCATCTCTACAATGCCATGTCGACCATTACCGGACGTGAACCGGGTCTGACCGGCGCGTTATTTGACTCACCGGATGTTTATAGCGGTATTATTGCCGACGGCCTGCATGTGAATTACGGTAACATCCGCACCGCGAAAAAAGTGAAAGGTGAAAAACTGGTTCTGGTCACGGATGCGACAGCACCGGCAGGCGCGAATATTGAACAGTTCATTTTCGCCGGTAAAACAATATACTATCGTGATGGGCTATGTGTAGATGAAAACGGAACGCTAAGCGGTTCCGCATTGACCATGATTGAAGCGGTACGTAATTGCGTCGAACATGTCGGCATCGCACTGGATGAAACATTGCGGATGGCAACGCTTTATCCGGCCCGGGCAATAGGCGTGGAGAAACAATTAGGTTCGATTGAAGCAGGAAAAGTCGCGAATCTGACTGTCTTTACCCGCGATTATCATGTGATTAAGACTATCGTTAATGGTGACGAAGTCCTCAGCGAGTAAACATTGAATGACCACTGGTGGCCAGGCACAAATAGGAAACGTCGATCTCGTCAAACAACTGAATAGCGCAGCCGTATACCGGCTTATCGACCAGCAGGGGCCGATTTCGCGTATCCAGATAGCCGAGTTGAGCCAGCTTGCGCCCGCCAGCGTCACAAAAATTACCCGCCAACTGATTGAGCGCGGTTTGATCAAAGAGGTCGACCAACAGGCGTCGACCGGAGGTCGCCGCGCTATTTCAATTATCACCGAGACCCGTGGTTTTAATACTATCGGTGTCCGCCTTGGGCGCAATGACGCCACCTTAACCCTATTTGATCTCAGCGGGAAAGCGCTAGCCGAAGAGCATTATCCCTTGCCTGAACGGACGCAAGAGACGCTGGAAAATGCCCTGTTTAATGCCATTACGCATTTTAGCGAAGCGCATCAACGTAAATTACGCGAATTAATTGCCATCTCGGTGATTTTGCCGGGATTGGTTGATCCGAATAACGGTGTAATTCGCTATATGCCGCATATTAATGTCAGCAGTTGGCCGTTAGTCGCCAACCTGGAAAAACGCTTTAACGTGACCAGTTTTGTCGGTCACGATATTCGTAGCCTGGCGCTGGCAGAGCACTATTTCGGTGCATCCCGTGATTGTGCCGACTCCATTCTGGTGCGCTTGCATCGCGGTACCGGCGCCGGGATTATCGCCAACGGTCATATTTTCCTCGGTAGCAACGGCAATGTGGGCGAAATCGGTCATATTCAGGTCGATCCTTTGGGCGAGCGTTGCCACTGCGGCAATTTTGGTTGCCTGGAAACTATCGCCGCGAATAGCGCCATTGAAAACCGCGTGCGGCATCTTCTTACTCAAGGCTATCCCAGTGCATTAACGCTGGATGATTGTCAGATTCAGCTCATTTGTAAGGCAGCCAATCGCGGCGACCCGTTAGCTTGCGAGGTCATCGAGTACGTTGGGCGTTATCTCGGCAAAGCGATTGCGATTGCGATTAACCTCTTCAACCCACAAAAAGTGGTGATTGCCGGTGAAATTACCGAAGCGGATAAAGTCCTGCTACCGGCAATTGAAGGCTGCATTAACACGCAAGTATTAAAAGCCTTTCGTAAAAACTTGCCGGTGGTGCGCTCAGAACTTGATCACCGTTCGGCGATTGGCGCTTTTGCCCTGGCAAAACGCGCTATGCTAAATGGCATCCTTCTGCAACATCTTCTGGAAGAGTAATTTCTGGTCGGCGTCTGTGCTGGCCCTGCTGGATATACCTATGAGCTTAAAAAACGTAATTTGCGATATTGATGGCGTGCTGATGCACGATAATACCGCCGTTCCCGGCGCCGATGCGTTTCTGCACCGCTTACTGGAAAAGGGCACGCCGTTAGTCATTTTGACCAACTACCCATCACAAACGTCGCAAGATTTAGCTAACCGCTTTCTCTCAGCCGGTATTGAAGTACCTGATAGCGTGTTTTACACCTCAGCGATGGCGACCGCCGATTTTCTGCGCCGTCAGGAGGGGAAAAAGGCCTATGTTATTGGTGAAGGCGCGTTGATTCATGAGCTGTATAAAGCGGGGTTCACGATTACCGATATCAATCCTGATTTCGTGATTGTGGGTGAAACGCGCTCTTTTAATTGGGACATGATGCATAAGGCGGCTTTTTTCGTCGCCAACGGCGCACGTTTTATCGCTACCAACCCGGATACACATGCGCGCGGCTTCTATCCCGCCTGCGGCGCGCTGTGCGCGGGTATCGAAAAGGTTTCCGGGCGTAAACCTTTTTACGTTGGTAAACCCAGCCCGCTGATTATTCGCGCGGCGTTAAATAAAATGCAGGCCCACTCCGAAGAGACGGTGATCATTGGCGATAACTTACGCACCGATATTTTCGCCGGTTTTCAGGCCGGGCTGGAAACCATTTTGGTGCTGTCAGGCGTGTCCACTCTGAGCGATATTGATGCGATGCCTTTTCGACCCAGTTGGATTTATCCCTCGGTCGCCGATATTGATATCCTCTAACCCTCCGCCCGGCCACGCCGGGCTTTTTTATCCCTCTACCCTGCTGTTTTTTTGTCCGATTTTTCCATAATTTTGCCGATCCCATAATTTAAACGCCATAAAAATGAATAATCATCAAATATCAAGCCGCATCAACAAACTATTTCTCATAAAAAGGCTAAATTACTTGCATTGAAACCACCAAATAGCGCATTTTCTTATACATCACGCAGCGAGAGCGTTGCTAACTCAACATCCGTTAAAAAAACACCGCCGATAAGGTGAGCCGTTAGGGAGTTCGTTATGTGTTCTATTTTTGGTGTATTGGATCTGAAAACCGATTCGACAGAATTGCGTAAGAAAGCGCTGGAGCTTTCCCGCCTGATGCGTCATCGCGGCCCGGATTGGTCCGGCATTTATGCTGACGATCACGCCATTCTCGCCCATGAGCGCCTGTCAATTGTTGACGTCAATAACGGCGCACAGCCGCTGTACAACGCAGACCATACCCATGTATTGGCGGTTAACGGTGAAATTTATAACCATCAGGCACTGCGTGCCGAATTAGGCGATCGCTACGCTTTCCAGACCGATTCCGACTGTGAAGTTATCCTGGCGTTGTATCAGGAGAAAGGGCTCGATTTTCTTGATGACCTGCAAGGGATGTTCGCGTTCATTCTGTACGATAGCGTGAAAAAAACCTGGCTAATCGGTCGCGATCATATTGGTATTATTCCGTTGTATATGGGGAATGATGAGCACGGTAACCTGTTCGTCGCCTCCGAAATGAAAGCGCTGGTGCCGGTTTGTCGCACCATTAAAGAATTCCCGCCGGGAAGTTACCTGTCGAGCACCGAGGGTGAAATTCGTCGCTACTGGCAGCGTGACTGGATGGATTATGCCAGCGTGGAACATAACACCACCGATGCCGCCGCGCTGAAAAACGCACTGGAAGAGTCGGTAAAAAGCCACTTAATGTCAGATGTACCTTACGGCGTATTGTTGTCCGGCGGTCTGGACTCATCGATTATTTCCGCCGTCACCAAACGTTTTGCCTCGAAACGTATTGAAGATCAGGATAAAAGCGAAGCCTGGTGGCCGCAGCTCCACTCGTTCGCGGTCGGTTTGGAAGGCTCTCCCGACTTGAAAGCCGCCAAAGCGGTCGCCGACCATTTGGGCACGGTGCATCATGAAATCCACTTTACCGTGCAGGAAGGGTTGGATGCGATCCGCGATGTGATTTACCACATCGAAACTTATGACGTCACCACCATCCGCGCCTCAACGCCGATGTATCTCATGTCGCGTAAGATCAAAGCGATGGGGATTAAGATGGTGTTGTCCGGCGAAGGTGCGGATGAGGTCTTTGGCGGTTATCTCTATTTCCATAAAGCGCCGAACGCCAAAGAGTTTCATGAAGAGAACGTGCGTAAATTGCTGGCATTACATATGTATGACTGCGCCCGTGCTAACAAAGCCATGTCGGCGTGGGGCGTTGAAGCACGTGTGCCATTCCTTGATAAAAAATTCCTTGATGTGGCGATGCGCATTAATCCGCAGGACAAAATGTGTGGCAGCAACGGGAAAATGGAAAAACATATCCTGCGTGAATGTTTCTCCTCTTACCTGCCAGAAAGCGTTGCATGGCGGCAGAAAGAGCAGTTCTCCGATGGCGTGGGCTACAGTTGGATCGATACGCTAAAAGAGGTGGCGGCGAAGCAGGTTACCGATCAACAGTTGCAGACCGCGCATTTCCGCTTCCCGTACAACACACCGGCGTCGAAAGAAGCGTATCTCTACCGCGAGATTTTCGAACAGTTATTCCCACTCCCGAGCGCAGCAGAGTGTGTGCCAGGCGGGCCGTCCGTTGCCTGTTCATCGGCGAAGGCCATCGAGTGGGATGAAACGTTTAAAAGCATGGATGATCCATCGGGTCGTGCGGTAGGCGTTCACCAATCCGCCTATAAATAACCTGCTGTTTATCCGGTTAAAGCGGGCCAAACATGGCCCGTTTTTATTTGTCGCCATCCTCTGTTACGATCGAAAATTGACGCTTTTATCGCCATGCTGGTTACAAGCCAAACAAACGAGACATGGATGGCTAAAAACGGGAAAAAACTAGTTGACGCTTTTGGGTCAACTCCGCATAATGCGCCCCGCAACGCCGATGAAGGTAGCGCGAAAAAAGATGGCTACGTAGCTCAGCTGGTTAGAGCACAGCACTCATAATGCTGGGGTCACAGGTTCGATTCCCGTCGTAGCCACCATCTTTTTGCGGGAGTGGCGAAATTGGTAGACGCACCAGATTTAGGTTCTGGCGCCGCAAGGTGTGCGAGTTCAAGTCTCGCCTCCCGCACCATTTCTTCATAGGTTATGCACGGATGGGGTATCGCCAAGCGGTAAGGCACCGGTTTTTGATACCGGCATTCCCTGGTTCGAATCCAGGTACCCCAGCCACCTTTCTGATTTATCGCAGTGAATGTGATGCGAATATTGGGGTATCGCCAAGCGGTAAGGCACCGGTTTTTGATACCGGCATTCCCTGGTTCGAATCCAGGTACCCCAGCCATAATCAGAATTACGCAATACAATTTGGCTACGTAGCTCAGCTGGTTAGAGCACAGCACTCATAATGCTGGGGTCACAGGTTCGATTCCCGTCGTAGCCACCATTTTCTTGGGGTATCGCCAAGCGGTAAGGCAGCGGATTCTGATTCCGCCATCCGGGGTTCGAATCCCTGTACCCCAGCCAAATTTAACGATGTTATTCGTACTCTATTGGGGTATCGCCAAGCGGTAAGGCAGCGGATTCTGATTCCGCCATCCGGGGTTCGAATCCCTGTACCCCAGCCAGATACATCGGAAAGCCCGCTCAATGCGGGCTTTTTTGTGTTTATCGCCGAAGCCTATTCCTCACCACGCACGGGTAACGCCTTGCGGCTTTACCCGTATGTCGTTCTTAATAGCTCATAACCCTAACGCATAACGCAGCGCCTGGCGCTTCAATACGCCGGCATGTTCCGCCGCGATCAATCCCAGGTTACGCACTATCTTTAACGGCCCTAACTGATTACTAAAGGCGAAATAAAACAGGTCCATGCCGCTTTGCATCAGCAGATTATCTCTCTGACGCCGGCGCTGATAACGCTCCAGCACCCGTTCGGAAGACCACTCTTCCGCCGCTTCCCGGGCCTGCGCCAACACCTCAATCAACGCATCCACGTCACGGTAACCTAAATTTACGCCCTGCCCGGCCAACGGATTAATGGTATGCGCGGCGTCGCCGACCAGCGCTAATCCCGGTAACACATAGCGTGTGGCATGGCGCCGCACTAACGGGAAGGAAGCGGCATTCAGCGCCGTAAAACGCCCCAGACGCGGCGGAAAGTGTGCCTGAATCTCTTTTTGCAGTTGCGCTAACGGTAACGCCTGAAGTTGGCGTATGCGTGCCGGGTTGTCATACCACACCAGCGAAGCCAAATTATCGAACAGAGGCAAAAAGGCGCGCGGACCGGCTGGCGTAAACTGCTGCCAGGTCGTATCGCCCGCCGCCTGTTCGGTGCGGACAGTAACCAACATGCAAGATTGCGCATAATTCCAGCCATGAATACCAATGCCCGATAATTGGCGAATTTGCGAGTTGGCGCCATCGGCTCCCACCACCAAACGGCTGGTCAACTCCTTGCCATCGCTCAACGTTAGCGTCCAGCCGGAAGCGTGTGGTTTGAGCGCGGCCAATTGCGCCGGGCAGAACAGCGCCACAGATTGCTGCTGCAGACGCTGCCACAGCGCCTGTTGCAACACCGAGTTTTCGACCATATAACCCAGTTCAGGTAACCCTAACGATGCGGCATCAAACTGCACGCGCGCGGTTTCCCACTCCCAAGTTTCCAGCCGCCGGTATGGCGCGCAACGCATCGCGGTTACCGCTGACCACACCTCCAGTTGTTTAAGCAAATCAACCGACGCGCAGCCAATGGCCGAGATGCGGATGTCTGGCAGACTGTCGGCGTCAAACGCCGTTGGCTGCTCGCGCTCCAACACCGCCACCTGAAAACCCTGTTGTGTTAACCCACTGGCTAGCGCTGCGCCCACCATCCCGCCGCCGACAACAACAACGTCAAAATGCGTTTCATGCATGTTATTATCCTTCTATGCCCTGCCCCGGGCTCCGTCGGGGCAACGAATGTGATGCGCTCAAGTGTACCGGAAAACAGAAAAGCCGCTACACTGGTCACAACAGCAGCAAAGCATTACAATACGCGCCCTGCAATCCTTCCTGCACTGATTAATGGCAAGTTCGATGACTAAAAAACTGCATATCAAAACCTGGGGCTGTCAGATGAATGAATATGATTCATCAAAGATGGCCGACCTGCTGGAGAGCACACACGGCTTTACGCTGACCGAGGTCGCGGAGGAAGCTGATATTCTGTTGCTCAACACATGCTCTATTCGCGAAAAGGCGCAGGAAAAGGTGTTCCACCAGCTCGGTCGCTGGCGCACGTTGAAGGAGAAAAACCCCGAACTGATCATCGGTGTCGGCGGCTGCGTAGCGTCACAGGAAGGGGACCATATTCGTCAGCGCGCCAATTATGTTGATATTGTCTTCGGCCCGCAGACCCTGCACCGCCTGCCCGAGATGATTAATACGGTACGTGGCTCAAAAAGTCCGGTAGTCGATATTAGCTTCCCGGAAATCGAAAAGTTTGATCGCCTGCCGGAACCCCGTGCCGATGGCCCAACCGCATTTGTTTCGATCATGGAAGGTTGTAATAAATACTGCACCTTCTGCGTGGTGCCTTATACCCGTGGCGAAGAAGTTAGCCGCCCTTGCGACGATATTCTGTTTGAGATTGCTCAACTGGCGGCTCAGGGTGTGCGTGAAGTTAACCTGCTTGGGCAGAACGTTAATGCTTACCGCGGCGCCACCTACGATGGCAGTATCTGCACCTTTGCCGAGCTATTGCGTTTAGTGGCGGCGATTGATGGTATTGATCGCATCCGCTTCACCACTAGCCATCCGATCGAGTTTACTGATGATATTGTTGAGGTCTATCGCGATACGCCGGAACTGGTCAGCTTCCTGCACCTGCCGGTGCAAAGCGGCGCCGATCGGATCCTGACGCTAATGAAGCGTGCGCATACTGCGTTAGAGTACAAAGCAATTATTCGTAAACTGATTGCCGCTCGCCCGAATATCCAGATCAGCTCTGACTTTATTATCGGCTTCCCGGGTGAAACCCAGGCAGATTTCGAGCAAACCATGAAACTGATAGCCGACGTCAACTTTGATATGAGCTTCAGTTTTATTTACTCGGCACGCCCCGGTACGCCCGCCGCTGACTTGCCGGATGATGTGAGCGAAGAAGAGAAAAAACAGCGTCTCTATATTTTGCAGGACCGCATCAACCAGCAAGCAATGGCCTGGAGCCGCCGGATGCTCGGCACAGTTCAGCGTATTCTGGTCGAAGGCACTTCGCGTAAGAATGTGATGGAACTTTCCGGACGCACCGAAAATAACCGTGTGGTGAACTTCGAAGGAACGCCGGAGATGATCGGTAAATTTGTCGATGTTGAGATTGTTGATGTCTATCCGAACTCGTTACGGGGCGTAGTCGTACGAACCGAAGAGCAAATGGGGCTGCGCGTCGTAGAGAGCCCGGCCTCGGTCATTGCCCGTACACGTAAAGAAAATGAAATTGGTGTCGGCCTGTTCCAGCCTTAATAGCATCAATGTGCGGCGAGTCTTCCGGCTCGCCGCGCAATTTCATTTTGCTACACTTGGTTTATGAAACCAGCGCCCAAATATCCCTTCTGGCACTTGTCGTCGCACATTATTTTAAGCAAACGACAAACACCCTTGTTATCCTCTCAACCTGGCCCTGAGTGACCCAAAGGATTAGTTTGAATATTGAAACTCGTGAAATCGTATTAGAACCTGCGGACAATCGCCGGTTACTGAGTCTGTGCGGTCCGTTTGACGATAATGTAAAACAGCTTGAACGCCGTCTGGGCATCGAAATTAACCGCCGCGACAACACGTTTAAACTGGCAGGCCGTGCGCTGTGTGTAAATGCGGCCGCAGATATTCTACGCGATCTGTATGTCGATACCGCGCCGGTACGTGGTCAAACGCCGGATATTGAGCCGGAACAAATCCATTTGGCAATTAAAGAGAGCCGCGTGTTGGAACAAAGCGCGGAGAGCGTGCCGGAGTACGGCAAAGCGGTAAACATCAAAACCAAGCGCGGCGTCATCAAGCCACGCACGCCTAACCAGGCGCAATACATCGCCAATATTCTCGACAACGATATTACTTTCGGAATCGGCCCTGCCGGTACGGGGAAAACCTATCTGGCGGTAGCGGCGGCGGTGGATGCCCTGGAGCGCCAGGAAATTCGCCGTATTTTGCTGACACGCCCGGCGGTAGAGGCCGGTGAGAAACTCGGTTTCCTGCCTGGTGATTTAAGCCAGAAAGTGGACCCGTATCTCCGCCCTTTGTATGACGCGTTGTTTGAAATGCTGGGCTTCGAACGCGTAGAAAAGCTAATGGAGCGTAATGTCATTGAAGTTGCGCCGCTGGCCTATATGCGTGGGCGCACGTTAAATGATGCGTTTATCATCCTTGATGAAAGCCAGAACACCACCATCGAACAGATGAAGATGTTCCTGACACGTATTGGCTTTAACTCCAAAGCGGTCATCACCGGTGATGTCACGCAGATCGATTTACCGCGCAACCTGAAATCCGGGCTGCGTCATGCCATCGAAGTCCTGTCCGAAGTGGATGAGATTAGCTTTAATTTCTTCCATAGTGAAGATGTGGTTCGTCATCCGGTGGTAGCACGGATTGTGACGGCCTATGAGGCTTGGGAAGAAGCAGATCAAAAACGCCGTGATAAACTGGCGGAAGAGCGTAAACGTGAAGCGCTGGCGGCGCAAACTGCCCAGGATCCGAAATGAGTAATGTAATGCTCGATCTTCAGATTGCCAGTGAATCAGCCGCCGGATTACCGGCGGAAGCGGACTTTCAGCGCTGGCTGGAAGCGGTGCTGCCAAAATTCCAGGCAGAAAGCGAAGTCACTATCCGCATCGTTGATGAAGCGGAAAGCCACCACCTTAATCTGACGTATCGCGGAAAAGATAAGCCGACCAATGTGCTGTCATTTCCTTTTGAAGCGCCGCCCGGTATTGAACTCCCGTTACTGGGTGATTTAGTTATTTGCCGTCAAGTTGTTGAGCAAGAAGCTCAGCAACAGGAAAAACAGCCAGACGCGCACTGGGCGCATATGGTGATTCATGGCAGTTTGCATCTGTTGGGTTACGATCATATTGACGATGATGAAGCCGAAGAGATGGAAGCGCTGGAAACCGAGATAATGCTTGCCCTCGGCTATTCCGATCCGTACATTTCGGAGAAAGAAACGCCGGAAAATCCGTAAGCGGCCCGGCTAGCCGGCCGATTATCTGCCGACTTTGTTTGTCGGCAGCCTGAATTTTAATAGAGAGACCAAAACTAAAACGCCATGAGCGACGACCATTCACAAAACAGCGACAGTCCTGGTAGTAAAAAGGGATTTTTTTCCCTCATTCTTAACCAACTCTTCCACGGGGAGCCCAAAAACCGTGAGGATTTACTGGAACTGATCCGTGATTCTGAGCAGAACGAACTGATCGACCAAGATACCCGTGACATGTTGGAAGGTGTCATGGATATTGCCGAACAGCGCGTTCGTGACATTATGATCCCCCGCTCGCAAATGATTACCTTAAAACGCAATCAAACACTGGATGAATGCCTCGAAGTTATCATCGAGTCGGCGCATTCGCGTTTTCCGGTGATCAGCGAAGATAAAGATCATGTTGAGGGGATTCTGATGGCGAAGGATTTGTTGCCGTTTATGAGCAGCGAATCTGAACCGTTCAGTATGGAAAAAGTGTTGCGCCCGGCAGTGGTGGTGCCAGAAAGTAAGCGTGTTGACCGTATGCTGAAAGAGTTTCGCTCTCAGCGCTACCACATGGCGATTGTGATTGATGAGTTTGGCGGTGTCTCCGGTCTGGTGACTATTGAAGATATTTTGGAGCTGATTGTCGGCGAAATTGAAGACGAATATGACGATGAAGAAGATCGTGATATTCGCCAACTGAGCCGTCATACCTACACCGTGCGTGCGCTAACGCCGATTGAGGATTTTAACGAGGTGTTCGACACGCAATTCAGTGATGAAGAGGTTGATACCATCGGTGGGTTAGTCATGCAGGGCTTCGGTCACCTGCCGGCACGTGGTGAAAGCATCGACATAGAGGGTTACCAGTTTAAAGTTGCGATGGCGGATAGTCGTCGTATCATCCAGGTCCACGTTACGATACCGGAAAACGCGCCCCAACCCACACTGGACGAATAATTCATCTATGGCTACTGCCTCTTTCTTACAGCGTCAGCGCAGTCGTTTACTGCTGGCGTTAATAACCGGTGCCGTTGGCACCCTTGCATTTTCACCTTATGATTTTTGGCCTGCGGCACTGATCTCGCTGCTCGGTTTGCAACTGGTCACGCTTAATCGCTCCACCCGCCAGGCGGCAGCGTTGGGGTTTGCCTGGGGGCTGGGGCTATTTGGCAGCGGCGTCAACTGGGTCTACGTCAGCATCGCCACTTTTGGCGGTATGCCAGGTCCGGTTAACGTTTTTCTGGTGATCTTGCTGGCGGCATATCTGGCACTCTACCCGCTATTATTCGCCGCAGTACTGAACCGTCTGTGCCCCAAAACAAGCGCGCTACGCCTGGTCCTTGCCGCGCCGGTTATTTGGCAAATTACCGAGTTTTTACGCGGCTGGGTATTGACCGGCTTTCCGTGGCTTCAGTTCGGCTACAGCCAGATCAATGGCCCGCTTAAAGGTCTGGCGCCCATTTTTGGCGTTGAACTGATTACGCTGGTGCTGATGGCCATTGCCGGGTTGATCGCGTACACCATCATACAGCGGCGCCCGCTGCCAGCGATTGGTGCCGCAGCGCTACTCCTGTTGCTGTGGCCGCTACGCTATATCACCTGGTATCAGCCGCAGCCTGCGCGTACGGTTAATGTCGCATTAGTCCAGGGGAATATTCCACAATCGCTTAAGTGGGATCCTAACGAGTTAATCAATACGCTACGTATTTATAACCAGGCATCGCAGCCATTGATCGGCAAAGCGCCAATCATTATTTGGCCGGAATCGGCCATTCCTGACCTGGAAGTGAATCAACAACCCTTCTTGCGTTCGCTGGACGCCGAACTGCGCGCCAAGGGCAGCAGCCTGGTAACCGGCATTGTCGACTCTCGTCTGGAGGGCAACCGCTATCACGACTATAACTCGGTTATTGTACTCGGCGGCGAACAACCCTACGACTACAATAGCGATAATCGCTACCAGAAAAACCATTTAGTCCCGTTTGGTGAGTTCGTTCCGCTGGAAACCTTACTACGCCCGTTGGCCCCCTTCTTTGACCTGCCAATGTCCTCGTTTAGCCGCGGAGATTATCGCCAACCGCAGCTACGCGTCGCGGGTTACAACCTCACTGCGGCTATCTGCTATGAGATTGTCTTGGGCCAGCAAGTACGCGATAACTTCCGGCCCGATACTAACTTCCTGTTAACCGTCTCCAATGATGCCTGGTTTGGCCACTCTATCGGTCCATGGCAGCATTTCCAAATGGCGCGTATGCGTGCGTTAGAACTGGGACGGCCGCTGCTGCGTGACACCAACAACGGCGTCACAGCGGTGGTTGACGCTAATGGCGAGGTGCAAAAAATATTGCCGCAATTTACGCGCGGTGTATTAGAAACGCAGGTTACGCCAACCAGTGGTTTAACACCTTATGCCCGTACCGGTAACTGGACGGTTTGGGTTATCACCGTCTTAATGGCTGGGTTTGCCGCCCTGCTTAGTGGGCGAAATACGCGTATTAAACGTCAGCACTAACTGTCATCCCCCGGGCTGAGCCCTCAGCCCGGCCTCTCCTTGCCGAATATTGGCACACCGTTTGCATTATTTCTCAGCATATTCTCTGACGTCAGGCGTTTACTACGCGATGTTATGCAACCTTGCACCATACCAGGCCCTTTCATGCTCCCGGAAGGAGCAAACGGCCAGCGATTGCTTTAATTTGGTGCGGCGCACTTCGCAAAAAAGAAACTTTTTTGTTTCACGCCGTTAACATTCAGCTATGTTAGAGACTATTCGGAGCGGGTTTACGCGCCGGGATACAGAGAAAAGCAGCAGCAAATAATCACAACATCATAATCGGCGTCGTTTTATGTTGGCGTCAAAACAACGAAGGAGTTGGAACATGCAGATGCGCAAAGTGGCGTTATCTCTTCTGTTGCTCAGCGCAGCAGCCGGAGTGGCCCAGGCGGATGATCTCAGCGGTACTCTGAAAAAGATTAACGACAGTGGCGTTATCGTGGTCGGACACCGTGAATCCTCAGTTCCCTTTTCTTACTACGATAGTCAGCAAAAAGTCGTGGGTTATTCTCAGGACTACTCGAACGCCATCGTTGATGCGGTCAAAGCGAAGCTAAACAAACCGAATTTACAGGTGAAACTGTTACCTATCACCTCACAAAACCGTATTCCACTACTGCAAAACGGCACCTACGATTTTGAGTGTGGTTCTACCACTAACAACGCCGAACGTCAGCAACAGGCGGCGTTTTCCGACACCATTTTCGTTATCGGCACGCGTTTGTTGGTGAAAAAAGGCGGCCCGATTAAAGACTTCGCTGACCTGAAAGGGAAAGCAGTGGTGGTGACTTCCGGCACCACTTCAGAGATTCTGCTTAACAAGCTGAATGATTCGAAGAAGATGAACATGCGTATTATTAGCGCTAAAGATCACGGTGACTCGTTCCGTACGCTGGAAACCGGTCGGGCGGTGGCCTTTATGATGGATGATGCGTTATTAGCCGGCGAGCGCGCCAAAGCGAAGAAACCAGGTAACTGGGAAATTGTCGGCACGCCGCAATCAAAAGAAGCATACGGCTGTATGCTGCGTAAAGATGACCCAGCCTTTAAAACGCTGGTTGATGACACTGTCGCTAAAGCAGAAACCTCTGGTCAGGCGCAAAAATGGTTTGAGAAGTGGTTCAAGCAGCCAATTCCGCCAAAAAATCTCAATATGAACTTCGATCTTTCCGACGATATGAAAACGTTGTTCAAAACACCTAATGACAAGGCACTGAACTAACAATGAAAACAAGGGCGGCCTACGCTGCCCTCTCGATTGTTGATTACAGGCTCGGACAGACAGACGGCGGATGGTCGTTCCCCATCGGCCGGAACAAGAAGCCTCTCATCAATCTTCAGGGTAGCTTCGCTACCCTTTTTTACCGGAGTTTGTTATGGGTATTAACTGGAACTGGGGCATTTTTCTTCAACAAGCCCCGTTCGGCAACACCACGTATCTTGGCTGGCTGTGGTCCGGTTTTCAGGTCACTATCGCGGTTTCCGTGTGTGCCTGGATTATCGCTTTTCTGGTCGGCTCTCTTTTTGGCATTCTACGTACCGTTCCCAACCGTTTACTCTCAACTATCGGCACCTGTTATGTGGAGCTATTCCGCAATATCCCGCTGATTGTCCAGTTCTTTTTCTGGTATCTGGTGGCGCCGGAACTGGTTGGCGAAAATTTAGGGATGTGGTTTAAATCCGAACTGGATCCCAATATTCAATTCTTTGTTTCCTCGGTGATCTGTTTAGGCCTGTTTACTGCCGCGCGGGTTTGTGAACAGGTGCGTGCGGCTATCCAATCGCTGCCGGTCGGGCAAAAAAATGCCGGGTTAGCGATGGGCCTGACATTGCCGCAAACCTACCGCTACGTCTTACTGCCCAATGCCTATCGCGTTATTGTGCCGCCGATGACCTCCGAAATGCTTAACCTGGTCAAAAACTCGGCGATCGCCTCTACCATCGGTTTGGTCGATATGGCGGCGCAGGCCGGGAAATTGCTGGATTATTCGGCTCACGCCTATGAGTCATTTACCGCCATTACGCTGGCCTATATTGGTATCAACCTGGTCATTATGCTGATTATGAGCCTGGTTGAGCGCAAAGTGCGTCTACCGGGTAATATGGGGAGTAAATGATGTACGAATTTGACTGGAGTTCGATTATTCCCGGCCTGCCGTGGCTGTTAAAAGGCATGGTCATCACCATCAAGATTACCCTTACCGCCGTGGTGTTCGGCATTATTTGGGGTACCATTTTAGCCGTGATGCGCCTTTCCAGCTTTAAGTTACTAAGCTGGTTCGCCAAACTGTACGTTAACCTGTTCCGTTCCGTACCATTGGTTATGGTGCTGCTGTGGTTTTATCTGGTGGTCCCCAGCTTCCTGCAACAGGTGCTTGGGCTCTCGCCGAAAACCGATATTCGCCTCATCTCGGCGATGGTCGCTTTTTCGCTATTTGAAGCGGCGTATTACGCCGAAATCATCCGTGCCGGTATTCAGAGCATCGCTCGCGGGCAATCCAATGCCGCGTTGGCGCTGGGGATGACGCACTGGCAATCAATGAAGCTGATTATTCTACCGCAGGCGTTTCGCGCCATGGTGCCGTTGCTGTTAACGCAAGGCATTGTTCTGTTTCAGGATACCTCGCTGGTGTATGTCCTAAGCCTGGCCGACTTTTTCCGTACCGCCTCAACCATTGGTGAACGTGACGGTACCCAAGTTGAAATGATTTTGTTCGCCGGTTTGGTCTATTTCGTCATTAGTATTTGCGCATCGCTGTTGGTCAGCTATTTAAAAAGAAAAAGGACGGCTTAAATGATTACCCTGAAAAACGTTTCTAAGTGGTATGGTCACTTTCAGGTGCTGACCGACTGCTCAACCGAAGTCAAAAAAGGTGAAGTAGTGGTAGTATGCGGCCCGTCCGGCTCCGGTAAATCTACCCTAATTAAAACCGTCAACGGGTTGGAGCCGATCCAACAAGGTGAAATAGAGGTCAATGGCACGCTGTTAACCAACAAGAAAACCAACCTTGCGCAGCTCCGCGCCAAAGTGGGTATGGTGTTCCAACATTTTGAGTTGTTTCCTCACCTAAGCATTCTTGAGAATTTGACGTTAGCTCAGGTTAAAGTGCTGAAGCGAAATAAAGATGCGGCACGTGAGAAGGGGCAGAAATTATTGGCGCGCGTAGGTTTGTCGACACATGCCAATAAATACCCCGGTCAACTTTCCGGCGGTCAGCAACAACGTGTCGCTATTGCTCGTGCGCTATGTATGGACCCGGTGGCGATGTTGTTCGATGAGCCCACTTCAGCGCTTGATCCGGAAATGATCAATGAAGTGCTGGATGTCATGGTCGAACTGGCTAACGAAGGGATGACCATGATGGTAGTGACCCATGAAATGGGCTTTGCCCGTAAAGTAGCTAACCGCGTCATTTTTATGGATGAAGGCAAAATTGTTGAAGACACGCCAAAAGATGCGTTCTTTAATAATCCGAAATCCGATCGCGCCAAAGATTTTCTTGCCAAAATCCTGCATTAAACCACCGTTCAGCCGGGCTCTCGCCCGGCTCTGTTCTGCCCCGCTTACGGTTCAAATGGCTGACGCTGGAAATGGTCGTGCCCACATTCAGGGCAGCGTGTTAGCAGCTCCGGCGTATAGATGGCGCGAGTAAACTGGCACTTTTCACAAACCAGATTACCCAAGCCTACCACCTCGCCACTTTGATAAACGCCGTGGTGGTTTAGGTCTTGAAACACTTCTCGCCACTCCAGTTGGCTACGGTCGGTAATATCCGCCAACTCTTTCCAGATACTCTCGCGAATGACGCGCAAAAACACACTATCGCTGAGATCATTTTCCGCAGATTCACCATAACTACGGGCAAACTCTTCTAAATCACGCCGCACCGCACGCGTGACCTCATTCACTTCGCTATGGGTTAATTCACCGCTGGCCTGTAACCGCTGGCGCCCCTGCTCAACTAACGCATCAACGTCACGCTCCCCACCTTGCAGACGCTCGGTGAGCGAAGTCAGCAATTCCCGATAGTACTGAGCAACCTTGTTCATCTTTTCTCCTTTCTCTCCCGTAGGTTATCTGTTTAATTCTAGCCTCTGTCTGAGATTTGCCGCGTGAACTTGCTCAATGGATGAAAATTATGGAAGGCATCTTCCAGCTTAAAGAGAAATGCGCGCGGCATGGACGTGAAGTATTGTTGCTGCGAAGGCTTATCGGCTATGCTATGCGGATCTTAACCAATATAGTTATACCCAAAACAGTTCGAGTTGCATCAAGACAGCAGCGCAGTGAACATCCGGGCGCTTACGACGGTAAGCGAGCGGGTTGAACGAGGAAAGCTAACGCACATGCGGCTTGAAGGATGACGGGTATCAACGCTTTGCGCTATTTATTAAGGACCACAGGCTGCCATGCAAGAGCAATACCGCCCGGAAGAGATAGAATCCCACGTCCAGCATCACTGGCATGAAAAACAGACGTTTAAAGTGACCGAAGAGGAAGGTAAAGAGAAATATTACTGCCTCTCTATGCTGCCCTATCCTTCTGGCCGCCTACATATGGGCCACGTGCGTAACTACACCATTGGGGATGTTATTGCGCGCTATCAGCGCATGTTGGGTAAAAATGTCCTGCAACCCATTGGCTGGGATGCATTCGGTCTTCCGGCTGAGGGGGCTGCGGTAAAAAACAATACCGCCCCGGCACCGTGGACTTATGACAATATTGACTACATGAAAAACCAGCTAAAACTGCTGGGCTTTGGCTATGACTGGAGCCGCGAACTCGCGACTTGTCAGCCGGAGTATTACCGCTGGGAACAATGGTTCTTCACCAAACTGTACGAAAAAGGTCTGGTGTATAAGAAGACCTCGGCGGTGAACTGGTGTCCGCATGATATGACCGTTCTGGCTAACGAACAGGTGATTGATGGCTGCTGCTGGCGTTGCGACACCAAGGTTGAACGGAAAGAAATTCCCCAGTGGTTTATTAAAATTACCGATTACGCTGAAGAGTTGCTCAACGACCTTGATAAGCTGGAAGATTGGCCGGAGCAGGTGAAAACCATGCAGCGTAACTGGATCGGTCGTTCCGAAGGCGTGGAGATCACCTTCGAGGTGATTGATAGCGAGCAAAAACTCACGGTTTACACTACCCGCCCGGATACTTTCATGGGTGCCACCTATGTCGCGGTTGCCGCAGGTCACCCGCTGGCAGCGCAGGCCGCCGCCGCCAATCCCGCGCTGGCGGATTTTATCGCCGAGTGTCGTAATACCAAAGTCGCCGAAGCAGAAATGGCGACGATGGAGAAAAAAGGCATGGCGACCGGTTTGTTTGCCCGTCATCCGCTGAGCGGAGAAAACGTGCCGGTATGGGTCGCGAACTTCGTGTTGATGGAGTACGGCACTGGCGCAGTCATGGCGGTTCCGGCACACGACCAGCGCGACTGGGAGTTCGCCACCAAATATGATCTGCCGATCAAACCGGTGGTGTTGAACCTGGATGGGAGCGAGCCGGATATTAGCGCGGCTGCAATGACGGATAAAGGCGCGCTGTTCAATTCCGGTGAGTTTAGCGGCCTGAGCCATGATGAAGGGTTCAACGCGATTGCTAACAAACTGGCGGAAAAAGGCGTCGGCGAGCGGAAAGTGAATTACCGTCTGCGCGATTGGGGCGTGTCTCGTCAACGCTACTGGGGCGCGCCGATCCCAATGGTCACGCTGGAGGATGGCACCGTTATGCCAACGCCAGAAGATCAACTGCCGGTTATTCTGCCGGAAGACGTGGTGATGGATGGCATTACCAGCCCGATTAAGGCCGATCCGGAATGGGCGAAAACCACCGTTAACGGCCAGCCCGCGCTGCGTGAAACCGATACGTTTGACACCTTTATGGAATCTTCCTGGTATTACGCCCGTTATACCTGCCCTGACTACGATAAAGGTATGCTTGATCCCGCCGCGGCAAACTACTGGCTGCCGGTTGATCAATATGTTGGCGGTATTGAACACGCCATCATGCACCTGATGTATTTCCGCTTCTATCACAAGCTGCTGCGTGATGCCGGGCTGGTGACGTCCGACGAGCCGGCGAAACGCTTGCTGTGTCAGGGGATGGTATTGGCGGACGCCTTCTATTATGTTGGCGCTAGCGGCGAGCGTAACTGGGTTTCTCCGGTTGATGTCACCGTTGAGCGCGATGAGAAAGGGCGTATCGTGAAAGCCGTTGATAACGCCGGGCGCGAGGTGATTTACGCCGGTATGAGTAAAATGTCGAAGTCAAAAAACAACGGCATTGACCCACAACTGATGGTAGAGCGTTACGGTGCTGATACGGTGCGCCTGTTTATGATGTTTGCTTCGCCAGCGGATATGACGCTCGAATGGCAAGAATCCGGCGTCGAAGGCGCTAACCGCTTCCTGAAACGCGTATGGAAACTGGCCTTCGATCACACCGAAAAAGGCACGGTGGGCGCGCTAAACGTTGCCGCGCTGGATGATAACCAGAAAGCGTTGCGTCGCGATCTGCATAAAACCATCGCTAAAGTGTCTGACGATATTGGTCGTCGCCAGACGTTCAATACCGCCATTGCGGCGATCATGGAACTGATGAACAAACTATTGCGCGCGCCGCAAGAAAGTGAGCAGGACCGTGCGTTGATGCAGGAAGCCTTATTGGCGGTGACGCGTATGCTTTATCCGTTCACTCCGCATGCCTGCTTTAGCCTGTGGCAGTCGCTGGGCGGCGAAGGCGATATTGATAACGCGCCGTGGCCGCTAGCAGATGAGGACGCGATGGTTGAAGATTCGCTGCTGGTAGTGGTACAGGTTAACGGTAAAGTCCGTGGTAAAATTACCGTGCCGGCCGATGCGACACAGGAGCAGGTTCAGGCTCGCGCTGCGCAGGAACACTTGGTTGCAAAATATCTGGATGGCGTCACCATCCGTAAAGTGATTTACGTCCCGGGCAAGCTGCTTAACCTGGTTGTGGGTTAAGTTCAGGAGGAACTGTGCGACATCCGATTACAACATTACTTGTGGGTATGGCGGTGATGATCACCGCCGGTTGTGGGTTTCATCTGCGCGGCACGACTCAGGTGCCGAAAGAGTTACGGACGTTAGTGTTAGAAAGTAACGACCCGTATGGTCCACTGGCACGAACCATTCGTCAGCAGTTGCGTTTGAATAACGTCACCATCGTGGATAAAAATGGTTTGCCATCTGATGCCGCGGTCCC
Source organism: Paramixta manurensis (assembly GCF_013285385.1). Lineage (NCBI taxonomy): Bacteria > Pseudomonadati > Pseudomonadota > Gammaproteobacteria > Enterobacterales > Erwiniaceae > Paramixta > Paramixta manurensis. The sequence continues at coordinate 1,462,486 of NZ_CP054212.1, read as the reverse complement.
TACCAGCACCGGCTCAGCGAGCGATGCCAGCGCCACGGCTACCAATAGCAGTACGGGTACCGGCGGCGCATCCAACACGGGTAGCGATACGGTCACCGGCGGTACCATCAGTACCACCACCAATACGACGACTGACGGCATCACCGGGAACCCAACCACCGGGAGCAGTGCTAATACCGGAACCATCGCTACGGATAACAATACTACTAACACCGGTACGGTTATCAGCGCGGATAGCGGTACCGCCTATGGCGCAGCAGCCAGTGCGAAGAATGGCAGCAGCAATGACACTGCCGGGCAAGTTGCCACCGTTCCAACGTTGCGCATTCTTGGTTCCAGCCAAGGGCGCGATACCGCTTCGGTGTTCCAGAATGGCGTAACCGCTGAATACTCATTGGTGATGACCATTCGCGCGCAGGTATTGATCCCGAATAAAGGCATCTACCCAATCAGTACCACGGTGTATCGCTCCTTCTTTGATAACCCGCTGGCGGCGCTGGCGAAGGACTCCGAGCAGGATATGATTATTCAGGAAATGCGTGAACGCGCGTCCGAGCAGCTTATTCGTAAATTGTTGACGGTTCATGCAGCGCAGGAAAACAACAAAGATACGTTGCCCGAACCTGAGGTCATCGCACCGGGTGAAGACTCGCCGGAGGTCTCAAGTTCATCAGCGTCTAGCCTGCAATGATCAGGATTTATCCTGAGCAACTTAACGCGCAGCTTCGTGAGGGGCTGCGCGCTTGTTATCTGTTACTTGGCAACGACCCGTTGCTGTTACAAGAAAGCCAGGATGCGGTAAAGCTGGCGGCACAACAACAAGGTTTCAGCGAACACTTTAGCGTAGCGCTGGATGCCAACACCGATTGGGACGCCATTTTCAACACCTGTCAGGCGCTCAGCCTGTTCGCCAGCCGCCAAACACTGTTGCTGACTCTGCCGGATGCGGGCCCAAATAGCGCAATAGGCGAGCAGTTACTCAAACTCTCCACTCTGCTGCATCATGATATTTTGCTGATATTGCGCGGCGCGAAGTTAACCAAAGCGCAAGAAAACAGCGCCTGGTTTAAAGCGCTGAGCGCCCACGGTGTCATGGTCCCTTGCATGACGCCGGAGCAAGGCCAGTTGCCGCGTTGGGTCGCCGCCCGCGCGAAAACGCTGCATTTAGCGCTCGACGATGCGGCGAACCAACTGCTGTGTTATTGCTATGAGGGGAATCTATTAGCCTTATCGCAGGCGCTGGAGCGGCTATCGTTACTGTGGCCAGACGGAAAGCTCACGTTACCGCGTGTTGAACAAGCGGTTAACGATGCCGCTCATTTTACGCCCTTCCATTGGGTTGACGCGCTGTTAGCCGGAAAAAGTAAACGGGCGCTGCATATTTTACGCCAGTTGGCGGCAGAAGATAGCGAGCCGATTATCCTGATCCGTACGCTACAGCGTGACCTGCTACTGCTGCTGACGTTACAACGCCATATGGCTAATACGCCATTACGCACACTATTCGATCAACATCGGGTCTGGCAAAACCGTCGCCCACTGTTTAGCGAGGCGCTAACGCGTATAAACCGTCAGCGCATGCAGCAGGCAATACAACAACTTATTCAGTTGGAAATCACCATCAAGCAGGATTACGGACAAACCTTGTGGCCGCAGTTGGAAGCCCTGTCGTTATTATTATGTAATAGCGCATTCCCAACGAGTTTTTGCGATGTCTGATACCTCCCCCTTACATGCCTTATTAGGCGGCACTTTTGATCCGATCCATTTTGGTCATCTGCGCCCGGTTGAAGCGTTAGCCTCACAAGTTGGCCTACAGCAGGTCACTTTACTGCCCAACAACGTGCCGCCGCATCGTCCACAGCCGGAAGCGTCGCCCGCCCAACGGGTGGAAATGGTGAAGCTCGCGGTAACCGGCCAGCCGCTGTTTAATCTTGACCAGCGGGAACTACAGCGTCAAACGCCCTCTTACACCATTGAAACCCTCGAAGATTTGCGTGAAGAGCGTGGTGAACAGCAGCCGTTGGCGTTTATTATCGGGCAGGATTCATTACTGTCGCTTCATAAATGGCATCGTTGGCAGGCGTTACTGGATGTTTGCCATTTGCTGGTTTGCAAGCGCCCTGGATATTCTGCCCAGATGGAAACCGCCGCCCTGCAACGCTGGCTGGATACCCATCTCGCCGCGGATATTTCTTCCCTTCACCGCCAGCCCGCCGGTCTGATTTGGCTGGCCGACACGCCACAGGTAGAGGTGTCCGCCACTGAAATCCGTCGGCGTCTCCACTTAGGTCTTTCTTGCGAGGATTTACTGCCTGCCGCAGTAATCGCCTATATTAACCAGCACGGTTTATATCGCGGCTAACATCGCCGTGCTATACTTCGCCGCTTATTTTTACGCGCCCCGTCTTGCTACAGCCAGAATGCCGGGCCGTCAAAAACGTACACGCTCAATACCCAAGGGGGAACCTTTTGCAAGGCAAAGCACTCCAAGATTTCGTTATTGATAAGATTGATGATCTCAAAGGCCAGGATATCGTCTCGCTCAACGTGCAAGGCAAATCCAGCATTACGGATTGCATGATTATTTGCACCGGCACGTCAACACGTCATGTGATGTCCATTGCCGACCATGTTGTCCAGGAATCACGCGCCGCCGGGTTAATCCCATTGGGTATCGAAGGCAAGAACGCCGCTGACTGGATTGTGGTCGATCTTGGCGACGTTATCGTACATGTGATGCAGGAAGAGAGCCGCCATCTGTATGAACTGGAAAAACTCTGGGGTTAATGCGTGAAGTTGCAGCTTGTTGCCGTCGGCACCAAAATGCCCGATTGGGTACAAACCGGCTTTGATGAGTATCTACGGCGTTTTCCCAAAGATATGCCGCTAGAGCTGGTCGAAGTCGCCGCCGGTAAACGCGGCAAAAATGCCGATATTAAACGCATTCTGGAAAAGGAAGGCGAAGCGATGTTGGCCGCCGTCGGCAAAGGCAACCGTATTGTCACGCTGGATATCCCAGGCCAGCCGTGGGAAACCCCGCAGTTGGCAAACCAGCTTGAACGCTGGAAGCAAGATGGACGCGACGTTAGCCTGTTGATTGGCGGCCCGGAAGGGCTTGCCCCAGCCTGCAAAGCTGCCGCAGAGCAAAGCTGGTCGCTTTCTGCACTTACGCTACCTCATCCGCTGGTGCGCGTGGTGGTTGCCGAGAGCCTGTACCGGGCATGGAGCATTACTGCGAATCATCCTTATCACCGTGAATAATCGCTAAGGCAACCGGATATCAAAACAGCGGATGAAATTACAACGCAACTCTTTCCGTGACTATACTGCCGAACAGTCGTTATTCGTACGGCGGGCGCTGATTGCGTTTTTCGGCATACTGGGTCTCTCAAGCGTACTGGTGGTTAACCTTTACCATCTGCAAATTTTACGCTTTGAAGATTACAGCACTCGCTCCAATCAAAACCGGATTAAACTGGTGCCCGTTGCGCCCAGTCGCGGCATTATCTACGATCGCAACGGCACGCCGCTGGCGCTGAACCGTACCATTTATCAGGCAGAGTTAGTGCCGGAGAAGGTTGATAATCTGCAACAAACCCTGCAAGCGTTGCGTCCGGTGCTGGAGTTGACCGATGACGATATCAGCAACTTTGAAAAAGAGCGCAAGCGCTCGCGTCGCTTTACCTCGATCCCGCTAAAGGTTGGCCTCAATGAAGTGCAAGTCGCCCGCTTTGCAGTAAACCAATATCGTTTTAGCGGCGTAGAAGTAAAAGGCTATCAACGCCGTTATTATCCCTTTGCACAAACGCTGACCCACGTCGTCGGCTACGTCTCGAAAATTAACGATCGCGATGTTGCGCGCCTCGATAAAGACGGCAAGTTGCCCGACTATGCCGCCACGCATGACATCGGTAAGCTCGGTATTGAAAACTACTACGAAGAATTACTGCACGGTAAGCCCGGTTATGAAGAAGTGGAAGTTAATAACCGTGGGCGCGTCATTCGTCAGTTACATGAACAATCTCCGCAGGCCGGGCGCGATATTTATCTCACTATTGACCTGAAACTACAGCAATACATTGAAACCTTGCTGGCCGGAAGTCGTGCTGCGGTAGTGGTGAGCGATCCGCGCACCGGCGAAATTTTGGCGTTGGTGTCAACGCCGAGTTATGACCCAAATCTGTTTGTCGACGGTATCTCAAGCAAAGATTATAAATCTCTGCTGGATGATGAGAACCGTCCACTGTATAACCGCGCCATCCAGGCGGCTTACCCGCCCGCTTCAACGGTTAAGCCTTATGTGGCGGTTTCTGCGCTCAGCGCTGGTGTGATTAACCGTAATAGCAGCCTGTTCGATCCCGGATGGTGGCAGTTACCGGGTTCAGAGAAACGGTATCGCGACTGGAAAAAATGGGGGCACGGGCGGCTCAATGTTACCCGTGCGCTGGAAGAGTCTGCCGATACGTTTTTCTATCAGGTCGCGTATGACATGGGGATTGATCGCCTTTCCGAATGGATGAGTCGCTTTGGTTACGGGCAACGTACCGGCATTGATCTGCCACAGGAAAATCCCGGCAATATGCCAACGCGTGACTGGAAAATGAAACGCTTTAAGAAGCCCTGGTATCAGGGAGACACGATCCCGGTCGGTATTGGGCAAGGTTACTGGACCGCAACGCCGTTACAAATGAATAAGGCGCTGATGACGTTGATTAATGACGGCATGATCAAAGTGCCGCATTTGCTGCGCGCGACCCGTGAAAGCGCCCAGTGGGTGCCGTGGCGCCAGCCGGTGGAAACGCCGGTCGGCGATGTGCATTCCGGCTTTTGGGAAATCGCTAAAGATGGAATGTACGGCGTCGCTAATCGTCCAAATGGTACCGCCCACAAAAGCTTTGCCGATGCGCCGTATAAAATTGCCGCCAAATCCGGTACCGCGCAAGTATTTGGCCTGAAAGAGAACGAAACCTATAACGCGCATAAAATTGCCGAACGTTTGCGCGATCATAAATTGATGACCGCTTTTGCGCCTTATGATAAGCCACGCGTGGCGGTCACCATGATCCTCGAAAACGGCGGCGCCGGCCCGGCGGTGGGCACGGTAATGCGTCAAATTCTCGACCATATTATGTTGGGTGATAATAATACGGTATTGCCGGATGCGGCACCCACTCCGCCCGGTTATGAAGGTGAATAAACATGTCCATGAGCGATAGTCCGCAGAAAAAATCGATCTGGACCAAAATCCATATCGACCCGGTTTTTTTGATCATCATTACTGGTTTGCTGATTTATAGCGCCTTTGTAATCTGGAGCGCTAGCGGTCAAGATCCGGGCATGATGGAGCGCAAAGTCGGCCAGATCATTATGGGGCTGATTATGATGTTCGCGCTGGCGCAGGTGCCACCGCGCGTCTATGAAAGCTGGGCGCCGTATCTGTATATTATTTGCGTAATATTATTGGTGGCGGTAGATGCCTTCGGGCAAATCAGTAAGGGCGCTCAGCGTTGGCTGGATTTAGGCGTTGTGCGCTTCCAGCCGTCGGAAATCGCTAAAATTGCGGTGCCGCTAATGGTCGCACGCTTTATTAACCGCGATATTTGCCCTCCTACGTTAAAAAATACGGGTATTGCGCTGGTGTTAATCTTCCTTCCTACGCTGCTGGTTGCCGCACAACCGGATCTTGGAACCGCCATTTTGATTGCGGCCTCCGGGTTATTTGTGCTGTTTCTATCGGGCATGAGCTGGAAGCTGATTGGCGTGGCGGTGCTACTGATCGCCGCCTTTATCCCGGTATTGTGGTTCTTTCTGATGCATGACTATCAACGCGATCGTGTCATGATGCTACTCGACCCTGAGAGCGATCCGCTCGGCGCGGGCTACCATATTATTCAATCGAAAATCGCCATCGGTTCCGGCGGCCTCCGTGGCAAAGGTTGGCTGCACGGGACACAATCGCAACTTGAATTTTTGCCGGAACGCCATACCGATTTTATTTTTGCCGTACTAGCGGAAGAGCTGGGCTTAGTGGGCGTGTTAATTCTATTGGCGCTCTATTTGCTGCTCATTATGCGTGGGTTAATGATTGCCGCGCGCGCGCAAACCACCTTCGGGCGCGTGATGGCCGGTGGCCTGATGCTGATTTTGTTCGTTTATGTTTTTGTTAACATCGGCATGGTTAGTGGTATCTTACCGGTTGTTGGCGTACCGTTGCCGCTGGTGAGCTATGGCGGTTCTGCGTTAATCGTACTTATGGCTGGATTCGGCATCGTGATGTCAATCCATACTCACCGGAAAATGTTGTCGAAAAGCGTTTAAGAGGCTCAAATGCGTAAGGATTGGCTTTGGATTAGCGTAGCATCGCTGTTACTCGCCGCCTGCTCCACTACGGAACAGCAGGCGCCCGCACCGCGACAACCGGCCTGGAACGGGCCGACGGTTGAAATTGGCGGTGCTGAACCGCGCTATGAACCCATCAACCCGGGCACCAGCCAGGATTATAAAGTCAACGGCAAGACTTACCATATCGTGAAGGATCCCTCGAACTATAGCGAAACCGGCCTCGCAACCTGGTATGGCGAAGAGGCGGGTAACCGCACCGCCACCGGCGAAGCTTACGATCCGGACGCACTGACCGCGGCACATCCTACTTTGCCGCTACCGGGCTATGTGCGTGTGACGAACTTGGCGAATGGACGTCAATTGGTAGTACGAATTAACGATCGCGGCCCTTATACACCGGGACGCATTATTGACCTGTCGCGGGCGGCGGGCGATCGCCTTAACATCTCCAATAACACGCGTGTGCGTGTGGACTATATTAGTGTCGCGCCCGATGGTTCGCTTTCCGGCCCCGGCACGGTTGGCACCACGGTGGCGAAACAGAGCTATGCTCTACCCGCGCGCCCTGATATTGCCGGAGGTATGACGGTGATGGGCGCATCGGCAGCCAGCGCCGCGCCAGCACAACCGGCAGACGCAGCGCAAGATAATAGCCGTCCGGTTGATAACAGCACCCTGAATAGCGATGACGCCACCGGCGCGCCGGTCCGTAGCAGTGGTTTTCTCGGTGCGGCTACCCCACTACCTCCCGGCGTACTGGAAGGCAGTGAATCGGCACCACCTTCGCCACAGCCAGTGAGCGCCAGCACGCCCGCCGCTTCGGCCGCATCATCAGGCACCGTACAAGGCGGCTACGTGGTTCAGGTCGGCGCGTTAAGCGATAGCGCACGCGCCAACCAGTGGGTGGCATCGCTGAAACAGCGCTTCGCAGTACCCGGCTCCGTTTCCGCTAACGGCAACATTTACCGGGTCCAGTTGGGGCCATTTAGCAGCCGTCAGCAGGCCACCGCACTGCAACAACGCCTGGCCCATGAAGCGCAACAGCAGTCATTTGTTACTGCCTCGCACGCCGGGATGTAACTTGAGGCCTGCCGGGTCTGGCAGGCTTAAAATGTAACGTCTGTTAACAACAGATGCGGAAAGTCGAGTGCCTGGAAAATCAGCATTTGCTATAGTAAGGCACTTTTTTTTAACTTAACTCCATGGATGTTGCCGTCCCTAACATGAACACGCTGAAACCCTCTCGTTTGCTAAAACGCCTGACTGTGGGCTCTTTGATTGCCATCAGCCTCAGTCACTTCGCGCTTGCCGATGACATCAACCTGAAAACCATGATCCCTGGCGTTCCGGATATTGATGCAGAAGCTTACATTCTGATCGACTATAACTCCGGGAAAGTCCTGGCTGAGAAAAATGCCGACGCACGCCGCGATCCTGCCAGCCTGACCAAAATGATGACCAGCTACGTCATTGGGCAGGCGGTGAAAGCCGGTAAGATCCATCAGGATGATATGGTGACCGTCGGGCAAGATGCCTGGGCAACGGGTAACCCGGTGTTTAAGGGCTCTTCACTGATGTTCCTGAAACCGGGCGATCGCGTGCCGGTTTCACAGCTTACGCGCGGTATCGTGCTGCAATCCGGTAATGATGCCTGCGTTGCAATGGCGGACTATGTTGCGGGCAGCCAGGATGCGTTTGTCGGCCTGATGAATAACTACGTCAAAGCGCTCGGCCTACAAAACACTCATTTCCAGACGGTTCATGGCCTCGATGCCGAAGGTCAGTACAGCTCGGCGCGTGATATGGCATTAATTGGCCAGGCGCTGATCCGCGACGTACCGGATGAGTACTCGGTTTATAAAGAGAAAGAGTTTACCTTTAACAACATTCGTCAAATGAACCGCAACGGTCTGTTGTGGGACACCAGCCTGAATGTCGATGGCATCAAAACCGGTCACACTAACGCTGCGGGCTATAATCTGGTGGCATCTGCGACGGAAGGCCAGATGCGCCTCATTTCAGCGGTGATGGGCGGTCATACCTATAAGGGCCGTGAGACAGAAAGTAAAAAACTACTGACGTGGGGCTTCCGTTTCTTTGAAACCGTTGCGCCGTTGAAAGCCGGTAAAGAGTTTGCCTCCGAACCGGTCTGGTTCGGTAATAGCGATCGTGTTCAGTTAGGCGTGGACAAAGACGTCTATTTGACCATTCCGCGTGGCCGGATGAAAGATCTGAAAGCCAGCTATGTGCTGAACAATACCGAACTGCACGCACCGTTACAGAAAAACCAGGTAGTGGGTAATATCAATTTCCAGTTAGACGGTAAAAACATTGAGCAACGTCCGCTGGTGGTACTGAACGAAGTACCGGAAGGCGGTTTCTTTAGCCGTATCGTGGATTACATCAAACTGATGTTCCATCACTGGTTTGGCTAAGGCTAACACGGTGCGGCTTCCGCCCGCGCCGTAGGGGTTGAAATTCCCGTTTTTCGCCCCTATATAATATTTATCTGTAAACTCCCGCCCCCACACCTGGCGGGAGTCTTTTTTTTCGCACCGGAGTCATTATGAAAACCAAATTGAATGAACTGCTCGAATTTCCCTGCCCATTTACCTATAAAGTAATGGGACTGGCGCAGCCGGAGCTGGTTGATCATGTGGTTGAAGTGGTGCAGCGCCACGCGCCGGGCGACTACTCGCCAGATGTCAAACCGAGCAGCAAAGGTAATTATCATTCAGTCTCAATCACCATCACCGCCACCCATATTGAACAGGTTGAGAGGCTGTACGAAGAACTCGGCCAGATTGAGATTGTACGGATGGTGCTGTAACCATCAATATCGGCAAAGCGCGAATGGTTCTCGCGCTTTGCCGCTCGTATACTGATTCCCTCTTTTTCAATCGGACAGCCCGTTTTGTACCAGGACACCATCATTATTCGCCAGTGGGGATTACGCCACTGGGAAGACGTTTCCCGCGCGATGCATCAATTTACCGATTGCCGCAATGCCGATACACCGGATGAATTGTGGCTGGTAGAACATCCGCCAGTTTTCACTCAAGGTCAGGCGGGTAAAGCCGAACACCTACTGATGCCGGGCGATATTCCAGTGGTGCAAAGCGATCGCGGCGGCCAGGTTACCTACCATGGTCCGGGCCAACAGGTAATGTACGTGATGATAGATCTCAAGCGCCGCAAACTTGGCGTGCGGCAACTGGTCACTCATCTCGAACAAACCGTGGTTGCTACGCTGGCGCACTTCGGTGTGAGCGCGCGCGCGCGCGCGGAAGCCCCTGGTGTGTACGTTGCAGAGAAAAAGATTTGTTCGCTTGGCCTACGTATTCGCCAGGGCTGCTCGTTTCATGGTTTGGCGCTCAACATCAATATGGATTTAACGCCGTTCCAGCGTATCAATCCGTGCGGCTATGCCGGCCTCGAAATGACCCAGCTTAGTGATTTACGACCAGGCACCGTTCTGAGCGATGTTTACCCCATATTAATCGATAAATTTATCAGTGGATTAGGCATTACAGCCAGTGAATTACGCCATACCGACTGGCCTGAGCCATTGTGACTGTGCGTGCGACTTTACAATTCTGTAACCCTTTCCGCCGCCAGTGGGCTGATTGTCCGCTGACGAAATGATATAATTTTTGCAAATTTATCAAATAAAGTTGAAAAACCATCACAACGCATTGCGTTGTAGTGTTTTTCCACCAATGCAATCTAACCTGGGATCTGCCAGCTTATGAGTAAACCAATTGTGATGGAACGCGGCGTAAAATATCGCGACGCCGACAAAATGGCCTTAATTCCGGTAAAAACCGTGGCTACCGAGCGGCAAGAGCTGTTGAGAAAACCGGAATGGATGAAAATAAAACTGCCGGCTGATTCCAGCCGTATTCAAGGCATTAAGGCCGCAATGCGGAAAAATGGACTGCATTCCGTTTGTGAAGAAGCATCTTGTCCGAACCTCGCGGAGTGCTTTAACCACGGCACCGCAACCTTTATGATCCTCGGCGCTATCTGTACTCGCCGCTGCCCGTTCTGCGATGTAGCGCATGGTCGTCCGTTAACGCCGGACAGTAACGAACCCGCCAAGCTAGCGCAAACTATCGCTGATATGGGGCTGCGTTATGTGGTGATCACCTCGGTTGACCGCGATGATTTGCGTGACGGTGGCGCTCAGCATTTTGCCGATTGCATTCGCGCTATTCGCGAAAAAAATCCCACCATAAAAATTGAAACGCTGGTACCAGACTTCCGTGGACGCATGGATCGTGCGCTGGAAATTTTGACCGCAACGCCGCCGGATGTGTTCAACCACAATCTTGAGAATGTGCCACGCGTTTATCGCCAGGTTCGCCCGGGCGCTAACTATGAATGGTCGCTGAAATTACTGGAACGTTTTAAAGAAGCCCATCCACACATTCCAACCAAGTCAGGCTTGATGGTGGGGCTTGGCGAAACCAACCAAGAGATTATCGAAGTGATGCGCGATCTGCGTCGCCATGGCGTGACTATGCTGACCCTGGGTCAATATTTGCAGCCAAGCCGCCATCACTTACCGGTACAACGCTATGTCAGTCCAGCCGAGTTCGATGAAATGAAAGAAGAAGCGCTGGCGATGGGCTTTACCCATGCGGCCTGTGGCCCGTTTGTTCGCTCTTCATACCACGCGGATATGCAGGCCAAAGGGCTGGAAGTAAAATAAGTTTCCCGGCAAGCCGCAGGCAAGAAAAAAGAACCGATGGCCGTCAGGCCATCGGTTCTTCTGCTTTATCGGGTAGGTAAAGCTTACTCTTTGTGGGTTACGCGGTCAGCCGCTTCATCTTCGGCGGTCGCTTTCTTCGCGGAGGTATCGTCGTCATTCATGGCCTTTTTAAAGCCCTTAATCGCCGACCCCAAGTCGCCGCCAAGCGAACGTAACTTATTAGTACCAAATAGCAGTACGATCAACGCACCGATAATCAGCAGTTTGGCAATACTGATACCTTCCATAACACCTTCTTATTGAGCTTACTAAAAACCTGTTAGCCTATTAACGCGCAGATCGTTGGTCAATACAACAGCAATCTGTAACAGAGTAAGACCTTTTTATACGATCAATGGCGATGATCAAACAAAATGTCATCGCCTTAGCCTGCGCGTATGACATGTCAGTATCAGCGACACGCTCATGAACGCGGGCAGGCATCAATTAATGGGCGGCGCTGAGTTTTTTAATCAGGTAGCTGGGCGATTCCGTATAGCCTTCCCGGGCATAAAAATGGTTGGCTTTAATGCGCCCTTCATGACAATGCACCTCCATGCGATCGCAGCCACGTTGCTGCGCCATTTCTTCCGCATATTGCAATAATTGCTGACCAACGCCCTTACTACGCTCCCCTTCCGCAATGCAAAAATAACTGATGCGCGCAAAATCACCGGCTAACGCTAACTGCGGGATAAAATGAAGGGAAAGGAAACCCAGCACGTTCTGCCCGTGCTCCGCCACCAGCAACATTTCATCAGGATCGGCCATTAATTGCAGCAGACGCCGCTCCATAAAGCTTTCTGTGCCGCCGTAACCTAATTCGGCCAACAACGCGCTGAGCGCAAAACTGTCTTTTAATTGTGCCTGACGTATATTCATCGCTCCTCCTGGCGTCTGAGCCGGTAAGTCATCGGTTCATCAGCGAACCTCGTTGCTCATTTATATCGTCTTGGCGAGAAAAAAGCTAAGTCAGCGATGGCAGGAGAGTGTTACAAATGCTTTATCTGAATAGAAGGCACAAAATGCGCAATGATTAATGTTCTCTTAAGGTTGCTTTGCGAGACTCGCTGCACGTTTTGACAACGAGCAAACAATGATGAAAAACCTGACTCCCCGCACGCTAACAGAAACGCTGGCCGTCGGTATCAGCCTTTTCGCGGCGATCGCCTTCGCCATGCTTTATCTTTCCCGCTGACAGGGACGAAAAAAAACCCGCCTAATGGCGGGTTTTTAGAATTCTGACTGTTAACTTACAGACTGATAACGTTAGCAGCAGATGGGCCTTTAGCGCCGTCGGTAATTTCAAACTCAACACGCTGACCTTCAGCCAGGGTTTTGAAACCGTTGCTGTTAATAGCGGAGAAGTGTACGAACACATCTTTGCTACCATCTTCAGGAGTAATGAAACCGAATCCTTTGGACTCATTAAACCACTTAACGCTACCTTTAATCTTGGACATCTATATTACCTTTACATGAAAAATGGACACTAAACTGTGTCGAGTGCTAGTACAGCAAGTGCGGAGCCGTTTGTCCAGCCTGTGGTTAAGAAAAAGTGATAAATATCGACATTTTTTCCTCAGGAAACATTTTCACGTGCGACACAGTGATTAAAACTGCCAACGCAGCCATGCAAAATAAACATTTCCATTATTGTAGGTTCCTGGAATGTAAGTCATCTGAAAGGTCGCCGGGCCATAACCGATGGAGGCTAACGGCAACAACACCGGTATGGGAATGTAATGCCAGTTATCACGCGCCGTTACCCCGGCGGTGTAGCCCGCGCCAAAATGAATATTATCGTCACTAAAGGGACGCCAGGTTTTCTCCCAACCATAGCCGCCAATAGGTTCCCATTTATTGAACGAATCTTTAAACGCCATCAGATACAGGCCATTCCAGTTGCCATTCGCATCATAACGAGAAATCCCCCCACCGGCTCCCCACGGACGCTCGTTATAGCGTCTGATATGCTCATCATCGTAGGTCCAGCGGTTATGCCAGGTAATCGCCGGGATATAAAGGTCAACACTGTCTGATGAGGTCCAGGTATCATGGACATTGGTCGAAAAGGTTTGCCACCCTTCTTGTAGCATACCGCCAACACTACTCGCTGACGCTGGCATGGCTGCCGCGCCGCCGATCGCTAATGAAACAACCACAGCATTACATATTTTCACGGGGTTCACGGTCCGCCTCGGTGAATTAATCGATTTTGCTTATTACTGCAAGTACTTACAGTTTTACTACCTGACTCGTTAACGCAAACTCTACCGTTAACCGGATAAATAACGCATAAACAACGAATTTTAAACGACGTTACTGTATCAACTTATTGTCGACCCACTCTATTTATAACCATCTGTTAACCGAGTTTACACCGATATTTTACCGTGCAAACGATCAAGTTTTCTTATGAGTTATCTCATAATTTTTGTTAAGATATTGACTTATGCCGAACGAGAACAGGGACGAGTAAGGTATGGTGTTAAAGGTAAGATGCAATGCTTGTGGTAGCAGGAAATTTATTTATACCTTCCAGCACGACGCTCCCCGGCATCATCATGGAGCCATTTGTGCGGTCTGTCACAAACCACTTACTGTTCAGGATTTATTGCCCGCCACTGAGGTTGATCCCATTGCGAAATGCCTGATAAAACAACAGCAAACCGGCTAGTTACGCCGGATCGTTAATCTATCTGGCGTAACCACCCATGCGGGTTAGAAGATCAATTTAAACACGCCGGTTAAAGTGAGTAGGCCGACAATAAAGATGATTGCGATAATCCAGAGAAATATTTTCATTCCATTTTCCTCGCCCAGTGAGTGATAAAAAACGCCTTATCAGAATGAGTTAAGTATAGGCGAGGTTTTTCATTGCGTCGCTAAATGCTCTGCCCTCCTTGGTTGCCTTCACCGAGGCAAAAATTACCAACTAAACTTAAACAGGGTATTGGCCCGGGGCCTCAGTTGTTATGTTTTTTAACAGCAAGTAACAAGGAGATCTTATGAGCACAATTAATACCAGCATGGGCAGATATTGTTTGAAAGCGAAGGATGCCGGTGACCTGATTAAAGGTTCTATCTCCATCAATGATGAAGGCGGCGCACAGCTCACTTCGCAAGAATTTAGTGAACATTACCTTGATGATGTCGTGAATAACGTCATTTATCCGGTTACTGGCGGTAACCGTGAGATTGCGCGTGCCTTGCGCGAACAAATGGTCAAAGCGGGTTTCGAACAACCTCATTAATTATTTTTCTTTTCGGGTCATCCGGTGATGGCCCGTTTCCCGCCTCCCGCGAGTCATATCCATATCCTGTGTCACTGAATTTCCTCTTTGCGATGAAGATCAAACTCTTGCTGTTGAATTGCCAACCGGGTGCTGACGCAGACACCTTGCTGCCTGTTACACTCGGTTATCCGTCATCAGCCTAAATATCGTCAGGAGAAAAAGTGATTACCAGCCAGATGATTACTAACCGCCAAGCATTTTTTGGTCGCGGTAGCCTGGCAACGCTTTGCCGGTTGCTAGAGGCCGCATCGCTGCCAACGCTACTGTTTTGTGGGCGCTCTTTTATTGACGGCTCACACTATGCAGCAATAAAAGAGCGCCTGGATCCCCATCTGTTGGGCTATGAAATAGTTAGCCATGAAGCCTCTCCGGCTGAAATTGATGCCTGGACCGCCCGCTGGCGCGGTAAGGCGGCGCGTGTGGTAGCCATCGGCGGCGGTAGCGTCCTTGATGCCGCCAAAGCCTTTGCCGCAATGAGCCTGCACCCCTTAAATACCTTACGCTATCTGGAAAAGGTGGGCGATAGCCCGGTCAGTGGCGCGACCTTACCGCTGATCGCCATTCCCACTACCGCTGGCACCGGCAGTGAAGTGACACAAAACGCGGTAGTAACCGATAAACAGACGATAAAGGTCAAAGCTTCACTGCGTCACGAGAACTTCGTCCCTGAAGTCGCTATCCTCGATCCCGATTTGCTGAAAGGCGCGCCAGACCATGTTTTAGCCTGCTGTGCTATTGATGCCTTTACCCACTTATTTGAAGCATGGCTCTCCGCCAAGGGCAATAGCTTTAGCCGCCAAACCGCCCTGAATGGTATGCGTCACTTTATCACCGCCTGGCCGGCGTTAAACCGCAGCGATAAGCAAGGGGACGAGGCGCGCGAAGCAATGATGATGGCCTCCTGGTTTGGCGGCCAAAGCTTGAGCATGGCCGGTCTCGGCGTGATACACGGCATCGCGGGGGAACTGGGCGCGATTAAGGACTTTCACCACGGCGAAGTGTGCGGCCGGTTACTGTTCCCCTTCCTTATGCTACTCAATGAGAGCCCGCATCCTGAACAACAGGCCTTAATGCGTACTCTGGATGAAGCCTTGTTCGCCACCCGCCACGAACACCCGGCTCTTTACCTCGCTGAGTGGCTACAGCAACAGGCTATCACTCCATTTTGGCAACATCCGCCCTCGCTTAGCAACGCCGACATTGATTGGGTTCTGGCCCGCTCAAATAGCAAAAACGCGCTGGTCAACTACGATGCCGAGCAACAACGCTTTATGTTGCGCGCCGCCTGGCCGGTGGAATAACGTCCGCGACGCTTAATGCACAGTGGTAAAAAAAGTGCGTTAAGCGGGAACCCCTTCCGCTTTTTTGCGACATAGCGATGAGAGGTAGATGTGTCAGGTTGGTTTACCGCCGTTCAACACGGCGGTCTTGCGCTTCATGATGTTGATTAACTTCCAATGAAAGTAGACAGGATGACAATTAAATTATTGCTCGCCGACGATCACGTATTAATGCGCGAAGGCTTAAAACAACTTTTAGCCCTGGATAGCAACATTCGTGTAGTGGCTGAAGCGGGAAATGGCGAAGAGGTGCTGGCGCTACTCGCCTGGCAACCGGTGGATGTCTTACTGCTTGATCTATCGATGCCCGGCGTCAGTGGGCCGGAGCTGGTAAAACAAATTGCGCGCCAGTGGCCTTTTTTACCGGTATTAGTACTCAGCATGCATAATGAGCCACAGATTGCGCAAGCGGTGCTGGCAAGCGGCGCGCAAGGGTTTGTTACCAAAGATCAGGATCCTAAAACCCTCTTAACCGCTATCCACCGGGTTGCGGAACAACAGCGTTATATCGATCCTACGCTGGCAGAAGCGATTATTTTTGCCAGCCAGGATAGCGGACATTTGCAGCGCTATGAACTGCTATCGCTGCGCGAAAAGCAGATCATGCGGTTACTGAGCGAAGGCAATAACGTCAATACCATTGCCGAAAATCTCAATATCAGTAATAAAACCGTTAGCACTCACAAAGCGCGGATGATGGAGAAAATGCAATTCGCCAGCAATGCCGACATCATTAAATTCGCCATTAAATACCATAAATAGCCTGGCGGCTTAGCCGGTACGCAGCGGTATTTTCAGCATCACGCGCGTGCCCTTCCCCAACTCACTGCCAAGGCTAAAGCTCCAGCCCTGCATAATGCAGCGTTCACGCATTCCCAACAACCCAAAGGAAAATGACGGAACGTGTTCAACGTGAAACCCTACGCCGTCATCGTGAATTTTAATCACCAACTCGCGATCGTGCTGTTGCACGCTCACCTTTGCTCGTTGAGCATTCGCGTGCCGATGAACATTGGTTAATGACTCCTGCACGACCCGAAAAGCGGTGGTGACTTGGTCGTCAGGTAAGTCAATCTCCTGCATCGGCATCTCTAACAGGCAATGGCAGCCCTGATACTTATTGAACTCATCACGCAACCACGTTAGCGCCGGTTTAAGCCCCATATTGAGTACCGCCGGGCGTAACTGTGTCGATAAATTGCGCACCACCTTAATTGTGCCGTCAACAATGGCGGTCAATTTTTCCAGTTGTGACGCCAACGCCGGATGCTGCTCTGCGGTTAATGACAAGCCGACCCGTAACGAGGTCAAATGTTGCCCCAACTCATCATGAATTTCGCGCGCGATATGCTTACGCTCATCTTCCTCCCGCCGCTGTAACTGCTGCGTCATCATGCGTAGCTGTTCATGTGTCTCTTTCAATTGTTGATCGGCAAAAAACTGACGCGTGATTTCTCGTGCAATAATCAGCACCGATTTTAACGAATGATTAAGCCCAAATTCCGGAATGAAACGAATTTGATAAATCGAATCCCGCCCCTGACTTTTACCGCGAAATAATCCTTCCAGTTGCGAACCGGTATGCAATACCGATTGAAGCGACCAGCTAATTTGTTCAATTAACGAAGTATCCGCAATCAATTCGGTCAGTAACACACCCTGTAATGCTTGCGTGGCAGGCAAACATTTTTGCCCGGTTGCATTGACATATAATACCCGTAACTCACTATCAACCCGCAGGATGCTATCCGGCACGTTATCTAGCATATCGCGTAAATCACTTTCCCGATTGTGATAAAAACTATGAATATCACGGCGCTTGCGCGCATCGCTCATTACCAGCGTTAAATAGGCCTGGCCCTGATAATGAAATGGTCCGGGAAACAATTCGACCGGTAGCACTTCATTATCGGGTAAGCGCAATTGAGCAAAAATCTTATCGCCATAGTGCGGCATTTTCGGCAGCCACAGCCGTTGCTCCAGCGGGTTATCATCCTGCGCATCGACAAGCGTCAGAATACTTTTCCCGCATAACGCCTCCGCTTGATAATGTGTAATCTGGCTGGCTTTGTCATTGCAATGCACTATTTCATTACGTGCATTGAGAATAAATACGCCCTCATCAAACTGTTCAAAAGCCGCTGCAAACAGGGCTTTGGAAGGCTGCTGCGCGACTGACATCGCGGTTTTATCTGCCATAATGAAATGCTCTCACTCTGACTTATCATCTCACTGTCTCGCTGCATTATTCCGCCGGTTCCCAATCAATGTCATTTTTTAACGTCTGACGTAGACGAGAAAGACGCGACCGCACAGTCCCGATCGGGATCATTAACTCATCGGCCACCGCCTGATAACTGGTGTCGCTTTCAACAATCAGTTGTAAAATCTGCTGATAATCGGCCGGTAGCTGCGCGATACGATGCAACACTTTACCTAACGCGTCTTTTCCTTCGGTCAGGCCATCAGGCCGATCGCCATGCGTCAGTTGCGTTAAGACCTCGTCATTTAACTCATCATGCAGATAGCTAACTTTTAATGACTTATAGTAATTCTTCACTAAATTAATCGCGATGCCAAACATCCAGGTTTCAGGTTTTGAAGATCCGCAAAATTTATGCTGATTGCGTAAAACCTCAAGCCAGGTCGACTGTACTAAATCTTCGACATCGGCAAAATTCGCCACACGTTTACGAATAAAGTTATACAGCCTTTTTTCATTTTCACGCATCACACTTTCCCAGCGAACCGGATGAAAAAGTACCGCTGAAGTTTCAATCTCGAAATCAACCAGTGCAGACATAATTACTTCCTCATTAATGTTAGGCATTTTCTCTTTAGCAAGAGCTGTGCCACACCACATTGATGAAATAACCGTTTGATTTAACACCGGACAGCGGAGTAATACAGACAATTCCGAGAACAAATCGACACAGGATTAAAATCGCTTTGTGCAACTTATTACACACCCTGTGACGGATAAGACAGAGCGCAAAATATTTTGCGTCAGGCGGGAACCGCAAACAAAAAAGCCGCCACACATCGGTATGCATCAAAAGCGAGGCGTATCGTGATGAACATGAAAATTCCGCAGCATCACTTACATAAGCTCCCGCAAGAGCTTAAACAGCAGGAAGACCTGCTGGACGAGTTGAGCCCGGATGAAAAAAGCCAGACTAACGCTCCGCGCATTCGTTCTCCGCAAGCTCGCGTTACTGACGCGTTAGAAGAACTCGGTACGTTATTTGCCGAAAAAAATGAAATGCAAAGTAAGCGTGATGAACAGCGCGCACTAAGCCGTGGTTCATCGCGTAGCCGAATTGCGCTAACCAAAATTGAACGCCTTACCGAACTCTATCAACTGCTGGAGAGCCGCAACGCGCCCGCCCAACAGAAACGTGAAGACGCCATTGATGAACTGCTAGTCGGTGAGAAAGCGCCAAGTTCTGACCAACTGGTCGACGCGGCAGATGGCGACCCAACGTTGGCAGATACGCTGCTACGCGTCGCATTGAGCAAAGCGCAACGCCTGGGGCAAAGCGACAAAATTGCCGCCGCCACCGCCGCGCTGAGCGCGCTGGCCGAAAAATTCGGCGCGCAAATCAGCGCCGGTTTGAATACCGCGCCCGCCATCGCCGCCTTTACCACCCATCCCGAACATAAAATGACCATGCGTCAGCTCTATTATTCGGTGGTGATCGAGCAACAATCGGCGGAAACCATCTTCGATACATTGCTGGAGAAGTTTGGCGGCGAAGGATTTGAACCCGCGTTGCGCACCTTGCAGCGGGCATTGTCAGATGATATTGCCGCCCTCGCCTCCTCTGCATCGCGAACCGCGCTGCGCAAGATCCTCTCCGGGCTGGACGATACCCGCGCGATTACCAACACCTTATCAAAGGTCGATGATTTTCTTGCTAGCCTGAAAACCAAATATCCCCAAGTCACCGTCGGTAACGACGTCTTCACCCGCACGCTATTAAGCATGTGCCATAAAGGTTTTCAGGCTCATGAAGTGACACGCCTTGGCGCGGAGGTTGTGGGGCAACAACCGCTGCACCAATCGCTATTTTATAACCAGTTCCTAACGCTGGTGTTGTCATTACCCAACAAGCTGTGGGGCAACGATGAGAGCAACCGTAGCAAAGCCATCACTATGCTACGCACCCTGAATGGCGAATACGCCAACTGGGAAAAACGCTTTGCTCATAGTCAATCCTAACCCGGCAAGGATCAGTAACCTGAAATGAATATGCTGTTTTTAATCCTAAACAGAATCGCTATCAGCGCCATGCAGCGGTCGGAAATCGTCGGCGCCGCCATTGCGTTGGCGGTGGTTTTCATGTTGATTATTCCCTTGCCATTGCCGCTGATTGATACGCTGATCGCGGTTAATATTAGCGCCTCATGCCTGTTAATTATGTTGGCGATGTATTTACCGAAGCCGCTGGCCTTCTCGACGTTTCCCTCGGTATTACTGCTGACCACCATGTTCCGCATGGGCCTCTCTATCTCAACTACGCGCCAGATTTTACTGCAACAAAATGCCGGAGAAATCGTCTCCGCCTTCGGTAACTTTGTGGTAGGCGGCAACCTGGCCGTGGGGTTGGTGGTGTTCCTCATTCTAACGGTGGTGAATTTTCTGGTCATCACTAAAGGTTCGGAACGCGTGGCGGAAGTGGCCGCCCGCTTCACGCTGGATGCCATGCCCGGTAAGCAAATGTCGATTGATAGTGACTTACGCGCCGGCTTAATTAACGTACAACAAGCCAAGAGTAAGCGTCAGGATTTGGCAAAAGAGAGTCAGTTATTCGGTGCCATGGATGGGGCGATGAAGTTTGTTAAAGGTGATGCAATTTCGTGCCTGGTCATTCTGTTTATTAACATGATCGGCGGCTTCTGTATCGGCGTACTGCAATTAGGGATGCAGGCCAGCGACGCCATGCATGTCTATTCCATTTTAACTATCGGCGATGGTCTGATCGACCAAATTCCGGCGCTGCTCATCTCCCTCACCGCCGGGATGATCATTACTCGCGTCTCCTCTGATGAAGAGATTCTTGATAACAATATTGGTCGTGAAATTGCCCAGCAATTAACCAGCCAACCGAAAGCCTGGATCATCGCCGGTTTTGGGATGTTCTGCTTTGGCCTACTGCCCGGCATGCCGACATTCATCTTTATTCTGCTGGGATTAATCACGCTGATTAGTGGCTTATTCCAACTGTGGCGTGCGCGTAAGCAGGCGCAACTACAGCAGAGCGCGGTCGAAGAGTTGGCGCCGGAAGTTAACGGCGACGAGGATCTGCGTACCTTTAATCCCAGCCGTCTCTACTTGTTAAGCTTCCCTTCCTCCCGCGCTGGCGATCCGGCGGTTACTGCGTTAATCGAAGACATTCGCCGTTTACGTAACCGGATTGTCAATCAGTTCGGCTTCACGTTGCCGGTCTTCAATATTGAATATAACCCGCAGCAAGCCGATGACGAATTCCGCTTCTGTATTTATGAAGTACCGAAAGTGATCGGTACCTTCACGCCGCAACGTCGGGTGATCGATAAGAAATGGCAGGATGAGTTAGACGATGCTGCGCAAGCGGAGGTTGGGAGCGAGGGGCGCAATGAACAGCAGTGGTTGTGGCTCAATCAAGACCATCCGCTACTACAGCGTGAAGATGTGGTTTCATGGGACGCACACCAGTTATTACTGGCGCGCATGGAAGAGGCGCTCTTCGCCAGCGGGCCACGCTTTGTCGGGCTGCAAGAAACCCGCGCCATTATGTCTTGGCTGGAGATGGAACAGCCGGAATTGGCGCAAGAATTTCAGCGTATCTTCCCGCTCACGCGTCTTAGCGCGGTATTGCAACGGTTGGTCTCTGAACGCATTTCACTGCGCTCGGTACGCACCATTACCGAATCGCTGATTGAACACGGGCAGCATGAACGCGATGTTAGCCTGTTGGTTGATCAGGTACGTATCGATATTAAAGAGCTTATCTGCCACCAGTACACCCAGAATAACGGCATGGTGGTCTGGTTATTAGCGCCGGAAACCGAAGAGATGCTGCGTGATAGCTTGCGTCAGACGCAGAACGAAACCTTTTTTGCGCTCAACCAAGACCAGCATTCGAAACTACTGGAACGACTACGTGAAATTTTCCCGCCGTTCAATACGCTCTCCGGCGTGTTGCTGGCGGCTCAAGATCTCCGCAGCCCGCTACGGTTAATGATCCAGGACGAATTCCATCATGTGCCGGTACTCTCTTTCGCCGAGTTGCAGTTCAACATTCCGGTCAATGTTATGGGGCGCATTGATATTAATCATGCGCTGGAGTCCTTCAATGCATAAAGGTGCCCATCATGTTTGAGCTACGAGTCCTGAACGGATTACATGAAGGAGCCGCCCTACCGTTGAGCGGTAAACAGTGGTCGATTGGCAACGCCACCGAGAGCGAATTACAACTGTGCGATAACGGCATTAAGCCGCGCCATTGCCAACTCACGTTGACAGATGCAGGATGGCAAATCAGCCCGGTCGAAGGCAGCATCTGTAACCGTGAAGGTGAACGTGTCGCCCTTCCCTTTCTACTGCAGCCCGGCGAAATTTTTACCCTGAGCGGCGTCTGGCTCAGTCTTGATGATGCCGCCACGCCTTGGCGCGAAACACCCGTCGAGATAGCCAGCGCGCCGGTCACCCCTACCGCGCCAGAGACGAGGGTTAACGCCTCTACGCCCGCCAAAAGCCGAAAATCGCTGTTTGCTCGTATCCTGCCGCGTTGGGCGCAAATCACCACCGTGTCACTGCTACTGTTGTTGACCTTCACCATCACCAGTTGGGTATTGCAGCCAGGCGTGGCACAGCAAAATGACGATGAATCGCAGTTGATTAAGCCACAACTGCCCGATACCGCCGCGTTGCGTAGCGTACTGGAACAAAAGCTGCGTGAACGTGAACTCCTGTCACGCGTCCAACTGACCTCTTCCGCGCACGGTATCACCATCAATGGTGACTTACCCCAAGACCAACTGCCGATCGTGCAACGTATGGTGAAAATGATCCGCGATGACTACCAGCTTGGCGTGACACTTAATGACGAAACCAAAGTGAAAAGCGTCAGTTTACCGTTCCGCATCATCCAAATTACCTCCGGCTCGCACGCCAATATCGTCACCGAAGGCGGTCAACGTCTGTTTATCGGCGATGAACGCGATGGATTGCGGCTCACATCCATTACCGCCGATCAAATTGAGTTTGGCGGGCGCGAAAACATCACGGTGAAATGGTAATGAGTATGACGTCAGCCACACTCGATGCCTGGTTTAGCCAACGGTTGCAGGCACTAACGCAAGTATCGGCGGTGTCGGCACAAGGTAAGATCACCGGTATTAACGGCATCTTATTAGAAAGCAGCCTCCCCCAGGCACGTATTGGCGATCTGTGCCGCGTCAGCCGGGCGCAGGATGGGGAGATCATGGCGGAAGTGGTCGGTTTTAATCCGCATCACACGCTCCTCTCGGCGCTTGGCCCGCTGGATGGCATCGCGCAGGGCGCCCGCGTTACGCCGCTGTTTCAACCGCACAGCATCGCGGTTTCCGACCAATTACTCGGTAGCGTACTGGATGGTTTTGGTCGCGCGCTTGATGAAGAGAGCCTCTCGGCTTTCGCCCTTGCCAGTGAAAATGAACACACCACCGGCGTGCTTGCCGATGCGCCGCCGCCCACCGATCGCCCGCGTATTGATACGCCGCTCCCTACCGGCATCCGCGCCATCGACGGGATGTTGACCATCGGCGTCGGCCAACGCGTTGGGGTTTTCGCCGGGGCCGGCTGCGGTAAAACCACCTTACTGGCCGAGATGGCGCGTAACACGCCGTGCGATGCGATTGTCTTCGGCCTGATTGGCGAGCGTGGCCGTGAGCTGCGCGAGTTTCTCGACCATGAGTTGGATGCCGAGCTACGCGCGCGTACGGTTTTGGTGTGCTCTACCTCAGACCGCAGCAGTATGGAACGCGCGCGCGCCGCTTTCACCGCCACCTCCATCGCGGAAGCCTTTCGCGATCGGGGTAAAAACGTGTTGTTGATTATTGATTCGTTAACCCGCTTCGCACGTGCGCAGCGTGAAATCGGCCTGGCGCTGGGTGAACCGCCTGGGCGCGGCGGCCTGCCGCCTTCGGTATATACCTTACTGCCTGGCCTACTTGAACGTGCCGGGAAAACCTCGCGCGGCGCCATCACCGCGCTGTATTCCGTGTTAATTGAACAGGACTCGATGAATGATCCGGTCGCCGACGAAGTGCGTTCATTGATTGATGGCCACATTGTACTGGCGCGCCGTCTGGCCGAGCGTGGGCACTATCCGGCAATCGATGTGCTGGCCAGCCTTAGCCGTACCATGGGTAGCGTGGTCGAAAAAGCGCATGTGGGCGAAGCGTCCAGCATTCGCCAATTGATGTCCGCTTATCAACAAGTCGAAATGCTGATCCGCCTTGGCGAATATCAGCCAGGCAACGATGCGACCGTCGATGCCGCCGTGCAAGCCCAGGACGCGATTAACGCTTTTTTACGCCAGGCCAACCATGCGCCGAGCGATTTCACCCTTACCCGTCAACAACTGCAGGAGGTTGCCCGCCATGCGCCGTCACGTTGATGTCGAAACCCCACCGGAAGCCGATGCGCAAGCACTGGAATTACATAACGTGCTGAAAGTGCTGCTGCCAATCCGTAAACAACGGCTCAGCCGTAGCGAACGCTTGCAGCGTCAGCAACAACAACAGTTGCAGGTCTGCCATCAGCAACACCACGATGGCGAGCAACTGCTACAAGGACAAAGCCAACGTTATCAGGAGACCGTGGCGGCGTTTGTGCCGCAACATCAAGGAAAAATCGAGCCATTAAATGAACTACGCGATGCGCTCCAAACAGAACAACAGCAGCGCGATGATGTATTACGCCAGCGGCAGCAAATCGTGGTGCTGGAAAATGCGACGCAAGCGCAGCAACAGCGGGTAGATGAAGCGTTGCAGGTGGTGCAGCGCTGCCAGCGTGATGTGGAAAAAATCGAGTATCTGTTGCAAAACAACGAGGCCGCACCGCAATGATGAACCGACAGATGAACCACAATCTGCAACCAAACAAACTCTGGCAGCGCGATGAAAGCCTCCGCCACCAGCAGCACCAGGCGACGCCGCATGATAACACGCCGCGTCAGCCCGCACGTCCGCTGCCGCAAAACGCCAACCGCACCGCTGTTTTCACACCAACATCCGCACCGGCCAAAAGCCCGGCGCGTAACACCGATAAGCAGCGGCTATCGCGTGATGAGAGCGAATTTAGCCAATTACTTAACGGCGAAGGCAGTGCCGCACCGTTAACCCCAATTACGCCATTATCGCTTATCGATCCCGATGCATTACTCAGCGCGCCACAGGAAGCCCAGACGGTTGAAAACCCGCAGGCAGCGGCACTTTGGCAAATCGTGGAACCGCAACTCAGTCAGAGCCTGGAAACGCAGGAAGCCTTTCCGGCTAGCTTTAGTATGATTCTGCCGCAGCTGGGCGAAGTCAAAGCCCAAGTGAATACATTGGCGGGCGGCGGCCTGGATGTCGCATTGGGATTTTCTCCCGCGTTGTTTAATGTGGTACGTGGTAGCGAAACTGCATGCGGCGAAAACCTTTCTCGTCGCATGAGTCAGCGCGTTCGCCTGCGTTTTAAACGCTGGGAAGCGCTATCATGAAACTCGATTTACCGCAGCAAACCCGCGATGAAGCCGAGGCGCGGCGCTGGATAGGCAGCGGCTGGCGCTATCCTTTTACGCTGGGTGAACGCCAGGGTGAGTTGCAGCTACTGCCCGCTGACGATACCGTCGCGCAACCAACATTACACTATTACCACAGCGATGCCGGGCTGCTGGCACTAAGCGACCCGGCGCCCCTGCTGACACTATTGGCCGACTGCCCGGCATTAACCGGCGTCACTGAAGAGAATGAGGGCTGGTACTGGTCTTACTTTAATCAACAGCTCAGCCCACAAATCATCAGCCTGCTGGGTAAACTGGCCCCGACCCTCGCGCAACAGCAAACCGCCTCTCCTTTCACGCTGCGGTTATCTGTGCAGCTTGGCGAGGAGCATGCCTACAGCCAGTTAGTGATTCCGCTTGAGGCGCTACAGCGGCTGGCGACCCGGACAGGCTGGCAGCGCCGTTATCAGCCGGTAAATCTCGCGTTACCGCTAGACACGCCGCTGGTGATGGGGTGCCTTACACTGTCAGCACAGCGTCTCGCCGCATTACGTCCGGCAGACGTCTTATTGCCTACACAGCGCTTTTTTACGCCCGACGGTCAGGGCGTCATCCCCTTCGCCCACGCTCAATTTCAGGGCCAACTCCGACTCGCCTCTCAACCTGGCGAACCAGACACACTCCAAATTACCCTAAAAGAGGACTTAACCATGTCTCACCCTCACGATCCCATCCCGTCTGAAGGTCCCCAGGACGTCGCCGCATACGCTTCGGACGTTAGGGAAGATACGACATGGCATCCCGATGGCGATAGCGCACGTTCCGGTCTGGATGCGCTGCCGTTAGAGCTGACTATTCGCTGCGGAAATCTACGGCTGACGCTGGGTGAATTACAGCAGTTGGATGCCGGTTCTACGGTGATTGTCGAACACGTTACCCCGGGTGAGGCGATGCTGTGCCACGGTAATTTTCTATTGGCAAAAGGCGAACTGGTGAATGTTAACGGCAGTTTGGGGCTACAAATCACCAATATTATCAGTAACCAACCGCTGAAGGCGGATAGCACACTATGACCGAAAGTATCAGTTCATTTAATCCGCTAGCGCTGGCGATTTTTCTCGGCGCGCTTTCGCTGTTGCCGCTGGCGTTAATGATCACCACCAGTTTTTTGAAAATTTCGATGGTACTGATGCTGACGCGCAACGCGCTGGGCGTGCAACAAGTTCCGCCCAACATGGCGCTTTACGGTATCGCGCTGGCGGCAACGCTGTTTGTAATGGCGCCGGTTTTCAATGGCGTGCAGGCGCGTTTTAAAGAGCGTCCCATTGAAACCAGCAGCGCGGAAAAGCTGGAAAGCAGCCTAATGTATGGTATTCAGCCGCTAACGGCTTTTATGCACCACAACACCGATCCTGATGTCGAAACGCATCTGCTGGAAAATAGCCAGCGCATGTGGCCGAAAAGCATGTCAGAGCAGGCGGTACAAAATCGCGATAACTTACTGCTTCTCATCCCGGCCTTTGTATTGTCGGAATTACAGAACGGCTTCAAAATCGCCTTCCTCATTTTTATCCCGTTTGTGGTGGTTGATCTCATTGTCTCTAACGTCCTGCTGGCGTTGGGGATGCAGATGGTGTCTCCAATGACCATTTCGCTACCGCTGAAAATTTTGCTGTTCGTGATGGTCAGCGGTTGGACCCGTCTTCTTGACGGCCTGTTTTACAGCTACCTGTGAGGCGCGCGTGGACATCATTTATATGTTTAAACAGGCGATGCTGATGGTCGTGATGCTATCCGCGCCGCCATTGGTGGTGGCGGTTATCGTCGGCGTCATTGTTTCGCTGTTACAGGCGGTGATGCAGTTGCAAGACCAAACACTGCCCTTCGCGATTAAACTGGTGGCGGTTGGCGCGACGCTGGCGCTGAGTGGCCGTTGGATTGGCGTGCAGCTTATCGACCTGGCGCAATCGGCTTTTGCCATGATGTCATCAACAGGATCGCTATAGTGCTGGCGTCGATGATCGACTCGCTGTTTAACGCCATGCTGGCGTTGGGGCTTGGCATCGCGCGCATTTTTCCCTGTGTACTAATTACGCCGGTTTTTTCCTTCTCTTCCCTGAAAGGGATGGTGCGCACTTCTATTGTGGTGGCGTTGGCGCTGTTTGTTACTCCCACTATTGAGCCGCAAATCGCGGCCATGTCATTGAACGCTTGGGGCATGGTCGGGCTGGCGCTAAAAGAGATTATTCTGGGTTTATTTCTTGGTTTGTTGTTAGCGTTGCCTTTTTGGTTGTTTGCCTCAGTAGGCGCCTTGTTTGATAACCAACGCGGTGCATTGACCGGCGGCCAACTTAACCCAACGCTGGGCCCGGACGCCACTCCGCTTGGCGATATGCTGCGGCAGTGGATAATCATTTTACTGATCCTGAGCTTCGGTCTATCGCTGATTACCCAAGTTATTTGGGACAGTTATGGTTTATGGCCGGTTGATGCCTGGCTGCCGGCGCTCAATAAACAAGGTTTTGACGATTTTTTACACCGCGTCGCCGATATGTTTGTCGATATGGTGATGTACGCCGGGCCGCTGGTATTGCTGCTGATGTTGCTGGACTTCTGTGTTGGCATCCTCAGTATTTACAGCCCGCAATTGCAGGCTACGGTGCTGACCGTACCGGTGAAGTGTCTGGTCGGCGTACTGTTCTTTATTATTTATTTACCCACGCTGGAATACCTTGCCAACCACCAGTTGCTCTCATTGCGTGATTTGATTCCGCATATTTCTCATATCCTGCCGCCGCAAGGGAAATATTAATGGGAGAAAAAACCGAGAAGGCCACGCCGCAGAAACTTCAGGAGGCGCGTAAAAAGGGCCAGATTAGCCAAAGCCAGGATATTCCCAAACTGTTAGTGATGCTCGGCGTGCTGGAAACGGTCTTCGCGTTGATGGATGACAGTATGGGCAAGCTGGAAGCGCTAATGTCGCTACCGCTCGGTCGTCTGGATCGGCCGTTTACCGAGGCGTTGGGCGAGATTGGCGGCGCTGCCTTATTAACCCTCTCGGTATTCTTTTTGCTGACCGTCGGTATCATTATTTTATTGCGTATTCTGGGCGGCTGGATTCAGTTTGGCCCGCTGTTCGCCACCGAAGCGTTAGCGCCCAAATTTGAAGCGCTCAATCCCTTGGGCAAATTTAAAGAGATGTTCTCTGCGCGCCAGTTTGTACAGATCCTTAATAGCCTGTTAAAAGCGATAGTACTGGGGTTGGTATTCTGGATGTTGATCGAGCCGCGGCTACCGCTACTGGCCTCCATGTCCGATGGTACGCTGGTTGATTTCTGGCACGGCGCGGCAGCAATTTTAAAAACGCTGGCGCATACCATTATCGGGGTGTTGTTGGTGTTTTCGGTGGCAGATTTCGCGCTGCAAAAATACTTCTATTTGAAGCAGAACCGAATGAGTCATGAAGATATTAAAAATGAATATAAACAAAACGAGGGCGATCCTCATACCAAGGGGCATCGTCGCCATCTGGCACGTGAACTCGTTAACTCACCGCCGAAAAAAGTGACGCCGCAGCAAGTCGAGAAAGCGGATGTGTTGCTGGTAAATCCGACGCACTTTGCGGTGGGGTTATTTTATCAGCCGGATGAAACGCCGTTACCGGTATTGTTGTTTAAGGCCGAAGATGCCGATGCGCAAGAGTTGATTGCTTTGGCGCACAAGGCCAATATTCCGGTGGTACGCTACATTTGGCTGACGCGGACGCTCTACCGCACGACAGACGAAGGCGCTTATATCCCGCGCGAGACCCTGAAAGCGGTGGCACAAATTTATCGGTTGTTGCGGAGTCTGGAAGATCGGTTGCGCGGTGAGTTGATTGAGTTTGAGGAGTAAGCGGCAGGTAGCGGGTGCGTGAAACGCTGTTGGTTTCAACAGGCTTTGGAAATTAATTTCCGTTAAGGTCAACGGCATTCCGGCCACCGCTCCGCGTCGGACGGGTTAAGGGGAAACTCACCTTTCCCCTTAACAATCCCGCGTGCCGCTGGTCCTCACGCCGCGCGTTGCGCGGTTCCCTCAGGTTTCACTCCGGCCTGCCGGACCGCCCGGGACGTGACGTCCTGTCCCGCCCGGCCTTGTGGCGGCTTCCCTGCCGCCCCATCCTGGCCTTCACTCAACCTTCGGCGCTGCGGATGGCGGACACAAGGTGCTCACCGTAACGCTGGTGCAAATGTTTGGATGTTGACCTTCCCGAGGCATTAGCGCCGCTGAGACGGAGCCGGTTTCCAGGACGAGGCGACACGACGTCGCCGAGAGCAAGCGCCGCGTCGGGAACGCGTCGCGCCCGGTCCGTCGGAAAACGGTGAAGGCGAAGGGACCCGCATAGCGGGCGGCGCGCCTGCCGGCAGCGCGGATTGTTAAGGGCCACGCTTATGGCCCTTAACTCGCTCGCCCTTCAGGCGAGAGAAACGCTGTTGGTTTCAACAGGCTTTGGAAATTAATTTCCGTTAAGGTCAACGGCATTCCGGCCACCGCGCCGCGCCGGACGGGTTAAGGGGAAATACACCTTTCCCCTTAACAATCCCGCGTGCCGCTGGTCCTCACGCCGCGCGTTGCGCGGTCCCCTCAGGTTTCACTCCGGCCTGCCGGACCGCCCGGGACGTGACGTCCTGTCCCGCCCGGCCTTGTGGCGGCTTCCCTGCCGCCCCATCCTGGCCTTCACTCAACCTTCGGCGCTGCGGATGGCGGACACAGGGTGCTTACCTTAATCAGGTGCAACGGTGTGGGTGTTGATGTTGACCTTCCCGAGGCATTAGCACCGCTGAGACGGAACCGGTTTCCAGGACGAGGCGACACGACGTCGCCGAGAGCAAGCGCCGCGTCGGGAACGCGTCGCGCCCGGTCCGTCGGAAAACGGTGAAGGCGAAGGCTCCCGCGCAGCGGGCGGCGCGCCTGCCGGTAGCGCGGATTGTTAAGGGCCACGCTTATGGCCCTTAACTCGCTCGCCCTTCAGGCGAGAGAAACGCTGTTGGTTTCAACAGGCTTTGGAAATTAATTTCCGTTAAGGTCAACGGCATTCCGGCCACCGCTCCGCGTCGGACGGGTTAAGGGGAAACTCACCTTTCCCCTTAACAATCCCGCGTGCCGCTGGTCCTCACGCCGCGCGTTGCACGGTCCCCTCAGGTTTCACTCCGGCCTGCCGGACCGCCCGGGACGTGACGTCCTGTCCCGCCCGGCCTTGTGGCGGCTTCCCTGCCGCCCCATCCTGGCCTTCACTCAACCTTCGGCGCTGCGGATGGCGGACACAGGGTGCTCACTTTCACTCTGATGCAAATGTATGGGGTGTTGACCTTCCCGAGGCATTAGCGCCGCTGAGCCCGCGCCGGTTTCCAGGACGAGGCGACACGACGTCGCCGAGAGCAAGCGCCGCGTCGGGAACGCGTCGCGCCCGGTCCGTCGGAAAACGGTGAAGGTGAAGGCACCCGCGCAGCGGGCGGCGCGCCTGCCGGTAGCGCGGATTGTTAAGGGCCACGCTTATGGCCCTTAACTCGCTCGCCCTTCAGGCGAGAGAAACGCTGTTGACCTGGCGGCGCCAACCAGGCGCTCAGGGCGAGAGAAATGCCGTTGACCTGGCGGCGTCAACCAAACGCACAAGGCGATAGAAAAAAGCCGGGAAACAATCCCGGCTCCTCATAACGCGCTGGCTTATCCTCAAGACATCGCCTTTATCGCATCCTGCTTAATATTACTATTCGCCAATTGCGCATCGGCATTAAGCAGCGCCGAACCACCGGGCGCCGCGCCAGGAGGCGTCGGAATGCTACCGCCAATCATAGACGTTTTCAGATCGTTTTTCGCAGTCTGGAACTGTTTCAATGAATCGTCGCTTAACGGCTTACCATTTTTAAGCGCATCTTCCCAACTGCTGGATTCATCACCCTTCATGTGAGCGCCTTGCGGCATCTGCGGCTTACCAAAAACTTCCGGATGTTGATCCATAAACTTACCGATTTCCGCACGCGTCTCCTTGGAACCGCCATCCACTTTACCGCCGTGCCCACCCGATAACAGCGCCTCAATACCTTTGTTCGCACCGGTACCCACATCGTTCAACGCCTCAAGCCCAGCCTTGCTGCCCATTTGGCCGCCAATAGAGTTACCCAACTGAGTAAAATCATTGGCGTTTTGCGGTGACAGCGGTGTATTCATCGTCGGTCCGCCGGTTCCACTTAAACCGTTACCCAGCCCCTGATTGAACGCATTCATATTGTTCTGACCAGAGCCGGAATTAAACGGGCTGTTTTGCGGGGTAATCCCCATTTGCTGAAGAACCTGTTTCATCAGGTTCTCCAGCATATTATTGCCGCCATTACCCAGCGCACCCATGCTGGCGCCACCGTTACCGCCGCCTTGCTGGTTCATGCCACCGGAAAATAGCGAATTGGTTAATTTAGAGGCGATATCATGAATCATCTGATCGCCAATATTCTTCAACAGATTCGCCGCTGCGCCTTGCGGAGTCAGACTCAATGCCGTTTGTGGAAGGTGGGTAACCATACCCAATACGCCGCCAATTGAATTACTCATAGGTAAGACCTCGTGTTATCAGGATGTTTGTTAATTAACCCTGCGTACCGCAAGGCTTTCGAATACTGTGCATATGACAGAAATTAAGTGACCAAACCCGGCGTCTGGTTCCCGAAAAAAAGCGCAGAAGAGAAAAAAATGTGACCAGAATCAGAGAGGAAGAAGAAAAGATAACGGGGCGCATCACGCGCCCCGCTAAGGCTTAACGAACCGGCATCTGCGAGTAATCCTGCGTACCGTTGCGCATATCCGACGGCCACCAAATAGTCAGATGATGGCTATCAGAGAGAGGACGACACTGAGCATTATCACAACCATTATCGTGCGACGCACAGGCGCTAAGTACGCCGCTTAATAACGCCAGCATTAATAAACGCAATTTCATGACATCCCTCCTTAGCGACTGGCGCTGGGCGACAGCAGTGAAGTACGAGAACGTCGCGCCTCACCCCGCGTCTGGTAAGCAACATAGATTTCCGCCGATTGCCCCGGTTGCAGCATCGCCTGTGGCCATACTGACACCGCCAGCACATCATCATCCCGGCAGCTAGACTCATCAAAACGCAGCGGCTTGGTGGACACATTCTTCATCACACCTACGGTTATCTGTACCGCGCGGTTGCTATACCACTGGCTGCGCGACGTATCGTATTGAATCCCGTTCAGGCTATCGCACAACAGCGATAGGCTTACGCCTTCCCCGCCAGCACGGAACCCGGTCGGGATCTTATCTTCCGCCAGGTCACGCATCGCGTTTTCCACATCCCCTTTCATTGAGGAGTATTTTTGGCGGCGCTGCACTTCATCCATTGCATCATTGAGCTGGTTACGATACTCATCACCGATATAGCGAGTCGGATCAACCTGATCGCCCACTAAATGCGGCGTAATAATAAACAGCCGCTCACGCTGCGAGGTTTCATGCCGGGTATAGGAAAAGAACGAACCGATAAACGGAATGCTGCTCAGAAGTGGGATACCGCGCTTCACATCACCGGTTTCGCGTGAATGGAAGCCGCCCATCACCAGTGAGCCACTTTGCTGAACCAATGCCTGGGTGCTGACCGTGGCGCGCTGCGCGCCGGTCGCTTCACCGTCGTCACCTTTATCAACCTTGCCGTCCTCAACATCCACCATCAGTTGCACCGTCCCTTTGCTGCCGTTACCAATCGCACGCGGCACCACCTGCAGGCTGGTTCCGGCGGTAACCGGCTCAATATCCACCACACGTTCGCCGGTCGCTGTAATAAACGCAGTATCGCTGAAATCGATCACTGCCGGTTGGTTCTCCAGCGTCAGCACCGAAGGGTTAGCGACAATCGAAGCGTTCCCCTTCCCTTCCAGCGCCTGCACCTGCGCGAAGAAACGGCTGTAATCGGTAACGAACAGCGTACTACTGCCCTGTAACATGGATGAGCCAGCGGTAACGTTGCCAAAAGTACCAAGCAAATTGGCGGAGAGCGTTGAGAGCGCGCTGCGATCAACATCGACGATCATCGCATCAATCTCGACCAGTTTTTGCGGTATATCGATTTGTGAGATCAAGGCACGATACTGCTCGCGCCGCTTGGGATCGTCACGTACCAGCAAGGCATTATTACGCACATCCGCCGACACCAGCGGGTTCAGCCCCGGATCGTCGGAAAAGTCATCATTGCGAATACGCGTATCTTGGCTTTGCACCAGTTGCGATAAAATCGTATCGGATTGATCTTCAAACGCCCGGCTTGCCGCCCCATGATTGCCATCTTTATTGACCTGGATCCCTTCGGCGGTACGGTTATTTTTTTTGCCGAGCAGCTCATTCAGAATCGTCGCGACGCCCGGTACTAACAGCGTTTTATCCCGATATTTGATTTGGCGATCGGCCACCGACGCATAACGTAGTGGGAACACCATCATCTCTTTATTCTCTTTTTTATCCTTATCCTGTTCACTAAAATCGTTGACCAGCGAGACATACTCCGGCGGCCCGGTCACCAGCACCACGCCATCATCCGGCAATTCGCCCCAGCCAAATTTGGGTTCGAGTAATCCAACGCCTTCCAGCGCCTGTTTCAAATCCGGCGCGGCATCAGCCGAAACCCGGATACGTTTCGAAACCTGTGCCGATTGCGGGCTGATATACAACGTGTCGTTATAGACAAACCACTGGAAACGATATTCCAGCGCTAAACGGTCAAGAAACGTGACCGCACTGTCTGAGCGCAGACGACCATTAACTTCACTGTCGGGAATATCGCCGAGACGCAAGTTAACGCCATGGCTGCTGGCGAAATCCTGCAATACAGTACGTAGTGAGGTGTTTTGTGCGGAATAGGCGTAAGCGCCATTTTGCCAATCGGCGGGCGCTTGCGCCCGAACGCTATTCGCGTATACGCCGACGGCCCCGGCCAGTAAAAACATGGCGGTACGTAACAAACGAACGTGCTGGTTCAACGCGTCACTCTCCCTCTAGCCAACCCTAAGCTTATAATTCTCAACATGCCTGACAGATCCCAAATTGCGTGTGATAGCGTGCGAGTGAAAAAACGGCTTAATGGCTAAGCCGTTTGGCGCTTTAGTTAATAGAATCGATAATCGATTTACTGAGGTTATGTTTCAGTGAACTGA
The DNA here is from genome assembly GCF_013285385.1 of Paramixta manurensis. NCBI lineage: Bacteria > Pseudomonadati > Pseudomonadota > Gammaproteobacteria > Enterobacterales > Erwiniaceae > Paramixta > Paramixta manurensis. Next base: position 1,427,817 of record NZ_CP054212.1, on the reverse strand, counting down.
GTTGACTCGCGGTGTAGTTCGAGGCGGACTCCTGCATTAGCGCCTGCTTGAACGCCATCAAATCCCCCATCCCTGGCCCCTCTTCTTGTGAAAGCGTGCCGTTAGCCAACTCGGCTACCGAGTGATGAACACGCGCCAACTGTGCATCAAGACGTCGCTGAATATCATAGGAATTGCTCATGCGCTTCTCCTTTGGGTTGAGATCGCCCAATAAGTGGCGCGGCAGGCGGAAAGGTTCCCGTCGACGGTAAAATTATGCCTGTACGGTGCTGAGCAACCGCTGCTGTAGTTGCGCCCAGTTGACGCTGAGCTCACCATTCGCGGTTTGTAGCATTACGCTGTGTATTTCGAGCGCATCATCCAGTTGAACCGCCCAGTCAAGGTGGGTATGCGCCTGCAGCCAGGCCTCGATCGCCGCATATTGCGAGGGGTGACACCAGAGCGTAGCACTTTGTCCACGCGCCCGCGCCTGTAGCAACTGGCGCAACAAGGCGGTAACTTTTTGCGTATCGCTGCTGCTATCAAACAGATGCGTCAACGCCGCGCTGACTAAGTATTGCGCCTGAGAAATAAGGCTCTCATCTTGCTGCTTACGCGCGCTTTGCCAATCTTCAAACAGCGTTTCGACGCGTTGTAAAAACTGGGCTTCACTCTGCGCAAGCGCGGCCGCAATTTGGCGTGCCGCCTCATCATGCGCCGCCTCGATAATTTGCTGCGCCTGACGCTCAGCGTCGGCGACAATTTGCGCGTGACGCTGTTGCGCAGCGGTCAAGACATCGTAGGCTTGCTGATATTCATGTAGCGTTTCACGCGACAATACCACCCCTTCTTCTAACGGCGGCAGGGTGGTTAAAGTAATCTGCTTAGTTATCCACATGCGGCTGCCCGTCCTGTTGCTGGCTACGCCAAATAACCGCTTCCCATAACGCCTGAAGTTTATTAAGCGGTAATGCATCCGGCAGTTCGGGAAGCTGCTTCACAAGCTGGTAGTCAAAACCTAAACGCAGTCGCAGCCAATTTTCCGGTGAGAAAAGCGGTGCCAGTAATGCCAGCGCCGCCGGTTGCGGATCGGGGGAAAAGTGCAGTTCCGGCGGTAGCCAAATTCCGGGACGCAAGGCACGAGTGATACGGTGGCACCAGGTACGCTGCGCAGCATCCAATGCTTCCGCCCCGCTATCATGTTGGCAAATCTCCCCCACCAACCGTAACATTAACCGACGCTGTGGTTCAGGCGCTTCCGACAAGGCGAGCAGGCGTTCATCCGGCGGCCCCGGCAACGTATCAGGCAGATTAAGATGTTGCGCGAATGCGTTGTGATGCGCGTATGCCAGCCGCTGCTGGTGCAGAGGGTCAAGCTGAAAAAAAGGTAAATGGCACCAACTGGCATCCGCATGTTGCCAAAACCCGCGCGTCCACCAATCGAGCCATTGACGTTCAACCTGTCGCGACATGCTTCCTCCAGCGGCTAATCCTGACCGCCGGATTCAACAACCGCCAGTGAGGTTGATTTTTTTCTGTTCAGCATTTTTTTCATGCGTGGTACCAGTGCCATACCTGCTCCGCCTAACAGCAGCAGAATCAGTACGATAAAGAACACCACTTTGACGGTGGCATATTGCGACATCGTCAACTGGAAAGGCCCGAGCGAGACTTTCTCAATATGGTCGCGATACACTTCCGCTGGCACAAAAACAATCGACAAATCGTTGTCGCTTTTCCCCGCCAGCCCCGGAATACTGGCCGCCACCAGCCGACGGATACGCGGTTCAATACTGTCGGGATCGAGATCGGCAGTGTATTTAATGAATACCGAAGCTGACGCAGGTTGTACCGGCTCGCCGGGCGCTACCCGCTCCGGCAGCACCACGCTAACGCGCGCCACGACCACGCCATCAATTTGCGAGAGTGTCGACTCCAGTTCCTGCGAGAGGGCATAAATATAGCGCGCACGCTCCTCTAGCGGGCTGGAGATAATGCCGCTTTTCTGAAACACCTCACCGAGGTTAGTTCTGGACTTACGCGGCAATCCTTTGGCGTTAAGAATCTGTACCGAACGCTCAATTGTATCGGCATCGACGGTGACCGTTACGCCCTCTTTATCAATTTGCTTATCCGCCGCAATCTTGTATTTAGAGAGTTCGGAAATAATGTCATTGGCATCATTTTCCGTTAGACCGGTATTGAGTACCACCGGTTTATCGCACCCGCTAAGCAACAGCGTAAGCAGCGCGACCAGCATCGGTTTTCGCCAGGATATCTGCATAATGCGGTCACTGAAGGTTGGTGAGCTTTTCCAGGCCCTGGACAGTTTTCGACACGATTTTGGCGTTCATCGAGCTTTCCAGGTAATAGTTGGAAAGTTCGCCATCGATTTTATTCAATACCAATGGGTCGGTTGAGCGAGAGGCTTTACGCAACGCGCTATTCATACTCTTTTTGTCATCGTCAAGGTGGTTAAACACCGACGATGCCTGATTAAATAGGCTATCCGGTTTATGACCAGAAAGGGTAAATGGTTGTTGCTGCGGCGCGTCTGGTTGTTCCAGTGCGGCGGAGAACCAAGCGGCATCGCCACTGTTGGCCGATGAAGGAGAAGAGGAAGAAAGCGCTTCATGAACCGGTAACGCATTACCTGCTGTAGGGTCATTTATTTTCATGCTGCAAACCTCAGAGAACCACAAAAAACAGGGAACCTTATACACAAGGCTCCCTGAATGCGTTAGAACTGTATTTTGTTCTGCGCCAGGGAACTGATCATGGTTGTCGCAGAGTTGGCGTAACCGGAAACGAAAGCATTTTTACGATCGCGTTCCGCTTTATCCAACTGGTCCTGCATTGATTCGCCCTGCACCTGGTCCATACTTGACTGGAACTGGTTGCGCATTGCATCGCTGTTTCCGTTATTGACACCTTGAGTCATAACCTTACTCCTCGTCAGATTTAGGATTGAATGATGTGTCATTCATCTGTTAAGTGGCGCGGCTTACGTACCGGTTCCCTCGGTTTCCAAAAAAATTTAATTTTCCTGCGCGGTCAGCGATTTGATGCGTTGATACAGCGTGCGACGCGGAATACCTAACTCGTGCGCGGCACTGACAATACGGTTTTCATGACGCATCAGACAATCTTCAATCAGACAATATTCTATGCGCCGCATCCGCTCACGAAGCCGTACGCTGTGTGTTTCCGGACGGATGCCGTTTCCTAGCGGCGGAATGCCCAATACAAAACGTTCCGCGGCGCCACGCAGTTCGCGAATATTCCCCGGCCAGTTGTGCATCAGTAGTGATTCAGACAGGCTGGCGGACATCGCTGGCAGCGCCCGGTTGAGGCGGATGGCAGCTTCTTGTGAGAAACGACGGAATAACGGAATGATATATTCAATACGGGTGCGCAAAGCGGGCAGGACAATTTTAACCGTGGTCAACCGGAAGTAGAGGTCTTGCCGGAACAGTTTCTGTTCCACCAGGCTCGCCAGCGGTTTTTGACTTGCCACCACCACACGTAAATTAAGCGGCACGCTTTGCGTACTTCCAAGGCGCCCGACAGTGCGCGTTTCCAGTACGCGCAGCAGCTTGGCCTGTAGACTTAACGGCATACTGTCGATTTCATCGAGGAACAGCACCCCGTTATTGGCGCTTTCAATGTACCCGGCGCGCGAATGGTTCGCGCCGGTGTAAGCGCCCGACATCACGCCAAATAATTCACTTTCTGCCAGGCTCTCCGGGATTGCCGCGCAGTTAATTGGAACGAATTCGCCGCGGCAGCCGGAGTGCGTATACAACCGGCGGGCAAAGGTGTCTTTGCCGGTTCCGGTCTCGCCTTCCAGCACCAGGTCGACCTTAAGAGGTGCTAACGTGTTTAACAGTGCATCAAAATCACTGTGAATATCCTCTTCCGCACGGATCAGATCGACCACTCCCCCAAGAGTGTCATCATCTTCGATCAATCCCCTCATCCCTCTATTTTCTAAGTCATTCTCTTTCATAGATTCCCCGCTACCTGGTTCTAACAAGGGCACACAGAGTTAACTGATTGAGCCTGCCGTTTTCAACATTCGCGAATGGAGCGACTCAGCGTCAAAAGAAGCGCTGAAACATGAGAATTGATGAGCCTTTTTTATGAGAACAAATTTAAATTAACACTCGTAGAGGGTTTTACAATCAGGAATTTTGTGGGGCGCTTGTAAGAAAATCCCTACACGTCCGCGTTGGAGTAACCGTTTCGATCAGGTATTTTTTTCAGCAGGTAAACGGTTACAGATATAACCCGAGGGGAGAAGGAAATACATTTTGTCGCAAGCCGGTGTCGGGAGAATAAAGGGATGATGGGCAAAGAGGGGGAATTTAATCAAAACGAAACAATTGCCCTCTCATTAAACAAAAGCAATAGAAAATCATTGAGATAGAATTTCCATCATCAGTAAGTAAATTTGTATAAAGTTGAGTAAACGCCGAAAAACGCATTGGTTATTTTCAATCAGCAATAACAATGTAACCTTTTTTGCAGGATTTCGTTAAGAATACGGAAGAATAAAATTAGCGCAAAATAGATTGGTTGAAATGGCAAATTTCTCACACAAAAAGATACACTATTTACATTTTGTAACGCCGCACCTCTCATTTTTAAGGCGGGCTTTTAGGACGATTCCCAGGCCACGACCGGTAATTATTTAATCGCTGACACGCGATTAAAAATGGCATTTTTCATCTTATTGTCAGTGGTTTGTCATGTTTTTTTCATAATAAAGCCGATGCGTATCACAAAAATAAACTGGTACTAAAATAATCTGTGCCTTCGAACTCAAAAGTCAGTCAGTGGCAAAATACAAATGTTTCAGCATACCAGGCTAAAAAATGGCGGGATAAGATGATTTTCATATCCCGCCTGGTCTTTAAACCCGATAATTTAATCCACGCTATTGTCCGTTAGGCAGGTACGCTCCCATTACCAGAAGCGATAACTTTGGCAGTTTGGTTAACCTCGTTAACGTAGTTGGGATTACCTAAAGATATGCTCGACAGGTTGCTCATATTGACCTGGTCCGGGCCAGAGTTATAGGCACGTAGCGCGGCATCCATGCTGCCGCCAAACTGTTTCTGGTAGTCGCGCAACATCAACGCTGAACACATGATCTGATTATGCGGATCGCTGGAGTCGCCGGACAATTTATCCGGATACTTCTGACGCATTGATTCGTAGGTATCCGGGTTGATCTGGTTCATGCCGCCATCGGTTTTACCGTTACCAGGGTTGGTAGAGGTGGCATTAACATCCCCACGCGATTCGGTCCAGGTTAATGCCGCAAGCGTGCTGGCGGGCACCCCGGTCTCCTTCGCTATATCGCTATAATCTTTACTAAACTGCTGTAGTTTATCTGGCAGGCCCGGCATTGAGGTATCGCCCGGCGTGCTGCTATTACCGCTCCCGTTAGCGCCCGAAGTGGATGACTTCTCTGAAAGATCGGAAGTGGGCGGCGTATCGGTTTTCAGATTCACGTTATTGGTAGGCGTGTTTACGCCGCCAGGGCCACCTCCACCGCCATCGCCGCCTCCACCGCTACTGTCACTCACCGGAGGCGGTGAGGCGTTATCCTGCTGAGGCGCTTGTCCCCCGCCGATCCCCAGCATTTTGAACAACTCCTGCATCAGCTCTTGTAGCATTTGTTGCAGCATCTTCAGCATACTTTCCATCGAGTTCCCATTGGATCCATTCATTCCGTCCGCTGGCGGCGAGGAACTGTTATCCACCGCCCGATTCTGCGGTGATGAGCCAAAGTCAATTTGCGAAGGTTTATCGGTCGCCCCGATATTGCCGAAATTTAACGCAGTGGGGATGTTCATCTGCGGATCGCCAGCGGGCTTTGTCGGCGTCTGTCCACCGAGCGGCGTATTATTATCCGAAAAATCATTAGAGGGTGAGTAAGGCGAAAACCCTCCCGAACCTGATGTAATCTGCATTGGATAATCCTCATTAAAGATGGCGAACCGCATGCCAAAGACAGACCGTTGACGTAACGCGGGATCACTCCTGTGCTATCGCGCGGTTGTGGTGTTGAAAATAAGTGAAATCTGGCGTGAATTAGTTCCATAACCGGCTTTTTTTCTCGTTCGTATTAACGCGACAGCTCCCACTCATCGGGAACTTTCCCCCGGCAGCCACCACACATAAGCACCGAGTGGGAAGGAATAAAAAAATGACGTCTATGAAACTGTGCGCATTGGCGCTCTGTTTTTCTTCGTTCGCTCAGGCGGATTGCTTTAATGTCGCGGGCAAAGCATTTGGCCTATCACCCATATTGCTGAAGGCCATTGCGATTAAGGAGTCAAAACTGAATCCGACGGCGATTAATCAGGCTAACCGTAATCGCACTGAAGATGTCTGCATGATGCAGATTAATAGCGTGCATTTCTCCCGCCTCTCACAATTGGGTGTCACGCGTAAACGCTTGCTCAGCGAACCCTGCGTGTGTGTCTCGACCGGGGCCTGGGTGTTACATGGACTGTTTCGCCAGTATGGCCGTTCATGGGATACCGTTGGCATGTACAACACCGGCCCTTCCCCCGCGCGACAAAAACTTCGTCTCCGTTATGCGCGCGAAGTAGAACGGATTTATCGTGTGTTACAACAGGAAGAGAGTGACCAGCAGCAAACCCTGGTCGCCAGCCGATAACGATAAAAAAAATGCGCCCGTATGGGCGCATCAAGGTCATTATTATCGGCAGTGGTTACGTTCTCTCTCTTCCTAAGCGCCCCAACTCCATCTCATTTTCTATCTGCTCGCGGAAACGGTTACCGGCCAGTTGCGCCAATGCATTGGTGCCCCCTTGAATCATGCCGCCAACTGCATGATCAATCGCCTCGGAACCCATTTTCACTACCACGCCAACCAGCCCTTGCGTCGCGTAAGCCGCTGCCGCCCCCACGGTGTTCACCATCTGATCGGCGAAAATACGTCCGGCGGCGCTCCACTGGTCACTCCCCATCGCATCCGCGGCAAATTTACGCAGCATATTTACGCCGCCTAATCCGATACCTAACGTCGCAATTTCCGCCAGCATGTTATCGCTCATGGCATTTTGGCGCCCGGTTCTCCAGCCTTCGAAACTCGCCAGGCTTTGTACCACGGCGCCGCTGCGCTGAATCCCACCCACTACCATTTGTTTTGGCAGCGAGGCATTTTTCAGTTCAAAATAACGATCTTCCCAGTCGGTACGCGCCAACAGGTTTACCGGCAAGCGTTGACCGTGGTGCTGCACCAGGGAGCTGATCGAGCCACCCGCCATACTGCCGCCAATATTTAAGCCGGTATTCAATCCTTTTAGATCGGCCATCGCCGGGAAGCTGTTGACAACGTTACGAATGTCATACCCGACGCCACCTTTCACCGCGTTAAGCATCTCGCTTCCAACCGTTTTTTTCGCCTCAAATAAAGGTTTCACACTCGCTTCCAGCTTAGAGGCGTTTTCGCCCAACCAGAGCGCATCCTCCAGCGGCTTATTGAGTAACCCGTCACTCACCGCCCTTAACGTCATTGCCGTTACACCGCCAATTACCCCGATCGCCGCCTTTCCGGCATAGGTATCCGCCGATACCGCCCACCCGGTCAGGAAGTTACTCAGCGCATTTTTACCCACGTCGCCAATCTGGCTGAGTGCATCGGCAGGAAGCCCGGAGATACCAAATGAAAAAGCGCGGATCGCGCCTTCGACAATATCGGTAACTCGATCCATCGGTTTCGCTTTGCTGAAAGTTTCTGCAATATCCGCCGCGCTTTCGCCTCTGGCCATCAGCCGCTCGGTGCGATCGGCAATCAACAGTTCAAGGTTCGGATGCTCATTCGGGTTCCCCAATGCTGAAAAGAACGTGTGCATTGAGTCATGAATTCGCTGCTCGCGCTCCTGCTGTTGCCTGACTTCCAGACTGGTGCGTGACATCGCACTTTGAAACGTCCCTTGTGTTCGGCCCGTCTCGCTGCTGTGACGCGTCTCTTCGGTATGTTCTGTCTCACCACTATGGTGGGTTTCTCCCGAACGGACGGTTTCGGCACTCTCACGTCGGGGCGGAAGGTCATGCTCCTGCTCCACTTCATGTTCAGAAGGCGCTGGCGTTGAAGGGAAAGCGCCCGGTATAGAGATAGATCCCGTTCTCATCATTTCATCACCTCATCAATGCATCAGAAAAATGTCATTACCGGTGAGTAGCGTTTCACGATGATTAGTTTCGCGTTGAACCGTGACAATGATCACAAACATAAGTGATACTTATGTTTTCGCCCTTCCCCAAAGGCCTCTTTCCCGATGATGAAAAAATCGCCGCAGAGTTGAAAAATAACGCTAAAGGCTGACAAAAATGCGTCGTTAATAACTACAGCCAGTCATGGTGTAACCGGGGCACTGTTCGCCAACCCCGCCAGGACATTATCGGCTTTGGCGCTTCACCGGCAGGGGAAAAGCATGAAACGATTCACACTCAATAAAAAACTCTGGAGCATCGTTGGATTATTGTGGTTATTACTGATTGCATTGGTGGTGGCGAATGCGGTTATACAACGTAATAGCATGCTTAACGCGCGCAAAGCGGTGCTGAAACAGCAGGCGGATTTGGCGCAAGGGTTGATTAGCTGGTATCAACAAAAGACCAACGCCGGAGAGTTGAAACCGGCACAGGCGCAGCATATGGCGCTAGAGGCGTTGCGCGGGCTGCGCTACGGCAGCGATAAAAGCGGCTATTTTGGTATTTATAATGATGAGTATGTTCCGCTACTGTTCCCGCCGCGCCCGGATTTGGAAAATAAAAGTCAGCAAGGGCTGGTGGATGTGAATGGTGTCCACGTCGCGGTCGAAATCGTCAAAAGCTCCTCTGCGGGCGGCAAACACTTCACTCACTACGTGTGGCCAAAACCGGGTAATGACAAACCGGTGGGGAAAATTACCTATAGCGAACTCATTCCTGCCTGGGGCTGGCATCTCTACACCGGAGTTTACCAGGATGATATTGATAACGCTTTCCGCACCGAACTGTTACGTAATCTGGCGCTGGTGAGCAGTGTCGCCATTGTGCTGACGCTGGCCATGTTGTGGCTGATTCGTAGCATCCGCCACAGCCTGGGCGGCGAGCCCGATTATGCTGCCGCCTTGTGTAAGCGTATTGCCGAGGGTAATCTCAGCGCACAGGTTCTTCTGCGTAAAAACGATCGTAGTAGTCTGTTGTTCGCGATGGATCAAATGCAGCGCCGTTTGACCGAAACCCTCAGCGACATTCACCTGGCAGCCGATTCGGTCGGCGTGGCGTCACGGCAAATCTCAGGCGGTAATCTCGATCTCTCCTCTCGTACCGAACAACAAGCAGCGTCATTGGTAGAAACCGCCGCCAGCATGGAGCAGATCAATGTGACGGTAAAACAGAATGCCGGAAACGCCCGTGAAGCCAGCCGACTGGCGACCGATGCCGCCGCCGCCACCGAACGAAGCAATCAAATGGTCAGTCGTATGCAGGAAACGATGCGTGATATTGCCGACAGCTCCGGCAAAATTGCCGATATTACCGCGCTGATTGAAGGTATCGCTTTCCAGACCAATATTCTGGCGTTGAACGCGGCGGTCGAGGCCGCGCGCGCCGGTGAGCAGGGGCGTGGCTTCGCGGTGGTCGCCTCAGAAGTGCGCACCCTCGCTCAACGCTCATCGACTGCCGCAAAAGAGATTCGCGAACTTATCGCCCGCTCGGTCAGCACCGTGCAACAAGGCACCGAACTGGCCGATGAGGTCGGTCAGGCCGCCTCAGCCGGTCGCCAGGCTGTGCGAAGCGTGGCGCAAGTTATTGGTGAGATTGCGGTCGCCTCAGAAGAACAAAGCAGCGGTATTGAGCAGGTGAATAAGGCGGTAATTCAGATGGATCAGGTCACGCAGCAGAATGCTGCCTTAGTGGTCGAAGCTTCAGCGGCGGCGGAATCACTCGAACAACAAGCCGTCACCCTACGCGCGTTAATCGCCACTTTTACGCTGCAAAAAAGTGAGGTATTGGCTTAATTGCCAGTGGCCGGGGTCACCCGGCCATTTAAGGCAATCACTGGCTCGCCGCCCGCCAACTCTCCATCAACGTGCGACACTGGACGCGGAGCGTGGTTTTTAATAATGTCAGCCGCTCGGCATTCACCTCTTCCCAGCCTAACTGATCAAGCATTGAGTGACGGGTCAGATGGAAAATCACCGCCTGCCCCATCAAGGTCATGGTACGAATCTGCGTCAGTTCATCATGAACCGCCGCGCCGGAAACTCGTGCGACCAGCGAAGCCGCCGCACAGTTTAATTTGCCGCTGATACGCTCACGCATTAAACGAAAAGCATCGGCCGGCCCCTGCCCCACCTGCGCACGCGCGTGAAACAATATTTTGCCTTGCGGAATGGTGGTATTAAAAACCCGCTCCAGCATCACATCCAGCAACTGACAAAACAGTTCAATGCAGGCATCAGCGTCAATCTCATGGTTATTTAGCCGATTAATTTTCTCAATCGTGGGCTGAAAGTAGCGACAACTCTCCTCCGCCATCCACTCAATACAGGCGTAATACACCCCTTCCTTATTTTCAAAATAGTACTGAAGTGCGGGCGGGTTCACCCCGGCGCGAATCGCTATCTGACGTGTGGTCGCCGCATCAAACCCCTGCTCACCAAACACCTGTATTGCCGCATCAATAATGCGTTGCCGGGTTTCATCGCCACGGGCGTAGCCGCCTTCCGGCGGGTGACGCAACGGTTTACTTTTCTTCGCGCACACGGCGGCCTCCTTAGTAAAAACGTTCCGAGTATAACGGTATCGCACAGTAAATTAAAAAATATATCGCTTGACATAATTATACCAAACGGAATATTTATTCCGCTTGATATAATTCTTTCTCAGGAGCTTTACGGTGTTATTTGCAGCCATGTCCACTTCCTCTTCCTTGCCTGACGGCATGGCGCCGCCGGTAGAAGCCGCCGGTAACCGTAAAAAGCGGCTATTACTGCTGTTTTCGCTGGCGTTAACCACGCTGGTGGTGCTGGCTCTCCTGTACTGGTTTTTCATCGCCCGCTTTAATCAATCTACCGATGATGCGTATTTACAAGCGGACAGCGTCACCATGGCACCAAAAGTCTCCGGTTATGTGCGCGAAGTACTGGTTGGCGATAACCAAGACGTTGCCGCCGGTCAACCGCTGGTGAAGCTAAATGCAGAGGAGTATCAGGCACAGGTCGATCAGGCGCGAGCGACCATTCTCGCCAATCAGGCCGATATTGAACGTGCAGAAGCGGAAATTGTACGCCAGCAGGCCGATATTGAGCAGGCTGAAGCACAGCAAAATTCGGCGCAAATACAGATGCAGTATGCGCAACGCGAATATCAGCGCTATCTGCCGCTGGCGAAGAGCGGCGTGGTGAGTAAAGAGAACTTATCGGACCAGGTCCGCAGCCGCGATCGTGCGCAGGCGGATTATGCGGCAAACGTTGCGGCGGTAAAATCCGCAACCGCGCAAATTCGTTCGATGAAAGCCGAAATTGCCCAGGCAAAAGCGCAACTGGCCTCAGCCCAGGCTAGCCTGCAGCAGGCGAGCATTAATCTGCAAGATACGCTGATTCGCAGCCCGGTTGCCGGTCGCGTTGGCGATCGTAGTGTGCGGGTGGGGCAATATGTGCAGCCTGGTACCCGATTATTGACCGTGGTACCGGTACAAGATGTCTATCTGGTGGCCAATTTTAAAGAAACCCAAATGGGCGACATACGCATCGGGCAACCGGCAACGCTGCATGTTGATGCGTTACCCGATCATGATTTTCGCGGCGAGATTGAGAGCTTCGCACCGGGAACCGGTTCCCAGTTCGCTCTGCTACCGCCGGAAAATGCCACCGGTAACTTTACCAAAATCGTTCAACGCGTACCGGTACGTATTCGTATCACCGATAACAGCGCCCAGCGTCAGCGTCTGTTACCCGGCATGTCGGTCACGGTCGATATCGACACACATCCGCTGAAACAGGATCGGTAATTATGAGCCGTGATACGCCTACATCGCCAGGCGGAGAAAGCGAAGAGAAGGCATCGCTAACCAGTTGGATCGCGGTCTTCGCTGGCGCGCTTGGCGCGCTGATGGCCACCCTGGATATCTCAATCACCAACTCCGCGCTGCCGCAAATTCAGGGCGAAATTGGCGCAACCGGTACCGAAGGTACCTGGATTTCGACCGGTTATCTGATGTCGGAAATCGTCATGATCCCACTGGCAGGCTGGCTTAGCCGCACTTTTGGTCTGCGTAATTTCCTGATTACCATGGCGATACTGTTTACCCTTTTTTCGGTCATTTGCGGATTATCGAATAGCTTGCCGCAAATGGTGATTGGCCGTATTGGTCAGGGATTTACCGGCGGCGCGCTGATTCCGACCGCACAAATGATTATTCGTACCCGTCTGCCTCGTAGCCAGCTACCGGTCGGAATGTCGCTATTTGGCGTCATTGTGATCCTCGGGCCGATTTTAGGGCCGGTACTGGGCGGTTGGCTGGCGGAAAATGTGAGTTGGCACTGGTGTTTCTTTCTTAATCTACCGGTGTGTTGCGGCCTTATCGCCCTGCTGTTGCTCGGTCTGCCGCCGGAGAAAAGCCACGCGGAAAGCTTCTGGCAAGCCGACTGGCTCGGCATCATTGGCCTCAGCGCCGGGCTCAGTTCACTGACGGTGGTACTGGAGGAGGGCCAACGCGAACGCTGGTTTGAATCCCAAATGATTGTGACACTGAGTCTCGTTTGTGTCGTCGGGCTTCTGTTGCTATTGGTAGCGCAGTTTACCGCCAAGCGTCCGGTTATACGTCTTGCCTTATTGGGTAACCTGCGTTTTCTCAGCGTGGTGGTGATCGTCTTTGTGGTGGGGTGCGGATTGTATTGTGTGCTCTATTTATTGCCGCAATTTTTAAGCGGCATCGCCGGTTACAACGCGCAGCAATCTGGCATGGTGTTGCTGATTTCCGGTATCCCAAGCCTCCTTCTAATGCCGATTTTACCCCGCTTGTTAGGCAAGGTGGATATTCGTCTGATGGTGATTAGCGGGATCCTGTTATTTAGCATCAGCTGTTTTCTTGATACTTCGCTAACCGCGCAAAGCGTAGGCGCTGACTTTACATGGTCACAATTGCTGCGCGGCGCCGGGCAAATTATGGCGATGCTGCCACTCAACCAGGCATCAATGGCGGCAGTCACTGCAGAAGAAGCCGCCGATGCCGCCGGGCTGTATAACATGGCGCGTAATCTGGGCGGGTCGGTAGGGCTGGCGCTAATGGCGGTGTTTGTCGATCAACGCAACAAGCTGCATGATGACGTGGTTCGTGAATCCGTCAGCGCCAACTCTGGCTACGCCCATGACTATCTGGCCGCCAGCAGCGCCAATTATCTCAGTCATGTTGGTGACAGCGCCTACGCTAATATGCAGGCGCTCGCCAGCCTGGCCGGGCAAATTCAGCAACAGGCAATGGTTATTACCTGGTCTGAAACCTTCTGGCTACTGGGTTTTGCGCTGCTATGTTGTATTCCTCTGACGTTGCTGCTCCGTTCACCGCGTTATGCCAGCCCTGGCAACGCTAAGGTGAAAACAGCGGCGTCGCGCTCATAATCTGCGTTACGGTGCGTTTCAGCAGCGCTAATGTCTCTTCGCGTGAAGGAGAGTTCATATAATCCAGATGCTGCAAGTAGGGGCAGGTTAATACCGCGATGGCGTTATCACCATTGGCAAACACCGGTACAGCAATGTTGTAGACCCCTTCCGTTTGCTGGCTGGGCATCATTTCATGCCCTTGCTGGCGAATCACGGCCAGTTGTTGCTTCATCTCGGCGCTAAGCGCGCCATGCTTCCCCTCGCTCTCTTCACGCAGCATAAACTCTTGCTCGCTGGCGGAAGAGAAGGCCAACATGACATGCCCGGAGCCGGTATCTAATAGCCCCATCCGTGAACCTACCCGAATACCAAAACTCCAGTAACCCGGCGCATCCACTTGGGCGATTGCCGTCATTCCGCCGCGATCGTAAACCACCAGATGGCAAGCTTGCTGCGCCTCGTGGGCAAAGCGGCGTAAATAAGGCAAGGTTTGCGTCGCCAGCCGGCGAAAAGGAGAGTGACGATTCGCCAGCTCAAACAACTTCAGCGACAGTTCATACTGGTCAATGCTGGTACGAATTACGTAACCACGGCGCACCAACCGGTCAAGCATTCGATAAATTTCGTTCGGTTTACGCCCCAGCGTTTTAGCGATTTCCGCCTGAGAAACCCCCTCCTCTCGCCCGGCCAGCGCCTCAAGAATATCCAACCCTTTATCCAACGCGGGTGCCCGATAGCGATCCTCCACGTTGTCATCTTCTTTTATCTGCGCACTTTTTAGTTCTGCCATTTTTCCCCTCCGCGCCCCGCCCTTCACCGGCTCTACTCCGGCAAATAGTATCATTTCCCGACATTGAAACACGGTTTCTGGTTGGCAAAGTTCAATTCTGTGACATTCATATATGAATTTAAGATTCATTAATGGATAAAGTAAACATTAGCGTTACATTCAAACTACTTTTTGCAACAGCCCGGTCCGCCCGGAGGAGAAAACGAACCATGACGGCAGCAAAAGTCAGAAAAGTATTGATTACTGGCGCAGCACAGGGCATTGGACGAGAAACCGCCCTACGTATGGCCAGCGCCGGTTTTCAGGTGATCGCCAGCGATGTTAATCAGGAAAAACTCAGCGACCTACAAGGGAAAGAAAATATCCGCACCGAGCGGCTTGATGTGCTTAGTCGGGCCGATATGGATGACTTGGTGGCGCGTATCGGTACTGTCGACGTGTTGTTTAACTGCGCCGGGGTGGTGCATAACGGCACTATCCAAGAGTGTAGCCGTGCCGAGCTGGATTTCGCCTGGCAACTCAATGTCGGCGCGCAGTTTGAACTGATTCAGGCGGTGTTGCCCGGTATGCTGGCGCAACAAGATGGCTGCATTATTAATATGTCCTCCGTCGCCTCTAGCGTGAAAGCGGTGCCCAACCGTTTTGCCTACAGCGCCACTAAAGCTGCCGTGATCGGCCTGACGAAATCCGTGGCGGCGGATTACATCACCCAAGGCATTCGCTGCAATGCCATCTGCCCCGGCACTGTGGATAGCCCCTCGCTGCAAGAGCGTCTGCACGCTCAGGGCGATTATGAGGCGGCACGTAAAGCCTTTATTGCCCGCCAACCGATTGGCCGTATCGGCAAGCTGGATGAGATAGCCGAGCTGGTGCTGTATTTGGCGAATGCCACCTTCACCACCGGTCACATTCATATTATTGATGGCGGCTGGGCTGCCTGAGTACCGCTTACCTTGCGCAAGCGCGCGTTAACAGGAGAACACGATGAAATTATTACGCTACGGCCCGGTCGGCCAGGAACGCCCCGGATTACTCGATGCACAAGGGCGGCTCCGTTCGCTTGCCGACCATATTCAAGATATTGATGGTCAAACTATCAGCCCGGAGAGCCTAAAACGCCTCGCGGCGCTGCCGATTGAACAACTGCCGTTGGTCGACGGCAATCCTCGTCTCGGCCCTTGCGTCGCTAACACCGGTCATTTTATCTGCATCGGTCTGAACTACTCCGACCATGCGGCGGAAACCGGCGCCGAAGTACCGCCCGAGCCGATTATTTTCACTAAATCCCCGCACTCTATTATCGGCGCGAATGACGCGGTAGAAATTCCCCGCACCTCAGTGAAAACCGATTGGGAAGTAGAGCTTGGGGTGATCATTGGTAAAACCGCGAAATATGTATCACAAGACGAGGCGCTGGAGTATGTAGCCGGTTACTGCGTGGTGAACGACCTGTCCGAACGCGCCTTCCAGATTGAGCGCCACGGGCAGTGGAGTAAAGGCAAAAGCTGCGATACGTTCGGCCCTATCGGCCCATGGTTAGTGACCCGCGATGAGGTTCCCGATCCGCAAAACCTTGATATGTGGCTGGAGGTGGATGGACATCGCTATCAAAACGGCTCCACCAAAACCATGGTGTATGGCGTGGCTTACCTCGTCTCCTATCTCTCGCAATTTATGAGCCTGCATCCTGGCGACATCATTTCAACCGGCACACCGCCGGGCGTTGGCATGGGTCAGAAACCGCCGGTTTATCTCAAACCCGGCCAGCAGATGCGTCTCGGCATCAATGGATTGGGTGAGCAACATCAAGTGACCTACGCGGCGAAATAAGCCGCGCTTCTCGCACCTCCTTCACGCCGAACCAGAGAGGAAAAGATGGCCGCGATTACGCAAGTTGAAATCTTTATGGTGGAACTGCAGCCAAAAGTAAAACGGGTTGACGCTATTCAGTCGTTTGTCTGTCAGGAAACCCCCTTTGTGCGGATAACCGATGCGGATGGCGCGATCGGGACCGGCTACAGTTACACCATCGGTACCGGCGGACCGGCGATTGTTTCGCTGCTGGAGAAAACCCTGGCACCGGCGTTAATCGGCAAAGAGGCCGATCGGATTGAACAGATCTGGCGCGAGCTCTCGTTTCTCACTCACGCAACGACCGTCGGCCCGCTGACCGCACTGGCTCTGGCGGCGATTGATATTGCGCTATGGGATCTGCGTTGCCAGCGCGCGCGCCTGCCGTTGCATATTGCGGCAGGCGGCGCACAGCAAAGCATTCCGCTTTACACCACCGAAGGCGGCTGGCTACATTTGTCGCCGGAGGCGTTGGTCGATGATGCGCTGCGGGCGCAAGCGCAGGGTTTTCAGGGTTGCAAAATTAAAGTCGGCCGCCCGATACATGAAGACACCGCGCGTTTAGGTGCGGTACGGGACGCGGTTGGCCAGGGTTTTGAAATATTTACCGATGCCAATCAGGCTTTCCAGGTGGATGACGCTATTCGCCGCGCGCGCCATTATGAAGCGCTGGACATCGGCTGGCTGGAAGAGCCGCTTCCGGCCGATGATATCACCGGTCATCTGCGGCTTTCGCATCACACTTCGCTACCCATTGCGGTAGGGGAAAGCCTCTACAGCGCCTCGCATTTCCGTGAGTATCTCCAACAAGGCGCCTGCTCCGTGGTACAGGTTGACGTCGCGCGTATTGGCGGTATCACTCCGTGGCTGAAAGTGGCGCATCTGGCTGAATGTTTTAATGTCGCCGTCTGCCCACACTTTCTGATGGAGTTGCACGTTTCACTCTGTAGCGCAGTCCCGAACGCGCGTTGGCTGGAGTACATCCCGCAGCTTGATGATCTCACCCACAGTGGGATGCGGATTGAGCAAGGCCGGGCCTTTCCCGCTGATACGCCAGGTATCGGGATCGACTGGGATCCGCAGGCGATTGATGCCCACCGGGTAGCGGGCTCTCACCATGTTATCCGCACGCACTAAGGGCCCGATTATGTCAGCACGTTACGCGATGTCAGCGCTAACCGCGCTTACCTCCCAACTGTTTCAGAATGCCGGCCTAGCTGCCGATAAAGCGCACGCGGTCGCCGATACGCTGGTGCGCGGCGAAGCTTTTGGTATGACCACCCACGGACTGAAGCTGTTGCCCGCCTATTTGGATGAGATTCGCCAGGGAGGAATGACGCGGGAAGGTGGGCCACACGTCATACAGGATTTCGCCGCCTGCCTCACCTGGGATGGCAGAAAATTACCCGGCCCGTGGCTAATCAAAGAGGCAGTCGGGAAAGGTATAGCCCGGGCGGAACGTTACGGTACCGCAACGGTCACCATTCAGAATAGCCATCACACTGCCTGCCTGAGTACTTATTTACAGGCGGCAACGGAACGCGGTTTTATCATTTTGATCGCGCTAACCGATCCGGGACACCGTAGCGTTGCGCCGTTCGGCGGCACCCAAGCGGTATTGACCTCTAACCCCATCGCTCTCGGCGCTCCTACGCGCGGCGCGCCGATTTTGATTGATATGGCCACCTCACTGGCGACCAATGCCGCCGTAGCGAACACCTTAGCCGCAGGCGAACAGTTCTCCTCCGCCATACTGCTGGATGCGCAGGGGCAACCGAGTTGCGATCCAGCCGTCATCTCCGCCGATCCGCCGGGAACCATTTTACCCTTAGGCGGTATTGAGGCCGGACATAAAGGCTATGCGCTGGGGTTGATAGTCGAAATTCTTTCAGGTTGTCTCGGCGGGCGCGGACGCGGTGAACAAAATCAGGGCTGGAGCGCCGCCGTCACCCTCACGCTCTACTCGCCCGCCGCCATGGCGGGAAGTGATGCCTACTTAAAACAAATTGAAGCGTTGGTACAGGCTTGTCACGATTCACCGCCCAAAGCGGGCGTAACGCGGGTTAAATTACCCGGCGAACGCGCGCTGGCGGCCTTAGAAGAAGCCAGCCGTGACGGACTTAGTCTGCCAGCGTCTCTGATTGATACGCTGACCCGATTGGCAGCGGAATGCGGGCTACCGCCTCCGGCGCCTCTCACTTCCCACTAACGCGCATCGCTGTTTATTCCACCACACCAGGAAATACCGCTATGACTGACACAACGCGTTCTCCCCGCAAGTCTGGCATCGTTAAAGCCGTTGTTGCCTCTGTTATCGGTACGATTATTGAATGGTTCGATTACGCGCTTTATGGCGCAGCGGCCAGCTTGATCATTAATCATATATTCTTCCCCGACCTGTCACCGGCGGCTGGCGTACTGGCGGCCTTCGGCACCTTTGCAATTGGTTTTATTGTGCGTCCGCTGGGCGGCGTCCTGATCGCTCACTTTGGCGATCGGTTCGGGCGTAAACCGGCGCTGATTTTCTCAATCTCACTGATGGGATTAGGCACCGTCGCGATTGGTTTGCTGCCGGGCTTTGCGCAAATTGGCGTGTTCGCACCGATATTGTTAGTTCTAATGCGAATGGTCCAGGGGTTTGGCGCAGGCGCGGAATACGCCGGAGCGGTAACGTTGGTGTACGAGTATTCGCCGGTTCGCCTGCGCGGGTTTTTCACGGCGCTGCTACAATCATCGACCGTGGTGGGGATTATGTTTGCCAGCCTGGCGTTTCTTGGCGTTTCGCAACTGGCGGAAACGGATATTATTCGTTGGGGCTGGCGTCTGCCCTTTCTCTCTTCGGCGATATTATTCGTTATTGCCCTCTATATCCGGCGGCAACTCGATGAGACGCCCGAATATTTAAACGCGGTGCAAAAAGCGGCACAGGATAAAAATACCCACAAATTGCCGCTTAAGATGCTGCTCACACGCTATCCTAAAACTCTGTTTTACGGCTTTTTGGCGGTGACCGGGCATAATGCGAATGTCTATATTCTCAGCGCCTTTACGCTCAGCTATATGACCAATTCGTTGGATATCGCCAAATCGGCCGCCTTAACCGCACTGTTTTACGCCGCTTTGTGTGGCGTGATTGCCGCCCCGTTCATGGGATGGCTGGCCGATAAGTTTGGCGCGGTTAAAATTACCGTGATTTGCGCCCTACTCACCGCACTGTTCGCCTGGCCGCTTTTTACCTTACTGGATACGCGGAATATGTCGTGGATCACGCTGGCAATGTGTAGCGGGTTTGTGGTGGGCTTTGGCGGCATGGCCGGGCCACAGGGGTTATTATTAGCAACGATTTTCCCCACGGAGTATCGCTTCTCCGGTATTAGCGTAACGCGTGAGCTAAACAGTATGTTGATTGCCGGTCCGACACCGTTGGTCTGTACCTTGCTGGTTCAATATGGTGGCGGTAGCTCACACTACGTTTCCGCTTATCTGGCGCTCTGCTGTTTACTCACCCTGTGGGCGGTGATCATGCTGTCGCGCCATAACATGAACACCGCTCAGGTCGTTTCGACCGAAGCAGGATAAATCCCCGTAGAGAGGGGAAAAGCAGACCGCCGGTTTGCGATTAACACTGACAGGACACAACCATGATTATTTCTGCGTCAACGGATTATCGGGCGGCAGCCCAACGCAAATTACCGCCCTTCTTATTTCACTACATTGATGGCGGCGCGTTCAGCGAACACACGTTGAAACGCAATGTTGAAGACCTGGCGGATATTGCGCTGCGCCAGCGTATTCTAAAAAACATGGAAGCACTCAGCCTGGAAACCACGTTGTTCGGGGAAAAAATGGCGATGCCGTTGGCGCTGGCACCGGTTGGTCTAACCGGCATGTATGCCCGGCGCGGAGAGGTTCAGGCGGCGCGGGCAGCAGCACAAAAAGGGGTTCCCTTTACGCTTTCAACCGTCTCAGTGTGTCCGATTGAAGAGGTCGCACCGGCGATTAATCGGCCCATGTGGTTCCAACTCTATGTACTGAAAGACCGGGGTTTTATGCGCAATGCGCTAGAGCGCGCGCAGGCAGCGGGGGTAAAAACCTTAGTGTTTACCGTCGATATGCCGGTGCCGGGCTCACGCTATCGCGACGCGCACTCCGGGATGAGCGGCCCGAATGCCGCGGCGCGCCGTGTGTTGCAAGCCATGACGCATCCGCAATGGGCGTGGGATGTTGGCCTGCATGGTAAACCGCACGATCTGGGGAATGTCTCAGCCTATCGTGGTAAGCCAACCACGCTGGAAGATTATATCGGTTGGCTCGGCGCCAACTTCGATCCGTCTATCTCGTGGAAGGATCTGGAATGGATCCGCGAATTCTGGCAAGGCCCGATGATCATCAAAGGCATCCTGGACCCGGAAGACGCGAAAGACGCGGTCCGTTTCGGCGCCGATGGTATTGTGGTTTCAAACCACGGCGGTCGTCAGTTAGATGGCGTGCTATCCAGCGCCCGCGCCCTACCCGCTATTGCCGATGCGGTAAAAGGCGAGATTACATTGCTGGCCGATTCCGGGATTCGTACCGGGCTGGATGTGGTACGGATGATCGCGCTGGGCGCCGATAGCGTATTGCTGGGACGCGCATTTGTCTATGCGCTGGCGGCGGCCGGAGAAGCCGGCGTGGTGAATTTACTCACTCTGATTGAGAAGGAGATGCGCGTGGCAATGACGCTGTCAGGAGCGAAAACCATCGCGGAGATTAGCCGGGCGAACCTGGCGTTGTAAGCGAGGACGCGCTGCTTCAGCCAACCCTAAACCGGCTGAAGCAGTGCGGAACAACGGTTTACTGTGAGCAACTGAAATCAGAATAAGTCGGTTCGTCCAGGAAACCCGGAATCATAAAGGTTTTACATTTAAATTTACGGCCTTTGCCAGTAACGGCATCAAACGTCACTTCACTGCCGCCAAGCGCATTCGGCTCGCCTTTTTGTACATTACTTAAGGTTACTTCATCGGTTGAAGCCAGGCCCAATGTATTGGTGGTCGCTTGCTGTAACTTCAGGGTATTCGGGGTTGAGCTACAGCCCGCCAGCGTTGCCGCCGCCGCGACCACGAAACAGAGGAGGAGCTTTTGTTTCATAAATGAATTCCTTTTGTAAGTAAATTGATAAAAACGCAAAAAAAGATTAATAACCTAAAGCAATAAAACTTACAAGAGGGGCTGTTCGGAGGTGGCGTAAAGTGTCGCGCGGCGCTAAATTCTGGACTCCGCGCCAGCCACAAAAACGCTGATTCTGGACTGCCCGGAAAATCCCGCCAGCTTGATACCATCCCTACGATTGCGCGACCTGGTGATACCACTTATTCTTTCCTTTCTATCAAAGGAGTGGGTCATGGATGACAATGGATTGAAAATGGTTATGTCACCGGTTCAACTTGCCGCGGTGTTGTCAGATAAAAGTGTCACCGAAGGTGAAACCCTGAGTAACCGGCTTTATGGCGGATTGGGACTGCTTGCCGGGACGCTTGAACTGGTCGGTTCGCGTGCTTTCTGCGCGACACCGGTCGGACGCGTCTTTACGGCTGCCTGCGTGATCGTGGGCGCACACAGTATGGATACCATTCAGGCCTCCATTAATCAGATAAGAACCGGCGTCAATACCCGTACCGCAACGTATCGCCTCGCAGTTGAAACCGCTAAAAAATTTGGTGCGGATGATCAAACTGCCTGGAATGTTGGCATGGCGGTCGATGTCGGTGTGCCGATCGGTTTTTCACTGGCGTTGGGAGCGGCAAGACTCGCATCCGTGCGTTTTGGCCGGATAACGTTGATTGAACATGAATCTGCGACAGGTTTTAAACCAGGTGGGCATACTATCGCAAAACATGTTGGCAAAAGTGATAAAGAACTTATCGCCAGATTTGAAACGGAAAGGCGCATCCCTGTTTCATCAAGTTTTAGTAATTTACGTATTGCAGAGGACGCTATATCAAAGGCCATCCAGAGAAACAGAGACACCATCAGGAATGCACTTTCGGCACAGAGTCCGGGCACCCGGCTAACAATAAAATACCCTACAGGCGAAGTAATTGGTTATGGTTTTAAAAGAGGCAGTACACAAAAACTGTACCTTAAGCAGGTTCGTTTAACGATAGTCATTGAACAGTTTCATGGTAAGCCATACTACATACTTACAGCATTTCCTGATATATGAAGGCAATTTGATGACGAACTATTATTATCTTGACCAGCTAATTTTGGGTTATTTCAATCAGGATTATCTCTATATAAATGAAGGTGAAGACACTATCGAAGGTATAGTGAAATTATTCAAACAAACAGCGCCTGAACAGGTACTTAAAGATTTAGCCAACGAAATAACAGCATTCAGAAAGATGCATGCGGACTCTCTTGAGCGGGAATTTAATCACCGCTATGGTAATGATTTTCAACCTGATTTATGGGAAACCACCGCTCAGGAGTTTCTTGGAACGATTCAGAAGATCGTCACTGAATAGAAATTGCCCTGCATAATGTGAAAATAAATAAACAATTTTAAATCACCGTTTCATCGCCAAAACGGTGATCCCTTGCCATTATCGGGGCGATGCTGCCACCACCCCGTAAAACAAATAATTACTTAATAGTGGTGGGAACCAACGTGTCAGATAGGCAGAAAAGTGTGACTCCCGCCAGCTTGATACCCTCCCTACGATTGCGCGACCTGGCGATACTACTTATGCTTTCCTTTCTACCAAAAGGAGTGGGTCATGGATGATGATGGATTGAAAATGGTTATGTCGCCGGTTCAACTTGCCGCGGTGTTGTCAGATAAAAGTGTCACCGAAGGTGAAACCCTGAGTAACCGGCTTTATGGCGGGTTGGGACTAGCTGGTGGCGTGGTGGAAATGTTTGGTGCGGGTGCCATGTGTGTTGTGCCTGAACCCACCATGTTGACAAAAGCCGGATGTGTATTTGTCGGTACTCATAGCCTCGACGTTATCCAGGCATCTATACGGCAGGTATGGACGGGGAGAAAGACTGATACTGATACCTACCATTCTGCTGTCGCAATTGCGGAATCGCTGGGCGCTGACAAAAACACTGCCATGAAAGTTGGTCTGACTGTGGATCTGGCCATCCCCATAGGTTTTGCAATTGCTGTTGGTGCGGTTCGCGTTGCTGCTATTCGTGGCGGACGTATAAAGCTGGCTGAGCATGAGGCCATGCCAGGACGTACGAAGGGCGGGCATACTATTTCCAAGCATGTTGGGAAAAATACGGATGAACTGATCGCCAGATTTAATGCTGAACCAAAATTGAAGTCATCCAGTAGCTTCCGTAGCATAAGCGAGGCGGAGAGCCTCATTAGCAAAGTTCTGCGCTATAACAAGCATCAAATAGAAATGTGGGCGAAAAACGTGCCTCCTGGCGTACCAGCCAGAATGCCGTTAAACCGTATGTTTGCGCACCAGACAGGCATAACTATTTTGAAAGGTAGCTCCGAGGTGAAAAAGTGTTATGGCGTGCGCGTTATTCTGGATTTTCAGCCGTGGCACGGTAAGCCCTATTTTATTGTTACTGCATATGCGGTTATATAACTATGGACAGAATAAACATCAGCGAGTTAGATGGCCTCATTCAGATTTACTTCGGTCAGGATTATGACATTTTTGATGACAGTGATGAGATTGAGCCAAAAATAGACCTCTACATAGCGTCCTCTCACAAAGGGATGAAACATGCTCTGATTGCGGATATTGATTTATTCCTGGAAGAATGTGATGACCTGGAAAAGGACTTTCACGAACGATACCAATATGAATTCGAACCGGAATTGTGGGGCACAACGCCTGCTGAATTCCTTCAACTGGTGAGGGATAGAGTCAGCCAGGCTCTGAGGGATGAAGAAAACCGGTAGTGCGTAACCCTATTACATCTTAACTGCATTCCCGGAGGTGTAACATGCTCATCACGGGCGAAATAGATATCATGATAGGTGGAACGCTTAATCAGGATTTTGATTTTATTACCGGAGCTGACACAATGGATGGTGCCATTAGAGTGTATGTCTCTGAATTGAATGAAAAAGACAGGGGCACCTTAAAGCGGGAGATAACTCACTTTCTCAGCCTCAGTGATGAGGAAATTACAAAAGAATTTCGTGAGCGCTACCCTAATGAATTCGCACCTGAAGACGGCAAAGGCTTGCTTGAAGAAGTTCTTAAAGCAATAGCGGAAAATAAATAAACGATTTTAAATCAGCGTTTCGTAGCCAAAACGGTGATCCCTTGCCATTACCGGGGCGATGCTGCCACCGCCCCGGAAAGCAAATAATTACTTACTTTGTACCTGAACCGGCTTGCCATGTGACGCTGCGGTGCCCTGCACAATGGTCAAATAGCGCGTGGCCTGTGCATGCGAACGATCAACAATCTGGCGAATCGGCCCAACGGTGTTGACGATGGCCGCGCCCGCCGGGTTGGTCTTAAACTGCGCCAGCGGCTCCAGCTTACCGGAACCATCGGCATGAGCCGACAGCGCCAACACATAGTCCCCTTTCGGTTCCAAACCGGTTACCGACGCCTGCAGCACCTGAGTGATGCCCTGATCAAACAACGAAACGCTGGTTGGCGCCACGCCAGTATGACCTTTACCCGCCACGGCTTTCAACGTCAGGGTTAGCGCCTGTCCCGCCACACCCAAAGGTTCAAGATTAGCGTCGCCATTACCCTGCGGTACCGCATTCGGCACATAAGCAACCGCCTGCGGCGCCTGACCAATCGGCACATTGGCAATCACTTTGTAAGTCAGCGTATCAATCGCCGCCAGCTTATCGGCATTTTCCAGCCCGACATAAACCCGGCTACCATCGCCTGACGGCCAGATCCCATGCGGCAAATCACCGACCGGGATGGTTGCCACTTGAGAAAAGTCATCGGTACGGAACACTTTGACTTGGTTCAAACCGCCAACCGTCACCCAGGCAAAAGTGCCATGCGCGTTATGAACGATATTGACATGGTTAGTGATCGGCCCGGTATCCAGCGTTTTTAACAGCTTAAACGGCGGCGTCGCCTCAAATACCTGGGTTTTACCCACATCTTTTAGCGTAAACCATACCTGTTTACCGTCAGGCGTGGCGGAGATATTCGGGCAGAAAGGGCTGGCCTGCTGCACGCTGCCGATAATCTTGTGATCGGCAACGGAAATCACTTCGGTTTGTGGGTTAAACGAAGAGCAGACATAGCCATATTTCCCATCCGGAGAGAAGATTTGCATTCCAGGGCCAGCCGGAACCTTAATGCGGGTTTTCTCCTCGAAGGTTTGCGCATCGATCACCGACACATAATCTTCACCGCGCACCGTGACCCACACCTCTTTGCCATCCGGGGTGAAAAAGGCTTCATGCGGGGAACGGCCAACATAGGTGGTATGTTTTACCGCATTGGTGGCGGTATCAATAAACGTCACCGAGTTAGAGCCAATCGAAACCACCGCCAGCGTTTTATTGTCCGGCGAAAAACCCATTCCATGCACCAACACCTGGCCGCGATAAAGCGGGCTGAGGTTACCGGGTTGCGGATCGCCAAGGCGAATCACGCCGAGCAACTTATTGCTGGCCGGATCGGTCACCGATACGGTATTCGAAAACTGTTCTGCCGCATAAACACGGTCATGGTGGCTAAGCGGGAAATCTTGCGCCGCAGCGCCATACGGCGCTTGTCCTGCCCACACGCTCGCGCTGCCAAACGCGCACAAAAGGGCCAACAGGGTAAAACGAGAGGTTCTTTTCATTAACGTTATCCTTTTAAGGGTCGGGAGCTGTAAGTCTCTAAGTTAAGGGTTGGCATGATTAATTTGGTCTGGCGCAGGCGTGGAGGCGGGTAAGGCATCACCCAATGCCTGCCGCATAGCGGCGATTTCTTGCTGCTGCGTCACAATGATCTCCTGCGCAATGCGGCGCAACGGCACGTTATGCCCATAACGCAACTCTGATTGCGCCATCGCAATCGCGCCTTCATGGTGGGCAATCATCATGGTGACAAAATCACGGTCAACATCACCGCTGGCCTTGACCGACATTCCGGCCATCATTTGATCCATCGCCTGCTGGTTCTCCTGCATAAAGGCCGACTCGTTTTGCGCGGTTTGACGCGTATTTTGCGTGTGCTGCATGGCTTGATGCGCGCTGCCCGACAGGCTATAGCCGAGTAACAGCGTGCAGAGAGGCAAGGTATAACGAACAGAGGTACGCATAATTTCTCCGGCTTGCGTTTCAGGTTTCCCCCTATAAACGCCGGAGAAAGGGCTTTATTCCCTTTTGATAAAAAATTATTTTTTAGGGAATAAAAACCGCCGGTGAAGCGTTTATAGGGTGCAGTCGATACCTAAACAACCAAAGAGGCTTACATGAACAAAACCATCGCGACGGTACTGGCACTCTCGTTGAGCGCCCTGACGACCTCTGTCTACGCGGATAGTGTGAAAACGGGCGGCAAGATGCTGGCGGATCAGGCAGGCATGACGCTGTATACCTTTGATAACGATACGGCAGGCAGCGGTAAAAGCGTGTGTAATGATGCCTGCGCCAAATTATGGCCACCGGTGATTGCCGATGCAGGCGCGCAGCCACAGGGCGAGTTAACGTTGGTGAAACGGGATAGCGGTGAGCAACAATGGGCATGGAAAGGCAAACCGCTGTATCGGTTTGTCAAAGACGCTAAACCGGGTGAGATGAAAGGCGATAATGTGAAAGGTATTTGGCATGTCGTGATGCCATAAGCGGCATCAGCCGCCCGCGTTAATGGGCGGCAACCTCACACTCGCGGTCAGGAGGCAACCTCTTCCCACTCGCCTTCCGCGTTTTTCACCACTTCCACATACAGGCTGTCATGGCGGGCCGCGCCGCCCTCATCCTCCCAATCTTCAATGGTGTTTTCCCACTCTTCTAGCGACGCTACGCGTTTGGTTTGCACATTCATTAGGTAGGTTGTCATTGTTCACCTCAACGCTGCCAGGACAATTATTCAGACCAGTAAGTATAGAAGAAACCTCACTGCGTCGCGCGACGCTTGTTGTTAGCCGGTTCGCACGGTAACCTCGCACTCTGGTGTTATTAATTTACGCGTGTAATTACCACCAGGCACCCACTCAAACGTGACCAGGCAGGGGGAGTATTGATTAATCAGGTCTTTACATTGCGGTTATCGCGCTATGTCAGTGAAGCGTTACTACCGGATATCCGCGCCCTAATGCCGCCTGAGGCGATCCAGTTTTTTTCCAATGAGCTGGATGAACAGTGGCACTATACCCTGCTTTGCCAGCAGAGCGATCAGAACTGCGCGTTGGCCTTATCCGCCATCTTGGTTTGGCATCAGTTGGGGCGCATCCACACGCTACGTTACAGCAGCCCCGACCTCACTGCCGACGTTTCTTCCGCCGGGCAGGCGCAATTATTAGGTCTACTCAACACACCAGGCGCCGTATTGCATCTCTCCTGAGAGCGTGATTAGAGCGGTTCATCAAACCTCAGCAGACGCCCGGCATTTCCCAGCACCAACAGCGTACTGAGGTTATGGAGTAACGCCGCAATCAGCGCGCCTTCACTGCCCAGAACCCCAAGTGCGGCAGCGACCATAATCGCCAGCGTCCAGCCGAGCCCAATCAACACGTTAACTTGCAGCGTCTGGCGACAAGCGCGACTCAAACGAACGCATGTTCCCAGCCGACGTAAATCACTGCCAATCAGCACCACATCGGCAGAAGCCAACGCAATGTCACTGCCGCCAGCCCCCATCGCTACCCCCACCACGCCAGCTTTTAGCGCCAGAGAGTCATTAATCCCGTCGCCAACCACCATCGGGCGGAACCCACGATCAATCTCGGCTGAAACACGATGAAGTTTATCTTCCGGCAACGCCTGCGCGACCACGTCATCAATCGCCACTTCGCTGGCAATACGCTGCGCCACGCTTTGGCGGTCGCCAGTCAATAATAGCTGTCTCTTCAGTCCAAGCTGGCGCAAATCGCTTAACGCTTCACGCGCTTCATGGCGTAATGAATCCGCCAACAGTAACCAACCGAGAAAATGTCCATCCAGCGCCAGTCCCACCAACGGGCCATCGTGTTCCGGCTCTTCACTCATCGCAATGCCATGCTGGCTAAAAAAGGCCGGACGCCCCAACACCGCTTCGCCGTGTTCGGTACGTGCGCGCAGCCCCATTCCCTGTTGTTCATAGCTTTCGGTAAGCGGCAGATACGCTTCACGCGGCACCAGTTTCGCTAACGCCCGGCTTACCGGATGGCTACTGGCGGCGCCGAGGCTGGCCGCCAGCCGTAGCAGTTGATCCTGATGCTGGTCATTTTCCGTTACCAGACGCTGCAACCGTAATTCACCGTGCGTGAGCGTGCCGGTTTTATCCATCACCACGGTATTCAAATCAGCCAGTTCTTCAAGGAAGGCCGAGCTACGGATCAAAATGCCGTGCCGGGCGGCGACCGCAATACCGGAAATCGCCGTTGCCGGTGCCGACAGCACCAGCGCACAGGGGCAAGCGGCGACCAATACTGCCAGCATGGCATGCCCATCACGGGTGATAAACCACGTTGCGGCGGCAATCAGTAGAATGAGGATCAAGTAGCGTCCGGCATAGCGCTCCAGTAGACGCGTGATCGGCGGCTTGGCGTGCTCCGCTTTTTGCATCAGCGCAATCACTTTCCCTAACGTGGCGTCGGCCCCGGTGCGGGTAACTTCAATTTGTAGCAGCCCATCAAGATTGATCGCGCCGCCAAATACCTCGTCGCCAATCCCCGCTTCTTGCGGTACCGACTCGCCGGTAATCGGCGCGGTATCAAGGCTGGCGTTACCGCTGAGCACGCGCCCATCGGCTGGCACCCGATCGCCGGCGCGGATCTCTACCCGATCGCCGGCACGCAAGCGATGGTTATCAATCTCTTCAATCTCGCCATCAGCGCGAACACGGCGCGCACGGCTGCGGGTAAGCTGGCTTAACGCCTCAATCGCTTCTTGCGAGCCAATAACGCTACGCTCCTCCAGCACATGCCCAAAAATCATAATGCCGGGCAGCAGTGCCGCCGTCAGCAAATCGCCGGTCGCCCACGCGCACAGCATCGCCAGCGCGATCAACTGGTCAGTAACGCCGTGCAAATCCGGGTGCCGTAAACTGTAGAGCGCGGAACGGAGCACCGGAATGGCGACCAGCAATGCCGCAATACCAAACAAAATTTGCCCGGGTCCGGTCTGTTGCGGCAGTAGCCATTGCCATAGCAATCCCAACGCCAGCAACCCAAAGGCCGTCATGGCCAGCACTAACTGGAACGCCATATTGCGCTGCTCGTTGCGCGTTAACAGCGCGCCCTCAGATGTGGCAAAACGCGGTTCAGAAGAAGATGTCACCAATGCCAATTCCTCAGGGTTTTGGGGGTAAATGGTCTGGTCCTGGCAGGATCAGATGGCTGTCATCCCGCGGGTCAACGGCGGTGACGCTGCCTGCCCGGGCGAGGATCGGCGGCAACCGCTCACGCCACAAGCGCCAGAGTAATTCGGGGTCGTGATTATTGGCCAATTGTATAATCGCCGCCGTATCAGTCTGCGCACGCGCCACCTGTTCGCTGGCTTGCGCATGGGCAACTTGCAACGCGCGGTCGGCCGCCTGTACCGCTGCCTGACGATCGCGCGCGGCGGCATTGTTGGCGCTGGCGACATCTTGCTCCGCTTGTTGGCTGGCAGTCAGTACCGCATTAAACGCATCCACCGCGGTTAATGGCAAAGAAGACTGAACATCAACCCGTTGCACCTCAATTCCCAAACCGCTGCCGGTACTGGTCAATGAGGACAAGAGCTGATTGATACCCTGCCGTAGGTCGCCACGCAGGCGCTCACGTCGTTCTGCGATATGCGCGTCGTTACCGACCATTTCCGGGCGTGCCACCAAAATGGTATCCAGATCGCGCGAAGCGCAAACCGCGACGGCGGCACGCTCAGTCAAACGATCAAGGGCTGGCAGCACATGTTCGCCTTGCAAAACAAACGCCCGCGGATCGGTCACCACGTAATAGACCTGCACATCAAGCTGAACGACGCCAGCATCGCCGGTGAGCAAATAGCCCGCCCCGGCAACCGCATCACTATTGGTTTGCCCGGCATTCGGCCAGCGCGGCAAATTGCTCGCCCGCAATAACGCGGTAACGTGATGTTCAATCACGCGATCAGCGGCAGGCAACAAGGTGACTTGTTCAACCGGATCTGGCCATGCGAGCAGTAACCCGGCATTGGCGGTACGCGTAATCGCGCCAAAACGCATCACCACCGCCCGGCTATCCGGTTCTATCTGCCGCACATTGGAGAACAACCAAACGCCTGCGGCAATCAGTGTCATAGCAAACAACGCAAAAAACGTTAAGCGCCCGGCCTGAAACCACGGATTCCCCTGCAAGCGCGTTAGCGGATTCATGGTTTGGCTCCATTCACCGCTGGCGGCAGCGTTGGCGGCCCCTCAACCAGTTGACGGAACGGCGCGGCATCGGTACGCAACACCAACTGGGTACTTGGGTTAATCACCGCACTCAGCGTGTCCAGCGAACGTAACAGGTTATACAACGCAGGGTTGCTGGCCCATGCTTTACCGTAAATATCCGCGCTTTCCACTTGTGCCTGCGCTTCAATATCGGCGGCTTTTACCGTAGCGTCGGCCCGCATCACGCGCGCATCACGCTCTGCGGCTGAACGAATTTCCGCCGCCTGGCGTTTACCTTCCGCCGCGCGCTCGGTGGCGATGGTTTCGCGCTCCGCCCGCATCCGGTCAACCGTGGCATTAAGCGTCACGGCGGGTAATGTCAGGCGCTCAATACCCACCTGTACCAGCCGAATACCGTAACTATCCAATAATTGGCGAGCAACCTGATCGTGCAGATGACGCTCGAATTCAGCCAGGCGAATACGGCTGGCATCGGTATTAACCAAATCCGCCAGGGCAAATCCGCTGGTGGTGGTTTCCAGCGCCGACCCAATAAAAGTACGTATTTGGTCGGCGGCCATATCCGGCTGGTTTTGTACCGCGCGAATAAAGCGCTGCACATGCTGCGGATCGTTTTGAACCTGCCAAACGGTATACGCCTGTACAATAACGCGTAGCCCGTCACGGGTTCCCACATCTTGCAAACCGCTCGACGTGGTACGAATACGCAAGTCCACCGGGATTGCACTCTCCAGCGGCACCGGCCAATGCCACGCCAGCCCGGGTTGTAATAACACCCGCACCGGGTTACCAAACCGGGTAATCACTACCGCTTCACCGGAACGAACCTGCACCAAACAGGCGGTCGCGATAATCAACAGCGCCAGTAATAAGGCCAGCCCGACACGGCGCCACAGGCCAGCCTTCGCCGGGCCAGAAGGATGGTGGTGGTGATGATGATGATGGTGATGCCCGGAAGCCGGAGGGTGAACATGCCCTTCATCATGAGCATGCTCGTCACTGCCTGGGTGTTGCAAATCACTCACCGTGTTTTCTCCGTTTTAACCGACCGCGCCGTCGACTCCGCCCCAGGGGTAAATGGCAAAGTAAGACTGCGTAAATCCAGTACCGGCGGGGTTTCTCCTCCCAACCGATGATCGATAATCAGCATACCTGCATGCTGATGCGCCGCCAGCGTTAACTGGCTAAAGTAGCGTTCGGTCAGGAAAGATTGTCCGCCGACTTGAAAAGCTTGATTCTCTGCATTAAACCGCAGCGCGGTAACCTGCGCCCGATCATGATTCTCACTACTCTGCGCATGCGCTTCATCAAACGCCTGGCTGGCAAACTGCTGTGCGGCATTGAGCTGCACCGCCGCCTGCCCTTTCTCGCCAGCGATGGCGGTTTGCGCCTGAATCTGCGCCGCTTGCACCGCATGGTAAGCATCGGCTGCGCCCGCCGGTGGGTGAATAGATTCAATCACCGTTGCCAGTAGTTCTACGCCGCTGTCTAATTGGTTAAGCCGGTTTTGCACCTCGCGGCCAATATTGGCGGCCAGTTGGCTTTGCTCCTCGCCGAGCAGGCTGTCCAGAGTACGCGTAGCAAAATCATGCACTAACACCTGGTTGGCGATACTGCGAATTAAGAGGGGAACATTCTCGGTATGATAATGGGCCGCCAGCGCCGCCTTATCGCTCAGCCCAATCCGATAGACAAAGCGCACATCCATATTCATGATCTGAAAGCTTTGCCGGTCACCACTGGCGCTGGCGATAATCTGCGACTTATCGCCAATATGGCTGACATCCCACAAACGGTTGGCGCTAACCGGCGCCGCGCCTTCCGCTGTCGCAATCGGTGCGGCGGCAGCGGCAGTTGAGACCGGCTCTTCAGCGCCGGTGGTCAATTCATGTACTTCGCCATTCTCCACCGCTTGTACCCGACCAAACGGCCAGGGTAGACCAATATGTAACCCCGGCTGTCTCACCGCCACCGGCTTACCGAAATACTCGTAAATGCCACGTTGCGTTAGCGGTACTTGATTTAACCCGGTCAGTAGCCAGCCTACCAGCAGCAGAAAAGCCGCCAGCGGTAGTATGGCGCGGCGCATAAAATGAAAGGCCCATATCTGACGTAAATCAATACCAAACCGCTGATGCAGTTCGTTATGCATGAACTGGAACGGACGCGGCGGCCAGCTGAGTTGCGATGCCAGCAGGCTGGCGGCAATAAACGCCGGCTCCTCATCGGCGCGCGGCGGCGAGAATACCGCGATCAGCGCCCGTAATAGCAGCTCCAGCGCCACCAGTCCCGGGACAATGCCGCCAAGTATCAGCAGATGCGCTGGCCAAACCGCAGCGCCCCTGGCGAACATCAAACTGAGCGCGTCAAGCAACAAGACCAGGATAACCATTCTGGCTAGCGGCGCGAGTTTGATCGCCTCCGGCCATTCATCGTTTTTTTTCAGCGCCCAGTGCCGCTCAAGCACCAGGAAACCAAAGGCGAAGAACACCAGTATCGCCCCAATCAGGTAGCCCCCTTTGCCGTTATCGTTCGCCGGGAGCGGTAGCGCCCATACCATGCCAATCAGGTAGAGCGCGGCTAATGCCGGTAACGCCTGATAAAGCACATGTGAGCCAAGATAACTGACCGTCTGGCGCAGCCAAAGCGGCGGCGTTAAACGTTGGAAAAAAGCGGGGGGAGCAGCAGCCACCGACGCGTCTTCGGTAAGCGGTTCAAAGGCGCGTTGACGCCAACGCGCTACCCGCCTCGCTCCCTGCAAAGAGACCGCAAACACCCACAATGTGGCGGTGAGATTGCCGGTTAACGGTAGCCATAACGACTCAGGCGCCAGCCAATACAACAGCAACGCAATCGGCAGCAACGTCATACTGGCGATGACGATGCCGTTAAATAGCCAGGAAAGCCAACGGATGTGAGTTGAAGCTAACTGAAAGCGAGGAGACTGACCGATAACATCAACTCCGGAAGCCTTGGTTAAACGCATGTACGCTCCGGCAAGGAGGAAAAAAGTCCGTCGCGCAGACGGCAGCCCTTAAATTAACGGATGTAACTTTATAACATTTATTTTCATTGACAATATGACATCGGTTTTTTTTTGCCACTAATTGTAAGCGAGTTATTTTGGTTTCATCACTCAGATAGCGCTTCAACAACCTGCAGCAGTTATTTATCAACTCACTTTCTCACTTGCGTCAAACCGCTAACGTTTCTGCTTCCCTCCTCAATACTGCTTATGTTTTTCGGCCTAAAATCATTAAATAAACTAATTATAAAGCCTGATCATCATCACAAAGCTAAATCTCCCGCCAAGCGTGAAGAATTTCATACACATTTCTTTTACCTTATTGAAATATTTAATAAATATGATCATTTTCAGTAAGTTAAATGCATTTACTTTATAAAAATGATAATACACAAAAACAATCAAATAAGATTAATCTTATATTTGATCGTTTGTAACGATCAATAAAACATTTATTGATAGACTTAAACTATCAATTGACATGAAAATGATCGATATAAACGATTTCCATTGATTAGCGTTACCACATAAAGTGAAGGCGCAACTAAGAATTATCCTAACAAAGACACATCAACCCGATCAGAAAGCCGGATTGCTATATCGGCGCTTTAACTTTCAAGCGTTAAACGGACAATATTATGCCTAACCCTGAATATGATTATCAATTTGTCCTGGAGCCGATATATACGCCTGGCAATACACTTTTTGCTTATGAGTTATTAACTAAATTCACCACACCAGGGAAATTTCCTTTTACCCCACAGCAGGACAATACTTTCTTTCAGCTTACTCAGGCACAAAAGATTACTCTGTTTGAACAGCAACTCCATATTGCACTCAAACTTTCATCTCAGCAGAGAGGCGTTCCGTTAATTTCGCTCAATGTCGATAAAGACTTAATTGATTATCTGCTTTCGAACAATGCCATTCTCAGCGTACTTAAGCCGTTACGCGGTCTCCGTCTTGAGGTCGCTGAAACCTTTACCTTTTCCACAAGCAGCGCGGAACTCACCCAACTGGCGCACTATTGCCCTTTGTGGCTCGATGATTTTGGTGCCGGCAATACCAACCTTACCGTGGCGTTTGATGGGAACTTTGAATATATAAAAATAGATAAAAGCTTTTTCTGGAAATACGGCAGCGGTAATGCCTTTAGAGATGTGATTACGCATCTACATCCTCACTGCGCGGGGATTATCGTTGAAGGGATAGAAAATGAAGCGCATCGAAAAATCACCGAGTCACTCCATATCGGCGGATTACAGGGAAGAATGTGGCCTTCCACGCCAATTACTAATGGACTAAATAGCGTTCATTAATTCCCTCATTATTTAAATACCCAAAAACCGATATAACAGTTCCAATTAACACAATAAAAAACCACCCCAGGCATTATATTTTTTCGCTCGCGCCTGGAAGATTCTAATTAAAATCCGTTACTCCTTCTCTATTGAGGAAACATCACATGGCGATAATAAAAACCACCTTGCCTTTACGCTCCTCCTCC
Source organism: Paramixta manurensis (assembly GCF_013285385.1). Taxonomy (NCBI): domain Bacteria; kingdom Pseudomonadati; phylum Pseudomonadota; class Gammaproteobacteria; order Enterobacterales; family Erwiniaceae; genus Paramixta; species Paramixta manurensis. The sequence continues at coordinate 1,392,538 of NZ_CP054212.1, read as the reverse complement.
GGGAAAACACTCTCGCTTTACACCACACTGCTGTTGACTCAAGTCGGTTTACCCGGTTATGCGCTGGCCGCCTCGCAAGAAGCGGTCCCTGCCGATAACGGCGTGGTCGCCGGGCGGAATACCACCCGAGAGGTGTCTAATCGCCGTATCGCAACCGTTAGCGATCGCGCCTATGCTTTACTCGCCGATTCTACCCGCCCTCCCGCCGACCCTGATGCGCCGGATAATGGCGATCCCACTCAGATTTTTGCCAATGCGGATACGCTAGTAACGCAAGGTGACTGGGCGTTTGGCGCACTGGCGCAAAAGGGAGGAATGATTACGCTGAATGGCGGCTCAGTTGAAACCAGCGGTGAGCGCGCTTATGGCTTACTGGCCGGTAGCACGGGCTCGATCACCAGCAGCGCAGATATTCTTACTCATGGCGATAACGGTATTGGCGTGCAGGCGGGCGATAATCCCGGTGCGCATGACGCCGATGTCACGCTACTGTCCGGCAGTGAAATCACCACAGAAGGTAATGACGCCTATGGGTTGCACACTGTGTATAGCGGGCAGATTGTCGGCTCTGCAGATATCACTACCTCTGGCACTAATAGCTTTGGCGCCTTCGCCGAAAGCGATTCAACTATCGATCTAAACAACAGCCATATCACCACTCAAGGAACCCAGGCGGCGGGTATTCTGGCGAATAATGATGCACAAAGCGTCGGTGGCCAGGTGAATTTGGCCCACAGCACCATCACCACCAGCGGCGATTATGCGCCTGCCGTAGAGGCCGATGCGGGCAGTGCGATTATATTGAAAGATGTCGCGATTCGTACCAATGGCTTATACGGTTTTGGCGTAGCGGCAACCTCTAACTCGAACGTCAACTTTCAGGGTGGCTCGATTCTCACCGCCAATGACAAAGGCCAGGGAGTGCAGGATGGCGATGGCTCACGCGCCTATGCGCTCTATGCCCAGGATGCCGGAACCCTCCTTAACGCTAACCAATTACAGATCCATACTCTCGGTCAGCGTGCCTATGGCGCCTATGCAATTAGCGGTGCCACCCTCGATCTGCAAAATAGTACGGTACAGACCGAAGGATTTATGGGCTACGGATTGTATGCCTCAGGCGAGGGAACGGTGTTAAACGCCAACAATGTCAATGTCGTGACCACCGGCGATGTGGGAGATGCGATATGGGCGTATGACAAGGCAACCGTTAATTTGGATAGCGCTACGTTACATGTTTATGGCGGTGCCAATGCTAATCAAAGCGCAACCGGCGGCGAAAGCGCCAATGGAATGACGGCGGTGGGTAGCGGCACGATCAATGCCAATCACGTCAGTATAATCACCGAGGGTGACAATAGCGTCGGCGCCCTTGCAGGCGGCAATGTCGGCGGTGACGATACGGCGGGAAATATTTTGCTCACCAATAGTCGCATTCAGGTAAACGGTGAAAACGCGGTGGCGGCACAGGTTAATACCGGCAGCACATTAACCGTGCAGAATTCGGTATTAAACGCGGCAAAAGGCGCAGGCATTGCCTTGAATGACGATGCGATAGTAAACCTGAGTAACAGCTCCGTAGCGGCGAGTCAGCAAACCTTCCTTTCTACCTTAACCACCGATGAGGCTAGCCAAACCATTACGCTTGGCGCCGGAACGGTTGCGACGCAAAACAATGGCACGCTACTGCAAGTTAATCGTCAGGACGGCGCGGGCGGCACTGTCGCGCTCACGTTGGGCGCGGGTTCCGTTACCCACGGCGATATTATTGATACCGATAAGCATAACGCAGGCGGTACTGACGTTACGCTGGCGCAAGGTGCCAGTTGGAGCGGGCTGATGCGCGGTGTTCGCAATTTTATATCTCAACAATCCAGCCAGGTAACCTTTACCGATCAAGCGGATATCGAAGGCGATTTGAGCGGCAGCGGGTCAACCTATCGTTTTAGCGACGCGGGCGGCACTATCGGCGGAAATGTTTTGCTGGAACACGGTTCTTCAACCCATGGCGGTACTATCGCAACGCCGATTATGGTGAAGGGGAATGTCAGTATTGACCCGACCTCCTCATTTGGCGGTAACTGGAATATTGAGGGCGATGTCACCAACAGCGGCACGCTTACTCCGGGCAACTCTATCGGACGAGTGAACGTGGGGGGATCGCTCAATCTGGCGTCGGGTTCGGTCTACGTGGCAGAAGTTGACGATCAGGGGAATGCCGATCGCATTAACGTGACAGGTAACGCGCAGCTAAACGGTACGGTGGAAGCCACGCCGTACAGTGGAATGAAGTTAAATACCGCCTACACGATTCTGACCGCGACCGGCGGCTTGAATAATAGCCGGTTCGATAACGTCACCATGAACGGTGATTATGCTTTTATTTCACCGGTCCTCGCTTATGACAATAATGCGGTAAGGTTAACGATTGATCGAAATAGTGTCGCGTACGCTGATGTTGCCCAAACCGACAATCAGCGCCGGGTCGCTTCCGTGCTGGATGCGTTGCCGGTAACCAGCACCCTTGGCAACACGCTGGCGCTCTCTTCAGTCAACACGGCGCGAACCGCCTTTAACCAGCTTGCCGGTGAAATCCATGCTTCGCTAAAAAATGCGCTATTAGCCGATACCCTTCCGTTACGCGATGCGGTGACCGACCATCTTAGCCAACTGCCCGCCACGCAAAACGGCGGCGTGTGGATGCAGGGCTATGGCGCCAGCGCGGGAACCGCCGATGCTGGTGGAATCGCAGGTCTGCATCACTCCGGCGGCGGCGTACTGTTGGGGACTGATATAAATCTGGCGAATAAAGGTTATATCGGGCTGTTAACCGGTTATGGCAGTACCCATTTTGATACTGGCTCGCGTAATGAGTCAGGCAGTAGCCGTAATTACCATTTAGGGCTCTATGGCGGTAGCCATTGGGGAAACCTGGCGTTACAGGCAGGGATAATCAATAGCTGGAACGACATTACCACTGACCGTTATCTTGGGTTCGATGGTTTATCTGAACATTTGACTGGCGATTATGATGCTCGCACGCTACAAACTTTCGCTGAGGTAGGCTACCGCTTGCAGGCAGATGCGATAGCACTGGAGCCTTTCGCCAATCTGACACACGCAACCTTACATACCGATGCGTTTAGCGAGAACGGCGGAGTTGGCGCGCTGTCAGCCGATAAACAGAATATGGACACCACCTGGTCGACGCTGGGTTTAAAAGCGGGCGGCAATGTGATGCTCGGAAAAGTGGCTTTGCAGCTTTCGGCGAAGGCTGGTTGGCAGCACGCCTGGCAAGATACCACGCCGTGGTCCACCCTCTCACTGGATAATAGTGAAGCGTTTAAGGTTGAGGGCACCCATTTGGCAAAAGATACCGCTGTATTAGAGGCGGGCGTCGGCACCGACCTTTCACAGGCGGTAAGCGTTGGTGTAGCCTGGGCCGGTCAGTTTAGCGATGACACCCATAATAATGTCATTAACGCTTCACTGAAGGTGAGGTTCTAAGCAGCAGCTAAGCAAACTCTTTCTCTTTAACCAATAGCGACTGACAGGCATTGATTACCCGTGCCGTGCCGCGGGTGACCAGGCGAGAAGAGAGGAACGCGCTTAGTGCGAGAGTGAGCAGTAGCGCCAGTGCAATAACCTTGCTGGCGCTCCACTCTTGCGCCGCCAGCCACGGCCAAATTAAATATTTCACCACCAGCCCATGCAGCAAATAAACATACAGCGAGTTACTGCCTGGTTTACTCAAAAGGGTGATTTTCGACGCCAGAATGGCAAAAGCGAACAACGCCAACATCGCTGCCGGGTAATAACACAGCCGCAATAGGGCACCATTTTCACCGGAATACCCCAGCGCGGGGAATGGCGCAGAACCATATAGCATTGCGCGGTCGAAAGGTAGGTTGAGCGAAAACAACCCCAGTAGCGTTAAAGCCGCGCCCAGGCACCAAGTCGGTTTAATCTCAATATCATAAAAGGCATTTTTATATTTCCCCAACATCGCGCCGAGAATATAAAAGGGGAAAAACACCACGGTTCGCAACAGGCTCAAGGTGTAGCCATTAATATCGAATAGCGAAATAGCTACCGATAAGATTATCAGTAAAGGTAATACGAAGCGTATTTTTAAAAATAACGGTGTGAATACCCGCCAAAGTAATAAACTAAACAGAAACCATAAAATCCAATTAGGGGACAGCGATTTTAGGTAGGAGGAGAACTCGCCAGAGGCGATACGGTCAGAGGCTTCATACAGGGTACTAAAAATAATAAACGGCACCACCACCGTTTTCAGTAACGAACTATATTTCAGTGGCTTATCCGGGTTAGATAAGTAGCCTGAGACTAAAACAAATGCCGGAATATGAAAGAGGTAGATAAAGTTATAAATACGACTTAGCACTGGCATATAATCCAGCATCGGTTCGATGAGATGCCCAAAGATAACCAGAAGAATTAAGCCGCCTTTAATATTATCTACTCTTACATCCCTTTCTGACATAACACTTTTTACCCTCTTGATGCACAGACCTGAATTAAGGGTAGCCAAAAAAGGCGTATAATGCACCCTCTTGCGGCAGTGTCCCAGCGGTTTTCCTCCTCGCCTGTACTGACAGGGTTAATAATCACCCACGTAATAATAGTGTATGATCAAGGTGTTTACCGATGTGGCATCATTACCGCTTCCGCCGGTCAGAAAAATCTTAATCTCCAACATAACGAAACCGACACTATAATAATCCTACTCCGCTAACTGATTTTTAGTATATTTACCTCAACGATGCGTTTTTTGGTGGTTATTTTATAGTTACTCACAATAATATCTCCAGATAATTATTTGAGGGTGAGTAAAAAGACAAAAGCCACTAATTAATAAGTATTACGTATTGACGTTATAATTATCATTACCAGAAAAAACACTGCCAAAAAATAAATAACCATGCTACTCTTCCTTCTGTAGAAATATCACTTCAAGGATGAAGGTAAATATATGGTTAACCTCTATACTCAAGCGGATAGTACAAATTAAACGCGTCTCCAGTGGCACATCGCCTGAATGTTGGTTTTTCAGATTTCAGCAACCGCCGGAGTCTCAGCCTCTGTTAAGGTCAACGGCGTTCCGGCCACCGCTCCGCGTCGGACGGGTTAAGGGGAAATACACCTTTCCCCTTAACAATCCCGCGTGCCGCTGGTCCTCACGCCGCGCGTTGCGCGGTTCCCTCAGGTTTCATTCCGGCCTGCCGGACCGCCCGGAACGTGACGTCCTGTCCCGCCCGGCCTTGTGGCGGCGTCCTGCCGCCCCATCCTGGCCTTCATTCAACCTTCGGCGTTGCGGATGGCGGACACAGGGTGCTCACATTAACCTGGTGCAGCGGTGTGGATGTTGACCTTCCCGAGGCATTAGCGACGCTGAGACGGAGCCGGTTTCCAGGACGAGGCGACACGACGTCGCCGAGAGCAAGCGCCGCGTCGGGAACGCGTCGCGCCCGGTCCGTCGGAAAACGGTGAAGGTGAAGGCACCCGCGCAGCGGGCGGCGCGCCTGCCGGTAGCGCGGATTGTTAAGGGCCACGCTTATGGCCCTTAACTCGCTCGCCCTTCAGGCGAGAGAAACGCTGTTGACCTGGCGACGTCAACCACGCGCTCAGGGCGAGAGAAACGCTGTTGACCTGGCGGCACCAACCACGCGCTCAGGGCGAGAGAAACGCCGTTGACCTGGCGGCACCAACCACGCGCTCAGGGCGAGAGAAACGCCGTTGACCTGGCGGCGTCAACCACGCGCTCAGGGTAAGAGAAACGCCGTTGATTTTCCGGCTTCAGCAACCGCCAGAAATCCAACCTCCGTTAAGCCCAACGGCATTCTGTCCGCCGCCCTCACCCAAACGATTTCTGCACCGCCAACGCGGTACGGCGAAAAGCGGCCCCCTCACCATCAAACAAATGCGCATGATGAGCCGGTATCATTAACCCAACCTCATCGCCCAATGCCAACTCACGCTCCTCCGCATGCCGCACCACCAACGGATCGAACCCATTGATCGACACATAGAAATACGCCGCTTCGCCCAAATGCTCAATATGCTGAATCTGCCCAATAAGCTGAGCCTCCGACCGATCGCACAACCGCAAATGCTCCGGCCGAATCCCCACTTTCACCGCCTCTCCGGTTTCGGCGGTAGCGGCATTAACCTGCACTTCAATTTCACCGGCGCCCGCTAACCTCACGCGTGCGCTTTCGGCGCTGCCAGCAATTACTTCGCCCGATAAGAAATTCATTTTAGGCGAGCCGATAAACCCGGCAACAAACGCATTAACCGGATGATGATACAGCTCCAGCGGATGACCGGTTTGCGCCACCGAACCGTGATTCAGCATTGCCGCGCCGCTGTTTAATAACACAATTTTATCCGCCAGCGTCATCGCTTCCACCTGATCGTGCGTAACATAAATCATGGTATTGCCAAGCTGATGGTGCAATTTGGCAATCTCCACTCGCGTAGCGACACGTAGCGATGCATCAAGATTGGAGAGCGGCTCATCAAATAAAAACACCTCAGGATTACGCACGATGGCGCGCCCTATCGCCACCCGCTGGCGTTGTCCACCTGATAACGCTTTCGGTAAGCGCTGCAATAACGGTTCCAGTTGCAGTATTTTTGCCGCGTTAAGCACGCGCCGTTCTATTTCGGCTTTATCCGTTTTCGCCAGCTTCAGATTAAACGCCATATTGTCGTAAATGGTCATATGCGGATAAAGCGCATAACTTTGGAATACCATCGCCACGCCGCGATCGGCTGGCGCCAGTTTATTCACCACCCGATCGCCAATCGAAATATCCCCCGACGAGATGGTTTCCAAGCCCGCGATCATCCGCAACAGTGTTGATTTACCGCAGCCCGATGGCCCGATAAACACGCAAAATTCCCCGTGCTTAATCTCCAGATCGACTTGATTAATCACCTGCGTATCGTGAAAGCGCTTGAAGACATTACTCAGACGTATATCAGACATAACTCTACACTCCCCTCTTCCGCGCTATTTCACGCCGCCCATGGTTAAGCCACGTACCAAATGTTTTTGCACCAGTAACCCGAGGATCAACATCGGCAACATCACCAATGTTCCCGCCGCGGTGAGCGGCCCCCACTCGGTGCCCTGGAAGGTTAAAAATGAGGTGATCGCCACCGGCAACGTTTGCGTCGAATCGCCGGACAACGTCAAGACAATCTGGAATTCATTCCAGATAAAGAACAGGGTTAAAACGCCCGATGCCGCCAGCCCGGTTCGTGCCAACGGCAACATGACGCTACGAAACACTCGCCACTCGCTGGCGCCGTCTACCCGCGCGGCCTCACGTAACTCCGGCGGAATATCCTCAAAAAAGGTGGTAATCATCAGGATGGTAAACGGCACGTTGGCGATGGTGTAGACCACAATCAGTACCCAATAGCTGTCGGTCATTCCCAGACGCGTAATCAGGTAATACGCCGGGATCACCAACATAATTACCGGCGCAAAACGCAGGCTCATAATGAACTGCTTCGCACGCCCTTTACGCTCAATAAAAAACACCAAGCCATAAGCAAACAGCGCGCCCAGCAGTAAACACAGCAAGGTGGAAACCAACGAAATCAGCACGCTATTACCAAACGCACGCAAAAAATCGCCGTTGCTCAGCACCTGACGGTAATTATCCAGTATCGGTGTGAACCAGAGTTTTGGCGGCATGGCGAACGCATCGATATAGGTTTTAAACGACATGGTCACCAGCCAATAAATCGGCAGCAGGAAGAAAGCCAAAATCAGTGCCAATAGCAGGTAAAAGCCGGTTTTTCGGGCAAGATATTTAACATCAATCATCTTTCATAATCCGTTTACTGGCGACCGAGAGCACCACAATAACCAGCAGCGTATTGATGATGGCAATCACCACCGCCTCGCTGATGCGGAAATCCTGGAACCCGGTGAGATAGGCGAACATATTGGTGGTTTCGGTGGCCAGCGCCGGGCCGCCGCGCGTCATCACATAGATGAGGTCAAAAGATTTAAACGCATCGATCATGCGCAGAAACAGCGCCATTAAGATGATCGGCTTCATCATCGGCAGTTTGATAAACGCCAACAGTCGCCAGCCGCGTGCGCCATCCAGCTCCGCCGCCTCCAGCGGCTCATTCGGCAATGCATCAAGCCCGGCCGAAACCAGCAAAATAATAAACGGCGTCCATTGCCAAATGTCGGCCAAAATCAGCGAAGCCATCGCGGTATTGGGGTTGCCAAGCCAGTCGATCGGCGCAATGCCGACTAAACCGGCCAGCCAGTTAAACAGGCCAGCATTGGGATCGTAGAAAATACGCCAAATCAATCCGCCGACAATCGGCGTGACGATCATTGGCAACAATAACAGCGCCCGCACCAACTTACGTCCGAAAAAATCGTGGCTAATGAACAGGGCAATCGCACTGCCGAGCACCAGTTCCGTTACCGTCGAGCCGGCGACATAGACCAGCGTATGCCACAGCGAAGACCACAGACGCGGCTGTTGCAGGACATCAATAAAATTCGCCAGACCGATAAAATTAAATGGCGGCGGCGACATCAGATCAATATCGTAAATTGCCAGATAGATGGCATAGCCCAGCGTGTAGAACGAAACCAGTAGCAATATCATCAGTAACGGCAGAGTAAAAACCTGCTGCGTTAGTTTTGCTTTCATAGCTTTCCCTGGTGGCTAAATGAATGGGATTTCCGCCAGGCGATGCGCTGGCGGAAAAGCTTACCGCGCTAACGCCTTATCATTACGGCTATTGGCCTGTTGCAGGGCGCTTTCCACCGTTTGAGTCCCCGCCAGCGCCTGCGAGAGCGCAATGCCGGTGTTGTTGATAATCTGCGTAGCTTGCGGCACGGTCGGTAAATAACGCGCATTGCCCTTTTTCAGCGCTGCCAGCATGCCGTCTTTAAACGCGCCGTAGCGTTTAGCAAAAGCATCACTATTAATCGCGCTCAGCGAGCTCACCCCCGCATTGGGATTGAGTTCAACCGACTTCATTTGCGTCTGCTTATCGGTGGCCCAACTGATGAATTTCCACGCCGCATCCTGATGTTTACTGGCGCTGGCAATATACAGCCCGTGTACCTGTAACGCTCCGCTGTTGCCCGGATGTTCACCCGGCTGCGCCGGTACCGGCGCGTAGCCCACTTTCCCCACTACCGTCGACTCTTTCGGGTCTTCGTTGAAGCCGCCGTTAACCGTTGAGTCAATGGTCATTGCCGCCTTACCTTGCTGAAAGACCAGCCGGTTTTCCTGCCAGCCAAAATTGGCCGCGCCAATCGGGCCGTAATTTTTCAGGATATTAACGAAAGCCTTGGTCGCTTCTACCGCCTGCGGCGAGGCAATCGCCGATTTTCCGTTATCAATCCATTGACCGCCGTATCCCCACAAGAAAGCGGCCCAGGCGAAGGTGTTTTGAATACCCTGCGCGCCGCGCAGCGTGATACCGGCCATTTTGCCGCCACTTTTCTGTTTGATGGTTTTAGCCGCCGCAGTCAACTCATCAAAGGTTTTCGGAACGGCAATACCGTATTGCTGAAACAGATCTTTGCGATACATCAGAAAGGTGCTTTCGCCATACACCGGCAAACCATAAGTGCTCGCTTTGTAGTGCAGCGTATCGGCATAACTCTTAACGAAATCCGCCGCATCGAAAAAGGCGGTATCACTCTTCATCCATTTATCCACCGGCGTAATGTATCCCGCCGAGGCATAGCCAACCGCATGTACCCAATCATCCATCACCACATCGTAACGACCGCTATGGGAGGAGAAAGCCAACAATGCCTTAGAGGTCAGATCGCTGTACGGCACAATTTCCGCTTCGACCTGAATGCCGGTTTGTTTTTCAAACTCCGGCAGTAATGCCTTAATCGAATCGCTGGTGCTGTGCCCTTCCAGCAAGACGCGAATGGTTTCCTGCGCGTAGGTCTGGTTCGCCAGCAATAACGCCCCCAGCGCGCCCGCCATACCGATGTTTTTTATTTTCATCTCATCACCTGATTAATTCAGTAGGCCGTTCAGACCCGGACAATCGCGCCGCTACCGGCGGATTCCATAATCGCCAACGTAATACGCAATGCTTCATTGGCTTCTTCACCGGTCGCGACGCGGGTAGTACCGTTGCGAACATCACTGACAAACGCCATTAACTCTTCGCGGAGATCCCCTTTAATCTCGCCCTGACTAAGCGGCCAGTGCTGAGTATCGATATAACGGTTCATGCTTTCACTGGCGTGATAAAGACCCGATTCGCCGCACTCAATTTCAAACAACGCTTCGGTGGTCAGAATCGACATTTTGGCATCCAGCAAGGTGCGCGAACCCGCCGGTAGCGCCCATGAACTTTCAAGATTGACCACCGTTCCGTCGGCAAAACGCATAATGGCGAACACCGCATCTTCGGTGCCGAGATGTCCTAAGCGTTTATTGGTGGTTTGCGCATAGACGCTAACCGGCGTGGTGTGTTTCAGTAGCCACAACACCATATCGACGTCATGAACCGTGACATGGAGCGGCAAAGGTAAACTGCCGCCATAGCGTGCCGGGCCTTCAATCGCCGGACTATTACGCCGTGCGGTGATATGGCTGATTTCTCCGGCCTCGCCGGAAGCAATAATTTCCTGGGCGCGTGAATAGCGTGGGTCGAAACGCAGCAGAAAACCGATGCCCAATTTCACCCCGGCCTCACGCACCGCGCGGATAATTTGCTCGCCATCTTCAAGCGAAGCGGCGATCGGTTTTTCGAGAAAGATATGCGTACCGGCTTTTGCCGCCGCCAGCGCTGGCGCAAGGTGAAAATCATCTTTGGTACAAATACTGACGATATCCAGCTCAGCTTGCTCCAGCATGTGGTTAAAATCACTGTAGCACTCTAGTCCGGGGATCCACTCTTTCAGCGCGTCACAGCGTGCGCTATCCGGATCGGCTACGCCTACCACTTCCACGCCGTATATCTGCTGCCAGACGCGAGCGTGCATGGCTCCCATAAAACCGGCGCCGACTACGCCGACTCTGATAACGCGATCATTCATTTCATCTTCCTCTGCACCTGGTTTGAAAAAACGTGGCATAACGTTTCTTGCGGTAAGTCCGAATCATTCAATTACCATGCCAGAATAGATCCAGATTAATACCAGAAAGAAAACGGCAGTAAATTAAAGTACTTAACGTATTAACGCCAATTTAACCGTTAATTCAGACTGTTATACTGCCTGTTTTTTACTCTTGTCCAGCACATTTTTCGTGCCAACACGCAAAACAAGAGCACCATCACTGTGCAGAAGGTTTATTTTAAAATACCAGTTTACAAATCTGGTATTGCCGTGGTTATCTGTTAAGTAGTTACGGTTACAACAGGAAGGACAGGACGGTGATAGAAATAAATCAACTGAAAAATCAGCTCATTGTATCTTGCCAACCGGTCACTGACGGACCGATGGATCATGTGGATATTGTGGTGGCGATGGCAAAAAGCGCTGAAATGGCGGGCGCCAGCGCGGTGCGGATCGAAGGGGTAGAAAATGTGCGTCAGGTGGCAAAGAACTTGCATATTCCGATTATCGGTATTGTGAAGCGCGACCTTCCTGATTCCCCGGTACGCATCACGCCCTGGCTGGAGGATGTCTCGGCGCTGGCTGGCGCGGGCGCCAGTATTATTGCCTTCGACGCCACACACCGTACCCGGCCAGTGCCGATCGAGGCGTTATATCAGCAGGCACGTCGATTGGGTGTGTTGATTATGGCGGACTGCGCGACGCTGGCCGATGGGATCGCCGCCGCCGCATTGGGGTGCGATTTTATTGGCTCAACCCTGTCGGGTTATACCGAGGAAACCGCCGATCAACCGATGGAACGTCCCGACCTGGAGTTAATCTCGGCCTTCGCCGCGCGCGGCTATCGGGTGATGGCAGAGGGGCGCATTCGTGACCCAGGCCAGGCGGTGGCGGCATTACAGGCCGGGGCATTTGCCGTGACCGTTGGCTCGGCGATCACCCGGATTGAACATATTACCGAATGGTATCGTAGCGCGTTAGCCGAGGCGGCGCGCGGGAGAGCATCCGCATGATTTTGGCTCTGGATATTGGCGGCACCAAACTTTCCGCTGCGTGGATCGATAATCAACACTGTGTGGCACGCAAGCAGGTGGCGATGCGCCACGATGAAGCGGGTTTTCTTATCGCGCTGCGTGAAGTGACGCAAGCCCCCTATCCAGTAGAGAAAGTGGCGGTTGCCGCCACCGGTTTCCTGCGCGAGGGCCAAGTCTGGTCGGTCAATCTGCATACCATTCCTTTCTGGAAAGGATTCCCGCTCGGGCAGGTACTACAACAGCAGTTTAACTGCCCGGTGGTGATGCTGAACGATGCACAAGCCGCGGCGTGGGGAGAGTTTTTACCGCGTCAATCACGCCTTTCCAGTTTGTTATTTATTACGCTGTCGACCGGGGTCGGCGGCGGCCTTATTTGCGACGGTGAATTGCGTATCGGTTCGCATGGCCTGGCCGGGCATATCGGCCACGCCACGGTTAATGTGCGCCCGCTGGATGCGCAGCCCGGCAACTGCGGCTGCGGGCGGGAAGGCTGTCTTGAACATGTGGCTTCCGGCACCGCGCTGGCGCGGCAGGCCAGCGCATTACTGGGGCGTCCGTTGGATAGCCGTCAACTTTTTATTCTCGCCGCCACCGATCCACAGGCCGAAGCCATTTTAAATAATGCCGCCCGCGCAGTGGCGCAGGCGATTGCCGATACATTAATGGTGGTGGATATAGAAGAGGTGGTGATTGGCGGTAGCGTAGGATTAGCCGAGGGCATGTTGCAACGTATTCGCCTGGCGCTAGAGACTTTCCCGGCGCTCTTCCACCTGCCGCTCACTGCGGCATTGGGCGGCGGCGATGCCGGCCTGCTTGGCGCAGCCGCCTGGGCACAACGCCAGACGCGTTGATGACCCGTTAAGCGCCTGGCGCCACGTCGCGCTGTAACTCCACCAGAAAATCGTAGCTGTCACCGCGATACCAGGTATGGGTGTATTCAATCGGGCGACCATCCTCCAAATAGCAATGGCGCTCTACGTGCAGCGCCGGGCTATGCGGCGCAAGATCTAACAACTGACTATGATCGCGGGTTAAAGGTTCGGCACGAATACGTTGCAAGGCCCGCACCGGCATCATGCCGTGCTGTTGTAACACCGCATACAGCGAGTCACCCAGTTCGTTGAGCTCCGGAATAAACTGCTGCGGCACCACCGCGACCTCCACCGCCATTGGGCGATCGTCCACGGTCCGCAGGCGTTTGAGACGCCAGACCAATGCCCCCGGCGATAAATTCAGGGCGATAATTTCGGAAGGCGAGGCCGGGCTGAGTTCTTTCTCCAGCCAGCGCGCGCCAGGCTGATAGCCGCGCGAGAGCATATCTTCACTGAAACTGGTTAATGACGACAGCGGCTTTTCGACCCGCCCGGCGACCGTGCTACGTGCGCCGCGCCGCTGGACGATAACCTGCGCGCGCGCCAGTTCGCTCAATGCCCGACGCACCGTGACCCGCGATAAATCCAACTGTTCCGACAGCTCGCGCTCGCTGGGGATCGCGTAGCCCGCTTTCAACTCGCCGCGCGCCATCATTTCACGGAAACCTTTCTCCAACCGCTGATAAAGCGGCCCCGCGCCACGATTTGCATCGTCGCAATACGTTTTCAGTGTTTCGATGATTTTTTTATCCACGCGCGTCGTATCCATTCCCCATCCGTGGAGGAAGATTACCTGATGTTATCCGTCAGGCATAGCGCAGTTGCTGCCCTAACCCGCGCGTTTTCGCCTTTTCCAACATCGCATGCCCTAAGGCAATATCGCTGAGTGACAACCCACGATGCCAGAACAGGATCGTTTCGCGATCATTTTCACGTCCGGCTTTCGCCCCGGCAACAATCTGGCCTAACTCGGCGTGTAGCGTTTGCTTGCTCAGTTTACCCGCCTCAACGTGCGCGCGTAACGAACCAAACATGCCGCCTTTACACTGCCCCCAATCATCCACCACCATTTTGTCCATAATGTCGGTGAGCGACAGTTCAACCGCGCTCATGGTGCCATACGGTACCACCAGCGCGCCGGGCTTGATCCACTCGGTTTTCAGCAGCGGTTCCGGCTGATTCAGGCGTGATGCCTCAACCACAATATCCGCCCCGCGCACGCAGCTTTCCCAATCATCAGTAATGATGACCGATTTACCCAGCGCTTGTTCCAGCTTGTCGGCAAACGCCTGGCGGCTTTCCGGGCGACGCGAGTGAATGCGAATTTCATCAAAATCAAACAAATGGTCAAGCAGGCGAACATTCCAGTAAGCGGTACCGCGCGCGCCGATATGCCCCAGCACTTTACTCTCTTTTTTCGCTAAATATTTCGCGCCCAACGCGGTCACCGCGCCGGTGCGCATATCGGTAATACCCGCCGCATCCAGCACCGCCACTGGCTTGCCGGTGCGCGGATCAAACAGGTTTAGCAGCGCCATTTCCGAAGGGAGATTTTGTTTGTAGTTATCGACGAAATCCCCCACCACTTTGACGCCCGCCAGATTGATCGATTCGATGTAGCCGCGCAACACATTAAAATGGCCGTTAAACGCCGGGTCAGGAATTAAATGCACGCGTGGTTCAATCACCGTCTTACCCAGCCCTTGCGCCTGTAGCCCCATTTCCACTGCGCCCAGAATTTCGTCATTGGTTAACTCAAGCGCCTTTACATCCGGCCCGTTAAGCCAGGTAATCATGATTGGGTCGTTCATACTTGTCTCCGTTACGACAGCGCGTGCGCGCCGTCCTGTAAACGCTGATGGAAAGAAAAAAGTTGTTCGCGACTCAGTTCGCCGCTTATCACGCCCTGCGCGTCATGAAAGGTCACGATCTGCGCATCGCTATCCAGCATTGAGACCAGCGCATCTTTTAGCGTGGCGTCATCGCGCAGGCGGGTGTTGCTCTCGGCCTGCGTAGCCGGTTGCATCCATTGGCGCGCCGGAGTCAGCGCCAACAGTTTTAACGCGCTATCGTTACCGATAAATGCGGCGACAAACTCGCTGGCCGGTGCGGATAATACGGTTGCTGGTGTGTCGTACTGGCACAGGCGGCCTTCACGCATGATCGCCACCCGATCGCCCATCTTGATCGCTTCATCCATATCATGCGTCACGATCACCACCGTTTTTTTCACCCGCATCAGGATCTGGCGTATCTCTTGTTGCAAGCGTCCACGTACTAACGGATCGATAGCGCCAAATGGCTCATCCATCAACAACACCGGCGGATCGGCGGCTAACGCTCGCGCCACTCCGACGCGCTGGCGTTGACCGCCAGACAGCGAGGCGGGATAGCGCTGCCCATCTTTATCGGCATCCAGCCCGACCAGCTCTAACAACTCCCCCACTCGCTGGGCGATACGCGCTGATGACCATCCTAATAACCGTGGCACGGTCGCAATATTTTCCGCCACGCTAAGGTGCGGAAACAGGCCGACTTGCTGAATGACATAGCCAATATGGCGGCGCAGAGTGACCGGATCGAGTTTGGCGATATTGTCGCCCGCCAGCCATACCGCGCCGGATGTTGGCTCTTCCAGCCGATTAATCAACCGCATGGTGGTGGTTTTGCCGCAGCCGGAGGGGCCAATTAGCGCCACCGTGATCCCTTCCGGGATGGTCAGCGTCAGGTTATCCAATGCAGGCAGGTTTGAGCCGGGGTAACGCTTGCTTACCGCGTCCAGTTTAATCATGGCAATCAACTCTCAGGTACATGGCGGAAAAACAGCCGGGCAATGGCGATAAACAGCAGTTCAGCGCCAATAGCCAGTAAAATGACCGGGATAGCGCCAACCAGTAAGCGCGACATATCCATATTGGCGATACCGGTCGTGACAAAATCGCCCAAGCCACCGCCGCCAATAAAGGAAGCCAGCGCGGCACCGCCAATCACCTGTACCGATGCGGTACGTACGCCAGCCAAAATCCCCGGCGCCGAAAGCGGCAAAATAACAATGCGCATGATTTCTCCGCGCGTCATGCCCATTCCTTTCGCCGCCGAGAGAATATCGCGGTCGACCTGTTGGATACTGGTGCAGGTGTTGAGCAAAATCGGCGGTAGCGCCAGTACCACCAACGCCACGATCGATGGCAGCAGCCCGATGCCTAACAGCGGCAATGCCGCCGCCAGGATGGCGAGGCTGGGAATGGTGCGTAAGGTATTGGCAATGTTATTGGCAATGAAAGAGAGGCGCGGCGAACGGGCAACCGCAATGCCTGTCGGGAGCGCAATCACCAACGCCAGCGCTATCGAGCAGAAAAACATCACCAAATGCTGCCACAACGCTGGTAAAAACTGATCGGGGTTATGCCATATCCAACTGATGGCTTCGGCAATCATGCTTGCGCCTCCCGCGCGGTTTTACGCGCAATCCGCCGTTGCAGCCAAAGAAAAAGCAGGTCAACGCTAATCGCCAACAAGGCGGTTAAGCCGCCGCCAATTAAAATCTTTTCCGGATAACGCTGATCGAGACCGGCAAAAATGATGCTGCCAAGCCCGCCGGCGTTGATATACGCCGCCACCGTCGCGATGCCAATAAGCGTGGTACTGGCGATACGTAAACCGGCAATGATAAAGGGGCGCGCCAGAGGCAGCTCAATTTCCCATAACTGGCGCCAGTAGCCAAACCCCATGCCATGCGCCGCTTCAATAATTTCCGGCGGAACCGCATGAAAGCCGGTCGCGATATTGCGTACCAGCACCATCAGCGCATAAGCGGTTAATCCAACGATAGCGGGCAACACGCCAATTCCCAGCCAGGGGATCATCAAGGCAAACAGCGCCAGGCTGGGGATTGAGAACAGCATGCCGGTCACTAACAGCACCAGCGCGTAAACCTTAGGTCGCCGCGCGCTCCAGATGCTCAATACCATGGCAATGACAAAAGCGCAGCTTAGCGAAACCCCAACCAGCATTAGGTGTTCGAGTAGTGCGCGTAGAATATCGTCCCAATGTCTTGTCGCCCAACGCATTACGCCTTCTCCAGCAAGAGTCGGCTTTGAGGAACCCACTCTTCTTGCTCAATTAACGCCGCCAAGTGGCGAATATCCGCCGCGCTACTCCGATCTTCATCCAGCCGCGCCACCTGTTGCCTGACCTTCTGATAAATCGCCTGTGTGCCAACCCCAAGCGTCAGACCGGTACGTAAATCGATCGCTTGCGCGGCAACCAGCAATTCAATCGCAACCAGTAAGCGCCAACTCTCTAGCAGACGTTGCAGTTTTTGGACGACCGCCATGGTCTGCGCGGCGTAATCTTCAATACGATCGGCTACCGGCAGAGTCACTGCCGCCAGCGGTTGCGCCTGCTGTTGAACATCGGCGACCAGCGCGGCAATGGTTTTTTGCAGCGGCCCAAAGCCGGATTGTGCGCTGCCGGAGACCAGAAAACGCGGCAACTCGCTAACGCCGGGCGACATCAGCTTCATCAGCCGCTCTCCGCCGGCCGCCGCCAGCCGACTGATCGCCAACCCCAGTTGTTCCAGCGCCAGCGTCAGGTGGGTGGCGTCAAAATTGGCGTTACCGAGGATGATTTGCTCTTCAACCAGCACTGCCGGATTATCATCGCTGCTATTAAGTTCCAGTTCTGTCG
Source organism: Paramixta manurensis (assembly GCF_013285385.1). Lineage (NCBI taxonomy): Bacteria > Pseudomonadati > Pseudomonadota > Gammaproteobacteria > Enterobacterales > Erwiniaceae > Paramixta > Paramixta manurensis. Next base: position 1,374,836 of record NZ_CP054212.1, on the reverse strand, counting down.
CGTTAAACGCGCCTGCCAGCGCCTGTTGTACGCAGCCGAGCACCACGGCGATATTGCGAAAACTCAGCGGGTCTTGCAGACGACGCGCCTTACCCGGTGTGCTTAAGGTGCCGCCCGCCAGTAATTCGCTTAGTAATGCCGCCACGTCGCCCTGCCCCGGCGCCGGACGTAACCGGGCGGTTAACGGGGAAAGTGGCGCCAGATTGGCGACGAACCCCTCAAAGCTCAGCGCAATGGCGGCAGTTTGCGCGCTAAATACACGCGCCATGTCGTCCAGCAGCAACGCCGCCAGGCCAACACTGGCGGCGTTAGATGAAACCAATGCCAAGCCATCTTTGCCGCTAAGCTCAGGCACGCTGAGATCTAACGAGGCCAGCAGTTCTCCTGCCGGGTGTGATTCGCCGTTATATTCCGCGACGCCTTCGCCGATGACCACCAACGCAATATGCGCCAGGGGCGCCAGGTCCGCTTCGCTCAGCGAGCCGATTAACGGAACCGCTGGATGGACATCTGCGTTAAACAGCGCCAGCAGCGCCTCGGCGGTAGCCAGTGACATACCGGAATGCCCTACCGCGATACCGGCAAGCCGTGCCAACATCATTGCCCGCACCTGTGCTGGCGTAGCGAGCGGCCCCACGCCAACCGCGCGTCCACGCGGGATGCGTCGTTGAATTTCCAGCGGAGTAAGCGCCAGCGCTTGTAGATTGACCGGCGTATCAACCGCGGCACCCAGCCCGGTTGTCATCCCATAGACCTGCGCGCCTGCCGCCTGCTGCGCCAACAGAAAATGGTTGGCGCTGACAATTTTCTGACGCGTTGGCGCGCTAAATGTCACGCAGGTATGTGCGGTACGCGCCAGTTCGGCTAGCCGTGAGACGCGCAGCGGCGCCTCACCCAGCGTAAAGGAAGGCGTTGTCATCAGGATTTCACAAACCCTTTCTGCTTCAGAAAGTCTTCTGCGACATCCTCCGGTTCCTCTTTATCGCGCTCAACTGCCGCATTCATCTTCTGCATGGTTTGGTTATCCAGCATACTGCTGACACGATTGAGAACCTCTTGTGCTTTTGGCCAGGTTTTTAACGCATCCTGGCGGACGACCGGCGCGACAAAATAGGGCGGGAACAGGTGTTTGTCATCGGCCAGCGCGACGTAATTACGGTCGGCAATCTGCCAGTCGGTTGCAAAACCGTTCGCCACATCAATTTGGTTCCCCTGTAAGGCGTCATAACGTAGCCCAACTTTGGCGAACTGGCGGAAGGCTTTAAACTTCATGCCATAGACGCCCTCCAGCCCTTTCAGTCCATCCTGCCGATCAGCGAACTCCGGCCCGGCACCCAACGTCAATTGCGGCGCGACTTTGGCTAAATCCGACAGGGTTTTCAGGTGATATTTCTGCGCCACATCCGCTTTGACCAGCAAGACATAGCCGTTATTGATCTGCGCTGGCTGAAGCCAGGTAAGTTGATATTGTTGCGCATAAGCGCTTTTCACTTGCTGGTAAACGGCATCAGCATCGGCACTCATTTTCCCCTTCACCACCGCACTCAGCGCGGTACCGGTATATTCGGGATACATATCAATTTCCCCTTTAACCAGTGCCGCCTGGGCGATCAGCGTGCCGCCTAAATTGATTTTTTTCTCGACCGGCACGCCAGCGCTTTCCAGGGCGCCTGCGTAGATCTCCGCCAAAATATATTGTTCGGTAAAGCTTTTACTGCCCACGGCAAACTCTTTCGCATCAGCGCGTGTGGCAGCGATCCCGGCGATCAAGCACCACAGCGTAAGGGAGGTCTTTTTCATTTAATTTGTGACTCCTGACATGTTTCGTTTAGACATGTATATACAAGAAGCGTGCCAAAAAAAGCGCAGCGAGGATCTGCGACATCTTATTGAAAATACATTAACTTGGTAGCTAGGGTGTTGCACAGTGACAGTGCCTGACGCAGCGATTAGAGCAAAAACAGTGCAATTGAGAAAGAAGGAAACAATCTAACGAAAGAACAGAATGGTCTAACCGAATGCGCATCACAGCCCGTTAATTCCCTGGCGGGAATAATTGCCGTATCGCTAATGGTGTGGGTGAATTACTCTGTCGACCGGTATCATAATCCCCCCGCGCGCAAACACGGAGGCGACGATAAAAAGTGTTATATCGCGTTGTCCATTGCCTTGTAACTAACGACCATGGTGGATTTACAGAAGATACAGAAAGTGCCGTGAGGATTTTTGGGCGTGACGTTCGTCATTGAGCGACGATATTGATGACCACTACAGGATGGGCATCTAAATTTTAATATTAAGATAATAACCTTCATTTTTTGATATAAGAGCCTGCATCATGGCACATTTATTCGCCGCCGTCTGTTTTATTTATCAGCGCGGCTACCCTTCTGTTAACACCCTGATGATGGTTTCGTAATACTTATCTTCGTCTCGATCGTCCCTGTCGCGACGCTCTTGAGAAAGCCGGGCCGCGATCGCTTGCTGGGTTATCTTGCCCCCTTCTCGGTGGAGGTTGAATACCGCATCGCCGAGAATTTTGCATAGCGTACCGTAGTGCTCTTCACTGTTAAACGCATCGAAAATATCACTCATCTCCGTCTCCTTAGACGCCAGTTTCCTTAAAACCTTAGTACATAATGCGTGAGAGGCTAAAAAAGCTTTCTACGCGTCAGCGGTATCAGCGGCGAATCACAAAACACAACGCATAAAGGCTAGACTGACATTATTTCGATGGATTGAGGAGCGTCACAGCCGGGTAACATGGCTGTAGGCGGTGGTGCCTGATAACGCTTGAATATATGCTGATTATCGGCGTAAGCTTTGACCGCACACAGGGTGGCGAAACGCTGGCTATGCGCTACAACTTCCGAGCGTAGAAAGTAAGCCAGCAGTACCAGAAGCAGACCGCCAGCGACGGTAAAGGCCCGGAAGTGTCAGCGGGCTGGAATATAAAAGAGAATCGCGAAAGGTAACGGACCCTGCCGCGCTTACTGGCGTGGCAATATGAAAGGAGTAACACAACCATGCCTTACCACTCACCCCGCGTATTTCGTCCCACAGGCTCGATTGGCGTCTTTGGTGCTAACACTCCGGAAGAAGTGAAAACGCTCCAGAAAATGATGATTAATGCCGGTTACAACCACATACATGGCAACAACCTTCGCGCCACCGGCCCTGTGACCCAGAAACCAAAGCGGCGATTATCTGGTATCAGCGTTTACTGAATATGTCGCCCTCCGGCGTGGTCCATCCTCAGGAAGTCTGGTTTTTCACGATGTTCAGCAAAGCTACCGCGCCACACTGGCGGCCCCGCGATACCGGCCCGCTACATGTTCGTGAGGGGCAAATCACGTTTGATGCCGAAGGCGTCGATTATCTCACGGCTGTAGAACCGTTCAAACAGCCAGAAAATATGCGGAATTTTTCACGTGTGCTGCATTGTCCGGATAAATATTCTGGCGTCACTATTGGGCGAGGCTATGATATGAAAGAGCGTAGTACAGGCGAGATAATGACGCATATAAGACAATCTGGCATTGAAGAATATAAGGCAGTAATTTGTTCAAAGGCCGCTGGACTCTTTGGCCGTCATGCCAAAAATTTTATAAGCGCTTACGGCTCCTTAGCTGGAGAAATAACCCACCTGCAACAAATCAGATTGTTTGAAGTTTCATACAGGGAAAAACGCGAGTATGCCCGTGGAGTATACTCTCGCCGTTCGACCCGCACCGCAAACGCTCTTAAATGGGAGCATATTGATAGTAAGATCCGTGAAACCTTCGTTGATATAGTGTACCAAGGGATTCCGGGTCTCGACCCACTAATAAACCTTATTGCATCTGGCGGAAGCAGGAACGATATAATAAAAAGCATTGAGAATGATCCACGACAAAGAAACTATCCGGAAAGATTACGGGCAAGAGTAAGGAATTTAAGATGATACGTTATTTTTTACCATTATTTTTTGTTTCCAACTTTGCAGTTGCATCATTACAACCTGTTGAAAATTCATTCGAAGTTGATGAGTGCATTAAAAAATTTAAAGATCAAAATATTGACTGCCTTGATAAGGCAATTACCACTTCAGAAAATGCACTTAACAGCACATATCAAAAAAAACTAAACGAGATTAGCAATTTTAATCCTGAAAACTGGTGGATGGGTAACAAAGAACAAAAAGATGAAATGTTAAAAAACTTCAAAGAAAACCAAAGACAATGGATTAGCTATCGAGATAAATATTGTAGTATTGCATTGACTCAATATCAAAATTCGAATCATCTGGGGGAAGTACAAACAAGCTGTGAGTTAAACATGAACAAAAGAAGAATTGATGAAATAAAAATGTTTTCTGTTTCATCGGATGATTAGTATCTGGATAGGTGAAAAGAACTTGAGATAGGGTTGTTTGGAGCGGGTAACGGGAATCGAACCCGTGTCACCAGCTTGGGAAGCTGGGGTAATACCATTATACGATACCCGCTTGGTGGGTCGTGCAGGGTTCGAACCTGCGACCAATTGATTAAGAGTCAACTGCTCTACCAACTGAGCTAACGACCCAATGCGGGCATTATTCTATGCCTGTCAGTAAGTTACCGCAAGCCGTTTTCACAAATAACAATCGAAATACTGATTTACACCGCCGTTTCCCGGACAAAATCAATAAAGGCGCGAAGCGGTGCCGGGATCAAACGCCGGTCGGGATAATAGAGCCGGGGGCCGGGAAACGATGGCCACCAGGGTTACCCGCGCCGCTTCACGAAACCCACCCGCTTGCGCCACCGCAACCACCGCATGCAACAAAGCGATGTCCACTTTCATTGTCCGCCACTCCGTACAGTCTGTCGTTATTTTGCCCGATAGTTGCACAGCGCCGGAGACGATACAATCGACAAGTCACTCACTCAGGAGGTACCCCATGTCTCACTTTCCCCTGACTTATCAGTTAGGCGATCGCCAGGTCGGCCGTCTCGGTTATGGCGCGATGCAACTTGCCGGTGCTGGCGTCTTCGGGCCGCCCGCCAATGAAGCGCGCGCGCTCCAGGTATTACGGGAGGCGATTGAAGCTGGCGTTCGCCATATTGATACCAGCGATTTTTATGGTCCGCATATTACTAACCAACTCATCAAAAAGGCGCTGCATCCCTATCCTGACGATCTGTGTATCGTCACCAAAATCGGCGCACGACGTGATGAAAAAGGGAACTGGCTTCCTGCCTTTAGCGCCGAAGAGTTGACGCGCGCGGTGGAGGACAACCTACGCCATTTAGGATTGGATGTGTTGGAGGTGGTGAACTTACGCAGCATGTTCAACACACATCACCCGCAAGAAGGTGCGTTGGATGAACAACTGGCCGCGTTGGTTAAGTTAAAAGAACGTGGGCTGATTCGCCATATTGGCTTGAGTAATGTGACGGCGAAACAGATTGATGACGCGCAAAAAGTGACGCCGATTGTCTGTGTGCAAAATCTCTATAATCTGGCGCACCGTGAAGATGATGCGTTGGTTGATCGGCTCGCCGCACAGAATATCGCCTGGGTGCCATTTTTCCCACTTGGCGGTTTCTCACCGCTGCAATCCGAGGCGTTAAGTGAGGTGGCGCAATCGCTCTACGCGACGCCGATGCAGGTTGCACTGGCGTGGCTGTTACAACGTTCACCGAACATTCTGTTGATCCCCGGCACCTCATCGCCGCAGCATCTCCATGAAAACCTCGCCAGCGCACGATTGACGTTGCCCGAAGCCGCGCGCGAGCAGCTTAACCAGATCGGCCAGCCTTAACGCAGACTACGCCGCCATAGATTGGTTACGGTTGTTGGCGGCATCTTCTTCATTCGACTTCGCACGGTCAAATTACCAATTCCACGGCATCCATTGATGAGTCAACGCAAACATCACTATTTCAAGGACGATAACAAAAGTTAATAAAACGCCCAGCTTATGGTTGCATATCCAGTTAATCATCAGGCAGTTACCGGTGGCTAAAATGAAAAAGCGGGGCGTCATGATTCGCGTTTTATCGGCGCTCTCCGCCAGCATGCAGGTAATCTTAGCAGGGGTTACTCACTCGCGGATATGCGCGGATACCGTTATCGAAGAAAATCCGGAACTCGCGGCGCTGAAAAACCACCTAACCATCAAACGTTCTCTTATCTGAGGGGAAAATGCATGCGTCTATCTGGTTTCTCACCGTCCAACTTCACCGGGCCTCGTAGCGCCGATCTGCCCGCGAAAGGCGCGCCGATAACACAGCAGCCCGAGATGAAAGGCGCGAAATCCACTCCCCTCTCCTTTATGTCATCCACACCGTCTAATGCAAGTAGTGAAACCTTATTTCCCAACAAGAACGCCGTGATACCGCAGAAAAACGCACCATCCGACGCACTATCTCTTGGTTCTCTCTTCAGGCAAATGATGTCATTCGTTTCGGGTAATCAGCCCGCTTCCCCGGCGAATACCGCCACTTCAGACAGCGCTCAGCCTTTGCCGCTAACGGGTTCAGGCCAGAATGACCAAATGTCCTTTGAAGAGGTGGTCACTACCCTGGGGCGGCATGAAGACCTTCTCAACAAGCCTCATGACCGTGCGGGGCTGGAAAAAATACGCGATGACCCTAAAACGCCAACCGATGCTAAAAAAGCGCTGGATACCCTGCTGAAAAATTCAGCCATGTTTGATGCCATTGATCCGGCAAAGAATGGGAAAAGCGACGGGAAAATCAGTTCGAAAGACATTCGTAAATGGCAGGATAACCCAGCCATTAAGCAGTATGCCGACGCCAAAGCGGAAACCTACACCCACGATTATGTTCCGTCGGATGCCAAACCTGGCAGCCCGCCGCGCGACATGTCAGCCAACGATGCGATGCGCGAACTGTATCTCTATTCAGAAAGCCTGCCGAAAAATATTAATCTGGACACGCTGCGCAAGGTAGCCAATGGTTCACAAGATATGGGCAAGTGCCCGCCGCAAGTTGCCGCCGCGGCTAAGTTTTTTACCGATCATCCCGCTCAATGGAAAAAATTTACCGGCAAAGATGATCCCAACGCCAGCGTTTCCCGCGATCGGATGTGTGACCTCGCCTCGTATAATGTGAAGCTCTCGCCGCAAGAGAGCAAAGCGATTGATACCCTAAAAAATAATGAGGATATCTTTTTCAAAGGCGGTGGTATCAATCCGAAGAAATTAACCCAGATCGCCAACGATAAAAATAATAGCCCGGAAGTGCGCGACGCCGCTAACCTACTCAGCCAGCCTAACTCGATGCTCTTCTCAATGTTGGATAACGGCAAACATGGCGCCGGGGGCAATTTCTTTAATAAAGCCAATGACCATAATATCGGTAAAGGTGACCTGGATGCCTTTATCAGTAAGGGTTCCCATCAAACCGCCCCGCCGCCTCGGCTCGCCGGGCCAGCCAATGATCCGATCTCTGCTTCCGCCGTTGAGGATATGAATGTTGGCCAGGAAACCCAGCCTGATGAGAAGAAAGAGAAAGGCGGCGGTATCTTTAAGTTGCTTGATGCCTTGAGCTTTTTGACGGTGCTGATCCCTGGCGCCGGAGAAATAGGTCTGGCGGCGAATGCCGGTCGCGCTGCGATTACGGCAGCGGCAAAAGAAGGCCTAAAACAGGGAGTGAAGGACGGCGTGAAAGAGGGGGTGAAGGATGGCGCGCATCAGGCAATGGATGCGGCCCAGAACGCTACAGCCGGTAATCAGCAGGTGAATGGCCCAAGGGTTTGGGCACAAAGTTAACGGCACCTCATCGGCTGAAGAAAAGCGTCACCGTGCCGACAGTGACACCAAATTTTTTCATCGCGGTTTTATTGAAAAGGTGCGTCTGGTCCTGCAGATACATCCAGTCATCAAAGTGCAGCAGCCAAGTGCTACCCTTGGCTGTCACGTTCATGCTGTAGCGCCAGTTGAAAGCGTTACCCGCCGCCTGACCTGTGGCGACACCGTCAATATCACCTGCGGTGCCTGTATAGCGCCCGGTATCGGTGCGCCGGATATGCCACACCCGCTGCTGCCGCTCACCATCGTCATAGACAAAGCGCTCATTGAGGGTCAGCGTGTCCCCCTTCACATCACCATCGACATCAACGTGGAAGCGACGAAGCTGTTTACCACTGCGATCCTGCACCATCCCCCACGCCTCCGTTTTTCCCTGAAAATAGTGGAAAATGTCGAGCGCAGGCTGCTGAGTGTGGTAATCACTAATCTCGGTACTACAGCCGACCAGCAGCATCAGCATGAGCAGGCTTATTGTCAGGATGCGTTTCATTTTTGACCTCCGATCAACTGCTGTCGCAGTTCTGGATATTGCGTGCGCGGATTAAGCCCGCCAGATAGCCTCTTCATACGCGCTCTGCGGTTAACTGCACTACGCTGATCGTCCGCGCGTTAAAACCGGCCTCACAGTAGCCGAAGTAGTAGAGCCACATGCGGCGGAAACGGTCATCAAAGCCCAGTTTTTCGATCTCTTGCCAGGCGTTAAGAAAACGTTGCCGCCAGTGCGCCAGTGTGCGGGCATAGTCTGGCCCCATATCGAACAGATTGCGCACGACAAAATCCGTGTGGCGGGTCATTAGCTCACTCATCGCTGTAATGCTGGGTAAAAAGCCGCCGGGAAAGATGTAGCGCTGGATAAAATCAACGTTTTTACTGTAGTTGTGGTAGCGCTGGTCCTGAATGGTAATCGCCTGAATCGCCATTTTTCCTCCAGGGCGCAGACGCGCCTGGCAGGTACGGAAGAACGCGGGCAGGTAGCGTTGCCCCACGGCTTCGATCATCTCGACCGAGACCAGCTTGTCATATTCGCCGGTCAGATCGCGATAGTCGCACAGGAGCACCTCAACCCGGTCCTGCAACCCGGCGCGCGCAATGCGGGCTTTCGCCCAACTGAACTGCTCCTGTGAGAGCGTAGTGGTGGTGACACGACAGCCGAAGTAACGTGCAGCATATTCCGCCATCGCGCCCCAGCCGGTGCCGATTTCCAGCAGATGGTCGTTAGCCGTTAGCGCCAACTGTTCACACAGCCGTGCCATTTTTGCCTGCTGCGCGCGGGTGAGATCTTGCTCATCCGCGGTGAATAGCGCGCTGGAGTAGAGCAGTTCTTTATCGAGGAAGTGCGCGTAAAATTCATTCCCCAGGTCATAGTGTGCGGCGATGTTCTCCCGCGCCTGCCGCCGGTGATTACGCCGCGTCCAGTGGCGCAGACGTTCAATGGGCCTACCCAGCAGCCGGAACCCGCTTTCCAGCCGCCCTAGCAGGTTGCTGTTCAGCGCCAGCAGTTGCAGTAGTGAGGTGAGCTGCTGCGTTTCCCACTCGGCATCCATCCAGGCTTCAGCGGCAGCAAGACTTCCTCCGGTCAGCACCCGCCAGTACACGCTGGTCGAACGGATCTGCACGTCCGCGCTCAGCGCAGAAGAAGCATCGCCAAAATGAAAGGCCTGCCCTCCCTCACGAAGGGTCAGTGATCCCCCCCGGATACCGCTTAGCAGGCGAAAAAGCAGCCTACGCGCAATACGGTCGCTGCACGGAATATCGGGTTGAAGCGCAAAGGCGGGATCGGTCATGGGCATTAACTCCTGCTTGCGGGATGGTTGTAAATGGGTACACGTTTGAGCCATAGGCGTAACGCCTGCCAGTAAATGGCTAACAGGGTTTTCAGCGTCATCAGCGGGAGGCGCATCAGCAGTGACGACAGATTTTTGCGCGTCAGTGGCTCACGCCGCAGCATCAACGTGGCATCAAAGACTTTCGACGCCTGATGATTTTCGATATGCATATGCAGCGTTTTGCCCGGGCTGTTGAAACGCCAGTGATAAACCATGTCCATCGGGTTAAAGGGAGAAACGTGAAAGGCTTTTTCCAGTGGACGCACTGCCTGACCATCAACGGCATAATAGTGCCGTTCATTCCACGGCGTGTTCCTTACCTCGGCAAGCACCCAGCGCAGGCTGCCTGCTGAGTTATAGCAGTAATAAAAATTCACCGGATTAAAGTGGAACCCGAAGTAGCGGAGCTGGGTCAGAAGCATGACGCGCCCCTCCGGGCGCTCACCTGTTAGGCTTTCCAGCCGGTCAAGCACCTTCCCTTTAAGCGGCATGCCAAGCGGATAATCCGCATCATGAAAGGCGGCGGCGGCGAAACGGTTCCGGCGGATACCGACCGATGAAAGCGCATCCAGTTCATCCAAATCGAGCCAGGCCATAAACACGCGATAGCAAAAATGATGCGTTTTCGGCTGAAGCCGGCGATGACGTAGCACGCCCTGGTACAGGCAACTGTTCATCTTATCTCCCCTCCCCGGCGGCAATCCCTTTCACCACATCCAAGGCACTACGTACCCCATCCTCATGAAATCCGTTGTACCAGTAAGCGCCGCAGAACCAGCTTCTTCGGTGACCATTAATCTCACCCCGACGCGCCTGAGCGTGCCAGCTTGTGGGATTAAAGAGCGGATGTTCATAGACAAAACGCTGCCAAATGTAACGGTCGTCAATCGGGGTTTCAGGGTTCAGGGTCACGCAGAACAACGGAGCATCGGCAGGCAGCCCCTGCAAAATATTCATGTTATAGGTGACGCAGGCACGGATTTGATCCCGATCGCTCAGGCGATAGTTCCAGCTTGCCCAGGCCCGTTCGCGAACCGGCAGCCAGCGCCGATCGCTGTGTAGCACCACCTCGTTGCGCTGCCAGCCAATATCGCCCAGCACGTCGCGTTCAGCCTGGGTGGGGTTATCAAGCATCGCCAGCGCCTGAGAAGAGTGACAGGCAAAAATCACCTGATCGAACGCGTGACTGGCGTTTTCAAGCTGAATATTTACGCCTGTATCATCACGGGTCACCTGCTGCACCGGGGCGTTAAGATGCAGGCTTATGCGATCGCCCAGTTGAGCCAGGATCGCACGGATGTACTCCCGCGAACCGCCGGGAACAACGTACCACTGCGGGCGATGCGTAATATCAAGCAGCCCATGATGCTCAAAGAAACGCAGGAATAACGGCAGTGGAAAACGGCGCATCTCTTGCAGCGAGGAAGACCAGATAGCGGCCCCCATCGGCAGAATATAGTGGCGCGCGAAAAACGCGCTGAAGCGGTGCTTTTCGAGGAAAGTCTGCAGCGTGGCTCGCGGATCAATATCCTCCGCCAGCGCCACTTTTGCACGACGGTTAAAGCGAACAATCTCTTTCAGCAATTGCCAGAATGCCGGGTTCACCAGATTTCGGCGCTGCGCGAACAGCGAGGTAAGCGTGTGTCCGTTGTACTCCAGCCCGCTTTGCGGGTTGTGTACCGAAAAACTCATCTCCGTCTTTTGTCCGCTGATGCCCAACTCACTCAGTAGCCCCATAAAGCGCGGATAGGTTCGGTCGTTATAGACAATAAATCCCGTGTCGATGGCATAGGTTCCCTGCGGCGTGGCGATATCCACCGTGGCGGTATGACCGCCAACCCGGGGTTCTGCTTCAAACAGCGTAACCTGATGATGTCCGGCAAGCCGCCAGGCACAGGTTAGCCCGGCAATACCACTGCCAATAATGGCGATGTTCATCGGCGTACCATCCGGCGCAGCAATGCCCGTTGAAGCAACGCCGGCAGCCCGGCAAGCAGGTTCATCATTAGGCTGAACCCGACCGGGAAAGCAATATGATTTTTGCCCTTCGCCAGACCACGACGGATCGCCTTAACCGCCTGTTCCACAGTGACCTGGCCGGGCATGGCAAAATCATTTTTACGGGTCAAAGGCGTATCGACAAACCCGGGAAAAACCACCGTGAGAGCAATCCCTTTCGGCTCCCAATCCAGGCGCAGGCTGTTAGCAAACCAAGTCAATGCGGCTTTCGAGGCGCCATACGCCTCTGCGCGTGGGAAAGGCAGCCAGTGTGCCATTGAGCTAACCAGCACTACGCGGTTACCGGCAACCAGTTGGGGTTGAAGTGCGGCCAGGCAGTTCACCGGGCCAAGAAAATTGGTGGTCATTACCCGCTCGACTAAGGCTGCATCCACCTTGCCGTTCTCCAGATATTCGCAGGTTCCCGCGCAGAGAATAATCAGATCGGCGTGGCACTCTTTCAGCGCCTGACAACAGGCAACCCTGTCGGTCATATCGAACTGACGGACCGTGATGTTCGGGCTGGACTGCCGTAGTGATGCTAGCCGTGCCGGATCCCGTCCGCAGGCAATGACGTGGCAACCCTCATCGGCCCAGGACTTTGCAAGCCCGGCGCCAATGCCGGAACTTGCACCCGTGATCAGGACCGTTGTCATGCACTGACCCTTTTTTTCACGCTACGTACCGCCCAGCCCAGCAGGGGAAGATGCTCGTAGAGCATCTCTCCGGCATCGTAGTAATCCCGCTGACGAATAATCAGGTCATCCCGGATTTCCGCAACTGAGCAGCCCGGCAGGCTCAGCGCCTCTCCTCCGGCAATCTTCGGGTGTGACCAGTGCATGGTCCAGGTCATGGCAAAACGTGAACCATCGCAAAATGGGGGATCGATGGAAAAGCGGCAGTACGCTACGCTGGCAAGCAGATGCGTGAAATAGCGCTGGATGGCCGCCAGGCCGTGATATGCACCAAACGGATCAATCAGTATGGCGTCCGTGTCATAGAGGCAGTCAAGCGCCGAGGGCGACTGCGTGTCCAACCCGGCGTAGTACTGAACAAACTTCTCAATGACCGATGGCGTTGTGCACATGATTCTCATCCTGGTTATAAAGCGCGTGGCGTAATTGCATAGTTAAAACTTATACAAACAAATATATTTGTACAAGTTTAGGGTGGATTAATTTTTATTTATATTAAATTTTAAAAGGTTATAAACTTTAAATAGTGCGCTATATAACTGTTTTTTGGTAAGCATTGATCAATCCGCAGTTTTTTCTGTGGATTGATTCGTGGCTGGGTGTGAAGGGGTAAAACGGAATTACAGCGGAATAACCTCAATAGCAACGCCCTGCTGCTGCCAGCGTTCAATCTGCTTTTTGCGTACTGCAGTGAGCTTGCCGGTCGTGACCAGCAGCCATTTTCGTTCAGGAAAAATTTCCGGCGCCAGGGCGGCAGGTGGCACCGGAAGCACGTCAATGCGATGCCCCTGCCCGGTGCGCCTGAGCGCTTCGAGCCAGATTTCGCAGGGATCGGTCAGATGCCAGCCGGTAATCAGGTAGTTATCGCCGGGCGCACGTTTATCGCCTTCAAGGCAAAACGAGGTGTAGGCGATGATGATGCCGTCAAGGATTTCGCGCAGGGTCAGCATGGCCGCGATGTTGGCCGACAGTTTACTGCGCAACGGCCGCAATACTTCGGTGACCAGTTCCGGACGGGGATATTCGCGACCAGAATCATAGAGAAGCTGACGCAGGGATTCGATTTTCCCCTCGTTCAGCCGCTGGTACATACTCTCCTGCAGAGCACACCAGTTGTTTGTCCTGCGTGGTTCTGGGCGTGCCAGCAGCGTTTTCACCTGGCTGATGGGGACGCCTTTTCTCACCCAGTCGAGAATTCTGAGCGCCTGTTGAATATCCGCATCACTGTACAGGCGATGTCCGCCATCGGTACGCATCGGTTTAAGCAGGCCGTAACGGTTTTGCCAGGCGCGCAACGTGGTCGCGTTTATCCCGCAAAGACGGGCGAATTCGCCGATGGAGTAAGTCATTAAGAACACCTGATTACCAACAATACACTCAATATACTATGAAATTTGCCGGGCTGGATGACGTGTAGAAAGTTTGATCTACACTCTAGGTTCTCTGCGCAGATGAAAGGCGTTCTCATGAAGTTATTGCCTGTTGTAACCAGTGTTGCGGTTGCGCTGACCCTGGTTGCCTGTAAATCTCCCAAGCCCCCAAAAGGCGTTCAGCCTGTCACAGGCTTTGATGCAAACCGCTATCTGGGAAAATGGTATGAAGTGGCCCGTCTTGAAAACCGCTTCGAACGTGGCCTCGAGCAGGTCACTGCCACCTATGGTAAACGCCGGGATGGCGGCATTAGCGTGCTTAACCGTGGGTACGATCCGGTGAAGAACCGCTGGAGCGCGAGTGAAGGAAAGGCGTATTTCACCGGCAAGCCGACTACCGCGGCACTAAAAGTTTCATTCTTTGGGCCGTTTTACGGCGGATATAATGTGATCAGGCTGGATGAAGATTACCAATATGCGCTGGTCAGTGGCCCGAACCGCGACTATCTGTGGCTTCTGTCCCGCACGCCTGCTATTCCGGACTCTGTGAAGCAGGATTACCTTAATACCGCTCGCGGTTTGGGTTTCCGGGTCAGTCAGTTAGTGTGGGCGAAGCAGTAATTCTCTCCCTAACTGCCCTACACAATTAAATGATAAATAGATAATTTATTGTTTTACATAAATAAAATACAGTTCGACACGATAGCTTTGGTAGATTTTATGGTGATGCAAGTCGGTTAATGAGGAGAAAAGCATTGTTTTTCAGTAAGTGAGATGGTTTAGTCAGGCGTATAGGTAGGTTTTCAGGGTATTGCAGTGGAAAAATTTACTGTGCCACTATAAAAATGCTTGCAGACAGTCATTTATTTCAATGTCAGCTCTCATTTATGTGTGATTGTTAAACAGGATGCAAGTTATGGATGACGGTTTAAAGGTCGTAATGTCGCCCGTTCAGTTGGCCGCTGTGCTGTCCGATAGAACAGTCACTGAATCTGAAACTATGAGTAACAGGCTCTTGGGCGGCCTGGATTTACTTATGGGGAGTCTCGAACTGGCCGGAGCTACTGCGCTCTGTCTGGTCCCTGAACCAACAGGATTTACCAAGGTGGGCTGCGTGGTTGTGGGAGCTCACAGTATGGATAATATCAACACGGCAGCAAACCGCATTCTTTCCGGAACCAATACCCGGACAGCAACTTACCGGGCCGCGACAGAATTGGCTAAGAAACTCGGAGCCGACGACGACACAGCCTGGAAAATAGGCCTTACTGTAGATATCGCTATTCCTATTGCGCTCTCGTTAGGCTTGGGAGCTGTGAGGGTCGCATCGGTTCGGGCGGGTCGAATCCGGCTAATTGAGCATGAATCTGTTTCCGGCCCTAAACCTGGCGGCCATACCCTGTCACAGCATGTGGGCCTGTCTGAGGCCAGACTAAGAATGCGTATGGCTAATCGTCCAGCTATGGCCGCAACAAGCACATTTACGGATCTGCGCACAGCATAGAATGCCATTACCAGAGCGATGTATGTCAATAAATCCCTTATTAAGCACTGGGCCAGTAATGCACCAAGAGGCAATAAACTAGAAATTGATTATTTTGTAGGTAAAAAGATTGGTTTCGGTATTGAATCAGCCACTGGCCCGGTAATCAGTTCACAGAAAATTCGGGTTGTATTACGATTAGAAGAATATAACGGCAAGCCTTATTACATACTTACGGCTTTCCCCAGCTTCAGGTAACTTATATATGCATAACCAACAATTAAATCACCTGATGGGTGCTTACTTTAATCAGGACTATTATTTGTCCGGTGAAACGATTGAAGAAGTGATGCAGACCTATCTGGACTGTGAGGCATCTGACACCATTCAGGCACTGATTGAGGAATGTGCTGAGTTCGTAAAAAAAGTGGATGCTGAAAACGTATTTTATGAACTGTATCGCTATGACTTTAAACCTGAGCGTTGGGGATTAACGTCCGTGGCATTTCTCAAACTCATTTCCGGGCTGGCTAGCGCTTTTCTCAGTAAAGGTGGCATCAATCAGTGAATGCATCTCTGTCTGAAACTGATAACGGATCAACTTAGGGCATACTTCAGCCCCAGCGTTGCGCATTCCCTGTAGTGGCACAGTAAATTTGGCCACCTGATTAAAGGTGATATTCTCACCACAACATAAAACAGGTGACTTAATGAACAAGAAAACTAAGCGTACTTTCACCCCTGAGTTCAGGCTGGAATGTGCACAGCTGATTGTTGATAAGGGCTACTCATATCGACAAGCCAGTGAAGCGATGAATGTCGGTTCTACCACCCTTGAGAGCTGGGTGCGCCAGCTCAGGCGAGAGCGGCAGGGGATTACGCCCTCTGCTACTCCCATTACTGCAGAACAGCAACGTATTCGCGAGCTGGAAAAGCAGGTTCGCCGCCTGGAGGAACAGAATACGATATTAAAAAAGGCTACCGCACTCTTGATGTCCGACTCACTGAACGGTTCACGATAGCCGCCAGACTGAGTGACAGCCACACGGTTGTCAGCCTTTGCTCCGCGCTGGAAATACACCGTAGCAGTTACCGGTACTGGCGAAAACGACGCGATACTGTCAATCCGGCGCGAGTCAGGTTGTACAGCGAAATACGCCGGGCGTGGAACCAGAGCCGGGGCTCAGCAGGCGCACGCACGCTGGCTGAAATGCTGGCTCAAAATGGCGTTCCGATGACCCGTTACCGTGCCGGGCGTCTGATGAAATACCTGAACCTGAGCAGTTGCCAGCCCGGAAAACATCAGTACAAAAATGCCCGTCAGGAGCATACCTGCCTGCCGAATCTGCTCGAGCGTCAGTTCGCTGTACCGGAGCCAGACCGGGTATGGTGTGGAGATATTACGTATATCTGGGCTGGAAATCGCTGGTGCTATCTGGCGGTTGTTATGGATCTTTTTGCCCGCAGGGTTATCGGCTGGAGTCTGTCAGCGAATGCCGATACCGCACTGATAAGAAGTGCTCTGCGGATGGCCTATGAGACGCGTGGTCAACCGCGTGATGTCATGTTCCATAGCGACCAGGGAAGCCAGTATACAGGCCTTAAATATCAGCAAGTTCTCTGGCGTTACAGGATAAAGCAAAGCGTCAGTCGTCGGGGGAACTGCTGGGATAATAGCCCCATGGAACGCTTCTTCCGTAGTCTGAAAACAGAATGGGTGCCGACGAATGGTTACGCAGGTAAGGATGAGGCCCGGCGACAAATCGGCAGTTATATCCAGAATTACTACAATAGCGTCAGACCTCATCATTACAACGGGGGGCTGACGCCGGAAGAATCAGAGAACCGATACCGTTCTTACTGTAAAACCGTGGCCAGTATTACTTGACCACTACACCCATCCGACCTGTTGGCAGGGAAAAGTCCACCTCAATCAGCGCTTCTCGATTAAAACTGTCATAGCTGGCATCATCAAGCGAAAAGGCTTTAGAATACGCTTATCTAATCAACCGACTGCTTCGGCACGTATCGTGAACGGCAGAGCCGGAAGATTGCCAAGGAGACAGATTAATGAAACCAGTACTAATGATGATCGCCATCGCTACCTTAACGGCCTGCGCAACAAAGCCTGAAGAGCCTAAGCGCGTTGGTATGGCTAACCCAGCCTCAGTATATTGCGAGAAAATAGGCGGGAAACTGGATACAGTGAAAGAGACCAACGGTGAAGTGGGATACTGCACATTGCCAAGTGGAGAACGTATCGAAGAGTGGGCGCTATACAGAAGAGATAATAAGTAAGCGTTCGAACAGCCGTCTGGTTAAAGAACCCCGCCGGCTTACATCATTCGCCCCCATGAGGTCACCATGAAGATAGGATATATATTCCCCGCCCTATGCGGAATTGCCGGTATCGTACTGCTGATATGGTTTATCGCCAGCGGCGCGTGGCAGCCCGGCGCATAATGCGTTTCTGCCAGCCAGCGATGTAAAGGAATGACCCGTATTACACACCGTTTTCACTGGAAGCCAGCGATAAGTTATTCAGTGCGCGCGGAATACGGGCCCATGCCGCTGGCTGGTCTGTTCAGACGAACGCTTTACTCATATCAGAAACCGAGCTGCGTATTTAAGTGTCGTTTTCTTTGTCGTCAGGTAAGGCAACGAAGTCCTCAATTGCCTTTTCACTGATATCTGAATCAAATTTTTCAATTAGTTGCGTAACTTCAATTTGCTCTTGAAATTTTGTAAGCAGCAGTTGTGCGTCCGATTTTATTAAATCATCTGAGGACTCAAGAACAGAATTAATGGCCCTGGTTACGCCACCTATCATTTCTGAAATCCCCCCCTCTTTGCTAATCGCTAACATTAAAGCGCTAATTAAGAGAGATTGCGCTTCGACCTGAGCCGTCAACTGTTTTGTCTCCGCATCCATGGTCGATATTTTAGCAAGCATGTGCAGGATAATATTTTTCATATATAACCTTTAATTCAAAACGTTAGGGCTAAATCAATCGTATTTTAACTCTATCTGCTGCGCTTACGTCTGATAATACCGTTATCAATAACCTAACAGCTATGACTTTGCCAGAAAATACAACCGGCCTGAAGCCGATTATTCCTGATTATGATAGAAGCCTATTTGGTCTCTGAGCCATAAACAGTAAAAAACCGCCCGCAGGCGGTAATAAACGCTCAATTTCGCTCTAGTTTATTTCCCGTTGGGGGTCTCCGGCGCAATCTCATATGACTTCTGCACCAGTGGGTCGCGCTCTGCTTGCTGATGCACTTTGCGGTTCCAGACTTCATCCATCTGTTTTTTGGTATCGGCAATAATCTCTGCCGGGACAACGTTCCGGTAAGTATCAACTTCCCCGGTCACCACCTTGACGATAAGCTCCGATACCTGTCGGGGATGATACTGCTCGTGAGGAAAAGAGATTTTTTCATAGTCGAAGACGGTGTGGTATTTATCCTCAACCCACCAGTGTTTCCACGCTTCAAACATCCGGTCATTGAAACCGGTAAGAATAGGGCCAGGGTTAACGGTTGCTACCTGAACGCCAAACTCATGGACCTCTTTATTTAATGCCTCGGCAAAGGCTTCCAGGGCGTGTTTAGACGCTGAATAAGCGCCGGTAAACGGGTCAGTGGTAATTCCTGCCACGGAGGAAACAAATACAATCTTCCCCCGTTTTTTCTCAATAAACCGGCGGACAATATGCTGGGTTAGAAGAATCGTGCCGAATACATTTACCTCAAACTGGCTCCGGAGTTTATCTTCCGGCAGATCTACTACCGCTCCGCCTTCAGATATACCTGCATTGTTAAGCAAGATATCAATATCCCATTCGGCAGCCAGTAACCGATCATTTTCATCGGTGATATTCAGTTTTTCAACCCGAATATCGAGCCCTTCTTTTTTAGCCTCATCCTTTAAAGACTGGATTTGAGCCACAGTTTCTGTGGTAGCAATAACCTCATAGCCTTGCCTGGCGAGCAAAAAAGCGCTTTCTTTTCCAAACCCGCTTCCGGCCCCGGTGATAAGTACAATTTTATTATCCATGTGATTCTCCAGGCTAACTTCAAGTGATCTACATCACATAACTATAAGACAGGATGAGCAAATCTGCCGGGTTGAAGTTGTAAGTACACCTGTTTTAGTTCCACGCACTTTTTGAGATTTCCGGGTTTTCAGCCATCAGCCGGTATTCTTCCGGCGTCAGATTATTCAGGGATTCATGAGGTCGCTCGCTGTTATATTCGGCCAGCCAGCGCTCCGTGATTTCCCGTGCTTCATTCAGTGTCCTGAACAAATAAAAATCCAAGATTTCTGTCCGGTACGTCCGGTTAAAGCGCTCGATAAACGCGTTCTGTGTCGGCTTACCTGGCTTGATAAATTTCTGCATTACCCCATGTTCTTCGGTCCACTGCGCCAGCGCCACTGAGATCAGTTCCGGGCCATTATTCCCGCTTCGCGGCAGACATCTTTGACGGTGCGTCCGGCTTCGACGGACTTCAGAACGGTGATGATCTGGTGCTCGGTGAATCGGGCTTTGCGCATGACGATCTCCTCAGGGGACATAAACAGTATGTCGGAAGATCTCTAAAAGTGCATGGTGCGTTTTGCAGGGATACTTACAATGGCGCTGTACTGCACCCGCTCTTCCTCCGGTATCAGCCCCAGAACGGCATCCATCAACGAGGATTTCACAGGCGGGCTTTACGCCGGGTATGCCGATAAAAATCCGGGTAATGCCCGACTGCATTGTGATCACCACCCAGAACAGCCGCGAGCTGTGGGGCTGCGCCGAGAGCTTAAGCATCACACACTTCAGCAAAAAGAAGATGATCCAGTGGATTAAGGACTTTCCGGGGGCGCTGAACGACACCGGCAATATTCCGGTTATCAGACGGGAGTCGCCCCGCTATGACTGCCTCAAGCGGGGCAAGGGCTGACCTTTAAAGTAAAAATCCCGGCCGTTGGTCGGGATTATTTGATGTTTAATAGAAGTCGGGATCTACCCGCCCCTTTGCTTTCAGGATCTCAAGGAACCGGTTGTAGGCTGTTTCATCGTATTCAAGAAGATCATCCAAAAGCTTTTCCTCTATCAATGGTTTATAAAAAACCCCTTCTTTATAATAAATAAAATCCCCATCCAGATTAGGATCAATTATATCTATACCGTTTTCTAATTTATAAACAGTAAGCCCACCATTTCCCTTAGGAAGACCATAAAAATAGGTATTTTCCCCAATCCAGTAAATGGCGTAAATATCTACTGTTTGCCTTGCAAATTGGTTTCTTATCTTCATGGCATTTCCCTCAAAGAAGGCCCTGGTTGTAAATCTGAACGTTTAGGTGTGACAATTTTTACGTCATAAGCCTTATTTGTGACAGCATTATATTGATAATGAATTTCAATATTACTTCCATCTGGAAGAGTATGATTAGTAGCCATTTTCTGGAACCCCGCGCTGGTTGGGAAACGAGGATCAGTATTCATTCCTTTTAACGGGTGACCACCTGACGGATTTTTTTCAACCTGATTCCACAATACCTGCTCATTCAGATCTCTTGGCGCAGTAAATTGTTTACCTGGCTTCGCCGTCGATATTTTTTCCGCCGCACTGATCAGAATCTTATTCGAGATAACACCGGTAGCCTTACCAACCAGCGATAACGCTTTTTCTGCCGGGATCGACGTCAGCAGCGCCAGTGCGTAATCCTTCGCATCTTCCGCTGATAACACCGCCATTACGGTATCTGAACCGGGGTTATTGCTCAGGATAGCTTTAATGATATCTGCGCTTTCCGGCAGATCGCCTTTCACCATCTGCGCCAGGCCTGCCTGCACCTGTTCAGGCGGCAGGTTATTATCCTGTGCGTATTTCACATAGGACTGCACCGACTGGCCGTAATCTATTGCACCGGATGGCAGGATATTGTTCCAACCATCACTCAACGCATTATTCTCAACCGCATTCTTCCCGGCAGCAGCCCCAGCAGCCGCACCTGCGATATTTCCACCCGCGATCCCGCCTGCCATACCCGCTGATATACTCGCCAGTGCACTGACTGTCTGCTTCTGTTCTTCAGATAATTTATCCACGCCCGGATAGAGCATACTGGCGATAGCGCGTGCCGCCAGCTCTCCGCCTCCTGCGCCAGTCGCCCCTGCAGCTGCACTGTTACCCTGCAGCGCGGCAACCGCGCCACCAAGAATCGCATGTGCGATGGCATTAACGGCAGGATTACCCTCCGTTGATTTCAGCAGATGCGCCAGCTCCGGCGCCGAAGCGCCGGCCAGTGCCCCCGCTATATTCCCGCCCGCCAGCCCCTGCAGTGCTGCGGTGGCGGCCTGGATACCGCGCTGAATGTCGCTGCCCGTACCAAACTTTTCCTGCTCTTTTTTGTATTCCGGCGTGTCACGCAGTTTCGCCAGATATGACTGCCGCTGCTCTTCCGTCGCATCCGCCGGAACCGGCCCGTATTTATCCTGCGCCGTCTTCAGCGCATTCAGCTCACCCTGCGTCCGGGCAATATCCGCCACCTGACCGCCGATATCGCTGAGCATCCCGATTTCCTTCAGCCGGTTCTGCTCTTTCTTCTTGTCGAAAATCGGGCTGATGCTGTCGTTGGCGCGTTCGGTGTCCCGGCTCAGGTTCGCCACGTCCTGCTTCTGATTGTCCTTGTCGCGGATGGTGATGGCGCCGTCAGCCACGGCAGCCTGCGTGGTGCCTTCCGCATGACCGCTGTTGCCCACCTCCGCAATCATCCCGCCCGGCATGTTGCCCTTAAACTGGTCGCCAAAGCTGCCCGCGCCGCTGATACTGATGCCGGTGTGCTCAGTTTTAAAATCCGCTTCGTTATGGATATCAGTGAAGCCCAGCGTCCCGGTATTGAGACTGTTTTTATCCGCCGTGGCGGTGGAGGCGATAACCGCGCCATCAAGTTGGGTATGATTGCCGACGGTAATATCGAAGCCGCCATCACCGGCAAACATCCCGGTCTGCTCAGCCACCGAGTCGAAGCGGCTCTTCATTTTGTCCTGGCTGGCACTGATGTAGCCGGAGCCGGTCATGCTGCCGAAGGTGAAGCTGCCGCCCGCCGCCACGCTGGTCTGCTCGCTGTCGTACTTGTTGCTGTCCTGCTGGCTACGCATCAGCAGGTCGTGACCCACATCAGCCACGATTTTATTACCGTTGACTTGCGCTCCATTGAGCACGGTGTCGTTCCCGCTCTTAATGGTGACGGTCTTGCCGCTGTCTATCGTGGTTTCCGTCCAGTCGGTGCCGTTGCCTTTGTCCTTGCCTTTTGCCGCGTTGACGTTGGCAAACACGCTGATACCTGCGCTGCCACCTCCCGCACCAATGCTGACGCCCACACCACCGCCGCTGCTGCTGTTCTTGCCGCTGGACTGTTGAGTGTTGGCCGCGCCGCTGAGAATGACGTCGTTCTTCGCGTCCAGCAGCGTGTCGCCGCCTGCCTTCAACTGGCTTCCGGCAATCACGATATCGCCACTGTTCGGGCCTTTGCCTTTCCCGTTGGCGGTGATGGAAAGATTATTGCCCGCGTTCAGGGTACTGCCCGCCACCGCATCGCTCTCGGCATGCTGCTGCGATTTGGATTTCTGCGTGGTCAGCGAGAGGCTGACGCCCATCGCATTCGGGTCGGCCGTCAGGTTTGCCGCCTCAGCCGCCTGCCCTGCCTGCACGCCGGAAAGCACGGTCTTGGTGGCCTGAAGCGCCTTCAGACGTTCGTCGCTCTCCTCTCTGGTGTCCTGCGCCGCCTTGACCGCATTGTTGATCGCGCTGCCGACGGTGCCCGAAAGCGCCACTGTCAGCCCGCTGTTCTTCTGCTCAAAGGTTTCATCGCGGGTGCGTTTGTCGTGGCCCGGCTCGATGATGACGCTGCTGCCGCTGAGGCTCATATCCTTCCCGGCAATCAGGTCTGCGCCGCCAATATGCGCCTGGTTTCCGGCAGCGATAACCACGTTACCGCCCGTCGAGCCGACGGTGCTGAAGCTCTGGCTTTGCGTGGTGCCCGCCTCACGCAGGTCATGGGTGGTTTTGCTGCTGCCGACGGTGATGCCGATGCCGCCGGTGCCCATCAGGCCGCTCTTCTTCGTTTCCTTAAAGCGCCACGATGAATCAGTGTTGGTGGCCGCCACGATATCGACGTTGTTGCCCGCGCCCAGCACCACAGTGTTGTCACCCACCACGGAAGAGCCTTTTACCAGCAGGTTGTTGCTCGCCTGCACGGTGACGTTATCGCCGGAAAGCAGAGTGCCTGCCTCACGGGTCGCGCTGTCTTCCCCGATGGTGTGGGTCGTTTTCTTGCTGAGTAACCCTTTTTTAGTCTTCGTCTGCTCTTTGTAGTGGTAGTCGCTTTCCGTCGCCGTCGTCAGGTTTACGTCGCGGCCTGCCGCCACGCCGATATCCCCGCTGGCGATTACCTGCGCCGCGCCGCTGTTCACGTCACGTCCGGCAATAATCGTGGTGTTGCCGCCGCTTACGATTTCGGTGCCCTGCTGGCGTACGGATTCGTCGATAACGGTTTTCTTTTTCGCGTGCGAGCTGCTGCCGGTCACGGTTTCTTCCGCCAGCAGGTTCACATCACGCCCGGCCCGGATACCAACGTTCCCTTCCGCCGCGATGCCCGCCGCCTGGCCGGTAACGTCGCGTCCGGCCACCAGCGTCACATTGCTTCCCGCTGATATCGTGGTTCTGTCGGCGCTACTGGTGTGGCTTTCGCTGCCGCCCGTGCGGATACTTTGCCCGTTGGCTGCCGCGTTCAGGTTCAGGTCATTACCTGCGCCCATCGCCAGCTCGCCGCCTGCGGCCACGTTCGCGCCGGTGATGTTGATGTCTTTTGCCGCCGCCATAGCCAGGCCATCGCTGGCGCTGATGGAGGCGGTTTGTCCGACATCGGTGCCGCTGATATGCACACTGCCGCGACGGCTTTCACCGTCCACGCTCCACTGCTGCGTCTGGGTGATGTTGTTGATGCTGCCGCCGGTGCTTTCCAGCTGGACGGTTTTACCGGACATCACCGAGCCGATGTTGTTGATATCGCCCAGCGCACTCAGATTCAGGCCGCCACCCGCGCTGATAAGCCCGGCATTCAGGTTGCTCAGGCTGTTGCTGCTGTCGACGGCAAGCCCGTTCTGCGCCAGCAACGAACTGCCGCTGTTGGTGACGTTGCCGCCCGCCAGCTGCACGTTGTTGCCGCTAATCACGCTGCCGCTCTGCACCGTGACATCTTTTGGTGATAGGTACACTTTTGGCACCATCACGGTCTGGCCGTTAATGGTGGCGGTTTCATACCACAGAATGCTGTGATTGAGGGCCGCCACTTGGTCGGCGGTCAGCGCCACGCCGAATTTCAGGCCGAGCGAACTCTGCGCATCGACGGCGTTATCCATCAGGTAACGCATCTGGTCGAGGTCGGAGCCGATGCCGTTGATATAGCGCGTCCCGGTCTGGCTCAGCACGGTATTCGACACATAGCGCGTATCAAACGCCGCATCGCCGAGGAAGCGGTAGCCCTTGTCCGGATTTAGGTTAAGGCGATCCAGCATGTACGACGAACCGAGGAACTGATTCATATCGGTGTACTGGCTGCCCGTCTCGCGCGGGGCCGCGCCCGGGCTCATACCGAGCAGCTTATACAGATCGCCAAACAGCGACGAATCGAGCTGGCCCAGGCCGTCGAGTTTGGGGTTAACGGTGATCAGATACGGGCTGTCGGGGTCGGTGGACGGTACGAAGTAGCCGTTGTTGCCGGAAGGCAGCGGGTAGTTGCCGTCTATACCGCCAGTTGCTAAACCGATACCATCAATGGGTTGTAACGCATCCGTCATACTGTCCTGCCATTGTGGAGCATCCACGCTGGCGGAGTCTGCATTCGCCAGCGCCTGCGCATCCAGACTCTCTGCAATTCGCTGCGGCGCCAGGGCGTTGAGTGCAGGGGCATGCAAACGACCAGAAATCCCCCCGGCCCTCGCTGTGGTGGTGGTGTTACTGATATCGGAAGAGAACACCGCATCAATCATCCCACCCGCGCTGATCACACCACGGTACAGCAGTCCATCAGGCGTAGTGAGTTGCCGGGACGTCAGACGGTAGCCTTCACATTCATAGGGACCCCAGACATACCGGCGACTGCTGTCCAGTGTCCACACCGTTTCATCTACCGACGTTCCTTCCTGCCAGCTCTGGTTGTTCAGCGTCGTACCCTGTAGGTACATATCGTTACCTGCCAGAATAAAAGCCGCTTCGTTCTCCAGACGCCCGGCAGTTATCTTCATATCGGTGCCGCTGACAATTCGTCCGGCATTTCCTTTGGCGGTAATGGTCACCACCTCTTTATCACCGGTTTGTATCCGGTATTCCTGCGCAGGCGGAACACCGATAAGCTTCCAGACCAGAAGGTAAGGGCCATCATTGTCGGTTCGAAGTTCCCACCATTGATTCGGAGGAAGAGGTGTCAGCGTACCGCTGCTGCTACCGGAAGTGACCACGCGCGTGACCGTCAGACCATCTCGCCGGTTCAGCAAATGCCCGGTCTTAATGGTGATATCGCCATTGGTGGTTTCGATATTCCCGGAGGTGTTAATCACTTCGGCGTTCGCCGCGCCGCGGGCGTCCTTCTGCATCACCAGGTTGTTGCCCGCCAGCATATCGCCGCGCAGGTTCTGGATGCTGTTGGCAAACAGCGAGAGGTTGTTGCCCGCATACAGCAGCGCGGTGTTGATGATCGATCCGGCGGCCGTTAACGCCAGGCTGCCCGCCGTGCCAGTAAAGCCGTCGAGGGTGATATTGCTCTGGCTGGTCAGATTAACGTCGCCGCCTGCCTGCAACGAACCACCGGCGTTCATCGCAATCTGACGGCCGCTTAAGGCCGTGGTACCGCTGCCTGCGGTCAGTTGGCCGTTGTTGGTCAGCTTGCCCGCAGCAGCCAGCGTGATGCCGTTGCCCTGCAATGTGGCTCCGTTAGTGACATCGCCCT
The DNA here is from genome assembly GCF_013285385.1 of Paramixta manurensis. Lineage (NCBI taxonomy): Bacteria > Pseudomonadati > Pseudomonadota > Gammaproteobacteria > Enterobacterales > Erwiniaceae > Paramixta > Paramixta manurensis. Next base: position 1,348,655 of record NZ_CP054212.1, on the reverse strand, counting down.
GGCTGCTGATGGCGAGCTGCCTGTGCGCGGCGATAATGCCCTGCATGATAAAGCTGTTGGTGAGCTTCAGCGTCAGGTTGCCGAGCGCCACCAGTTGGCCTGCGCCACTGAGGGAGACCATTTCGGCGAGCATATCTCCGCCGCTGAACAACTTCCCGCCCGAGTTGTTGAGGCTGTTCCCTTTGAGCGTCAGGCCCTGATTACCGAGTAAGGTGCCGCTGTTGATCACGGTCTGCGTGTTGACGTTCAGCCGGGCGGCCTGCAAAGTGCCGCCGTTGGTCAGGCTGTTACCGGTAAGCGTCGCCTGATTCGCCGCCATCACTGTGCCGTTGCTGGCAAGCTTCGCCACGTTCAGCACCAGGTTCGTCGCCTGCAGCCAGCCGCTGCCGCTGTAGTCCGGCGTGGTGAACGTCAGGTCGCTGCCGGAGAGAATTTTACCGCCGTTGCGGGCCTGCGTTGCCGCACTGAGCGTCGTTTTACCGTTACCCTGAATGGCGCCGTCGTTGGTCAGTACCGGCGCGGTGAGGTTGAACGCGTTCTGGCTGAGCAGCACGCCGCTGGCCTGGTTGGTCAGCGCATCCAGTAAGATGAGTGTCAGGCCGCTGTCGCCCTGCACGCGCCCGCTATTGGTAAGCGAGCTGGCGCTGATTTGGGTATCCGCGCCCTGAAGCTGTCCGCTGTTGATGATGTCCCTGGCTTTGACGTTAAGCAGCCCGCCGGTCAGCATTTTGCCCTGCTGTTGCAGGTTGCCGTTGAACGTCACGTTCAGGCCGTTAACGCCGCTGATTTCGCCGCCGTTGCTGAGTGAATCCCCTTTCACCTCCAGCGTTTTCGCACTGATTAATCCCTGGTTGCTCAGCGCTTTGCCTGCAAGACGGGCGTCGCCCAGGGCGGTGATTTTGCTGCCGGTGGCGGCGATGAGGTCGCCACTCAGGGTCAGGGCTAAATCCAGCGCGCTCTGAATTGTGCCGCTGTTATTCAGAGAAGAACCGTCCAGCGTGATATTCTGCCCCTGAAGCCGACCGCTGTTGGTCACGTCTCCCGCGCTCAGCGTCAGTGACTTCTGGCTCAGCAGGTCACCGCTGTTGTTAAGCGCGTCCGTACTGTTCAGCGTCAGGCCATTCAGGCCAATCATCGTGCCCTTGTTGTCGAGGCTATTCTGGCGCAGCGAAAGCGTGTCGCCCTGAAGCATGCCATCGCTGGTAAATGCCGTGCCGGTGAGCGACAGGTCGTCTGCCGCGAGGAGACTGCCGTGGTTAGTCAGCGTTGGTGCGTTCAGGCTGATGCGGCCCTGGCTCATTAGCTCGCCATTGTTGAGCAGAGAGGTGCCCAACGTGGCGTTAAGATTGCCGGTAGCCAGCAGGGAGCCGCTATTGGTCCAACTGTCCGCCTGAGCGGTGAGGTTCTGGCCCTGCGTGATCCCAGCGGTATTCAGCGCTTTACCGCTGAGAGAAAGATCGCCCGCCGTCAGCCAGCGCCCGCTGGCACCCTGCGATAGCGAGTCACCAGCCAGCGTCAGCGCGCCGGTTCCCTGCAACAGGCCGTCACCGCTCAGCGTGATCGCTTTGACATTCAGCGTGTCCGCGATGATTTTGCCTGGGTTACTCAGCGCGGTAGCCGTCAGCACCAGGCCCTTGTCGCTGGTGATAAGCCCGCTGTTGCGAATGTCCTGAATAGCCAGCGTCAGATTCGCCGCACTGTAGAGTGTGCCGTTCTGCTGATTGTCCAGCTTTTGCGTGCCAATCAGCAAGGCGGCGTCGCCCTGCATCAAGCCGCTGTTAGCCAGCGTTTGTGACTGCGTGTTCAGGCTGGAAGCCACGAGCACGCCGCTGTTGGTAAGATCGGGCGCGTTGAGGCTGAGCGATGCCGCGCTGCTTTTGCCGCTGTGGGTCAGTTTTTCGCGGGCGTCCACATTCAGCGTCGATCTCGCGGCCTGGATGCCTTTCAGCTCCAGTTGGTTGGCGGCAAAGGTCAGGTTTTTCCCCTGAATTTGCGACGCTGCCGTGGTGGTCACGTTCTGCCCGCTGATACGGATATCTTCCGTGGCGTTTATCGCTCCGTTCAACGTCTGGCTGGCCGCCGTAAGCGACAGAGTGTTACCCGCCACCAGAGCGCCGCTGTGGTTAAGCGATGTCGCCGTCACCGCCAGGTCTTGTCCTGCGGTCATCCAGCCTGCGGAGGTCACCTCATCGGTGGCGTTTAGCGTAATTTTCCTGGCCGCATCGGTTCGGCTGGCGGCATCCTGACTGATGTTTTTCGCGGTGAGCGTCGCATCACGTCCGGCGGTCAGCTTTTCATTGGCGTGAGAAATTGTACCGTTGGCGTTCAGTGCCAGAGAGCCATCGCTGTTCAGCGAACCGTTGCGAAGTAGCATGTCACCCTGGCTGTTGAGCGTCATGTTGCCGCTGGCTTTGTGATCGCCCATTAGGACGAGGCTTTCACCTTTGGCGGACAACGCCCCGCTGGCGAGGCTGTTGTGAACGGTGAGTTTGCCATTGGCATTCAGAGTGATATTCCCCTGCCGCGCATTCAGGTCGCCGAGGTTAACGCCGACGCCTTTCTCGCTGGACACCAGACGGATGCGGTTGGCGTACATCCCGCCCAGCGCGCCGGTATCCACCGCTACCGTTGGCGAGGCACCTTCGCCTTGCTGCGCCTGCACACTGCCATCGGCGCTCACCCGATTTGCACCGGCAACCACGTTTAAATCCTTAGCGTGAATGGCGGCGTTCACTTCGGTAGCGCGGGAAATGATATCGATCGCATCGCTGCTGCTGGCATCAATCCCCTGCCCCTCAATGGTGATACTGCCTTTTTTCACGTCCAGCGCCTGTAAATTACCGCTAGCGTCAAAGACGGGTTTGCCGGTAGTCAGCGTGGCCTGCGGGGTGTTGATAAACCCGCAGCCGTTACAGGTGATGCCATACGGGTTCGCCACCATCACGTTCGCCGCTTTGCCCGCCACTTCGGTATAACCCTGCAGCTGTGAACGGTTGCCACCGGTCACTTCGTTGATGATGCCTTTCGCTTCTTTGCCCGCTTTCAGGTTGGCGTTGCCGCTAATCAGCCCGCCAAGCTGCGTCTGATTGAACTTACCCGTGGCGTTATTGAGGATCAGCCCCTCTTTGCCGACGTTGTAATCCTTAAACTGGTTGTGCGAAATCCCGGCCCCGTTCGGCGTCGCAATGCTCACGACCGGCACGCCGTTCGCCGCTTTATCTTTGGAGGTCTTGCCCGTTGGCGTCAGCGTGGCGGCAACGACTGGCAGCAAAGGCTGCGTCGCAAGCAGGCCGCTCACCAGATAGCTGAGCAGGCGGTAAGTTAAGCGAACGGGAGGCTGATGCATGCTAATAGTCCTTTAAAATGCGACGGCAACACGGTAGTAAACAGTGACGTGATCCGGGCCTAGCCAGTCCGGATAAACGAGGGGCAGACCAACGGTGAACGAGCTGGAAACATGGCTGTTGGTGATACCGAGCCCGGCGGCGGTGCCCCAGAGAGTGCCTGCCGAATAGCGATCTCGCTTGTCGGAATGCAACCAGCCGCCGTCGAGGGCCGCCAGCGCGCTGACCTGGCCGATAACCGGCAGCATAAACAGGGTGTAGCTGAGCTCGTTTCGCCAGTACGCGCCGTTATCGCCGGAAATGCTCTGCTCTTTAAAGCCGCGCACCGAGCTTTCACCGCCGATAGTCATACGTTCACTGCCGTAGAGGCGGTCTGGCGTCCACTGCCCGTAGGCGCTCGCCAGCCACCACAGATTGTCAGCCACCGGGCGCTGGAAGCTGGCATTCAGGCTCCATTTGCGGAACTGCGCTTTTGGTAAATCACCGTTTTTGCTGCCGTCGCTTTCCGCACCGAGCCACGGCATGCCGCGGCTGAAAGTCGGGTTAAACGTTGCCACGCCGCCGACTATTTTCTGGGTATGGTTCAGGCCAAACAGCAGGCTGGTGAGCTTGCGGCTGCTGCTTTTCAGCAGCACATCGTCGAGATAGTTGTGGTTGATGCGGTGGCTCAGGCCCACGGAGACACCGGTTTTAATATCGCCATTGCGGAACAGCACGTGCGAGAGATTGACGCGGTGCGTTTCGGTATCGCCGCCCGAGCGCCAGAGGTAGCCGTTGTTATTGAGGGTAGCGAGGTAGTTGTTCCAGCTGTAGCTGTAGTCCAGCAGGCTGTAGCCGTAGGGCACGCTGACGCCTGTGGCAAAATTCTGCGCGTCTTTTGCATTCGAAAACGCGCTACTGCGCCCGCCGCTGACAAACCAGCTGTCGGCCAGGCCCAGCAAATTGTTGCCGGTCAGGCCGCCGTTAATCTGCCCGATGCCGGTACTTTTTTGCCCGCTGTTATCGAAGCTCGCGGAGGCCGACAGCGGAAATTCCGGCGTGGCGGTAAGGTGCACCACCGACCAGCCTGGCTTATCCGCCGGCAATATTTCAATCTGAACAGGCGTGGTGCGCGTGCGGTTAATCTGCTCCATGCCTTGTTCAATATCGCGCAGATTAAGTATTTCCCCTTCAAGGCCCGGGAACGCCATTTTGAGCTCGCGCGCTGGCGCGCCGTCCATGCGGATTTTTTCGAGCTTGCCTTCCAGAATAGCTAAGCGTAATTCCCCGGAACGTAAATCTTGTTCAGTCAGGAAAGCGCGGCTGGTGATATATCCTCTGCTGATGTACCAGTCGGAAACGCGATTAGTGAGTTCATTAATTCGCGCCATATCCAGGCACTGACCCTGCCAGGGTTGCACTAATTTTTGCTGTTGGCGTGCATCGATGAGCGTAGTGCCATCCAGCATGATGCGATGGACAGTAAAACAGGGCCCCGAAGGCGCGGCGGGCAGCACCGGCGCAGCCGGGCGGACAATGGGCGTGGCGCGCTCCAGTGACTCTCGCTGCAGCTGGTTTTGCCGCAATAATTGCTGCTGCTGTTGATCGATACTCTCTTTGTCACCAGGTGACAAAGGGGCGGCAAAGATTGACTGACTAAATGCCAGTAATACCCACGCCGGATATAAATCTCTCATCCCTGATCCATATTTTTGTTATTTACATTACGAAAACACTTAATAACATTTGTTTACATTATTGAGCATCTTATCATTCAAGACCGGGGATCCTCAAATGGTTAAAGTAAGAATACGTGCAACTTTCAGATTTATCGCTGAAAGGTATTGCAAATAATAAGAGCATGACGATGGCTAATTTCACAATAATGTGATAGTCACCGCGTTGAAAAGTGAGTGAGGGAATGTGTGGTAGCAGCCACATGGTTGTCAGCCTTTGCGCGGAATAATCAACGTATTTAAAGGACTGAGCTGGGACGATAAGAGTAACAGTCCGTGTAAGTTCGGAAAGAAGATCATCATTGACGGGCTGGTTAGTTATGACCGGTGGGGATTTCATTTCTGTTTCGAGGATGAGTATGTCCGTAATACGCGACTTCCGAAAGGGGAGTGTTCACATCACTTTTAAACGTCCCGACCCGACAGAAAAGATGAATGACAGCGTGGCGAAGCACTATCAACCGCTGACCTATATTGCGTTGTCTGTTGTTCAGTGATCGCTCCTTCTTTCAGAAGCTTGTTGAGCAGCAAAGAATCAGAGGGCAAAGAGGCTGAGCTTACCTGTATGTTTGACCGCAACCACCGCCAGCCGCTTATTGAAGAGCAGCACCGATTTGCAGCCTAAGCGCAAAATTTCGCTTTGCTGGATTATCAGATAGTTAATTGAGAGCCTCTTTTACAACAGCTCTACATGCTGTCATTTGCGGTACAAGTCACCTTGTCCGGACCTTGCTCTTCCCCATATCTCATCGTCTGTCAGCATGGTTTCAATTAACTCGACAGGAACGCCATTATCATTAATCATGGCAACAAAGAAGTCATCAATGGGTTCATATGGTCCCAGGATAATTTCTTCTCCTTCGATGGCCTTTGACAGGTTATCAACCTTAAACGCCACATGTGGTACTGTTTTGATTAGATGATGTAGCGGTGAATCATCAGTGAACCTGTGCCACTGGACCCGGAACTGACCGGGATTATCGGTGGTATACATTCCAGCCTTTTCGCTGTGAGTTCCTTCAAGCAAGCCGTCTTGCAATGGAATGCCAAAATGGTGGAAGGTGTAATTTACATCAGGCTTCATGCTGTCTCACTTATTATTTCAATGGTGAATTTAAGCAGCTTAATCCAAACACGATGAGCCCGTTAGGTTTTTTAGTTTCGAAGTAAAAACTGCCATCACAAAGGCCGCCCCGGGCGGTTTTTTTACATTTAATCCACCAAAAAGGGATAACGGTAAGCCACGCTGTGAAGTGTTGCAAAACTGGTTTATAATTCTGCCTCTTTAAAAGGAGTGAACTGCCCCCGCCTCGATAGACGATCCTGATGTATATTTTGAGCATAGGAGAACGCTATGGGCACACCACGATTTACACCTGAATTTAAAGAAGAGGCCGTCCGTCAAATCACGGAACGCGGCTATTGTGTTGCTGAAGTTTCCGACCGACTGGGCATGTCTACGCACAGCCTCTACAAATAGTTACGGGCTATTAAACCCGACAACAGCGAACAGCATGCCCGGGTTTTACTCGAAGCCAAAAGCGAGATCCTCAAGCTCCGGTCGCAGCTCAAGCGCACCGAAGAAGAGCAGGATATCCTGAACAGGATCGTCTACCGGGGCGGGGTCAGTCCAAGAAGAAGTGAGAATGGCACGCCCTACAGGATTCGAACCTGTGACCTACGGCTTAGAAGGCCGGTGCTCTATCCAACTGAGCTAAGGGCGCATAGTGAATGCGTCGAATTATACGGTCAGTTGAGGTTGAGTCAACGACTTTACCGTCCAAAAAAATGTTTCGCTGAAGTTGTAACCACCGGCACGCGTAAAGACTTTTTGCAAAAATATCGCTAACACCTCCCCTCCTCCAGGCTATGGCCTAAAAAGCACCGTTTTAACTAACCCAATAAGGACCAAATCCCTGTCATCAGAATGAATACCAACTAAACAGAGACTGACAGCAGCGCACGCTTCTGACAAAATAGACCTATTCCCCGATTTAACTTAACACTGTGGACTTCCTCTCTGATGGCAGCAAAAATTATTGATGGTAAAACGATTGCGCAGCAGGTGCGACTTGAGGTTGCCGAAAAAGTAAAACAACGGCTGGCCAACGGTAAACGCGCGCCGGGGCTGGCGGTGGTACTGGTGGGAGAAAACCCGGCATCGCAAATTTATGTCGCTAATAAGCGCCGGGCCTGTGAAGAGGTGGGGTTTGTTTCTCGGGCGTATAATCTCCCGGCAACCACGTCCGAGGCGGAGCTACTCGATTTAATCGATGCGCTAAATAACGACGGTGAAATCGACGGTATTCTGGTGCAACTGCCGTTACCAGCCGGTATCGATAACACCAAAGTACTGGAACGCATCACGCCGGATAAAGACGTTGACGGCTTCCATCCTTATAACGTCGGGCGTTTATGCCAACGCGCACCTAAGCTGCGCCCTTGTACGCCGCGCGGCATCGTCACACTGCTTGAGCGCTATAATATTGATACATATGGCCTTAATGCGGTGGTGGTCGGCGCCTCAAATATCGTCGGGCGGCCGATGAGTATGGAGTTACTGCTGGCGGGTTGTACCACCACCGTTACCCACCGCTTCACGAAGGATTTGCGTCATCACATTGAGCATGCCGATTTATTGATCGTTGCCGTTGGTAAGCCGGGTTTTATTCCTGGCGAATGGATTAAACCCGGAGCGATTGTTATCGATGTGGGAATTAATCGTCTGGAAAGCGGTAAGGTGGTGGGCGATGTAGATTTTGATGCGGCGTCAGAACGCGCATCTTACATCACGCCAGTGCCAGGCGGCGTTGGCCCGATGACCGTTGCCACATTAATTGAGAATACGCTGAAAGCGTGTGAAGAGTATCACGATAGCGAGGGAGCATAATGGCGACATTCTCTTTAGGTAAACATCCGCACGTTGACCTGTGCGACCTGCTCAAGCTGGAAGGTTGGGTTGAAAGCGGCGCAATGGCGAAATCACTGATCGCCGATGGCTATGTTAGCGTTGATGGCGCCGTTGAGACGCGTAAGCGCTGCAAAATCCTTGCGGGTCAAACGGTCGAGTTCGACGGTAATCGTGTTACCGTCACCGCATAAAAAAAGCCGGGTTTGAAACCCGGCTTTTTTTTGCTATTTCCTGCGCCAGGTGGTGCCTTGCGGGCCATCTTCCAGCACAATGCCCATCTCATTTAAGCGATCGCGCGCATGGTCCGCCATCGCCCAATCCTTCGCCTGGCGTGCCTCAAGGCGCTGTTTAATCAGCGCTTCAATTTCCGCCACTTCATCATCGTTAGTTTGGGCGCCACTCTGCAGAAACTGCTCGGGATCTTGCTCCAACAGCCCCATGACGCTCGCCACCTGACGCAAACGCGCCGCCAGCCCGTTGGCTGCCGCGCTATCTTCGCTTTTCAGGCGGTTAACTTCACGTGCGAGGTCAAACAGCACTGAATAGGCTTCTGGCGTATTAAAATCATCATCCATTGCCGCACGGAAACGTGCTTCAAACGCCTCTCCGCCCGCCACCGCTGCATTCGCGTCGGTATGGCGTAGCGCGGTGTAAAGACGCTCCAGCGCCGCGCGTGCCTGTTTTAGATTATCTTCGCCGTAGTTCAACTGGCTGCGATAGTGGCCGGACATCAGAAAATAACGCACGGTTTCCGCATCGTAATGCTGCAAAACATCGCGCACGGTGAAAAAGTTATTCAATGATTTGGACATCTTTTCGCGGTCAACCATCACCATGCCGGAATGCATCCAGTAGTTCACATAGGGGCCGTCATGAGCACAAGTTGACTGCGCGATTTCGTTTTCGTGGTGCGGGAACATCAGGTCGGAACCGCCGCCGTGAATATCGAAATGTTCGCCTAACTGCTTGCAGTTCATTGCCGAACATTCAATATGCCAGCCTGGGCGACCGGCGCCCCACGGTGAAGGCCAACTTGGCTCATCGGCTTTGGACATTTTCCACAACACAAAATCCATTGGGTTGCGTTTAACATCGGCAACTTCAACGCGCGCGCCTGCCTGCAACTGCTCCAGATCCTGGCGAGAGAGGCAACCATACTGCGGATCACTATCAACCGCGAACATCACATCGCCATTACTGGCAACATAGGCGTGTTCACGCGCAATCAGCTTGCTCACCAATTCAATGATTTCATCAATATGGCGCGTGGCGCGCGGTTCCAGATCGGGCGGCAGAATATTCAGCGCAGCAAAATCCGCGTGCATTTCAGCGATCATACGGTTGGTCAGCGCTTCCACGCTCTCGCCCTGCTCGTTAGCACGTTTAATGATTTTATCGTCGATATCGGTGATGTTACGCACGTATTTCAGTGAATAACCGCAATAACGCAAATAACGCGCGACCACGTCAAAAGCAACAAAAGTACGCCCATGCCCAATATGGCACAGATCGTAAACGGTAATGCCGCACACATACATGCCAACGCTGCCGGCATGGATCGGTTTAAATTCCTCTTTTTGGCGAGTCAGGGTATTGAAAATCTTTAGCATTGAAACATTCCGTATTGACGTGTGCGGGTTAACGAAACTGAATTGGCAGGACATTGTGACGTATTTTTCACATAAGCGCGATGTAATGCAAGGAAAGGCATAACGGTAGACAACCGATGCCTTGCTGACGTACCGCGCGAAATTATGATATAAGGAGCGTCTGGTAAAAATGCCCGGCCTTAGCGCTATGGGCTGCGATGTTCAATAATCCAACCTTTACAGGACGAGATAATGGTTACTTTCCAGACGAATCATGGCGATATCGTGATCAAAACCTTTGATGATAAAGCGCCGGCAACAGTTAAAAACTTCCTGGATTATTGCCGTGAAGGTTTCTACGATAACACCATCTTTCACCGTGTGATCAACGGGTTCATGATTCAGGGCGGCGGTTTCGAGCCCGGCATGAAGCAGAAAAACACCAAAGAAGAAATCCGTAACGAAGCCAATAATGGCTTGAAAAACACCCGTGGTACGCTGGCAATGGCGCGTACTTCAGCGCCGCATTCCGCCACCGCGCAGTTTTTTATTAACGTTGCCGATAATGATTTCCTGAACTTCCGCGATGAGAGCCTGCAAGGCTGGGGTTACTGCGTGTTCGCCGAAGTGGTGGAAGGCATGGATGTAGTGGAAAAGATTAAAGCTGTCTCCACAGGTCGTAGCGGTATGCATCAGGATGTACCCAAAGAAGACGTGGTGATCCAGAAAGTGACCGTTAGCGAGTAATGTCACGCACGCTATTTATCGCAGATTTACATCTGTGTCAGGAAGAACCGGCAATTACTGCCGGTTTTCTGCGTTTTTTACAGCGCGAAGCGCCACAGGCCGACGCGCTGTACATTCTGGGCGATCTGTTTGAAGCCTGGATCGGTGATGATGATCCCAACCCCCTTCACGCCGAGATCGCCGCCGCGCTGTTGGCCGTACGGCAGCAAGGTGTACCCGTGTGGTTCATTCATGGTAACCGTGATTTTTTGCTCGGCCACCGTTTCGCCCACGCCAGCGGCATGACGTTGTTACCGGAAGAGCAGTTGCTAGAGTTGTACGGTAAACGAATCCTGATTATGCATGGCGATACGTTATGTACCGATGATGCTAACTATCAACGCTTTCGCCAAAAAGTGCATCAGCGCTGGCTGCAAAAGCTCTTTTTGGCGCTGCCACTCTTTATCCGGCAGCGCATTGCCGCGCGGATGCGGGCCGACAGTCAACAAGCCAATCGCCATAAATCTGAAGCAATAATGGATGTCAACGCTGCGGCAGTGCAGGATGCGTTCGAACGCTATCAGGCGCAGTGGTTAATCCACGGGCATACGCATCGTCCGGCGGTCCATTCGCTCAATCTGAAGGGTGAAGTGGTGGAGCGCGTGGTGTTGGGCGCATGGCATCAACAAGGCTCAATGATTCAGGTTGATGCGCAAGGCGTCAGCCTGATTTCTTTTCCGTTTTAAGCGATTTTTGTCGCCGAAAAGCTGGCGTTTTCCCTCGACGCAACCGTTTTCCTTGCCGTCGAGTCATGCTATTCTCTGTGCCCTTCTCAGCCCGTGCGTAAACGCGCCTGGGTGAAGTTTGTACAATCACAGGAGTCAAATCCGCATGTCATCCAACGCCGCCCCGGCTCGTATTGCCATCGTTATGGGTTCCAAAAGTGACTGGGCAACCCTGCAATTCGCTGCGGAAGTTCTAAATAGTTTGTCCGTTCCCTGCCATATTGAGGTGGTTTCCGCGCATCGTACGCCTGACAAACTGTTTAGTTTTGCTGAGAGCGCAGCAGATAACGGTTTTCAGGTGATCATCGCGGGCGCAGGCGGCGCGGCGCATCTGCCCGGTATGTTGGCCGCCAAAACGCTGGTGCCGGTACTTGGCGTACCGGTGCAAAGTGCGGCATTAAGCGGCGTGGATAGTTTGTACTCTATTGTGCAAATGCCGCGTGGGATCCCGGTTGGTACCTTGGCGATCGGCAAGGCTGGCGCGGCGAATGCTGCGCTGTTGGCGGCACAGATCCTCGCAATCCACGACCCGGCGCTGGCCCAGCGTCTTGCCGAGTGGCGTCAGGCGCAAACCGATGAGGTTTTGAATCATCCGGACCCGCGGGAGGACGCATGAAGCCAGTTTGTGTGTTGGGCAACGGTCAACTCGGCCGTATGCTGCGCCAGGCGGGCGAGCCATTAGGCATTGCCGTTTATCCGGTAGGGTTGGATGCAGAACCCGAAAGCTTGCCGCAACAGCAAAGCGTGATTACCGCCGAAATAGAGCGCTGGCCGGAAACGCCGTTAACCCGTGAATTGGCGCGTCACCCTGAGTTTGTTAACCGGGATATTTTCCCACGTCTCGCCGACCGTTTAACGCAAAAACAATTGCTGGATTCGCTGGGGCTGGCGACCGCGCCCTGGCAATTACTGGCTGGCGCCGAACAGTGGCCACAGGTTTTCGCTGCGCTGGGTGAACTGGCAATTGTGAAAAGCCGCACCGGCGGCTATGACGGGCGCGGTCAGTGGCGTTTACGCGCGACTGAAACCGGCACTCTGCCTACCGAGTGCTATGGTAATTGCATTGTTGAACAGGGCATCGCCTTCTCCGGTGAGGTGTCGCTGGTTGGCGCGCGTAGCCGGCAGGGGAAAACGGTGTTTTATCCGTTGACTCATAACCTGCATCAGGACGGCATTTTACGTACCAGCGTGGCATTCCCGCAGCCAAACCCGGCTCAACAGCAACAGGCAGAGCGGATGCTGACCGCCATCATGGATGAGTTAGGCTATGTTGGCGTAATGGCGATGGAGTGTTTCGTGGTGCCGGAAGGCTTATTGATCAATGAGCTGGCTCCGCGCGTGCATAATAGCGGCCACTGGACGCAAAATGGCGCCTCCATCAGCCAATTCGAACTGCATCTTCGCGCGGTGCTGGATCTACCTCTGCCGCAACCGGTGGTCAGTGCGCCATCGGTCATGGTGAATCTCATTGGTACTGCGGTCAATCTTGCCTGGTTGCAGGAGCCACTGGTGCATCTGCATTGGTATGAAAAAGAGGTGCGGGCGGGACGTAAAGTGGGGCATTTGAACCTGAACCATCCTGACCCAACCGCCCTCGCCGCCGCGTTACAAGGCCTGACGCCCCGCTTGCCGCCGGAGTATGCCAGTGGGATTGCGTGGGCGGTAGGTAAGCTGGCGTAAATATTAGCGGCGAGGTACGCCTCGCCCTTAGAGACGCACTGCGGCACCGGAAGTGGTATGCCGCAGTAAACGCTTATGCGCTGTCAAAATGACGAAACAGCGCCTTCCCTTTTAGTAACCTTACGCCTAACCAGCCACCGCACAACGATAGCAGCAGCGCGCCGGTCAGCGGCAACGCTACCCATAACACCCAGTCAGGCTGCCAGGGAAAATCAAACACTTTTCGCTGCAAGCCCCACAGCGCCACCTCTGCGCCGAGCGCGGCGGCAACGCCAGACACCACGCCCAATAGTGCGAACTCACACCACAGCGTAGCGCGCAGCAAACGTTTTGATGCGCCCAGCGTGCGCCAGACGACCAACTCCTGCCGCCGTTGCCGCATTCCAACCTGGACCTGCGCCAATAACAGCAAGACGCCACAGGCAGTCACCAAAATCACCATAATCTCCAGCGCCTGGCTCACTTGCGCCAGCACTTGCCCGATCTGCCGCATAATACTGCCGATATCCAGCAGACTTAACGTCGGAAACTGTCGATTTATCTGCGCCAGTAATGTCGGATGGTTATCCATCCGAAAGCTGGTTAGCCAGGTTTGCGGTTGCGCATCCAGCGCGCCCGGCGGGAAGATAAAGAAAAAGTTGGGTCGCAGGCTTTCCCAATCCACTTTACGCAGGCTGGTTATTTTGGCGCTAAACGTCTGCGTATCCCCGCTAAAGGTCAAGGTATCACCGAGCTTCACGCCCAGGCGTTCAGCTAGCTCAACCTCCATGGATACCTCACCTTTTTTGGGCGGCCAGTACCCCGCCACCAGCGGGTTATGATCGGGCCGTTTTTCCAGCCACGTCAGGTTCAGCTCACGATTAAGCGCATTATCCTTGGTTGGATCAGCGGCTTTCCCTTTAATCTCCGTTAACCTTACCCGCGCGATCGGATACGCAGTCTGCGGCGTTATCTGGTGTTGCGTGAGGAATTTTTCGACCTGCGGCACCTGATCCTGCGTCATATTGAGCAAGAAATAGTTCGGGCTATTCGGCGGTAACTGCTGTTGCCAGCGCTCCAACAAATCACCACGCATCACCAGCAGCAGCGCCAACAACATAAAGGATAAGGAGAAGGCTGCCAGTTGGCTGAGCGTGGTCCATGGCTGGCGCAGCAGGCGATTAACCGCCAGACGAAACGCCAGATTACGCACCACCAGCTTGCGGAGCAGCATTAAGCCGCCCCAACCGATAGCGCCAAGCAATACCGCCAGCAACACCATGCCGGCAACTAATGCCCACAGCAGTTTACTGCCGCCAACCAACAGCGCCAGTAACCCCACTATCGCCACCGCCATCACCGGCAAATAAAATTTCAGTGGCCAAATCCGGGCGACACTATCGCGCCGAAGCACGCGTAGTGGCTGGGTCGCCAGCAATAAGCGATAAGGCCGCAGCCCGACAATTAGCGAAATAACAAACAACGTACCTACCGCCCACAACCACGGCCAAAAGCTGGCTGGCGGCAACTCGCCCGGCAACACCGGCCGCAGCAGGGTTAATAAAATCGTCTCGAATGCTTGCCCAATCAGGCCGCCTGAAATAGCCGCTAGCAACAAAATCGCCAACCACTGCCCGACGATGAGTTTACGTAACGCGGCACGGTTAGCACCAAGCGTTTTTAAAACCGCCACCAAGTCATAACGGCTGCGACAATAATGGCTCATCGCAACCGCCACGGCGGCAATCGCCAACAGCAGCGTTAATAGCGCAGAGAGCAATAAAAACTGTTGCGCACGTTGCATTGAGCGGCCTAACGCATCCTCCGAATTCTCAACGCTAATCCACTGTTGGCCCGGTTTTATTTGCCCGCTGATATAGCTGTCATAACGGCTAAGTTGGGCAGGCGTACCGGAAAATTTATAGCGCCACGTTAACCGACTTCCCGGCTGTACCGCACCGGTTTTAGGCACATCCGCCAGGTTCATCATCAGGCGCGGAGCAGTTTCAAATGGGTTAAACCCGCTATCTGGCTCTTGCAATACTTCCCCGGCAACCCGCAGCGTGGTATCACCGACATCCAGCGCATCGCCCACTTTTAAATTCAGTAATGCCATCAGGCGCGGTGAAGCCAGCACCGTGCCCGCGGCCGGTTTGAGATGGGCCGGGCGAGTAGTGAGTTGACCATACATCGGGTACAGGTCATCAACCGCTTTAATCGCCGCCAGTTGCGGCGTATTACCGGCAAAGGTCATGGTGACAAATGTCAGTTGCTTTCCGCTACGCAGCCCGTCCGTACGCGCCTGATCAAGCCACGCTTGCGGCACTTCACGCGCGCTACGCAGCGTTCTGTCACCCGCCATAAAATCACGGCTTTGCTGCGTTAACCCCTTCTCCATCCGATCGCTCAGCGACCCTAACGCCAGCACACAAGCTACCGCCAGCGTCAGCGCCATCCAGACGATCAGTAACGATGGCGACCGCCATTCGCGCCAGAACCAGCGCCAAATCATACTTCCTCCCACAATTTTCCATCGCGCAGGCGCAGACGGCGATCGCAGCGCGCCGCCAGTTGTTCATCATGCGTTACCAAAATAAGCGTGGTAGAAAAGTCGCGGTTGAGCGAAAACATCAGATCGGCGATCCGATCGCCAGTATTACGATCGAGGTTCCCGGTCGGTTCATCGGCAAACAGGAGTCCTGGCTGGCCGTTGAAGGCGCGTGCCAATGCCACACGTTGCTGTTCGCCGCCCGAAAGCTGAGCGGGAAGATGCGCTAAACGCCCTGCCAGGCCCAGTTGCGTTAATAACGCCCGCGCTTGTTCACGGCTTTGTTTATCGTTCTCTCCACGCAACAGCGCCGGTAACTGTACGTTTTCCAGAGCATTAAGCGTCGGTACTAGCATAAATGACTGAAAAACAAAGCCGACATTTTTCGCTCGTAGCGTCGCGCGTTGCTCTTCATCCATCTGGTGCAGCGGTTGCCCGAACATAAAAACCTCGCCCTCGCTGCCATCATCCAGGCCTGCCAAGATACCTAACAAGGTTGATTTTCCGGAACCTGACTCGCCAATCAGGGCAATACTTTCAGCCGGTTTGACAACCAGCTCAACTCCGGTAAGGATGGTCAGTTGATGCTCTCCCTGACCGACGGACTTACTAAGATGATGAACTTCAAGAATGTTTTCCGCTGGCATTATCCTTTCCTGTTATTATTGCTGCTACTGACGCGTGTCGCGTCGGCGAATACGCTGATGATACTTGGGGATAGCCTAAGCGCCGGTTATCAAATGTCTGCCGCTGCCGCCTGGCCCGCGCTGCTGGATAAACAATGGCAGCAGCAACCGCAGGTGATTAACGCCAGCATTAGCGGCAATACCGCCGCACAAGCCTTGGCGCGTTTACCGGCATTACTCAAACAACATCAACCGCAATGGGTGCTGATTGAATTAGGCGGTAACGATGGTTTGCTGGGTTTCCCGCCGCAAAACGTGGAGCAAGATCTACGTACCATTATTAACGACGTCAAAGCGGCCAACGCGCAACCGCTGTTGATGCAGATCCGCTTACCGCCTAACTACGGCCGCCGTTATACTGAGGCTTTCAGCGGGATCTATCCAAAGCTGGCGCAGGAATTCAATATTCCATTGCTGCCTTTTTTTATGGAGCAGGTTTATTTAAAACCACAATGGATGCAACGGGACGGTATTCATCCTAACCCGGATGCGCAGCCTTTCATTGCCGACCTGATGGCGAAAACGTTAGCCCCTCTGGTGCAACATCCATCCCCAGCCCATTCAGGTGGTCAAACAGGCTCGCAATAAGACGAGCCTTTCTAGTTAAGCATGAGTGACGGAAAACCGGGATTGTTAACAGGTAAAGTTATGCAAAAAAACGTTTTAATTACTGGCTGCTCCAGCGGCATTGGCCTGGTGGCGGCCAATGATTTATTGCAGCGAGGCTATCGGGTGCTGGCGGCCTGCCGGAAAGCGGAAGATGTCGCCAGGATGGAGACTCTCGGCTTTACCGGTGTTCTGCTGGATTTAGCCGATGAGGAAAGTGTGGCGCGCGCCGCACAGCAAGTGATTGAACTCACCGGAAATCATCTGTATGCCCTGTTCAATAATGGCGGATTTGGCGTGTATGGCCCTCTGCACTCGCTGTCGCGCCAACAGTTGGAGCAGCAGTTTGCTACCAATTTTTTCGGGACACACCAATTAACCGTGCTGTTATTACCGGCGCTCAAGGCCAGCGGCGATGCCCGCATTATTAATACCAGCTCGGTGCTGGGGCTGGTTTCCACGCCGGGACGCGGCGCCTATGCCGCCAGTAAATATGCGCTTGAAGCCTGGTCCGACGCGTTACGCATGGAGCTGCGCGGCAGCGGCGTGCGTGTCAGCCTGATTGAGCCGGGCCCAATTCACTCACGTTTTACCGCCAACGTGAGCCAGACACAGCAGGATAAGCCGGTTAAAAACCCTGGCATTGCGGCGCGATTTACCTTGCCGCCGCAGGCGATTCTGCCAAAACTACGCCATGCTTTAGAGAGTAAACATCCGCGCCTGCGTTATCCGGTCACCCTGGTGGCGCACGCCATGAGTATTTTACGGCGTTTACTGCCAGGCTGGATGCTTGATCGCATTTTACGCGTCAAGTCGCCGGAATAGCTTGAAGCCAGGCGTAACGCCCCAATATCGTTACAAAGTCATCAAAAAAAGAGACGCATTCATGTCACCAAACGCTTCGATTATCAACGTCAACGAAACCAACCTGCAGCAAACGCTGGAACAGTCTATGACCACGCCAGTGTTGTTTTACTTTTGGTCTGACCGTAGCCAGCATTGCCAGCAACTGACGCCGGTGCTGGAAAGTTTGGCTCAAGAGTACGCCGGTCAGTTTATTCTGGCGAAACTCGACTGCGATAAAGAACAAATGGTTGCCGCCCAGTTCGGCCTGCGCGCAATCCCAACCGTGTATCTGTTCCAGAATGGGCAACCGGTTGATGGGTTCCAGGGGCCGCAACCGGAAGAAGCGGTACGCGCGTTGCTTGACAAGGTATTACCCCGCGCCGAAGAGTTGAAAGCGCAGGAAGCGATGGCCTTGATGCAGGAAGGCAAAACCATTGATGCTTTGCCGTTGTTCAAAGAAGCTTGGCAGTTGAGTAATCAAAATAGCGAATACGGTTTTCTGCTGGCGGAGGCGCTGATCGCGCTGAACCGTAGTGAGGAAGCGGAAGCGGTGTTGAAAGCAGTGCCGCTTCAGGATCAAGATATGCGCTATCAGAGCCTCATCGCTCAGATAGATCTGCTTAAGCAGGCCGCCGATACGCCGGAAATTCAGCAATTACAGCAACAGTTGGAAAATGAGCCGGATAACGCGGAATTAGCCAGTAAACTCGCGCTACAGTTACATCAGGTGGGCCGTAATGAAGAGGCACTGGAGTTATTATTGGCTCCCCTGAAAAAAGATTTGAATGCCGCCGATGGTCAGGCGCGTAAGATGCTACAAGAAATCCTTGCGGCGTTGGGCACTGGCGATGCGCTGGCGGCAAAATATCGACGTCAGCTTTACTCCCTGCTCTACTAGCGGGTGTGTTTCCAACGGGCTGAAGCGACTCGGCCCGTCAATCAAACAGTCAGGAGGTTTTACTTATGCTTATCGTGGTGCCGGTGTTAATCGTGGTGGCGCTGATCATCGTTTGGTCAGGCATCAAAATTGTCCCACAGGGTTATCAGTGGACCGTGGAGCGATTCGGTCGCTATACGCAAACACTGCAGCCAGGCCTTAATCTGGTCGTGCCATTCATGGATCGGGTCGGTCGCAAGATCAACATGATGGAACAGGTGTTGGATATTCCCTCACAAGAAGTCATCTCCAAAGATAATGCCAACGTGACTATTGATGCCGTCTGCTTTATACAAGTGGTCGATTCGGCGCGCGCCGCGTATGAGGTAAGCAACCTCGAGCTGGCGATCATTAACCTGACCATGACCAATATCCGTACCGTACTTGGCTCGATGGAACTGGACGAAATGCTCTCTCAGCGCGACAGCATTAATACTCGCTTGCTGCATATTGTTGATGAGGCGACCAACCCATGGGGAATTAAGGTCACGCGTATTGAGATTCGCGATGTTCGCCCGCCAACCGAATTGATTGCGGCGATGAATGCGCAGATGAAAGCCGAGCGGACCAAGCGTGCCGATATCTTAACCGCCGAAGGGGTTCGCCAGGCGGCTATTCTGCGCGCAGAAGGGGAAAAACAGTCGCAGATTCTGAAAGCGGAAGGCGAGCGACAATCCGCCTTCTTACAGGCCGAAGCCCGTGAACGCGCGGCAGAAGCAGAAGCGCAGGCGACCAAAATGGTTTCCGAAGCCATCGCCGCAGGCGACTTACAGGCAGTTAATTACTTCATTGCGCAGAAATATACCGATGCGCTACAAAAAATTGGCGCGGCAAATAACAGCAAAGTGGTATTGATGCCGTTGGAAGCCAGTAGCCTGATGGGTTCGATCGCCGGGATCGGTGAATTGCTGGATACCACCAGGCAGGCGCGGAGTGAAAAGTAATGTTGGCTGAAATCGTTGCTCATCCGCATTGGTTTTGGTTGACCCTTGGCGGGTTATTGCTCGCCGCTGAAATGCTCGGTACTAGCGGTTACTTGCTATGGAGCGGCATCGCGGCGGTGGTGGTAGGGATGACCATCTGGGTGGTCCCGCTTCCGTGGGCATGGCAAGGGGTGATTTTCGCCCTGCTCACTCTGGCGGCGGCTTTTCTTTGGTATCGCTGGATGCAGCGTCGTAATCAGCCCCCGCGATCTTTGCTCAACCAGCGTGGGTCGCAAATGGTAGGTTTACAGCTCACGCTGTCTGATGCGCTGGTCAATGGGTTTGGGCATGTGCGTATTGGCGACAGTAGCTGGCGCGTGCAGGCCGATAGCGATTTACCGGCAGGTAGCCACGTCACCGTCACCGGCGTGGAAGGCATTACCTTACGCGTGGCGCCACGCGCTTAATCCTGCTTAACGCGCTGGCAACAACCGGCAAGCTGATTAATGATCGGGCAATCGGCGCTCTCATCGCCAGGGCAAGCTTCGGCCAGCGCCAGTAATCGTTGGCGCATGGCCTCTAACTCCCGAATATGGGTTTCAATTTCGGCAACTTTTTCCAGCGTGCGGGCTTTCACGTCGGCACTGTGGCGCGCCGGATTATTAAACAACGCCACCATTTCACGGCATTCATCGAGATTAAACCCCACCTGCCGCGCCTGGCGCAGCAAGGTAAACTCCTCCAGATGCCTGGCGGTATAGCTACGGTAGCCATTCTCACCCCGCAATGGCGGCGTGACTAACCCCTTCTCTTCATAAAACCGGATTGCCTTACTGGTCAACCCGGTTTTCCTGGCAACATCGCTAATATTCACCGGCCCCTCCGATTTTTACTGGTTACGGAATTCGTTAATCATACAACCTTAACGCGCATTGCCGATGCGCGCTTTATCCAAAATGCGCCGTCTGACCAATAAATATTCATGCTTGCGGGGGATTCCCCCCCGCTCACTGACTCTTCGGTTTTCCTGTTGCTTCTTATACTGAGCGCCTCTTAACGAAAGGAACGTAAATCGTTGCTACGTTCTCTTCATTCAGCCATGTAATAAAGGACCACATCATGGAAAAACGTCATCTCCGTTTTTGTTTACTCGCCATTTTACTGGGCAGCGCACTCCAGGCTGGCGCGGCCACCCCAACTACTGATTGCCAGGTTCCGGGCCTCAGCGCCTGCCCGACCCCGTTGGACGCCTCGTTGCCGGATGTCAAAAACATGCTGACCTGGGATCAAAATGATCGGGTTGTCGGATTCCGTAATGATTACCGTTCCTACGCTGGCGATGTTTTCAAAGCCGGTACGCCGGTGCCATTAGCACGTGCGCCTCATAGTTTGGCGCAGGCGGTTTATCACTATCACGGGCATCAATATAACCTTAATGATTATATTAAACGTAATAGCGTCACCGGGATGATGGTGATTAAAGACGGTAAGATCGCCTGGGATTATTACGGCGCAGGCAATACCAAACAAACGTTATGGACCTCGCGCTCGGTTGGTAAGTCTGTGGTCTCCACGCTGGTGGGCGTTGCGCTTAAAGAAGGTAAAATCGCCTCACTGGACGATAAAATTGTGAAATATAACCCTGATGTGCGTGGAACGGCTTGGGAACAGGTTACGGTGCGTCAACTGCTTCAGCATACCTCTGGCGTGAAATGGGATGAAAACTATAAAGATCCTAAATCAGACTTTGCACAGTTAACCGCCTGCGAAGCGGGCAATGCGACTTATGACTGCGTGAAAAAACTGGTGATTAATCCGCAAC
Source organism: Paramixta manurensis (assembly GCF_013285385.1). Classification (NCBI taxonomy): domain Bacteria; kingdom Pseudomonadati; phylum Pseudomonadota; class Gammaproteobacteria; order Enterobacterales; family Erwiniaceae; genus Paramixta; species Paramixta manurensis. The sequence goes on along the minus strand of NZ_CP054212.1, from coordinate 1,327,558 downwards.
GTAAAGCACTCGCAGCACCGGGTACCGCCTGGTCTTACTCTTCTGGCGGCGCCTGGCTGCTAGGCGATACGCTTGAGAAAGCCACCGGTATGCCAATTGCACAATATTTACAGGATAAGATCTGGCAACCCTGGGGAATGACCCACGATGGTGTGTGGCACAGCTACGCACAGGGTCAACATGACGTTGGCGCCCACGGTTTTAACGCTACTCTTGAGGATTGGGGGAAATTTGGCCTATTTATCCTGAATAACGGTGTGCTGCCTGACGGTAAACAACAGCTCCCGGATAACTGGGTTAAAGATGCACGTAGCTGGAATACCGCGAAAGATTCGGTGACGGCGGCCCATCCGGATGGATCTTACGGTTATGAATGGTGGAATAACAGCGTTCCGGCAAATGCGGGCGATGTGGCACCGAAAACCGGTTTGAATAGCGCGGACACGCAATGGGCGCTAGGTATCTACGGGCAGATGATTGTGGTCAATCAGAAGGAAAATCTGGTGATTGTTCAATGGTCAACCTGGCCGCAGGCCGAGCCTTCATTTAGCGCTCAGCCGTTGGAAGCATCGCTGATGTTTAATGCGATTGCGAATACGCTGCAAGGTAAGTAGTAGGTAATTGGCCGGGGAAACCCCGGCCATAGATCAATCAGAACATCATCACCATCCACGGGTAACCAATCAGCATCAGCGCGGCGAGGAAGATGGCGCCGAAAATGGTGCCTAACCGCCAGTAATCTTTGGTTGGCAGGTAGCCGCTGCCGTAATAAATCGGGCTCGGGCCGGTGCCGTAAGGCGTAATAATCCCCATCACGCCCAGCGAGGTGCTCAGCATCAGGCAGAACACCGGCATATTGATGCCCGGAATCGAGGCGGCAACGGTCAGCATCGCCGGCAACAGCGCGGTGGTGTGCGCGGTGGTACTGGCAAACAGATAGTGCAACAGGAAGAAGGCGATCAGCAGCATCACCGCCGCAACCTGCGGGTCAATACCGTGCAGCAGCATTCCCCCCTGCTTACCCAGCCAGGCGATAAAGCCAACCCGTGCCAGCCCGTCCGCCAGCGCCACCAGCGTGGCGAACCAGGCGAAGGTGTTCCAGGCCGGTTTATTGCTGGTAATGTCGTTCCAGTTCAGCACTCCGGTCCACAGCATCAGCACAATCACCAGCAGCGCCGCCATCGCCGGTTCAATCCACGCGGTGGCAAAAATCCACATCAGCAGCGCACAGCACACGAACACCAGCAGCAGGATTTCATTACGCGACAGCTTGCCGAGTTTTTCCAGCTCACTGGCGGCCCAGCGCGGCACTTCATCGTTAACCTTCACTTCCGGCGGATAGAACCAGTAGGCCAGCAGCGGCATGGTGAGGATTAACAGCACGCCGAGCGGCAGGAAGGCGAGGAACCACATGCCCCACGAAATATCAAAACCGACAATGCTTTTCACCAGCGCCAGCGCCAGCAGGTTTGGTGCCAGCGCCGAGAGGAACATTGAGCTGGTAATACAGGCGGCGGTGATCGCCACCCACATCAGGTACGAGCCGATTTTACGCGCGCTGGGGTCATTCGGTTTGGAGCCGTATAACGGCGGCAGGTTGGCAATAATCGGGTAGATGGTGCCGCCGCTGCGGGCAGTATTTGACGGGGTAAACGGCGCCAGCAGCAGGTCGGCAAAAGTAATCGCATAGCCGAGCGTCAGGCTGCGCCGCCCGAGATATTTCACCAGAATCAGCGCCAGGCGGCGACCGAACTGGGTTTTATCGTAACCGGCGGCAAACATAAAGGCGCCGAAGATTAGCCAGACGGTGGAGTTGCCAAACCCGCTGACCGCCCACTTAAACGACTCAGTGGCGACTTTAAACTTGGGATCGGCTAACTCGGCCGGACTAAACAGCAGCCAGTGGCTGAACAACGCTATCGCCACCACGCCGGTCAGACCAATGACCGCGCCGGGCAGCGGTTCAAAAATCAAACCGACAATCACCCCGACAAAGATAGCAAAGAAGCGCCAGGCGTGAGGTTCCAGACCAGCAGGAACCGGCACCAGCAGCAATAACACCGCGATCAGTACCGGTAGAAAAAGCAATATCAGACGGTTCTTTTTTCCCGACGCTGCGGGTGCGGCATTGGCGGGTTCACTCAGGGTTGATTTTTGATTCATAGTATTTGTCTACAGGTTATTTAAGAATGTGTTTACTATCCTGGACCACCACACTTTTTCTACTGCAGTTTCTATTGCGTGTTAAATGTCGCATTTGAAATGATTCTTCTATTTTATCCCTATTCATTAATAACGTCTTTCTCAGTAAAGTGAATATAATACAACTTATCCGATTGTTGAATTTTTGCCGGCTTAATAAAAAAATAAGAAAAAAAACACAATAATAACCACACAAATAACAAGACTAATTACCAACACTACGCAACACTTTATTCATACAGGAAGTATTAAGGTTTGGTAACAGTTGATCTTTTCCGCGTCTTGACTACGCTTTCATGGGAACCTTAATATCTTTCTGTTTGAACCTGACAACTCCCGTCAATTCAAAAGTCAAATAAGTAAATTCACCTGTTATATAACCTAAAAAATGTAGTGCACGATTCTGGCTCACTTTAATCAAGTGAACACAATACGTACTCACTACAGAATACAAGACGTTTAAAGTTTGGAGTTGGTCATAATGAATAATGCTATCACCCCCATCCTACGCCCGCTCACTCTTCCTAATGGTGCCGTTCTAAAAAATCGCTTGATAATGGCGCCAATGACCACCTGTACCGGTTTTTATGATGGCACCGTGACCAGTGAATTAGTGGAATATTATCGTGCCCGTGCGGGTAGCATCGGCGCTGTGATCGTCGAATGCTGTTTTATTGATACCAAAGGTCCGGCTTTTCCGGGCGCCATCGCGATTGACAGTGATAACAAAATCCCAGGACTGACCAGAATTGCCGATGCGATTAAATCTAAAGGCTCTAAGGCAATTTTACAGATTTACCACGGCGGCCGCATGGTGGAGCCGGAGCTGATTGGCGGTAAAGTGCCGGTGGCGCCGAGCGCTATCGCCGCGCCGCGTGAAGGCGCAACAACGCCGCAAGCGTTAACTGCGGAAGAAGTCGACGTGATGATCACCAAGTTTGGCGATGCGGTAAACCGCGCTATCAAGGCCGGGTTTGATGGCGTTGAAATTCACGGCGCTAATACATATTTAATCCAGCAATTTTATTCGCCAAACTCCAACCAGCGCGATGATAAATGGGGCGGTAGCCGCGACAACCGCGCACGCTTCCCGCTGGAAGTGCTGGAAATTACCCATAAAATGGCAGACCGTTTTGCCCATGACGGGTTCATTATCGGTTATCGTTTCTCTCCGGAAGAGATTGAAGTGCCGGGAATTCGCTTCGACGATACCCTGTATTTGCTGGAAAAACTGGCGGCCCGCGGGCTGGATTACGTGCATTTCTCCGTAGGGCAACTACTGCGCCCCTCGATTGTTGACACCAGCGATCCAACGCCGTTAATTGAAAAATACCGCACCCTGCGCTCTGAAACACTGGCAAAAGTGCCGGTGATTGGCGTCGGTGGCGTGATCAATAAAACCGATGCAGAAAGCGCTCTCGACCATGGCTATGATTTGGTGGCAGTAGGTAAAGCCTGTATTGCCTATCCGGATTGGGCCGACCGCATTATCAACAATGAGCAGCTTGAACTGTATATTGATAGCACCCAACGTGAGGCGCTGATTATTCCGGAACCCTTGTGGCGCTTCTCATTAGTCGACGCCATGATCCGCGATGTGAGCGTCTCCGGGCGGAAATATAAGGCCGGTGTCTATCAGGAAAAAGTTGAGGCCGAAGCGCTTAAATTAAAAATCAACGTCACCTTAGATACTGACCGTATCACCGACATTTCGCTGGTCAAAGACGACACGCTTGATGTTGACTTTACCACCACCTTTGAAAATCTCCGCACACGCATACTGGTGGCAAACAGCCCGCACGTTGATGCGATTACCGGTGCAACCACGCAGAGTGAAGCGCTTAAAAAAGCGGTGTCCCGCGCGTTGGCAACCTCCAGTAAAGAGCATGTGATTGACGAAGGCGGTAACCCCAATGCGCCGCAAAACTACGATGTGGTGGTCATCGGCAGCGGCGGCGCCGGTTTAGCGGCGGCGATCCAGGCCTGTGACGAAGGCGCACATGTGGTCATTATTGAGAAAATGCCTACCATCGGCGGCAATACCATTAAAGCGTCGGTCGGAATGAATGCGGCGGAAACCCGCTTCCAAAAACTGAAAGGGATCGAAGACAGTAAAGAGTTGTTTTATGAAGAAACCCTGAAAGGCGGTAAATTTAAAAATAACCCGATACTGCTCAGAGAGTTTGTCGAATTAGCGCCGGAAGCCATTGAATGGCTCGCCAGCCACGAAATTGAACTGAATGACATCACCATTACCGGCGGTATGAGCATTGACCGTACTCACCGTCCGGCTGACCGTTCTGCGGTCGGCGGCTTTTTAATTAGCGGGCTGGTGAAAAACGTCAACAAGCGCAATATCGATGTCCTACTCGAAACCTCCGTCGCGGAGATATTGTTTGAGAATGACACCGTTACCGGCGTAAAAGTGGTTGATGAATATAACGATAGTCGCATCCTGAACGCAAAAAGCGTCATCGTCGCGACCGGCGGCTTTAGTGCCAACCGCGAAATGGTGGTGAAATACCGCCCGGAACTGGATGGCTTTGTGACCACTAACCACAAAGGCGCGACCGGGAGCGGGATCGCCATGCTACAGAAACTGGGGGCTGATACGGTCGATATGGGGGAAATTCAGATTCACCCAACCGTTGAGCAAACCACCTCGTACCTGATTTCTGAGTCAATTCGCGGCGGCGGCGCGATTTTGGTGAGCCAGGAAGGAAAACGTTTCTTTAATGAGATGGAAACGCGTGACAAAGTGTCCGCCGAAATTATTGCCCTGCCGGAAAAAAGCGCCTGGGTTATTTTCGACGAACAAGTGCGCCTGAATAACAAAGCCGCCGATGAGTATATCGGGCGCGGATTTGTCGTCAGCGCGCCGTTCCCGAATGAACTGGCTTTAAAAATTAATATGGATCAGGATGCCCTGCAGCAGACGCTGGCGCGTTATAACCAGTTTGTCGAACAGCAGCATGACGATGATTTCGGGCGCGCGACGGCGTTGCGCCATCCGTTAAATCATGGGCCATTCTACGCGATTCGTATCGCGCCTGGCGTGCATCACACCATGGGCGGCGTCACCATCAATACTGATACCGCCGTGCTGGATAGCCATAAGCAGGTCATTGATGGCGTCTGGGCTGCCGGTGAAGTGGTGGGGGGTATTCATGGCGCAAACCGTATCGGCGGTAATGCCGTAGCCGATATTATTATCTTCGGTACGCTTGCCGGCCGCCGCGCGGCAGCGCACGCACGACGCTAATCTGTATCAAACCCGTGCGTGTTGGCACGGGTTTCCTTCTTTTCCAGCGCACTTCGCGTTGGCCTCTCCCCGGTTTACCGTCCGGCTTCGTTTGCCGTTTTAATCGCTTGACCTTGCCCTTGCTGGAAGGTTTAACCTCATGCTCAATCGGAAATGTTATTGGGTAGTCTGGAGGATATGTTATGTCACAAACCACGCTATTAACGCTGGATGGCCTTTCTTGTGGTCACTGCGTCAAACGAGTGAAAGAGGCGCTGGAGCAGCGTAATGATGTTGAACACGCCGACGTTTCTCTCAAAGAAGCGCGTATTACTGGCGCCGCTTCGACTCAGGCGCTAATCGACACGGTTGAGCAAGCGGGCTACCACGCCAGCGCCAGCCAGGATGATACGCTCCCAAAGCCTGAACCGCTGACAGCCACAGAACCTCAGCCGGAAGCGCTGACAGCGGATTTTTCACAGCTTCCGGCGAATACGGCGGATGAAAGTTATCAACTGCTGATTGAGGGCATGAGTTGCGCCAGTTGTGTCAGCCGGGTCGAAAAGGCACTGAAACAGGTCGATGGCGTACAGCAGGCGCGGGTTAATTTAGCCGAACGCAGCGCGCTGGTGCTCGGCCAGGCAGCGCCAGCGTTACTGGTCGCCGCGGTGGAAAAAGCCGGATATGGCGCCGAGGTGATTGGCGACGAAAGCGAACGGCGAGAAAAACAGCAACAAAGCGCGCGTCAGGCGATGCGGCGCTTTAGCTGGCAATCCGCCCTCGCCTTGTTGCTCGGCATCCCGCTGATGATTTATGGGCTATTTGGCGACAATATGATGCTCACCGCCAGCAATCGCAGCGGCTGGCTGGTGGTCGGCATTCTGACGCTGGCGGTAATGGTGATTGCCGGTGGTCATTTTTATCGCAGCGCCTGGCGTAGTTTACGTAACGGCGCTGCCACCATGGATACGTTGGTGGCCCTCGGCACCGCTGCCGCCTGGCTCTATTCGATTAGCGTAAATCTGTGGCCTGATTTTTTCCCGCTGGCCGCACGCCATCTCTACTATGAAGCCAGTGCGATGATTATCGGTTTGATTAACCTGGGTCATGCGCTGGAGCAACGTGCGCGTCAACGTTCATCAAAAGCGCTGGAACGCCTGCTGGATCTTACGCCAGCTACCGCTCGCGTCGTCACCGCGCACGGTGAAGAAACGCGGCCATTAAGCGAAGTACAGAAAGGGATGACGCTGCGTCTGGTGACCGGCGATCGCGTACCGGTCGATGGGGAGATCACCCGCGGCGAAGCGTGGCTGGACGAAGCGATGCTGACCGGCGAACCCCTTCCGCAGCAAAAAGCCGTGGGTGATACGCTTCATGCGGGCACTCAAGTACAAGACGGCAGCGTGCTGTTTACCGCCAGCGCGATTGGCAAGCACACCACGCTGTCGCGCATTATTCAGATGGTGCGTCAGGCACAAAGCAGTAAACCAGAAATCGGCCAGCTCGCCGATCGCATCTCAGCGGTATTTGTTCCCGCCGTGGTGGCTATCGCGCTGATCAGCGCCGCTATCTGGTACCTGGTCGGCCCGCAGCCACACAGTGTCTATACATTAGTGATCGCCACGACGGTGCTGATTATCGCCTGCCCTTGCGCACTTGGCCTCGCGACGCCGATGTCAATCATTGCCGGCGTGGGGCGTGCGGCAGAGTTCGGCGTACTGGTGCGCGATGCCGATGCGTTACAACGCGCCAGTTCACTCACTACTTTGGTGTTCGATAAAACCGGCACGCTTACCGAAGGTAAACCTCAGGTCACCGAGGTGGTCACTTTCGGCAATTATGAAGCGGCCCGGGCGGTCGCGCAGGCTGCCGCGTTAGAACAGGGATCGAACCACCCGCTGGCCCAGGCAATCGTTGCGTATGCATCAAACCACCGGCTCCCGGAAACTGAACAATTCCGCACGCTCAGTGGCTATGGTGTCAGCGGCACGATTGATGCGATTCCGCTATTGCTGGGTAACCGTGCACTGATGGAGCAACATCAAATTGATGTCCGGGCCGCCGACGAGACGATAATGCGTATGGCGCAGCATGGCGCGACGCCGGTTCTGCTGGCGGCAGACGGGCAGTTGGCGGCGCTGTTCGCGATTCGCGATCCGCTGCGTCAGGAAAGCGTTTCGGCGCTAAAACGCCTGCACAATCTTGGGTACCGTTTACTGATGCTGACCGGCGATAATGAAGTGACGGCACGCGCCATCGCACAGGAAGCCGGTCTGGATGAAGTGATTGCTGGCGTCTTGCCGGAAGGAAAAGCGCAAGCGATTAAGCAGTTGCAACAACAGGGGCAGCAGGTAGCAATGATTGGTGATGGCATTAACGATGCGCCAGCATTAGCGCAGGCTGATGTGGGTATCGCACTGGGAAGCGGTAGTGACGTGGCGATTGAGACGGCGGCCATCACGCTGATGCGTCACGACCTCACTGCAGTTGCCGACGCGCTGTCAATTGCTAAAGCCACGCTACGCAATATGAAACAAAATCTGTTGGGCGCATTTGTGTATAACTCGCTGGGTATTCCCATTGCGGCAGGCGTGTTATATCCCTTAACCGGTACGCTACTGAGCCCGGTGGTCGCTGGTGCCGCGATGGCGCTTTCATCGATTACCGTGGTCAGTAACGCCAACCGCCTGCTACGTTATCAACCGCCGGAAAACGGTTAAACCGACGGGGCGATGGCGCCCCGTCTGTTCATCCGCTGCATAAACCGCTAGCATGAGGAGTTTTCTTGCATAAGGCGGAAAAATGGATCGATTACTGCGCAAAATTTCCGCACTGTTTCGTGCGTTATCGCCGAAGCACTATGCTTACCCGGCAATTGATGTGTATTTGCCCGGTGAGCGCGAGTTACATTTAGTCGGTAGCATTCATATGGGCACCCACAATATGATGCCGCTACCCGCCGCGTTATTGCAGCGCCTCAATACCGCCGATGCTTTGATTGTCGAGGCGGATATTACCGACGGCACTTCTCCCTTTACCCATCAAAGTCCCCAGCCGCCGCTTGCCGAGCGCTTAAACGAGCAACACCAGCAAACCTTGCTGCGCCTGTGCGATGAGTTAGGGATCAATCCACAATTGATTGATACTTTACCGGGCTGGCAGGTTGCCTTAATGGTTCAGGCACAGCAGGCGCAACGTTTAGGGCTACGTCCGGACTACGGCATTGATTATCAACTATTGCAGGCCGCCGCCGCACGGCAGTTAAAAATTATTGAGTTGGAAGGGCCATCCGAGCAGATGGATTTATTACAATCGCTGCCGAGCAATGGGATTTCGTTATTGGAAGACACGCTCAACCACTGGCATACCAACGCCCGCTTACTCCAAACCATGGTCAGTTGGTGGTTAGAATCGCCGCCCGGCCAAAGTCAGGTTTCATTGCCTGGTACCTTTAGCAGCGAATTGAATGATGTGTTAATGAGCCAGCGTAATCGACGCTGGAAACAAGCGCTGATCGCGCTACCGCCTGGACGTTATGTCGTCGCCGTCGGAGCCTTACACCTCTATGGCGACGATAATTTGCCTGCGCTGTTAAAACAAAGATAAAAAAAAGGCCGATAATAGTATCGGCCCGTCAAAGAGGAATTTTTTTATGATTTTCGTTATTCGCCGATAATCGAGTTACCGACGCGAGGGCGATTGTCGCCCAAAGCCTGGAATTTCGCCAGTATTATTCGCAATAAATCCCTAACACATCACGGAACTCACCCTAACGCATTGCATATTAAGGATAGATTAAGGACCTTTATCATGACGCCCGCAGTAAAACTTCTGGAAAAACAGCGTATCGCCTTTACCCTTCACCCGTACGAACACGATAGTCAGGAAACGCATTTTGGCGATGAAGCGGTGCGTAAACTCAATCTTAATGCCGAGCAGGTATACAAAACGCTGCTGGTCGCGCTAAACGGCGATGCGAAAAATTTGGCGGTGGCGGTCACGCCGGTATCCGGACAGTTGGATTTGAAAAAAGTCGCCAAAGCGCTCGGCGCTAAAAAAGCCGATATGGCCGATCCGCTCTTGGCACAGCGCATAACCGGTTATCTGGTTGGCGGCATCAGCCCGTTGGGGCAAAAAAAACGCTTACCGACAGTGATCGACAGCCAGGCCACACAGTTTGCCACCATTTTTGTTTCTGGCGGCAAGCGCGGGTTAGATATTGAATTAGCCGCCAGCGATCTTGCCGCGCTGCTGAACGCCACGCTGGCCGATATTGCCCGCCGGGATTAATCTGGCTGCTGCGCGCGTAGCGCATCAATCATCCAACGCCCCGCCGGTCCGGGCGGGGTACGTTTGGACCACACCACATCAACCGGAATATTTTGCGGCCAACCCGCGACCGGCAATTCACACAGTACGCCATGACCAAACTGTGTCACTAACCAGCGCGGTAAAATACTCCAGCCAAACCCCTGCTCGGCCATCTCCAACAGCAATAAATACGATGGCGCCGACCAACTTTTGCCGCCGGGTCGCTCACCGCTCTGCAGCCAAGTATTGAGCCGCAGTTGGCGTTCACGCCGTAACCTCTCTTCTTCCACGCGTGGCAATTGGGCGAGCGGATGGCGTTGATGGATAAAGATGGCCATTTGCGCCTGGACCTGAAGCCGCGCGGAAGCAATATCCTGCGGTAAACGTGGCTGCGTACGGATCACGCCAATCTGTACCCGACCGGCCTGCAACAGATCGACGACATCTTCATCCTCGGCAATCATGCACTCGAATTCAATATCGGGATAACGTTCAGCAAACCGTTCCAGCAAGCGCTGGTGATGGTCAGTTTGCCAAAAATCCGACATGACCAGGCTAAGCCGCGGTTCAATATGGCTGGCTAAACGCATCGCTAACTCATCCAGGCGCTGGCTGGCGGCCAAAATTTCATTAACCTGCGCCAACACACGTTGCCCCGCCTCGTTCAAAACCGGCTCTCTTCCTTCACGGCTAAAAAGCGGAAACCCTAAGTCCGCTTCGAGATTGGCAATCGCGGTACTGATGGTCGACTGGCTTTTCCGTAGCGCCCGCGCGGCGCCGGAAAAAGATCCGCTTTCCACGGTTTGTACTAACGCTTCTAAAGATTCGGGAGAGTAACGCATGCATCTATCGCTTTTATCGATGGGTATTAGTTTTATTTTATCAATAAATACGATGAAAATACCCTCCGACGCAAACCCGGAGGCTATTATGCGCACCAGAACCCTAAAAGAACGTTTTTTACATGCTATCGGTTTCGAAGTGATGGGCGTGCTGATTGTTTCGCCAATCGCAGCATGGATAATAGGTAAGCCTCTGTTTCAAATGGGCGCACTGGCGATTATGTTGTCAACCGTGGCGATGGGCTGGAACATCGTTTATAACGCCGGATTTGACCGCCTGTTTCCACTCGGTAAAGTTTCACGCGGGCCATTATTGCGCGTGTTACACGGGCTGTGCTTTGAAGGCGGTTTTATTCTGATCGGCTTGCCGATTGCCGCCTGGATGCTGGGAATGTCGTTGTGGCAGGCATTTATACTGGAAGCCGCCTTTTTCCTGTTCTTCCTGCCTTACACCATCGCTTACAACTGGCTGTGGGATCGGTTGCGCGAGAAATGGATCGCCAAAAAAATCTGTCAGGCATAACCGGCGGTTTCACCATCGCAGGCGGTACGGGCCCGGCATCGCCAGCCCGTACCGGCTTTATTAAGGCCGGTTACTCACTTTACGCATCGCGTCCGCCTTGCGCTGAAACGGCAGCAACAATTTTAGCATCGCCGGATCGGCCGGAATCGGTTCACTGTTATTTATCTGGCTGTTGCTACCGTCGGTATTGGCTATCGTCTGTTTCGGATTGATAGGAATCAGTTGGTAATGGGCCAGCGTTAATACACCATTGCGAAACGTGAAATCAGCCCGCCCAATCGATTTCCCGCCTTCTTGTGCCTGCATGATCCACGTCTGGTTTTGCCGATCGGGCACACAATGCATACCCGGCACAAACCGGCTTTGCCCCACGCCATTCTGCACCATGCACACCGCTTCGCCGGAATGACCGCCGACGATGATGTTGAGATATCCCGGCGGTAATGCGCGCGCCAGCGCCACATCGCCCTGCGTGCCATCGGCGTAGTATCCCAAATGCGTCGCGGCAATAATCACATCCGGTTTTTCATGTGCGCGCAACGCATTCACTACCGTTTTCGCTTCTTCTATCGGTGAATGGAAAGCGATATCTTGCAGGTTCTGCGGGTTGGCCGTGGTCGCCGTCTGGTCGCGGGTTAAGCCTATCACCGCAATCTTCAGGCCCATGCGGTTAAACAAAGCATAGGGCTGGAACAGGCGTTTGCCGCTGCTGGTTTGGTAGATATTGGCTGACAACAGCGGAAATTTTGCCCATTTCTGTTGCTGACGTAGCACCGATAACGGATGCGTAAACTCGCTATCGCCAATCGCCATTCCTTGATAGCCAATTAAATTCATGCCACGAAACGCCGGTTCCGCATTCTGTCGGTCGGTTTCTGGCGCTTCGCTATTCACATCGCCGCCGGAGAGCACCAAGAGTGCGCCCCCATGCGCCTGCACATCATAACGAATTTGATCGACCACGGTTTTTTGCGCCGCCAGACCATATTCACCTTGCGCATTGGCCCAAAACTGCCCGTGTAGATCGTTCGAGTGCAGCACAGTAAATTGATAGGTTCGGTCTTTTTCCCATGCCTGTGCCGCTAAAGGGACGGCTAACAGTATCCCTGCGAGTCCGCCCAGCAGTATTTGGTATCGATTGCGCATTGCGCCTCTCCCTGTTGTGATGATGATCTCTCTGGCAAAAGCCAATGCTCGCCGCGTGAAGTATGACGCAGTTATTGACTTATAGAACGGTGTTTGAATCAATAGGGGTTCATCTGCACCTCACTATTATTCCAATACCGATACGGATTATTTTAATGGCAAGCGAACAAACCGTTCCAGGCGCTGCTGCGACGCCGCAGCGTACCGCATTCAGAGTGCTCGGCGCTATCAGCCTCGCGCATCTGCTTAATGATATGATTCAGTCGCTTATTCTGGCGATTTATCCCCTATTACGCAGTGAATTTTCACTCAGTTTCGTACAAATTGGTCTTATTACCCTCACCTATCAGCTCACCGCGTCTCTACTTCAGCCGCTGATCGGTTACTACACGGATAAACACCCGCAACCCTGGTCACTGCCAATTGGCATGGGTTTCACGCTGAGCGGGCTATTGCTGTTAGCGTTGGCCAGCAATTTCCCGATGATTTTGCTGGCTGCCGCACTGGTGGGCACCGGCTCGTCGGTGTTTCATCCTGAATCATCACGCGTGGCGCGTATGGCGTCCGGCGGGCGACACGGCCTGGCGCAATCGCTATTTCAGGTAGGCGGTAATTTCGGTAGCTCGCTAGGCCCCTTATTGGCGGCCTTAGTCATCGCACCTTATGGTAAAGGGAATGTCGCCTGGTTTACGCTGGCGGCGCTGCTTGGCATCGTGTTGCTGATGCAAATTAGCCGTTGGTATCAAAACCAACATCGGGTTGCTAAGGGCAAACCAACGACCATTAAAGCCAGCCCGTTGCCACGCGGTAAGGTGGTATTAGCGGTGAGTATTTTGCTGATGCTGATTTTCTCCAAATACTTTTATCTCACCAGCCTGAGCAGTTATTACACCTTTTATCTCATCCACAAATTTGGTCTGTCGGTTCAAAACGCGCAATTGCATCTCTTCGCGTTTTTATTTGCCGTGGCGGCAGGCACCGTCATCGGCGGCCCGATTGGCGACAAAATCGGGCGAAAATATGTTATCTGGTGCTCGATACTCGGCGTAGCGCCATTTACCTTACTGCTGCCCTACGCATCATTAGCCTGGACCGGCGTACTGAGCGTGATCATCGGGTTGATTCTCGCTTCGGCCTTCTCGGCAATTTTAGTCTATGCACAAGAACTGATGCCGGGGCGTATTGGAATGGTTTCCGGCCTGTTTTTTGGTTTCGCCTTTGGTATGGGCGGCTTAGGTGCCGCAGTGCTTGGGCTGGTAGCCGACCGCACCAGTATTGAGTTGGTGTATCAAATCTGCGCTTATCTTCCCTTACTGGGTATTCTTACCGCATTCCTGCCTGATAACCGCCATCAATAACCTGCTTTACGGCGTGCATTCCTGCGAATCACGCCGCACTTTTCATTGATAAAACCCACCACCCAGCGCGATAAGTGTTAAAAAACACCTATTGAGGTGCTTTTTATCATTTTTTCGTTATTTATTTCACTTATTGTCGATATTGACAAGCGCGGAAAGCAAATATGCAATAAACTTATTGTTTCAACCGGATACATTTACATACAAGGAGACAGGCATGCACCACACCACGCCACTTATTACGACAATTGTCGGAGGCCTTGTCCTCGCCTTCCTCCTCGGTATGCTGGCGAATCGCCTGCGTATTTCCCCCTTAGTCGGTTATTTATTGGCGGGCGTGCTGGCGGGGCCATTTACGCCAGGTTTTGTTGCTGATACCGACTTGGCGCCGGAACTGGCCGAGCTGGGGGTTATTTTGCTGATGTTTGGCGTTGGCCTGCACTTTTCACTCAAAGATTTGATGTCGGTAAAAGCCATCGCCATTCCCGGCGCGGTGGCGCAGATCGCGGTGGCAACCCTGCTCGGTATCGGGTTGTCTTGGGCGCTGGGTTGGCCGCTGATGACCGGGCTGGTATTTGGCCTGTGTCTCTCTACCGCCAGTACGGTAGTGCTGCTACGGGCGCTGGAAGAGCGCCAGTTAATTGATAGCCAACGCGGTCAAATCGCCATTGGCTGGCTGATCGTCGAAGATTTGGTAATGGTATTAACGCTGGTCTTGCTGCCGGCGCTTGCCGGAATGTTTGAGCAAGGTAATGCCAGCTTTACCCTGCTGGCGTGGGATTTATTGCTCACCATCGGTAAAGTGGTCGCGTTTATGGTGTTGATGATGGTGGTTGGCCGCCGCGTGGTGCCGTGGATTTTGGCGAAGAGCGCTGCGACCGGGTCGCGTGAGTTGTTTACCCTCTCGGTACTGGCGTTGGCGCTCGGCATTGCCTTTGGCGCCGTCGAGTTTTTCGATGTGTCGTTCGCATTAGGCGCGTTCTTCGCCGGTATGGTGTTAAACGAATCGGAATTAAGTCATCGGGCGGCGCACGATACGCTGCCGCTACGTGACGCCTTTGCCGTGCTGTTCTTCGTCTCGGTCGGCATGTTATTCGACCCAATGATTTTGATTCAGCAACCGTTGGCAGTAGTTGGCGCCTTAGCGATCGTGGTGTTGGGTAAGTCAATCGCCGCCTGGTTACTGGTGGTGGTGCTGGGGCATTCGCGGCGTACTGCATTAACCATTTCTGTGAGCCTCGCGCAAATTGGCGAGTTCGCCTTTATTCTCGCCGGGCTGGGTATAGCGCTTAATCTGCTCAGCGCGGAGGGGCGGAACCTGGTGCTGGCCACCGCTATTCTCTCAATCATGCTGAATCCGATTCTGTTTACGCTGCTGGAACGTTATCTGGAGAAAACCGAAACCATTGAAGAGCAGACCCTTGAAGAGGCCATCGAAGACGAGAAGCAGATCCCGGTGGATATTTGCCACCATGCGATCATTGTCGGATTTGGCCGGGTTGGCGGGTTGTTAGGCACGCGCCTGATCGAAGCTGGCGTGCCGATCGTGGTGGTGGAAAACTCACGTACCCGAGTGGAAGCATTACGCGAACAGGGTATCCGCGCCGTGCTGGGCAACGCTGCCCGGGCGGATACGATGGACTTGGCCCGGCTGGACTGCGCGCGCTGGCTGTTGCTGACCATTCCCAACGGCTATGAAGCGGGCGAGATTGTTACCGCCGCGCGTGAAAAATGCCCGACCATTGAGATTATCGCACGCGCGCATTATGACGATGAAGTGACTTACCTTACCGAACATGGCGCCGACCGGGTGGTGATGGGGGAACGCGAAATTGCTAATAGCATGCTTAATATGCTGAAGCAGGATATTGAAACCCAACCCTCACCAGATTTCTGCCCGATTTGATTGATACTAGTCCGGTACCGGCTATCGCCGTACCGGACAGCGGCTTAACGTTCCCAGTATGACTCTTCGAGACTATCTTCACGCTCCGGCAACCCGCGCGTCAGACGAGGCGAATGTTGGTTTAATACCTGATAACTGACCCGATTTGCATATTTGCACACCTGCGCCAGTGAGGAATAGGTTAAATAGCAGCGGGCATGTTTACTGGAGTTCGGGACATTGGCGCGGTGGTAATTATTGGCAGTAATATCATGTAGCAATGCCGCCAGCGCGCCATCTCCGGCACCGTTGGTGTTCATGATTTTTTCCGGGCCGCCCATATAAGGCGCGATGTGGGAGAAAATACGCAGAGGTTGTTGGCAATCATCGTAGCGCATCGCACGGCTAAATTCGTACTGGTTAAACTCGGGGATTGCGCCCGGCAGCAGCGGATGATTGGTTTTCCGCTTGCCCTCTTCTTCTGTGAAACCGGCCATAAAAAGCCCATTAGGCCCGGCAGTACACAGCACTAAATCGACCCAATCCAGAGCCATATTTGCCGCCTGTAGCGGATCGCTTAACCCGGTTAATTCAAAGGCTTCATCTTCATTCATCGCCACAATCGAAACATGCTCGCGTAGAAAGTCTCGCCAGAACTGCGGATCGTTGGCAATCACATATTTGGTTCCTAACGTCAGCACCACCGGAACACGATGTTTTTTGGCGTATTCAATGGCTTTCATCGTCGCCTGCGGCATTGGCTCGCCGGGCTGACAACGCACCAGATAGGAGGTTAGCACCAGTGCCGATGCGCCAGCGATGACCTCTTCCGGAATACTTTCCGCCCGGAGCTGATTCATCATACCGGGGCTGATGGCGAAGGTACGCTCACCGTTTTCGCCGATCAGGGTAAAACAGCGCCCAATCGCGCCGTCCACGCCCTGCAAATAGTTCAAATCGGTACGGCTTGAGGTGTTACATAAATAGCGGTAAGCATAACCACCGATTTGCACATTGTTGCACATTACGCCCAGCAAGACCGAACGGTCATCTGCCAGTACCGAATAGTTGTGCATGGTGTTACCAATCGTGCCGCCAGCGAACTGGTGAGTGATCAGATTTTCACGCTGTAGCTCGCCATACAACGCCTCGGCAACCGGCTCCTCAATCACCAGAGAATGCCCAACGCTTAGCCCGTAGCGTGCGACGAAAGCATCATCGACTTTCGCTTCAATATCGACCAGCGTTTGGTCGATCCCGACAATCCAACTGGTGCCGGATTCGTTTTCAGGCTGTGCTTGCTGCAATAAAGGGTCGCGCGCGCTGACGGGAAAATAGTGCTTAGATTTGCGTTTGCCGGGAAATTTCATGATTGGATAGTCTGCAAGGAAACAGGCGGAGAATAATAGCATACTCTCCGCCACGCTATCAGCGCTGCGCGTTGACCAACTCTGCCATCATGGCGATGTGCGCCTCATCTTCATTCAGCGCCGGGATATATTCAAACTTCGTCCCGCCAGCATGAATGAAAAACTCGCGGTTCTGTTCGCTGATCTCTTCCAGTGTCTCCAGACAGTCGGCGGAAAAACCAGGACTCATGATTTGAATATGCTTCACGCCTTTTGCCGGTAGCCCACGCATAGTTTCATCGGTATAGGGCGTCAGCCAAGGCTCACGACCAAAGCGCGACTGGAAAGTCATCATCATTTCCCCTTCACCCAACCCCAATGCGGCGGTCAACGCAGCGGTAGTATCGCGACAACGCTGTGGATAGTCATCGCCCTCGTCAGCGAAACGTTGCGGAATACCGTGATAAGACATCACCAGCAGGTCTGGTTTGCCGTGCTGAGCAAAAGAGCGCTCAACCGAGGCGCGTAAGGCCGCAATATAGGCCGGATGTTCGGCGTAATCACGAATAAAGCTCACATCAGGCAGGCTGCGATAGCCGGCAAAAACCTGCGTTATCCCATCCCATACTGCGGCCACAGTTGAACAAGAAAACTGCGGATAGAGAGGCAACACGATCAGACGCGTTATCCCCTGTTGCATCAGGCTATCCAGCGCGCTTTTTAGCGACGGGTTACCATAACTCATTCCCAGCGCGACCGGCATATCTAGCCGGGCTGCCAGCGCATCACGCTGACGTTTGCTATACACCATCAACGGTGAGCCTTCTGGCATCCACACCGAAGCGTACAGCTTCGCTACCCGCGGCGAACGGATGGGCAAAATAGCGCCGTTTAAAATCGCCCACCATAGCCAGCGCGGCGTATCAACCACCCGAGGATCGCTCAAAAACTGTTTAAGATAGCGCTTAACGGCAGGCGTCGTTGGCGCATCGGGCGTGCCTAAATTAACCAACAAAACGCCGGGTTTATCTTGCCTCATCGTTATTCCTTGTTATGGCATGAAAGGGAGTAGAAACGAGAACTATTCTAGTTGAAAACAGCGGCGGGAAAAGCAATTGCTGCGAAAGGGGCCACCCGTTGTGTCGGCGGCCCCAGTCAAGATTAACCGAGGATTTTCGCCAGTTCGGCGCTAACGTCAGGCACTTTACGCGTACCGTCAATTTTATGATAAGCGGTATTACCGGCAGCGGCTTCTTTGCTGTAATAGGCAATCAGCGGCGCGGTCATCTGATGGTATTCCACCAGGCGCTTACGCACGGTTTCTTCCTGATCGTCTTTACGGGTGGTCAGCTCCTCGCCGGTAACATCATCTTTGCCTTCCACTTTCGGCGGATTAAAGGTCACATGATAGACGCGGCCTGACGGCGCATGTACGCGGCGGCCAACGATACGTTCAACGATCAGTTCATCAGGTACGGCGAATTCCAGCACGTAATCAACCTTGATGCCGGCTTCTTTCATCGCGTCTGCTTGCGGGATAGTACGCGGGAAACCATCCAGTAAGAAACCATTGCGGCAATCATCTTGCGCAATGCGCTCTTTTACCAGAGCAATAACCAGTTCGTCGGTTACCAGTTTGCCTGCATCCATAATCTCTTTGGCTTTTTTACCCAGCTCTGAACCAGCCTTTACCGCTGCGCGCAGCATATCGCCGGTGGAGATTTGCGGAATACCGTATTTCTCCATAATAAACTGAGCCTGAGTCCCCTTGCCTGCGCCCGGTGCGCCGAGCAGAATAATACGCATTGCGTAAATCCCCTTGCGAATCGCATTGATCTATCTTAGAAGGCCAAGAACATACCATTATGGCCCGCCATCCACAAGAAAACCGGCGCTATCCGGGGCAGTGAAAGTGGCGTTAATCCACCAGCCCGTAGCCGTTAAACAGGCTTAAGACCTCATCGATTTGCGCTTTAGACAGCACCGGTGCCGGGTTAGCGATCGGCAAAATGGCTAAATAGAGTCGGGCAAGCACTTCCACTTCCTGCGCCAGCCATAGCGCTTTTTCTAACGTTTTTCCGCAGGCAATCATGCCGTGATGCTGTAGCAGCGTTGCCTTGCACCCTCGCAGCGCCCCCACGGCATAATCCGATAAAGCCTGGGTGCCAAAGGTGGCATAGGGCGCGCAAGGAATCACATCGCGCCCCGCCGCCGCAACCATGTAGTGAATGGCCGGGATCTCACGATTAAGGATCGCGACCGCCGTCGCGTTAGGCGCATGATTGTGTAGCACCACGTTCTCATTCGGTTTGGCCTGCAGAATGGCTAAATGGAAGCGCCACTCGCTGGAGGGCTTTTTCCCTGCTTCGTGCTGCCCTTGCGCGTCAACATATACAATGTCTTCTTCACGCAACTTTTCGTACGGTACGCTGGTTGGCGTAATCAGCATTCCCTCATCGAAACGAACGCTAATGTTGCCGGAGGTGCCTTGGTTGAGCCCCATTTGGTTCATTTGCCGGCAGGTATCAATAATTTGACGCGAAATTTCTCTTCTGTTCATGGTGTTCTCCACAGCCGCGATGATTACAAATGCAATGGCAAAATTGTCCCCGAGCCGGTTGGCTGACGGCGATTTGAAGAAAAAAAGTGTGAACAACGTCATAGAAGCAGCCGGTTCTCCCTGCTTTTTGTTGTGCAGATCATGCCGCCTGCGCGCCCGTTTGCCGCGCGCTGCCAGTAAACGGTCATCGCGTGCTAATTGTTCCGCCTGATAAAGGCGATTAAGATGAAAAAGACAACAATCGGCTCCGGGTAACCATGATGAAAAACGAGAGAATGCGGCAGATTTTGGCGTTGCTGGAAGAGCAGGAAGCCGGTTCCGTCGCCGATTTGGCGAAACAATTTCAGGTCAGTAAAGAGACCCTGCGCCGGGATTTACGTCAACTACAGGCTCAAGGCAAACTGTTAAGGCAACACGGTAAAGCGACCCTTATTCAGCGCGATGTGACCGAGGCCGCCACCGCTTTTAGCGATCGCTCCAAAAGCCATACGCAACGAAAAAGAGAATTGGTTGAGCAGGCGCTTGCCTGGCTGTCGCCGGGTATGACGTTAGCGCTGGATGCCAGCTCCACCTGTTGGCATCTCGCTAAACGGCTACCGAATAGTGAAATGACGGTGGTGACCAACAGTTTTCGCATCTGCTACGAAGTGGAAAAGAAAACGCGTATTACGTTGATTTGCTGCGGCGGCTGGCTCGACAGAAAATCCGCCAGTTACCGTCACGATTTACCGCTGGCACTGCTAAAAGATCTCGATCTCGACCTGTTTATCTTTTCTTGCGATGGTATTGATAACGAAGGAAATATTTGGGACAGCGGCGGGCATAACGCACCGCTTAAACAGTTGATGCTCAAGCGGGCAGCGCAATCTCTGTTATTGATCGATAAAAGTAAAATGGGCCGTAAAAGCGTGGTGACGCTCGGCCATATTGATGCCGTGACCACCGTGATTAAAGGCTAATGCTTCGCGGCCTCTTACTGCGGTATAAATACGCGATAGTCGAAGTTAACGCGCGCCCGCGCCTCTTCCACATTCACGTAATAGCCGCAGCCAGCCCAGGCGAACATCGCCGCGCCAAGCACGGTGGTTTCCGCTTCGGATAATATCCGTACCGGATGCCCGATGGTATCGGCTTTTATCTGGTTCCAAACCTCATTATTACTGCCGCCGCCCACCAGCGTTAATACCTCAGTATTGAAGCGGCCGATCTTTTCCAGCAGGGTGAGATGCTGTTTAAGCCGCTGCGCCAGCGCTTCCATTGCAGCACGGTAAAAATGCCCGCGTCGCGTCGATAACGTCACGCCCTGCCATCCGGCGTGCGCATCGCCCAGTAAATCGCAACGCATGGTCACCCCTTCACTCCCCGGCGGGATCGCGGCGGCTTCCCGTTTCATCAACGCATACGCTTCCGGCGCGGCGACATCTGGCCAGTACAGCTTGCGGATCCACTCCAGCACGCCGGAGGCAAGATATTGCGCGCCGGGATTATAGTAGCCTTGATAACTATCTAACTCGCAGGTTACCCGCTCATCCAGCAACAATGCCTCGGTATCAATACTGCGGCTACGCACCATTAAAATCTCCCACGTCCCGGAAGAGAGAACCGGCTGGCCGGGCTCGGCCCCCGACCCCAGCAGAGCGAATTGCGTATCATGACCGGTAGAAATCACTGGGGTACCGGGCGGTAAACCAAAACGGGCGGCCACCGCGGCCTGTACTTCGCCAATACTTTCTCCAGGATCGATCATCGGCGGAAATAACGCTTTGCTGATGCCTGTCGCGCGCAGGATTTCATCGCTGAATTCACCGCTGCTAATTTCTAATAATTGACTGGTACCGGCCATGGTGCGGTCGGTTCGCATTTCGCCGGTTAAATGCCAGGCGATAAGGGAGGACATAAATAACCATGCATGCGCGTTGCGCATTAATTCAGGATGATTTTCGCGTAGCCAAATCAGTTTATACAACGTGTTAAAACTGTATTGCCCGACGCCGGAAATCCGTTTCAAGGCGGAAACCGGCAAATATTTGTCGATATTTTCCATCACCGCCCAGGTGCGTGGACATTTCCAACTGATCACCGGATAAAGGATTTCGCCAGCGGGATCAACCAGCGTACCGTCAACGCCAAAACTGGTAATGGTCACCGCCCGGATACGCACATCGCCTGATGCCCCAAGCGCTTTTATCACGGTTCGGCAACAAGAAGCCAGGCGGTCAATAATCTCGGTAACCGGCCAGTGATGCCAGTCGCTATGCGCCGCCGGACTGACGGTAAAATTTTCCTCGCTGGCCTTTGCTACCACGCGCCCCAGTGGATCCAGCGCAATGGCCCGAATATTGGTCGCCCCACAATCGAGAACGATTACCACCTGATTTTGCATGCTGGCCTCCGGCCCTGTTAACCGGCAGACAGTGTGCAATGCCCTGGCGGCGGGGAACATCGCGGTGATAAAAAAAAGCGAAAATGGCGGAGGATATGTGAATCAGGTCACCGATTGGTAAGAAACCGGGCCTTGTTTTACGGCGTCATAGCGGGCATTGAGTGACCGTTTTTCGTGGTTTCGCTTGATTCGGTCAATGGGAAGCAGGTAAAAAAACGGGTGACTTACGCCACCCGGATTTTATCTGACGTTTACGCCAGTAATAGTTGATTCATCCGGCGGATAAACTGGTTGGGATCTTCCAGCGTACCGCGTTCCGCGAACAACGCCTGATCAAACAACAGTTCCATCCATTCAGCAAAGCGCGCATCATCTTGCGTATCGGCGGCGCGTTTTACCAAAGCATGTTCCGGGTTGATTTCAAAAATATATTTCACTTCCGGCACCGTTTGGCCTGCGGCGGCAAACAGTTTCGCCATCTGCGTGCTCATTTCATTAGCATCGGTGGTGACGATAGCTGGCGTATCGGTTAAACGTTGCGTCAGACGCACCTCTTTCACCCGCTCGCCCAGTAGCGTTTTCACCCGCTCAACAAACGGTTCCAGCGCTTTCTGCGCTTCTTTCTGCTCGTCGCTCTCTTCGTCCGCCAGTTTACTTAGCGACTCATCCGCTTTGCTGACCGACTGGAAAGTTTTGCCATCAAACTCGGTCAGATAGCTCATCATCCACTCATCGATCCGATCGGACAGCAGCAGGACTTCAATGCCTTTCTTACGGAACAGTTCCAGATGCGGGCTGCTTTTCGCCGCCGCGTAGCTGTCAGCAGTGATGTAGTAGATCTTTTCCTGACCTTCAACCATGCGGCTAACGTAATCGTCCAGCGAGACGGTTTGCGTGGCCCCTTCGCTACTGGTTGAGGCGAAGCGAAGCAGTTTAGCGATGGTTTGCTGGTTAGTGGTATCTTCTGCCGGGCCTTCTTTCAATACCAAGCCGAATTGTTGCCAGAATTGCTGATATTTTTCCGCGTCATCTTTTGCCAGTTTTTCCAGCATCTGCAACGCACGTTTAGTCAGAGCGCCGCGCAAGCTTTGCGTTATCCGGCTATCCTGCAAAATTTCACGCGAGACATTCAGCGGTAAGTCATTGGAATCGATCAGCCCGCGCACAAAACGCAGATAGTTCGGCATGAACTGCTCGGCGTCATCCATAATAAACACACGCTGGACATACAGTTTCAAACCGTGTTTATGATCGCGGTTCCACATATCCCACGGCGCTTGCGCCGGGATATAAAGCAGGCTGGTGTACTCTTGTTTACCTTCTACGCGGTTGTGGCTCCAGGCGGCAGGATCGGTAAAATCATGGGCGATATGTTTATAAAACTCTTGGTACTCTTCGTCGCTGATCTCCGCCTTATTACGCGTCCACAGCGCCTGCGCTTTATTGATTTTTTCCCACGAGGTGGTGTCGTTCTCTTCATCATGGGTTTCAATTTCAACCGGCAGCGCAATATGGTCGGAATATTTACTAATGATGCTACGCACCCGCCAGGCATCCAGGAACTCATCTTCGCCTTCGCGCAGGTGAAGTGTAATTTCGGTTCCGCGATCGGCTTTATTGATGTCGGCAAGGGTATATTCGCCTTCGCCAGCCGATTCCCAGAACACCCCTTCATCCGCTGCAGCGCCGGCGGCACGGGTACGTACCGTGACTTTATCGGCAACGATAAACGCAGAGTAGAAACCAACGCCGAACTGACCAATTAATTGGCTATCTTTCGCCTGATCGGACCCCATCGATTCAAGGAAGGCTTTGGTGCCAGATTTAGCGATAGTCCCCAAGTTTTCAATCACTTCATCGCGGCGCATACCAATGCCGTTATCACTGAGCCGTAGAGTCCGACTTTCCTTATCAACTGCGACCCGTACACGCAGTTCGCCATCGCCCTCATAGAGGTCAGGCGTTGAGAGCGCACGAAAACGCAGCTTGTCTGCCGCATCGGAAGAGTTGGAAATCAACTCGCGCAGGAAGATCTCTTTGTTTGAATAGAGGGAATGGATCATCAGATGCAGAAGCTGTTTTACTTCTGACTGGAAACCACGCGTCTCTTGTCCTTTCATGGTCATTGATACCTCAACTGAAGCAGGTTTAACGAACGTTGAGGAAAAGATGGGGATGGAAAAGCGCTTTTCAAGCCGGCACGGCGCACCGTGCCGACGATTGTTCAGAATTTAATCTTATGACGTCCCGCCAGCGAATGGGACAATGTGGTGCCATCAACCATTTCCAGCTCACCGCCCACCGGCACGCCATGTGCGATACGGCTGGCTTCAACGCCATATTGCCCACACAGTTCAGCAATATAGTTAGCCGTGGCTTCACCTTCCACCGTCGGATTAGTGGCCAGGATCACTTCTTGAATAGATTCACTTTCAAGACGCTGTTCCAGGCGGTCAAGACCAATATCCTGCGGACCGATACCGTCCAACGGCGAGAGATGCCCCATTAACACAAAGTAGCGCCCGGCAAACTGACCGGTTTGCTCAATAGCATGGATATCCGCCGGGCTCTCCACCACGCAGATCTGCCCATTTTGTTGCCGACGCGAATTGGCGCAAATAGTGCAGATCTCCTGCTCGGTAAATGTCCGGCAATCAGCACAGTGACCAATTTCCGACATCGCGCGCGTTAACGCCTGGGCAAGGCGCATACCGCCGCTGCGATCGCGTTGCAGGAGCTGAAACGCCATACGCTGCGCCGATTTTGGCCCGACGCCGGGTAAACAGCGCAGCGACTCCATTAACGCTTCAAGGAGTGGGCTGGTTTGCATCAGAACGGCATCTTAAAGCCCGGCGGCAATTGCATACCGGAGGAAACCGCTGCCATTTTCTCTTTTTGCGTTTCGCCAATACGACGCGCAGCATCGTTAAATGCGGCGGCAACCAAGTCTTCCAGCATATCTTTATCGTCTTCCAGCAGACTGGGATCGATTTCTACGCGACGGCAATTGTGCGCGCCATTGATGGTGACTTTTACCAGGCCAGCGCCAGATTCGCCGGTCACTTCCAGAGCGGCGATTTCTTCCTGCACCTGGGCCATTTTGTCCTGCATTTGCTGGGCTTGTTTCATCAAGTTGCCCAAACCGCCTTTACCAAACATAGTTTTCTCTCTCAGCTCAGGCCGCGTAAACATACAATACGCTTATGCGGCGTTTCAAACGGGGCGAATACTCTCTTCATCTACATCGGCGTCAAAAAACCGACGTAGAGTCTGAATATGCGTATCCGCAATTATCGACTGACGCGCCTGCGCCAGTTTCTCTTCATAAATTTTTTGCCGCCACTCCAGCGGCGTTAACACCGCCGGATTATCATCTTCAATGATAGTGAGTTCAACCTTCTGCGCAGCCGCGGCGCTTAGCGCTTCTGCCAGCACCTGTTGCGCCGATGCGGAGTTCAGATGGCGCTGGGTGGAGCGCAAATGAAGGCAGACACCCTGCTCAGTTTGCTCTTTCCAGGCATTAAGCGCCAACTGTTGCACCAGTTTCGGCAGGGTTAAACTTGCCACCTCTGCCGCCCAACTATCACGTTGCTGGGCTTCTTCCTGCAATCTCGCTGCCAGTTCCGGCGTCTTTTCATGTTCTAACGCCGAGCGTAGCGCTTTAGGCGTGGCAACCGGCGCGGGCGCCTCCACCGGCACAGTTTGCGCTTTCCAACGATATGCCTCTTTCTTTACCGCTACGGCGGCGGATGCTTGCGCGGATTGGCGTTGCTGCTGACCACGTTCGGTAACCGACGCCAGACGCTCCAGGGCCGAGCTTGCCGGCCGCGCATTTTGCGCCGCCGGTTCACTCTTTTTTGGTTTGTTTACTCCTTGCTGACGCATCAATTGAGTGCGCGCCTGGAGTAGCTGATGTGTGGTATCCGGTAGATGCGCCGTCGGCGCTTCGGCAGGCGGCGGCGAGCCTGAAGGTACCGGCGCAGGACGAGGTGCCTCGGCAGAGGTCGCTGACGGCGATGTCTGCGGAATCATACTCGGGCGCGCAACGGGCTCGGCAATCACCGCATCAGGATGAAACGCCAACGCACGCAACAGCGTCATTTCAACGCCCATGCGCCGATCCGGCGCCAGCGGTAACTCTTTTCGCCCCACTAACAGCGTTTGGTAGTAGAGCTGAACGTCCGCCGGCGGCAGCACACGCGCCAATTCACGCAGGCGTTGCTCAATCATTGCAAACTCATCTCCTAACGCGGAGGGCTGGAGTTGCACCATGGCGATACGGTGCAGCAAACGTAGCATCTCTACTAGTAGCGCTTCCCACTCTACGCCGCGTGATGCCGCCTGGTTCAATAACGCCATCACCTGCTGACCATCGGCCTCAACCAACGCCTCAATTAACGCCAGCGGCTGGTCATCATCCAGCGTTCCCAGCATCGCGCTGACCGTTTCGGTGGTAATTTGCCCCTGCCCCATAGCGATCGCTTGATCGGTCAAACTGAGTGCATCGCGCATACTGCCATCGGCAGCACGCGCCAACAGTTGCAGCGCGCGTGGCTCGGCGGCGATCTGTTCTGCGTCAAGAACCCGCGCCAACTGCGCGCGGATTTGCTCAACATCCAGTGCTTTAAGATGAAATTGCAGGCAGCGTGAAAGGATGGTGACCGGCAATTTTTGCGGGTCGGTCGTCGCCAGCAAAAATTTCACGTGCTCAGGCGGCTCTTCCAGCGTTTTTAACAGAGCGTTGAAGCTGTGGCGCGATAACATATGCACTTCATCGATCAGGTAAACTTTGAAGCGCCCGCGCGCCGGAGCATATTGTACGTTATCCAGCAGGTCGCGCGTGTCTTCCACTTTGGTGCGCGAGGCGGCATCGATCTCGATCAGGTCAACAAAACGCCCCTGCTCAATTTCACGACAGTTATCGCACTGCCCGCATGGCGTTGCGGTAATACCGGTTTCGCAATTCAGCCCTTTCGCCAATAAACGCGCGATAGTGGTCTTACCGACGCCGCGGGTGCCGGAAAAAAGGTAGGCGTGATGGATGCGGCCAAGCGACAGGCCATTTGCCAGCGCTGTCAGGACATGCTCCTGACCGACAACATCAGAAAACGCTTGTGGGCGCCACTTGCGGGCAAGTACCTGATAGCTCATTTGTTTGTGGGATGCGTTGATAAACCAATGAGTCATGCTAACACAGCCCCACCTTTACGGCGAGGCTGAAGGTCGGGAACTTAGTGCCCCGGGAAGGCGACAAGGCTATAGCTATTGATACCCATCGCTTTCAGGCGCGTTTCGCCGGTCAGATCGTAGAGATTAATCACAAACGCGGCGTCTTTCACTTCACCGCCCGCGCGACGAATCAGTTTCACCGTCGCTTCAATAGTGCCGCCGGTTGCCAAAAGATCATCAACCACTAACACCAAATCTCCGGGCTGAATAGCGTCACAATGCAACTCCAGTTGATCGGTACCGTATTCCAGTTCATAGCTTTCGCTGAAGGTTTTACGCGGTAATTTACCCGGTTTACGCACTGGCACAAAGCCAACGCCAAGGCCTAACGCCACCGGTGCGCCAAACAGGAAACCGCGCGCTTCAGTGCCAACGACTTTGGTAATCCCTTTATCGCGATAGCGTTCAACCAACAGTTCAATCGCGGTTGCGTAGGCTTTCGGCTCTTCCAACAGACTGGTGACATCACGAAACAGGATACCCGGCTTCGGGTAGTCCGGAATACTTTTGATACTGTCTTTAATTAATTCAAGCTGCTGCGCAGTCGCGGTCATAATCTTATGCCTGGTGAATACAAATCTGACTCGCGCAGCTTCACTTCACGCTGACGGCCATAGCCGCAGACGGAATAGTGTTCAACCAGGGAAGCCACGCACGAAAACGACCAAATCTAAGCAAAGCGCAGAATAATTGCAACCGTGACGAGGCGAATCGCCGGTTTTATTGCTTTCCATCAACCGCCGGCAGGTGCAACATACTCCTCCTCGCGCCCTGGAGAGAAAACATGTTACATCAACGGCTACTGCAACATCTGGATGCTCAACTGGCACAACTGACGCAGGCGATAGCGCAATCGACCACCTATGCCGGTTCGCAACCGCGCTTTGACCAGCAACTTTTTCAGTCACGCGGCAACCAACTTAAGGATTATTTAGCCGAAGCGCGCCAAACTTGCGATCGCTTAAAACGGCATATTGCCGATGGTAACCGGGAACGCACGGCTTGGTTAGCTGAGCACGCAACGGCACAGTTAGAGGCTTTACGGCGCGAGATAGCCACACAACACCTGCGCGATACGCGCCAATCGGCGACCAGCGCGCAACAGAGATTAGGTGAAAAGGTGGCCGAGTATTACAGGTTTGAGCAACGTCTCCGGGCAATGTTAGCGGAGCGTGAAACTCAACTGGGGCGCGTGGAAACGTTACAACAACAGCAACATATTCAGCGAGAGTTGGTGGCGCTGGAGGAGCGGCTGGCGCGTTGCCAGAGCGCGCTGGCGAGCCTCGAGCGCGAGCTGATCCGGTAATCTATCTGCGCTTAGCGTAATTGGAACGGTATAAAAGAGAGAACAGGACCATGTCATTAGAAAATGCCCCTGAGGAAATCCAACTGGCGGTGGATTTGATTATGCTGCTGGAGGAACATGAGATTGCGCCGCAAACCGTACTGGCGGCGCTGGAGATAGTGAAACGTGATTTTGAAAAGAAGCTGGAAAATGGCTAAGTTAGCGCGT
Source organism: Paramixta manurensis (assembly GCF_013285385.1). Classification (NCBI taxonomy): domain Bacteria; kingdom Pseudomonadati; phylum Pseudomonadota; class Gammaproteobacteria; order Enterobacterales; family Erwiniaceae; genus Paramixta; species Paramixta manurensis. Next base: position 1,299,016 of record NZ_CP054212.1, on the reverse strand, counting down.
CGCCACATCGCGCAAGCTATGGCTGTTTTTTAACGTGTCCAACAAGGTTTCCACCAACGCTGGGGCGTCGGCGGCGATGTCGAAACTTTCAGGCATAAATAGCCAGTTTTCCATGATGCCGCTAACATAGCCGCGCGTAATTACCGCCGCCCGGCGGGTATTAAGGTCAGCCGGCAGTTGCCCTTTCTCTATGCACTCGCGAAAGATGTCTTCTATCTTTTCGTAACACTCCAGATACAAATTTTGCTGCATCATTTGTAGCGTGGTCATCTCCCCTACAAACTCACATTTGTGGAAAATGATTTCCATTAAAGAACGTCTGCGCGGATCGCGCGCGGTTGCTTCAAAAACATAGCGCAGCATGGCGCGCAAGACGGAAAGTGGATCGGAAGGGTATTTTATTTGATACTGTTGCTCTAAGTCTTCCAGACCGGACTCAGATTGCGCCCAAATTTCATTTAATAAATCGGTTTTATTTTTGAAATGCCAGTAAATCGCACCGCGTGTGACACTCGCCTCTGCGGCGATATCGGCCAACGACGTTGCCGACACGCCATGTTCAGAAAAACGCGTAATGGCCGCCTCAATAATTTGATTCCGTGTTTCAAGGGCTTGCTGTTTGGTTTTTCGTGCCATAATCGGTGTTATTTACAATGGGGTAGATTTACATACATTTGCGAATGTATGTACCATAGCATGACCCTAACTTAAACGCAGCAATGGGTATTACGGTTTGTGATCCATTGACCAATCGATATCGGACTCTAGAGGTTTATTTATGAAAAAAAACAGAGGGTTGACGCCTCTGGCGGCCGTCCTGATGCTTTCAGGCAGCTTCGCGCTAACAGGATGTGATGAAAATAAATCCCAACAAGCCGGCCAACAGCAGGCACCTGAGGTTGGTGTGGTCACGTTGAAAAGCGAACCGTTAAAAATCACTACCGAGCTTCCAGGCCGTACTTCCGCGTTTCGCGTTGCAGAAGTTCGTCCGCAGGTTTCGGGCATAATTTTGAAACGTAATTTCGTTGAAGGCAGTGATATTAAAGCGGGCGAGTCTCTTTATCAGATCGACCCGGCCACCTATCAAGCCGCCTATGATAGCGCTAAAGGCGATTTATCTCAGGCGCAAGCTAATGCGCAAATCGCCGCGCTGACGGTGAAACGCGATAAGTCGTTGCTGAGCTCTAAATACGTTAGTCAGCAAGACTATGACCAAGCCGTCGCTACGCAGATGCAAACCGCCGCTGCGGTTGAAGCGGCGAAAGCCAACGTTGAAAGCGCACGTATCAACCTTGCTTATACCAAAGTCACTTCGCCGATTAGCGGCCGCATTGGTAAATCATCGGTAACCGAAGGCGCACTGGTTCAAAGCGGCCAAACTAACGCTCTGGCCACCGTACAACAACTTGACCCCATCTATGTCGACGTGACGCAATCCAGTGATGATTTTATGCGTCTACGCCAGGAACTGGAATCCGGCAAGTTGCAACAGATCGACGGTAAGGCCAAGGTCACGTTGGTGACGTCTAACGGTAACCAATACAAGCAAGTCGGTACATTAGAATTCTCTGATGTCACCGTAGACCAGACCACCGGCTCTATTACCTTACGCGCGGTGTTCCCGAACCCTGACCATAGCTTGCTGCCGGGGATGTTTGTGCGCGCCAGCCTTGATGAAGGTACTAACCCGAACGCGCTGCTGGTTCCACAACAAGGTGTAACTCGCACGCCAACCGGTCAGGCCAGCGTAATGGTGGTGGATCAGAATAATAAAGCGCAGCCGCGTATTGTTACCGCCGACCAGGCGATTGGGGATAAATGGTTGATTACCGATGGCCTTAAGCCTGGCGACCGTGTCATTACTGTGGGTATTCAGCGTGTGAAACCGGGCGCGCCGGTCACACCAAAGGAAGTTTCAGAAGACGCCAAACCGGATGCAGACCCACAATCTCAGGCGCCATCTGACAAAACTCAGTCTTAAACAGGAGCCGTTGATACATGGCTAAGTTCTTTATCGATCGCCCCATCTTCGCGTGGGTAATCGCCATTATTATTATGCTGGCGGGCGCGCTATCGATCCTGAAATTACCGATAGAGCAATACCCAAGCGTTGCTCCGCCGGCGATTCAGGTTCGTGCCGTTTACCCTGGCGCGGATGCGAAGACCCTGCAGGATTCTGTCACCCAGGTTATCGAACAAAACATGAATGGTATTGATGGGCTGATGTATATGTCCTCAAACAGCGATTCATCCGGTAACCTGCAATTAACGCTGACCTTTGAATCCGGTACCAACCCGGATATTGCCCAGGTTCAGGTGCAGAACAAACTGCAACTGGCGATGCCTTTGCTACCTCAAGAAGTGCAACAGCAAGGCTTGATGGTGCAGAAATCCTCCAGTAGCTTCCTGATGGTTGCCGGCTTCATCAACACGAACAACAGTATGACGCAGAGCGATATTGCCGATTACGTTAGTTCTAATATTAAAGACCCCATTAGCCGTGTGCCTGGGGTTGGTGATACCCAGATCTTCGGTGCGCAATATGCGATGCGTATCTGGATGGATCCGCACAAACTGAACAACTTCCAGCTCACGCCGGTTGATGTGATTAGCGCAATTAATTCTCAGAACGCCCAGGTTGCGGCCGGTCAGTTAGGCGGTTCACCGCCGGTGAAAGGCCAGCAGTTAAACGCCTCGATCATTGCGCAAACCCGTCTGACCTCTACCGATGAGTTCGGCAAAATTTTGCTGAAAGTGAATCCGGATGGTTCCCAGGTTCGGTTGCGCGATGTGGCGCACATTGAGCTTGGCGGTGAGAACTATGAGGTTATCGCTCGCTTTAACGGTCAACCCGCCTCCGGGATCGGGATTAAGCTTGCCACCGGCGCTAACGCCCTTGATACCGCCGCGGCGGTAAAAGCGGAGTTGTCTAAGCTTGAACCTTACTTCCCGGCCGGTTTGAAAGTCGTGTATCCGTACGACACCACGCCATTTGTTAAAATCTCGATTAATGAAGTGGTTAAGACGCTGTTCGAAGCGATCGTGTTGGTGTTCCTGGTGATGTATCTGTTCTTGCAGAACTTCCGTGCCACCTTGATTCCTACTATCGCGGTTCCGGTGGTGCTGTTGGGGACTTTTGCCATCATTAGCGCCTTTGGTTACTCGATAAACACCCTCACGATGTTCGGAATGGTGCTTGCCATCGGTCTATTGGTGGATGACGCCATTGTGGTGGTGGAAAACGTTGAGCGCGTCATGGCCGAGGAGGGGCTTCCTCCCAAAGAGGCCACGCGTAAATCAATGGATCAGATCCAGGGCGCGCTGGTGGGGATCGCGCTGGTGCTGTCGGCGGTATTTATTCCGATGGCATTCTTCGGCGGCTCCACCGGGGTTATCTATCGCCAGTTCTCGATTACTATCGTTTCGGCGATGGTGCTATCGGTCATTGTTGCTTTGATTTTGACCCCTGCCCTGTGCGCCACGATGCTAAAACCGGTCGAAAAAGGCGGTCACGGTAAAACCACCGGCTTCTTTGGTTGGTTTAACCGCGTGTTTGATAAGAGCACCCACCATTATACCGACAGCGTTGGTCACATTGTACGCAGCACAGGGCGCTATTTGGTTATCTACCTGCTGATCGTCGTTGGTATGGCTTATCTGTTCTTACGCTTACCCACTTCCTTCCTGCCGGAAGAGGATCAGGGTTTGCTGCTGGCGCAGGCACAATTACCGGCTGGCGCCACCCAGGAACGTACTCAGAAAGTATTGGATCAGGTCACTCACTACTTCCTGACCAAAGAGAAAAACAACGTGGTGTCGGTGTTTACCGTTAACGGCTTTGGTTTCGCCGGACGCGGGCAGAATACCGGTATTGCGTTTATGAGCCTGAAACCCTGGGATGAACGCGGAGGAGCGGAAAATAAAGTTCCGGCCATTGCGGGCCGCGCCATGCAAGCGCTGGGCGCGATTAAAGATGCAATGGTGATTCCGTTTAACCTACCGGCGATTATTGAATTGGGTAACGCCACCGGTTTTGACTTCGAACTGATCGATCAGGCTAACTTAGGTCATGAAAAACTGACTGAGGCGCGTAACCAGTTGTTCGGCATGATTGCTCAGCATCCTGATACGCTGGTGGGTGTCCGTCCTAACGGCCTGGAAGATACGCCGCAGTACAAACTGACCATCGACCAGGAAAAAGCGGAGGCGTTAGGGGTTTCCATTTCGGATATTAATACCACCCTCGGCTCTGCATGGGGCGGAACCTACGTCAATGACTTTATTGACCGTGGTCGCGTGAAGAAGGTGTACGTCATGGGCCAGGCCGATTCGCGTATGTTGCCGGATGATATCAACAAATGGTATGTCCGCGCATCCAACGGCGAGATGGTGCCTTTCTCCTCCTTCTCATCTGCAAGATGGCAGTACGGTTCGCCGCGTCTGGAACGTTATAATGGCTTACCGTCAATGGAAATTCTCGGACAAGCCGCACCGGGCAAAAGCTCTGGTGATGCGATGAATCTGATGGAACAGTTGGCGTCGAAATTACCGACCGGTATTGGCTATGACTGGACCGGTATGTCCTATCAGGAACGTCTGTCCGGTAACCAGGCTCCGGCGCTGTATGCCATTTCACTGATTGTGGTGTTCTTGTGTCTGGCCGCCTTGTATGAAAGCTGGTCGATTCCGTTTGCGGTAATGCTGGTGGTTCCGCTCGGTGTTATCGGTGCGTTAATCTTCACCACTCTTCGCGGCTTGAGTAACGACGTGTACTTTGTGGTGGGCTTGTTAACCACCATTGGTCTGTCGGCGAAGAACGCCATCCTGATCGTGGAATTTGCTAAGGATCTGATGGAGAAAGAGGGCAAAGGCTTGGTTGAAGCAACATTAGAAGCGGTCCGTATGCGTTTACGTCCAATTCTGATGACCTCGCTCGCCTTTATTCTCGGCGTGTTGCCATTGGCAATCAGTACCGGCGCAGGTTCCGGCGCGCAGAACGCGGTAGGTACCGGCGTAATGGGCGGTATGGTGACCGCAACCATTCTGGCGATCTTCTTCGTGCCGGTATTCTTCGTGGTGGTACGACGTCGCTTCAGCAAACATAAAGAAGAACTGGAACCCGGTTCTGAGCGCGAACAGCACCATCATTAAAGCTTTTCGCTGAATAAAGAGGCCGCTTATCGCGGCCTCTTTTTTTTGCCTTGATAACCTTTCCCTCATGCCGCCGTCGGCCAAACATTGCATTATTTCTCTTCCCGGCGCATAATAATGATATGTTATAACATTTCAAAAGGAGTAAGCCATGAAGACGGGCATTCATCCGCAATATCGTCCGGTGGTATTTCATGACACCAGCGCAGATCGCTATTTTAAAATTGGTTCAACCATAAAAACTGACCGCACCATTGAGTTTGAAGGGGCCACCCTACCCTATGTCACGCTGGACGTCTCTTCCGCCTCTCATCCTCATTACACCGGCAAACAGAAAGAGTTTGCCAAAGAAGGCAGCACCGCACGCTTTAATCAGCGGTTTGGTCGTTTTATCGGTGCAAGAAAATAGAGGTGTGCCATGCAAGTATTAAGTTCATTACGCTCAGCGAAAACGCGTCATAAAGATTGCAAAGTGGTTCGTCGACGCGGGCGAATTTACGTCATTTGTAAAACCAATCCGCGCTTTAAGGCGGTACAGGGAAGAAAGAAAAAACGTTAGTGTCGTGTGATATGATTTAGCCGGATTCGCATCCGGCTTTTTTTTTACTTCATACTTTGAGCAATGGCCTCAACATTGTGCTTAAAGGCTGCCGTGTAGGTTGCCGCCGGGCCTGTTTTGGTCGATAACGCTTCCGGATAGAGTTCGCCGCCAGGTTTTGCCCCGGTTTCGGACGCAATCTGTTGCACCAGACGAGGATCGGTTTGGTTCTCAATAAAGTAAGTGTGGATATTCTCCGCCTTCAGTTGTTTGATCAGCGAAGCGACATCACTGGCGCTGGCTTCCGCCTCGGTGGAGAAACCGACCGGCGCAAGGAAAGAGACGCCATAGCGTTGCCCAAAATACCCAAAGGCATCGTGGCTGGTTAACACCTTACGGCGTTGGGCGGGGATCGCATCAAATGTCTGCTTCGCCCACTGGTCGAGTTTAGTAAGCTGGCTAATGTAGGCTGCGCCATGCTGGCGGAAATAGGCCGCGTCGTCCGGGTCGGCGGCAATCAGCGCATTCATGACATTGGTTGCGTAGGTCACACCATTTTGCATGCTATTCCAGGCATGAGGGTCGGTAACAGTTTCACCATCCTCTTCCATTTTGCGAGTACTAATCCCATCCGAAGAAACAACCACCTTTCCTTTATAGCCAGATGCGGTAATCAAACGCGACATCCATCCTTCCAGGCCTAATCCGCTAACAAACACCACATCGGCTTTCGCCAACGCCTGGCTATCCTGCGGCGTCGGCTCAAAGGTGTGCGGGTCGCCATTTGGGCCAACCAAACTTTTCACCTGAACGTGTTCGCCCCCGACGTTGCGCACAATATCGGCCAGAACGGTAAAGCTGGCGACGGCATCCACTTTTTTGGCTAATGCCAATGGGCTGGCAAACAGCGCGGCAACGGCCAGCGCAACCGGTAACATCTTCATTCTGACTCCTTAATATCCTCTAGACAAAATTAGCGGCGACGTAACAGGCCGCCGCATGGCCCCACTAAAACCGAAATGAAAAACAGTATCGCGGCAGCCAGGACCACAGCGGGCCCGGCGGGTAGCGAAAGATAAAAAGAGACGAAGAGGCCGGATAAACTGGCAAAAATCGCTAATAACATGGCGGCCAGTAAAATCCCCGACAGGCGTCGACTCCAGAAGCGTGCGCTGGCGGCAGGCAGCATCATTAATCCAACCGACATCAACGTACCCAAAACCTGGAAACCAGAAACCAGATTAAGCACCACCAGAATAAGGAAAATGGCATGCACCAACGGTGCGCTCCATCGGCTCTGCGCGCGTAGAAAGGAGGGATCGAAGGCATCCATCACCAACGGTCGATAGATCAGCGCTAACATCAAAATGCTGAACGTAGAAATGGCGCCGACCAAAGCGATAGCCTGAGCATCCACCGCTAATAGTGAACCAAACAGTACGTGGAGCAGGTCAACGCTTGAGCCGCGTAACGAGACGAGTGTGACGCCGAGCGCCAGCGAACCGAGATAAAAACCGGCAAAACTGGCATCTTCCTTTAGCGGTGTAAAACGGCTCACAACACCCGACATTAGCGCCACCGATAAGCCCGCAATAAAGCCACCGATCCCCATCGCCACCAACGATAAACCAGAAACCAAATAGCCAATCGCCGCACCTGGTAACACCGCGTGTGACAACGCATCGCCCACCAGGCTCATACGCCGTAGCAGCAGAAAAACACCCAGAGGCGTCGCGCTAAGTGAAATAGCCAAGCAGGCTACCAATGCCCGACGCATAAAGCCGAATTCAATAAAAGGCTGTACTAATGACATCATAAGGAAGCGCCTGCCTGCCGTGGAGAAGAAGAAAGTAACGACAGATGCGAGGTCGGCGGCGACCAAATGGCTTGTTCACGCTGCAGGCATAGCACTTCAGGAAACCATTCATCGACCACAGCGCGATCGTGCAAGACCACGATCATGGTACGTCCCTGCTGATGTTGTTCACGCAGCAGCGCCAGTAACAAGTCAACCGTTTGGCTATCAATACCGCTAAAAGGTTCGTCGAGTAATAATAGTGATGCTTGCTGCATTAATAAGCGGGCAAACAAAACTCGCTGTAATTGTCCGCCGGAAAGTTCATCGGGTTGCGCATCGGCAAAATCAGCCATTTTGACTTTACTCAGGCTAGCCATAATTTCATTGCGTAGCGCACGGCCAATCCTTTTAAACCAACCGCTGCGTTGCCAACTCCCCATCGCCACCAGATCAAATACGCTGATCGGAAATTGCTTTTCAATTTCCGATTGCTGAGGCAACCAGCCGATTTGCGACCGAGGAACCCCAAGCGTATAGTTGCCGGCAACCGGAGGTAATAAACCGGCCAATGTTTTTAGCAGCGTCGATTTACCGCAGCCATTTTCCCCAACCAGCGCCATCATCGCGCCTGCGGCAATCCGTCCCTGCAATAAAGGAGTAACGGCATGCCCCCGGTATCCAGCCTGTAACTGTTCCATCGCGATCATGACGCTGCTGCCCACCAAACTAATACAGCGAGTAGCATGATCGGCGGAACGCAGCAAGCCAGGCGGGCCGCGGCCGATAAGGTATAGAGAGTGGCTTTAGGTTGGGAAAACGAGTGGGAAAAAAGCATAGCGTCATTTATCATTGAATGTGAATTATGTTATAACATAACACATACTATTGTGACCTGGCGTGTAGATGGCCGTGATTAAAGTGTTTCGAGGTATGACAAAACAATCATTTAATTGATTAGTTTTTCCAGTTAATGGTTTTAATGAGATGAATGCAACACTGCGCCACCTTAAGCCACGGCTGATAGAGATAATATCCCGAAAAATCACCTAGATAACTAACATAGCTTTTTTTACCCCTTGTAAAGCCATTGGGATAACACCACTTTGTGATTAACGACAATGAACCCTTTGAGGTAAAAATGCGCAAACTTGTCCCCTGTTCTATTTTGCAAAATGAAGCAGACCCACTAAAATTAAGGGAAATAATTCGACAGAATATTCCCAAATTAGAAAACGCATTAACTGGAAACCTTCACTGGTATTCACAAAATGCGTTGTTAGTTCCCCACTCTCTTAAAATTATAACTATCGAATCTATTGAGGCTGAGCGATATAAGATGCTCTATAGTTTTGAATGGAACGTTTTCAACGCTTGTCTTGATATCAATGCAACCGAAACCGCGCAAGAAACAGTAGAGTTTAAGATTATTCCCGGCGCGTTAGTTTTCGAGCTGATTAACGATGAACGCCCGTCAACCGCGGATGAATTGTAATTTTTAGTAATTTGAGCACGCAATATGAATTAACCTGCGTTATATTAAAACTGTCCGATCGATAAAGTACGTATTAATAATCGCTTCCAGGCCACATCACTTTAGCTATGCCGCATATCGGCCCGTGCGTATGCTATGGAGGGGAAAGAGATGGACGAATACTCGCCAAAAAGGCATGATATTGCCCAAATGAAATTCTTGTGTGAAAATCTGTATGACGAAAGCATGGCAACGTTGGGTGACAGCCACCATGGCTGGGTCAACGACCCTACTTCCGCCATAAACCTACAGCTAAATGAATTGATTGAACACATCGCGTCTTTCACGATGAATTACAAAATTAAACATATTGAAGATGGCGAACTCGTCAGCCAGATTGATGAGTATCTTGACGACACTTTTATGCTGTTCAGTAATTACGGTATTAATGCGCAAGACTTACAACGCTGGCAGAGATCGGCAAAACGTTTGTTTAACATGTTCGCGGAAGAATGCGCTCAGTTGCCGCAGCAACCCAGCCACTCATTTTAGCAACTCATTATTTTTATTATGGTTTAACAATGACTGATAAAATCCTAACGAAAACTGATTATCTGATGCGCTTAAGACGTTGCCGCTCCATCGATACCCTGGAGCGGGTTATTGAAAAAAATAAATACGAATTATCCGATGATGAATTGGCCGTTTTTTATTCCGCCGCCGATCATAGATTAGCAGAATTAACCATGAATAAGCTGTATGACAAAGTGCCGGTTTCCGTTTGGAAATACGTACGTTAATTTTAAGGGTACCGGCAGTCGCGCGGAATCAAACCACACGCTCTGCCCGTGGCTTACTATTTTTCTTCGGCTTTTGACGAAACCATGGCAAACAAAGCTGAATCAGCGGACCAATAGTCAGCGCGTACAATACCGTGCCGACGCCAAATGTTCCCCCTAATGACCAGCCAATCAACAGCACCGAAATCTCGATCGCTGTGCGTACGTTACGCACCGACCAGCCAGTGCGAGCATTGATGCCGGTCATTAGACCATCACGCGGCCCGGCGCCAAAACCCGCGCCGATATACATTCCGGTGGCAATGGCATTCACGACGATTGCCGAAACCAGAAGTGCGCTGCGCGCCACCAACGCCTCTACGGACGGAATCAACGCCAATCCGGCATCGGCGGCAACCCCAATCATAATGACGTTACTCACCGTGCCAAACCCCGGACGCTGACGTAATGGGATCCACAGTAGTAGCACTACTGCGCCGGTAAGGATAATTACCGCCCCGATATTCATCGACAGTAAATTAGCCAGCCCCAGATGAAACACATTCCATGGGTCAGTTCCCAAATCCGCACGCACAAACATCGCGGTGGAAATACCGTACAGGCTTAAACCAATATAGAGTTGCAGTAATCGATATAACATGGTGGTTCTCCGGCTGCTAAGGCTTTTATCTTCACCGGAAATGGCATTATGATTAATATCCAGTTTTCAAATAGTGGACTGCATATGTCATCCCGTCGCTTAGGAAGTCAGTCTTTACTGCGTCTGTTAGGGCATTGGCAACAATCTGCGTCGCGCGCGCCGCTATGGCGGCAGTTGGCTGACGCGCTACGTTTGTTGATCCTTGATGGCAGACTGGCGCAAGATACGCGGCTACCTGGCGAACGGGAACTGGCATCGACGCTGGCAGTGAGCCGTACCACCATTGTGAGCGCACTGGCGCAGTTGCGTGATGAAGGCTATCTGGAAAGCCGTCACGGCAGCGGTTCACGAGTGACACTTCCGGGTAGCCGTCCTATTCCCACGCTGAGTACTCCATGCGCGTCACTGGATCTTTCGACTGCCGCCCTCAGCGCTGGTCCGGAAATTCATCAAGCTTATACTCACGCGTTGGCCGCGATAGCGCCCCATCTGGCGCATACCGGTTATAATCAACTCGGGCTGTTGGCACTGCGCGAAGCGATTGCCGAGCGGTATACCGCCCGTGGTTTACCCACCAATCCCGATGAAGTGATGATCGTAAATGGTGCCGTTAGCGGATTAGCGCTGGTGCTGCGGATGCTGACCGGCCCCGGCGATCGCGTGGTGGTCGATCACCCAACCTATCCATTGGCGATTGCCGCCATCCAGGGCGCATCATGCAGGCCGGTCGGGGTATCAATGCCGCAAACCGGCTGGGATATTGACGGTTTTGCCGCCACCCTTGCTCAAACCGCGCCACGGCTTGCCTATCTGATGCCGGATTTTCATAACCCAACCGGGCGGTGTATGGATAGCGCCACCCGCGCCGCCATTACTGCCATTGCCGCTCGCACCCGAACTTCGTTAGTGGTGGATGAAACCATGGTCGACCTCTGGTATGAAGCTCCTCCCCCGCCGCCGCTGGCCGCGTTTGCTACACAAGCCACGGTAATTACGCTAGGTTCAGCGGGGAAAAGCTTCTGGGGCGGGCTGCGTCTGGGCTGGATCCGCGCCTCTACACGCACCATTGCCGCGCTGACCCAAACCCGCGATACCCTCGATTTAGGCTCTCCTTTACTGGAACAGTTAGCCACTTTATGGTTGATGCAGAACCAACAAACATTTTTACCGGCCCGCAGACAAATGCTTGCGCAGCGACGCGACCATTGCGCCGCATTAATGCGTGAACATTTCCCCGCCTGGCATTTTCAGCCGCCTTCCGGTGGGCTTTCGTTCTGGGTCGAGTTACCTGAGATGCTGGCAACGCAGTTTGCCGTGCGGGCAGAAAGCATTGGCATCCATTTAGGGGCAGGAACACGTTTTGGGCTTTCTGGCGCGTTTGACCGCTATTTACGGATGCCCTTTTCGCTGGAGCACATTGAACTGGAGCGCGCACTAATCAGCCTCAAGCCTTTATGGCTGGCATTAAATGGCACGGAACGCCCCGCCAAACGGAGTGTGGTTTAAAGGGTAAACAGCAAAGCCGGTACGATCAGAACGATGCGCGGTTGTTCATGGCATCTCTTCTTGCTCATTACCTACCATCAAGGATTAAGTAACAGCCGTTGCGCTGTCTCCTCATCGGTAACCAGCCCGTTGATCCATTTACCGCGTAATACCGCCTGAACCGCCTGGAATTTTTCCGGGCCGCCGACAAAGGCGGTGAATTGCCGGTCTGGCGCTGGGGTCACCGGGAGGCTGGTGCGGCGCCCATCCAACCGATCGGAAACCGGCGCGCCATCCTGATCGATAAAATGTCCAATGATCTCCGCCACGGCTCCAGCCGAGACCAGGCGTTCCACATCCGCAGAGGTGATAAAGCCATCCGTATGCAGCGGGCATTGGGGAGCTACCTGGCCAATGCCGCAGAAGGAAACGTCCGCCAGCCTGGCCTTGTTGTATAGCAATTTATAGATCCGGTGGTTACACCAGACCTCCCGATCCTGCGGGCTATCGGCGAACAGCGGAGCCGGCAAGATAAAGTATTTGCTGGAGGTTTTTTCCGCCATGCTGAGCGGTACATCATAATGGGTACAGGAACCATCAGAGGCAATGGCGCCAATCAGCGACAGACAACTGTGTTGCGGACGGCTTATTTCCGCCATTTCTTTCACTGCCTGGCTCAACGTGCGGCCAGAACCGAGTGCAATAATTTGGGCTTCTTCCTTATTAATGAATAACGCCATTTCTTCTGCGGCAGTGACGGCAATCATGCGGTTGATCGCTTCAGCCGGTAGCCCGGCGGAAGGCACAACCTGGCAACGCCTCAGCCCAAAGCGTTGAGCAAGCTGCGACGCCAGCAACGAACACTCCGCCACTTCGTGATGGATATTAACATGCACCAGCTCCAGCCCGGTGGCGGCAGCAACCAGGCGCTGGGCGACTTGCCGTGACACACCTAACACTTCGGCAATTTGATGCTGTGTCAGCCCGCCAATGTAGTACATCCATGCCGCTCTGGCTGCAAGCTCATGTTTTTTAAGATTTTTAACCATGCTGCCTCTAAGCCCATAGTCTGTTTGCACGCCATTATAACGATAAAGTTTCTCTTCAACTTGAATCGACATCTCTAAATTGTGATTTATTGCTGATATTTCGGGCAAATGCTCAGTTAATATTTTGTGAATACTTGCTCGTGATTTAAATATTTGCCCAGTTCATTCTTCACTCTGAGGATAATGCGTTATGACGACTTCTACACCGTGTTACTGGATGCACCTGGGGGCGGGTTCTTTCCATCGTGCACATCAAGCCTGGTATCTGCATCGTTTGCTGCAACAGGGAGATGAGAGCTGGCATATCGCCTTAGGGAACATTCGCAATGATGCCAGCGCGTTGTTAGCCGGTCTGGCGAAACAGAACGGTCAATACACATTGGAAACCGTTACCCCGGAAGGCGAGCGCGCCTGGGAAACCATCACCTCGATTAAAAAAGTACTGCCCTGGGATGAGGATCTAACCGCGCTGATAGAGCAAGGGACGGACAAGAACACTAAAGTTATCGCCTTCACCGTAACGGAAGGTGGTTACTATCTGGATACCGATCATCAGTTGGATCCGCGGCATCCGGATATTCAGGCGGATCTGTCCGGCGATGCGCGCACCATCTACGGCGCATTGGCGCGAATTTTACGCCAGCGGGTGGCACAACATGGGGCGCCCGTAACGTTGCTAAGCTGCGATAACCTGCGCCACAACGGGGAGCGCTTTCGCCATGGTTTCCTCACCTTCCTGCAATTGAGCGGCCAGACGGAATTACACGAATGGGTGAGCGCTAATACGACCTCGCCAAACACCATGGTTGACCGCATTACTCCGCGCCCCACCGCAGATATCGCCACACGTGTACTGGCGGAAACCGGCGTCAATGACGCCGTGCCGGTGATGGGCGAAGCGTTTATTCAATGGGTCATTGAGGACGATTTTATCAATGGCCGCCCGGCGCTGGAAAAGGTGGACGTCGAAATGGTGACGTCGGTATTACCGTGGGAAGAGGCTAAAATCCGCATCCTTAACGCCAGCCATAGTTGTATCGCCTGGGCTGGTACGCTGATTGGGCAATCTTATATCCATGAGAGCACCCAAACCGAGGCGATTAAACAGTTGGCTTGGGAGTATGTCACGCAAGATGTGATCCCTTCGCTGACGCCGAGCCCGTTGGATCTGGCAGCTTATCGTGATGTGGTCCTGTCGCGCTTTGGCAACCCTTATATTCAGGATACCAACCAGCGGGTGGCCGCCGATGGCCTGTCGAAAATCCCCGGCTTTATTACGCCTACCCTGACCGAATGTTATGCACGCGGCGATGAACCGCGCGCCACGGCGGTACTGCCCGCGCTGTTCTTCCTGTTTTTGCAACGCTGGCATCGCGGCGAATTACCGTATGAATATCAGGACGGCGCCATGGATGTTGATGCGCTCCATCGGATGATGGCGTCTGACGATGCGTTGACGCAATTTACCACCGATGAAACGTTGTTCGGGCCGCTGGCACAGGATGCGCGTTTTAGCGATCTGCTGCGCACTACGGTGCAGGATATGGACGCGTGGGTTACCGCACATCAGCCCTCCTAATACCGGAGCCTGGAAAGATGAAATGCTCGAAAAACCAGCATGTGATAAGCGTTCCACTTTACAAAAAATGCATTTGACAAACTTATGACCGATCGTGAGTATTTGCCATAAGAGCGGGCAAAAGCCGCATAATGCGGAAACTATTTTAGGAGAGTAAACTATGAATTTGCGTGTCCTTTTAGGGGCCTCCGTGATTTGTGCGCTGTCGGTACCGGCATTCGCTGAAACCACGCTCACCATCGCCACCGTGAACAATGGCGATATGATTCGGATGCAGAAGCTGACTAGCGATTTCACGGCGAAGCATCCGGATATCAAGCTAAATTGGGTGACGTTAGAGGAAAATATTCTGCGTCAGCGCGTGACCACCGATATCGCCACCAAAGGCGGCCAGTATGATGTGGTCACTATCGGCAACTATGAGGTGCCAATTTGGGCCAAGCAGAACTGGCTTCTGCCGCTCGATAATATGCCAGCAGACTATGATGCCAAGGACATTTTGCCTGCGGTAAGTAAGGCTTTGACGGTCAATAACAAGCTCTATGCCGCTCCTTTCTATGGCGAATCGGCCATGGTGATGTACCGGACCGATCTGGCGAAAAAAGCGGGTGTCAACATCCCGGAACAACCGACATGGACGCAGATCTTTACTGCCGCCAAGGCGATGACCGATAAGTCAAACGGTGTTTACGGCATCTGTTTGCGCGGCAAGGCGGGCTGGGGCGAGAATATCGCCTTCCTGACGGCGATGGCGAACAGTTACGGCGCGGCATGGTTTGATATGAACTGGAAGCCGGAGTTCGACAAACCGGAGTGGAAAGCGGCGCTCACCGACTATGTTTCGGCACTCACCAAATACGGCCCTCCCGGTGCCTCATCCAACGGTTTCAATGAAAACCTCGCGCTATTCCAGCAAGGTAAATGCGGCATCTGGATCGACTCTACGGTGGGCGCTGGCTTCGTGACCGATCCGAAAGAATCGAAAGTGGCTGATAACGTCGGCTTCGCACAATTCCCGAACAAAGAAGGCGTTAACAACCATGGCAACTGGCTCTGGTCCTGGAACCTTGCTATTCCTGCATCCACCAAGAAAGCCAAAGCGGCCACTGAATTTGTCGCCTGGGCTACCTCGAAAGAGTACACCGACTTGGTTGCGAAACAGCAAGGCTGGCGTGCAGCCCCTCCGGGTACGCGTACTTCGCTGTATAACAATGCCAACTACCAGAAGGCCGCGCCTTTCGCTAAGTTGACGTTGCAGTCGATTGACGCAGTAACGCCTGACCAGCCTTCCGTGCAGAAAACGCCTTACACTGGCTCTCAGTTTGTTTCGATCCCAGAGTTCCAGGCGATCGGTACCGCAGTGGGTCAGCAGTTTTCGGCAGCCGTCGCAGGGCAGCTTAAGCTCGATCAGGTGCTACAGTCGGCTCAGAGCCTGACGACGCGCGAAATGACCAAAGCGGGTTACATCAAGTAATCTTGCTGGCCGGGCGGCTCACCCCCGCCTGGCCGACTCCGGGGGCCGGTCAAACAAGACGGCCCTTTGAGTCTGGAGAGACTTGTTCGGGAGATTCAGAATGGCTACAACCCATCAGCGCTCTCTGGCGCGCTTTATGATGGCACCTTCGGTCGGCATGCTGCTGCTATGGATGATTGTGCCGCTGGGCATGACGCTGTGGTTCAGCTTCCAGAATTACAACCTCTTAATGCCGGGAATGCAAAAATTCATCGGCCTGAGCAACTACAAGTACTTCCTAAGCGATCCGGGTTTCTGGACCTCGCTGATTAATACGCTTGAAATGGTAGCCGGAGTGCTTGCAGTCAGTGTTGTGGGTGGGATCATCTTCGCTCTCCTGATCGATCAACCGATCTTCGGACAGGGTTATGTGCGAATTCTGATGATTGCGCCCTTCTTCATCATGCCGACCGTTTCAGCTTTGGTGTGGAAGAACATGTTCATGAACCCGGTGAATGGGCTTTTTGCGCAGATCTCACATGCGCTTGGTCTCCAACCGATTGACTGGCTGGCACAGCATCCGCTGCTTTCGGTCACGCTGATCGTATCGTGGCAATGGTTACCCTTCGCGACGCTCATTCTGCTCACCTCGCTGCAATCGCTTGACCGTGAGCAGGCTGAAGCCGCAGAGATGGATGGAGCCAGTGCGCTGGCGCGGTTCCGCTACCTGACGTTGCCGCATATGGGGCGTGCGATCACGGTGGTGATCTTGATCGAAACGATATTCCTGTTGTCGGTTTTCGCCGAGATTCTCGTCACCACCAATGGCGGGCCTGGTTATCAAACCACGACACTGACTTACCTCGTCTACTCGCAGGCTCTGTTGCAGTTCGACGTGGGTGGCGCATCGGCAGGCGGTATTGTGGCGGTGGTGCTGGCTAATATTGTCGCCATCTTCCTGATGCGCATGATCGGCAAGACGCTGGATTAAAGGAGCCTCAATGTCACGTACCGTATCAAATCGCCGTAAGTGGCTCTACACCGTCATCGCCTGGGGTGTGGTATTGATCATCTTCTTCCCTATTCTGTGGATGGTCATTACCAGCTTTAAGAGCGAGGGCGATGCCATCGCCACGCCGCCGAAATTTCTGTTCTTTCACTGGACGCTGGAAAACTATCACGAGGTGCAAGAGAGTTCGAATTACTTCAGCCACTTTCTTAACTCGGTCATCATCTCGCTTGGTTCGACCGCGCTGGGCCTACTGATTGCAGTGCCCGCCGCATGGGCTATGGCCTTTCAGCCAGCTAAGCGTACTAAAGACATTCTGATGTGGATGCTCTCCACTAAGATGATGCCCTCCGTCGGCGTGCTGATCCCTATCTATATTCTGTTCCAGAAGTTCGGTTTGCTTGATAACCGTGTGGGCGTGTTGGTGGTGCTGATGCTGATGAACCTGCCGATCATCGTCTGGATGCTTTACACCTATTTTCGTGAAATCCCGGCCGGGATCCTTGAAGCGGCGCGAATGGACGGCGCCGGGCTATGGAATGAGATTCGCTACGTGCTAACACCTATGGCGGTGCCCGGAATCGCTTCGACAATGCTGCTTAACATTATCCTCGCATGGAACGAAGCTTTTTGGACACTGAACCTGACCACTTCAGCCGCAGCGCCTCTCTCGGCCTTTATTGCCAGCTATTCGAGCCCTGAGGGTCTGTTCTACGCAAAACTGTCGGCTGCGAGCACTATGGCGATTGCACCGATCCTGATCATGGGCTGGTTCAGCCAGAAACAACTTGTCCGTGGCCTCACTTTCGGCGCGGTGAAATAAGGGGAAGGACAATGGGAAGCATCACCCTACAGAATGTGCGTAAAACGTTCGATGATGTGGAAATTATTCCAGGTATTGATCTGACGATTAACGAAGGCGAGTTCGTGGTGTTCGTTGGTCCATCAGGGTGCGGTAAATCAACGCTCCTGCGCTTGATCGCCGGGCTCGAAGATGTGAGCTCGGGGCAGATCCTGATCGACGGTAAGGATGTCACCAAGTCTCCCCCCGCTGGGCGAGGATTGGCGATGGTGTTCCAGTCTTATGCGCTCTACCCGCATATGACGGTGCGTAAGAACATCGCTTTTCCGCTCAAGATGGCGAAGATGAGCGAGGCAGAACAAGAGAAACGAGTGACGCGCGCCGCTGAGATCCTGAATCTCAACCCTTATCTTGACCGCCGTCCCGGTCAGCTATCGGGTGGGCAGCGTCAGCGTGTGGCAATTGGGCGCGCCATTGTGCGGGAGCCTGCGGCCTTTCTGTTCGACGAGCCGCTGTCGAACCTTGACGCAGCACTGCGCGTCAATATGCGCGTCGAGATTTCGGAGCTGCATAATACCCTTAAGAGCACGATGATTTATGTTACCCATGATCAGGTTGAAGCGATGACCATGGCCGACAAGATTGTGGTGCTGCGTGCGGGCCGGATCGAACAGGTCGGCTCACCGCTTGAGCTTTATTACCATCCGGTCAATCAGTTCGTCGCCGGCTTCATCGGTTCGCCTAAAATGAACTTTCTCGGCGGTGAAACCGCGGCACGACGCGGTGCGCATATGATCGGTATTCGTCCCGAAGATTGGGTTATTTCGCGCAGCGAGGGGCGGGTGAAAGGCCGGGTGACGGTATCCGAACACTTGGGTTCTGATACTTACCTTCACATCACCCTCGAAGATGGTAACCACATTGTTGCACGCTCACCGGGCGAATTTCCCGTCACCATTGGCGAGGAGCTATTCCTGACCGGTGCCGAGGGTAAGATCTACAAGTTTGACGAGAACGGTCGGACCACCGCAGCGCAGGAGGCCGTTGGATGAGATGTCAGGTAACACTGACCACCGTTTTTTCTGTTCATCCCATAACGCATGTTTGATTTATCTGGCGTCAGGCCGTGTCATAGTGATGCGGCCTGAACGCCTGATGAGAATTTTGCTACGGGGCGATTGAAATCGTTGCGGGGGCGGTGCCCATTCATCAGCCCCCTGGTTTTCTGCCGAAAATAACCCGCGCTTTTCTATGCAGGTCATTAATCATAGAGCCAATGCCCTGCTTTGGCTGATTCAGCAAACATACGAACGGTAAGCGGTTTTCTGGTTGCTATTATCTCATCCCTGCATTTTCGGCTTTTAAACATCCGTTTGGAAAAAGGCGTATTCTCCCAAGGAAAATAATAATGCATATCAATTTTTGATATATCAACGCCAAATTTATCACCATAATCCTCAACCGCGTAAGGAAGCTCATCCCCAGAAGAGTAGTCTTGTAAAAGAGTGTCCATTTCAAGATGGATTTTTTCTCCTCTCCACGTAACAGGAAGGGATAACTCATGGCGAAAGAACGCTAAAACCTCTTCATCAGTTACCATATTTTGTCATTACCTCGGGCTATATGGTTATAATGATTTATCGTATTGTAGGCAATTTCCATCACATCTCTTGAAAGTAAAACCCAACCAACTACCGGAATTGCTCTCCCAGTGAAAGTGCTAATTTTATGAGTCATAACGATTTTAAGCGGGCCTGGAGGGTAGCCACCAATAACAGAAGGAAGCTTTAACCCCCACGGAAACTTAGCCTTTGGAAACATTCTTCGCGCTTTTTTGGAAGCATATGACGTACCAGGCGTTGCCCCTACAAACTTTCCTCTGGTTAGAGAAATATTAAGTCCTGCAACTATTGCAACAATAGCGGCAAAGTCATCAACACCTAGTTGTTCAGCAAATTCTTCGCAAAAAATCATAAACAATAATTCAGAAGCGGTAAGATTTGATCGCCCTGCATAAAAATATGTTCCGTTTAGTTCTTCTACCGTATCCATACATCCTCTCCCTTTAGTCGAACCAAGCTTATCCTGGCGTTCCATTTGCGACCGCTTCAGAATTTCTACCAGAGTGCTTTAATAAATGAAACTCCGGCACACCATGTTTACTCCTGACTCGGGTAAACCAGCGGCTAAAGTGATAACCATAACCACTAAGACGGTAGAACCAGGCTCCATGACGAGATAGCATAAGAGGCGACATTGATCCGCGCTCTAAATGATACACAAAAGTGGTATCACTGCCGTTTCAATGCACAGATCAAAAGGGTAAAATGATGAATATCATGCGGTTAGCAGAATTGGGTGGGGGCCCTGCCAGCTACATCCCGGCACACGCGTCACCTGCTACGGCTGCTTCCTTCCGGACCTGACCGAATTCACAAGTTAGCATTGCGGGAGAACCAACCGGGCCCCCATTGAGGTGCTCAACTTCAGAGCGCAGGCATTATCAGGGAAGCACCGGGCAATTGCAAGCCGCCACCGGATAACCGTTGTTTTCTTGTTCAAACGCAGGAAAATTTTTGTTACGCAGGAAACCGACTATGTTCGAACATGATACTTTTCAACAACGCGTTTATCAGATCATCGCTGCAATACCTTATGGGCAGGTAGCAACTTATGGCGATGTCGCGCAGTTGGCCGGTTCACCACGGGCCGCACGCCAAGTGGGCGGTGTGCTAAAACGCCTACCGAAAGGCAGTAAGCTTCCCTGGCACCGAGTGATCAACCGCACCGGTAGCATTTCGCTGATTGGCGATGATTTAATGCGGCAGCGCGACGCGCTGGAAGCCGAAGGCATCGAAGTCAGCGATGACGGTAAAGTCTCGCTTGAGCATTATCGCTGGCAGCCCTAAATAACGCCCCAGCGAGGGCGTTATTTAGCAAGGGCTTAGTAGCTAGTCGGCGCAGGGATTGAAGAGGACGGTGTAACCTGCGTTGGTGAGGTTGAAGGAACGGTTGTCGCCGCACCGCTTTGCGTCGGCAACGCCACGGACGGTTCCGGCACTAACACCAACTCAGCCTTGCGGCCTCCGCTATTAATCACCGGCTGAACGTTTTCCGTAATAAAGGCCATTCTGCCGTTGATAGTGATCGCGGCGCTTAACAGAATACGTGCGTTAGGCTGTATATCGGCTGGATTAAACGGCAGCACAAACTGGAATGGCGCCTGTTTCCCTTCGGTTCTGACCACCCGCTGTGATAAGACTTTGGAAGGCGCATCGGCGACAGAAGCATCTGATAAAGTCACCGTTAAGACGGCATCCGGCGGTAACGCAATTTTTTGACGAATATAAATCGAACCGCTGACATTAGGCTGCGCAATCGCCGCCTGCTGCCCGGCCACTTGTGCGCCCAGCGTCGGGGTCGGGACATCTTTCGTTTTATCAGCACAGCCCGCGAGGGCAACTGCTAAGGCCACACCACTCATAACATGCCAGAGTTTCATTGATTTCTTCTCCTTATGATCAATGTAGGTCGACAACATAGCGTTATTGTCGAAACAGCCAAATGTCGCACTGCATAGGGGTAATTCTGGCACAAGTTAGCGATATTTTCCTTTTTCAGACATTTTCACTACATCGCTATCAAAAATAGCGGCAAATCCATTAAGTCAGTTGACGGTAACTGGTCGGATTTCGCAAACTTAGCGATAAATCAATTTTGAGGATTTCTCCATGAGCCAGGCGCTGCAAAATTTATTAAACCTACTCAATTTAGAAAAATTAGAAGAAGGGTTATTTCGTGGTCAAAGTGAAGACCTCGGCCTACGGCAGGTGTTCGGCGGTCAGGTTGTCGGCCAGGCATTGTACGCCGCCAAACAGATGGTTCCGGCGGAGCGCATTATTCACTCTTTCCACAGCTATTTTTTGCGCCCTGGTGATAGCCAGAAGCCGATTATTTATGACGTTGAAACGCTGCGCGACGGACACAGCTTTAGCGCACGGCGCGTCAGCGCGATTCAAAATGGGCAACCGATCTTTTATATGACCGCCTCATTCCAGGCACCTGAAAGCGGTTATGAACATCAAACCAGCATGCCAAAGGTGCCGGGGCCGGATAACCTGCCCTCGGAAACAGATATCGCCCGACAACTGGCGCCGTATATTCCGGAAAAAGCGCGTGAAAAATTTCTTGCTGAAAAACCGCTTGAGATCCGACCGGTAAAATTTCATAACCCGCTGAAAGGTCATGTTGATCAACCAACGCGTCAGGTATGGATTCGCGCCAACGGCGCAATGCCGGAAGATAAACGCATTCATCAGTACTTATTGGGATACGCCTCAGACTTCAACTTCCTGCCTGTAGCGCTTCAGCCACATGGGAAAGGCTTTCTCGAACCGGGTATGCAAGTCGCGACTATCGATCATTCCATGTGGTTCCACCGCCCATTCGATCTTAATCAATGGTTGCTCTACAGCGTCGAGAGCACGTCCGCTTCCAGCGCGCGTGGGTTTGTACGCGGTGAGTTCTTTACCGAGCAGGGAACGCTTGTCGCCTCGACGGTACAGGAAGGCGTAATGCGTCAACGCAGTTAGTCGGCATGTTCGTCGCAAAAAATAACGGGGCAATATTTTACTATTGCCCCGCTACCGATTGATTGTAGTTGTTATGACACTGCTTTTCTTACCTTAGAACTCGCTTACTGGTTGTAAGCATTCTCGCCATGGCTGTTCACATCCAGACCTTCGCGCTCCTGCTCTTCCGGCACGCGCAGGCCGACCACCATATCGGCAATTTTAAAGCCGATAAACGCCACCACGCCGGTCCAGACAATAGTGACGCCAACGCTGAACAACTGTACCCAAACCTGATGCCCCATGGTGACGCCTTCCGCGTAACCCACGCCGCCCAGTGAAGAGGCGCTAAAGACCCCCGTCAAAATACAGCCGATAATGCCGCACACGCCGTGCACGCCAAATACATCGCATGGGTCATCGACACGTAGCCATTTCTTCAGGATAGTCACGCCCCACAACCCGGCTAAGCCGCCCACAAGACCGATTACCAGCGCACCCATCACGCCCACCGTACCACAGGCCGGCGTGATCGCGACCAGACCCGCAATCACACCAGAGCTGGCGCCCAGCAGTGAGGGTTTACCGCGTAATGCCCACTCGCCAAAGGTCCAAGAGAGAACGGCGCCCGCCGTGGCGATAACGGTGTTTAAGAAGGCTAAAGCGGCAATTTCATTCGCGGCACTGGCAGAACCGGCGTTAAACCCAAACCAGCCTACGTACAGGATCGCCGTACCGGTGAACACCATCGGTAAGTTGTGCGGTTTAAACGCTTCTTTACCAAAGCCTGCGCGTTTGCCCACCAAATAAGCGCCAACCAGGCCCGCTACCGCCGCGTTGATATGCACCACGGTACCACCTGCGAAATCCAGCGCGCCATCCTGCGCCAGTAAGCCGCCCGCCCACACCATATGCGCAATCGGTAAATAGGCCAGCGTCAGCCAGACCACCACAAAAATCAGCACTGCCGAGAAGCGAATGCGTTCAGCAATAGAGCCAACAATTAAGCCAACGGTAATGCAGGCAAACGAAGCCTGAAACGCGACGTGAATATATTGGTAGAAAGAGCCGGTCAACGCGGTTAGCTGAATGTTTTTCAGCATCGCCCAATTCAGGCTGCCGAAAAAGGCGTTCCCTTCGCTAAAGGCTAATGAGTAGCCATAAAACAGCCACAACACGCATACCATTGAGAACGTCACCGCGACTTGGGTCAGCATCGACAAAACGTTTTTGCCGCGAATCAAACCGCCATAAAACAGTGCGATACCTGGAATCGACATAAACAGCACCAGCGCGGTGCAAATCATCATAAAAGCGTTATCGGCCTTATCGGCAACGGCAGGGGCAGCCATTGCTAAGGAGGGTAACAGCGCCAGGCTCAGCAGGCCTGATTTTGCCAGTAGTTTTTTCATTTTATTCCATCCCATCACAATTCTGAGCCCGAGATTAAAGCGCTGCTTCGTCGGTTTCGCCGGTACGAATACGGATGACTCGTTGCAGTTCAGCAACAAAGATCTTACCGTCGCCAATTTTGCCGGTGTAGGCAGCTTTGCTAATGACATCGATCACTTCATCAAGCTGATCGTCGGCAATCGCAATATCAATTTTTACTTTTGGCAGGAAATTCACGCTGTATTCAGCGCCACGGTACAACTCCGCATGGCCCTTCTGGCGACCAAACCCCTTCACCTCGGTGACGGTTAGCCCCTGAATACCGATAGAGGAGAGCGCCTCACGCACGTCCTCAAGTTTGAACGGTTTGATTACCACGGTAACCAGCTTCATATGATCCCCTCCAGGTAAGTAAAATCGTAAGTAATAGCCAACACAGCAGGATTAAAGCAAAGCCTGTGCCATAAATTAAAAATGGGTGGGTTGCTGGAGATTAATCAGGCGGATACTGAGGCTACGCACGCACATTGATAGCGCAACGGCAGAGAGGCAATCTTACGGCGAAAAAAAACGCACCATTGAGGTGCGTTACGCGTTAACCAGGTGCATCAAGACGGAACATTCTGATAAATGCGCGCAAAAAAGGTGCAAATCAGTCTGTCACGCTAGCAACAATGCCCGACGCAAGTTCATCGCCTGCCAGTTGTAGTTGATACATTTGCCAATAACGCCCTTGCTGCGCCAGTAATGCCTGGTGGGTGCCTCGCTCGACCGCTTGCCCACGGTGCAGGACCAATATGGTATCGGCTTCGGTAATGGTTGAGAGCCGATGCGCAATCACCACCAGCGTGGTTTGCTGCCGAACCAGGCGTAGCGCACGCTGAATCGCCTGCTCGGTACCGGAGTCAATATTCGCGGTGGCTTCATCCAGAATCAAAATTTGTGGCGCAGCGACCAGCACACGCGCCATCGCCAAAAGTTGCTTCTGCCCAACGGAGAGGTTATTGCCTTGTTCACCCAGTCGGGTATGGATGCCCTCACTCAGGCTGCGCGCCAGCGGCGCAAGCTGCACGGTTTCCAGTACCCGCCACACTTCATCCTCACTAATATCCCGTCCAAGCGTGACATTGGCATAGAAAGATTCGGCTAACACTACCGGATCTTGTTGAACCATCGCGACCCCTTGCCGCAACGCCTGGTGGCTCAACCCCGCCAATGGACGACCATCAAGGCGAATATCTCCTTGCGAAAGTGGATAGTACCCCATCAGTAAATTCGCCAGCGTACTCTTGCCACTACCGGTATGCCCGACCAATGCTACAAAACCTCGTGACGGCACCGTGAGGTTAATATCGGTCAATACATAACGATCGTCACGGTACGCGAAGCTCACATGCTCGACGTCAATTCGACCGCTTGCTAAGGGGAGTGTGTCATTGCCGTAATGCTGGCGTGGCGCATCCATCAACTCAAAAATGCGCTCACCGGCAACCACCGCCTGCTGTAGCATTGATTGTTGCGTGGTCAGCTCAATTAACGGTTCATTTAACCGCCCGAGGTAACTAATAAAGGCATATAACACCCCCACCTCGAAGACGCCGCTCGGTGAGAAGCTGAACAGTAATACCAAACCACATAAAATGAGGGCGGAAAAAAGGCTTAACAGTGGGCGTAACAAGAACCCATCCAGCCGCAACGTCTCCATACGCGCCAGATAGTGCGAACGGCTAGCCTCCCCCATCCGCTCGCCAAAACGAGCTTGTTGACGAAACTGCTGGATGACGCTCATTCCGTTAATGACTTCGTTAAAGCCATTATTAATATCGGCTAAGTAACTACGCACGCGCCGAACAATCGGCGTACTGTAGCGTTGGTAAATCATCATTACCGTTAGCACCAGTGGAAAGATAACCAGTGCAACCAGCGCCATACGCCAATCAAGGCTAAACATCGCCACCAGCATCGCGCCAATTAGCGCCGCGCTGCGCAATACTGTCGCCACCACCGTGACGTAGAGATCTTTCACCACTTCGGTATCGTTGGTAACGCGTGAGATAATTTGCCCGACCGGTTGCGTATCGAACGCGCTTAACGGCTGGCGCAACGCCGCATCCATAATATCGGTACGTAGCCGTTGCACCACGCCAACCGCCGCCTGATTGAACAGCAGCGCCTGGTAATAATGCAGCGCCGCCGCCAGTAGCTGAAGTAAAATGAAACTCACCGCCAGGCCACTTATTATTCCTAACGGAAAGTGATGTTTCGCCACCATATGGTCAATAAAATAGCTGACCAGCACCGGCCCCAATACTTCAGCGGCAGCGGCAATCCACAACATTAATACCGCCAGGCCAAGAGATTTGCGCCAGGGTTTACCATAAGCCAGTAGCCGCCTGAGCGTCGGCCACAGCCGCGCAACCTTAACCATGTGGAACTCCTTTTTCCATTTCATCCTCATCCAGCGCAGCTTCAAGCTGTTGATACCGGTACATTTCATTGTACCAACCGCTCTCGCGCGTCAGAGTGTCATGCCGCCCACGCTGTACCACCACGCCGTGTTGCATAACCAGGATTTCGCTGGCCTCGGTTAGCGCCGAGAGTCGATGCGCGCTGATAATGATGGTCCGCCCTTCTCCCCATGTACGCAGGTTATGCAAAATCTGATGTTCAGTACGCCCATCAACCGCCGATAAGGCATCATCAAGGATTAAAATTTCCGCATTTAGCAGTAACGCGCGAGCAATAGAAATCCGCTGTTTTTGGCCGCCAGAGAGCATAACGCCACGCTCACCCACTTCGGTTTCATACCCTTGCGGTAAACGTAAAATATCGTCATGCACGCTGGCTAAACGTGCCGCCTGCTCAATTTCTTGTTGAGTGGCATTGGGGCGCCCAAGCGCAATATTCGCCGCCACGCTGTCCGAAAACAGGAACGGCGTTTGATTAACCACCGCCAGCCGACTACGCCAGTTATCAATGCGTAACTGCGGAAGCGGAATCGCGTGATAACGAATATCGCCCTGCTGAATATCAAAGTGGCGTTGGATCAGGCTCAATAACGTGCTTTTGCCGGCGCCGGTCGGCCCGCACAGCCCTAACATTTGCCCGGGCTTCAGGTTAAGGTTGATATTACGTAATGCGGGCATTTGGCTACCCGGATAGTGGAACTCACGGATGGCAACCTGCAGAACTCCGCGCCCTTCCGGTAGCAATTTCTCGCCATCTTCAACCGCTGGCGCCTCTTTTAAAAACTCCCGAATACGGCTCCAGGCAGCGCTCCCGCGCTCTACAATATTGAACATCCATGCCAGCGCCAGCATTGGCCAAATCATTAAACCCAGGTACATCACAAAACTGGTCAGTTGACCGAGCGTCATGTCACCCTGCCAAACCAGCCAACTTCCGCCCGCAATGGCGAGAAAATTCGACATTCCAACCGCGATATAAATCGTGGGATCAAAACGTGCGTCAACCCGCGCCACGCGCATATTTTTCTCACCGGCATCGCGGGCAATCGCCGCAAACTGTTGCGATTGGTTATCCTCCAGCCCGAAGGACTTGATCATGCGGATACTGGTCAGGCTCTCTTGCGCCCGATCGTTCAGCGAAGAGAAGGCCGCCTGCGCCAGTTTAAAACGCTGATGAAGCCGATCGCCGTAACGCTTGATCACTAACGCCATGATCGGCATCGGTAACAATGCCAGCAGCGTCAGTTGCCAACTGATTTGCGTTGCCATTACCACTAGCACCGCGCACCCCATCACTAACGAGTCAACCAGCGTAAGAACGCCTTCGCCTGCGGCGAACACGACGCGGTCAACATCGTTAGTAGCGCGGGCGATCAAATCACCGGTACGGTGACGCAGATAAAATTCAGGATGCTGGCGGCTAAGCTGGCGATAAAAATCTTCACGTAGCTCTACCGCCAGTTGATAAGAGGCGCCAAACAGCAGGACACGCCAAACATAGCGCAGCAAGTACACCACCACCGCAACCGCCAGCATGACGCCAATCCAGCCCATAATGCGCCCTACGGACAGGCTGTGATGCGTAACGCCATCAATAATAATACCGACCAGTTTCGGCGGTAACAGTTGTAAAATGGCAATCACAATCAGCAGAAAAACCGCGCCAAGGTATCGACGCCATTCTCGTAAAAAGTACCAGCTTAATTGGCTAAATAATCGCACACGATCGCTTCCTTATTGGGTGAGCGGCGCCAGAACACCTCCCGGCAAGCTAGGGGTTAACCGGCAATGCCGTAGTATATTTTATCTCTTCCATGGCGAAACTCGATGTGACATCAATCAGCCCCGCAACACCGTTCACTAACCGTTTATAAAATGCATCATAACGTTTCATATCTGCCACCTGCACACGCAGCAAATAGTCGTACTCGCCAGCCATACGATAAAAGGCCATTACTTCTGGCATGCCCTGCACCACTTCAACAAATTGCTGATACCAAAGGCTACTGTGTTGTTGGGTTTTAATCAGCATAAAGGCGGTTAATGACAACCCCAGCTTTTCATTATCTAGCAACGCTACGCGAGCCCGGATAATGCCGTCTTCCTCCAGCTTTTTCAGCCGTTTCCAACAAGGTGTAGTGGTCAAATTTACCGCGTCAGCCAACGCTTGCAGCGACAAGGTACAATCTTGTTGCAGTAAAGCCAGTAATTTACGGTCAATTTTATCTAACATATGGGTTGCCTGGAGAATTTTTTTCTCTGTTTTACCGATTATACAGGAAATAAAGCAAACCTTTTTTCCTGCCAATGCTTTACGCTGTGCGCAAAGAATTAACGGAATAAGATGATGATGAACAGCTCTTGGGTCACACAGGCAATAAAAGAAATTAATGCTGATTTTCAGCGCTCGGCGGAAACACACCTGATCCGCCTTACGTTACCGAGCCTGCCAGGCATTATCTTCTATCTGAAAGATGAGAGTACACACCCGACCGGTAGCCTGAAGCATCGCCTGGCGCGTTCACTGTTTCTCTACGGGCTGTGTAACGGCTGGATTAAGCAAGACACCACTATTATTGAGGCTTCCTCCGGTAGCACTGCGGTTTCAGAAGCCTATTTTGCTGGTTTACTTGGCCTGCGGTTTATTGCCGTTATGCCGGCCAGCACTGCGAAACGTAAAATTGAACAGATCGCGTTTTATGGCGGCCACTGTCATTTTGTTGACGATCCCTGCCAGATCTACGCGGAGTCAGAACGCTTAGCGCGCGACCTGAATGGTCACTTTATGGATCAGTTCACTTATGCCGAACGCGCGACAGACTGGCGCGGCAATAACAATATTGCTGAAAGTATCTTTCGGCAGATGATGAATGAACCTTTCCCTATACCGGAGACTATCGTGATGAGCGCCGGTACAGGTGGAACCTCGGCAACCATTGGCCGCTATCTGCGTTATCAGGGGCATCCGACGCGCCTGGTGGTGGTCGACCCGGAAAACTCCGTGTTTCTGGAGTACTGGCAAACGCGCGATGCCGCGTTACGCAGCGTCAATGGCAGTAAAATCGAAGGCATTGGTCGCCCACGGGTGGAACCCTCTTTTATTCCCGACGTGATTGATGAGATGCTGCGCGTGCCGAACGGTGCTTCCGTGGCGGCCATGTACTATCTGAGTAAATTATTAGGCCGCAAGGTTGGCGCCTCAACCGGCACGAATTTTTGGGGTGCGCTACAGGTGGCGAAACAGATGAAACAACAGGGCCGCCAGGGAGCGATTGTCACTCTGTTATGCGACAGCGGCGAACGTTATCCCGATACCTACTATCAGCCCGAGTGGATAGCCAAACAGATTGGCGATATTTCATTATGGCAACGTGAACTGGAAGAATAAGAGAGCCGGGCGTCCTGCCCGGCCACTGGGAAAGCCTCAATATTCGGGGGAATAGGCGAGGTGCGGTGTGGTAAGCCAGTGATTTAAATAGTGAGACACACCTTGTGTCTCGCAATGTCCAATAACCGGTAAATGTGGCAATACGCTTTTCAACTGGTTCATCGCATTGGCCATAATGAAGCCCTGCCCGACGCTTTCCAGCATTTCACGGTCGTTCATCGCATCGCCAAATGCCATGCAATCGGCCAGCGTCAATCCTAAATGTGCGCTCAAGAAAGCCAGCGCGGCCCCTTTATTGCAACTAACCGGCAGGATTTCTAAACAATCCCACGCTGAGAAACATAAGTGTGCCCGGCCACCTAAAGCATCCAGTAACGTGCCTTGTAACCGACAAAGTTCGTCATGCTCGCCCAAAAAGCAGATCTTGGTGACCTGATGTGCGGGAATATGGCGCGGATCCATCAGGTGATAGCGAAACCCACTGATCTGATGCGCCTGTAATACTTCCGGCACATTTTTGGCGGTAAACCAGCCATCATCATTAAACACATGCATGCTGGCGGTGGTTTGCCAGTGCGAATGCACCACTTCCTCCGCGACGGATGGGTCTAGATCGCAGGCAAACAGACGGTTCCCTTCTGTATCATGAATGCGCGTGCCATTACCGGTGATCAAAAACGCATTAAGCGTCGTTTGCGCGCGCAGGATATTCATCTCCAGTAAATGTCGACCTGTGGCGAATGCCAGCACCACCTCTCTGTCCTGCAATGCCATCAGCGTCGCCAACGTTTTTTCACCTAACTGATGGTTTGGCATCAATAATGTGCCATCCATGTCAAAAGCCGCTAAACGCACCGCCTCTCTCCTGCTCTATAACCGGAAGCTCAAAGTATCGCCTGGCATTTACGGAACTAATAGTGAATACTTTTACAAAACTGTTCCGGGTTTAGGTATGCGACAACTTAACCGCCTTAATCAATTCACGCGCCTTTGGCAACACAGTCACGGCGCATCCCAGCAAACCAGCGTCGCGGAAATGGCGGCGCACTGTTTTTGCAGTGAACGCCATATCCGAACCCTACTGAAACAGTGGCAAGAGGTTGGTTGGTTAACCTGGCACGCCAGCTCCGGGCGCGGTAAACGCGGCACGCTACGCTTTCTGCAAACGCCAGACCACCTTCGTAGCGAATTACTACGTCAGCAACTGGATAATGGTCAGCCGCAGCATGCAT
This sequence comes from Paramixta manurensis, assembly GCF_013285385.1. Classification (NCBI taxonomy): domain Bacteria; kingdom Pseudomonadati; phylum Pseudomonadota; class Gammaproteobacteria; order Enterobacterales; family Erwiniaceae; genus Paramixta; species Paramixta manurensis. The sequence goes on along the minus strand of NZ_CP054212.1, from coordinate 1,268,190 downwards.
TGCAGTTGGCTCAACTGGCGCCTGAACAACTAAGCCACTTGTTGCAACCTTTTATGGGCGGGCAGTGGCTTAACGATATGCCAACCTTGCGTATTCCGTATTACCGCCCGCTTGATCCGCTACGACCACTGCGCATCAGTGGCCGGGCCGAGCAGCATCTGGTGCGGCAAATTTTCGCCGGGTTAACCCGTTTTGATCACGACCGGGTGGTGGCGGATCTGGCGCATCATTGGGTATGTAATCCACAGCAAACCGAGTGGTTCTTTTTTTTACGCCCGCAGCTACACTGGCATAATGGCGAGCCCCTCAGCGCGCTTCAGCTACAGCAACGGCTCCAACACATCCTTGATAGCCCGGAGGGCGCAAAACTGCTCGCCAGCGTTAAAACCATTGAACTGGCGCATGCACTATGTCTACGCTTCACCCTCCATTATCCGGATCAGTGGCTAGCCCATCGTCTGGCAACCGGCGAATGTCTGCTGCCACATCCTGTCGATGAAGAGATTGGCTGCGGGCCTTATCGCCTGACCAGTTTTAGCGCCGATCTGGTGCGGATTGAGAGTCATGGTTGGTACCATCGCCCACATCCACTTATGCAGGCGATTGAATACTGGATTACACCGCAGTTGTTTGACAGTGAACTGGGCACCAGTTGCCGCCACCCGGTACAGATCGCGATTGGTGAACCGAATGAGTTGGCTTTACTGCGGCCGGTAAGCAACAGCATTAGCCTCGGCTTTTGCTATTTGGCGGCTCACCAGCGTCCGGGTTTTAACCAGGCGCAGGCCCGCAGAATCATGATGCTGATCCAGCAATCGGGCATTATCGGGCAGTTGCCGATTGATGAAGGGTTGATCACGCCAACCAATGAAATGTTACCCGACTGGCCGCTACCGGTGTGGCAAGCAGAAGCAAGCGCCGACCTACCGGCGAAGCTGACGCTTCATTACCATTTGCCAGTCGAGTTGCACGCGATGGCGCAAAAGTTGAAAGAGCTACTGGCGCAGCACCAGTGTCATCTCGATGTACATTTTCATGCGGCGAAAGATTGGTCCGATTATCACCCGCTGGAGAGCGCCGATTTGATCATGGGCGATAGACTGATTGGCGAGGCGCCGGAATTTACGCTTGAGAGTTGGTTGCGGCTTGATCCTATCTGGCCGACGCTATTATCCGAACCGCGCTACGCGGCTCTCCTGCAACGCTTACGGGTGATACAGGCTGATGCGCACGAAACCACGCGCATTCAGGGGTTAAAAAATACCTTTGGACAATTGATGCATGATGCCACCATCCTGCCGCTGTTTAATTACCGCTACCAGGTTAGCGCACCGCCGGGTGTAGAAGGGATTCACCTTAACGCGTTAGGCTGGTTCGATTTCACTCGCGCATGGATCCCACCGCCGGTTGCCATTCATTGATTCGGGCTACCCTTTGCCGGGTTCTGGCAGTACCATAAGCGCCAGAAATTGACAGTAAGGCGGAATAGATGAGACGTGCGGTAGTAGTATTTAGCGGCGGACAGGACTCAACCACCTGTTTGATTCAGGCATTACAGCAATATGATGAAGTGCATTGCGTCACGTTCGATTATGGGCAGCGCCATCGTCAGGAAATTGAGGTTGCCCGCGAACTCTCCCGGCAGTTAGGCGCACGCGCGCATAAAGTACTGGATGTTACTCTGCTTAACGACCTGGCAGTCAGCAGCCTGACGCGCGACAACATCCCCGTGCCGGGCTACGATGCCGCAACCAGCGGTTTACCCAGCACCTTCGTGCCGGGGCGAAACATCCTCTTTCTTACTCTGGCTTCGGTATATGCTTACCAGGTCGAGGCTGAAGCGGTCATCACTGGCGTGTGCGAAACTGATTTTTCCGGTTACCCCGACTGCCGCGATGAGTTCGTTAAGGCGCTTAATCATGCCATCGAACTGGGCATGGCGCGCAATATACGGTTTGAAACGCCGTTAATGTGGCTGGATAAAGCCGAAACCTGGGCCCTGGCAGACTATTGGCAGCAGCTTCCGCTGGTCCGCAACCAGACGCTGACCTGTTATAACGGCATTAAAGGCGACGGCTGTGGTGAATGTGCCGCCTGCCATTTGCGCGCGCGCGGTTTACAAAATTATCTGGATAACCGCCAGCCCATTCTGGAAAAAATGAAGGCTAAAACCGGCCTGGCATAATTTAACGGGGGTAATCTATTCCCCCGTCCGTTACCCCAGCATGGCCTCCATCCGCATTTTTAACTCCCCTTCCAGCGGTAACGCCTTCTGGCTGGATAAATCAATACAGACAAAGGTAAGCGTCGCATCGGCAACCGGAGTGTGATCGTTTGCCAGCGTAATGTTTTGCCCAATAACGCCACTTTTACCGTTTAGCTGCAACAGCTTACTCTCAATGCTCAGCACATCTCCCATTACTGCCGGGCGGCGGTAGTTGATGTTGATATTCACCACTACAAACGCCATACGGTTTTCCACTAACCAGTGAAATGAATCCAGTCGCTCTAACCATTCCCAGCGGGCTTCTTCCAAAAACTCCAGGTAGCGTGCATTGTTAACGTGTTGGTAAACATCCAGATGGTAACCGCGAACTTTTATCGTTGTCTGCATAGCGTGATTGCCTCAATCAAGATAAGGTCACACCAACTGGTATGACCTCTTACAGATTAGCAGCAAGTTAAAAACTTCACGCTCTCATCCGATTATTGCTGCGAAGACGATCACAATTTCAAACGGGACAAATTACGTTCAACCAATAGGCTCCCCATACCGGGCACCTCCTTCAATTGTTCAAGCTGGGTGAAAGGGCCATATTGATCGCGGTAACTCACAATGGCCTCCGCTTTTTTTAAACCCACGCCATTCAATGCCGCCGCCAGTTCCTGTGCACTGGCGGTATTAATACTCACCGGTACATCATCAGTTATTAACGTCGCGGGCAGCGCTTCTTCCGCCAGCGTTGGCGTTTCTCCCGCCGCTACCGCATAACTTCCCCACGACAAAGCCGCAGCGCACCCAAGCGCCAAAGATAAACAAAAAGCATTAATAACGTTCTTCTGCATGCTGTATTTCCTCCGTGTGTTTGACAGCACGGATAACCTTAGCGATAGCGCAAACAGAGAACAAATGGCAATCAACAGAGATGGAAAAGGCCGCGAAAGCGGCCTTTAATGTTGCAACGAATTACATATACGGTGCGGGGTTTACTGCAATTGCGCGCCAGCGCCGTATTTGATTTTCGCCTCTTTGCGCAGGTTGCTCAGCATCGCTTCAAAGGCGATTTGCGCGTTGTTTTGCGTCACGCCCTGCACCATCGCCTTCTTCTGCGCGTCCGGCATGGTGCCTGATTTCACCTCATCCAACGCCAGCAAAATAACATTGCCCTGCATATCTTCGCTGGTGCCATAAGAGGGTTTATCCTGTTGCGGCTGCGGCAGGGCAAAGGCTGCCTGCGTTATCGCATCCTGACCATTACGACTTAGCGTTTGCGCAGCGCCAAAAGTCAACCCGGCCGCTTTCAGCGCATCTTGCTTACCGGCTTTCAGATCGGCGAGGATTTTATCCGCATCGGCTTTTGCCTGCTGCGTCGCTTTCGTGTGCTTCAGCGTATCGGCAATTTGCGCCTGAACCTCGTTCAACGGTTTCACCGCTTCCGGCTTATGCTCGCTGATGCGCAGGACAAATGCCCGATCGCCATCAACGGTAATAATGTCGGAATTGCTGCCCGGTGTACCGTTCTCACCCAACAAGCCGCCATTAAAAATAGCCTGCTCTACAGGTTTAAAGTTCAGCTCTTCAGGAACGTTATCCTGGCTAAACCAATTGGTCTCAACCGCTTTCACGCCTGCCGCTTGCTCTGCGCTCACCAGCGACTCATTGTCATTACTGGCCGCATCGCTAACTTTTTGCTGCAGCTTATACCAGGTATCCAGCGCTTTTTCCTGCTTCACCTTGTCAGCAATCGCGTTGCGCACATCCGCCAGCGGTTGAACTTGCTCTGCCTGAATATCATCCAGGCGAACCACCAGAAAACCGACCGAGGATTTCACCACACCGGATAGTTGCCCTTTATGGGTCAGACCGGCATTTTTTAACTCGTCAGGCGTGGTTTCCGGCTCCAGCCAGCCCATATCGCCGCCTTTGCGTGCTGAAATCGGATCAATGGATTTCTCTTTCGCCAGCGAAGCAAAGTCAGTGCCTTTGTTCAGCTCGGCCAATACCGCCTGTGCATCCGCTTCCGTTTTAGTCTGAATAATGCTGTAGCGGGTGCGCTGCGGCTGGGTGTAATCCGCTTTATGTTGATCATACCAGCTTTGAATATCCGCATCGCTCACCGCTTCCTGCATGCTGGCAGCATCCAGCTTGATGTAGCTAACGCGGAATTGTTCTGGCGACATAAAGCTGTTTTTATTCTGCTGATAGTAATTTTTGATTTCGTCATCGCTAACCGACTGTTTAGCCGCCAGCGCGTCCACATTAATCGTGGCTTCACGCACCAAACGTTGTTGAGAAACCAGTGCCGCTAACGCATCGGTTTCACCATTCAGCATAAAATCGGTTCCCACAACGGCGTTAACCAGTTGTTGGGTAGTCAGTTGCTTACGCAGCGCTTCGGCATACTGATCGGCGCTAAAACCCATGCTATTGATGATGCCGTTGTATTTAGCATTATCGAATTTACCGTTGGTTTGAAATGCCGCCTGGGTAAAGATGGCTTGCTTTATCTGATCATCGCTAATGCCCAACTTGAGGGTTTTCGCATACTGATCGAGCAATGCCTCGTCAATTAGCTGGGATAACGCCTGCTGGCGGATCTGCCGCATGTAGCCATCATTACTGGCCAATTGAGAAAATTGGTCGCCCAGCATCTGCTGTTGGCGGCTACGCTCGTTGGCAAAAGCCCTTTCAAGCTGCGCCCGGCTGATCTCCTGACCGTTTACTTTTGCGGCATAATCGCCATTACCGCCGATCAAATAATTACCCACGCCAGTAAGGACAAAGGACAGGATAATCAAAGCCAAAATAATTTTGAGCACGACATGGTTCGACGCCGCGCGTAAATTGTCCATCATGGTATGACAACACTCCGCTGTAGTGTGAATGTAAACCTTGCGCTTTCGTCCTTTTCTCCACGACGCTCCACGCGGCTGCACTTCGGCCGGCAGCTTCAGGCCATATTATGACAATCACCCAAAACGTTTATTACATCTCAGGATAAAAAAAGGCACATCAATTGCCTGATGTGCCCGTATGTTACATGAGAACGCGTTGCCAGTCCTCATCCCACCGAAGAAATTCCCTCAATGGGCGAACCGCGATTAGTTAACGGAGTCTTTCAGCGCTTTACCGGCACGGAAGCCCGGAACTTTACCCGCTGGAATAGTGATTTCTTTACCGGTCTGGGGGTTACGCCCGGTACGCGCAGAGCGCTCACGTACAGAGAAAGTACCGAAACCAACCAGTGCCACTTCTTCACCTGCTTTCAAAGAGTCAGAAACCGAACCCATAAAAGCATCTAATACACGTCCCGCTGCCGCTTTGGAAATGTCAGCATTTGCAGCAATTTTGTCGATCAATTGTGACTTATTCACTCTATTCATCCCCTCTTTATTATTCACTCTCGCACCCAAACATCCAGCCCGGTACGAACGCGCAGCCAGTTATATCAAGCTTGTTGAGCCGAAACAACGGGAATCCTCTGTGTTGTTGTTCCAACAGCTCTCTAAATTAGCGGCACAAAAAAAAGCTGGCAAGCCCCAATTGCCCTGCCAGCCTCGGTTTTTCGTGATTTCTGCTACGTATCTCTATTTTGCCGTCGTAACCTGCATGCCAGAAGGCGCATTTTGCAGTGCTAAGGTCAACACTTCTTCGATACGTTTCACCGGGTGAATTTCCAGATCGGCAATCACGTTATCCGGAATATCCTCCAGATCGCGCTTGTTTTCATCCGGAATCAACACGGTTTTAATACCGCCGCGATGCGCAGCCAACAGTTTCTCTTTCAAACCACCGATCGGCAACACCTGACCGCGTAAAGTGATCTCACCGGTCATCGCCACATCGGCACGCACCGGATTACCGGTAAGGCAGGAAACCAGAGCGGTACACATTGCGATACCGGCGCTTGGGCCATCTTTTGGCGTCGCGCCTTCCGGTACGTGAACGTGAATATCACGTTTCTCGTAGAAATCCCCATTGATGCCCAACTTCTCGGCACGCGCGCGCACCACGGTAAGTGCCGCCTGGATAGACTCCTGCATCACTTCACCCAGCGAGCCGGTATAGGTCAGTTTCCCTTTACCCGGCACACAGGCGGTTTCAATCGTCAGTAAATCACCACCGACTTCTGTCCATGCCAGACCGGTTACCTGACCCACACGGTTCTCGCTATCGGCACGACCGTAATCGAAGCGTTGCACGCCAAGGAAATCTTTCAGGTTATCCCCATTGATATCAATGCGTTTTAACGACTTATCCATCAGCAGCGCTTTTACCGCCTTGCGACACAGTTTCGACAACTCGCGCTCAAGGCTACGGACACCCGCTTCGCGCGTGTAGTAACGGATAATGCCAACAATCGCGCTATCATCAACGCTGATTTCAGTTTTCTTCAGCGCATTACGCTCGATCTGCTTCGGCAGTAAGTGCTGTTTGGCAATATTCAGCTTCTCATCTTCGGTGTAGCCCGAAAGACGAATCACTTCCATACGGTCCAACAACGGCGCCGGAATATTCATCGAGTTCGAGGTGGCGACAAACATCACATCGGAGAGATCGTAATCAACCTCCAGATAGTGATCGTTAAAGGCGATGTTCTGCTCCGGATCTAACACCTCAAGCAGTGCCGATGCCGGATCGCCACGCATGTCCGACGACATTTTGTCGATCTCATCCAACAGGAACAGCGGGTTTTTTACCCCTACTTTCGCCATTTTCTGGATCAGTTTGCCCGGCATGGAACCAATGTAGGTACGACGATGACCACGAATTTCCGCCTCATCACGCACGCCGCCCAGCGCCATACGCACGTATTTGCGCCCGGTCGCTTTAGCGATGGATTGCCCCAGCGAGGTTTTCCCCACGCCCGGCGGCCCCACCAGACATAAGATCGGCCCTTTGATTTTGCTAACGCGACTTTGTACCGCTAAATATTCAAGGATGCGGTCTTTTACGCGCTCAAGACCATAGTGATCGGTATCCAGCGTTTCTTGCGCTTTACGCAGATCTTTTTTCACCTTGCTGCGCGCGTTCCACGGAACTTGCACCATCCAGTCAATATAGCCGCGCACTACCGTTGCTTCCGCTGACATCGGCGACATCATCTTCAGCTTCTGCAGCTCCGCTTCGGTTTTTTCACGCGCCTCTTTCGGCATTTTTGCCGCGTCGATTTTACGTTTCAGCGCTTCATTTTCGTCCGGCGCGTCATCCATCTCGCCCAACTCTTTCTGAATCGCCTTCATTTGCTCATTCAGATAGTATTCGCGCTGGCTTTTTTCCATCTGTTTTTTGACGCGATTACGGATGCGTTTTTCTACCTGCAACAGGTCGATTTCCGACTCCATCATCGCCATCAGATATTCCAGACGCTCATTAACGTCGGACATTTCCAGTACCGACTGTTTGTCCGCCAGTTTTAACGGCATATGCGCCGCAACCGTGTCGGCCAGCCGAGCCGCATCGTCAATGCTGTTTAACGACGTCAGCACTTCCGGCGGAATTTTTTTATTAAGCTTGATGTAGCCTTCAAACTGATTGATAGCCGTGCGAACCAGCACCTCTTGTTCACGCTCTTCAATCTCAGGCGAAACCAAATACTCGGCTTGGGCGGTAAAATGATCGCCATTGTCGGCCAGCGTGGTAATGTGCGCACGCTGTAAGCCTTCTACCAGCACTTTCACCGTGCCATCCGGCAGTTTGAGCATTTGTAAAATGGATGCAACGGTCCCTACCGAGAAGAGATCGTTAATGCCAGGTTCATCCGTTGAAGCCTCTTTCTGTGCAACCAGCATGATCTTTTTATCGTGATCCATGGCGGCTTCGAGGCACCGAATCGATTTTTCCCGACCAACAAACAACGGAATTACCATGTGCGGATAAACCACCACGTCGCGCAATGGCAACACAGGGATTTCAATGCGTTCAGAACGCTCAGGATTCATAGAGCTCTCTCTTAGTTTAATTTCCGCCAGGTGATGGGAACCGCATAATGCAGGGAATGTGCAGTTAATCCCACAGGTAACTGAGTATATGGGGATGAACACCAGACATTCAACGTCAAGCGCACGAGAAAAACAGCAGAAAAGTAAAAGGGGAAAAAAATTTCCCCTTTTTAGATAACTAACTGGATTAGTTTGCTTATTTATTCGCCAGAGGCTTGCTGTGCCTCATGTTTTCCATAAATCAGCATAGGCTCAGATTGACCATCAATAACCGACTCATCAATCACCACTTTTTCCATATCATCCATTGAAGGAAGATCGTACATGGTTTCCAGCAACGCGCCTTCGACAATGGAGCGCAAACCGCGTGCGCCAGTCTTACGCGACATCGCTTTCTTCGCGATAGCGGTTAACGCCTCGTCACGGAACTCCAGCTCCACGCCTTCCAGATTGAACAATGCCTGGTACTGCTTGGTCAGCGCGTTTTTAGGTTCGCGCAAGATCTGAATCAGCGCTTCTTCGCTCAGTTCATTCAGCGTTGCCACAACCGGCAGACGCCCAATAAATTCAGGAATCAGACCAAACTTAATCAAATCTTCCGGCTCAACCTGCTCCAGCAATTGCCCTTCAGTGGCTTTCTGCGATTTACCTTTCACCGTAGCGCCAAAACCAATACCGGTTCCGGTTTCTACGCGCTGAGAAATCACCTTATCCAGACCGGCAAACGCGCCACCGCAGATAAACAGAATTTTCGAAGTATCTACCTGCAAAAACTCCTGCTGCGGATGTTTACGTCCACCCTGCGGCGGCACGGCAGCGACCGTACCTTCAATCAGTTTAAGCAACGCTTGCTGCACCCCTTCACCAGACACATCACGCGTGATGGAAGGGTTATCCGACTTACGAGAAATCTTATCGATTTCATCGATGTACACAATGCCACGCTGTGCTTTCTGCACATCGTAATCACATTTTTGCAGCAGTTTTTGGATGATATTTTCCACATCCTCGCCCACGTAACCCGCTTCGGTTAATGTAGTGGCGTCTGCCATGGTGAAAGGCACATCCAGCAGGCGCGCCAGCGTTTCAGCCAGCAGCGTTTTACCGCTCCCGGTCGGACCAATCAGCAGAATGTTGCTCTTACCTAACTCAATACCATTGCTGGTATCGCCATTACGTAAGCGTTTGTAGTGGTTATATACCGCAACGGCCAGAACCTTCTTCGCCCGTTCCTGACCGATAACATAATCGTCGAGGTGATGGCGGATTTCGTGCGGCGTCGGCAACGCGCTACGTTCACGATGCGGTGCCACTTCTTTGATCTCTTCGCGAATGATGTCATTGCATAAATCGACACACTCATCGCAGATATATACTGACGGCCCGGCAATCAGCTTACGTACTTCATGCTGGCTTTTGCCGCAAAAAGAGCAGTACAGCAGCTTACCTGAACCGTCTTTGCGCTTATCTGTCATCAGTTAACCTCTTCTTTTATCTCTGTCCGCACAACTATGCGGCGATGGCGACCTCTTTCAGCCGCCCTTATTCGTTGCGACTTGCTCTCCCTACACTATAGCGTATTGATAGCGGGTTTTAAGCCTTATTCACGGTGCGTCAGAATGGAATCGACTAAACCATACTCTACAGCTTCACTCGCCGAGAGGAAACGATCGCGTTCAGTGTCTTTCTCTATTTGTTCAAGAGACTGTCCCGTATGCTCCGCCATCAACTCATTCATACGCTGCTTCACTTTCAGAATTTCGCGCGCATGAATCTCAATATCGGTCGCCTGACCTTGATAGCCACCCAATGGCTGGTGAATCATCACTCGAGAGTTTGGCAGACAGAAGCGCTTACCTTTAGTACCGGCAGTTAACAGGAAAGAGCCCATTGAACAGGCCTGGCCCATACAAATCGTGCTGACATCCGGTTTAATAAACTTCATGGTGTCGTAAATCGACATCCCCGCGGTGATCACCCCGCCAGGAGAGTTAATATAGAGATAAATATCTTTTTCCGGGTTTTCCGCTTCCAGAAACAGCATCTGCGCCACAATCAGATTCGCCATATGATCTTCCACCTGACCGGTAAGGAAAATCACGCGCTCTTTTAACAAGCGGGAATAGATGTCGTAAGAACGCTCTCCGCGAGAGGTTTGTTCAACCACCATTGGCACTAAAGCCATCTGGGGTGCAGTTAATTCACGTTCGCCACTGTATGACATTACCGTCTCCTGGATAAATTTCATTGGCAATTCTCTGTACCGATTTTACTTGAGTGGCTAGCGGAAGACCACGCTTCACACTGCCACTTTCCGACGCCATCCGGACGGTTAATCAGCCAGTCTACATCAAACTATCTGGGGATAGTGTCCTGCTGATTCAAGCATAACAACGTTTTTATCAATCGCTAACCGAGAAAATAGCATTGACGGTAAAATTGTCAGCAAACTAAGGGCAAAAGCCTTAAAACCGGCTAAAAATGTGGCGGCGATCACGGCATAAAAAAGCCCGCCACCTCAACGGCAGCGGGCTTATGTCACGCGACAGAAACGTCAATTACGCCGTAGCGGACTGATTCATCAATTCCTGGAAGTTAGTGGCCTTTTCGGTCACTTTGGCTTTTTCCAGCACGGCTTCAACCGCCTGCTCTTCCAGAGCCACGTTGCGCATATTGTTCATCAGCTCATTATTTTTGCTGTAGAACTCGATCACTTCCTGCGGATCTTCATAGGCAGAAGCCATCTCTTCGATCAGCGTTTTCACACGATCTTCATCCGCTTTCAGCTCGTGAGTACGGATCACTTCGCCCAACAGCAGACCAACGACAACACGGCGTTTAGCTTGTTCTTCAAACAGTTCACGCGGCAGTTCCAGCGCTTGCTTCTCATCACCGCCGAAACGCTGGGCAGCCTGACGACGCAGTACGTCGATTTCGCCGTCGATCAGCGCGGCAGGAACCTCGATCTCGTTGGCATTCACCAACCCGTCAATCGCCTGTGATTTAACGCGATTACGCACCGCGCCTTTCAGCTCACGTTCCATATTCTTACGTACTTCAGTACGCAGACCCGCTACAGTGCCATCTTCCACGCCGAAACGTTTAATAAACTCTTCGGTAAACTCCGGCAATTCGCGCTCTTCAACTTTTTTCAGCACGATAGCGAATTTCGCGTCTTTCCCTTTCAGGTTTTCCGCGTGGTAATCTTCCGGGAATTTCACGTCAATGGTGAACTCTTCGCCTGCCTTATGACCAACGATACCGTCTTCAAAGCCCGGAATCATACGGCCCTGGCCCAATGCCAGCACGAAATCGCTCGCCTTGCCGCCTTCAAATTCTTCGCCGTCAACAGAACCGGTAAAGTCGATAGTCGCGCGATCTTCCGCCGCAACGGCGCCGTCTTTATCTTTCCAGTTCGCCTGCTGCTTACGCAAGGTTTCCAGCATGGTGTCGACATCTTCATCCGTCACTTCTACCACCGGTTTCTCAACTTCGATGGCATCCAGACCTTTCAGCTCAACTTCCGGATAAACTTCAAACTCAACGGAATAGGTAAAATCTTCGCCAAGTTTATATTCGCCCGGCACATAGTTAGGCGCGCCAGCCGGATTAATTTTTTCTTTGATGATAGCGTCAACAAAATTACGCTGCATCAAGTCGCCCAGCACGTCCTGGCGTACAGAAGCGCCATAACGCTGTGCAACAACGTTCATTGGCACTTTTCCTTTACGGAAACCGTCGATACGGACTTTTTTAGCCACGTCGACCAGCTCTTTCTTAACAGCGTTTTCGATGCTGTCAGCAGCGACAGTAATCGTAATGCGACGGCCCAGGCCTTGAGTGGTTTCTACTGAAACTTGCATCTTATTACCTCAAAAAAATCACGTGCTCGGTCAACTTCAGACACCATGCACTGTATTCATGCACCGTATCTAACAACCGGGACGGCCTCTGTTTGTAAGAACCGTATTCCCTGTCAGCAGAAGCGTCCCGAAGACATTCCGGAAAAATAGACGCCGCATTATAGCGGCATCACTGTACCGAGTCGAGAAGGCAAACGGCGCGTAAACCAGCACTTTGTGAGAAAATCTGGCCGAAATCGCAAAAATATCCCTCATCCGCAGCCGCACCAGAAATAAAAAACGGCCCGCAGGCCGTTTACATAGCAACTGAATAAAACGCGTTATGCCAGCGTACCTGCGCCGCGACAATTTGGCGACGCCAGCACGGTATCCTGCAAACCTTCCCACTCTTTTAACGTGTAGGTATGCAAAGCCAACGCATGAACGCTACCCGCCAACTCTTCAGCCAGCGCGCCGTAGATGGCTCGATGGCGCATCAGGAAACGCTGATCCGTAAAGCTGTCGCTAACGATGACCACTTTGAAGTGGCTTTCGGAGCCAGCCGGTACATTATGGCGGTAACTTTCGTCGTGAACCTCCAGCAGTACCGGGTGAAACGCCGTTCTTAACTTTTCTTCTATTTGTTCGCGAATCATAACTACACTCCTCTACGGCTGAGCGCTGCGCCCCATCTCGTTAAATAATAGTCGTTTTTTTACCTTTCCCCCGCCCTAATTAGGAAAAATTACGCGGCGGCCTCTGCCTGGCTGGAGGATTCCCTGATTGACTGCCGCAGCGTCGGCGTTCCGTTTCGCTTCATTGTTTCGGCTTCATCCTGTCCGAAAAAAGCGCAAGATGATGAAATTCCGCGCCATTGGGGCTTTCTTCACGACACGGCAATGATATGATGGCGCGAGTTTTGTCAGCAATATACCTAACGCTATCGAGAAAATAAGCATGCTAAAAAAAATACTCTTTCCGCTGCTGGCTGCCTTCATTCTGGCCGGCTGTGCAAACAACAGCAATACACTTGACGTTCAACCTAAAATTCAACTGCCGCCACAAGATCCCAGCTTGATGGGCGTGACGGTTAGCATCAATGGCGCGGACCAACGTTCCGATCAGGCATTGGCAAAAGTGAACCGCGATAACCAATTGGTTACCCTCACTCCATCGCGCGATCTGCGTTTCTTATTGCAAGAAGTATTGGAAAAGCAGATGACCGCTCGCGGTTATATGGTCGGGCCAAACGGCGCGGTTGACCTGCAGATCGTCGTAAATAATCTCTATGCCGATGTGACCCAAGGTAACGTGCGCTACAGCATCACCACTAAAGCGGATATTTCTATTATCGCCACGGCGAAAAATGGTAATAAGCAGGTGAAGAATTATCGCCAGACCTATAGCGTAGAAGGCGCATTTAACGCCACTAATCAGAAAATCACCAACGCAGTTAACTCCACGCTGAGCGATGTGATTTCCGATATGGCGCAAGACACCAGCATTAGCAGCTTTATCAAGCAAAACGCGCACTAATCTCCTCCTCAATTTGCCCGGCAGTGACGCCGGGCAAATCAGTAAGGTTTGTATGTCCAGCCACTATCTGCGAATTTTCACTCAACGTAACGCCGCCCTGTTATTACTATTAGGGTTCGCCTCCGGCTTACCACTGGCGCTGACCTCCGGCACTTTGCAGGCATGGATGACGGTTGAAGGCGTCGATCTCAAAACCATTGGTTTCTTTTCTCTGGTCGGTCAGGCTTACGTGTTCAAATTCCTCTGGTCGCCGATGATGGACAGGTACACACCGCCCTTTCTCGGACGGCGTCGTGGCTGGCTGCTGATTTCGCAATTGCTGTTAGTCGGCGGTATCGCGCTGATGGGAACGTTGGAGCCTGCGCGTAACCTTACGCTGCTCGCCGCGTTGGCGGTGCTGGTCGCCTTTTGTTCTGCTTCGCAAGATATTGTCTTTGATGCGTGGAAAACCGATGTGCTTCCGGCCGAAGAGCGCGGCAGCGGCGCCGCTATCACTGTGCTCGGCTATCGCCTGGCGATGCTGGTCTCCGGCGGTCTTGCGCTGTGGTTGGCCGATCGCTATCTCGGTTGGCAAGCCACTTACTGGCTAATGGCGCTAATGATGGTACCGGGGATAATCGCAACGCTTTTGGCCCAAGAGCCCACTGACGTTGTCGCGCGTCCGCACTCGCTTGAAGAAGCGGTAATGGCACCGCTGCGCGATTTTTTCTCTCGGAATAATGCCTGGATAATCCTCGCATTGATTGTGTTGTACAAACTTGGCGATGCATTCGCCGCTAGCCTAACAACCACCTTCTTAATTCGCGGCGTTGGCTTTAATGCCGGGGACGTCGGCTTGGTTAACAAAACGCTGGGGCTGCTGGCAACAATTATCGGCGCCCTGTACGGCGGTGTATTAATGCAACGCCTGACGCTGTTTCGCGCACTGATGCTGTTTGGCGTATTGCAGGCGATCTCCAATCTGGGTTACTTACTTTTATCTATTAGCGATAAACATTTGTTGAGCATGGCGAGCGCGGTTTTCGTTGAAAACTTGTGCGGTGGAATGGGCACCGCGGCGTTTGTTGCGCTGCTGATGACGCTGTGTAACCGCTCCTTTTCCGCCACACAGTTTGCCTTACTTTCCGCGTTATCGGCCGTTGGGCGCGTCTACGTTGGCCCCGCCGCAGGTTGGCTGGTCGAATTATGGGGCTGGCCAGGGTTTTATGCATTTTCGGTGGTGGTGGCGTTACCGGGGCTATTTTTGCTCGCCGCCTGTAAACATACGCTCTCTTACACTCAGGAAAACGGTACTTTCTTACCACGCACCTTGTGGCCAGGCGGTTACCGTTGGGCACTGCGTCTGCTCAGTGCTGGTTGCCTGTTATTGGCGGTCTGGCTAGTCATCTTTGGGGTGAACGCAAGCGGTTGGCAACTTCTGCCGCACGCTCTGTCGGGGCTGTTTGAGGCCGGGATGATTTTCCTGGTGACTGGCATTGTGTTCGGCACCGTGCTGGACTATTTCGCATTACGTAAAGCGCACCCACTATAGGCACAAGCTAATCCACTGCTTTCCACGCCTGCACAG
This sequence comes from Paramixta manurensis, assembly GCF_013285385.1. Classification (NCBI taxonomy): domain Bacteria; kingdom Pseudomonadati; phylum Pseudomonadota; class Gammaproteobacteria; order Enterobacterales; family Erwiniaceae; genus Paramixta; species Paramixta manurensis. The sequence continues at coordinate 1,253,082 of NZ_CP054212.1, read as the reverse complement.
GGCGCTATTATTTGCGCCTCCGCCATTATTTTAAAAAATTAATTGGATGCGCTACCATTACGCCTAAAATTATTAAAAACCGGTGCGTAATTATTTTTTGTTTAATTATTATCTCCAAAATGATGCAGATTTGTTAAATATTTGGTTCTATTTTTCGCTGTTTATATTACTGGATTTTTTACTAACGAAAAACGCGCCGCTTTTGTTATATTAGTGCCAACCTCTTGTGAATGTTAATGTTTTGTCATTTCCCGTAACATCTGTGACACCCTTAGCAAAAGGTGTCAACACGGGCCTGACACTACCCTAAGCTGGTTTACACTACTTAAACCTTCCCGTAAAATGCCGCCACACTTAAACGACAATAGAGCCCTTGTCATTGAGGTCGTTAAATGAGACTCAGGAAATACAATAAAAGTTTGGGGATTTTGTCATTAATTGCGGGTACTTTATTGTTAAGTGCCTGCGATAGTGCGTTGTTGAATCCCAAAGGACAGGTTGCGATGGAGCAACGCTCGTTGATACTGACGGCCTTTGGTCTGATGTTGATCGTCGTTATTCCGGCAGTCCTCATGGCAGTTGTGTTCGCATGGAAATATCGTGCTTCTAACACAAATGCGAAATACAGCCCGAACTGGTCACACTCAAATAAAGTGGAAGCCGTGGTCTGGACTGTTCCTATCTTAATCATCGTGTTTCTCGCGATTCTGACATGGAAATCAACCCATGCGCTGGAACCGAGCAAACCGCTGGCCTCGGATGCGAAGCCGATTGAGATCGATGTCGTGGCGTTGGATTGGAAGTGGTTGTTCATCTATCCGGAACAGGGAATTGCAACGGTCAACCAGATCGCATTCCCGGCGAATACTCCGGTGAGCTTCAAAATCACCTCTAACTCCGTAATGAACTCCTTCTTCATTCCTACTTTAGGTAGCCAAATCTACGCGATGGCGGGGATGCAGACTCAACTGCATTTGATCGCGAACGAGCCGGGCACCTTTGACGGTATTTCCGCTAACTTTAGCGGCCGTGGTTTCTCCGGAATGAAATTCAAAGCGATCGCCACGCCGGACAAAGCTGCATTTGACCAATGGGTAGCGAAAGCGAAGCAGGCGCCGAATACTTTAACCACTATGGATGATTTCGAAAAACTGGCTGCGCCAAGCGAAGATCACCCGGTTGAGTACTTCTCAAGTGCAAATCCTGAATTGTTTAAGCAGGTTATCGACAAATTCATGGCCAACCACGGGAAGATGGACATGTCTGGTCACGAGGGCATGGACATGAGTGAAGCCTCTCACGCGGGAGCCGAGGAATAAACGATGTTCGGAAAACTAACACTGGATGCAGTGCCATATCATGAACCCATTATCGTGGTTACGGTTGCTGCCATCATTCTTATTGCCTTGGCGGGTGTCGCTGGCATAACTTACTTCGGTAAGTGGAAGTATCTGTGGTCAGAATGGTTCACTTCAATTGACCACAAAAAACTGGGCATCATGTATATCATCGTCGCCTTTGTGATGTTAATACGTGGTTTTTCCGATGCCATTATGATGCGTAGCCAACAGGTTCTGGCTTCCGCTGGCGAAGCGGGCTTCCTGCCGCCTCATCACTACGATCAGATCTTCACCGCCCACGGCGTGATTATGATCTTCTTCGTGGCGATGCCGTTCGTTATCGGTTTGATGAACATTGCCGTTCCGTTACAGATCGGCGCGCGCGACGTGGCATTCCCTTTCCTGAATAACCTGAGTTTCTGGTTCACCGCCGTCGGTGTGATCCTCGTTAACCTCTCTCTGGGTGTTGGCGAATTCGCACAAACTGGCTGGCTGGCCTACCCGCCGCTTTCGGGGGCGGAATATAGTCCGGGCGTTGGGGTCGATTACTGGATATGGAGTTTGCAGATTTCCGGTATCGGTACCACATTAACGGGTATTAACTTCTTCGTTACTATCCTGAAAATGCGCGCGCCTGGCATGACCATGTTTAAAATGCCGGTGTTCACTTGGGCATCGCTGTGTACTAACGTGCTGATTATCGCTTCGTTCCCGGTTCTGACCGTAACGCTGGCGCTGCTGACTCTTGACCGTTATCTGGGCTTCCATTTCTTTACCAATGAGATGGGCGGCAACATGATGATGTATGTCAACCTGATTTGGGTATGGGGTCACCCGGAAGTTTACATTTTGGTGCTGCCGGTATTTGGCGTGTTCTCCGAAGTGGTGGCAACTTTCTCGAAAAAACGTCTGTTTGGTTATACCTCGCTGGTGTGGGCAACGGTGGTTATCACCATCCTGTCCTTTATCGTTTGGTTGCACCACTTCTTCACCATGGGTGCGGGCGCCAACGTTAACGCCTTCTTTGGTATTATGACGATGATTATCGCCATCCCAACCGGCGTGAAAATCTTCAACTGGCTGTTCACCATGTACCAGGGTCGCATTGAGATGCACTCTTCTATGTTGTGGACTGTAGGCTTCCTGGTCACGTTCTCTGTTGGTGGTATGACCGGCGTTCTGCTGGCGGTACCGGGCGCTGACTTTGTGCTGCACAACAGCCTGTTCCTGATTGCGCACTTCCATAACGTCATCATCGGCGGCGTGGTATTCGGTTGTTTTGCCGGTGTGACTTACTGGTTCCCGAAAGCATTTGGTTTCACCCTGAACGAAAAATGGGGTATCCGCGCGTTCTGGTTCTGGATCATCGGTTTCTTCACCGCGTTTATGCCGCTGTACGCTTTGGGCTTTATGGGGATGACCCGTCGCCTGAGCCAGAATATTGATCCACAGTTCCATCCGTTGCTGGTTGTTGCAGCAGGCGGTGCGGCACTGATTGCGCTGGGCGTTCTCTGCCAGGTGATTCAATTCTGGGTTTCCGTTCGCGATCGCGAGCAAAACCGTGACCTGACGGGTGATCCGTGGGGTGGCCGTACGCTGGAGTGGTCAATCTCTTCACCGCCGCCGTTCTATAACTTTGCCGTGATTCCTGAAGTCCACGAACGTGATGCGTTCTGGGAAATGAAAGAAAAAGGCGAAGCCTATAAGCAACCGGCGCATTACGAAGAGATCCATATGCCGAAAAACAGCGGCATGGGCGTAGTGATCGGCTTCTTTAGCCTGGTGTTTGGTTTCGCGGCTATCTGGCATATCTGGTGGCTGGTGATCGTGTGCTTCTTGGGCATGATCGTGAGCTGGATTGGTAAAAGCTTTGACGAAGACGTTGATTACTATGTGCCGGTTAAAGAGGTACAGGAAATCGAGAATCAGCACTTTGAAGAAATTAGCAAAGCAGGTCTGAAATAATGTCGACTGAAACTCTGACTAAACACCACGACGCCCATGCTGAGCATGGGCATCACGATGCGGGAGCCAATAAGGTCTTTGGTTTCTGGATCTACCTGATGAGCGACTGCATTATCTTCGCAACCCTGTTTGCGACCTATGCGGTTATGATGAATAGCACTGCCGGCGGCCCGGCAGGCAAAGACATCTTTGAACTGCCGTTCGTGCTGGGTGAAACCGCCCTGCTGCTGTTTAGCTCAATTACCTATGGTATGGCGGTCATCGCCATGAACCACGGTAATAAAGGTGCGGTTAACGGCTGGTTGATCCTGACTTTCCTGTTTGGGCTCGGCTTTATCGGGATGGAAATCTATGAGTTCCATCATCTGATCATGGAAGGTTATGGTCCGAATCGTAGCGGCTTCCTCTCCGGCTTCTTTACGCTGGTGGGTACCCACGGTCTGCACGTTACCTCCGGTTTGATCTGGATGCTGGTGCTGATGTATCAAGTTGCCACCCGCGGCCTGACCAGTACCAACCGTACCCGCATCATGTGCCTCAGCATGTTCTGGCACTTCCTTGATGTGGTCTGGATTTGCGTATTCACCGTTGTCTATCTGTTGGGGGCCATGTCATGAGTCATTCCGTTAACGAACATGGTGCATCACACGGTAGCGTGAAGTCTTATATGATAGGTTTTATCCTGTCTATCATTCTGACCGCCATTCCGTTCTGGATGGTAATGGAAGGTAGCGCGTCTAAAGGCGCTATCTTAGGCGTGGTCTTGGTTTGTGCGATTGTCCAGGTGCTGGTGCACCTGGTGTACTTCCTGCACTTGAATACCTCCTCCGAGGAACGCTGGAACCTGGTGGCGATAGTCTTTGCGGCTATTGTTATCCTGATCGTTGTTGTTGGCTCGCTATGGATCATGTGGAACCTCAACTACAATATGATGGCCCACTAAAGAGTCGCCTGTGATGATTAAGCAATACCTACAAGTAACCAAACCAGGAATTATTTTCGGCAATTTAATTTCTGTCATTGGGGGATTTTTACTGGCTTCCAAAGGCAGTATTGATTACCCCCTGTTTCTCACCACCTTGGTCGGTGTCTCATTGGTGGTTGCGTCAGGTTGTGCATTTAACAACGTGATTGACCGTGACATTGACAAAAAAATGGAGAGAACCAGGAATCGAGTGCTGGTTAAAGGCCTCATCTCTGCGAAAGTAACCCTGGTTTATGCAACCATCCTGGGTATTGCTGGCTTTGCGTTACTCTATCTTGGCGCTAATCCGCTAGCCATGTGGCTAGCGGTGATGGGCTTTGTGGTTTACGTTGGCGTTTATAGCCTGTATATGAAGCGTAACTCGGTATACGGCACGCTGATCGGTAGCCTTTCCGGCGCCGCGCCGCCGGTTATCGGTTACTGCGCGGTCACCAATCAATTTGATGCCGGTGCCTTGATCCTGCTGGCGATCTTTAGCCTGTGGCAGATGCCGCACTCCTATGCGATTGCCATCTTCCGCTTTAAAGATTATCAAGCGGCCAATATTCCGGTTCTACCGGTGGTAAAAGGGATTTCGGTGGCGAAGAACCATATTACGCTCTATATCCTGGCGTTTATGATTGCCACGTTAATGCTGACGCTGAGCGGTTATGCTGGCTATAAATATCTGGTGGTTGCTGCGGCGGTAAGCGTGTGGTGGCTTGGAATGGCTTTGTCCGGTTACAAAACCTCAAACGATCGCGTTTGGGCGCGTAAACTGTTCGTGTTTTCCATTGTCGCCATCACCTCGCTTAGTGTGATGATGTCGGTGGATTTCATGACCCCGGCCACCAAAGATTTACTGACCTACGTTTGGTAACAACAGGCTACATCACTAAGGGCGCTTTTACAGCGCCCTTTCTTTTTGTTACCACTGCTTAAAAACTTCTGTTTTACCCGCCCTGCCCTGCTCCTTAAAATAGGGTCGTAAACTAACTGAGGTAGGAATGAACGATAACAAAATGACCCCGGTTGAGCTTCGGGCAACATGGGGGCTGGGCACGGTATTTTCTCTGCGCATGCTGGGAATGTTTATGGTGTTGCCGGTATTGACCACTTACGGCATGGCGTTACAGGGCGCAAGTGAAGCATTGATTGGGCTGGCGATTGGGATTTACGGCATGGCGCAGGCGGTGTTTCAAATCCCTTTCGGCCTACTTTCCGATCGCGTTGGTCGTAAGCCGTTAATTGTCGGCGGCCTGCTGGTGTTTGTATTAGGCAGCGTCATCGCCGCCAGTACCACTTCAATCTGGGGGGTGATACTGGGCCGGGCATTACAGGGCTCCGGCGCCATTGCCGCAGCGGTGATGGCCTTGCTTTCCGATTTAACCCGTGAACAGAATCGCACCAAGGCCATGGCGTTTATTGGCATCAGTTTCGGTATCACCTTTGCCATCGCGATGGTGCTAGGGCCGATTATTACTCATGCGCTGGGCCTGCATGCGCTATTTTGGATGATTGCGCTCCTCGCCAGCGGCGGGATTATCATTACACTATTGGTCGTGCCTGCCGCGCCGCATCACGTACTAAACCGCGAGTCCGGCATCGTTAAGGGCAGTATCCGGCAGGTGTTAGCAAACACTCGCCTGTTAAAACTGAACTTCGGTATCCTCTGCCTGCACATCTTACTGATGTCGAGCTTTGTAGCATTGCCCGGACAATTTGAACAAGCCGGCTTTCCCCCCAACCAGCACTGGAAAGTGTATTTGGTTACGATGTTGATTGCGTTCGGCGGCGTGGTGCCCTTCATTATTTATGCCGAAGTTAAACGCCGGATGAAGCGTGTATTTGTCGGTTGCGTCGGTCTGTTATTGGTGGCGGAAATTGTGCTGTGGGGAGCAGGTAATCATTTCTGGACCTTGGTGTGCGGAGTTCAGCTTTTTTTCCTTGCCTTTAATCTGATGGAGGCCATCCTGCCTTCTCTGGTGAGTAAAGAATCACCCGCTGGCTATAAAGGCACCGCGATGGGGCTCTATTCCACCAGCCAATTTATTGGCGTCGCGATAGGCGGCAGCCTCGGCGGCTGGCTACTCGGCTCGTTTGATGCACAGACGGTTTTTCTGGCCGGCACTCTTCTTGCGGCAATTTGGTTACTGGTTAGCAGCACCATGCAGGAACCGCCCTATGTCAGCAGCTTACGTATTGTGCTCGACGAAGCCGCGCTCAATGAGCCGGATTTAGAGCAGCGCCTGAAAGCGCAAGCTGGCGTGACTTCGGTGTTTATCGTGCGCGAGGAAAAGAGCGCCTATGTAAAAATCGACAGCAAAGTCACTAATCGCGTTGAATTAGAAGCGTTGATTGCGTCAGCTTGATGAGAAATTAGCTAGATTACGCCTTAGCCAATAAGGCGTAATCGGCCGATAGCGGCATTAGTCGCGGAAGTTTTTAAACTGGAAGGGTTGGCCCAGATCGCCCTTGCGCACCAGCGCCATCGCGCTTTGCAGATCGTCGCGGGATTTACCGGTTACGCGCACCTCATCGCCCTGAATTTGTGACTGTACTTTCAGCTTGCTCTCTTTAATCAGCTTCACCAGCTTTTTCGCTACATCGGTTTCAATCCCTTTTTTCATTTTGGCATCCACGCTCCAGGTTTTCCCGCTGTGCTCAATTTCTTCCGGAATATCCAGCGCCGCGCCTTCAATACCCCGTTTGAGCAGCTTCTCGCGCAAAATATCCACTAACTGCTTAACCTGAAAATCGGACTCGCTGCTAACTTTGATGGTTTCGTTTTTCTCATTCAACTCAAAGCTGGCAGTAACGTTACGAAAATCGAAGCGGGTTGAAAGCTCGCGGTTGGCATTTTCCACCGCATTACGCACTTCCTGCATGTCGATTTCTGAAACAATATCGAAAGATGGCATGATTTAGTCTCCAGTCACTAAAGTGACATGCATAATACCCGCTTGCGCCGGGCAAATAAAATCGTTGCCGCATAAAGCTATACTAAGAAGACCTGTCACCGGAATCAGATACCGTCCGCAGGGAGGAAAAATGAAAATTACTGTTTTGGGCTGTGGAGCCCTTGGGCAGATTTGGTTATCCGCCCTTGATGACCAGGGACATGAAGTACAAGGCTGGCTGCGCGTACCGCAACCTTGGTGTTCGGTCAATGTGGTCGGCGTTGACGGAGAAACGGTCAACAAAATGTTTATCGCTAACGACCCGCTGTTCTTGGCTGAAAGCGAGTTGTTACTGGTGACGCTGAAAGCCTGGCAAGTCTCGGAGGCGGTGAAAAATTTACAGGCCCTGCTCCCTGAACATTGTCCAATTTTACTGCTACACAACGGAATGGGTACGCTGGATGAGCTAAAAGGTGTGAAACAACCGTTATTGCAGGGGATCACTACCCATGCGGCAAAACGGGACGGCACAGTCATCGTGCATGTGGCGAATGGCATTACCCACATCGGCCCCGGCACGCCGGATAGCGCCGCATTAAGCAGCCTGGCCGAAACGCTCCATCACGCACTACCGGATGTTGCCTGGCATGACCATTTGGCCTCAGCCAGTTGGCAAAAACTGGCGGTTAATTGCGTCATCAATCCGCTGACGGTAGAACATGATTGCCGTAACGGCGATCTGCTGGAACACAGGTCGCAAATTAGCGTGCTGTGCGAAGAAATCGCGCTGGTGATGGAGCGAGAAGGTCAGCATACCTCGTTCGATAGCGTGATGAATTATGTGCTGGCCGTGATAGAAAGTACGGCGGAAAATAGCTCATCAATGCGGCAAGACATCCATGCGCAGCGGCGCACCGAAATAGAATATATTACCGGCTACTTACTGCGCCGGGCGCGGGCTCAGGGCATTGTTACGCCGGAAAATAGCCGTCTTTACGAGTTAGTTAAACGAAAGGAGCAGAATTATGAGCGCGAACGCATCGGTGTTGGTTTGCCTGGCACATGGCACTGAAGAGACCGAAGCAGTCACCACCATTGATCTGCTGGTACGCGGCGGTATAGCGGTCACCACCGCCAGCGTTAGTGAGAGTGGCGAACGCGAAGTGGTGTGTTCGCGTGGCGTGCGGCTGCTGGCGGATACCGCGTTGATCGAGGTGGCGGATAATGACTTTGCCGCGATCGTTCTACCCGGCGGATTGCAGGGCGCAAAAGCCTTTCGCGATAGCCCTTTACTGGTCGAAACCGTGCGTCAATTCCACTTGTCCGGACGCATTGTTGCCGCCATCTGCGCGGCAGCCGGTACCGTATTGGTGCCGCATGATTTATTTCCGGTCGGCAATATGACCGGTTTTCCGGGCCTAAAAGAGACCATCCCGGCGGAGAAGTGGGTAGAAAAGCGAGTGGTGTGGGATCCGCGTGTGAACTTGCTCACCAGCCAAGGGCCTGGCACCGCCATTGATTTTGCCCTTAAGCTGGTTGATTTGTTATGCGGGAAACAGAAAGCCGGTGAGGTCGCGTCGCAACTGGTCCTGGCGGCCGGTATTTACGACTATCGGGACACCTCTCCCCTTACCGCTTAACGTTTGATTACCCGTGGGCGATGCGCGCATCGCCCCTTTCATCATGGCTACGGGCGGTATACCTTCACATTGGTAAACCCTTGTTCGTGCAAATACAACGCCTGTAATCGGCTCATCACGCCACGCTCGCAATACAGCAGCCAGGTTTTACTTTGATCAAGGTCACCAAACTGCGTAGCCAGTTTATAGAACGGTAGCGATTTTACCTCAATCCCTTCCCTATTCAACGGCTTATGCTCTTGCTCATCTGGTGAGCGGATATCCAATAGCACTTCATTGGCCGAGAAAGAGGCGACGGTTTCTACTTCAACCACCTCTTCTTGCGTCTGCATGGCAATCTCACGGACATCAACGTTCGTCGCTTCCTGCACCACCCGGTCGAGAATCGCGAAGTCAAAATTCTCTTCTTCGGCTTCAATTTTGGCTTTTACCGCTTTCACCGTTGGGCTTTTGGAAATCACACCACAATATTCCGGCATGGTGCGCGCAAAATCCTCGGTGCCGATGTGACGCGCCAGATTGATGATGTGTTCTTTATCGTGTGAAATCAGCGGACGCAGGATCAGCGTATCTGACGCATTATCGATCAGCCGTAAATTGGTCAATGTTTGGCTGGAAACCTGCCCCAATGCTTCTCCGGTGACAAGCGCCTGCACACCGTAGCGCTCCGCCACTCTGGAGGCCGCGCGCACCATCATCCGCTTCAGCACCACGCCCATCTGGCCGTCATCAACTTTTTCGAGAATTTCACCCACCACCGGTTCGAAATTGATCGCCACAAAGCGCACCCGATGGGAACGACCAAAACGGTTCCACAGGTAATGTGCGACCTGACGTACGCCAATTTCGTGGGCCGCGCCACCAAGATTAAAGAAGCAGTAATGCACGCGGCAACCACGACGCATCAACATATAACTGGAAACACCGGAATCAAACCCGCCGGAAATCAGTGACAACACATCTTCCTGGGTGCCGATAGGAAAACCGCCAATCCCCTCATAGCGCCCGGTGATCAACAACAACCGATCATCTTCGATTTCCAGATTAACGGTGACGTCAGGATGGTTGAGTTTCACCTGCGCGCTGGCAATATGCTGGTTCAACCCACCGCCAACGTAGCGCTCCACATCCTGCGAACTGAAATCATGTTTCCCACGGCGCTTCACACGCACACAAAAGGTTTTGCCTTCAACGCGCTCCCGGTAAAGCTCCAACGTTTGTTCGAAGATATGATGCACATCGTTATACGGGCGATCTTCAACCGCTAAGATGTGGTGGATGCCAGGAATACGCGTCAATTCGTCCACTAACGTGGCACGCAGACTTTCATCTTTGGAACGAACTTCGATATGATCCCAGTGGCGTACCACCGCGAGCGTTTCATCAAGGTGCTTAAGAACGTTGCGAATATTCCCGGTTAAGATTTTGATAAAGCGCAAACGCACTGACTGGCTTTTAATGGTGATTTCAGGGAATAATTTAATGATAAACTTCATGGCGGCACAGGTTCGTTGGACAATTAGGGGCTTAAACACACCCTTAACTGCTAAGATCAAAATATAGCAAAGTAGCCTGAGCCCTTTGCATCCGAGGCGCGGCAGTATATCACTATTGTTCGCTGACCGCCTGTTTTACTGGTATACCCCATCATTATTTTGCTAATTATTTCGAGTCGGATACCATGAATGATTGCACTATGATGAAAAACCCGTGAGCCGATACGAATTATGCCGAAAAAAGCCGAACAGCCCGCCAGCTTTGAAACTTCCTTACAGCAGCTTGAGCAAATCGTTACGCACCTGGAAAGCGGCGAACTGTCGCTAGAGGCAGCGTTGAATGAGTTTGAACGCGGCGTACAATTGGCACGTACGGGCCAGCAAACGCTGCAGCAAGCGGAACAACGCGTACAAATTCTGCTAAGCGACGATAAAGACGCCGCTCTGGCGCCTTTTACGCCGGATGATGAATAATGGATTTTGCTCAACAGCTTGATACCTATCGTCAGCGCGTAAACCTGGCACTGGCGCGCGCATTAGCGCCACTGCCGTTTCAGAGTTCTCCACTGGTCGAAGCCATGGAGTACGGCGCACTATTAGGCGGTAAGCGCCTGCGCCCATTTTTGGTGTATGCCACCGGTGAAATGCTCCATGCCGATTGCGCTGCGCTGGATGTGCCGGCGGCAGCAATCGAGTGTATCCATGCTTATTCCTTGATCCACGATGATTTACCCGCGATGGATGATGACAGTTTGCGTCGCGGTCAGCCCACCTGCCATATCAAGTTTGGCGAGGATACGGCGATTTTGGCCGGTGATGCATTGCAAACCTTAGCGTTTTCTCTGCTTGCCGATGGCCCAATGGCTGGCGTGGCGCCGCAACACCGCCTCGCGATGGTGTCTGAACTGGCGCAAGCCAGCGGCGTGGCCGGTATGTGCGGCGGGCAGGCATTGGATCTGGCAGCGGAAGGTCAACAGGTTGATCTGCGCGCGCTTGAGCAGATCCATCGTTTTAAAACCGGCGCACTTATCCGCGCGGCGGTACGGTTAGGCGCTCTGACGGCGGGTGAAACGGGTCGCCAGGCGTTACCCGCGCTGGATAGCTATGCGAATGCGATCGGCCTCGCCTTTCAGGTACAGGATGATATCCTGGATGTCATTGGCGATACGGCTGTGATTGGCAAGCGCCAGGGCGCCGATCAGGATTTGGGAAAAAGTACCTATCCGGCATTAATGGGGCTGGAAAATGCCCAAGCCAAAGCATGGGATCTGTATCAGGAATCCCTCAACGCGTTAGAAACGCTGGCCGCGCAATCATTTAATACGCAACCATTACAAGCGCTGGCGAGTTTCATTATTGAACGCGATAAATAACTTCCACGATGAGTCTCCGATGAGTTTTGACATTGCAAAATACCCAACGCTGGCGCAGGCAAGCTCGGTAACAGAATTACGTTCATTGCCAAAAGAGAAATTGCCGAAACTCTGCGATGAATTGCGCCAATATCTGCTGGATAGCGTAAGCCGCTCCAGCGGTCATTTCGCCTCTGGCCTTGGCGTGGTGGAGCTTACCGTTGCGCTCCACTACGTGTATAACACGCCGTTTGATCACTTGGTCTGGGATGTTGGTCACCAAGCCTATCCGCATAAAATTCTGACCGGGCGGCGTGATCGTATTGGTACTATCCGGCAGAAAAATGGTCTGCATCCGTTCCCGTGGCGGGAAGAGAGTGAGTATGACGTGCTGTGCGTCGGTCACTCCTCGACCTCAATTAGCGCCGGGCTAGGGATGGCGGTCGCCGCTGAGAAAGAAGCCAAAGGTCGCCGCACCGCCTGCGTCATCGGCGATGGTGCAATTACCGCCGGGATGGCGTTTGAAGCGATGAATCACGCGGGCGATATTAAGGCTGACCTGTTGGTGGTCTTGAACGATAACGAAATGTCGATTTCCGAAAACGTCGGCGCGCTAAATAATCGTCTGGCTCAGATCCTGTCTGGAAAGACCTACGCACGGCTACGTGAAGGCGGGAAAAAGGTCCTTACTGGTCTGCCGCCAATTAAAGAGCTGGTCAAGCGTACGGAAGAGCACCTGAAAGGTATGGTGGTACCAGGCACGCTGTTTGAAGAGTTAGGGTTTAATTATATTGGCCCGGTTGACGGGCATGATGTGCTGGCGTTGGTGCATACGCTGAAAAATATGCGTGACTTAAAAGGTCCGCAGTTTCTGCATATTATGACCAAAAAAGGCAAAGGCTACGCGCCAGCCGAAAAAGATCCCATCACCTGGCATGCGGTACCGAAATTTGATCCAGCCAGTGGCCTATTGCCCAAAAGCGTCGAAGGCTTGCCGAGTTACTCGAAAATTTTCGGTAACTGGCTGTGTGAAATGGCTGCCGATGATAACAAACTGATGGCGGTTACTCCGGCAATGCGTGAAGGGTCCGGTATGGTGGGGTTCTCGCGCGAATACCCGGCGCAATATTTTGATGTAGCTATCGCCGAGCAACATGCGGTCACCTTTGCCGCCGGGCTGGCGATCGGTGGCTACAAACCGATTGTCGCCATCTATTCAACCTTCCTGCAACGCGCCTATGATCAAGTGATCCACGATGTGGCAATCCAAAAACTACCGGTGCTGTTTGCTATCGATCGCGGCGGTATTGTGGGCGCGGATGGGCAAACCCATCAGGGTGCGTTCGATCTCGCTTACCTGCGCTGTATTCCTAATATGGTGATTATGACGCCAAGCGACGAGAATGAGTGCCGCCTGATGTTATATACCGGTTATCACCGCAATGATGGCCCCAGCGCAGTACGTTATCCACGCGGAAATGGTACCGGTGCCACGCTGGCTCCCCTGGCGGCGCTGCCGTTAGGTAAAGGAGTGACCAAGCGTCAGGGCGAGAAACTGGCGATCCTGAATTTCGGCACCTTATTGCCGGAAGCACAGACCGTGGCGGATGCGCTAAATGCCACACTGGTGGATATGCGTTTCGTTAAACCGCTCGACGAGAAGCTGATACTTGAGCTTGCCGCAACCCATGAATCATTGATTACGCTTGAGGAAGGTGCAATCAAAGGCGGCGCAGGTAGCGGCGTAAACGAGTTGCTGATGGCAAAACGAACGCCGGTGCCAGTGTTGAATCTCGGTTTGCCGGATGAATTTATTCCACAAGGGACGCAAGACGAAATTCGCCATGACTATCGGCTGGATGCATCAGGCATTCAGCAACAAATTGACGACTGGCTGGCGCAATAAACCCCTCTGCTCCCCATAATCGACGATGGGGAGCACGCTCACCTGCTATGCTTATTGATTAGGGTAGATAAAAACCTCATCAGCCATTTAGGCTTAACCCTGACAAGCAGGAGCAGTAATGAACACCATTCAACTCGGTACAACTGACCTTACGGTTTCACGTCTATGTCTTGGCTGTATGACTTTCGGCGAACCCCAACGCGGCACCCATGCCTGGACGCTGCCCGAAGAGAGCAGCCGCCCGTTAATTAAGCAAGCACTGGATGCCGGGATTAACTTTTTTGACACCGCGAATAGTTATTCTGATGGCAGTAGCGAAGAAATTGTCGGTCGGGCGCTACGTGACTATGCTCGACGTGAAGACGTGGTCGTCGCCACCAAAGTCTACAACCAAATGAGCAACCTACCACGCGGCCTGTCGCGCAAAAATATTTTACAATCGATTGATGACAGCCTCACCCGGCTGGGAATGGACTATGTCGATCTATTGCAAATTCACCGTTGGGATTATGAGACGCCGCTGGAAGAGACGCTGGAAGCGTTACATGATGTCGTAAAAGCGGGTAAAGCGCGTTATATCGGCGCCTCATCAATGTACGCCTGGCAGTTTGCCAGAGCATTATATACGGCTGATCTTCACGGCTGGACACGCTTTGTGAGCATGCAGGATCAATATAATTTGATTCAGCGCGAAGAAGAGCGTGAAATGCACCCGTTATGTCAGGCGGAGAACATTGCGGTACTACCGTGGAGCCCGCTGGCACGTGGACGTTTAACCCGTCAATGGGGAGAAACCACCGCACGTTCGGTATCCGATGAGTTCGGCAAAACCTTGTACAGCCAAAGCGAAGACAACGACGCGGCCATCGCTCAACGCGTCGAAACCATCGCCAAAGATAAAGGCGTCAGCCGGGCGCAGGTGGCGCTAGCCTGGATGCTCACGAAACCGGCGGTTACCGCGCCGATTATCGGTGCGTCACGCGCGGAGCAACTGGATGATTTGGTTAAAGCTACCGAGGTGGAACTCACGACCGAAGAAGTGGCGGAACTGGAAACCGTTTACCAACCGCATCATGTTGTTGGATTTCAGTAATGCATACAAAAGGCCGGTAAACCGGCCTTTTCCTTACAGCAACCAGTAATGTCCGCAGAGGTAGAGAATACCGGCTGAAATAATCCCCGCCACAATATCATCCACCATAATGCCCATACCACCATGAACATTACGGTCAAACCAGCGAATCGGCCACGGTTTCCACATATCAAAAATACGGAAAATAACAAACCCGGCGGCGACCCATTGCCAACTCAGTACCGGTATCGCCATTAGCGTAATCCACATGCCAATAAACTCGTCCCAGACGATGCTGCCATGGTCATGCACGCCCATATCTTTCGCCGTACGGTGGCAAAGATAGACACCCAAGCTGATGCCAAGCAATACCAGCAGGTAGTAGAGCTGAAACGGCAGCCAGGTCATGAGCCACCAAAATGGAATCGAAGCCAACGAGCCCATGGTGCCAGGCACCCACGGGCTTAGACCGCTGCCAAAACCGGTCGCCAACAAATGCCACGGGTTACTCATCTGTAAACGGCTTTTGGCGACATCTTTATTGCGCGTCAAAATGATCAAATCCTTTTAGGTTCAACTCAACAACTTCGCCATTTTGCCACAACGTCATACCTTCCGCTTCCGGCGCCACTTGGCCGATACAGGTATAAGGGACACCGAGGCGACCAAGCGCCACGTCTAAAGCGCCCCGGTTAATTTCCGGCACGGTAAAGCACAGTTCGTAGTCTTCCCCGCCGCTTAACGCCCAGCGTACCGCCTGGGCGTGGTCGAAATGTTCCAGTAAAACCGACGATATCGGCAACGCATCAATATTCAAGCGCGCCCCGCATTCGCTGGCACGCAAAATATGACCGATATCCGCAACCAGCCCATCTGAAATATCAATTGCCGCGCTGGCGAGATCGCGTAATGCTTGCCCTTGCAAAATACGCGGCATTGGGCGCAAATGACGCTTAATCAAGGCTTCGTGCGCCACAGGGTCGGTAATACGCTCGTGGTGCTGCAATAGCGCCAAACCCGCAGCGCTATCGCCTAAGGTGCCAGTAACGTAAATCCAGTCGCCAATACGCGCGCCCGAACGACGTAATGCGCGCCCTGCCGGAACTAAGCCGTGGATACCTAAGGTTAAACTACGCGGCCCACGCGTCGTATCGCCGCCAATGAGTTGCATATCATAATAATTCAGCAACTCAAACAAACTATCGCTGAACGCTTTAAGCCACGCTTCATCCACCTCTGGCAGCGTGAGCGCCAGTGTCAGCCACGCCGGATCGGCTCCCATCGCGGCAAGATCGCTAAGGTTAACCGCTAAGGCTTTATAGCCCAGATCGGCAGGGTGAATATCACGTAAAAAATGGACGCCTTCCACCAACGTATCGGTGCTGATCGCCAGCGTCTGCTTCTCCGGCACGTTCAGTAACGCGCAGTCATCGCCGATGCCTTTTTCAACATCACGACGCGAGCTTGTCACACGATTAAAATAGCGTGCGATCAGTTCAAATTCGCCACATGACATAATTGCGTTCCAGTGAACCTAAATGAAAAAGGCCGGGAAACCGGCCTCGGGTGATTATTTCTTGTTGGGGCGGATTTGTGGAGCGGCTTTATCCAGCACACCATTGACAAACTTATGGCTGTCTTCGGCGCCGAACACTTTCGCCAGCTCAATCCCTTCATTGATCGCCACTTTGTACGGCACATCAGCGCGTTTACTCAGTTCATACAGCGCGATACGCAGCACGGCTTTTTCTACCTGGCCCAGCTCTTCCAGTTGGCGAGATAACCAAGGCTTCATCAGGCCGTCGAGAAAGGCACTGTTGGTCGCAACGCCAATCAGTAACTCACGGAAATAGGCAATATCAACGTCTTTGACGTCTTGTTCCGCCAGAAACTGATATTCAACATCAGCAATGTCGTTGTTGGACAACTGCCAGGAGTAAAGCGCCTGGACGGCGCACTCACGGGCGCGGCGGCGAGCAGCAGGTTTCACAAAATTCCCCTTAGAAATCAGGCTTTGATGGCTTTCAATACATTAATCATTTCGAGTGCGGTCAGCGCCGCTTCAGCCCCTTTGTTGCCCGCTTTCGTGCCGGCGCGTTCAATCGCCTGCTCGATATTTTCGGTCGTCAAAACGCCGAAGGCAACCGGGATGTCGCTATTCATCGCGACGCTGGCGAGGCCAGAGCTGGCTTCACCCGCAACATATTCAAAGTGGGCGGTACCACCACGGATAACAGTACCTAATGCTACCACTGCATCATGCTTACCGGCTTTTGCCAGCGCACGCGCAGTCATCGGCAATTCATAGGCACCCGGCACCCACACCACGGTGATGTTATCTTCTTTCACCTGGCCGATACGTTTTAACGCATCAAGGGCACCCGCCAGCAGGCTGTCGTTAATAAAATTATTGAAACGCGCAATCACAATGGCAACACGCGCTTCAGGAGTCGCAACAGCAGCTTCGATAATCTTCATAGTCTTCCTTTCAGGGTTCTGTTTGGCCCCGCAGGGGGGCGGATTCTATCATACTCTTCGTCGGTCTGCTTCCGCTTTTCCGAAGTTTAACGCGGGGTCAAGGTTAGGCGTAAATCCGGGCCAACCTGACGAATATCGCTAAAAATAAAGTCAGGCGCATCAGCCAAATGTGCCAAACCCGGTAGCGCACAAAGACCACGCGCCTCGTTGCCTAATAATTTGGGCGCCAGGTAAACCACCAGCTCGTCCACCACGCCCGCCTTGAGTAACGCACCGGCCATCGTCGCCCCGGCCTCTACCCACAGGCTGTTAATCTGCCGTTTACCGAGCGCCATCAGCAGGGCAACCAAGTCGAGACGGTCGGCTAAAGCCGGTACGCAAAGCTGTTGCACACTCTCAGGCCACGGCTGCTCATCCGGCTGGCAACGCGCCAGCCAGGTTTCTCCTGGCAACCCAATTAAACGCTGCTGCGGCGTAACACGGTTATGTCGGTCAATAATAACCCGCACCGGCTGGCGTATTTCACCTTGCGGATAGCTGGCGCGCGTCTCGCTATCCAGCTCCTCCTCACGCACGGTCAGCGAAGGATTATCCGCCAGCACCGTCGCGCTGGTGCTCAGAATCGCCGCGCTACGGGCGCGAAAGCGCTGGACATCCTGGCGCGCTTGCACAGAAGTGATCCACTGGCTCTCTCCGCTCGCCATGGCGGTTCGCCCATCCAGCGATGCGCCTAATTTTAGCTGCACAAAAGGGAAACCGGTACGCATGCGTTTCAGAAAGCCGCGATTGAGCGCCTCCGCCTCCGACATCATCAGCCCATGGCTGACCTCAATACCGGCCTGTTTCAGGCGATAAAGGCCGCGCCCCGCTACCTCAGGGTTCGGATCCTGCATCGCGGCAACCACGCGACTAACGCCAGCGGCGATCAGCGCATCACAGCATGGTGGCGTGCGCCCCAAATGGCTACAGGGTTCCAGCGTAACGTACGCCGTTGCGCCGTTGGCTTTTTCACCCGCCATGCGCAACGCATGAACTTCCGCATGAGGTTCACCTGCGCGCTGATGCCAGCCTTCGCCAACGATCTCCGCGCCCCGCACGATGACACAACCCACATTCGGGTTAGGCGCAGTCGTGAACTGACCACGCCGTGCCAGCTCTAACGCACGCGCCATATAGAATTCATCACGCATCATCTAGTCCTGTAAGCGGGCGATTTCTTCGCCAAACTCGCGGATATCCTCAAAGCTACGGTACACCGAGGCAAAGCGAATATAGGCGACTTTATCCAGTTTTTTCAGCTCATCCATCACCAGATTACCGATCATTTTACTGGGCACTTCGCGCTCGCCGGTTGCCCGTAGCTGCGTTTTAATATGACTAATGGCATTTTCCACATCGTCCGAGTTAACCGGACGTTTTTCGAGTGCCTTCATCATGCCGCTACACAGCTTATCTTCGTTGAAAGGTTCACGAATATCATTGCTCTTCACCACCCGCGGCATCACCAGCTCTGCCACTTCAAAGGTAGTAAAACGCTCATGACAGACCAGGCACTGGCGTCGACGCCGAACGGAAGTACCTTCACCTACCAGACGAGAATCAATCACTTTGGTGTCCACAGCCGAACAGAATGGGCAATGCATGGGTTATCCTGGCTTTCCACGAAATTGAGCAACAGTGTAACGCGAAGTCTCTGTTAACCAAAACCTTTGCCAGCGCATTCGTAGCCTCAATGCTCCCGCAAGGGGACAAAGTGCGCTAAACTTACCGAGCCGTTTAGGCGATCACGATATCAACATAAGGAATTTTGAGGAGACTATATGGGATTGTTTAATTTCGTGAAAGAAGCGGGTGAAAAGCTGTGGGATAGCGTTAGCGGCGCAGCCGATCAAAGTAAGAAACTGCAAGAACACATCAATACGTTGGGCCTGCCGGATAGCGACAAAGTCAACGTTGAAGTGAAAGATGGCAAAGTGACCGTCACTGGCGATGGTCTTTCGCAGGAGTTGAAAGAAAAAATTCTCATCGCCGCCGGTAATGTTGCCGGCATTACCGAAGTTGAGGATAAGGTTAGCGCCGTGCAGAACGAGCCGGAAGCACAGTTTTATACGGTACAGAAAGGCGATACCTTGAGCGCTATTTCGAAACAGTTCTACGGAACGCCCAATCAGTACAACAAAATCTTTGAAGCCAATAAACCAATGTTAACCCATCCGGATAAGATCTATCCGGGTCAGATGCTGCGTATTCCGCAGTAATCGGCAACAGCAGGAAGCGGAGAAACCGGATGACCAGATACGTGCTGGCAAGCATGTTCTCAACCTTACTTCTGGCTGGTTGTAGCAGCGCGCCGCAACCGCAGGCAGTCAACCATTTGCATAATGAAGTCAATAAGCTGAACCAAACCATGCGTCAGTTAACCACGCAGGCGACGGTGCTTGAACAGCAAAATCAGCTTAATGCTAATTCGGCTCAGGGCGCATGGCTGCTTCCTTCAGCCAATACGGCGGTGATATTGCAGAGTAATGCAGGTGAACTGCGTCTCTCGCTTAGCCAGGTCGAGGCGGAGGCTAATGGTACGCGCGCCATCCTGAATATCCGCGCCGCGGGTGAGAAAACTTTGCCCGCCTTGAGCGCCGAAATCGAATGGGGCGAGCGCGACCCGGTTAGCGGCAAGCCGCTACAGGCGAGCGCTTTGTCACAAACGATTAGCGTCCCCTCTTCTTTAGTTCCGCAGGCGAATGCTGAGGTGCCGTTACGGCTAAGCGGTATCACGCCGGAACAGTTAGGGTATGTGCGGGTACATGACGTAACGCTGGATAATAGCGCGGCTCCTGCAACCACAGTGAAATAACGCGTAATAAAAAGGCCACGCAATGCGTGGCCTTTTTTTATCAGAGAACGTTACGGCATGATCGAAGGTTGATCCGCGCCCTCTTTCTCTACCTTCTGCTGGATCATATGTTCACGTTTCATGCCCAACTTCAACGCCAGCGCTGAAGAGACATAAATCGATGAAATGGTACCAATGGTGACACCAATCAGCATGGTCAGCGAGAAGCCTTTCAGCAACGCCCCGCCAAAGATGAACAGTATTAACACCATTGCCAGCGTCGTTGCCGAAGTAATGATGGTACGGCTTAAGGTCTGGGTCAGAGAAACGTTAGTAATATCGTAAGGCGTACCGCGACGAATTTTGCGGAAATTCTCACGGATACGATCCGACACCACGATTTTATCGTTCAGTGAATAGCCAATAACCGACATCAATGAGGCGATAATGGTGAGATCAATCTCGATATGGAACAGCGAGAGAATCCCCATGGTAATAATCACGTCATGCGCCAGTGCCAGTACGGTACCTAATGCAAGGCGCCATTCAAAGCGGATACCGATATAGATTAAGATAGCGATCAATGCGGATAGCAACGCCATACCGCCAGCCTGCGCCAAATCGCTACCCACGCTCGGGCCGACAAACTCAATACGCTTCACGGTGGCGGTTTGGCTGGCGGCCTGGTTGATCACCGAGACAACTTTGTTGCCCAATTCCTGACCTGCGTTCCCTTCCGCTGGCGGCATACGGACGATGATGTCACGGCTGCTGCCAAAGTTTTGCACCTGCGGTTCAACGAACCCAGACTTCTGCAATGCATCACGCAATGCGTCAAGTTCAGCGGGTTTCTCAAGGTTAATTTCAATTACCGTACCACCGGTAAAATCCAGCCCCCAGTTAAAACCGCGTACGCCCATAATCGCTAAAGAAGCCACGATCAATAGCGCCGAGATGATAAATGCCAGCGTATCCCAGCGCATAAAGTCATGCACTTTACGGCCGTGATTAAGCTGTTCAACACTATATTGCTGTGCCACAACGCACTCCTCAGATAGACAGCTTGTTGATGCGTTTGCCGCCGTACAACAAGTTCACAATGGCACGCGTGCCGATGATGGCAGTAAACATTGAGGTGGCAATACCAATTGCGGTAGTGATCGCAAACCCTTTAATCGAGCCGGTCCCCACTGCATACAGGATGATAACCTTAATCAACGTCGTCACGTTGGCGTCAACGATACTGGAGAACGCACCTTTATAACCCTCATGAATCGCCTGCTGAACAGTACGCCCATTCCTGAGTTCTTCTTTGATACGTTCATTGATCAATACGTTGGCATCCACTGCCACCGCCAGCGTCAACACAATACCGGCAATCCCCGGCATGGTCAGCGTCGCGCCCGGCAAGAGCGACATAACACCGATGATCAGCACCAAGTTTGCCAACAGCGCGGTGGTCGCGATCAGGCCAAACTTACGGTAGTAAACCACCATAAACAGAATTGACACCACCAAGCCCCACAAACACGCTTCCAGGCCTTGAGTAATATTCTGCTGACCCATGGTTGGGCCGATGGTACGCTCTTCGACAATTTGAATCGGCGCAATCAAAGCACCGGCGCGCAGCAGTAACGACAACTGACGTGCTTCATTCGGATTGTTAATGCCGGTAATACGGAAACTGTTACCCAAACGCGACTGAATATTCGCGACGTTGATAACCTCTTCTTGCTTCTCGAGGATAGCGCGCCCGGTAGAGTCCTTCTTACCGCTGTCTTTATATTCGACAAACAGGGTCGCCATCGGCTTACCGATATTGTCCTTGGTGAAATTAGACATGATATTACCGCCAGCGCCGTCCAGTGAAATGTTCACCTGCGGTTGGTTGTACTCATCGGTACTGGAGGTAGAGTCGGTAATATGGTCGCCGGTCAAAATCACGCGCTTATACAGGACCACAGGTTGGCCTTCACGCGTTTGTTTTACTTCAGAGTCGCCCGGCACACGGCCATTTGCCGCTGAAGTGGCATCAACGCTGGTATTAACCAGACGGAATTCCAGTGTCGCGGTAGCGCCCAAAATTTCTTTCGCACGCGCCGTGTCCTGAATCCCCGGCAATTCAACCACAATCCGGTCAGAACCCTGACGTTGCACCAGAGGCTCGGCAACACCCAGTTGGTTAACGCGGTTACGCAGGATATTAATGTTCTGCTGGACGGCATATTCGCGCGCTTCACGCAGACGCTCATCGCTCATGACCACCCGCAGCAAATTGTCGCCGCTGGTGTTCAGCACCAAGTCACGGTGGCGCGGGGTCAAATAACTGACGGCAGCATCGCGCGCCGCGGCGTCACGGAAACGAACCTCCACGCCATAGTTATCGATTTTGCGCACGTTGGTATAAGCAATACCTTTTTCGCGTAAATCACTACGCAACCCGTCAGTATTCTGCTCTTGCAGCTTACTTAACGCGGTATCCATATCCACTTCCATCAAGAAGTGAACGCCGCCGCGCAGGTCAAGACCCAGCTTCATCGGCTCTGCCGACAGCAGGCTCAACCATGTTGGTGTCGCGGGAGCAAGGTTAAGCGCCACCACGTAATTTTCGCCAAGGGCTTTCGCAATAGAGTCGCGGGCGCGTAACTGCACATCCGTATTGGCAAAACGCGCCAGAATAGCGCCGTTTTCCAGCGCAACGGATTTGCTCTGAATTTTATCTGCTTGTAGGACATTCTGGATCTGGACCAGCGTTTGCTCACTGGCGGCGCTTCCGCGCGCACCAGTGACCTGAACAGCCGGATCCTCACCATAAAGGTTGGGAAGTGCATATAGCAGACCGACGATAATCACGACGATCAGCATAATGTATTTCCACAAAGGATAACGGTTTAACACGGCAGTTCCCTTAGGGAAAACAAAAAATTAAAGAGCCTTCATCGTACCTTTCGGCAGAACGGCAGCCACGAAATCACGTTTGACCACAACTTCAGTGGACTCGTTCAGGGCGATAGTGACATAACCGGTTTCAGCAACTTTGGTCACGCGCCCAACCAGCCCGCCGGTCGTCAGCACTTCATCACCTTTGGAGATAGAATCCATCAGCTTCTTATGCTCTTTCGAACGTTTTTGCTGTGGACGCAGGATCATGAAATAAAAAATCAGACCAAATACCACCAGCATGATCACCAGAGAGTAAGGACTTGACTGCGACGGTGCGCCTGCTGCTGCCACTGCGTCAGAAATGAAAAAACTCATCAAATTTCCCTCATTGTTTAATTATCAGACGTTTAACGGCGGAACCGCCTTGCCCGTCCGTTCATAGAATTCGTTAACAAAGCGCTCTAATTTACCCTCTTCGATAGCCTTACGTAAACCCGCCATCAGGCGCTGGTAATAACGCAGGTTATGGATAGTATTAAGGCGAGCGCCCAATATTTCGTTACAACGATCAAGATGATGCAAGTAGGCGCGACTGTAATTGCGACAGGTATAACAATCACACTCGGCGTCCAGCGGAGAGGTATCATCCTTATACTTCGCATTACGAATTTTCACCACGCCATCCGTGACGAACAAATGGCCATTACGCGCATTACGGGTCGGCATCACGCAGTCAAACATATCAATACCGCGACGAACGCCTTCCACCAAATCTTCCGGTTTGCCGACGCCCATCAGGTAACGAGGCTTATCTTCAGGAATTTGCGGACAAACATGCTCCAAAATCCGGTGCATATCCTCTTTCGGCTCGCCCACCGCCAGGCCGCCCACAGCGTACCCATCAAAACCTATCTCTACCAGTCCTTTGACCGAGACATCGCGTAAATCTTCGTAAACACTGCCCTGGATGATGCCAAACAGCGCATTCGGATTGCCCAGCGAATCAAAGCGTTCGCGGCTACGTTTCGCCCAGCGTAACGACATCTCCATTGAGCGTTTCGCGTAATCCCAATCGGCAGGATACGGTGTACACTCATCGAAGATCATCACAATATCGGAGCCGAGATCGTACTGAATCTCCATCGATTTTTCTGGGTCGAGGAAAATGGCGTCACCGTTGATTGGGTTGCGGAAATGTACGCCCGCTTCGGTAATTTTGCGAATATCACCGAGGCTGAAAACCTGGAAACCACCAGAATCGGTCAAAATCGGCCCTTTCCACTGCATAAAATCATGCAGATCGCCGTGCAATTTCATAATTTCCTGGCCGGGACGCAGCCAAAGATGGAAAGTGTTACCGAGGATAATTTGCGCGCCGGTCTCCTGGACTTCTTCCGGCGTCATTCCCTTCACCGTACCGTAAGTCCCCACTGGCATAAACGCGGGGGTTTCCACCACGCCACGATCGAAAATCAGACGGCCACGACGCGCGCGCCCATCTTTAGTATCAAGTTCAAACTTCACATTACCTCCACCAGAGAAACAGTCTGATGTTGAGTTGTTAAAATAACCCTGCAAGCTTGCGCTCACACTGTATTACCAGGAGCAATAGCGTTGTTCCTGGCCGTGGAACGGCAGCTATCCGTCCCAAAAAAAACGCATACTTAGCCGCCGGGCTGCTCATCCGGCGCGGCGGGATTTTTGGTAATAAACATCGCATCGCCATAACTAAAGAAACGATACTGTTCTTTAACCGCCGCCTGATAGGCAGCCATTGTATGCCGATAACCTGCAAACGCCGATACCAGCATAATCAACGTTGACTCCGGCAGATGGAAATTGGTGATCAGCGCATCAATGACCTGATAGTGATAACCAGGATAGATAAAAATCTTGGTATCGTCGAAAAAGGGAGCAATTAGCCCGTTATCACAGGTTTGCGCCGCGCTTTCCAGCGAACGTACGGAGGTGGTGCCTACCGCAATCACTCGATTGCCGCGCGCCTTACAGGCTAGCACCGCATCCACCACATCTTGCGGTACTTCCGCATATTCAGCATGCATGATGTGGTCTTCAATAGTGTCAACGCGCACCGGCTGGAAAGTGCCTGCGCCGACATGCAACGTCACAAAGGCCATTTCCACACCTTTTTCGCGCAGCGCGGCTAACAACGGCTCATCAAAATGCAAACCGGCGGTCGGTGCGGCAACCGCGCCCGGTTTTTCGCTATAGACGGTTTGATACAGCTCCCGATCCGCTTCTTCATCCGGACGTTCAATATAGGGTGGCAGCGGCATATGCCCGACCGCATCCAGAATATCCAACACCGAGCGCCGATCGTGAAACGCGATTTCAAACAGCGTATCGTGACGGGCGACCATCGTCGCGCGAATACTTTCATCTTCGCCCAGCAACAGCTCGGCGCCCGGCTTCGGCGCTTTTGAGGAGCGCACGTGTGCCAACACGCGCTTATCATCCAGCATCCGTTCAACCAGCATCTCGATTTTCCCGCCGCTGGCTTTACGGCCAAATACCCGCGCCGGAATCACTCGGGTATTATTAAACACCAGCAGGTCGCCCGGATTGAGCTGCGCCAAAATATCGGTGAATACACCATGGCTTAGCGCGCCATTTTCGCCATTAAGCGATAAAAGGCGGCATCCGCTACGTTCGGCTTGCGGATAGTGGGCAATTAAAGATGGCGGTAATTCAAAGGAAAAATCGGCAACACGCATGCTTAACTTCTTTGTCGTCTCTGAAACAAGCGGCATAGTCTAGCGGAAAATCCATCAATTCTGAACAATTTGCCGCAGCAGAGCGTTATACTGCGCGAATGAACTTTCTCGCTCATCTTCATTTAGCCTCGCTGGCCAACAGTTCTCTGCTCGGTAACTTAATGGCAGACTTCGTTCGCGGTAATCCGTGGGATGCATGGTCGCCCGACATCGCTGAAGGCATCGCCCTGCACCGCCGCGTAGATGTCTACACGGATACTCTGCCCGAGGTGCGGCAGGCCCGCGATCTTTTCCGGCCAGCAACACGCCGCGTCGCGCCCATTACGCTGGACGTAGTTTGGGACCATTTCCTGTCATTACATTGGGATAGCGTGCAATCGGAAATTTCCTTGCCAGTTTTTTTGGCCAATGCGCAATCTGTGATCGTCAGCAAATTAGCCGGTACGCCAGAGCGCTTTCAAAATCTTAACCGTTACTTATGGGATGAGCGTTGGATGGAGCGTTATGCCAATGCCGATTATCTGCAGAGGGTGTTACAAGGGATGGCGTCACGCCGGCCTCGCCTGGCGGCGCTGGCGGATTCATGGCAGGATTTCAGCGATAATTATCAACAACTTGAAAAAATATTCTGGCAGTTTTATCCGGTAATGATGGCGCGCGCGGCGGAAAATAAATTGTGACGGCCTGCAAAAATTCAAATCGAACTTGCCCTTTTAGCCAAAAGGGTTATTGTATGAACCGGTCTTGAGAATCGATATTTTTTGATAGGCGAAAGCTATCTTATTAATTGGCGTTATTCGCTAGTCTACTGACGGACGAAGCTCTTATACTGCACGCGTCTTGTCACATTTTAAATCCACTTTTACTTTACAGGAGTGAACATGGTCCTGGTTACTCGTCAAGCCCCTGATTTTACCGCCGCAGCCGTACTGGGTAGTGGTGAAATCGTTGAAAATTTCAACTTCAAAAAACACACTGCCGGTAAAGCAACCGTAGTGTTCTTCTGGCCGATGGACTTTACTTTCGTTTGCCCGTCAGAGCTGATTGCTTTCGACAAACGTTATGCTGAGTTCAAGAACCGTGGCGTTGAAGTTGTCGGCGTTTCTTTCGATTCTGAGTTCGTTCACAACGCATGGCGTAAAACGCCGGTTGATAAAGGCGGCATCGGCGAAGTGCAGTACGCCATGGTTGCTGACGTTAAGCGTGAAATTCAGAAAGCTTACGGTATCGAACATCCGGATGCAGGCGTTGCGCTGCGCGGTTCATTCCTGATCGATGCAAACGGCGTGGTTCGTCACCAGGTGGTGAACGATCTGCCGCTGGGCCGCAACATTGATGAAATGCTGCGTATGGTTGATGCCCTGCAATTCCACGAAGAGCACGGTGAAGTTTGTCCGGCACAGTGGGAAAAAGGGAAAGAAGGTATGGGCGCGTCTCCGGAAGGCGTTGCGAAATACCTGTCTGAAAACGTCAACAATCTGTAATCGACGTTTGATTATTCAGCCCGCCGCCCGGCGGGCTTTTTATTGCCGCATAAATTACTGACCCATCTTCCCTAACCAAAATTTCACCTCGCCCGCCAAATCTTTTACACTTGCGCCCCATGGATTTTGTTTCAACACAAGGAAAAGCAATGCAACAGCAAATCACTCAGTGGTTACATGCCTTTAATCTCCCTTATGCCGATAGCATCGCCGTACTGATTTTACTTGGCATTATCTTATTTATTTCGTTAATTATTCACGTCGTTCTGCATCACATCGTACTTCCGTTGCTACGTCGCCGCGGAGAGCATTCTCCCCGACAATGGGCTAACTCTTTATCTATCAATAAATTATTTAGCCGTTTCGCGCTATTAGTTCAGGGTATCCTGTTTAAAATCGAAGTCGAACTGTTTCTTCAGGATAGCGCGCCGCTCCATACGGCGCTGGTTGTTGTCGCGCAAGTCTGGATCATGCTGTTTGCGCTGTTAATGTTCTTCTCGGTACTGGACGTACTACTGGAACTGAGCGCGCGCAGCGTAACCGCCCAACAGCTACCGCTGCGCGGCATCTTTCAAAGCCTGAAACTTATCGCTGCCATCTTTGTCATTATCATGATCGTTTCAGTGCTACTCGGTAAATCGCCACTGGTGTTAATTACCGGTCTGGGCGCTATGACCGCGGTGTTGATGCTGGTATTCAAAGATCCGATCCTCGGGCTGGTGGCAGGCATTCAGTTGTCGGCCAACAATATGCTTAAGTTAAACGACTGGCTGGATATGCCGAAATATGGTGCCGATGGCGCGGTAATTGATATTGGGCTTACCACGGTAAAAGTACGTAACTGGGATAATACCGTCACCACCATTCCGACCTATGCGCTGATTTCTGACTCGTTTAAAAACTGGCGGGCAATGTCGGAATCTGGCGGGCGGCGCATTAAACGCAGTATTAATATTGATACCACCAGTATCCATTTTTTACAGGATGCGGATTTAGCGGAATTGAAACGTGCGCAGTTGCTGACGCCGTATATTGAAGAAAAATCGCAAGAAATCGCGGCCTGGAATGCGCAATTAAGTAGCGATCTCAGCACGCCGCTGAATGGCCGTCACTTAACCAATATTGGCACCTTCCGCGCCTGGCTCGAAGCCTGGCTGAAAGCGCATCCGCGCACGCACAAAGGTATGACGTTGATGGTACGCCAGCTCGCGCCGGGTTCTGACGGGTTGCCGATTGAAATCTATGTGTTTACCAATACTACCGTGTGGCTGGAGTACGAAAGCATTCAATCGGATATTTTTGATCATATTTACGCTGTCCTGCCGGCATTTGGGTTGCGCGTGCACCAAACACCAACCGGTAACGATCTACGTAATCTGCGCCTGGCGCAGCTAAACGAGGCGTCTTAATCTGGCTGGCGAATAACAACCTGTTATCCGCCTTTTTGTCGTGTTTATGCAGCAGCCCGCTTCCGGCGGTGCTGCCATGCATAACCTGCCACCAACAACACAATCCAAATACAGCCCACGTATAGCGAGGTGCGCGTATCCGGGAAGTAACCGATCAAGCCGATGATAAACACCAGAAAGAGGATGCCTAACACCGCCGTAAAAATGCCACCAGGCAGCGAAAACTGTAGCGCCTTCGCTTCTGCTTTACTCAGTTTGCAGCGAAACGCTACCTGAGAAGCCAGAATCATGATCCACACCCAAACGGTCGCGAATGTCGCCAGCGACGCGATAACCAGGAATACTTTCTCCGGCATCAGGTAGTTCAACCACACCGCGACCAACATTGCCAGCATCATCACCAACACCGTCACCCATGGAATGCCGCGCTCCGAGACCTTCATAAACATTTTCGGCGCATGGCCCTGCTCCGCCATTCCGTGCAGCATACGCCCAACGCCAAATACATCGCTATTGATGGCCGACAGCGAAGCGGTAATCACCACGAAATTGAGTAGCGAGGCCGCGGCAGCAATTCCTAAGTGCTGAAACGTCAATACAAATGGGCTACCTGCCGTGCCTACTTGATTCCACGGATAAATAGACATAATCACAAACAGAGTGCCGACATAGAACACCAGAATACGTAACGGAACCGAATTAATCGCCCGCGGGATCGATTTTGCCGGCTCTTCCGCTTCTCCGGCGGTAATACCGATAATCTCAATTCCGCCATAAGCAAACATCACCATTTGTAGCGACAACAGCATCCCCACAACGCCATGAGCGAAGAAGCCGCCATTACTCCACAAATTATGAATACCGGTTGGCTGACCGCCGTTTCCAATGCCCCAAAAAATAATGCCGAAACCGGCAATAATCATCACAATGATGGTGGCAACTTTGAAAAAGGAGAACCAAAACTCAACCTCACCAAACACTTTCACGCTCAGTAGATTGATGCCGCCGATGATCAACACCACGCTCAGTACCCAAATCCAGTGCGGTACCGCCGGGAACCACACCCCCATATAGATACCAAATGCCGTCACGTCGGCAATTGCCACAATCAGGATTTCGAAGCAATAGGTCCAGCCAGTGATATACCCTGCCAATGGACCTAAGTAGTCCTGAGCATAGCGCGAGAAGGAGCTGGCTTGCGGGTTATTGACCGACATCTCACCCAACGCCCGCATAATAATATAGGCGACCGCGCCGCCAATAATATATGCCAACAGCACGCTGGGACCGGCCATCTTAATCGCATCAGCGGAACCATAGAACAACCCGGTACCAATGGCCGACCCTAATGCCATAAAGCGGATATGGCGCGTGCTTAGTCCACGTTTAAGCGTGTTGTTTTTTTTCATAACCACGTATTACCTTACAAACGAAAAAAACCACGGGTGACCCCGTGGTTAGTGATGATTCAATTCAGTTACTGGTGCGCTGTGACGCGTTGCCGCCCTAATACCCGATCATAAACCCCCGCGACAACCAGCATTGCCAACGACGGCGGCAGCCATGCCAACCCCTGCTCTGCCAACGGCAAGTGCTGAGTAAAGGAGGGCAGCAGCGCACTAAAATTGGTGGTTTTAACCGCATCAATGATCCCGAACAACAGGCTGATCAGCATAGTGGGCGCGACGATCCAGGCGCCTTTATTCCACCAGCTTAAGGTAAAGCTCAGCACCACCAACACAATACAAGGTGGATATATCGCCGTCAGTACCGGAATCGAAATCTGAATTAAGTGGCTCAGCCCGAGGTTGGAAACCACCATGGAGAACAGACCTAAGATAAACACCAGGCTACGATATGACAGCGGTAAATACTGTTCGAAGAATTCCGCGCAAGCACAGGTCAAGCCCACTGCTGTCACCATACAGGCAACAAAAATCAGCGCAGCAAGAAAGACGCTGCCCATGCCGCCAAAGGTTTGCTGTACATAGGCATGCAGGATTGCCGCGCCATTAACATTTTGATCCACCAGCGTGCCACTGCCAGACCCAAGCTTAAACAAGCTGAGATAAACCAGCGCCAGGCCGCAGCCAGCAATTAGGCCAGCCAACACGGTATAACGCGTTAACAGCCGGGCATCGCTCACACCGCGTGAGCGTGCAGCATTAACAATCACAATGCCAAATACCATGGCACCTAAGGTATCCATGGTTAAATAACCATTCACGAACCCACCGGAAAACGCCGCCTGCTGATAGGCATCGGTCGCCGGAATGGTTCCGCCCGCAGGCCACAGCACCGCCGCCACGCCAAGCACCGTCAGCGCCACAATCTTCAACGGCGCCAATACGTGCCCCACGGTATCCAGCAATTTGCCCGGATAAAGCGAAATACCAATGACCAACGCGAAATAGATCAGGCTGTAAATAACCAGTGGCATCGCGCCATCACCGGCTATCGGCGCAATCCCGACCTCAAAAGAGACGGTGGCGGTACGCGGAGTGGCAAACAGTGGCCCAACCGCCAGGTAGCACACGGTTGCCAATAATAGCCCCGCCGCTTTGCCGATAGGCGAACTTAATGCATCGATTCCCCCACCCACGCGCGCCAAAGCAATGACAGTCATTACCGGTAAGCCTACAGCGGTGATCAGGAAACCTAGCGCGGCGACCCAAACATGTTCACCGGATTGGATCCCCACCATTGGTGGAAAAATAATATTACCCGCGCCGACAAACAGGGCGAAGGTCATAAATCCTAGCGCGAGGATATCTTTTGGAGTTAAGCGGTGTGTCATAAAAACCAGGTAACCTGTGACTGATGTTGTAATGAAAATGGTGTTTAAACGCGTCAGCATCCCGTCACGCAAAAGCGCGGCAGATTCAACCATCCGTAGTGTTATTTGTCTGCTGCCAGTCTGTTATGCAGATGTTTTAAATTTGTTTTCTTCTATTCGCAGAGCAATTGTGCGACGACGGCGCTAAGTTAAACGTTTATAGCGAAGAAAGGCAACACGGGATCGGAAAACCAGAGTGATATATCGAATAAAATCTTAAAGCCAGTCAAACTCGCCATGGTTTAGAAAAAGTGCGGGATATGCGTTGTATTTTTTCTGCTCAGTTTGATGCTATTTTCTCCACCTCATGGAATGCAGCGTGCGTTATTTTGATAACGGATCGCGCTGGGTGAGCAATTTCATCGCTTGCGCGGCCTGTGGCGTTGACAGGGGTAAATATCCGACCCGGTTCACTAATGCCTGCCCTTCCGGGGAAAGAACCTGGCGCAAGAAAGCCGCTGTCAGAGGCTCCAGCGGTTTCCCCGGCGCTTTATTCACATAGATATATAGCGGGCGCGCATAAGGATAACGGCCATTACGGATGGTCTCGGCGTCGGGTTGAATTGCCGCCGCGCCGCGCTGCGCAACCGGCACAATTTTAACGCCGCTGGAGTGGAACCCCAGGCTGGTGTAGCCAATACCGTTTAGCGTACCGGCCACCGCCTGCACTACCGCCGCCGCGCCGGGA
The DNA here is from genome assembly GCF_013285385.1 of Paramixta manurensis. Lineage (NCBI taxonomy): Bacteria > Pseudomonadati > Pseudomonadota > Gammaproteobacteria > Enterobacterales > Erwiniaceae > Paramixta > Paramixta manurensis. The sequence continues at coordinate 1,221,101 of NZ_CP054212.1, read as the reverse complement.
TATTCATCCACATCATGCCGGAAATCCCCGCCGCACAACGCCTGCTGTTTGAAGAACCCCCAGGTGCCAGACGCGGAATTACGACCAAAACGCTGGATACCGCGCGCACGCCAGTGGGTCTGTGTTAAACCGAGATCGCCCCACGTTTTCGGCGTAGCGCTCGCGCCACACAGCCGAGTGACAGAGAACAAGGCATCCAGTTGCGCCGCATCGAGCTGTTTAATGGGATTATCTTGATTGACCACCATCACCAGCGCATCCATCGCCACCGGCACCGCTAATGGCGGATAACCATATTTCGCGATAAACAACTGGCGCTCCGAAGCCTGCATCGGGCGGCTCATCGCGCCAAGTTGCGCCGCGCCCGCCGCCAGCGCCGTCGGCGCAGTTGATGAACCGGCCGCCTGAATTTGTACGTTCACGCCCGGATAGTGCCGGTTAAAGCTCTCTCCCCACAACGTCATCAAATTCCCCAGCGTATCTGAACCGACGCTGGTTAGGTTACCGGTTAGGCCGCTTTCCGCCGCCTGCGCTGCGCCAGTCAGCAGCAACGCCGCTAGCAGAATAATCGCTTTCATCGCTTATGCTCGTCGATAGTCACCGCCGGGTATTCTCCGGCAATCCGGGGTGAACAATCAACCGCGGGCCGAGCGTGAAGGTAAAGCAGGTTTCCTGCTGCGGCACGCTCACAATATCCAACCGCGCGTTGTGGTGGCTCAGCGCATGTTTAACAATTGCCAGCCCCAGCCCGCTGCCGCCGGTTGCCCGCGAGCGCGCTTTATCTACGCGATAAAAACGCTCGGTTAAACGCGGCAAATGCTCAGCGGCAATCCCGGGGCCATTATCTTTCACACAAAACCGCGCGCCTTGTGCGTTACGCAACCAACTAATCTCAATATCGGTGCCCTCCGGCGTATGGTTTACTGCGTTATACACCAAGTTGGAAATAGCGCTGCGTAGCTGTTCTTCATTACCAAACACCCGCAAATGCGGATCAGTATTAAAATGAATCGTATGCCGCCCATTACTGAGCGTTTCCGCTTCACGCTGTAAAACCCGCAGCATGGCAGGCACATCAACGGTTTCCGACAGGTCGATAGCTGGCGCCGCTTCTATACGCGATAAAGTGAGCAGTTGCCCGACCAGGCTATCCATACGCCGCGTTTGTTCCTGCATGGTCTGCAACGCTTTCGCACGGGCGCGCCCTTCCAGCACCGCATCATTCATCATTTCCAGATAACCTTGTAATACCGTCAATGGCGTACGCAGCTCATGGCTAACGTTGGCAAAAAAGTTACGCCGTGCGCCTTCTAACTGATGCATTTGCGTAACATCACGCGCCACCATTAGCCATTGCCCCTCACTGTAAGGCATGACGCGAAATTCCAAATGGCGGTGGTGGTTCACCACTAAGGTTAACGGGCGGGCAAAATCACGCTGACGTAAATAGCGGGAAAACTCAGGATAACGCATTAAGTTAAGGATATTCTGGCCGTTATCTTCCGGCCAGCGTAGCCCCAAGTGCTGCTGTGCCAGGCCGTTACACCAGAAAATATTGCCTTCCTCTGTGGTCAAAATCACGGCATCCGGTAAGGACTCCGCGCCGCTGCGAAAACGCATGATCAGACTTCTCAGTTCGCTGCGGCGGCGGCGATTGCGTAACTGCATTTGGTACAAACCGTAAAACAGCGGCTCCCAGCTTCCACGCCCGCCGGGCGGCGTCATGGTGCGATCCACCCATAACCAGTGCGATAAACGCAATAAATTCCAAAAATGCCAGCCTAAAACCCCCAGTACCGATATCAACAACAGCCAGGGCAAATAGCCGACGGCCAGCCCAATAGCCAACGCTGGCAAACAGGCCAACACTAGCTCCAGCAATAATCTCTTCCAGGAGAGGCGTTCCAGCACGAGTCAGACCCCAATTAGTAGCGAGCGGAAAAACGATACCCCGTTCCGCGCACCGTTTGCACCATGCGATCGTGCCCGGACACTTCCAGAGCTTTACGCAAGCGGCGAATATGCACGTCAACCGTGCGATCTTCTACATAGACATTGGTTCCCCAAACGTGATTTAGCAACTGTTCTCGGCTATAAACGCGCTCGGGATGGGTCATAAAAAAGTGCAACAGCTTGTACTCGGTTGGCCCCATTTCCAGTGGCGTAGTGGCCGACATTACCCGGTGTGAGGAAGGATCAAGACTTAAGCCCTGCATCTCAATCACCTCTTCTACCGCCATTGGCGAGATCCGGCGCATCACCGCTTTAATGCGCGCCACCAACTCTTTCGGTGAAAATGGCTTGGTAATGTAATCATCGGCGCCGACTTCTAGCCCGCGCACGCGATCTTCCTCTTCACCACGCGCGGTAATCATCATCACCGGAATATCACGCGTCATCGCTTCACGTTTTAAATGTTTAATAAACTGGATGCCGCTGCCGCCGGGCAACATCCAGTCGAGTAAGATCAAATCGGGCCAGGGTTCAATCAGCAAATTGATGGCGCTGTCATAATCTTCCGCTTCGATTGGCTGGTAATCATTTTGCTCCAGAACGAAACACAACATTTCCCGAATTGGGGCTTCATCTTCGACGACCAGAATGCGCTTAGCCATTATTGCTCCTGTGATGTGACCGGGTTGTCACGGGGATTTGCGGCGCCATTATGCGTCAGTTTTATGACAGATTTATGAAAAATGCACGGGTCAACATACCGTTACATAACACTTTTGTGAAACCTCCCGAGGTATTTATCCGCCCCTTTTTCGCGGCGCTGGTTATAATCGGCAACGCACGCTACGTAAGCCGGGGTTAATATGCGAATCATCCATACTTCAGACTGGCATCTGGGGCAGTTTTTTTACACCAAGAGCCGCGCGCCGGAGCATCAGGCATTTCTTGACTGGCTGATTGAGCGCGTTGAGCAATATCAGGTTGATGCGGTGGTGGTGGCAGGCGATATTTTTGATAGCGGCGCCCCGCCCAGCTATGCGCGCGAACTGTATAATCGCTTTGTCGTGCAACTGCAGCAAACCGGCTGCCAATTAGTGGTGCTGGGCGGCAATCACGATTCCGTTGCCACCTTAAACGAGTCACGCGAGTTGCTGGCCTGCCTAAACACCCGTGTTATCGCCGCCGCCAGTGAGGATCCGGCAGAACAGGTTCTGGTGCTGAAAGATCGCGAGGGCAACCCCGGCGCGCTACTCTGTGCGATTCCGTTCTTACGTCCGCGCGATATTGTGCGTAGCCGGGCCGGGCAATCCGGCAGAGAAAAACAGCAAAGCCTGCTGGAGGCGATTACCGACCATTATCAGCGTTGTTACCAACAGGCAGTACGCCTGCGCGAAACGCTCGGCCTGCCGCTACCGATCGTTGCGACCGGGCATTTGACGACGGTCGGCGTCACCAAAAGCGACGCAGTGCGTGACATCTATATCGGTACGCTGGATGCTTTTCCGGCGCAAGCTTTCCCTCCGGCGGAGTATATTGCGCTGGGCCATATCCACCGCGCGCAATGCATTGCCAATAGCGAGCATATTCGTTACAGCGGCTCTCCTATCCCGCTGAGTTTTGACGAGTTGGGCAAGCAGAAAAGCGTTTTTCTGGTGGAGTTTGCGCAAGCGCAACTGGCGCGTGTCGAGCCGCTTGCCGTCCCACTGTTCCAGCCGATGCAAATGCTAAAAGGTTCACTGGCGGATATTGAGCATCAGCTCGGTCAATTTGCCGGCCAGCAGCCAGAGAAACCGGTTTGGCTGGATATTGAAATTGCTACGCCAGAATACCTGAACGATCTGCAACGCCGGATCCAGAGCCTTACTGAAACGTTACCGGTAGAGGTGCTGTTAGTTCGCCGCAGCCGGGAACAGCGTGAAAGAACCCTTGCACAACAGCATAACGAAACCCTGAGCGAACTTAGCGTGGAAGAGGTGTTTGAACGGCGCTTACTGCAGGAAAGCGAGGAAGACAGCGGCCGCCAGCAGCGCGCGCGGCAGCTTTTCGCCGAAACACGAGAAGCCCTTCAGCATAAGGAACAGGCATGAAGATTCTGACGCTGCGTTTTAAAAACCTCAACTCGCTGAAAGGTGAGTGGAAAATCGATTTTACCGCCGAGCCCTTCGCCAGTAATGGCTTGTTTGCCATTACCGGGCCGACCGGCGCGGGGAAGACCACGATTCTTGACGCCATTTGTCTGGCGCTCTATCACGAGACATCGCGCCTCGGGAAGATCTCACAAACGCAAAATGAGTTGATCACGCGTGATACCGCGGAGTGTCTGGCGGAAGTTGAGTTTGAGATTAAGGGGCAAGCCTGGCGCGCGTTTTGGAGCCAAAATCGCGCCCGCGGCGCTATTGACGGTAATCTGCAGGCGCCGCGCGTTGAGCTGGCGCGTTGCGCAGACAACGTGATTGTGGCCGATAAAGTGAAGGATAAGCTGGAAATGTTGGCGGCCCTCACCGGCCTTGATTTTGAGCGCTTCACCAAATCAATGATGCTGTCTCAGGGGCAATTTGCCGCGTTTTTGAATGCAGACGCCGGGGAACGCGCGGCATTGCTGGAAGAGCTAACCGGAACGGAGATTTATGGCCGTCTCTCAGCCGAGGTGTTTGAGCAACATAAAGCCAGCCGTATTACGCTGGATAATTTACGCGCACAAGCCGCCGGGATGGCGCTCCTGGACGAAGAGACTCGCCACGGATTACAACAAAAAATCGACGCCCTGAGCGCAGAAGAGCAAGCGCTTACACAATCGTTAGCGGAAGCCCAGCGGCAGCAACAATGGCTCACCCAGTGGCAAAAAATTCTGCAGGATCAACAGCAGGCGGAGCAGGCATGGCAACAAGCCGATAGCGCCTGGCGCCTGGCGAAGGACGATCATGAAAAACTGGCGCGCGCTGAGCCGGCAGAAAAATTGCGCCCGCAGTGGCAAGCCTGCCAGCACTACCAACAAGAACTTGCACAGGTTGAACAGCAACGGCAACAACTTAATGCACAGCTCACGCTACGGCAGTCAGAACTGGCGGCGCTCGCCGAACGCCAGGCACAAGCGGAAAGCGAACGCTTGCAAACCGCCCAACATCGCCAGCAGCAGGAAACGTTGATCGCCGAAACCGTCATTCCGCTTGAGCAACATCTCGCTACGTTGCACCAGCAAATTACCGGGCTGGAACAAACCCGGCAAGAGCAACAGCGAGTACAGCAACAACAGCAAACCACCCGGTTGCAGCAACAAAGTGACATCGCCGCGGTGGAGCAACAAATGCAAACCCACCAACACTGGCGTCAGCAGCACGCGACGGTTGCGCAGTGGGGCGAGTCATTACGGCTTTGGCAGGAGCGGTTTAGCTGGCTACAGCAAAGCGAGCAAGCGCTTACTGTACAACAACAAAAAGAAAAGCAGCTTGTTGAGCAGCTAGCGCAACAGGCGCAGGCGGTGAAACAGATCGCCGAAGGTCTGGTGCCGTTGCAGTCTCAACAAGATAGCGCACAGCAGCACTGGCTACAGGCGGAGCAAACGCTTACTGATTTACAACAACGGCAGCCCGAAGCACAGCTTCGCGCTCTTCTCGAACGTTTGACGCAGCAGCGCCCGCTGCGCCAACGTTTGGCCTTAATCGCTCCGCATTATCATCGACTGAGCCAACAGCAACAAAAACTACACGCCAGCCGTGCTGAATCGCTACGCCATAGCCAGCAACGGCAGCAGCAGTTGGACGCGCAACGCCAAAGTTGGCGCGAGAGGCACCAACATCGGGTGGATCTCGAAAAGCGTGTAGAGCTGGAACAACGTATCGTCACTCTGGAACAGGAACGCGCGCGGCTTGAAACCGGCCAACCCTGTCCTCTGTGCGGCTCAACCGAGCATCCCGCTATTGCTGAGTATCAGGCCGTTACCGTGTCAGAAAACCAGCAGCGGCTTGAACAACTGCGCCAGCAAGAAGATGCCCTGCGTCTACAGGGCATCACCAGCGCAGAACAACTAAAAACCTTTCAGGCGCACAGTGAACAAGCCCGGCAAGAGCTGCAAACCCTGGCCGATGAGCAAGCCAAACTGGAAGCACAATGGCAGGAAGCCGCCAGCGCGTTAGCGTTAGACTTAGCGCCGCAACAGCAGGAGGAATTGGAGCTTTGGCTACAACAGCAAGAGCAACAAGAACGCGAAACACAGGCCCTGTTGCAACAGCATGACGCCGCCCTACGCGCCAGCCAACAGGCCAAAGCGGCGCTGAATGAACATCAGCAAGCGGTGCAAAAACAACAACAGGCCGCCCAACTCGCGCGTCAACAACAGGAAAACGTGCAACAGTCGCTTGAAACCGTAAAACAGCAATATCAGAGTGACGTTGCCCGCTCGCAGCAACTGCGTGAAACGCTGAGCCAGGAGTTAGCCCGGCATCAGCTTGTTTTGCCGCAAAGCGAGGAGCTGGATAGCTGGCTACAGGCCCGTCAGGCAGAATGGCGGCAGTGGCAAGAGAGTGAGCAAGCGCTTGCTAAACTTACGCCACAGTTAGCGGCGCTTCAAAGTAAGCAAGACGCGCTGGAGAGCGAATCGGCCGCCGCCCTGCCCCGCATGGCTGAAACCGAAAAAACGTTGGCAAATGCGCAGCAACAGCAGCAGGCGTTGCAAGCGCAACGGCAACAATTGATGGGTGACCAATCGCTGGCTGAGGTTCGTCAACATCTACAACAACAAACTGAGCGGGCGGAAGCGAGTTATCTGGCAATACAGCAGCAGTGGCAAGCGGCGCAAAACCAGATAAATACTCTGACCGGGCAGCATAAATCACTTAATGAACAGCTACGTGCCCGCCAAAAAAAGGCAACCGAAGCTCAACAACAGTTAGCTGCGGCGTTAGAACACAGCGCTTTCGCCGATGAAAACGCCCTGCTGGCGGCGCTTCTCAGCGAAGAAGAGAGCCAACGTTTAAAAAGCGAACAGCGCGCGCGGGAACAACATCTGCACCAAGCCGAAACGGTGAAAGCGCAAATAGCCAGCGCTTTGCAACAGCATCTGGCGCAGCGCCCGGTGGCCTTAAACCAGGAAGCGTCTCAACTTGCGGCGCAGGCGGAAACGCTGCGCCAGCAGGTGCGTGAAAATGCGCAACAGCAGGGGCAAGTACGGCAACAGCTTGATAGCGACAGCGAACGTCGGCAGCAACAGCAGAGCCTGTTACAGCAAATTGTCGCCAGCGAAGAGCGCACAGAAGAGTGGGGGTATCTTAACCATCTGATTGGCTCTGCTACCGGCGATAAGTTCCGCAAATTTGCCCAGGGATTAACGCTCGACCACTTAGTCTGGCTGGCGAATAATCAGTTGGCGCGCCTACACGGCCGCTACTTGTTACAACGCAAAACGCAGGAAGCATTAGAGTTGCAGGTGGTTGATACCTGGCAAGCCGACGCTACGCGCGATACGCGTACCCTCTCCGGCGGCGAGAGTTTTTTGGTCAGCCTGGCGCTGGCGTTAGCGTTGTCGGACCTGGTCAGCCACAAGACGCGCATTGAATCCCTGTTCCTTGATGAGGGCTTTGGCACGCTGGATGCCGACACGCTAGATACCGCGCTCGATGCGCTTGATGCGCTTAATGCCAGCGGCAAAACCATTGGGGTGATTAGCCATGTCGAGGCGATGAAGGAGCGCATCCCGGTACAGATTAAAGTGCGTAAAATGAACGGTCTCGGTTACAGCAAGCTGGAATCCCCCACTGAGTTATCCGCCAGGGAAATTCTGTAAATCCGCTCAGAACGGACGAATACGCTGCCGCCTGGCGCTTAACCGGTTAAACTGTGCCGGCAAAGAGGTGGAGAAAAGGTTGCATCATGACGTCAGGCAAAAAAAGGAGCACACATCAAACCGGGATCATCGGTGGGTTAGCACTGCTACTCACGGGTTGCCAGGCGCAACATCCCCACACGCCTACGGCTGCGGAACTGGCGAAGATGGCAGAAGAGAGCTGCACCGCCGCCCCCACCTCGCAACGGGAGCGATGTGTTTATGTCCACCAGATGCAGTACGGCATTGAACGCAACTTTTACGACGCCGGGCAATATAAAGGGCGCCGTTGTACGCTCCAGGTACAGTACAACGCCAATCATCGATACAGTGTGCTGCGCACCATGGGTGATGAAGCGTTATGCCTCAAGGCGTGGGGCGCAGTGAGCAGCGCAAAAAACTTACCGCCGCCGCCAAAAGGCATACCCGGTTTGACGCTCGATATCAAGCCGCGTTAGCTCACCCGCAGTGCGGGCTATGCACCAATCGGAAGCGCGCGCCCTTCCAGATAGCGCCGACATAAGCGCACCGAGTGGTCGGCCCACCGTTCGCCAAGGCTTTGCGCCATCTCGGTGGCCTGGTGCGACCCGGCCCACGCGAGGAGTTGAATGCGACGTTGGATCAGTAAAGCAGGCAACACTGCGCGATCCGCCTCATTAATATGCGCCACGCGTTCATAGCCCTCAATCCAGTTATCCACCCACTCTACGGCGCGCGGGTGATGTTCGACGAAGCTGATCGCCGCCGCTAAATCGTGCAGATACCAGCCCAATCCACAATCATCAAAATCAATCACGCGGGTTTCGTCACCGTGTATTAGCAGGTTTGTTAAGCGCAAATCGGCATGAATCAGGCCATAGCGATCGCTGGCTTTACCATAACCGTCCAACTCACGCCCCACCTGCTCAATCGTTTGTTCAATAACCGCCCAATCATCACGCCGTAGATGGGGTGCATCCCGCCAATTGCCCCAGTGGCTGTTTGGCCCGAGCATGGTTTGATGATCCCAGATAATACGCTGAAACTGCTCAGGGCGTTGCCAGTGGCGGCTGTGTTGATGCAAACCGGCGGTAATCTGCCCAAGCTGCTGAAAAGCGCGAGGATCGACATCCGTGGTCGGCATCTCCCCTTCAATCCAGTGAAACAGCACCGCATAGCGCTCTGTGCCATCAGCCAACCGCAGCGTTTGTACCGCTTCACCCGCCCGGTTCAGCAACGCTTCAGGCACCTGGATGCCGGTATCCCGTAACGCGGCCAGCCACAGTAGTTCACTCTCAATATCCGCTTTCTGATGGTAATCACTACGATGCAGACGTAATGCGTAACGCTTTCCGTTCGCCACCAGCAAAAAAGTTGCGTTTTCCGAACGGCACAAGAGACGTAATTCGCCCTGCAATGCGGCGGGATAACCGGCCAGCGCCTCCTGCGCTAGCCTGATCAAGGTGATATTATCAAGGGTGTCATACTGTTTCGCGCTCATCTGCCGCTCCTCTGTTATCACCTGGCAGCAGATAACGGTTTCCGACTCGCGCGCTTACCGTTACTGCGTCAGGATTTTAGTGGCCACAACCATGCCGCACCGCGAACGCCGCTGGAATCGCCATGTTTGGCCTGCACGATCGGCGTCTCGCACTCTTTGCCGAAAACCCAGGGTTTAATTAACTGTGGCACAGTCTGGTATAAACGCTCGACGTTACTCATTCCGCCCCCCAGCACGATGATGTCGGGATCGAGAATATTCACCACATTGGCTAACGATTTGGCCAGACGTAGCTCATAACGGCTCATCGCCAACTCCGCCACCGGATCGTGCTGCGCCAGCAGTTGCACAATTTCCGCCCCTTTACGTGCGGTGCCGCTCAGGCGTTGATAATCTTTTGCAAAACCCGTGCCGGAAACAAAGGTTTCAATACACCCTTTCTGGCCGCAGTAGCAGGGAACCTCTTCACGATACCGGAGTTCATCTTCATCCATCCACGGCAGTGGATTGTGCCCCCATTCGCCCGCATTGCCATTGCCGCCAATACGCGACTGGCCGTTGATCGTGACGCCCGCGCCAGAGCCGGTACCAATAATGACCGCAAACACCACCGGCTGACCGGCTGCCGCGCCATCCACCGCTTCGGACACCGCCAGGCAGTTCGCGTCATTAGCAATACGCACCTCGCGTTTGAGCATGGTCGCTAAATCTTTATCCAGCGGTTGGCCGTTAAGCCAGGTCGAATTAGCATTTTTAACTCGCTGGGTATAAGGAGAGATGGAGCCGGGAATACCAATTCCCACGCTGCCTGTCTCACCGGTTTTTTCCTCTGCCAGCAGAACCAGATCGGTCATTGCTTGTAACGTCTTTTGATAATCGTCACGCGGCGTAGACACCCGATGACGAAACAGCTCTTTCCCCTGATCGGAAAGCGCAATGACTTCAATTTTTGTACCGCCAAGATCTATACCAATACGCACCTTTTATTCCTCATTATTCGACGCAATGCCACTTACATTAGAAGCGCCGCGCAGGAAAGGCAATGACCCAGTAACGATGTTTCGCTATCATGCGCGCTAAGTTTGAAACTTGTGCGCCCGGTAGCGCACCCGGCGAAGGAAAACACCATGTTGTGGTTTAAGAATTTGATGATTTATCGTCTGAATCGTGACATCCCCCTGTCCGTGGATGACCTGGAAAAACAACTCGATGCATTTTCCTTTACCCCTTGCGGCAGCCAGGATATGGCGAAAACCGGCTGGGTTTCTCCAATGGGGTCGCGCAGCGATGCTCTGACGCATGTGAATAACGGTCAAATCCTGATTTGTGCCCGCAAGGAAGAAAAGATCCTTCCTTCCCCGGTGGTCAAACAGGCGCTGGAAGCGAAAATTGAAAAGCTGGAAGCCGAACAGCACCGTAAGCTGAAGAAAACCGAGAAAGATGCGCTGAAAGACGAAGTCTTACATAGCCTGTTGCCACGCGCGTTTAGCCGCTTTAGCCAAACGTTTCTCTGGCTGGATACCGTTAACAACCTGATTATGGTCGACTGCGCGAGCGCCAAAAAAGCGGAAGATACGCTGGCGTTATTGCGTAAAAGCATCGGCTCTCTCCCGGTCGTCCCGCTGACGCTGGAAAGCCCTATTGAGCTGACCTTGACCGAGTGGGTTCGCTCTGGCGAGCTTCCGGCTGGGTTTGCGTTAATGGATGAGGCTGAGTTGAAAGCGATTCTGGAAGATGGCGGCGTGATTCGTTGCAAAAAGCAGGATCTGGTGTGCGATGAGATAGCCAACCACATTGAAGCTGGCAAACTGGTCACCAAGCTGGCGCTGGATTGGCAAGAGCGTATTCAACTTATGCTTTCTGACGATGGTTCGGTTAAGCGTCTAAAGTTTGCGGACACGCTGCGTGAGCAGAATGACGATATTGATCGTGACGATTTTGCCCAACGGTTTGATGCTGACTTTATTTTGATGACCAGCGAACTGGCGGCGTTTGTCAGCAACCTGGTCGAAGCGCTAGGTGGCGAAGCGCAGCGTTAGTTTTATCGGCTATAGGCCGGGTAAGGTTCCCGGCCACGGACAACTTAGAGATAGCGGCACAAATAAGAAGTCGGTTCGGCAACCTGTAAATGAAACTCACTGTTGCCCGGCACATGAAACACCGCGCCCGCTTCATAGGTTTTCCATTCGGTATCGCCCGGTAACAGCACATTTAACGCGCCGCTCACCACCGTCATTTCTTCCGGTTGCCCGGTGCCGAAGGTATATTCTCCTTCCGCCATTACCCCAACGCTGGCCCGCCCGGTACTGGCGCTGGTAAAGCCGATGGATTTCACTTTCCCTTCAAAGTACTCGCTAACATTTAGCATGCAACATCCCCGAAACCAAAAATAGTGAAAAAGCAGTGTAGAAGTTATTTCAGCATTCTGTCACGGGAAATTCTTGTCTGTGCGGTCAGGTTGTGAGCCACCCTCACATGCTAGCCGCCGCCGCAAGCTGGCATCCTTGCCCGAAACACTATGTTTTATCCGCATCCTCATAGCGTTGCTTCGCATCCAGCGCTTCTTGCTCGGTATTATGTTCGCTAATCAGCGAATTAGCCTTAGGATGATCGGCGCGCAATTCATACCGGGTAACAGCATTACCCGGCCCGCCTTTTTCTACGGCGACGACGCGCGCTTCTCGTGGATAAGGTGGTTTGCCTGGCATAGATCTCTCCCTCTTATGATGAACAATAATATCCGCATACGACCGGCATTAACCGGCTTAAACCTCAACGCTCGTGCGCACAGGTTTTTTAAGTATAGACAACGGAGATTAGCCGTTAGCATGAAGTCGGGTTTATCTGATCCATGCTAACCGTATTGCGTAGATTTACGCCTTGAAGCTCAAGAAGGAAATAAGCGTGGATTAGCTGGCGCGTGCCTGCGCTAAAGTTTCGATGACTTGCCGCACGATATGTTCTGGCGATTGCATCGCATCAATCACATGATGGGCAGCGTGTAGATAGAGGGCATCACGCTCCGCCAGTACATCGGCCATTTCATCGGTAATTGTCCGTCCGGTTAACGTTGGACGCTGTTCCTCTTGCGGAGATGCCTGTAACCGGGCGGCCAAAACCGCGGCATCAGCCCTCAAATAAATAACCTGTCCATGTTCACGCATATAACTGCGGTTGTGCTCCGCCAGCACCATACCGCCGCCGGTAGCGATAACTGAAGCGGGCGCCGTCACTGCCATCAGTGACGCCGTTTCCCGCGCGCGAAACCCTTCCCACCCTTCCTGAGCAACAATCTCCGCAACGGTTTGTTGGGCAACATGCTGAAGGTAATGATCGGTATCGCTAAAAGCATAATTAAGGGCCGCGGCAAGCGCTTCTCCAACGGTGGTTTTACCGCAACCGCGGGCGCCGATCAAAAAGATGGGTAACGACATAGCAGGCAACATCCTCAGCCGCGTCTGTACAGGGGATAATGCACGACAGACGTTAAAACGGGTCAACTTTGCGTCGCATAATACCGACAATTTTTCTCCCGAACCAGCCGTAAAGAGGATTTTACGCACTGAATACCTAAAAGCGCCGTTAACCACATAGAATTAAACGAGAAAAACCCACATATCCGCCTGGTTTAGCTCGCTCAAAAAGCGTTACCACAGCAATATTTACTTACGCCGCCAAGATTGAGTTTCCCGGTCTAACCCCCACACTAAAGGTATTACGCCTTCAAGGGGGTCAAAATGCAAAACGAAGAACAGCGTTTAATTGAAAATCTGTTTAGCCGGCTTAAGCAAGCCGAAAGCCAGTCTGCACCGCGTGATGCAGCGGCTGAAAAACTGATTCAGCAGCAGCTACAGTCGCAGCCTGGCGCGCCCTATTACATGGCGCAGGCGATCCTGATTCAGGAGGCGGCGATGAACAAATTGAACCAACGCGTGAGCGAACTGGAAAGCCAACTGGCGCAGCAACCGCAACAAAGTAGCGGCGGTTTTCTGTCCGGTCTGTTTGGCGGTGGCAATCGTGCTCCACAATCTGCGCCACAGCAACCCGCCTGGAACAACGCGCCACCGCAACAGCCCTATGCGGCACAGCCAACCACGGCGATGCGCGGCGGCGGCTTCCTCGGCGGCGCATTACAAACTGCGGTTGGGGTAGCCGGTGGCGTGGTAATGGCAGATATGCTGACCAGTATGTTCCACCACTCTCAGCCAGAAGAGATCGTTAATATCATCAATGAACCTGCAATGCCCGATCAGCCCGATACCAGCCTGGATACCTTCAACCAAGGGGGAAATGATGCTTTCCTGAACCAAGACGCAGGATTGCAGCAGGACTACACCAATGATTACGATGATTTTGGCAATGATGGGTTTGATAATGACAGCTTTAACGATGATGACAGCTTTATTTAACCGCTAAGTTTTGGCGCGCCCTTGCCACGGGGCGCATAAAACTAGCGTTTCTGTAACCACTGATCTAACTGGTTGGCAAACTGCTGACGATCGCGCTGATTAAGTGTTGCCGGGCCGCCGGTTTGTACCCCGCTGGCGCGTAGCGTATCCATAAAATCACGTAGAACCAGCCGTTCACGAATGGTTGCATCGCTATACATCTCACCGCGTGGATTCAGCGCTTTGGCGCCTTTTGCCAGCACCTCTGCCGCCAGCGGAATATCGGCGGTAACCACCAGATCGCCAGGTTGCGCGCGCTGCACAATTTCATTGTCGGCGACATCAAAACCTGCCGCGACGCGCAGTGTACGGATAAAGCGCGAGGGCGGCACACTCAGCGGCTGATTGGCGACAAACGTCACCTCGATTTGCGCTCTCTCTGCGGCGCGGTACAACACTTCTTTGATCACTTTTGGACACGCATCGGCATCCACCCAAATTGGCATAATGATTTCCATCGACAGTAGAGGAAAGGAGTGATTTTGCCGTGGTTTGCCAGAATAGCAACGTATTCGCCGCTTTATTTGCCACCTATTACCGCTGGTCAAGATTTGGGAATGATGGATATTTTTCCATTCTTCTCCAAAATGGCGAATTTGATCTGCTCCAGCCGCTCCAGGCCCTGCGAACTTCGGGCAGAAGAGAGAATGTCTTCAGCGGTGATCCCCGCCTTACGTAACCGTTGATGTAACAGTTGCCCATTCTCAACTAAGATCAACGAAGTCCCGTCAATTAACATTTCCAGTCGTGGGAAAAAAGATTTCAGCATCCCTAATAAAATATCCATCACAATCAGCGTGATGATGGTCAACGCCGCGCCGGATACCGAAAAATCGTTGCCTAACAACGCTTGCTGCGTCGCCTCACTGATGATTAATAGCAAAATAAAATCGAAGCTGGTCATTTCCAGCAATGTTCGCCGACCGGCGATTTTCAATACAATCATTAACAAAACATACATGCTGGCGGCACGTAATACGGTTTCCATGCGCGTCTCCTAGGGGTAGATCCACTGGTAAAAAGAAGCCGACGAACCATCATTAAGTCGCACAGTGAGCGGATAGTAGCCCGGCGACTTTGGTTGTAAGCCAAACCAAATTGTTGCCCGCCCCTGTCGCGTATCAATATTGGCATAGGTCAACGTCAGAGAATGCGACCCGCTGAAGGCGTGCTGCGGCTGCGGTTGCAGGCTATCAATCTCTAAATCGTCCACGCCCTCGCCGCTTAATGTGATGCTAAACTGCGGTTCACGTAGCTCACTGAGGCGGATAGTCATCGACATATCGCTCTGCTGCCGTCCGAAACGCTCATAATCGATTTGTAAACGCTTATCTGCCGATACCGCCCGTTGGTCGCTTAAAAAACCTTTTGAAATCAACCCGCAAGCGCCGCCAATGACAATGGCGAACAAAACCACGTAACCGACGCGCTGAATGCGCCACTCAATGCGTTGCCAGCGCATATTTTCCGACACCGGATAGTTCCGGCTCTCTTCTTCATCACGCTGTTTATTATCCATTTACCACTCCTCCGCTGAATCTAAGCTTAGCCGAAGCTGGATTAAGCGAGAGAATGTCGTAAGCTAGTCGGCAATGAAAACGCGTAATGCAGGAAGGAAAAACGATGCTGGAAAAAAAGATAGGGTTTATCGGCTGCGGCAACATGTCTAAAGCCATCATCGGCGGCCTGGTGGCTGGCGGCCTGATCACAGCGGAAAATATTTGGGTTTTCGACCATAAAGCGGAAACCAATCGGTTAATGGCCGAGCAGTATGGCATTACGCCTGCTCAAAGTGCTGACGAAGTGGCGAAACAAGCGGATATTCTGTTTGGCGCGGTAAAACCTAATGTCATTCTAAAAGTGTTAAAAGACGTCGCAAGCAGCCTTAATAAAGAGACGTTGGTGGTTTCTATTGCCGCAGGCGTCACATTAGATGCGCTGGCAAGTGTCTTAGGGCATGACCGTAAAATTATCCGCGTTATGCCGAACACGCCAGCGCTGGTTAACCAGGGAATGACCTCAATTACACCGAACGTGCTGGTGACTCAGCAAGAAACTGACGATGTGTTGGCCATCTTTAACAGCTTCGGCAAAGCGGCGGTGGTGGCTGAATACTTGATCCATTCGGTGGTGGGCGTCAGCGGCTCGGCACCAGCTTATGTCTTTATGTTTATTGAGGCGATGGCGGATGCGGCAGTGCTGGGCGGAATGCCGCGGGCGCAAGCCTATCAATTCGCCGCGCAGGCGGTGAAAGGGTCAGCGCAAATGGTGCTGGAAACCGGTAAACATCCCGGCGAATTAAAAGACATGGTGTGCTCACCCGGCGGCACCACTATTGAAGCGGTGAGAACACTGGAAGCGAACGGATTCCGCTCGGCAGTGATTGAGGCGATGCAAAAATGCATGGCAAAATCCGAAGCGCTCAGTAAAAAGTAAGGGGCCGGGCGAGGTTATCTCGCCCGATTTACCCTCGGGATCTATAGCCGCTGGGTGATCCACTCAACGGCTTCCCGCATATCCATCGGCTGCTGCATGCGCTGGAGCAGTTCAGCGCTCAACGTATATAAACCGCAGGTGAACACCGCGGCCAACTTATCCTGGTAGCCATACACCGCGATAAATTTTTTGTCCTGTAACGAGCCAAACAGTTGCCAGGCGTCCCACTCTTCCGCATGTCCTAAATATTCGTAACGTGTACCGAATTGCGCCGTCCAGAAAAAGGGCACCCGATCAAACGGCTCTTGCTTACCCAACATATTTTTCGCCGCCACGCGCCCCAACTGATGCGCAACCCGATAGTGTTCAATACGCAACGGCTGTGTGTCGCCAGGCCAGGTCACATTATCACCCGCTGCCCAGACATTTTCCGCCACTTGCAAAAACGTATCGGCCTCCAGGCTACCATCATCAAGCAATGGAATATCATGAATAAACCCGGTCGCGGGCGCGACGCCGGTAGCAAACAATACCACCTCGGCGGGAATGAGCTTACCGGAGGTCAGACGCACCCCACTCACCTGCCCTTCACCTTCCAGTGCGGCGGGTTCGCCTTCAATAAAGCGCACGCCGTTTTCTTCATGTAAGCGCCGAAAGAAATGCGCAATTTCTGCGCCAAACTGTTGTTTAAACGGCAGTGTCGAACGGGCAATGACCTGCACCTCAATGTCTTTATTACGCAGCGCTGACGCCAACTCCATGCCAATAAAACTATTACCGATAATCACCAGTTTTTGGGTTTTATCTACCTCTTGTAGCAAGGTGTCCGCTTGCTCAATACTGCGTAATACGTGAACGCCAAACAGCGCGTTGCCCTCAATCTCAGGCCGCTGCGGAACCCCGCCGCTGGCGATCAATAGCTTGTCATAATGCAAGCAGGCGCCATCGGCAAAATGGAGCTGTTGCTCACCGCTATCTAAGCGCTCAACATCGCCGTGCATCGGTTGCGTGTAGGGCAAAAAATCCTCGCCAAGAATGGCCGGGACGTCGCTAATCGCCATTTTGCCGGCCGGGACAAATTTGGTTAACGCAGTACGATCGTAAGGCGCTTCTGGTTCGCGATCGATTAACACCAGTTTGCCGCGAAAACCTTCACGCCTGAGCGTCCAGGCCGCAGCACTACCTGCCGCGCCGCTTCCCATTACCACCCATACCGGAGATTCGCCAGGTTGGCCAAAAGCAGAAGAGGCAGACATCGCTTTGGGGCTGACCTCAACCTGCCCGTTTTCGATCCGAACCGGGTACTGTTTCAAGTCACGTAACGCCAGCGGTTCACACATCTCGCCGTTACGAATATCAAACACCGCTTTATGCCAGGGGCAAACCAATTTTCCGTCACACACGGCGCCGTTTTCAAGCGGTGCGCCAGCATGCGGGCAGGTAGCCTGGTAAGCACGAACGTTGTCACCTTCACGAATTAACATCACGTCGGTATCGCCGATCGCCGCCTTAATCGGTTTTAGCTGCGGCAGATCCCGCAGCGCCAGAGCTGTTTGGTAGTTCACGACATCACTCCTTTTATTATTAGAGATGCGGCTGACCGTTCGCCGCGGTGATCCCGCCGTCAACCGGTAGGTTCACCCCGGTGATATAGCGCGCATCATCGCTGGCGAGAAACGCAATGGCCGCCGCAACATCTTCCGGTTCACCTGCGCGCCCCAACGGAATGCGATCATAGAATTTTTCCAGTACCGCTTGGTTTTGTTTCATATCTTTGGTCATGTCGGTGAAGGTAAAACCGGGACAAATTGCATTCACCCGCACGCCATCCGCGCCGTAATCCATGGCTAGTGAACGCGTAAAGTTAGTTATTGCACCTTTTGCCGCGTTATAAATACTCATTCCCCAGTCGCCGCCCAACCCAGAAACGGAAGAGATATTAATAATGTTGCCGCGGCTTTTAAGCAGAGCAGGCATAAAGGCGCGAATACAATAGAACACGCCATCCAGGTCAACCGACATCACCTTTTTCCAGGTTTCATCGGACGCTTCATGCGCTTTGCCTTGGGCATGAATGCCGGCGTTATTAACCAGTACATCAACCTGACCGTAATGCTGTAGTACCTTTTCCGCTAGCTGATGCACCGCCTCTCGCTGCGCGACATCGGCCTGTACTGCCAGATGGTCACCGGGCGCCAGGCGTGCCAGCGTTGCATCCAGCTTCGCCTGCGTGCGTCCGACCAACACCACCTTTGCCCCTTCTTGCGCAAAGCGTTGTGCGCTGCTGGCGCCCATGCCCGATCCCGCACCGGTAATAACCACCACTTTATTGTTAAAACGTTCCATTTTACCTCCTTACCGAATCGCAAAACGCTAATCCACACGATTAGCAGCAGTAAGGTTAAGCCTGGCAGAAAGCACGACTGTAGCGCGGGGGAAATAAAAAAATGGCAGTTAACTCGCTGTTTAACCGCCGTTTTAAAGTTTAAAAAAATATGAATATCAACTTAGAAGAACATACCCGGAATAATGATCAGTGCGAAGGTGGCGGCAATCAGAGTGTGCCTTAGATTCCGGCGATTTCGGTTCGCCCACGTCCACTATTTTTTGCCCGATAAAGCGCTAAATCCGCCGCTTTGAGCCACTCCCGGTAGGTTTGCATTTCTGGATGAAATTGCGCAATGCCGACGCTAATGTGCAACGTCATTCCGGCGTGGGTGAGTTGCCCACGGTCGGTTAAATGATTACGTACACGTCCAATTGCCAGCATCGCGCTTTGCGAGGGCGTTTCCGGCATGATGACTGCAAACTCATCGCCGCCAAACCGGCCAATCACATCGCTGGCTCGCAGCGTCAGGCGTAACTCTTCGGTAATAATCAGCAGCGCTTCGTCACCGGTATCGTGCCCCCAAGTATCATTGATGATTTTGAAATGATCGATGTCGATTAATAATAATGTCGCCATACGCTGATAACGCATGCAGTTATCATATTCATTACGTAATAAATGTTCCCAATGGCGGCGGTTATAAACGCCAGTCATCCCATCAAGGGTACTGATCTCCATTAACTGGCGTTTATGCTGCGCCAGCCTGATTGCCATACGGTAAATAACATGGCCGAGAAAAATAGGGTAAATCAGCAGCATCGGCAGACAAACATAAACCTGTGATGGAGAAGTGGCGAAATTTATCGACGGTTGCACGATCAACAACGTAATACCCATTGATACCAGTTGCCCCATGTAGGCACGCAATAACAGTTTTACCCCGCCGGCAGAAACATTGTTCATTCCCATCATCGCCACAATCATTACGGAAGGCAGTGCGTTAAGCCCCATTAAGGCAATCCACACTCCGCCAAGTAGCGCATCAATCAATAAATTATCACGCTCGCGACGCATTGGATCTGCGGCACGCAATGAACGTAAATAGGCAAGGTGCGGCCAAATAAAACCATTGAGGAATAGCGCAACATACAGCCAGAACGACGAGATTGACGAAAGGCAAAAAGCCACTGAAATAGCACCAAAACCAAGGCCAACAATGCGGGGGAAATAGGCTCGACGGGCGAAACGTAACCCGGAACGTCGGGGGTCGACTCTCAATAAAGTCGGCACGGCTAATACCATGGCTACCTCGCCAAACCATCTAAAACGGCGGTGTTAATTCTGGTAACGCGTCACTTCTACCCCGGGCAGAGACCTGCCCGGGAATAGCGATCAGCTTTTTTTCAGGCACTGGCTCATAAAGGTTTTACGTGCGTCGCCTTTAAGCGCCTTACCGCTGGCCTCGGTATTACAGGTCTTCATTTTCATTTGTTGGGTGGTGACACCCGCGCTATTACTCTCTTTACGCAAGCATTGGCTCATAAAAGTTTTTCGCGCGTCCCCTTTTAATGACTGACTGGTTGCCTGCTGATTACAGACCGTCATTTTTTGTTGCTGCGGCGTTTTCTCCGCCGCGCCGGCTCCCGTAGCAACCAGCAACCCTGCCACCACAACCAACATTAGCTGGGCTTTCATCTCATCGCTTCCTTATTTGTGGTTGTACAACTTATTCATTGTGGCATGGGTTTAATTTTCAGCGAAGAACCACTGATAAAAACCTTATCCATGTCTCAATTTAAACCATGAAGTAAAACTCTTCCTTCGGTTTACTTCATGGACCAGGATAAACCATTTTCTCTGATGCTTAATAAAGTGGGGAGCCCAGCAGTTTTTCAATATAGGTCTCTACTAGCCGCTTATCCGGATGGTGTGCATCCAACGCGTTTTTTTGCATCGCCTGTTTAATATTCGCGACTATCGCTTCGCGCTGATGAGTTTCCATATTACCCACCACTCCCGTCACGACAATTTCCAGCGCGTTGACTAACGCCGCGAGCTGTTTTGACTCTTCCTCTTTTTCCGCGAGCTTAAGCAACAATTCAGCAATGAGGTGTTTCATGTGAATATCTCGGAGAGTGAAAGAATGACGTTAACATCCTGAAAATAAAAATGATAGAGATTTTCCTCCGCCATCACGGCCGCCTTATTCACCTCGTTTGTCTGCTAAGCCAAAGTGGGATCGGGTTCGCGTATTGCTGATGCTCATCTTTACCTGTAAGCAGCGTGATGCCAATGTGAGCGCATAACAACACAAGAGTAATTAACGATGGCTACTGCTTCACGTCAATCTTTGGCGGAGATCCTCGCTCGCCGCGACCATGAAAACCCACAAATTACCCATATGCACCGGCTGGACGCACATCCGCCTTTTGCCAGTTGGCGTGCAGTGGATGCGGCGCGCGACGATGCCCCCTCATCCAGCCGCAGGTCGTTAAATGGCAACTGGCGTTTTAGCTATTTCCACCAGCCTGAAGCGGTGCCTGAAATCTGGATTGAGGAAGACTTGCCGGAGTCAGTTAACATGGTGGTACCGTCCAATTGGCAAATGTTAGGCTATGACACGCCGATTTATACCAA